>JAPPMU010000042.1:0-4372 GCA_028873965.1 Chloroflexota bacterium
CCCTCGTCAACATTGGCAGGTGCGCCCGACAAGGTGACGGTTGGGTAGCTGTCGTCGTCGCGCACCGGGACTGACGCCGATGACGTAGAGCCGACGCGGTAGCCGCTGCCGTCGTTGATGGTAATGGAGACGTTGTCGTCGGGTTCGCCGGTTGCGTCGTCAACCGTGGGCACGGCGATGGCTTTGCTGGAGCCGGCGAGGGTGACGCTCTTGCGGCCTGCTTGTCCGGACTCAACTACGTCGCCGTTCTGCGACACGGTGTAGTGGACCGTGAGGCTACCGTTGGGGGCGGGGCTTGCCGAGATGACGTAGTTGGCGGTTCCGCCTTCTTCAATCCCCGCGCCGCCGGAGACGGAGATGGCCGGAAGCAGCGGGTCGTCGTTTGTGATGGTGGCCTGCGCCGTGTTCTGCTTCGACAGGGTGTAGCCGTTGCCGGGGAGCAGCGTGACCAGCACGGAGCCGGCGCCTTCGTGCTCGCCGTCGTCCACCGTGGGCGCGCTGATGGCGGCGCTGGCGCCGGTGAGGATCAGGAACCTGCTGCCGGTGTGGCTGGCGGAGACGTAATCTCCGTTCTGCGTCACCCGGTAGTTGACCTCCAGGTTCCGGCTGGGTGCGGGGTCGGCGGATACGGTGAATTGGGCGGTGTTGCCCTCCGTGTACCGTTGGGCTGCGGCGGAGACGCTCAGCTGCGGCGTGACGCTGGTGTTGCGCATGATGGTGTACGCGACGTTGGGATTGCCCAGCCGGTAGCCGTCGCCGGGCAGCAGCATCACGATCACCGCGCCGTCGGGTTCGGGAGCGCCGTCTTCGCTGATGGTGGTTACCGTGATGGCGCCGCCGGATCCGGCGATTGTCGCCTGCTTTTCTCCCAGGTTGCCGCCGGAGACGTAATCGCCGTTCTGCATCACCCGGTAGTTGAGTGTCAGGTTCACGTTCGCGTTTGGCTGGCTTGAGACGGCGAAGTGTGCGGTGTGGCCTTCCGCGATTTCCGTGGTCGTTGCCGAGATGGACAAGGTTGGAATGGCCTCGTTCTCCAGGCGCGTGATGGTAGCCGAGCTGGATGCGCTCAGCGTGTAGGCGGAGCTGGCGTTGAGGGCGACGGTCACGCTGCCGTCGCGCTCGAACCGGTTGTCGTCCACGGTGGGCACGGCGATGGTGGCGCTGGAGCCGGTGAGGGTCAGGGTCTTGCTACCCAGATTCTTGTCGATCCAGAGTTGCTTGGCTTGGTGCTCGAATTCGCCCGTTTGCGACACGGTGTAGTGGACGGTCAGTTCGCCGGTGGGCGCGGGGTTGGCCGAGACGGTGAACTGGGCCCAGCCGCCTTCGACGACGCGGCTGGACGCGGCGGCGATGCTCAGCTCGGGGGTTTGCGCGATCTGTCGCGCTGTTGTCTGGTCGCCGCGCGGGGTGTTGTAGCGCGCTTCCGTCGGGTTTGCCGGCGTGCCCATCGTCACCGCTGCGGCTATGGAAAGCAGAATTATTCCGGCGATGATGGTTGATCGCCATACCCTGCTGATTCGTGGGATTTTACTTCTGTTCCGTATCACCTTATTTTCCTCCTATCGGTTGTGCCTCATGCTCTGGCTGGTCGTGGTGTTGGCGTTTGAGGGCAGCCCCAGAGGCTGCCCTCGTTCTTCAGCGTGTTGCCGGCTTGGTTGAAGCCGTTGCCGGCCGCTGCCGCAGTTGTTATTGCTCCAAGCTCCGTAGATATACGGAGGCCGCGTGGAAGGGGCTGTCCGGCCACCGGTGTGCGTTGAGGTGGATGGTCAGCGCCATCATGGGTTGTTCTCCGCTGTCGTAGCCGATGGCGGCCAGGACGCGGTTCCACTTTCTGATGTGGTCGGGGTTGCCCCGCATTGCCTGGTTCTCGGGGTTGTCACGCACTTGGATGAGGTAGTCTACCACGGTCTGGTAGTCGGTGTAGTCTGGCGGGTCGTCGTCGTCCGACACGTCCACCACGGCCACCCACTGTGTGGCTGAAACCGTGTAGCCGCTGCCCGAGTGCACCGCGGCGGTCACGAAACCGTCGGTCTCGTTCGCGGCGTCGTCGGTGGTGCTCACGGTGAAGGCAGTGCTGCCCGTGGTGGAAACCGTCACCGTGCGCTGTCCGATGGGGACTCCAAAGTCGCCGCTCTGCGCTACCGTGACGCTGACGTCCAGGTTGGACGCCGGGGTTGGGCTGGCCGTCACCGTGAAGGTGATGTTCTCACCCTCGGTTACTGCGGAGCTGCCCGTGATGCCTATCTCCGGCACGTCGTTGTCGGCGACGGCGACGGTGGCCTCTCCCTGTGTTGCCGATACGGTGTGTCCGATGTCATCGTACGCAGTGGCCGTCACGGAGCCGTCGGCCTCGTCGACGTTGTCGTCGGTGGTGCCCACGGTGAGGCCGACGCTGCCGCTGGTCGGGATGGTCACTGTTTGTCGTCCGAGGCCGGTGAAGCCGTAGTGGCCGCTGGAGGTTACGATGACGAGCACGTCCAGGCTGGACGCCGGCGCGGGGCTGGCGGTGACGGTAAAGGTGGCGTCCTGGCCCTCGGTGACGTCGCTGCCGGCGGTTACGCTCACCACCGGCTTGACTGCTGGGGGTTCGGGGGCTTCCGGCCTGACAATGTCCACTTCGATGACCTTGTTGCTGAAGCTGCCGTTGCCGCGCAGGTTCGTCATGATGGTGGTGCGGTCCTTCGCGCCGATTTCGATGCGGATACTCCGGTCCTGGTCGTCGTCAGGGTTCCGGTCGCGGCCGATGAGCGTGAAGGTGGCGAACTGTCCGCCCTTGCTGAATATCATCCCGGACTGTTTTCCCGAGGTGGTGCGCTTTACGCCAGGGCCGTTTTCTCCCTGGCGGAATTCCACGTTCCAGTGCCGGTCGGGCTCGCCGCCGGAGATTGAGATCGGGAGTTCGATATGTTCCAGTCCCTGTAGCGGGCGGCTGAGTGAGATGACGAACTTGATCTCACCGTTGTGTCGCCATACGGATGACCATTCGGACTCGATGCTGATCGTGACCGGTGTTCCGGCGGGCAGGTCTGGGCAGCTGCGGCAGGGCCGGTGGTTTTGCGAGTGGGTGAGCAGTTCGACGGCCGGGGCGCTCTGCTCCGTGCCGTGTTTGGAGGACTGGTAGACCGCGGTGGTCGCAACACGGTACTTCTGGCCTTCCCGGATGCCGGACATGGGAATGAACGCCAGGCTGGGCGCCGCGTCCAAGGTCTGCTGGTAGGTTTCGTTCCCGTCCAGGGATTGCGCGCGGATCACGGTTTGCGTGTGGTTTCGCCCGTCCTTCAGGTTGTCAGCCTGGAGGCAGATGGACAGGAGGCCGACTTTGTTCTCGCTGGCCTGGATGCCGGGGACGCCGGTGTCGAAGCGGGAGACGCACCGCGGGGGCGGGATGTCGGCGGGGTCCCTGGCGGTTCGCACCGGTTCGGTCCACATTATTTTTTTCGCGCCGCCCGAAACGACCGTGATCTCGAAGCGGTACCAGTGGTCCGGTTGCAATCCGGTGAAGGTATGTTCCCTTACGGTGTGGTCCGTGATGGACGCTGTTGCCTGGGTGTGCTGGTATATGCCGGCGCTGTTGTCTTCGATGTCTGCCCGGTTCCGGCTGCCGACGGCGACAATCTCGAACCTCTGGTCGGAGCGTGGCCCGATGATGTGCCATGATACGCGCACCTTTTCCTGAGGGTTGTCGCGTTCTACGGTGGCCTTGACTTCCATGATCTCCGGTATGAGCATGGTGCTGAGTTGGAGACTCGGGCCCTTGCCCTCCAGGTCGTTGCCGTTTCGGCCCTCGACCGTGACCAGGTACCAGGAGCCGGGACTCAGTCCGGTGATGGCGAGCTGGCCGTGGTTTGGCGTGTTGACGGGGATTTCCCGGACCAGTTTTCCACTCCAGACATTGGGATGAGAAAAGGGGTCGCCGGTCATGCCGCCTTCCGTAACGGCGTAGACCTTGACCATGGTCTGGACCCAATGCTTGTTGCTTGTCCATGAGACGCAGATGCTGCTGGTAGGATCGGCTTTGCATGGCACCTGCTTCAGGTTGGCTTTTGACGGCGCGTTGACCGTGCCCTGCTGCGTTGCTGGGGCTGCGAAGGTCGTGTTCGGCCTCAGTGTGATCGCCGTCAGGGTGATTGCGATGATGGCCAGCGCCAAGAGCAACCGTCGTTGGCGCGTTATTGTTCTGAGCGTCGTCGTGTTCATGGGTTTTCCTCACGTCTTGGCGCGGCTGTCCGCGGGTTGTGCGTCATCGTGCGTCCGGGGGCGGGGGGGGGGGGGGCGCGGCCGGAGGGGGGGGGCCCCGCGGGGGGGGGCCCGGGGGAGGGGGGGGGCCCCCCCACCAATGAAAGAGGGGGGGGGGGGGGGGCCGGGGGGGGGG
>JAPPMU010000042.1:4382-219762 GCA_028873965.1 Chloroflexota bacterium
GTCGTGGTTTTTTTGTTTTTCCCTCAGTTTTGGGGGGGGGGGGCGGGGGTTTGTGCGCATGGGGGCGCCGGGGGGCCCCCCCACTCAAAAACGCTTGGGGGGCCGCCCCTGTTGGGATCACTTGGAGCTCAGGGTGATGTAGCCCAGACATGTCTTCCGGGGTGGCGCGGCTACCGCGGTTTGCGCGTTCTTGACGCTCTTGTCGTCGGAGACGCCCCAGCGGAAGTGCATGTCCTGCAGCTTGCCCTGCGCGATTCGGTCGAAGTCGATGCAGACCGGCACGAAGATGACCGTGCCGTCGCTGCTGGGCTCCGGCTCTCCCAGTGACATCTGAACTGCGCCGGCCAGGTTGCCCAGGTCGATGATGGTGCCCAGGACGGTGGATTTCTGTGTGGCCGTTGCGCTGGTTATCTCCAGCCCCACGCTTTCGGGACCTTCGACGAACAGGTCTCGGAGCGTGTTGACTTCGATCACTGCCGCGCTTTCGCCGGCCGCGATGACCGTGGAGCCTTCGCTTTCGACGTAGTCAACGTCAGACGTGGCAGTGCCCGCCACCGTCTTGTATTTCACGGTGACCGCCTGGCTTGTATCGCCATTGCGCCGGACGGTGAACTTCAGGGGTTTGCCTTCCACCTGCGGTTCGGGTTGCAGCAACGACAACGCATCCTCGTGATCGTCCTCATTGATGTACATCAGTTCGAGCACCAGGGCGGGTACGTTCCCTTTAAAGACCTGTGTACCGGGGTGGGGCACGAGCTTGTAATCGATGTTGCCGTTGTCGTCCGACAACTTGGCGTGATCCATCACGAACACGTCGCCTTCGATTCTGGATATACCGAAGTAGATGGTCCTGTCTTCCGCCGTCCAGCCGTGGTTCACTCTGGTGTTGCCAAGCATGGGCCACTTGACGGTGGCCTGGGTTGCCCCTGCTGGCATCACAACGGAGTGCGGCCCCCAATTACGCGTGAGGTGGCTCTCGCCAGGGCCATCTGAGTTCACTGCACTGGCGCAAATCTTGCACAGTACCGTGTAGTGCACCTTAACCGGCACCGGCAGTGGTGCGTCGAAGGTGATGGTTCCTTTCATGTGCCACTTGTCGTCGCCTTCAATGACTTGATATATGGTGTCGCCGGAGTTGAGGTAGACGTTTGGCTGCGGAGGAATGCTGATTCGCGGAACCACGCCGGGGACCAGGTCCTTGTCCTTGATGACCACTTTCACGCTCTTCGGCCCGCTCCAATAGACTCTGCCGCCTTGAGCGTCAGCTTTGTGATCCACCCTGACGGCGGTGATCCACAGGACTTCGTCGCCTTCGACCTTGCCGTCTCGGGGAGCCCAGACCTGGATCCGCAGGTTGCCATCCTGTCCCTTTTGGAATTTCACGTGGGCAACGTTTAGCCGGCGGGCGTGGTTATCGTCGTCGTAGGGATGTATTACTACCCTGTTTGCATTTTCTCCGATCCATTTGAGGTTCAGGTCCCGGATTTGCGAGGGCAGAATGCTGCCGTCTTCGACGTTGGCGATGCCGATCTCCACGTAGCCGTCTCTGACCAGAGCCTCCGGGATGCTGAATGGGACGTCAACCGTGCCATCTCCAGCGGTTTCCGCCTCGGTTACCGTGATCTCCCGCTGTGCCCATCCGATTTTCGTTCCGGCCGGAGGGGGTTGGGGTTTATCCGGCTGGTCCGGAGTCGGGGTGGGCGTGGGCGTGGGAGGCGTCGGGGTTGCCGTGGGCGGCTGGACTTGCGGGTCGTACTGTTGTGGCGCTTGGGCGAGGCTCTTCTCGCCATCATAATGCTGGTCGTAGATCAGGCCGGTGACTCGCTGTGTCGATGCTTGGGCCGGTCCCTTCTGGACTGTGATTTTCAACTGGATGCTCTGGATGAGCTGTGGCTGTGAAATGTCCCGGTACGCGGTCGGTACTTCGATGACGTGATACAGCGTCTTCGCGCGCGGCGGGAACCTCACCTTGCCGGCGCGGTGATGATAGTTCTGGTTTTTCTTGGCCTCCCACTTTCGGTCATTGTTGCGCTGCTCGATGGTGCTGTAATTGATGACGATTGCTTCGTCAACCTGGTGGGAAATCTCCACTCGGAAGCGCAGCGGGGCGCCGTCTGTGGTATATGCTCCGTAGGGATGGACGGCGGCGTCTTGCAAAGCTTGTTGGGGCGCTTCGGCGGAACTGGCGTCCATGATGTGAATGGACGCGGCGTTGGTGGGCCCGTTGGGACCCCACGCGAATCTTGCGTTGCAGCCGCCGCGCAGGTTGGAGAGCACGACCTCGACCTTTTCGTCGTCTTCGCGCACGTTGTCATGCAGCGTTTTGACTCTGATGTAATCTGAGGATCCCTCCTGGCCGGTGGCTTTGAGGGTCAACGTGCCCTTGTGGGCGACGTAATCCTTGTAGTAGGCGCTGGCTTCACCCAAGGTTTCCTTGGTAGTCCAGTCGACCTGGACGTCTTCCGTGCACGTCTCGCCGTAGGATCTGCGCTTGAGCATCGCGTTGACGAGAAACTTCGCGGTGGTGCCTTCGAAGATTCTTACGTTCTGGTTGCTGGTGATCTTCACTAGTGACGGTAGCGGTCGTTTGGGGCCCTGTTCGGTCCACCCTTCGCCGCTGCCGTGCAGGCTGGTGATGTTGATGCGAGCGACTTGCAGTTCGGCGTGCGGACTTTTCTGGCCAGCCGGCACTCCCCTGATTGTGCGTTGGTGTCCCTGTCTGGCGGCCTTCTGCGCGTCTTCCGCTGTCCTCGTGAAGCCGTGTTCGTTCTTGTAGTCTTTGTAGCCTGTATCGTCCCAGGTCATGCCGGTGATGACCAGATCGAAGGACTCCTTGTCCTCGATGATCTTGTCACCCTTGATCCAGACCTTGGCGAACCCGACGGTCTCGCCGTCTTCGTATACCACTTGACCGTTTGTGACCGGTTCGTAGTCCTTGCCGTGCTCGGCGCGTTCTTTTGTCTCGTTGTCGATGGTGGAGAAGTACACGGTATGCTGGCCGCACTGCTGGTTGTTGCCGATGCGGATGGGTACCTGAAGCAGGCGCTTGCCCGGTGGTCCATCCACTCTGATTTCAGCCTCGGCGATGGTGTGGTAGGTTCCCTGGAAGCCGACTATGGTCGGGCAATGCGTTTCGCTGTACCAGTACCCTACGTGCCAATTGTATTCTTTCCCTTTGGCCTCTTCTGCGGAGATGTCGGGCGGGGCGTTTCCCCTTTCGTGGATGGCGGGGATTCCCCAGTGCCCATTGGGGCCGTTGTTGTTCGGCCCGTCGGCTCTGGCTTCTTGCGGCGTCAGGGCCAGGTACGCGCCGGCGCCGATTGCTGCCACTACGGCCACCGCGCTGACCAGCGCGGTGATTTTCTTGGTTAATCTGTTCATGGGATTTCCTCAAAGTGTTGTTGGTGAACTGCCGGAATAACGCAGCGGTTCTTCTCCCGATGATTGGCGTTAGGTCCAGTGCTGGTAAGTCACTTCGCTGGACTTGGCGTTCCAGCATGGAAGCGGCCGGCGGTCTGTCGTATGTCGCTCACCTCCTTTCGGTCTTGAGATAACTTTTAGGAGATTTCGCTACTCAGTGAGAGTAGGAAGTTTTCGTGAACAGCAGCAGAGGGAGCTGTGCGGCGTAGGCCGCGCCGGTCCCGCGTTGTCTGCTTGGTGCCCGTAGGCTACGGTGGTTCACCGGGGCTAGGTCTCCTGCCCCCGCCGCGGCGGCTACACCGCGGCACCGTATGTTTTCACCGCCCACCACGTCGGCCTTGCATCTCCAGCGGCAGTTCTGGCATCTGAAGTTGTCCCGCGAGACTCGATTGCCCTTGGCGACGTGGCCGCAGTTGATGCAAGTCTGGCTGGTGTACTGCGCAGGTACGGCCACGAAGTAGCGGCCTTGCCAGGTGCATTTGTACTCCAGTTGCCGGCGCAGGTTGCTCCAGCGTTGGGCGAGTATCTCCCGGTTCAGGCTTCGTTTCTGGGAGACGTTCTTGCCGGGTTCTTCTACCGTGCCCGAGTTGGACTTGGTCAGGTTTTTGACCTTGAGGTCTTCGACGGCGATGATGCCGTGGTTCCTGACGATGGCGGAGGTAATGCGGTGGTCGTGGTTGCGGAGCCTGACGCTGCGCTTGTGCTCAACGTTGCGGAGCTGGTCGCGTAGGGTCCGGTACTTGCGAGAGGGTATGCCGCGCCAGCGGAAACGGCGCTTGGTATAGCCGTCACGGCGTTTCTGGTTGGTCCAGCGGGCGCGTTCGTCCCGCAGGGCGGCGTCGCGGCAGCGTTGCATGCCGCGCTTGATGCGCCGCACTTCCTTGCGGTGCTCGCGGTTATCGACAGGCGGTACTTCGTAGTATTGCTGCTGGTCGTTGACGACCGTGAGCCGGTGGGCAACGCCGCAGTCGCTGCCGCACGATGCGTACTTTGGCGGGCTGTATTGCATGGGCAGCAGGTTGTAGGTGAGGGAGACCGTTAGCTTCCTGCCGTGCTTGGTGATGGCGATGGAGCGTGGTTGCTGGTCGTTAGGCATCCGGTGGTCGGGGTGGAACCAGATGGTGGGCAGGCCCTTGATGTGGATTTCGGTTCTGCCGTCTGAGGTGGTCTTCAGGTGCTGGACGGCGGGCTCGCTGATTTCGAGGGTGCGGAAGTTGTATGGCGAGTGAGTGTCGGGGTAACCGGCGTCGGGATCGGCGTAGGCGCGTTTCCATGCGGTGTTGATGCGCTTGGCGACGCTCTCCAGCAGCCGCCGTGCGAAGGGTGTGAAGCGTGCGTCGTGGCGATGGAGATCAGTGATGCTGGCGTTCTGGTGGCGGAGCTTCTCCTTGCCGTGTCGGTGATCGCCGGCCATGTAGCGGCGTTGCATGACGAGTGCATTCTGAAGTTCGCCGAACAGCGGCATGGCGTCAGCGACGTCGTCGTAGCCTTCGCGTGAGGTGTAGCCTCGGTACTGCATGGTGGCGGTGCGAGTGGGGTTCTGTGATTTGCGTTGCTTTGGCATGGTTGCTACCTGCGCTCGGTGTTCCCCATTGCTTGTTCTTCCCTCAATGAAGTAGCGAAATCGCCTCGATAACTTTGGGTCTCTGGTCTAAGTGTGGCGAGACGTGGAGTTTGCGGTTATGTCCGGTATCGGATGGCGGCGGAATCTGCCGTCAGCTCGTGTCTCCGGTTGTGACGGCCTTTGATTTCATTCATGTTCGTCGTCGCGCCAGTGGCGTCAATGTGGTCGGCCCCGGCTGGTATTTCACTGGCTGCCTCCGTCGGTGGTGACGGGAGGCGCTGACATAACGTTACGGCATCGGCAGGGCGCGACGCCGTTTTTGGGCGCTCTCCCGGGCATGGGGACGCGGTTTGCGGGGACCGGCGGGGTGTAGGCGGGGAGCGGGCGACGCTCGGGTGACGGGGCGTCTGAAGCGGTTCACGGCTCCGGTGAGGTGAGGGAACGGCGGTTGGGACGACGTGGTGTTGACTGTGATCAGCGGGTGGCGCGGTGGCGCTCCCGGGGCAAAACGGGGGCTGGTCACTACAATCCAGAATGTTGGGAGCCTTCCGCAAGGAAGGGCTGCGCGAGTGTTCTGGAAACCATGGCCGACAATCCGCTAAATGCCGTCAACCGCGGCGTCTACATCGCCGACAACCTTGATTTCCTCAAGTCGTTGAGTGACGGGTGCGTCGACCTGGTGTGCATTGACCCGCCGTTCGCCAAGAACGAAACCTTCGGGCGAAAGAACGACAGGTCGCCGGATCCGCTGAAGCCGCCGCTGACGAACGAAGAGCGCATGACGGAGTTGGCGCTGCTGGGGCGTTGGGGCATTCGCAACGAGGCGGATGCCGAGAAGGCCGGCATTGACTGGCCGGATACTCGCTACAAGGACTTCTGGTCTTGGGAGGGGGATGTCCACGAGTCTTGGCTGCGGGACATCGAGGACGACCATCCGTCCATTGCCAAGCTGATTGACGTGACCAGAGACATTCACGGCGACGGCACCGCGGCCTACCTGTGCTACATGTTCGAGGCCGTGGCTGGCGTCGCACACGGTGTGGCCCAGGACTTCGGATATGTCAGCCGTCTGGTAGTTGTGCGCCTCGTTCTTCGCGAGGTGTGGCGTAACAGTGGCTGTGCTCAAGGTTCTTCTCCTTGTGGGTGTTCGTTTAGTTGGATGGTTCGTTGACCTTTGCGTTGCGCCGCCGTGCTGGCGGACCGACAGTGGCAACAGTTGTCGTCTGGTTAGTTGAAGTTGACCGGCGGCATTGCTTGGCGGCGGCTTGGCCGGAGTGTTCCGGTTCGTCCTGGAAGCGGCTGCCAGGCGCGTTTTGTCCGCCGTTGGCGGGTTGTTTCCGCTGATGCGAACAGTGGCGGGGGGGGGGGGGGGGGGGGGGGGGGGGGGGGCGGGGGGGGGGGGTTGGGGTGCGCCGTGCCCGGGGCGCCCTGGGGGTTTTTGCCCGCGTTGGGGGTTTTTTTCCGGCTTTCGCAACCGGGGGCGCGGGGCGGGTAAATTGCCGGGCCCCCGCTTTTCCCCGTGTCCGTTGTTGGCTTGGGATTAACGCCCTTGGATGTGCATCTGCTGGCTGACCAGGAAGTAACCTTCCGGCGCCAGCGGGAGGGTCCAGTCGACGAAGGGGTCAACGATCAGGCCCCGGTCTACCAAATCCTGATGATCATCGTCATCGGGCAAAGCGCAGACGGTGCTGTGAGTGCCGTCGTCCTGTTGTACCCATTCTCCGTCGATCTTGGAGAAGCGCTTGGACTTGGGAGGTTCTTCCGCAAACCTTTCGACCTTCATGTAGCCGCATTCGTGGAACAGCGGGTTGCCGTTCTCGCTCATCACGTAGGCGGTTTTGCCGCCGGCCTGGAGCGCGGGGTTCCAGACGTGGATGAGATTGCCGTCGGCGTCGTGCAGCATCACGGCGAGTCCTGCCATGTTGGCGAAGCACTCGGGCTCGTTGTCGCCGCCGATGACGCGGCGGACCTGGGCGTCCTTACTGGCGGGGCCGTACATGTCGTAGATGCCGTTGCCGGCGTGTTGTAGCACCAGTTCTCCGTGAGGGTCGGGAGCGACCCTGCTGGGTTGGTTGTGAAAGACCCTCAGCGCCCATGCGTAGTCCATCGCGTAGTACTTGCAGGTTTCGTCATCGGTCGGCATGGCGAACGAGACGGTCACCTTCTGGGGTACGTCGCCGTTGGAGCTGTCGTAGAGGTAGACGCTGAGGTCCTCGGCGTCGCCGAAGCGAACGCCGCCGGTGCCGATGAAGACGCGGGCGCCGCCATCGGGGTTGACGAATTCGTTGTGGGCGACGTCCGCGTCGGCGCTGGCTGGCTGAGGGTTCAGGCCGACGTAGGCGCCGGTGCTGATGGCGATTGCCAGGGCCAGCGCGGCGGTAACGGCGGTGATTTTCTTGATTCGGGTTTTCACGTTGGAAATCTCCTGTGTGAGTTTTGGATTGGGCGGTGGTTGGTTATGGCCCGTCATGGCGCGTTCCGCCGCCTGGGTCGGAACTGCGCGGCCGTTGGTGTGTTCTCTTTCGTTCACCTCCTTCTGGTTGCTGACAACATTGTGTGGCAAGGGTGGGGAGTGTCGTTTCGTTGGGATGTGGTTCCCGGTTTGATGAAAGCTTCGGTGGGCGTGTCGGAATGGTTGGCGAAATTGCCGGTTTGGGCGAATGTCTTTCCTCTGATTTAGCAGTGGGTTTCTTCACGAGGCGTCGCAGCCAGTGTGGTGTCTTTCATCTCCCAACGACGCTGGGCGCGACGAGGCTGATCAGGCTGTTTCCGTAACGGCTCGCTGCCTTTCGGGTGAGGCACCAATGGCGCAGCGTTTGTTGCGTTCTATATGCGCCGATGTGCCAGTTGCCGGCGGCGGTATCGTCGCTGGCGAGGGATCGATGCTGGGTTCAGTCTGTCTTACCGGTCGTGGCACGGAGGCCGGCGGGGTGTAGGCGGGGAGCGGGTGACGGTTTGTGTGAAGCAGTTCGCGGTGCCGGATGCGTTGAGAACCGGCGGTCGTGGCGATGTGACGTGCGCCACGATGAACGTTGGGCGCGGTTGCGCTCCCGGGGCAAAACGGGAGTGGGTCACTACAATCCAGAATGTTGAGAGCCTTCCAACAGGAAGGATGTTTTCGACGTTCTGGGAACCATGGCCGACAATCCGTTAAATGCCGTCAACCGTGGCGTCTACATCAGCGACAACCTGCCGTTCCTGAAGAGTTTGAACGACGGGTGCATCGACTTGGTGTGTATCGACCCGCCGTTCGCCAAGAACGAGACCTTCGGGCGGAAGAACGAGAAGTCACCGGATCCGCTGAAGCCGCCGTTGACGCGGGACGAGGAGCAGGCAGAGCTGGATTTGCTGAAGCGTTGGGGCATCAACAGTCCGGCAGAGGCCACGGCCAAAGGCATTGACTGGCCGGAGACGGCCTACAAGGATTTCTGGAGTTGGCAGCGGGATGTCCACTCGGAGTGGATTCGGGACATCGAGGACGATCATCCGGGCGTCCACAAGCTGATTGAAGCCACGCGGGAGATCCACAGTGACGCCACCGCGGCTTACCTTTGCTACATGGCGGTGCGGCTGTTCGAGATCCGGCGCGTGCTGAGGGACACGGGCAGTCTGTACCTGCACTGCGACCACACGGCCGGTGCCTACCTGCGCCAACTGCTGGACGCAATCTTCGGCAACGGAGCCGACAACGGGCCAGGATTTCGAAATGAAATCAACTGGCGGAGTACCACAGCACATAGTGACTCGAAGCGGTTCGGAGCCAACACCGAAACTATCTTGTTCTACTCCAGATCTGAGCACTGGCACTGGCAAAAACTGTTCCAGGATTACGATGCCAAGCACTTGGCTCGTTTCCGCTTCAAAGACGCTGACGGACGACTGTGGCAGGACGACAACCTGACTGCCAAGGGCCTTTCCGGAGGAGGATACAGATACGAATACAAGGGGGTAGATTCCCTGTGGAGAGTACCCATATCCACGATGGAAGAACTCGACCGGCAAGGGCGATTACACTTCACCAGCACTGGCGGCATCCGCCGCAAGAGGTACCTTGACGAATCACAAGGACGCCCCGTACAGCAACTATGGGATGACATCAACCCCCTGAACTCGCAATCCGCAGAGCGTACCGGCTACCCTACTCAGAAGCCTGTGGCCCTCGCCGAGCGCATCATCAGGGCTTCCTGCCCCGAGGGCGGCGTGGTGCTCGACTGTTTCGCCGGGTGCGCCTACGTGGCGGTCGCTGCCGAGCGGCTCGGCAGGTGCTGGGTAGCGTGCGACATCAATCCTCGGGCCTGGACGGTCTTTGCCCGCCAGTTTGACAAGCCGAAGCTGGTTCGTCTGCGCTGTGCGGAACCTGCTTACAACCACCGGGGGCGCCAGGCGTCGTTCCTCGATGAAACGGTGTACGTTTACGGCCCTGAGGAACTGCCGATGGACACGATACGGATTGACGCTGACCTGCCGTCGCCGTTGCCGGTTCCGCCGGCCAGCATCTTCACCAAGGACGAGATGCTCGAAGCTCTGTTGGACCTGTCAGATTACGAGTCTTGGTGTTGCGGCTTCGCCAACCGGATGTCGAATGGCGACGTGGTTCGCACTCTGAACAACTTCCACTTGGATCACCTTGATCCAAAGTCGAAGGGCGGCGACGACGAGATTTTCAATCGGGTTCCCATGTGCCCGCATCACAATACGCGGAAGAACACCCGACGGGTTTACCTTGACGATTATCGCCAGGAGATCGCGGACTCTGGGGAGCTGCTGGTGGCCAATGTCGCCGACTTGGTGGACCTGCGTTGGGCGGCAGGTCAGGTGCGTGAGATCTGGTTCCGAAAGCGGGCGGCCCTGCCGTCGCAGATGGACTTCCGGGGGCGTACTTACGTCTTGCGGAAGTGAGTGACGACCTTTGACGCGGAAAGGCGGTACGGCGTGTCCTACGCCTGGCTGTGCCTGCAAATGCCACTGCCGTTGTGAAACGGCTAGGAGGTTTCTGATGAACTTTTGGGAACAGCACCACCAACACCCCCCACGTGCGGTCATCTTCAGACAGCCAGACCGGCGCGACACTCACGTATGTCTCTGGTCTGCTCTTGAATACCATGACGACAACATTTTGTGGAACTTCGGAGAAACGCGGCAACGCTGGTTCCACATGAATGTCCCGCTCCGCAGTGCGACGCGCAACAATGAAACGCTGTGCGGCATTTAGTTGCCGAACAGCATCACTATGTTGGACATCAATTGGTTTGCCTTTGAGGACCTTTCCATCATTGACCGTGGTACAGCAGCCGATCCGACCTTTAGTGCCATGCAGGAGATTACCTGCATGGACTGTCGAGAGTTGCTGACCTACGGCATGCTGCGGGTCATCCAACGATTGACTGGCTTGCTGGAGCAGGTTGGCCATGCCTATGTCTTGGATACTCCGCTCATCCACGGAAAGCGCGTCACGGAATCAAGCGCCCGCGATGGCATTTGCAATGAGCAGTTTGCGCCGATCTGCGCTGGGGCGTACGGTAAGCCGTACTCTTACTTCGTTGATGTCCAGGAGGAGCCTGAACGGATTACCTGTCTGGACTGCATCCGGCAAGTGACTAAGTTAGGATGACCGCAGCCATGATGCACCTGACGGAATACTGCGACCCATTCCCAAATCCTCTGACACTGGTCGAACACACTTGGGACTGGCAACACGTCCAACCGAAAATTACCCAGAAACTCGCCGAATTGGCCATCAACCAAGCATCGGATCAGATGGTCGAACTGGCCGAGATGGTGCCCTCCGCAATTGCGGGGGCAATGCGCATTTTCGGCATATAAGACACCTCTAGCAGAAACACGCTTCCATCAATCGTACCCGACGAAAATGCAGGTTCCTATGAAACAGTCATGATCCAGCTGGCCAACGCCATCTTGGCACGGCTAGGCGGCAAGGCTCAGGCACGCCGCTATGGTGCAAAGATACCCAAGAGCGAAGATGGTGCGCAATTACATTGAAGTCGTTCAAGCCGCCAACGAAATGAGAGAAATGCGACTCACCCGCGAACGCGCAGAAACGACGGTCCAGTCTCAAACATGATTGTGGCGGTCATTGTCGGCTTGGTGGTGTTTGCGTTCGGGCTGGCTGTTCTCCAGTACGAAGCGCGGCGCCGGGACTGGACGCTGAAGGTCATTGGTCACGCTCTGGCGTGGGGTGGTCCGATTTGCGCCGTAGCTCGGGCAGCCTGCGAACTAGCATGATACCAGCCAGCCCTTGCAGTTCTGCAAGGGCTGAAATCATCCAGAAGAGGTGTTGATGGACCATGAGCGAAGGCGCATTCCCTAAGTTCACCGCCATGTCTTTTCTTGAGTCTGTTATTGCTTACCTGCATATGCTTCTTGCTGGGCGTAAACGCGTTACGTACGGTGCTATCAATCCCTGGTTGACCATGTAGTTTTCCCTGATTTTGCACCATGCACATGGGTCTGCCATTTGCCAGCCGGCTTGCCGTGCCGCCAGTACAGCATTGTCGAGGGATGGGAAGCTTCCGAGGTAGTTCTCGTACTTTTCAGGTGGGTGAGCGCATCCCTGGAAGTGAATTTCTCTGGTGATCCTGTTGATCCAGTGCTTCCGCTTCGGCCAAAGCGTTGCTCGTCTCTCAGGGATGCCTACTTGGCAAATTTGCATTCTGCACCTCGAATGTTTGATTGGGGGTCTATTATTGCCTCTGCGAGGGTCAGAGTAAATGATTTGCCCAATGGGTTTGGGGATTTGGTGTCAGGCTCGGCGTGGCTTTTCTGTGCTGTTCTGGTCTTGACCTCCATTGCAGTCGTCCGTCGGGGTCTGCGTATGCTTCTGGGTCCGTGGTCACTTTTACTTGGTGTCCTGCTGGGTCGGTCATGTCCCAGTGCTTGCCGCCGGTCGGTTTGACTGACCATCCCACCGGTATCAGTTCAGGCTGGTGTAACGGTTTCTCCAGGTCGGCCATAGTTACCATGGGGGTGTTGTCGGTCTCTCATTTCGCGTTCAGCTGGTTGACGTCGAAGTCCGGACGTGCGAAGAGCCTGTCTAGTTCCTGCTCGGGGTCGGACTCGTCGCGGATGATGCGCTGGATGGCGGCGGCGATGATAGGCGGGTACTCGCCCACGTTGGCCTGGCTGCTCTCGAAGCGGCGGGCCACTGCCTGGTAGGCGTCGTGCTCCGCGGTGCCGTCGTAGAACAGGTTCGCGACATCGACGACTGGACGGTCCTGCCCGATGTGGTCGATGCGGCCGGCGCGCTGTTCGAGCGTTATGGGGCTCCGCGGGGTGTCGTAATTGACGACTGCGGAGCAGAATTGCAGGTTCAGCGATTCCGACGCCGTCTCGGTGCAGAGCAGGATGCCGGCCGGCTGTTTACGGAATTGCTCCAGACGTAGGGCGCGGTCGTAGCGGATGGCTTGTTCCACCAAAGGCTCGTAGAGTACTTTGACCAAGTCCGGGCAGTTGCTGTGGTCGTAGACTGGCTGGAGGTTGAGTTCGGTTAGGGGCATGGGTCTCTTGGGAATTTCCTACGTTTGCTCGGTTTCGGACATTGGTGGAGGTTCCTCAGGGTTCTGACGAGTGAGATCTACCAGCTCGCTCCAATCGCTATCGGTAGTCGGTTCTGTGGGACCTGGAACATCCGGGTGGTCATCATCCAGCGTGCGGAATTCGGCATGTTGGGAGTCTTTGGTTTGTTCTACGGACATCCGGACTTGTTCGTGCCCCTGCGGTGGGTTGTATTGAGTCCACGCCATGTTCCAAGCCAGCATCAGTGTGGGGATCAGGCTGGCTGCACCCATCGCCAATTTTAGGCACTGTGCCATGTAGTAGAACCACCATTTCCGGTTGGACGTTGGTGCTGGGCAGTGTGGTGGATTTTTGGCGGACAATGGTCGTGTCCCGTGGATGTTTCTGCGCCGCCAACGTTCGCGGGAGTATGACCTTGAGAGGTTGAGGATGTCCATTGCGTTGAATTCTTCGGTCTTTCTCCAGAAGGAGAAGTTGCCCCGTGTGTCGCGTTGAGGTCTGGATTAATTTCGTTTGGCGGCGGAGCATTATAGGAACGCCATTTGTACCGCTGTAACCGGCGATTCCGCGCTGTACAGTGCCTGCCAAAGGTTGCGTTGGGCCTGATGGTCGTCGTGACCGGGCTTGGTGGTTCTCACCAGTGCTTCCAGCGTAGCAAGGAACTGACTGTCCTCGGGGTTGTGCAGATGTCGCGTCAGCTAGTCCTTGGCGTCGATGGTGTTGCGGCGGTCGGCGATAGCGACGGCGGTGTGGACGGTGTCCAGCGTCGTTGACGCGGCGATGTCGTCGCGGATGCTGCGGGCGGCCATGCGGTCGTGGGCGCTGAGCATCGTCACTTTGTCGGCGTTGAAGTTGAGGACGCGGCGGGAGTTTGAGTATCGGCGGTTTCGGAGGTGCTGGAATCTAGTCTAGGTAGACCTTCTTCCGTGAGGACGCCGACCATACAGCTGTCTTCAGAGGAGGAGCCGGGTTTGCCGAGGACGACGATGTCGCCAGGACGCCCTTTGGCGTAGTAGTCAAAACTGTAGACACGCATGGCGTCGTAATCCCCTTGGATTTTCATTGGTTCGCCGTGGCGGCCGGTGGGGTGGCCGGAGTTGGAATACTGGGCAGCGATGCCGCCTCGCCAGTCTGGGCCGGGGATGATTGAGTGTGTGTACTCAATGCGGATGACGCCAATGGCGAGGCCGGCGGGATGTTCGCAGGAACCGAACAAGTGCGGCAGTCCGGCGGCTCGGTAATAGCCGGGCGATGATGGCGGCTTTTCGGGAACATCCGCTGTCGGAACCGGCGGGTCGGCATAGCAGGCAATAGCCATGACGCCGAGAGCGGCGCTGAGCAGGATGCGCGTGAGCAGAGGTAAACTGGCCATCTTGCTTTCCTTGGGTGGTGAAAATGGAAGCCCCGGCGGATTTGGCCGGGGTGGTCATGGTAGTCGATGGCGCCGTGAGGCGGTTGCCGTTTATGGGGCGTGGTCCGAACGGTGGCGTTTCACCCATCTGATGGTTGCCCAGGTGAGACAGCAGATGGCTGTGGCAGCTCCGCCTGTTGCGGTTATCGTCCACAGCAGGTCGGACGCGGCTTGGTGATTGCCTTGGACAATCAGCGTGACTACCGCACCAATGCCCATGTAGACGGCGGCAGTCGCTATCGACAGCGTGGCGTGTGCAATCCGTCTCATGTCGACTTCTTCCTTGCTGGGCGGGTTTCTTGGCGTGCCGTTGCGGATGCCACGTTCTGCTGTCGGGTATGGACCCTACCTCGGTGGGGACTGGTTGCCCTGCTTTTATCTATGTTTGTGCTCTCCAACGCGGTTGGACATGGTCTGATGTACCTTCCGGTGGGATGTCCCATGGGTCTGTTCCTGTGAGTTCGCTGATGCGCTCGTAGATGCGATCTAGGTTCTCGGTAACATTGTTCGCCATTTCGCGGTAGTCCGTTATCGGGGTTATCGTCGGTCCGTATCGTGTTCCGCCTGCAAAGTTGTCGAGCTGCCCGAGGTTGCTGGCGAAATGCCATTCCTCTCCTCTTGGGTCCAATCGCCTGATGTCCCGAGCGAACGCTCTGGTCGAGTGGTGGGTGTTGTACTCCTCTCCGAATGCTGAGATCAGTGCCTTCATTGCATTTTCGATTGCCTGCTGGGCCAAGAATGCGGTGTCCTTGTCTTCGAAGCCAAGGTCCAGCAGCCCGTGCATATTTCGGTAATGTACGTTGGCGTCGGCGATGCGTCTTTCTCGCTCTAGGTACTCCAGTTGTTCATTGTCTTGGTAGTCATCGTACGTCGAGCCGTAATCTTCGGTGTTACGCGGCATGAGTATTCCCTGCCTTCGTGCGCGTGCCGCCACGTGGTTGATCGTCTGCTTGCTTAGGAGTCTAAAATCCTGGTGTGTCATGAACAGGACATCTACCGTCATGTGCTGGCCAAACGTATCGGTTGCAATGCGGGCCGCTTGGTCTTGGGTGTCTAAAATTGTCTCCTGGTCTGGCATTGCATCACTGAGCACGACCAGGTCGAGATCAGATTTATCGGTCCAGTCGGCTCTTGCCCGGGACCCGAAAAGTAGTACACAGTCTGCATCAATTGCTTGCCGCAGGCGCTCCGCGGCTTCTATCGCTTTGTGGTCCGGTGTCGGGTTCGACATGGGAGATGCCCTCGTTTGGTAGTATTTGCGTGTTCTGTGGTGGCTTTCTTGAGCGGGTGCTCATGTTCTGTTGGGAGGTGCGGCGCCTTGTGCGTCATCGCCCTTAGGTCAACTCAAACTGTGTGCCGTGACGCTGGCCTCTGTCACTGTTTCAGTGGTCAGCCGCGCCGGGCAGATTTTCCGCTCCGGCTGGGTCCATCTGACGGTGCAGCAGTTCGCAGATGCGCTTGATGTCGGCTTTGATTTCCTTCACGTCCTGTTCCAAGCGATCCACTCGGCTGCTGAGTTTGCTGGCCCAGAATACTCCGGCCACTATGGCGAGTACCAAGGTGCCGAGGGTTGCCAGCGTGCCCCAATCTACGTTTACCGTGGCCACGGTAATCCTCCTGACTTGGTCAGCGTGATGCTGACCACTGCCGTGATTGGTTGTTGCAGGTTACCGTAGGTCGGAGTCATCCGTTCCGCAGAGCTCATGGGCTCGGTTCGCGAATGTGAGTGCGGCAGCCATGATTTCCTGCCTGAACTTGGTCGTTTCAAGGTCGTCCATGTGGAAACCGGTCCCTTCGTAGCGGTAGGTTACCGCGTATTTGGTGAGCCAGTTTTCGTACTCGCCGGGATGGTTCGGAACCTCAACCGTGGTGTAGTCCATCAGGAGGCGCAGTTGTTCGGCGGCAAGTGTGTTGGTTTCTCCAGGATGGTTGAGGATGCTTTCAGCGGCGTCCTCGAGATCATGAATGCGGCGGTAGTTGATGCCAGCGGCTGACATCCAGGCTTTCATTGCGTTTTCCACGGCCTGCTGCGCGTGAAACCCGTAGTCTTCTTGTGGAAAGTCGCCTGTTTCCATCATCCGGTCGAAGGTGTTGAGCTGTCGGTGCGCGGCTTGCAATTTCTCTTTCACGTCAGGCCAACTTTCTGGATAATCGTCTTGGAAATTGTTTGGGAAATCGAGACTTTCGCCGCTCATGATGATGCCATCCCGCAGCGCCTGTGCTGATACGTGGTTTTTGGCCCGTCGTGCGTAATTGAACCTTTCTTCGTCCATGGGAATGATGTCGACGCCGAGTTCGGGCGGGTGTTCGGCGAAGTATTCCCTGATTGCCCGCTTGATGCGCGAGGTGGGAGTGGAGTATCCCTTCTGATAGATCACGAGCAGGTCCACGTCTGAAGATGGTCGGTGGTCGCCTCTGGCGCGAGAGCCGAACAGTATGACGGTGTTGGGTTTGGCTGCTTGCTGTGCAACGCGAGCTACGGCAAGGCCGGTTGGGTCAGGCGCCTGTTCGCAGTGGGGTTGTGAGTTCATTTTGTTGCCTCTGCGTGGCTCGGCGTGGGTCCGTCGATCATGTCGCGGTAGGCTGTGCCATGAGGTGCTACACCGCCTCCCGGCTTATGGTCCAGTCGTTGCGCAATGGGTCCACGTCGGGGCGGAGCGGACGCTGGCGCTGGGTGTTCCAGTAGGGTGATTTGCACTTGGGGCAGACCTTAGGTTCGGGCAGTTGCGGTTGCTTGCGAATCCAACGGTGCGCGCACCGCTCGCACAGGAATCCCGGAATCATCACGTAGGCCATGTCATCTTCCTCCTTTGGCTGAGTACACCGTCGCAAAACCCACTTAGCATATCCACCATTTTGGTGGGCCAAAATTATCACAGCCAATTTGGCCTGTCAACAGAAATGATGACAGGCAGGCGGTTGCCCATGCGCTACCATTTTAGTATAGTATCAGCAGTCGCCTGTCGTCTTGTGTCAGGCGTAAAACATACGAGGTCGAAGGAGGTTCCAGTCTCCAACGACCTCGAACGATGCACCCCGGACACGCCCCGAAGATGCTCGTTACCGATATTAAGCCCTTGGTGGGTCATTTGCAACCGTCGCTGGCTTCCGCGCTTAGGCGCGGAGGGCTGATGGTGGTCTGTCGTTTCGGTTTTCGGTTCTCCGGTGGTGACGTCGACTCCTGAGGGGGCGGCGTTGGTCAACCTACTGGACGCCGAACGCCTGGGGCTGCTGTTGCACTGCCTGGTGGAGGGCAACTCGTGCCGCGGAGCGGCCCGGCTCTCCGAGGTCTCGGTGAACACGGTGTACGGTTGGTTGGACCGATCCGCTGCGGCCTGCGCCGATTTCCACGACCGGCGCGTTCGGAATTTGAGCCTCGTTTCTCTACAGGCCGACGAACTGTGGGGGTTCGTCTACGTCAAGGCCAAGCGGGCTGATGCCGCCAAGTCGCCGCCGTCGTTTGCCGGAGACGTTTGGACCTGGCTGGCTCTGGACCCGGCGACGAAGTTGATCGTCGCTTGCCATGTCGGGTCTCGCGGTGCGGAGGACGCGGCGTGTTTCGTTGCAGACATCGCCTGGCGTCTGGATGCTCGGGTCCAGTTGAGCACCGACGGGCACGCCCCGTACGTGGAGGCAGTGGAGGCGGCTTTCGGAGCCGAGATTGATTTCGTCCAGCTGGTCAAGTCGCACCGGACTGACGACGATGGCACAGAGCTGGTCGAGGTGTTCAAGAACGTGGTCAGCGGCTCACCGCGGGAACTATTGATTTCGACGAGTCTGGTTGAGCGTCTGAACCTCACGATGCGGATGAGCAACCGACGACTGATCAGACGAACCAACGGTTTTTCCAAACGGGTCAGGCGACACGACGCGATGATGCGGGTGTTGGTGACCTACTACAACTTCTGCAGGGTGCACGGCGCTTTGAAAACGACGCCCGCGGTGGCTGCCGGCTTGGCGGATCACGTCTGGGACCGACGTGAGTTGGCTCGGATGATTATCGAGAACAGTTGCCCTGGCAGTACGAGAGGGCCGTACCAGTGTGATAATTCGTCGGGCGGTTTGGAATTTTCGCTGGTCCGGCATTGGGGGCGTAGCCGTGCGGTGCGCGAGGACGTAGTGTGTGCGAATTGCGGTTCCCACTGGATGCCCAAGGATGGCAGGGACACTTCGGGACGACAGCGTTACCGTTGTCAGGACTGCGGTTATCGTTCGGTGGGTAAGCTGGCTGAGACGTGACTTGGCTGGGCTGGGCCGCTGGACTGGGCTACTATTCGATTCTCTGATACCCCATTTCAAAATGAGTCACTACCCCTACGTCAACGAGATTGCCGCGCTACGCTCGCAATGACAGATTGGGGCCAAGAGGGTACGCGTGAGGTCGCTTACGGGTTCCGGGACGCCGGTCACGGTCAAGCAAGCTCAGGTTGACAATTTCGGCCATGTTGCCTGAAAATTGTCCTGCTGAAAGCCGCGCCCGGAAACGGACGCATGCTTCGTTTTTCAGAATTATCGTTCCCGTTTGCGCGCACATTAACCCCATTAGCGGAGGATCCCCGCCATGCCCGAAAAGCAGTTGATTTTCGATGAGAACGCTCGACAGAGCCTGATGAGCGGCGTTGACCAGCTCGGGCGCGCGGTCGCCCTGACCCTGGGCCCCAGTGGCCGCAACGTCATTTTGGGGCGCGTCTGGACCCTTCCCGTGGTGTGCAGCGACGGCGTCACCATCGCCAAGGAAATCGAACTGCCCGACCCCTACGAAAACATGGGCGCCCAGGTGGTGAAGGAAGCCGCGGCCAAGACCAACGACGTGGTCGGCGACGGCACCACCACCTCCATCGTGCTGGCCCGCTCCATCATCCAGCGCGGGTTCATGAACGTTGCCGCCGGCGCCAACCCGCTGGCCCTGAAGTCCGGCATCGACCAGGCCGTGTCCGCCGTTTGCAACGAAATCAGCGGCCGGGCGGCCGCCGTGGAAAGCCGCGAGCAGGTCGCCCGCGTGGCCGCGCTGTCCGCCCATGAAGAGGCCATCGCCGAGCTGATCGCCGACGCCATGGACAAAGTCGGGCGCGAAGGGATCATCACCGTCGAGGAGAGCCGCAGCCTCAGCGACGAGCTTGATGTCGTGGAGGGGATGCGCCTGGATCGCGGGTACCTGTCGCCCCACTTCGTAACCGACACCGACCGCATGGAATGCTCCATCGACGAGCCCCTGTTCCTGCTTACCGACCAGAAGCTGTCCTCCGCCGCCGACGTGGTGCCCGCCCTCGAGGCCGTGGCCCAGGGCGGCCGCCGTCCCCTGGTCATCATCGCCGAGGACGTGGAGGGCGAAGCCCTGGCGACACTGGTGGTCAACAGGCTGCGCGGCACCATCATCAGCCTTGCCGTCAAGGCCCCCGGCTTCGGCGAGCGCCGCAAGGCCCTGCTGGAAGACCTGGCGATCATGACCGGCGGCACCGTGGTCTCCAACGACACCGGAATGCGCCTGGACTCAGTTTCCATCGAGCAGCTGGGATCCGCCCGCCGCGTAGTCGCCTCCAAGGACGAGACCACCATCGTCGAGGGTCGCGGCCATGAGGATGACATCACCGGCCGCGTGTCCGAACTCCGCGTCCAGATCGAGGAGACCACCTCCGATTACGACCGCGAGAAGCTCCAGGAGCGCCTCGCCAACCTGGCCGGCGGCGTCGCCGTCATCAAGGTCGGCGCGGCCACCGAGCCCGAGCTCAACGAGCGCAAGAGCCGGACCGAGGACGCCCTGGCCGCCACCCGCGCCGCCGTGGAAGAGGGCGTTATCCCCGGAGGCGGCGTCACCCTGCTCCGCGCCCAGGCTGCCCTGGACGGCATCCTGGAAGGCGCGTCCGGCGACGTGGCCGTGGGCATTCGGCTCGTTCGCGAAGCCCTGGAAGCGCCGCTTACCACCATCGCCGATAATGCCGGCTACAAGGGCGCCGTCATCGTGGAGAACGTCCGCAACGGCGAAGCCGACTACGGATTCGACGCCGACCGCGGGGACTACACCGGCATGGTTGCCCGCGGCATCATCGACCCCGCCAAGGTGACCCGTTCGGCATTGCAAAACGCCGGCTCCGTCGCCGGCATGCTGCTGACCACCCAGGCGGTGGTCACCGAGATTCCCAAGTACGAGCCCCTGCCCGCTGACATCCAGGACTTCATGCACGACTAGCCCATATCGGCTGCGCAACATCCACCCGTCGCCGTCGCTGCAAAGCGCGTGCGGCGGGTGAACTATTTTCGGCGACATGATTGGCAACGAAACAACCATGTGGGGGGCGCTCAATCGGGACGCCATCGCGTCGTTGCTAGCGGGCGATCCTCCTTTACTGGAAGAATGCCCCGATCTCCACAGCCAGCTCCAGTCCAACGGCTTTGACGTCACCGTTCGCGCGGTGGCGTCGTTTACGTTAGCGGCAGGCGCTGGCGCAATCGGCGTCTCTGACGATGACCGGGCGCTGCCAGAACCCTCCCGGCTCCGCTTCGGACCGGACGGCTGGTTGGACCTGGGGGCCGGCCATTATCTGGTCACCTTCAACGAGGTGGTCAATCTGCCCCGCTGGCTCATGGCCCTGGGCCGTCCGCGGTCCAGCCTGCTGCGCATGGGCGTGTCGCTCCACACCGCCGTTTGGGACGCCGGCTACAGCGGACGCTCCCAGGCGTTGCTGGTCGTCCACAACCCCGCCGGCTTTCGCCTCCAGCGGGACGCCCGCATCGCCCAACTGGTCTTCTTCCCTCTGAACGAGCCGGATGATCGGGGCTACGACGGGCGCTACCAGCGCGAGAACTTGTGAACGCCGGCCCGCACATCTCCGTGGACCCGGCCCAACTGCGCCACTGGGTTGACGAGGCAGCCACCAACGCCGGTTTCGACCTGGTCGCCGTCGCTTCCGCCGAAGATTTCGCCTCCGAACGTGAGGAAGCCCTCCGCCGCATCGACGACGGCCTCATGGACGGCCTGCCCTGGTTCAACGCCCAGCGCGTGCAGCGCGGCACGGATCCGGAAACCCTGCTGCCCGGCGCCCGCTCGATCATCTCCCTGGGCTGGAACTACTATCCTGCGGAAGACCCGCCCGCCTCCGGTGCCCAGGGGCTCATTGCCCGCTACGCCCGGGGCCGCGACTATCACCGCGTCATGAAGCGGCGGATGCGCCGCATGGTTCTGGACCTGGCCGAGCGGCTCGGAGAGCAGTTCGCCGCCAGATGGTACGTGGACGACGGGCCGATGCTCGACCGCGCTGCCGCGGCACGCGCCGGCCTCGGCTGGTTCGGCAAGAACGGAAATATCCTCAATCCTACCTACGGCTCGTGGCTCCTGTTGGGGCAGATCATCACCGACCTCCCGCTGGCCGCCGACCCTCCACTCGCCAAGACCTGCGGGCAGTGCTCCCGCTGCCTGCCGGCATGCCCCACCGACGCCATCGTTGCCCCCTACGTGGTGGACAATCGCCGCTGTATCAGCTACCTGACCATCGAACACAAGGGAGCGATACCCATCGAACTCCGCGCGCCAATGGGCAACTGGGTCTTCGGGTGCGACATCTGCCAGGAAGTCTGCCCGGTCAACCGCAAGGCCAAAGCGACGCGCGACCCCAATTTCGGCCGCACCGACCTTGCCGCGGTTGACCTGGTTGAGCTACTAGAGATGACCGAAGAACAGTTCCGTGAGCGTTTCGCCGGAACCCCGATCATGCGCGCCAAACGTGTCGGGATGCAACGCAACGCCTGCGTCGCCCTGGGCAACTCCGGCGACACTGCCGCCGTGCCAGCGCTGGCCCGTGCGTTGCGGTCGGCTCCGCCTTTGGTACGAGCCCACGCCGCATGGGCCCTGGGACGTATCGGCGGCCCGGCCGCCTGCTCTGCGCTGGTCGACGTCGTGGCAAAAGAAACCGACGCCGAGGTGATCGCGGAAATCAGGCAGGCCCTGGGCGCCGGAGAAGCCGCCTATTCGCTGTCGTAACGCGGCGACTGACGGGGGGCAGACCTGCGGTTGCCCCCGCGGTTTCGCGAATTCCTTCGCCCGCGCCCGTTATTACTGCCCTGGCCGGCGGTGGTTTCGGGATCCGCAGCCACCGCAGCCTCGTCACCGGTCGGCGCGGGCGTTTCCACCGCCGGGGGCTGATTATCGGAAGCCGCGTCGGTCCGAGGCGCCGGCGTTCGGGCGTTGTTGCGGTTCGCATTCCGCCGCCGACGCTCGCGCTGCGCGTTCACCCTTTCCTCTTCGGCAGCCAACGCGGCGTCAATCTGTTCCAGCGCCTTGAGCCGACCGTCCCGCAGCTTCAGCATCTCCCCTTCCAACAGGAAGAAGTCGCTCTTGGACAGCAAGTGCAGGTTGCCCTGAAACGCCATGTACCAGTCTTCCGGAGCCCACTTCCGCACGTACTCCAGCCGGTAGGCGATCAGCCCGGCGCTGATGAATTGCTCATCGCGCAGTATGACGTCCGGTTTGATCCCGATGCGGTAGGGCCACGCGGCCTTGCCCTCCTTGATCCACGGGCTCGAATCGACCTCTTCGTAGCCTCGCGTAACGGTGGCGGTCGCCGTGAAAACGCGCGTACCCGTCACGTAGTAGATGACCCGGTCGCCCGGTTCGACCCGCTGCACCTTCCGCCGATATTCCGCCTTCAGTCCTTGACCGGTGAACCCCATCCGTCGCGTAACGTTATAGTTTTCCTCGTTGCAATTGATCATCCAGAAATTGTGCGGCATAACCCTGACCTGCTCTGACCATCCAAATATCTTGCCTGTTGCGCCTATTTTAGCGCACTCGCCTCGCCGTATCCCGCGAATCCCAAAGCCGACGGGCGGGGAAATTCCCGCCCGTCGTTCCGCGTTAACCGAGCTCCGCGCTCATGTTGTAAATCTCGCCTGGCTTACCACCTTCCGGCAGGCCCAGCGGCAGGTGAACGTTCAGCAGGAACGGCCGTTTCTCCCGCTCGACAACCCCCAGCCCGTGCTCGATGGCGTCGCTGATGTTGGCCTCGTCGGTGGCGTCCATTGCCTCCACGCCGAACCCCTCGGCCAGCTTCACCGGATCGATGCCGTCCAGCACCACGCCGCGGTACTCGCCGGTCTCGCGCATGTTGGCGTTGGCATTGGCGAACGAGCTGGCGACGATGCCGTAGGCGCCGTTGTTGGAGATTACGTAAAGTACCGGCACTCCGTGGCTGGCCGCCGTCCACAGCGCGTGGTCCGAGTAGTACAGCGACCCGTCGCCCACCAGGCCGACCACCGGCGTGTCCGGCGCACCCAGCTTGGCGCCGATGGCCATGCCCACGCCGTAGCCTTCCGACCCGCCGGCCGGCCGGATGTACTGGTTGCGACCCGCATCATCGTTGTTGGCCAGGATGTCCTGCGCCACGGCAAACTGCTCGATGGTCACCAGACCGCCGCCGCGGCTCTCCAGCGCCCGATCCAGGGCGTCACCCAGGGCCACCGCCCGAACCTTGCCCTGTTCCGCCGGCACTCGCCAGGCAGCGTCCCGACGCTGGGCGCGCAGGGCGGCCACCTCTTCCCGAGCCCGGCTGCGGCGGTCGGACAAATTGTCCGCCGAACCGTCGGTGGCATCCAGCAAGGCTCGCGCGGCGCGCTTCTCGTCCGCAAGCACCGCCAGGTCCAGCCCGGGGATGTTCTCCAGGTTCTCGGCGTCTGCGCCGATGGCGATGGTCCGCTCGACGTCGAAGAATGCGGTGTAATCGCTGGCGTTGCCGGCGCCGTTGTGCGTGACGCCGATGCACAGGATCAGGTCGGGGTCGATGTCCGGCGCCTGCTCCAACCGACGGCCGCCGGCGTGCAGCGGGTGCTTGATGGAAACCGCCCTGGGGTCTCCCACCACCGGTACCCCGAAGCGCTCCGCCAGCGCGGTCACCTCGGCGATGGCGCCGCTCTTCCACACGCCGTCGCCCACGTACATCAGCGGACGCTTGGCGTCCCGCAAGGCCCGAGCCACCGCGTCGATGTCGGCATCCGACGGGTAGCCGGCGTGGATTTCGGGGAGCTGGCCGTCGATGATGTTGGCCGTGTATTCGGTCGGCCCCAGCAGCCGGTCGTACACCGCCAGGTGCACCGGACCCACCGGCGGCGTCATCGCCACCCGCAACGCTCGTTCCAATGCGGCCGGAAGTCCTTCCGGTTCGATGACCGTCCAGTTCGCCTTCATCATGGGCGCGGCAATGGCCGTCGGCCCGGCGTTGTGGCTCACGTCCAGGGAGATTTTGCCGGCAAAGCTGCCCGTGTCACCCGCGAACGTAATCACCACCACCGGCAGGCTGCCCGTCCAGATGTTGATGAGCTGGCCCATCGCCTGCGCCAGGCCCGCGCCCAGGTGCACCACCATCACGCCGGGAGCCAGGTTCGCCTGGGTGTACCCGCCGGCCATCGCGGTGACGGCGCCCTCGTGCAAGCCGAGTACGCCGTGGATGTCCGAACGCGAGTGCAGCTCGTTGAAGAACAGCGCCTCGCGCGATCCCGAGTTGTTGAATACGTACTTGACGCCCGACGCCACCATCTGCTCAACCATCAGGCGCGACGCGTTGGCGGTCATCTCTCTGGTCTGCATAATGCCTCTCCTGGTTGGGTCATATCCGGCTGGCTAAGTAATTGGACAAATACGGGAACTGCGGCGACGTCTTCAATCCGGGTTGGGGAGCACTTACGTACTGCCCCTTCGCGGCCGCGTTCCTCCGCACGTTGGCGACAGTATAGCCTTGCCCGGTACCCGGTCAAGCAAGCATCCTGCGTATCCCGTTCATCCCGTCGATCCTGTTGAAACGCGCCCCCATATGCAACACCGGGTACGGGTGGGCCACCCTCCGCGTTGACAACCCCGATGCAGCCCCCTAACATCGCGCCATTCGAGCACCCTTCGACCATTGCAGGAGCGACGTGAAAGCTTCGTATTTCGGCTGCATGGGCTACGCTGAACGGGATAGGTTCCCCTCCGGTTGGCCGGTCGCGCCCGCACATCATGACCCGGAGGTATCGCTCCGCTCCTACCAGGAAGGCATGGAAGAGTGCGAGCTCGCGGAGGACCTCGGTTTCGACTGGATCAGCCTCTCCGAACATCACTACTCCGGCAACCGCACTACGCCCAATCCGGCGGTGATGGCAGCCGCCGTCGCGGAGCGTTGCCGGTCGGCGAGAATCGCACTGCTGGGCCAGTTGCTCCCCATCAACAACCCCGTTCGGGTCGCCGAAGAAATCGGTATGCTGGACAACCTCACCGGTGGCCGCCTCGTCGCCGCGTTCATGCGCGGCACTCCCAGCGAGGACCAGGTCTACGACCTCAACCCGTCCGAGGGCCGTGGCCGGTTGATCGAGGCCATGGATCTCGTCCTCAAGGCCCTCACCGAGCCTGAGCCTTTCTCCTGGGAGGGCCGCTACTACCAGTACCGCACCGTGTCCGTTTGGCCCTGGCCCGTGCAACGCCCGCTGCCACCGCTCATCGTGGCGACGCGCAGCGCCGATACCGTCCGGTTCGCCGCGTCCCGCCGCCTCGGTCTGGGCATTTCCTACGAACACCCTGACGACATGGCCGGCATTGTCGACGATTACCGGCGCTGGTCCGACGAGGCCGGCTGGCAACCTGGCGCCGACGACATTGTCTATCGCGGCGGTATCTGCCTTGCCGAGACCGATGAGAAGGCGCACGCCCTGCGCGACCGCGTGCACGCCGCCGGCGGCGGTCGTGGAATGAACATTGGCCGCTCTCTCGCCCAAGCCGTGCAGGCCGCCCGCTCCGAACGACCGACCACGGCTCCCGACCCGCCGGTATCCAACCCGCCGTCCGGCGGTGCACCGCGAACCCAGCTCAACTTCGTCGGCAGCCCCGACACCGTTGCGGAACAGCTCCGCGCCTACCACGAACGGTGCGGCGTGGGGGTCGTCGACTTGGCCTTCCAGCAACCCGGTCTCAACCACGAGGACGTCATGGCCGAAATCGAACTCTTCGGCCGCGAGGTCCTTCCCCGCATCCATGAATTCTGATCGGCACCTATTCTGATCCAATGGTGAGGCATCATGGCTGATTTCAACACCGGCAGCGTTCACGCCAACGGCATCAATTTCCACTACCTCGAGATGGGCGACGGCCCCCTGGCCATCTGCCTCCACGGGTTCCCCGACCATGCGTATTCTTTCCGCCACCTGCTGCCCGATCTGGCGGCCGCCGGGTTCCGCGCGGTCGCCCCGTTCATGCGCGGCTACGCTCCCACCGAGGCCCCGGCCGACGGCCGCTACCATTCCGCCCTGATGGCCCGGGACGCGGTTGAACTCATCGGCGCGCTGGGGGCCGACCGCGCTTACCTGATCGGCAACGACTGGGGAGCCGGCGCCGTGGTGGGCGCTACCGCCCTGGCCCCGGAAAAGGTCATCAAGCTGGTGACCATCGCCTCCGGCCGCGTCGACCGCGAGCTCAGCCTGGACTTCCAATACCTGCAGGGCACCTGGCACGGGTTCTTCTTCCAACGCCCCGACGCTGAGGAAGCAGTGGCCCACAACGACTACGCCTTCGTCGAAGAGTGGTGGCGCTGGGCGTCGCCGGAGTGGGACATCCCCGCCGAATATCTGGAGAGCATCCGGTCGACCTTCCGCAAGCCCGGCGTCGTCCAGGCCGCGCTCGGTTACTACCGCGCCCGCTACGACGCCTCCCAGGTTGACGACCAGGTGCGCGCCGACCAGGCGGTCATCGCGGCCGGCCCCATCCGCGTTCCCACTCTGGCCCTCCACGGCACCCGCGACCGACCCAAGCGCCTGGAGTCCTTCCTGAGCTCGGGCATGTACACCTACTTCTCCGGCGGCCTGGAAAAGGTCATCATCCCCGGCACCGGACACTTCATGCACCAGGAACGACCCGAGGAGGTCAATCCCAAGATCATCAAGTTCCTGAACCGCTGACGGGACCTGGCGGCCGTCGCTGCGCTCATCTAAGTATTGTCATTGCGAGCGCAGCGCGGCAATCTCGTCGGTGGAGTGACTTTCCCGGCCGCAACCGGGATGCCACGGCAATGAGACCGCTGGCCGTCGCCAGCGGAAAGATCGCAATTCGGGCGGGCCTGCCCAAAATGATGGGGGCGCAGATCGTGCGCCCCCAATCCCGTGGCAAGTTTCGGCGTACCTGATCAGCCGCGGAACGGCCGGAAGAACTCGCGCACCTCGTGGGCCAGCAGTTCCGGTTCCTCCAGCGCGGCGAAGTGGCCGCCCCGGGGCATCTGCACCCACCGGCGCACGTCCCAGGAACGCTCCGCCCACTCCCGCGGCGGCTTGGCGATCTCCTGCGGGAACATGGCCATCCCCGCCGGCGTGGGCACCTTCTCGCCTTCCGCCATCTCCCACACTGAGCTCTGGTTCTCCTTGTACATCCGCACCGAGGATCCGATGGTCTGCGTCACCCAGTAGATGGTCACCGTGGTCAGCAGCTCGTCCTTCGTGTAGGTGCTCTCCACGTCGCCGTTGCAGTCGCTCCAGGTGCGATACTTCTCCACGATCCACGCAGCCAACCCGGCCGGAGAGTCGTTGAGCCCGTAGGACAGGGTCTGCGGCTTGGTGCCCTGGATGTGGCTGTATCCGCCCTCGCTCTGCTGCCATCTCTCGCGCTGATCCGAGTGCGCCTGCTCCGCCTCGGTCAGCGGCCGCGATCCCGCCCCCAGGTACGGCGTCGGGCGCGTGATGGAGGTGAGGTGCACGCCGATCATCTTGTCGGAGTGGGCATATCCCAGCCGGGAGGTGACCCCCGCGCCGATGTCTCCGCCCTGTGCAGCGAACTTGGGGTAGCCCAGGTTCTCCGTCATCAGCTTGGCCCACAGGTCCGCCACCTTCTGCACCTGCATCCCCGGTTCCTGCGACGCCTGCGAGAACCCGAACCCGGGCAGTGACGGCGCGATTACATCAAAGGAGTCGGCCGGATCACCTCCGTGGCTCCCCGGGTCTGCCAGCAGCGGGATGATCTTGGTCATCTCGAAAAACGTGCTGGGCCAGCCGTGGGTGATCACCAGTGGCATCGGGTTCGGGCCGGTGCCATTCTCCTTGATGAAGTGGATGCTCAAGCCGTCGACTTCCGACTTGTAGTGGTGGAACGCGTTGAGTTTCTTCTCCTGCGCCCGCCAGTCGAAGTCCGTGTGCCAGTACTCGATAAGTTCCTTGATGTAATCGAGATTTGAACCGTACTCCCACCCCGTGCCGGGCATCTCATCGGGCCAGCGGGTGTGTTGCAGCCGTCGTCGCAGGTCCTCCAGTACGCCGTCGCTTATGGCAATCTCAAAGGGCTCCATGGCTAACTCCTCCGGGCCTGCGGCGGACGCGCGCTTCGCGCCCGTCGCGGCAAATCCCCATTTCTATCATTGCGAGCGCAGCGTGGCAATCTCCTCGCCGCCGAGCCTGCCGCCGTCGCTCACGCCTCTATCCGGTATATCCGCACCGCGGTGTCATGGAACGCCGCCGCGCGCTCCGACTCGGAGTACCCCTGTGACAGCCGCTTGAAGCCGTTGTACATCACGTGGTACGAGAATGACACCTTGTCCACCGGGAAGTTGCTTTCGAACATGCACCGGTCCGGCCCAAATTGGTCCAGGCAGTGTCGCATCCAGTCGCCCACGGAATCCGCGATTTCCTCGGAACCGACGGGCGTCTCCCGCGTGTGCCAGTCGAAGCCGATGCGCGGCATCCCGATACCGCCCAGCTTCATGATGATGTTCGGCACGGCGCCCACCGCATCGATGCCACTGCGCCACTGTGGGATGACCTCGTCGTCCCGGTTGGCGAAGGGCCCGGTGCGCATCATGCCGCCGATGTGATTGAGCACAATGGTCAGGTCCGGTACTTTCTGGGCAAACTCGGCCAGTTCCGGCAGCTGCGGGAAATAGACCGACGTCTCCAGGATCAGTCCCATGTCCTGCAGTACCCGCGCCCCGGCCAGGTAGTCGTCGCGCTGCAGCAGGCCCTCAACCTCCCGGTTCTCGACGTCCGGGTGCGGATCCCAACCCACCGAGTGCCTGATCCCGCGGAAGCGATTGGGACTAGCTGCCTGCAGCGCTTCCAAGACCGGCCGGACGCCGTCGCCCATCTTCAGGTCGGCGCGGCCAATGATCGCCGCGGCGGCTCTGCCTGCACCGTAATTTCCGGTGGCGCTTTCGTCCGCGATACCCTGGACGAACTCGACCTCGCCCACAGGGCGTAGTTCCTCGGGCCCATCGGTTCGATACTCGGAACGCGCCTCCACGAACACCGTGGACCGCACGTTGTGTCCGCTGTTGATGTCCGCCGCCAGGTCCGGCAGCAGGTATTGCTGATAGTCCACCGGCTCCGGGCGTTGCACCCAAAAGTGGTGATGCGGGTCGCAGATCGGGAGCTCAGGTTCCAGGATGGGTTCCGTGGTCAGGGCCAGCCATTCGTTGCCACTCGGCGGCATGATCGCACCTCCGGCTCCAGTGTCGTGGGGGATGTTGGGCCGATGATAACACGGCCCACGGCCTCCACCGGACTATTCGCTGGTCACCGCCAGCGCGCCGACGGCCACGGTGCCCACCTCGACGGGCAGCGCCTCCCAGGTCACGCCCCGGTCGCGGCTGCGGTACAGCTTGCCGCCGTCGGTCCCGCCGTACACCATGTTCGGATCCTGCGGGTCCCACTCGAAGGCCACCATCATGTCGGACGGATTTTCACCCTCGCCCACTCCCGGCACCAGGTCCCAGCTGCGGCCGGCGTCGGTGGATCGATAGAACTTGGGGTTGCCTCGGCGCGCATTCTCGGAAACTGTCACCAGCACCAGATCCGCGTCGTCGGGCGCCGCCGAGATGTGCAGGGTGTACCGGCGATCCAGGCCGTCGTTGATCATGTCCCAGGTCTCGCCACCGTCATCCGAGCGATAGGGCGCCACCGCGGTGGCGACGTAAACCCGGTCGGCCCGGTCCACGCTCAGGTTGACGCAGTGGATGTCGTCGTTCAGCCCGTCCAGTTGCTTCCAGCTTGACCCGCCATCGCCGGAGCGCACCATTCCGCCAACCTCGATGCCGGCGTAAAGTTGGTTCGCCGCGCCGGGCGCCGCCCTCAGATCGCGCACGTGGGAGTCCCGCGTGGGAGCGTGGAACCCCCACTGCGTCGCCTCCGGAACCGCGCGGAATGCGTCGAACTCATTCCAGGTTGCGCCGCAGTCCGCGGAGCGCCAGATCTCCGCAGGCTCGCTGCCTACGTACACCGAGTCAGCCTCATCGGGATGGGCCAGCACGCTATGCGCGTAATCGGTCGGATACGAGCCCAGGTGTTGCCAGGTCACGCCGCCGTCGTCCGTCCGATACACCCCCGCTTCGTACGCAGCCAGGTATGCCCGGGACGGATCAGCAGTACTCGCGCTCAGCCGCGCCGCCGCGTGGGCCAAAGACGTTACCGGCCCCTGCTTCCAGCTCTTGCCGCCGTCATTGCTGGTGACGACGCATACTCCATCGTGCATTCCCACGTAAATCCTCTTGGTTCCGGCCATGTCAGTCCTCCTTGCGCGGGAAATTGTAGCCCTCAGTGAGAACGAATATACCAGACGCGCCGCGCTGTCCGTCTGGAAAGTGCCGCGTCGGTTCACGCTGCCCGTCCTTCCGGTTGACCCGGCGGCGCCGCCGGAAATATCATCAAACCCGACACCAGGCTCGGAGGTTGGCAGCATGCCTACCACTGTGAAAACAATCGAAACCATCGTCGGCCTGATTCGGGCCGAGTTGCCCAGACATTTTTCCCCGGATTTCATCATCAACGATGTGCAAGCCGAGCACCGGCCTGGCACGCAGGAAGAAGGCTACTTCTACGTCCTGGTAACCTTGGAAGACGGCCATCCCAATCTGGAAGCGAGAGAAAGGACGTCTTTCAGAGGCGCGATGTACGAACGATTAGAAGAGGCTGGGATCATCCCGCATGTGGTCATTTCCTTCGCCAACGGGAGCGAATTCCTCGCATGACCGCGCCCGGAAGCCCGTTGGCAATTCCGATTGACTGGCGGAACCTCATCCAAGCGGGGCGAGACCTGATCAACCCGCAGCAGCCGGGAAGTTCGGCAACGGATGAGCATGTCCGCAGAGCAGTGAGCAACGCCTACTACGCCATGTTTCACGCGCTGGCCGAGAGCAACGCCACCGCGCTGATCGGCGCGCCAACCGACCCACTGACCGCCTCCGCATGGTCCCGGGTTTACCGCGGTCTCGACCATGCCACTGCCCGCCGGGAACTGCAGCGCCGCCGCCAGGACCTCTCGGCACCGACACAGAGTTTCGCAGACCGGTTCGCCGATATGCAGGAAATCCGTCACGCGGCCGATTATGATCACAACGCCAGCATTACCGTTGACCAAGCCCGCGCCTGGCTCGACTACGCCGAAAGCGCGATCATCGGTTTCTTACAAGTCTCGGTGAACGAGAGGATGTTTATCGCCGCCTTGACTCTCATCAGGACGCGGTAACCTCCGTTCGGAGACCGTGCGCTGCCCGCGCCAGGGAGTGAACAACCATGCCTCGCCCATTGACCACCCAGGAAGCCCACGAGTTTCTCGACAGCAAGCCCGGCTGGATAGTGCTGACCACCCTGGGGCCCGACGGGTTCCCGCACACGGTGCCGCTGGGCTATTTCCGTCTCGGCGATGAAATCCTGATGGGAGTGCGCAACCACACCCTGAAACTGCGCAACATCGGCCACAACCCCAACGTCAGCCTGCTGCTGGAAACCGGGAGCACCATGCAGGACATCAAGGGGCTGATGGTGCAGGGTACGGCGACAGTCCACACCGAACCCGACGAGATACTGCACTACTCCCGGGAAGCCGCCCGGCGTCGCGGCGTCGGCGAGGACGACCTGCCCACCGATCCCCGTCCGGGCGCGGCGTACATCAGGGTAACCCCGGTGCGCATCCGCTCTTGGGACTACTCGGAGGATCCGCCTCGCGCGTCCCGGCGGTAGATCTCAGAAAACGCGGCCACGACGTGCGGGTCAGCGCGGAATGTTACGGTTGACCCACTCCAGTTCCTCGGCTTCCGAATCGAAGTAGCCGAAGCGGTGGAACAGTCCGGTGTTGCCCCGGGCATTGCGTATCGCATCCCGCTTCGCGGTGGTTGCTGCCATGTCCACGGTCAAGGCGTCCCCATCGATCACCACCCCGTAATCGTCCAGGGCGGCCTGCGGTGACACGAAACCGTCCTTCACGTCGTCCAGCACCAGCCCGGCCTCCCGCTCCAGGGGATCGCCCCATCCGCCGCCTCCGGCCGTGCAGATGCGTACCAGGTCGCCGCGCTTCCAGTGGTTGTCATCGGAGAACGCCCGGATCTCCCGTTCGTCGGGCATCCCGGGATTGAGAATCACCCGCGACAATCCGCCGCCTTTGCCGCCAGCGACACCCCAGGCCGGGAAGCGGTTGTTCTCCACCCGCAGGCCGAAGGTGCCCTCGTCTGCCAGCAAGCGCACGTCCCGGATCACGCCGCAGCCGCCCCGGTATTTGCCCGGACCGCCGGAATCGGTGGCAATGGCGTACCGCTCCAACCGCAGCGGATACTCCATCTCCATGAACTCGCCGGGGTAGTTCTCATTGTGCCGCTGGTAAATCGCGTCCAGGCCGTCGCCGAACGGCCGCGCCCCGTGTCCCACCGCGATACCATCGGTGCACAGCAGCCAGTTCCCCGTACCGCTTTCCTTCATCCGCCAGTAGGCGATCACGTAAACCGCGGCCGCCGCCATGACCTTGCCCTCCGTCGCCTGGGCGACCACCGCCCGCACCGCGCTCTTGAGCTTGGTGAAGGTGTGAGCGCGGCACCCCAGCGCCGCCGGCCATTCCGGCCGCAGGATGCTGCCTTCCCTGAGCTGCACGTCGTCGATCCCCGCCAGCAGCCCGTGATTGGCCAGCAGCGACGAGTCGAACTGGTGGAAGTACTGGCCGAAATAGGCTTTGAGCGCGCCGTCGCTGGCGATGAAGTTTATGGAGCCGTCGGCCTGGTCATCGCTGTCGGTGGCGTCCAGCAGGATTTCGTCGCCTCGGCGGATCAGCTTGAGATGGAAGGAGTGCCAATGCTCGCTGACGCCGGCGTGGTCCATGTAGTCGCGCACCGAATACTCGCCTTCCGGGATCATTTCCAGCGTCTTGTCCCGCACCAGCCGCCCGGTGTCGGCCTGATCCTCGGCGATGGCAGCCAGCATCGTATCCTTCCCGAAGCGCTCGAACATCTCCAGCAGCCGCTCCTGCGCGCGACTGGCCGCTGACATCAGCGCCCTGGAGTCGCCCTCCAGCAGGTCGGGATACCGGGAGTTCCGCAGGATGATGCGGTAGGCTTCGTCGTTCAGGTTGCCGGCGTCGATGATCTTGATCGGCGGCACCAGCGTCCCGTCGTGGAAGATCTCGGTGTTGGCCGGGCCGATGCTGCCGGGCCGGGACCCGCCCAGGTCCCAGAAATGGGCGAAGGAATGGCAGTAGGCCACCACCTCACCATGGAAGAAAACCGGCGCAATGAACACCATGTCCGGTGTGTGGGTGATGCTGCCATGGGACAGGTATGGGTCGTTGTACCAGTACAGGTCGCCGGGCTTCATCTGCTCCACCGGGTAGTAGTCCCACACGCAGCCCAGGATGTCGCTGCCCATGGTGTCGCCGTAGATCTCCCGGCCGCCGGCATCCAGGAAGCTCACGGTGTAGTCCTTTTTCTCGCGGATGAACGCCGACATGGCGGTGCGCTCGATGATCAGCTCGCATTCCAGGCGTGCCGCCCGCAGCGAACCGCGGATCAGTTGCCGCGTAACGGGATCCACCGGCGGGGCGGGCTCACCCTGTGGCGAGCGGGTTTCGGCACGGGGTTTGCTGATTGTCATCTCACTCTCCGGAGGCGCGCATGATGCAGTTACCGTATTGGTCGACGCGGGATTCCCAGCCCGGGTTGATCACCACCGTCGAGTCCATGCCCTCCAAAATGGCCGGACCAACGACGCACGCCTCCGGGGTCAGGCGTTCCCGGCGGTAGATGGGGCACTCAACAAAATCCCGCGACTCATCGAAGTACACCGGGCGCCGGTCAACCACTGCATCGGCCGGATCGCCAGCGCTTCCCTGCAACACGGGCATGGCGACGTCGCCCAGGTGGCCCGACGCCGTCACCCGCAGCGTGACAATCTCCACCGATTGGTCCAGCGAGAACCCGTAGAGCTGGGAATGTCGGCGGTGGAACTCCTCGATCATCGCCTCCAGCCCGTGACGGTCGACCCGAGTACCGTCGTAAGGAATGGTCAGCTCCGAGCCCTGGTGCTCGTAGCGCAGGTCGGCCGACCGGACCAGCAACCTTTCCGCATCGGCCACGCCCTCCGACTCCAACCACTTCTGCGCTTCCCGTTCCAGCCCTTGGAAAATGTCCGCCATGCCCTGCAAATCATAGTCCGGCGGCTGTTGCAGCGACGTTCTGGCGTAGTCGTTCTTGAACTCCGCCACCAGCAACCCGTAAGCCGACGCGATTCCCGGGTGCGGCGGCACCACCACCGTCGTCACGCCCAGGAGATTTGCCACCTCGATGGCGTGCATCGGACCGGCTCCTCCGTAGGCCACCAGCGTAAACTCCCTGGGGTCGTAGCCGCGCTCCACGCTGATGTTGCGGATGGCGCCGACCATGGCGTTGTTGGCGATTTGCAGGATCCCGCTGGCCGCCGTGGCCAGATCCATGCCCAGCGGCGACGCCACCGCCTCACGGATCACATCGGCCGCCGCTTCGGAATCCAGCGTCAGCTGCCCGCCGGCGATACTGGAACTCACGCGGCCCAGCGTCAGGTTCGCGTCGGTGACGGTGGGCAGATTCGATCCCCGCCCGTAGCAGGCCGGCCCCGGGTCCGCGCCGGCGCTGGCGGGACCCACCGTCAGGCTGCCGTAGGGTGAGACTTCGGCGATGCTGCCGCCGCCGCAGCCGATTGTTGCGATGTCCAACATGGGCAACTGGACGGGCCAATCGCCCAGCCTGCCGTTCAGCGTCAGACCCGGCCGCCGGCCCTGCACCAGCGAGACGTCGGTGCTGGTGCCTCCCATGTCGAAGGATATACAGTTTTCGACCCCCGTGGCCTCGGCGATCTGCAGGGTCGCCATCACCCCGGCCGCCGGCCCGGACAGCGCCGTATAGACCGGCTGCTGCACGGCGGTGGCCGCGCCGATGATGCCACCGTTGGATTTCATGATCGACAGCGACGCCGAGCTTCCGAACGACCGCAGTGAGTTCTGCAGGTTTTCGATGTAGGTGCTCACCCGCGGCGTAACGTAAGCGTTCAGCACCGTGGTGATGGCCCGCTCGTACTCCCGGTAAACCGGCAGCACCTCGGAAGACAGGGAGACGGCCACGTCCGGCAGCGCCTCTCGCAGGATCTCTCTGGCTCGCCGCTCGTGGGCCGGGTTGGCATACGAATGGAGAAACGCCACCGCGACGGCAGCCACGCCCTCGCGCGCAAAATGCCGGGCCGCTTTCCGCACCCCCGCCTCGTCCAACGGCGCCAGGATTTCGCCATCGAACGCCGTCCGTTCGCTCACTTCAAGGCAGTCCCGGGGACGCACCGGGCGCTGGGGTTTCACCCACGAGTTCGGGTTGGCCAGCCGGGGCGTGCCGTGCCGGGCTATCTCCAGGACGTACCGGAACCCCTCGGTGACCAGCAATCCCACCGGGGCGCCGCGGTTTTCCAGCACCGAGTTGGTGGCAATGGTGGTGCCGTGGAAAATGCGCGCCACATCGCTCGCGCCCACCCCGTTGGCCGCCAGGATTTCGGTCACCCCCGTCATGAACCCAACCGATGGGTCGCTTGGCGTGGACGGGGTCTTGTGGACCCACTGGGCGTTGGATCCAGTGTCACACAGCACGATGTCGGTGAACGTGCCACCGACATCAACTGCTATAGAATAGGAGGGCATAATGAGATCCCCGCCCGCTTACTTGGTGAACAGGGCCGCGATCCGCTCCCCGACAATCCGATCCTCCCCCTCGTTCAGCCCGAACATGTGGATGGTGATGCAATCCTCGCCGTCCCGCACTCGCGTCCAGACCGGCGGGTCCCCTTCCTTGAGCCGGTCCCGCAGCTCGTAGATGTCGAAGCCGGCGACGGCCGAGTCCACGCGGATGTTGAGCCCGTAGGGCTGGTGGCCGATGACGTTGTCCATCATCTCCACTTTGAGTCCTGCGACGCCGTCCAGCGCGTTGACGATCGTGCGGGTCCGCCGTTCGATGTCGGCCAGCCGGTCTTCGTGGTTCATCGTCATCCAGACCCGAACCGCCGCCACGGCGCCCATCATCTCCTGACGGTCAACCTTCTGGGGCCTACCCACACCGCGCACTCGCCGGCCTTCGTAGCTGGCGAAAGCCTGGAGCCCGATCTTCCGTATCATCTCCTCGGAGCCCAGGGCCAGCCCGGTGGATTGGGGCGCGCCCATGTACTTGGCGGCGATGCACTGGAAGTCGGCGCCCATCCGCACGTACTTGCCAAAGTTCTCCAGCGGATAGATCTGGCCCGCCGCGTCCACCGTCACCAGCACGTCGTGGGCATGGGCAATGGCGATGGTGTCCTCCAGGGACAGCGCGTCGGGGTCGTACTCCTGCTCCACGGCGTAGTAGTGCACCGCCGCCGTGTTGGGCCCAATCGCCTTTTCCAGGTCCCTGGCCGTGGTCCGCTCTTCCGAACCGAACATCACCAGCCTGGCGCCGGCCAACTCCAGGCAGCGGTCGTACCAGTACCTCTGCCGCGTCTGGATGAGAATCTCGTTCTTCATGCCCTCGGTGTTGGGCAACTGCTGGATCCGGTCGTCGTCGTCCCCGGCCATGGCCGCTGCGGTGGCCAGCATCAGAGCCGAACCCGCGCCCGACGTTATGTAAGCCGCCGGCACGTTGGTCATGCGGGCAATGGCTGCCCCGGCCGCCTCCTGCAGCTCCATGAGCGGGATGTACGCGCCATCAGCCTGCGCCATCGCCTCCTTGACTTCCGGGAGCGGAGTGGAACCGCCCAGCATGGTCACGCTGCCGGTGGCGTTGATGACCGGCACCGCTCCCAGTTCCTTGTAGATGTTTCCCCAATCGGCGGTGGTCATGGTCGGGCTCCTTGTCGGTAGCGTGGTTGGATTGGGTCGCTGCTGCCTTCGGGCGGCACGGCCCAAGGGTTTTCGCCGGTCAGACGAGCAACTTCGTCGTAGAGGCGATTCAAGTCATCAGTGATGCGGTTGGCCATGTCGGCGTAGTCGGAGATGGGAGTGAGCAGCGGGCCGTAGCAGGTGGCCCCGGCAAAGTTGTTGAGCTGGTGCAGGTCGCTGACGGGCTGCCAGTCCAGGTTGGGTTCGTTGGCGCGTATCTGCACCAGCAACCGGTCAAGTTCGTGAACGTGGAGGTATTCGTGCCCCTGCGCCGAGATCAGCGCCTTCATAGCGTGTTCCAACACTTGGTGCGCGTTATACACTACGACTTTATCAGTCAAGCCGGCATCCATCATAGTGTGCATGGCTCGGTAGTGCGTATTCGCGTCGGCAATGCGAAGTTGGCGTTCCATAGGCTCGTCACAATGGTCGGGGTCGTCGGGTACATCGCTGCCGGGGAAATCGACCGGGTTCCGGGGCAGAATGATGCCTTCCCGGCGGACGAACCGGGCAACGTGGTTCAGAGTGTTCACGCTCTTGCGCTCGTATTCGGTGTGGGTCAGATAAACGAAGTCCACGGGCATAAATTCGTGGAACATCTCCTTGACCATTTCCCGGCCGACGTGCTCGATGTCTGTCCGTCGGTCCAGGTCGGGAATCTCCGGCTCAACAATCATCAGATCGATATCCGAGCGTTCCGTCCAATCGCCACGCGCCCGCGAGCCGAACAGGATGACACATTCAATGTCAAAAGCGTCCCGCAATGCCTGAGCGACGCGCAATGCCCTGGCGTCCGGCCCTATGCGGCCGGGCGCCGCTTGCGTTATGTCGGCAATGGGAGTGGTCATAGCTACTCGCCCGTGAAAACGGGCGGGCGGCGTTCGCGGAAAGACGCCGCCGCCTCGGCCACGTCGTGAGGCGCGCGCCGGGCGAACACTATGCTGTGCGTTTCGTACTGGAGCTGGTCATCCAGCGTGGTGTCCAGGCTCCGCTGCAATGCCCGTTTCGACATCTGCATGGCCACCGGCGGCCACATGGCGATCTGTTTCGCCAGGTCCATCGCCTCGCCCAGCAGGTTCTCGGATGAGGTCAGACGGTCCAGCAACCCGAGTCGGAATGCCTCCTCAGCGTCAACGGTCCGGCTGGTGAACACCAGGTCGAAGGCCCGGCTCGCCCCGACGATGCGAGGCAGGAAGTAGGACAACCCGGAGTCGGGGCTCAGGCTGCGCTCGATGAACACTGTCTTGAAGCGACTGTTTTCGCAGCCGACCCGCATGTCGCAGGCCAGCGCCAGTCCCATGCCGGCGCCGGCGGCCACGCCGTTCACCGCGGCGATGGTCGGCTTGTTCAGGTCCCGATACACCATCAGCGCCTGCCGGCCTACCCAGTTGTATTCGTCCAGCCGCTCGCCGCGACTGGCGTGCTCGTCGTTGGGACGGGCCCCGGTCAGATCCGCGCCGGAGCAGAACCCGCGACCCTCGCCGGTGAAAATCACTACCCGCACGCCATCGTCGTCCCGCAATTCCTCACACGCCGCCATCATCTCCTGGTGCAGATGCCGGTCGATGGCGTTGAGCTTTTCGGGCCGCGCCAGGGTGACCAGAGCGATCTGTCCGTCGCGGTCGACGCGCAGGTTGTCGTACTCCATGCTATTTCACCGCCAGCATGTCACACGCCAGTCCGAGCATGATCTTGGTACCGCTCACCAGGCTCTTGATGCCCACCGATTCGTTGGTGCCGTGGCTGAAATTGAGCATGGGATCGTCGTCCGGATGGGAGCCGGAAAAGCCGTAGGTCACCGTGCCCAAGGGCCGGGTGAAGCGCGAGTCGGTAAACCCGTTGCTGATCGCCGGCACCCACTGGATGTTGTCCCGCTGCAGGGCCTGCCCGGTGACCCGCCGGATGCTGTCGGAAAGCGGCGAGTCGAAGGGCGAAGAGTTGGGCCTTGCCATGTAGTCGATTTCGTAGGAAACGCCCGGTATATCGGCCAGCACTTCGTCCAGCTGCTGCCGCACGTAGTCGTCGTCCTGGTGGGGCAGCGTCCGCACGTCGCAGGTCAGGCGGATCGATTCCGGTACGCTGTTGGACTTGATGCCGCCCCGCACCATGGTGGGGGTCAGCGTCATGCGTGAAAGGGCGCGCAACATGGACGCAAAGCGCGGGTTGTCCGTCTCAATCTCCGCGATGATGTCGTCCACGTTTTCCGCCGACGGCTTGTGCTCAATGGCAAAGGTTGACAGGTGGTCGAAAATGGCGCCGGAGGTGTCCCGGTCCGCCTCGAATCCCTCGATGGAAGACAGCGCGCGGCTCAGCCGGTACAGGGCGTTGGTCCCTTGCCAGGGCACCGAGGCGTGGGAGCTGGTCCCCTTGACATCAATCTCAACTTGCAGGCGGCCCTTTTCGCCCACCCCCAGCACGTAGGTCAGCGCGCCCGCCGCTTCGATGGGCGTGCCGCCGCCCTCATTGACGGCGAACGGCGCGGCCAGTTTCTCCGGATAGTTGTCGGCCAGCCAGCCAAACCCGTACCTGCCCCCGTGTTCCTCATCCGCCCCGGCAGCCAGGATCAGTCCGTCCTCCAGCTCAATGCCGTTTCGCTTCAGGATGCGCACCGCCATCAGTTGCGCCGTGAGCAATCCCTTGCAGTCCGTCGCGCCCCGCCCGAACACGCGGCCCTCCGCAATGGTCGCGCTGAAAGGCGGGAACCGCCACTTGGACTCGTCCTCCACTGGAACCACGTCGGTGTGTGACATGAACATCAGGCCGGCGTTGCCCGAACGTCCCTCCAGGCGCGCGATCAGGTTGCCCCGGTTGGGAGCCGACTCCAGGATCTCCGACTCGACGCCGTCTTCGGCCAGGAAGTCCCGGGCCAATTCGCACACTGGCGTCTCGTCTCCGGTGGGCATGAAACCGGTGTTCACCGACGGGATGCGCACCAGCGCTTGTTCCAGGGCGACGATGTCATTTTCGGCTTCGTCAACCTGGCGGAAAAGGTCAGTTAGGTCGGGCATGGCCGGTTCCTCCTCACATGGCGCTGGCGGGTGGCCGTGAGTCTATGCAGGGGGCCGGCGGGTGTCAATGCAGGGCCGATAGGCGCAGCCACACCCGCGGGTTTTGCATTTATAATGGGGCTGTGATCTTACTCCTTTGTCTGATTCGCTGACGCCGCTTATGATCGACTTGAGCCAAGTAACTGGATTCCAGTGGGACGACGGCAACGCCAGGAAAAATGTCGATTCGCACGATGTCAGCCAGCGAGAGGCCGAGCAAGTTTTCTCTAATCGTCCTCTCTTGATTGTTGACGACACGGCCCATAGCCAGCAGGAACGTAGGCTTAACGCTTTTGGTGTCACTGCAACAGGACGACGATTGCACCTAACCTTTACGATGCGTAACGAAGGGACTTTAATCCGCATCATATCCGCTCGTGATATGAGCCGCAGGGAGCGTAACCGATATGAGCAAGAAACTTAAGCCAGTTCCATTTTTCGAAACCGAAGCCGAAGAGCGCCATTTCTGGGAAACCCATGACTCCGTGGACTACGTGGACTGGAGCAGAGCCCGCCGCGTCCAATTCCCCAACCTCAAGCTGACGCCGCCGGAGGAGTTAGCCCAAGCCGCCGAGTCGGAGACTGCCGCCGATTAGGTCAACCGGCCGACGCGCCCAAGCCGGGGCATTCCTGGCGGCCCCGCTATGGTATCGGCGGGGCCGTTGGCGTTATATTTAAGCTGAGCCCGCACCCACTTGACGCGCTTGCCTGCGGATGCCGGCGGCGGCACTATGACCACCTCAACCCAAGTCTATTACCGCAAGTGGCGGCCAGGCACCTTCTCCGACCTGGCGGGCCAAGAGCATGTGGGCAACACGCTCCGCCAGGCCGTCATGCAGGGCCGGGTCAGCCACAGCTACCTGTTCTGCGGCACGCGTGGCAGCGGCAAGACCACCACCGCCCGCGTCCTGTCCAAGGCCGTCAACTGCCTGGACCCACAGGACGGCGACCCCTGCGACCAGTGCGCCATCTGCGTGTCCATCAACGAGGGCCGCAACCTGGACATCATCGAGCTGGACGCGGCCAGCAACCGCGGCGTGGAAGAGATCCGGGAGATCCGCGACAAGGTGCACTTCCAGCCGGCCCAGAACCGGCGCAAGGTGTACATCATCGACGAAGCCCACATGCTCACCCGAGAGGCTTCCAACGCTTTCCTCAAGACCCTGGAGGAACCGCCGGCGCACGTCATCTTCATCCTCTGTACCACCGAAGCCGACCGGATCCTGCCCACCATCCTCTCGCGGTGCCAGCGGTACGACTTCCGCCGCCTGCCCGGCCAGACCATCTACGACCGCCTGGCCTACATCACCGACCAGGAGGGCGTGGCGATCCAGCCCGACGCCCTGCGCATGGTGGCGCGCAACGCCGGCGGTTCCATGCGCGACGCCCTGAACATGCTGGAGCAACTGGCCGTCTCCGCCAATCAGGAAATCGCGCTGCGCGACGTCGAAGAGGCGCTGGGCCTGGTGCGCAGCGACGCCTACCTGATCCTCGCCCGGAAGATGCTGGCCGGTGACACCTCCGGTTCGCTGGAAACCATCAACGACGTGGTGTGGGAAGGCGGTGAGCCGCGCCAGCTGCACCGGCAGACCCTGGAAATCCTGCGGTCCATACTGCTGCTGTCGTGGGACGCCGGCGACACCCTCGACCTCCCGCCGGACGTACTGTCCAGCCTCAAGGCCGAGGCACAGAAACACGAGGCTTCGACCGTATTACGCGCGGTCCGGGTCTGGGGCGAGGCGAACCTGCGGTACGACGCCCCGTCCACGCTGCCCCTGGAAATCGCGGCAGCGGAGATCTGCCGGAAAGACGTCGTAGCAACTGCGCCGGCTGCCGCGCCCGCCCCGACGCCACCACCCGCGCCGCGGGCCGCCGCACCGTCCCGAGAACGCGCGCGCCGTGACCCGCCGCCCCGGGCGTCGCAGCCACCGCCCGCCGCCACCCCGCCCCGGCAGGCGCCCGCGGAGTCGATGGGCAACCAGCAGACCGGCCCTCGCAGCGCCGCCGCACCGGACAGCCTCCAGGGTCGCTGGGAGCAGGCCGTGCGGCAGCTCGGCCGCGTCAAGGGCAGCAAATACAACCTGGGCGCTTTGCTGCGCGACTGCCGGCCCAACAGCGTCCACCTGTCGGATGATGACGCTACGCTGGTGTTGCCCTTCACCAACGCCGCCAACCTGGACCGCATGCAGGAAGAACTCAACGACCCTCGGGTTCGTGATACCATTGAGCAGGCTATAGAACAGTGCTTCGGCGAACGCCACTCGTTTACGGTCATGCTGGCCGGCGCCAACGGTGATAGCGATCGCCCGGCGCGAAATTCTGTGCAGGACAGCCCTCTATACCGCACCGCCATCGGCCTGGGAGCGCGTCCCATCGAAGAGAACTGACCGGCGAGGAAAACTAGCAGGAGGCTCCGTACATATCATGATGAACCGCAAGATGATGCGCCAGGCCCAGCAGTTGCAGAACCGGTTGGCCAAGGCCCAGCAGGAACTCGAAGAGATGAGCGTGGAAGGTTCCGCCGGCGGTGGCGTAGTCCGCGTGACCATGACCGGCAAGCAGGAAGTCACCTCGGTCATCATCGAGCCGGAAGCGGCGGAAGACGTCGACCTGTTGCAAGACCTCGTGGCCGCCGCCGTCAACGACGCCTTCAACCGGACTCAGGAACTGGCCGCCCAGAAGATGGGAGCGGTAACCGGCGGCCTGAACATCCCCGGCCTGTTCTAACTCCGCCCTGCCACCCTTGGTGCCAACGGGCAGAGTGGCATGGTCGGCCAGGGGAGCGAATGTCCTCCCGGTGAGCGACGCCAACTGCCGGAGACCATTACCGCCGGCGGCGTCACCAGATGGCTGACCCGGCATTTGCGCGATAATCCTCACCCTGGCGTTACTGCTGGCAGGATTCAGCACGTGCTGGAAAATTGGATCGTCAGGGGTATCTGTACCGATAGCAACGGCAGCGTAACCGTGACGTACTGGGGATTTGTCCCAGGCAGAAAACCCACGCTGCGCGTTCCTGTTTCGCTGGATGAAGCGGAAATCATAACAGCCACTTTTGACAGCGAAGCCGCCCGAAGGATCGCCCAAGAAGGGGCGTTCCTATGGTTCCAAGGCCGTTGCAGAGATTTGGAGGTGCGAAATGCGGGTTAGGTACTATGCAGAAGAAGACGTGCTCCTACTCATAGCATCGCCGAAAGGCGGCGGCGGCGGGACTTTGCGAGACGATTTTAGGGTCATCTTCGCCATAGATGGCGAGGATGAAGGCGACGAGAACATCACCAGGGTGGACATCCACGACGTTAGCCGGTTCCTTCCGTTGTGCGCGGATCGCGGGTACGATGCTGACACCGACACATTGACGCTGGGCGACAAGCCGGACGTAGATTATCGCGTGGTGGACAACGGCGATTTCGTCAGTTACCGGCAGTGGTTTGACGACGGCAGCGAATGGGACGTCGTCGCGGTTGATCTGCGGCGGGCGTCGGTGCACCTGGCGCCGGTGCTGGCCGCCCGGTCACAGCCGGTGCCAGTCAGCAGAGGATAACCGGCTACGCAGTCGGGAGCGCAATCATCATGGTCAGCGAGTACAACCCCGGCACCGCGCGTTCCCTCAGCCGGCTCATCGACGAGCTCAACCGGTTGCCCGGCATCGGCCCCAAGAGCGCCCAGCGCATCGCCGACCACGTCATCCGGTTGCCAGGGGAAGAGGCCAGGTCCCTGGCCGACGCCATCCTGGAGGCTCGGGACAGCCTCGTGTTCTGCGACCCGTGCCGCAACCTGACCGACGCCTCGCCGTGCGAGATCTGCGCCAATCCCCAGCGCAACCAGGACCAGATCTGCGTCGTGGAAGAGCGGCGCGACCTGGTGGCCCTGGAACGGACCCGCGCGTATCGGGGCCTCTACCACGTGCTCCACGGCGTCCTGTCGCCGCTCAACGGGGTCGGGCCGGAGGACATCCACCTGCCGCAACTGTTTGAGCGCCTGCGCGAATCCGACAGCCCATTCCAGGAACTGATAGTGGCTACCAACCCGACGCTGGAAGGCGACGCCACCGCCGACTTCATCAACCGCCGTCTGGCCGGCGCCGGCATCCGCATCACCCGCCTGGCCCGGGGCCTTCCCGTCGGTGGCTCGCTGGAGTTCGCCGACGAAACCACGCTGAGTCGAGCCCTGGCCGGCCGCAGCGCCCTCGATTGATCTGGCAGGTCAGGCAATGACCTCGCCGCGAACCTACCGCGCCTTTGGCGTGACCCTGCGCCGATCACCCGTGCGCGAGGCCGACCTGCTCACCGTGATGTACACCCGCGATTACGGCAAGCTGGAATTGCTGGCGCGGGGAGCGCAACGCCTCACCAGCAAGTTGATGGGCCACCTGGAGCCGCTGACCCTGGTGCGGGTTTCCGTCGCCCGCGGCCGTACCATGGATCAGGTAACCGAGGCTGAAGTGGTCAACGCCTTTCCTGCGGTTAAGCACGGCTATGAGAACTCCGCCCGCGGGCTCTACGTCGCCGAACTGGTCGACGGCTTCAGCGCCCTGTCCGCCGCCAACGCCGAACTGTTCGATATCACCGTGCAGACCCTGGAAGCGCTGGGAAGCGCAAGCAACGCCGAGCTTGCGTTGCGTTACTTCGACCTGCAACTCCTCCGGCTGTCCGGTTTCATGCCGGAACTCTACAACTGCGTAGAGTGCGGCGCGGAGCTGGAACCCGACCGTCACCGCTTCGCCGTGGGCGCCGGTGGCGCGCTATGCGCCGATTGCGGGCCGACTGAGGTGGTGGTCCGGCCCCTGTCGTTGCCGGCGTTGAAACTGCTCCGGCTGTTGCACCGTACAGAATCGGTCGCGGCGCTGCCGGCGCTGGCGGTTCCGCCGCCGCTGGAACGCGAGGTCAGGGAAACGCTGGCAGCGACGCTGCAATATTGGCTGGACCGCAGGGTCAGGTCTCAGGAATTTTTAGAAATTGCAAAATTCGCCTGAATCTGGTTCGGACGGGTATTGACTGGTTTATTGCCGATAGCGTAAAAGGCCGTGACATAAAGGCTATGCAAACTGGTCGAAATTCGACCAGGCGCAGGTGACAGCGGCCGCTGAAATTCGGGCGGCATTTGTTTGGATATATTTCCTTGGCCCTCGGCCCATAATTGGGTTGGCCGCAAATAATCAGCATTGCTCGCAATGACGGGTTGACTGCGCCGGCAAGGCGCACTGGGAGTGTTTCAGGGGTGCGTATATGTTTGACAAGGTATTGGTAGCGAACCGGGGCGAGATAGCCACACGAATCATCCGCACGTGCCAGCGCATGGGAATCGCGACCGTGGCCGTATATTCCGAAGCGGACTCCGGCGCCATGCACACCCGTATGGCCGACCAGTCGGTCTGCATCGGAGGCGCCGCGGCAAAGGACTCCTACCTTAGCGTTGACGCCGTTCTGGATGCCTGCCACAGCACCGGCGCCGAGGCTATCCACCCGGGCTACGGTTTCCTCTCCGAGAACAGCGAGCTGTCACGCCGCTGCAAGACGGAAGGGGTGACGTTCATCGGCCCGGGCGAAGAGGTGCTCAACCAGATGGGCGACAAGCTCTCCGCCCGTCGCGTTGCCCGTAAATCGGGCCTGCCGGTCATGCCCGGCACGGAGGAGCCCGTCAGCGACGACGAGGCCATCGCCAAGGCGTGGGAACTGGGCTTTCCCATGATGGTCAAGGCCACCGCTGGCGGCGGCGGCATCGGCATCCACGTGGTCCACTCCATGGAAGAACTGGAGCCGATTATCGAACGCACCCGCAAGACCGCCCAGGCAGCTTTCGCCGACTCCAGCCTGTTTTACGAGCGTTACCTGCAGGGCGCGTCGCACATCGAGGTGCAGCTCATCGCCGACCAGTACGGCAACGTGCTTCACCTGCACGAGCGGGACTGCTCCATCCAACGGCGCAACCAGAAGCTGATCGAGGAGACCCCAGCGTCAGCCAAGTTGCCAAGCGAGGTCCGGCAACAGATCGGCCGTTTGTCCCGGCAGTTGGGCCGGGAGGTCGGCTACACCAATGCCGGAACCGTGGAGTTCCTGGTCACCCCGGACGGCCACTTCTACTTCCTGGAAATGAACCCGCGGTTGCAGGTGGAGCATGGGGTATCCGAGCTCCTGACCGGCAGGGACATCGTCGAACTCCAGTTGCAGTCCGCCGCCGGCTTGCCGTTCACCATCAGCCAACGCGACATCCACGCCAGCGGCCACGCCATTGAAGCGCGCGTGTATCCCGAGGATCCCGACACCTGCCTTCCCAATGTCGGGGTGGTCACCGACGTTCATCTTCCGCAGGGCGAACACGTCCGCGTGGATACCGCTCTTTACGTCGGCTACGAGGTTTCGCTACACTACGAACCGCTGCTTGCCAAGGTGATGGCTTGGGGATCCGACCGGGACGCGGCAATCGCCACGCTGGATTCCGCCCTCGCGGACTTCCGGCTGGAAGGGGTCAAGACCAACGTCCCGTTGTTGCGAGACGTGCTGGCCGCTCCGGAGTTCGTGTCCGGCGGATACCACACCGGCACCCTCCCCACCATTCTTGAGCGGCGGCTGCAAAATCAAGGCACAAAATCCAACGGGCACCGCAACGTGAGCATCGACACTAACGGCATAACCCCTGAAGGGTCCGCGTCGGGTATAGATCCCCGCGCGTTGGCGGCGGCCATCGGTGCCGCGGCGGTGTACGCGGCTCAGGGGCAGAGTCCGTCTGTCCGCGATAGCGGCTCGCGATGGCGCACGCAGGGCCGCCGTGAGCTCTTCCGTTCGCGGCTCGGCAGTGGATCCTGGTAGCTTGACCACCATCAGAGTACGCGTCGGTGACCATTGGTACACCGTCGAAGTGGGCGACCTGACCCGGTCTCCCGTTCAAGTCACCGTTGACGGAGAGACCTTCGACGTCGACATCGATCTCGCTGCCGGTCCTTCGCCCCCACGCCGGGGCCGACCCTCCGGCGGTCTGACCGTACCCGAAGCCCCAAGTGCCGCGGCCGCAGGGTCCGGCGCACCTGTCGACGACGACATCTTGCGCTCCCCCATGCCGGGCCGGGTGATGTCGGTCATGGTGCGGCCCGGCGATACCGTCGCGGCCGGCGACGAGGTATGCGTGGTGGAGGCCATGAAGATGGAGCAAAGCATCCTGGCCCACCGCGACGGCGTGGTGAAAACCGTCTTCGTGCAGCCTCTGGACTCCGTGAACGCCAACGACCCTTTGGTAGAATTGGAATGATCTTTCGCCCCCAGGACGGCCCGCCATGACCGAAAAAAACGGCCGCCATCCCGTCGAGGTAGTCGCGGAAGTCAAGTCCATGGAGTTGGACTTGAACCGCAACGGCGCCTACAAGCTGCTGCTGGAAGACGGCTCCACGGTCCATGCCGCCTTCACTGCCTCCCAGTGGGGACACATTGAGGGCATGCACAACCACGGACGGTACAGCGTCAAAATAGTGGGGCAGGGCGATTACGCCGATGGGCGGCTGAAGCGCATAGTCAGCATCGACCTCCCGAAGACGCACCGGGTAATTCCACCGGAGGATCCGGAGATGCCCACGTTGCTGCACCGGCTTGCGGAGATTCGCAAAAAATACCCGGAAGACATTTGGGATAACGTACCCACCGATGGCGCAAAGAACATGCACCATTATCTCTACGGACGACCCAAAGTGAACGAGTGATGTTTCCGATATTCGCAGATGCCTGTTACTGGATTGCCATTCTGCATGAACGCGATGCACAGCATGAAATGGCATTGCTATTGCAATCGGAGCTTCGGCGGCGACATAAAATTACTACCGAAATGGTGCTTGTTGAGGTTCTGAATTTTTTCGGAGAGTTCGGGGCTGGGGGCCGCCAACTCGCTGTGCAATTGGTCCGGGATTTGACGGTTGACGACACGGTCGATGTCATTGAACAAACTTCGCTGCAATTCTGGCGCGCGGTCGATTTCTACAATGCCCGACCCGATCAGGAATGGGGACTCGTCGATTGCGCCAGTTTCCAGATAATGGCTGAACGAAACATCCGCGAAGCATTGACCAACGACCACCACTTCACTCAGGCCGGTTTCACCATCCTCATGCAGTAGGGCCGCTTTATGCCGCAGGAAGTCATCTTCATCAAGGGCGCTCGCGAGCACAACCTGAAGAACGTCGACGTGACGATTCCCAGGGACCGGCTCGTCGTCATCACCGGCGTGTCCGGATCCGGCAAGAGCAGCCTGGCTTTCGACACCATCTACGCCGAGGGCCAGCGCCGCTACGTGGAGTCCCTTTCCGCCTACGCCCGCCAGTTCCTGGGGCGCATGGACAAGCCCGACGTCGACTACATCGAAGGGCTGTCGCCGGCCATTTCCATCGACCAGAAGGGCGTCTCCCACAACCCCCGCTCCACGGTGGGCACCGTTACCGAGATCTACGACTACCTGCGTCTCCTGTTCGCCCGGGTGGGCAAACCCCACTGTCCCAAGTGCGGCAACCCGGTGGCCCGCCAGACGGTGCAGCAGATCGTCGACGCCATCCTGGGGCTGCCCGAGGCGTCCCGCATCACGCTGCTGGCCCCCAAGGTACGCCGCAAGAAGGGCGAGCACCGCGAGGTGTTCGAGGCCGCCCGCCGGGGCGGGTTCGTCCGCGTCCGCGTCAACGGCGAGGTCATGCTCGTCGAGGACACCGACACCCTGGCGCTGGACAAGCAGAAGTGGCACTACATTGACATCGTGGTTGACCGCCTCATCATCCGCAGCGACACCGAACCCAGCCGCGTCACCGAGTCAGTGGAAACCGCCCTGCGCGAGGGCGAAGGCGTCCTCACCGTGGGCCGCGAGGATGAGGAAGACCTGGTGTTCAGCGAGCAGTTCGCCTGCGTCGCCTGCGGCGTCAGCCTGCCTGAAATCGAACCACGCACCTTCAGCTTCAACAGTCCCCACGGGGCTTGCTCAACGTGCACCGGTTTGGGTTATCAGCTCGAGGTCGATCCGTCGCTGGTGATCCAGAACCGGTCGCTTTCGTTGCTGGAAGGGGCCATCGTGCCGTGGGCGCGCTCCGGAGCCGCCAACGCCTGGTACGCCAGCATGATGGAGGCGGTGGCCCGCGAGTTCGACTTCTCGCCCCACGCCCCGGTGCGCGAGCTGACCGACGAGCAGCTCAACATCATTCTCTACGGCGCCGGCAAGAAGCAGGTACAGGTTCGCCACCGCACGGGCCGGGGCCGCACCTACTCCTGGAACACCACCTACGAGGGGGTGATCCCCAACCTGCAACGCCGCTACCGTGACACCGAGTCCGACCATACCCGCGGCGAAATCGAGCGGTACATGGCCCAGAGAGCCTGTCGTTCCTGCAGCGGTGCGCGCCTGCGCCCGGAGGCCCTGGGCGTGCTGATCTGCGGTCGAAACATCATCGAGGTCACCAGCCTCACCATCGGCGAGGGTCTGTCCTGGGTTCGCGGCATCAAGCCGGTGGCGGATTCCCCGGATCAAATCCCCGCCAACGGCAGCAATGGTCACCATTCTCCCGGAGCGTTCCCGAACGATGAGCCACCGGCGTCCGTCAACGGCGACAACGGGAAGGGCCGGCGGAGCCGGCGCAACGGACGCCGTTCCGCCGCTGCGGACATGCCAAGCAACCTGACCCCGCGTGAAATGGTTATCGCCGACCAGATCCTCAAGGAAATCGAAGGTCGCCTGCACTTTCTCGATAGCATCGGCCTGGATTACGTGACAATGAGCCGCACCGCGCGCACCCTCTCCGGCGGAGAGGCCCAGCGCGTCCGGCTGGCCACCCAGATCGGCAGCGGCCTCACCGGCGTGCTGTACGTCTGCGACGAGCCGACGGTCGGGCTGCATCCCCACGATGACCACCGTCTCATCGGGACCTTGACCCGCCTGCGCGACATGGGCAACACGGTGATCGTGGTCGAGCACGACGACGCCATGATGCGCGCCGCCGACCACATCGTCGACCTGGGGCCTGGCGCCGGCGAACACGGCGGGAACATCGTGGCCACGGGCAACGTCGCTGAAGTGATGGCCAACGAGGCTTCGCTGACCGGTGCCTACCTCAGCGGCCGCAAGCGCATCCCCATTCCCGAGGAGCGGCGCGAGGGCAACGGTAAGTCCATCGCCGTCGTCGGCGCGCGGGAGAACAACCTCAAGGGTATAGACGTGGAGTTTCCGCTGGGTCTGCTGGGGTGTGTCACCGGGGTGTCCGGCAGCGGCAAGAGCACGCTGGTGTACGACATTCTCTACAAGCGGCTGGCGCAGGCGGTGGCCCAGGGTCGGGACCGGCCCGGCGACCACGACGAGGTCACCGGCATCGAGCACATCGATAAGGTCGTGAATATCGACCAGTCGCCCATCGGCCGCACCCCCCGCAGCAACCCGGCCACCTACACCGGCGCGTTCACTCCCATCCGGGAACTGTTCGCCACGCTGCCCGAAGCCCGCATCCGTGGCTACAAGCCGGGCCGTTTCTCCTTCAACGTCAAGGGTGGCCGCTGCGAGTCCTGCCAGGGCGAAGGCTACATCCAGATCGAGATGCAGTTCCTGCCCGACGTCACCGTGCCCTGCGAGGTCTGCCAGGGTCGCCGCTACAACCGGGAGGCGTTGGAGGTAACCCTGCGCGACCAGTCCATCGCCGACGTGCTGGCCATGACCGTGGAAACGGCGCTGGACTTTTTCTGGAACTACTCGCGCATCCGCAGCAAGCTGGAAACCCTGCGGGACGTGGGCCTGGGCTACATTCGTCTCGGGCAGCCGGCCACCACGCTGTCCGGAGGCGAAGCGCAGCGGGTCAAGCTGGCGACGGAGCTATCCCGCCGCGCCACCGGCCGCACCCTGTACCTCCTGGACGAGCCCACCACCGGCCTTTCCTTCGAGGACTGCGCCGCCCTCCTGCGCGTCCTCCACCGGCTGGTCGACCAGGGCAACTCAGTACTCCTCATCGAGCATAACCTGGACCTGATCAAGAACGCCGACTGGATAATCGACCTGGGACCCGGCGCCGGCCACCTGGGCGGCAACCTGCTGGCGTACGGCACGCCCGAGACGCTGGCCCAGGTCGAGCAGAGCCACACCGGCCGCTACTTGAGGGACGCCCTGGGAGTCGAGGCACAAGTCGGCGTAGCGGATTAGCGCTTGCCGCACCGCCGGTCGCCTCATAATCGTCAGAAGCAGGATTTACGGGATTTTAGGATTGGACAGGATTGGGGATCTCCAGCACGGAACGGTTCCAATCCTGATAATCCGTAAATCCGGTAAATCCTGCTTCCGACAATCCGACGCCTTAAACCAACTTTACAGTGTCACAAGGAATGCACAGAATAATCATCATCAAGTAATGGAATATGATTATTTAAGGGCCGGAGTATTGACATTGTTGAACCGGGGAAGTACCCTTCCCGGAAACTCCGCGTATCTACGCAGTCCAACCAAGGAGGAGGATATGCTAACGATCGGTCACGAGGTTCGCCGACCGGGTAAGTACCTGGGCGACGCTCCTGTCACAATCCCGGTGCCCGAGGAGCTGGAGACCACTCCCGGCATCCCCATGGAACAGCGCGAAGTTGACTGGTACTCACGGGAATATCCCATCGAGACCATGAACATCACCGAGCGCGCCTCCCGCGACTGGGCGAACACCCTGCGCGACCAGCACGCCGAGATGCGTGAGATCCGCAAGGAGCACGACAAGCTCAATCGCAATCTGGTCATGGCCGCCCGCCTTACCGGCGACCTCGAGCCCACGTCCGACGCCACCGGCGAAGACGTCACCGAAGCCATCAAGCAGAAGGCCCGCGAGCTCGGTTTCGTCGAAGTCGGCATGACTTCCTTCGACATCCGCTACGTGTATCAGAGCAAGAAGGCTTGGGTCCAGTTCCCGCACGTCATCTGCCTGGCCTACGAGCAGGACTTCGAGCCCACCCAGACCATCCCCAGCATCGACGCCGAGATCGTGCACTCCAGCACGTACCGGACCGAAGGCGCCGCCGGTCTCGAACTGGGCAACTTCATCCGCGGCCTCGGCTATCGCGCTCAGGTTCACAGCCCCAACGACAACACCGGCCCCTACATCCCGATGTTCGTCGCCGCCGGCCTTGGCCAGCTGGGCGCTTGCGGCTACCTGCTGACCCCCCACGTCGGCTCCCGCTGCCGCATCATGATGATCACCACCGACGCCAACGTCACCTATGACGAGCCCGTCGACTACGGCATCCACGCCTTCTGTCAGGTGTGCCAGGTCTGCGTGAACCGCTGCCCCGGCCGCGCCCTGATGCGCGACAAGATCTGGTGGCGCGGAATTGAGAAGAACAAGCTTTACTTCAAGCGCTGCCGTCCCGTCATGGCCCGCTACCTCGGCTGCGGCGTCTGCATGAAGGTTTGCCCGATCCAGAAGTACGGCATGCAGGCCACCATGGAGCACTACGCCGCCACCGGTCAGGTCCTCGGCAAGGGCACCCACGACCTCGAAGGTTACAACATCGAGGGCAAGGGCTACTTCGGCCCCGGCGAACTTCCGGTCTTCGAGCCTGGCTTCTTCGACATGCCCCACGGCGACACCGGCGAATGGGCCTTCGATTCGTTGAAGGACGCCGCCCGCGCCAACGGCAACGAGATCACCGACGACATGCTCAACGAGTTCCGGGCCCAGGTGGTCCGCGGCCTCAACCAGAGCACCGACAACGTCGACATGATGTACGAGGAGGAAGACTACATCTAAACGGTGTAGCCAACCAAATCGGTCGGTTCTTCGGAACGGTCCAACTAGGGGGAGGGCAATCGCCCTCCCCCTTATTGCGGTTAACGGTCATCTGCGGAAACGGAGCTTGTGGACAATACAAACTGGGGGCAGCATGTTGCGATACGGAATGAGAACAATAACAGCGATGATTGCCGCGGCTGCGATCCTAGCGGTGGCGTCAGCATGCGCCGCGCCCACCGAACCGAAAACTGTGGCAGGGTCGGCGAGCAACGAGAGCATTGCAATTCAGGGAACTCACTCGGATAACACCGCGAACCTGGCCCAAGGCGACGGTCGCCTGGAACAAATCAGGCGACACGGACACGTGGTGTGCGGCACTACCAATGACGTTGCGGGATACGGCAGCCTGAACAATGAGGGGGCGAACGACGGGTTCGAGATAGACCTGTGCCGCGCGGTGGCCGTCGCCGTGTTCGGAGATCCCCAGGCGGTGGAGTTCCGAATAATTGGATCGGCGGCAGAGCGCGGACCCTCGCTGGCGTCCGGCGAAATCGACATCCTGGCCTGGGTGAATACCTGGAGCACCAGCCGCGACGCAACCTGGGGCGGCAACTTCGTGCATACCACGCTCTACGACGGCCAGGGATTCGCGGTACCGGCGGAGCTGGGCATTGAAAGCGCCTACGACCTGCGAGGTGCCTCCGTGTGTGTAGCTCAGGGCACCACCACCGAGCTCAACCTGGAGGACTTCAACCGCGAGTACCAGCTCGACATGAACGTGGTTACTTTCGAGACCTTCGAAGCGTCCATCGCGGCCTACGTCGCCGGCCAGTGCGACGCCTACACCACCGACCGCACCTTCCTGTTGGGCGAGATAATCGCTGCGGGCGGAGCGCAAGACGAGCACGTCGTCCTTCCGGAGACCATATCCGAAGAGCCGATAAGCCTGGCCGTACCCCACGGGGACGACCAGTGGTTCGATATCGTCAAATCGGTGATCGGCATCCTGATCTATGCCGAGGCGTACGACATCCATTCCGGGAACGTGCCGTCCGCCGGCACGGACAACACCTCGGTGGACCGGCTGTTCGGACTGGAGGGATCCTGGGGTCAGGAGAGCCTGGGGCTCACGCAGACCGTGGCGCAGGATATCGTTCGTGAGGTGGGGAATTACGGCGAGGTTTACGAACGGCATTTTGGATCGGGCGGGCTGGGCGTGCCGCGGCCGCCGGGTAGCCGGAACGCGCTGTGGGCGGATGCGCCGTGCCAGAACTGTCCCAAGGGCGGCCAGATTTACGCTCCGCCTTTCCGATAGACCCTGGCGAGACCCCCAAGTGGAAGAGGCGGCCTTTCAGCCGCCTCTTCTCGTGACTGCTCAGGCCGGTCCGATAATCACAATTGCAGGGATCGAGGGTCAACCTGCCGGCGCGGCGGCGCGGCGGCGCTGGCCGACTGCTCTTCACGAAGGTTGGTGATCAGGTTTTCCAGAGCCTCCTGGTACTCGTCAGAGCTGTCCGACTGGCCGGTGAGGTCGAAGAAACGATATTCCTCCGTCATGAGTCGAGCGGCCCGGTTGCGGCCGCCGCCCATCACTCCGTCGGCGTCCACCAGGAACATGGTCCAGCTATCCGCTGTTCGCTGCCTCTCCTGGGCTGCGGTAATATCGTTGCGCACGGTCTCGCTGTCCAGGCCCGCAGCCGTGCACACCACGATGAGCCGGTCGTAGTGGCGAACCCAGCGCTCGATCTCCTCTTCGCCGGAGGTGGCACGGCGGTCCACCAACGGATTGCCCCGAAAACCTTCAGCGAAGACCCAACTGCGTACACCCTGGGCGCGCAGGTTAGCCTCCAGTTGACGGGCGAAGGGCACGTCGGCGTCGGCGCAAGATATGTGGACTTCCAGGGTGGTTACCGGCGCGTCGGCAACGCTGTCCTGGAGCCCGACCACCGCGATGGGTACTCCTGAACCCAGGATGAATGACTGCGGCAGCGCCCCGCGCGAGCGGAGCAGCGTGTCGAGACCAATGGTACTCGGGGCGTCGTGTCGAACCTCTTCCAGCCCCACGGCGGTGTCCAGGGCGCAATTCTGGAACACGGTGTAGCCGATTATGCAGTTGCTGAAATCGGCCTCGCCCGTAACCACGTCGTTGAGCACGGCCTCGTAGAAGTCGGCCTCGGTCAGGTTGCAGGACGAAAGGTTGGTGCGGGACAGGTTGGCGCCGTTGAAGCTCGCGCCGGTGAGGTTCGCGCCGGTGAAATTGGCGCGGTCCAAGTTGGCGCGGTCCAGGTTGACGTTGGTCAGGTCGGCACCGGAAAGGTTGGCCTCCGAGAGGGTGGCGCGGTCGAAGTTGGCGCCGGAGAGGTTGGCGTTGCGCAGGTCGGCGCCGCGCAGGTTGGCGCCGGGCGCGATGGCCCGGCTGAGATTCGTCTCACGGAGGTCGGCCCGGTAGAAGTGCGCGTCGTTCAGGTAACTGTTGGACAGGTCGGCGCGGCGGATCATCGCGCCCATGAAGTCGCCGCCGCGCATGTCGGCCCCACGCAAATTGACCATGGGGATGCGGGCGTGGCTCATGTAGCAGGCGTTGAGGTCCATGGGCTGGTTGGAGTGCTCTTCGCGCCAGGCGGCGACGGCGTCGCGCCCCTGCTTGACAATCTGGACCAGTGCGATGTCGGCCATTTTCACACGTCTCCGTGAAGGTTTCAGCGGCGATTTTAGCATAAAGTCAGGTACACGCACTGCCCGGATTCGCCAGCATAGCTGTTCATGTTCAGGTTGTTGTCTTTGCCAGCGCAGCGCGTGATTGTCTTTGCGAGCGCAGCGCGGCAATCTCGTTGGGGCAGGGAACGCTGCTGCGGGAACGAGATCGCCGCATGGTTTGACAAGATCACCATGAGCGGCTCGCTCCTCGCGATGACAAAATGGGTACGCATGAGCAGGATTTGGCCGGCGTGTTTGCGGGCAGTGGGTTTGGTATTTATAATGCCCGCGACGGCCAGTGAAATTGGCTATCGGGTTCAAAGGTGACCGTGACTGGCTGCCAACCGCGAATTGAAGATGATGACGACGGCCGTTGAAGCGCCTGGATAGAGGAACTGCCCGGATGTGTTGCTTGGGGCTATTCTCCGGATGAGGCGCAATCCGCCCTGGCGGACGCCCTTGCTGCCTACCTGGAGGATCTGAAAGCGACTGGTGAGCAATATCCGTGACGTCATTGTGCCAAGGTTATACTATCGATCCAGCGTTCAAACCCGGTGTTGCCATGCTACTCACTATCGATATTGGGAATACCGCCGTCACCATTGGGGTATTCCGCGAAGGGGGGGCCGCCGATGGCAGCGGTAACGGAGCCAATCCGGTGGAGCGGCTGGTCACCACGCTGCGGGTGGCCACTGACTCCCGACGCCTCGCCGACGAGTACGGCATCCTTCTCAAGAATCTGCTCGAATTCCGGGGAATCACGACTACGGACATCACCGCGGCGTGCATCTGCTCGGTGGTACCGCCCCTGACGGGCATGTTCGAGGATCTTTGCCGCCGCTTCTTCGGGGTGACGCCGCTACAGGTCACGTCTCAGATCGACCTGGGGATGCCCATCCGCTATGACAACCCGCGCGACGTCGGCGCGGACCGGATCGTGGACGCGGTGGCGGCGGTTGAGCTCTACGGCGCGCCGATGATCGTGGTGGACCTGGGCACGGCGACGGTGTTCGACGCCGTGTCCCGGGACCGGGAGTACCTGGGCGGGGCCATCGCGCCGGGCATCAACCTCTCGGCGGATGCCCTGTACTACAACACCTCGCAGCTCCGGCGGGTCGAGCTGGTCGCGCCCACCGAAGCCGTGGGACGGAATACCACGATGGCGCTGCAATCGGGAATCGTCCTGGGCTACGCCGGACTGGTCACGGCCATGGTGGACCGTTTCAAGTCGGAAATCGGAGCGGACGCCAAGGTGGTGGGCACCGGCGGCCTGGTGACGGTGATCTCAGACCACGCCCCGATATTCGACGACATCAACCAGGAACTGACCCTGGTCGGGTTGGACATCATCTTCCGCAAGAACTCGGCGGGGCTGCCCGGGTCCGGGGCGCCCGAGGGCATGAGCCGGGTGGGGGGTTGAAATGGATTCCGCGCTGGCCGGCAAGAACATCGTCCTGGGGGTAACCGGGAGCATCGCCTGCTATAAAGCGCTCGACCTGGCCAGCAAGCTGGTGCAGGCCGGCGCCAACGTCGAGACCATCCTCAGCTACGGGGCGACGCAGTTCGTCACGCCGCTGGCCTTCCGGAGCCTGACCCACCGGGCGGTGGTCACCGACACCTTCGACGCCGATTCCGAGCACAGCGTCGAGCACGTCGCCCTGGCAAGGTGGGCGGACATCGTGGTGATCGCGCCGGCGACGGTGCATTGCATCGCCAAGCTGGCCGGAGGTCTGGCCGACGACCCGCTGACCACCACGGTCATCGCCACCGAGGCGCCGCTGCTGGTGGCCCCGGCAATGGACGCCAACATGTTCGATCACCCGGCCACCCGGGAGAATATCGGCCGGCTGCGGGGCCGGGGCGTGTTCCTGGCCGGGCCGGCGCCGGGTCGGCTGGCGTCGGGGCTGATGGGTATGGGTCGCCTGGTGGAGCCGGCGGAGTTGCTGGGCCACATCGCGGCCGCGCTGGGCAGGGACGGCGACTTTGCCGGACGCAAGGTGGTGGTCAGCGCGGGCGGCACCCAGGAAGCGCTCGACCCGGTGCGGGTGATCACGAACCACTCCTCGGGTCGCATGGGATACGCCGTCGCCGAGGCGGCCCGCGACCGCGGCGCGGAGGTGGTGCTGGTGACCGCCCCGACGGCGCTGGCCGACCCGGCGCTGGTGCGAATGGTGCAGGTGAAGTCGGCGCAGGACATGTGCGACGCCGTGCTCGGGGAGACCGCAACCGCGGACGCGCTGGTCATGGCGGCGGCGGTGGCCGACTACCGGCCGGCGGTGATGGCGGAGCAGAAGATCAAGAAGACGGCCGCGGACGAGATGTCAATCGACTTGGAGAAGACGACGGACATTCTGGCGACGGCGAGAGGAAATTTCGTGCGCGTTGGGTTCTCGGCCGAGAGCGAGAACCTGGAAGCCAACGCCGCCGACAAGGTGCGGCGCAAAGAGTTGGACCTGATAGTAGCCAACGATATTACGGAAGAAGGCAGCGGGTTTGGCGTGGACACGAACCGGGTGGTGCTGATTGACCGCGAGCTGGCGGTCGAAAGGCTGCCATTGCTCACCAAATACGAGGTGGGCCACAGGATACTGGACCGCGTTGGGATGCTGCTGAGACCGTGAAGTTCGACTACAGTCTCGACAAGCTCCGCGGCGACATCTTCGGCGGCCTCACCTGTTCGGTGGTGGGTCTGCCGGTGGCTCTGGCATTCGGCGTTGCGTCAGGTCTCGGCCCCACAGCCGGCATGTACGGCGCCATCGCCGTCGGGTTCTTCGCGGCGGTGTTCGGCGGCACGCGGTCCCAGATATCCGGCCCGACGGGTCCGATGTCCATCGCTATGGCGGTGATCGTAACCAGCCACGCCAACACGCTGGCCGAAGCCTTCACCATCGTCGTGCTGGCCGGGTTCATCCAGGCCGCGCTGGGACTGGCGCGCATCGGCCGCTTCGTGGCGTACACCCCCTACTCGGTGATTTCCGGATTCATGACCGGGATCGGCGTGATCATAATGATCGTGCAGATCGCTCCGTTCCTGGGATCTCCGGTGGCGGTTGGAGGAGTCATCGGAGCGGTCAACGCCCTGAAGGAAACGTTCACCAGCGTGAACTTCCACGCGCTGGCGGTGGCCGCCGTCACGCTGGTGGTGGGCATCCTGTGGCCCCGGCCCTTCCGCAGGTACCTTCCGGCGCCGCTGGCGGCCATGATCGTGGGCTGCGCGCTGGGCATCCTGTGGCTGAACGATCTGCCGATCATCGGTGACGTGCCCACGGGTCTGCCGGACCTGCAGATTCCCGTGTTCTCGGTGGGGTTCATCCTGGGCGCCCTGGAGCCGGCGCTGGTGCTGGCGCTGCTGGGGTCCATCGACAGCCTGCTCACGTCGCTCATCGCGGACTCCCTGACGCGGACCCGGCACAACCCCAACCGCGAGCTGATCGGGCAGGGCATCGGCAACATGATCGCCGGATTCATCGGCGGCCTGCCGGGCGCGGGCGCGACGCTGGGCACCGTGGTGAATATCCGATCCGGCGGGAACACGCAGCTGTCGGGAGCGATCCGGGCGGCCGTGCTTTTGGCGCTGGTGCTGGGCCTGGGCCGTTATGTAGAGGCGATACCCCACGCCGTTCTGGCCGGCATCCTGGTGAAGGTGGGCTGGGACATCATGGACTGGCGGTTCGTGACACGACTCCACCAGATGCCCCGCGAGCACCTGGTGGTCATGTTGATGACCTTCGTGCTGACCGTGTTCCTGGATCTGGTGACTGCCATCGCCATCGGACTGATCGCGGCGGGCATGGCCAGCGCCCGTCTCCTGGAACGACAGGAACTGGACAGCGTGGTGTCCGTGCCGCTGCTGGACCGGACCTTCCTGTCTCCGGAGTTGGACGCCGACAAGGATGACGAGTTCTCCGCCCGGGTCGGTCTGGTGTCAATGCGCGGCCGATTCTCGGTGGCTTCGTCCAGCAACCTGGTGAGCACCATCGGCCAGGACATCCAGGAGCACGAGGTGGTGATATTCGACTTCACCGAGACCGCGTACATGGACGACAGCGCGGCTATGGTGGTGGAGCAGATGATCGACGTCGCCCTGGACGAGGACACGGAACCCATCGTGATGGGACTGTCCGGCCCTGTGGAGCGAAACCTGAGAGCGCTGAACACGCTGCATCGGGTGCCGGAGGACCGGTTCGTGGCTAACCGGGACGAGGCGCGGGAAATCGCGGAGAGGATCCTGAGAGCGTAATCGCACAGACAGGGTTGGCTGACCTCGCCGACCGGTACATGGAGGACGACAATGCGTATCGGAGTATTCGTTGGGGCTTCAACTGCCGACCTGATGAGCCTGGACGAACTGATCGGACGGATCAAGCAGGCCGAAGAGGACGGGTTCGACAGCTTCTGGGTGCCCCACATCTCCGCCCGAGGCTACGACGCGTTGACGGTGCTGGCCCTGGCGGGCACGCAGACCAGCCGCATCGAATTGGGCGTCGGCGTGGTGCCTACCTATCCGAGGCACCCGGTGGCCATGGCCCAGCAGGCCCTGACCACGGCGGCGGCCACCAACGAGCGGTTCCTGCTGGGACTCGGCCCGTCCCATCGGCCAGGCATAGAGGGCAGCTTCGGGCTGTCATACGACCGGCCAGCGCTGCATACGCGGGAATACCTGTCGGTGCTACGTCCGCTGATGGAGGAAGGCCGCGTCCAGTTCTCCGGCGAGTTCTACAACGTGAACGCCGAGCTGGACGTGCTCAACCGTCCCAAGTGCCCGGTGCTCATCTCAGCGCTGGCCCCGCAAATGCTGCGGCTGGCGGGTCAACGGGCCGACGGCACCATCACCTGGATGGCCGGGCCTAAAACCATCCGGGAGCACATCACCCCGCGCATCGGGCAGTCGGCCGAAACCAGCGGGCGAGAGGCTCCGCGCGTGTGCGTCGGCCTGCCGACAACAGTGTGCGACGATGAGGCCACCGGACGCCGTCAGGCTGCCGAAGCCTACGAGCGCTACGGCCAGTTGGTGAACTACCGCCGCGTGCTGGACATCGAAGGCGTGGAAGGACCGTCGGAGGTCTGCGTCGTGGGGAACGAGGACTCGCTGCGGCGTCAGCTAGAGGAATTCGCCGCCGGCGGCGCCACGGACTTCATGGCCAACATCTTCGCCACCGAGGGCGACAGCGAGACCGGGCCGCGCACCTACGCTGCGCTGAAGGATCTGGTGGGGCGGGTGTAAAATACGACACAAACACGTATGCTTGCGCCCCGAGTACTGTACGGGAGGAAACCATGAGAGAGCGCTCGCCCGCCACCCTGACGCCCTCGGCACAGCTTGGGCAACTGGTCCGGCGTTTAGAGCAGTTGCGCTCTGTCCCGGAAGGCGAACGTTGGCCCACCAGTGAACTGCCTGATGCGGCGTTCCGCGACGCCAAAGTTTTTCTCGACAGACTGCCCTTCCCTCTGGTGGCGTTGCCTCACATATCACTGGCCGACGACGGCGAAGTCAATTTCGCGTGGGACTGTGAAGGCATGCACATAGGCTTGGGCTTTTACGGCTCGGGGACTTTTTCATACTACGCTCGGGGATCTGATGGCCGGGAGCACTATAGGGACGACGTATCGGCAAGCCATCCGTTGCCGGCGGATCTGGAACTTTTGCTGCGGGCGTGACGCAGCATGACTTTCCAATCACCTCACTTGGATGAAGCCGTCAGCGCCTCGCCCGACGTGTCTCCCGGTGTTGTTCTGGATGATGAGCAACTGCTGCGGGCCCTGTTCAACATAGCCATCGTGGAGGGGCCCGGCATGGACGCTCAAACTATCGCAATCATCGGCGTGGGGGCGACACTCATTGCAGTATTCATGCCGCCGATGATTATGCTGATTCACCGTGTTGATGACCTGAACAACCAGGTCAGTCAGCTCGCCCAAGTCGTAACTGCTTTGGCGAACCACAGCCATGATGCGGATGACGAGGCGACGTTGACGCTGCCGGCGGATTGATCGGCGGCCGGACGAAGTTCGAGAGGCAGATGAATATGACCACGCCGATGTTTTCGACTTATCGGCAAGGCGAGAACCGCGTTACGGCCACGTTCTTGGCCGTGCTCCAGCGGTTGAGCCTGCCCAACATAGATCGCATCCTCCAGAGGTTGCTCTGGGAGGACGGGGAACCTTACAACTTGGTCTCTTTTGAAAACCAGGTACACGCAAAGGAATCAGTGCCCGACGCGAAAATCCAGACCGGGAATACCATTTGGATTGAGACCAAAACCGGTCGGAACGCTGTGGGGAGAGATCAGATCAATAGGCATTTGAAAAGCGTTAGTGAAGGCGAGGTATTGCTGGTACTCACACCGGACGAAAGCAAGCCGACTGTCCTTCACGTAGATAAAACCCACGAAGGCAAGATTGCATGGTCAAACTTTAGCGCGTTGACAGAGGTGATTGAAGAAATCCTTGGGGATGAATACGAACCACCTACGGAGAGAGAAGCGTTTCTGTTAAGAGAGTTGGTTCTCATGCTCCGTGAAGATGGGTTGTTGGATTCCGGTGATCCAAAAGTTGCGGTCGTCGCCGCGAGTTCAGCATGGCCTATGTTCCAGACGGTTCACGTGTATTGTTGTCTTGTAAGCCTCCCTTTCCGAAGCACCGATCAATTTGATCGCATGGCATTCTATGCGAATGGTGAAATCAAACACCTGGTTCCGAAAGTCATTGATGTGGTTGAGTCGATTAACCTTACCCGGAAAGAGGAAATCGCTGCCCTTGATTCATCCGCGAAGGAACTCGCTGAGAAACTGTTTCGGGAAATGGGAAGCACTCCTGAGTGGCACCAATGGTTTGGCGGCGACCGTAAGGTCATGTTCTTAAGCGCGCCTAACGATAGTGAGACCATCGACCTGAAAAAATCTATAGTCAATGATAAGAAAAGTGATAGCGGCAAAACGGTGCCGTTCACGTATGGGAAACCGAGGTATGTAAGCTTGGCTTCGCTACAGAAAGCGTGCACGACTACAGAACTGGAGCAGTTGGAGAAGGGATAGACACTGTTCACAACTCAATGGCAATCAGCCACACGGTCAGGCAAATGACGTATCACGAAAAATCTGAAAATCCGCCCCGGCCCATCGAGATGTGCTACTGGGTGGTTCCCGGCAAACTGCTGGCCGGCGAATATCCCGGACATTGGGAAGAGAACAAGGCCAAGGAGAAGCTCGCCCGTCTCACCGACGCCGGCGTTTCGGTTTTCATCGACCTGACCAACCCGGATACGACCGACGGGCATCTGAAACCCTACTCGTACTTGCTCGAAGGGCCAACCCACGAGCCGTTTCCTATCGACGACCAGGACGTGCCGGTCTCTGTGGAGTTGACCAAAGCAGCCCTGGACGCCATTGATGCCCATATCGCGGCCGGCGAGACGGTGTACGTGCATTGCTGGGGCGGCGTTGGACGCACCGGCACCATCGTCGGCTGCTGGCTGGCGCGACACTATGAGACCGGTCAGGCGGCGCTGGACCGGCTCATGGAACTATGGAAAGAAAATCCCAAGTCGATCAGTCGCCGTTCGCCGGAAACGGCCGAACAAGCACGTTACGTGCTCGATTGGAAGGAAGATGTCGCCTAGCCTCCGCGCTTCCACAGCCCATCCGCCAATTGGATGATTAGCTCGGCCATCGCAACGCGCTCCCGCCATTCTGCCGGAATGCCGTCTATGCCGTAGTGCGCGCCGGCGATTTGGCCGTAGATGGCGGCGGTGGTATCTGCATCGTCGCCCAGGTTCACCGCCAGCAGGCAGCCGTCGCGGAAATCGGTTGAGTAGTAAAAGGCCCACAACGCCGCTTCCAGCGACTTCACCACGTAGCCGCTGCCGACAATTTCCGGCGGTTCTTTGCCTTTGAAGGAACCGCCGGCGATCTCGTCAATCTCGGCGCACAGCGGCTCCCGCTCCCACAAACCACTCACCGGCGCATAGCGCGGTGACAGCAGCGTTGCCTTGTCCACGCTCTGCACTGCGCCTACCAGCAGCCCGCCGAAGTAACGGCAGGCGTCGATGCAGGTGGCCGCCCCGTGGGTAGTGCGGGAGCTTTCGCCGCTCATACGGATTGCGCGCCCTGGGTCGGAGGCAAAGAACAGCGGCGCCGGCGCCAGTCGCATCAGGCAGCCGTTGCCGGCGGAGTACGGGTCGGTGGAACCGGCGAAGGGTTCGCCCGTGCGCCGGTAATGGCTCAAGGCATCGGACACCGTGATACCAATGTCAAAGCATTCCCCGTTGCTGCTCAGGTAGCCCTCTCTCCACCAGCGGACGTAGCGATCCATCTGGTCGGCAGCGTCGAAACCACCGGAGGCAACCAGACTGTCCGCCAGGCAAAGGGCCATTGAGGTGTCATCTGTCCATTCCCCCGGATTCAGCCGGAACGGCCCGCCGCCCGTCATATCCTCAACGGGAGGAAAACTGCCTCGACTTTTGAACTCCACTGTGGTGCCTACGGCGTCACCGGCAGCGAGGCCCATAAGGCAGCCTTGATAACGCTGCTGTGTTGAAATCATCACGGCGCTCCTCTGCTGCTTCTAGCCCATGGCTTCCTTGAAACGCCGGATCGCGTCAATATGCTGGTCGGGTCCCTTAAGGCCGGCGCGCATGGTGTTGACCGAGAAGTGGGTCGCGCCGGCGTCGCTCCAGTCGGAGGCGAGCTTGTTCCAGTCGTCGGGGTTGTTGCTGTCCGCCAGCGAGGCGCGGCCCTCGACGCCGATGGCGGATGGGTCGCGGCCGTAGCCGCGGGCCAGCTCGCGCATCTCCTCCAGCCGCTCCCGACCGGCGCCGTCGGGCTGGAACTGGGGGAACCAGCCGTCGCCCATCCGGGCGATGCGCCGCACCACCTGGGGGGCGCCCCCTCCGAACCAGACCGGAATGGGCCGCTGCACCGGCAGGGGGTTGATGCCGGCGTGGGTGATCTTGTGGTAGCGGCCCTCGTAGTTCACCACTTCCTGGGTCCAGAGCATGCGCATGACCTCGACCTGCTCGGCGGAGCGGCGGCCGCGGTTTTCCCAGTTCTCGCCCAGGGCCTCGAACTCGACCTCGTTCCAGCCGACGCCAATGCCCAGACGCAGGCGGCCATTGGTGAGCACGTCGACTTCCGCCGTCTGCTTGGCGACCAGGGCGGTCTGCCGCTGGGGCAGGATGATGATGCCGGTGCAGAACTCGATCTTCTCGGTCAGCGCGGCCAGATAGCCGAACATCACGAAGGGTTCGTGGAACATGTCGTCCTTGTTGTAGGGACGGTTCCACTCCGCGCGCTGGGTGTGGTCGGCTCCCAGGACGTGGTCGAAGACCAGCAGGTGCTCATATCCCAGGGCTTCGGCGGCCTGGGCGAAGTCCTTGACGGCGATGGGGTCGGCGCCGATTTCGGTCTGGGGGAAGATGGCTCCGAGTTGCATGGTGGTTGCTCCTTAATGATGGCGGTTGGCGATGGGTTTGGAGGTTTTGGCCGGCGTTGGCGGCTGGTCTGGCATAGTTTCGAAATCTCCAGTCCGCAATTTTGTCCGACTGGGCAACGGTTGCGGCTGCAAGTATCCGTCGCTACACGAAAGGCGTCAATCCTGACGGCATAAGCCGGTTGATTGGCATTTTGTGTGCTTGTGAATCGGCGCAAGGGCTGGCAGAATCGCCTAGCATATGCCAAAAATCCGTGAATTGGTTGCTGATTTGGTTCGGTCCGGGTTTGTTAACCGGGGAGGCCGGGGAAGCCACCGGAACTTCGTACATCCCAACGTTGCAAAGCCTGTTACCATATCGGGCAATCTGGGCGATGACGCTAAAATCTACCAAGTTCGTGCCGTGAGAACAGCAATTGAGGAATCCAGGCAATGAAGGACAGCGCCCGTTACGTCAAGATCGTCGAGTGGTCCGAGGAGGACCAGTGTTACGTGGGGAGCGCGCCGGGTCTGATCTACGGAGGATGCCACGGCGCCGACGAACTTCAGGTATTCGAGGAACTTTGTCAGGTCGTTGATGAGGCGATTGAGCTATATCGGTCAGATGGCAAACCACTGCCATCGCCTACGTCCGGGCGTGACTTGGTCAACAAGCTGGGGGCCATAGTATAGCCCGCCCGCCGTACCGTAATCCCCGCCCCTGGAATTTTCCGGCGGCCCGCAGTTGCCGCCGCACCCTGTCAACGCCGCCGACTCTCCGGCGAAACAGGCCCGGCACGTTCTCCTACGCGGATCGGATGATGCGGACGCGGCAGGCGGGGTCGGCGTGGACGACCTGTAGTTGATGCTGCCGCCGCGCCCGGTCCGAGCTCAGTAGGATTGCTCTCTACACCTGCCGCTGTTTCGGATCCAGCCGGTCGCGCAGCCAGTCGCCCAGCAGGTTCATGCTCAGCACCACCAGCATGATGGCCAGGCCGGGGAAGAGCGAAACCCACCACCCCTGGGCCGATGCGATGAGCACCCGGCCGTCGGCCACCATCAGGCCCCAGGCCGGCTGTGGCGGCGGGATGCCAGCGCCCAGGAAGCTCAGTGTTGCCTCCAGGATGATGACGAACCCGACGTTCAGGGTTGCCAGGACGATGATGCTGTTGAAAACGTTGGGTAAGACGTGACGGATCATGATCCGTCGGTGCGAGGCGCCGGACACGCGGGCGCGCGCGATGAAATCCTGAACGCGGACGGCCAGGGTCTCGCCGCGGACCAGGCGGGCGTATCGGGACCACATGAGCAGCACCAGCACGGTGATCACCGTGGCCATGCTGGGCTTGGTCGCCGCTACGATGACCAGCGCCAGCAGGATGATGGGGATGGACAGTGATATGTCCACCAGGCGCATCACCACGGCGTCAACCCAACCTCCCCAGTATCCGGCGGCGATGCCCAGCGTGGTCCCCAGGACGCCGGCGATGCAGATGGCGATGGCGGCGATGACCACGGACACCCGCGCGCCGTGCATAATGCGGGACAGGATGTCGCGGCCAACGCGGTCGGTTCCCAGCAGATGCTCCGTGGAGCCTCCTTCCATCCAGGCCGGCGGCTGCAACTTGGAGGACAGGCTGCCCAGCTTGGCATCATGCGGGGCGATCCAGTCGGCGCCAATGGCCGGGATCACCATGACGATCAGCAGCAGGGCGATGGGGAACAGGGGATAGCGCCGGGCTTCGCGCCAGATGCGGCTCAAACGCCCGGGTTGGGCGACGGCGCCGTCCGCGAACGCGTCGGCCACCGCCGGGCTGGCGATGGGATTTTCGGCAGCCATACGGGATTTCTCCTAGCTAAAGCGGATCCTGGGGTCAACGTAGGCGTAGGCGATGTCCACCAGCAGGTTGGCGACTATGTACACCATGCAGAAGGTGATCACCACGGCCTGCACCACCGGGAAGTCCTTGGTCACCGCGGCGTCAACGGCCAAACGGCCCACGCCGGGCCAGGCGAAGACGAACTCGATCGACACGGAACCGACCATCAGGGAACCAATGATCAGGGCGAAATAGGTGAAGGGAGCAATCGCGGCATTCCGCAGGCAGTGCTTCCAAATCACTTTCCACTCTACGACGCCCTTGATGCGCGCCAACTTGACGTATTCAGTGTCCAGCACGTCCAGCATTGACGAACGCACCAGGCGCATCAGCGCTGCGACCTGGAACCAGCCGATAGCCACGGCGGGCAGGATGTAGGACAGAGCTCCCTGTTCCTTGCCGGACACCGGGAACCAGCCCAACTGGGCGGCAAATACCCACATCAGCATGAGGCCCAGCCAGAATGCCGGCAATGATTGCCCGAACAGGGCGATCACCTTGCCCACGTAGTCGAAGGGCGTGTCCTTCTTGACCGCTGATAGCACCCCGATGGGTACAGCGATCACGATAGCCACGATGATGGCGACGCCGGCCAGCGCCGCCGTGTTGGGGAGCCGCTCCAAAACGAGGCTCATGGCAGTACGCCCGCGCACCCGCAGGGAGTCTCCAAAATCGCCGGTAAGGGCGTTCCCCAGGAAAGTGAAGTACTGGATGTGCACCGGCCGGTCCAGACCCCAGGCGGCGCGCAGCCGCTCGGCGTCCTCGTTGGTGGCTTCCAGGGGAAGCAGCACGTCCAGCGGGTCGCCGGACAGCCGGGCCAGCGAGAACACGATGACGGTCAACACCAGCAGGGTGAGGATCGACTGGCCGATACGGAACAGAATATAACGCTGCACGGTCGGATACCTTGTTACCGGGCGTAGGGGCTACCGGCGAGCAGCCCCTACGAATTGTACCAGCAGTTGCGAATGGCCTAGTTGGAGGCCGGAGTGATGTACTCGGTGTGCGTGAAGCTGGCGTTGATGTTGCCGGGCCAGACCATCTCGCCGATTGCGGCCGGGTCGATCACGATCTGCGCAGGCAGCCATACGATTGGCACTTCGGAGTAGAGGTCGAACTTGAGGTCGCCAAGGTCGCGCAGAGCCTGGGCCTTGACCTCGGGATCGACGCTCTGGGTGGCCTTGTCGTACAGGGCATCGGTCATGGGATCCACGGAGGTCCGCCAGAAGCCGGCGTTGCCGCTGCGGTTGTAGAACCGCAGGGTGATGTCAGCGGGGCGGTAGGTGCCGCGCGTGGCGGCGATGGTGCCGTGGGTCTTGCCCGGGCGATAGTACTTGGCGCGGTAGTCGGACCACTTGATGGCCTCGGTCTCCACGTCGATGCCGATCTGGGTGAGGTAGGTGAAGGCCGCCTCTCCCATGGGGATCATTTCCGGAACGCCGGGGAGCTCGGTGAGCAGCAGCGTCAGCTTGTATCCCTTGTGGCCGGACTCCTCGAGGAGCTGGGCGGCCAGATCGGGATCATAGCCGTACTTGTCATCGAACTCTTCGGTCCAGCGCTGATTGTAGCCGGGCAGAGCCGGGTGGTATCCCCACACCGTGTGCTGTCGCCCAATGCCGCCGAACAGCTGGGTGTTGATTTCTTCGCGGTTGATGGAGCGGTTGATGGCTTCCCTGACCTTGGGGTCGAGGTGGGGCTCATCAGCCTGATAGAAGCAGTTTTCGAACCCTTCCGCCAGGCAGGGGCCGGCTTCTTCGGGGTTGTAAACGCCACCGATGATGAAGGCGACCTGGATCGAAGGCAACTCGCTCTGGAGGACGGTCAAACCGGAATTCTGCGCGTCAACGTGCAGCTCGCGGCTGATCTCGCCGATCTGTACCTGTCCGGTCTGGAGCTGGGCCAGGCGGGTGGTTTCCTCGGGGATCAGGACGTACTCCATCTCCTCGAAGAAGGGCGCGCGACGGTAGTGGTCGGCATTGCGAGAGTAGAGGATATTGACGTCGACGGTGCGCTCCTCGAACATCCAGGGGCCTACCCCGGCGGGATCCTGTTGCAGTTGCTCGATGCCCTCGGCCTCGTACTGCGCCTTGGAGTAGATGAACAGGTTGCCCTGCTGGGCACCGGCGAAGAAGTCCATCAGGGAGTTGGGAGTCTTGAGGTTGAACTGGATGGTGTTGTCGTCCAGCGCCACGATGTTGGTCGCCAGTTCTTCTTCGGTGTCACCGAAAAGCCCGCGGAACAGGCCGGTGTCGGTGGCGATGGCGTCCTCGCGGACGATGAACTGGGCGCTGAGCGGAACGTCGTGCGCGGTGAATGCGCCCCAGTCGCCGTGGAAATTCACGTCGTCGCGCAGTTGGAAAGTCCACTGCGTGCCATCCTCGTTGGCTTCCCAACTGGTGGCCAACCCCGGAACCAGGGACCCATCGAAGCGGTCGGTGTGAACCAGCGGGTCGGTGAAGGGACGAACCTGGGTGTTGGCCGAGGTCGTCGTGCCCAGCCAACTGCCGGTCAGTTGCTGTACCGGCGGGATGGTGGCGATACGCAGGCGACCGCCGAGGGCCGTGGTCTCCTGGGCCGCCGTGGGCGTGTTGGTCGGGCTGGGGGTCGCGGTTGCCACCACCGTGGGTATGGCTGTCGGCGGCTCGGACGCAGTGGGTTCAGAGGCGGCCGGAGCCTGCTGCTGCTGACCCTGCTGCGGCTGTTGCTGTTCGGATGACGGCTGCGATGCCGGAGCCGCGGGAGACGCCGGCGCTTCACTGGCGCCGCCACAAGCGATGCCGATCACCAACAGCATTGCCGAGGCGAGGGCAAAAACGATCGTAGGTCTAACCAATTTGTTCCCTCCCAGAAACGATGACTTTATGGCCGTTGCATCCGCGGCAACAGCGACGGGCAGCGCAGTATAATGATCGAATACCGTATGGTCAAAAGTATGATAAACAGTGATATTACTGTAATCCAGCACGCAATTCGCAACCTTTAGGCACTGGCAATTACGTTAATCGTGCTATAACCGCATGGATTTCGGCGATCCCTTGTCACGGAAACATCGACCGAATGTCCGGCAATAGTGATCCAACTCTGCGATCCGAGCGGCACAGCAACGTTTCGCTGCGCTCCGAACGCTTCGGTGCCGGTATCACGTCGTTAGAAGGGGCATGGAGCCGACGGACACATAAAACGCCCGGGCGCGATGAAGCGCCCGGGCGATAATTGTTCGCTTGGCCGGGGTGGCCGGAGACTACACCTGGCGTTGCTTGGGATCCAGCCGGTCGCGGAGCCAATCACCCAGGAGGTTCATGCTGAGCACCACCAGCATGATCGCGAGGCCGGGCAGCAGGGAGACCCACCAGCCCTTTTCGGAGGCCACCAGCTCACGGCCGTCGGCGACCATGAGGCCCCACGCCGGATTGGGGCGAGGCACTCCGGCTCCCAGGAAGCTAAGGGTGCTTTCCAGGATGATCACGAACCCTACCTGCAACGTCGCCAGCACCACCAGGCTGTTGAACACGTTGGGCAAGATGTGCTTGAACATGATCCGCACGTGGCTGGAACCGGCCACCTGGGCTCGCGAAATGAAGTCCTGCACCCGCACCGCCAGCGTTTCGCCCCGGGCCAATCGGGCATAGCGAGACCACAGGAGCACCACGATGACGCCGATGACCGTGCTGGTGCGTGGCCCCAGCGCGGCCACCAGCACCAACCCCAGCAGAATGATCGGAATGGATAAGGAGATGTCCACCAGGCGCATGATGAGGGCGTCCACCCACCCGCCCCAGTAGCCGGCAGTGATGCCCAGGGCGGTCCCAATGATTCCGCTAACCACAATGGCGATCATCGCGATGATCACGGAAATGCGGCTTCCGTAGAGGATGCGGCTCAGGATGTCGCGACCGACTTTGTCGGTTCCGAGAATGTGCTCGGCGCTGCCGCCTTCCTGCCAGACCGGCGGCGCCAGACGATTGCCGAGGCTACCCCGAGTGGGATCGTGCGGGGCGATCTGGTTGGCGAATATGGCCGGAATAACCAGCACTACCAGAAGGATGGCCGTGGGCAGCAACGGGAGGCGTCGCGCTTCCGAAAAATAGCGGGCGAGGCGGGAACGCCCTTCGCCAGCCTGCGCCACCGCATTCTCGTCAGAGGCGGCCGGGATCGGACTTGCACGGTCTTCAGCTGCCATATCGGAACGGTCTCCTCAGATTGAGCCAGTAGTCAGCAGGCCAGCGCGTGATTGACGTCCTAGCTGTAGCGGATGCGCGGGTCGACGTAGGCGTAGGCGATGTCGACCAGCAGGTTCGCCGTGATGTAAACCAGGCAGAAGACGATGACCACCGCCTGGATGACCGGGAAATCCCGGGCGATGGTGCTGTCCACCGCCAGCAACCCGACGCCGGGCCACGCAAACACGAACTCGATGCTGACGCTGCCCACCATAAGCGAGCCCAGGATCAGCGCGAAATAGGTGAACGGCGCAATGGCGGCGTTGCGCAGGCAGTGCTTCCAAACCACCTTGCGCTCGGACACTCCCTTGATGCGGGCCAACTTGACGTATTCGGTGTCCAGGACGTCCAGCATGGACGAACGCACCAGGCGCATCAGGGCGGCAACCTGGAACCAACCGATGGCGATGGCCGGCAAGATGAACGACCGGATGCCGGACTTGCCCGACGTGGGCACCAGTTCCAGGTTGACGGCGAAGATCCACATCAGGACCAATCCTAACCAGAAAGCCGGTAGCGACTGGCCGGTAAGGGCCAGAACCTTGCCGGCGTAGTCGAAGACGGTGTCCTTTTTGACCGCCGACAAAACACCCACGGGGACGGCGATCAGCGTGGCCACCAACAGCGCCAAGCCGGCCAGTTGGGCCGTAGCCGGTAGCCGGTCGAACACCAGGTTGATCGCCTGCTGATCCCGGTGCTTGATGGATTCGCCAAAGTCACCCGTCAACGCGTTGCCCAGGAACTTGAAGTACTGCACGTAGATCGGCTGGTCGAGCCCCCAGGCGGCGCGGACGCGCTCGGCGTCTTCCACCGTGGCTTCCAAGGGAAGCAGGACGTCCAGCGGGTCGCCGGCGATCCGAGCCAGGCTGAACACGATCACGGTCAGCACCAGCAGGGCGAGGATGGACTGGACGATACGAATGAGGATGTAGCGTTGCACGATCAGTTGCCTTATTGGTGGTCAGGGGCGAATGAACATTCGCCCCTGCGGATACACTGGGAGAATGGCGGTATCCTACTGCGCGGTGGTGATGTACTCCATGTGGGTGATGGCGGTGTTGATGTTGCCGGGCCAGATGAACTCGCCGACCTCGTTGGGGTTGATGGCGATCTGGCTGGGGAGCCAGACGATGGGCACCTCGGCGTACTGATCGAACTTGATGTCACCGGCGGCGCGGAGGGCGTTCGCCTTCACGTCCGGGCTGACGGCGGTGATGGCTTCCACGTAGAGCTCGTCGAGCTTGGGGTCAGGAACGATGCGCTGGAACCCCTCGGGTCCGCTGCGGTTGTAGAAGCGCAGGGTCACCTCGGCGGGACGCATGGTGCCACGAATCGGCGCAATCGTGCCGTGGGTCTTGCCGGGCCGGTAGAAGTCGGCGCGGAAGCGGGCCCACTCCATCTCCTCGGCATGGACGTCGATGCCAATGTCCGACAGATAAGTGAAAGCAGCCTCGGCCATGGGGATCATTTCGGGCACGCCGGAGAGCTGGGTGATGATGAGCTTGAGGGGATAGCCCTCGTGACCGGATTCCTTGATCAACTCGCGGGCGCGGTCAGGATCGAAACTGTATTTTTCGTCAAACTCCCGGGACCAGCGATCATTCCAGCCGGGCAGGCTGGGGTGGAAGCCCCACACCGGGTGCGGCGAACCGAACCCGCTGAACAGTGTTTCGTTGATTTCTTCCCGGTTGATGGCGCGATTGATCGCCTCCCGCACCCGAATGTCCAAGTGAGGATCGCTCGGGTCGTGGAAAGGACTCAGGGGCGAGAAGATGCCACCCATGACGAAGGCTACCTGGATGGAGGGCAGCTCGCTCTCCACGATAATCATCCCGCCGTCCTTCGCCTCGGGGTGGAGGTCGCGGTTGACCTCAGCGATCTGCACCTGGGCGGTGAGCAGGTTGGCCAGGCGAGTGGCCGGCTCGGGGGTATTGATCTGCTCCAACTCGCTCCAGAACGGGGTCTGGCGCCAGTGGTCTTCGACGCGCGAGTAGAGGATGTTGCCGCCGACACCGAGCTGGCGGCTCTCGAACTGCCACGGACCGTTTCCGGCCGGCTTGTCGATGTATCCCTGCTCGCCCTCGGCGTCCCACTGATCTTTGCTGTACATGAAGTAGTTGCCCTGCTGCGCGGAGACTACGAAGTCCATGGCGGCCTCGGGGCGCAGCAGGTTGAATTCCACCGTGTGGTCATCGACCACGCGGATATTCTCGAACAGCTCGTCCGCCGTCTGGCCGAACAGGCCGCGGAACAGGCCGGTGTCGGTGGCGATGGCCTCTTCGCCGATGATCAGGGCCGCGGAATGGGGAACGTCGTTGGCAGTGAACTCGCCCCAATCGCCGTGGAACGGGATGCCCTCGCGGAGGCGGAACACCCACTGGGTGCCGTCAGCCTTGGAGATTTCCCACTCGGTGGCCAGGCCGGGCTGCAGGGACCCGTCAAAACGGTCCGTGTGAACCAGCGGTTCGGCGAACGGGCGAACCTGCGCGTTGGCGGAGGTAGTGGTGCCCAGCCAACCGCGCACCAGTTCCTGCACCGGCGGAGTCACGGCGATCCGCAGCCGTCCGCCGACGACCTCGGATTGCTGGGCAACCGAAGGCGTGTTGGTCGGCCGCGGCGTGGCGGTGGCTACGATGGTGGGAACGGCGGTCGCCGCCGGCGCCTGCTGTTGGGGCTGGGCCGCCGGCGCCGTGGTAGCGGCAGGAGCGGACCCACCGCCGGACTGCTGGGCCGCCGGCGCCGCAGTTGGCTGCGCGGCTGCCGGCGCGGCGGGCGCGGGCTCCTCAGCAGCGCCGCCACAGGCAATGCCCACGATCAGGAGAAGCGAAGCGGCGATGGTGAGCGCAATCGTTGGTTTCAGCACGATAATTCCTCCTGACGAATACCGTGCGCCATCCAGCGCATCATCTATGGCGGTATCCGAAAATATGTCGCGTCGATATGCAGGGACGCATTATATGCGAAAGAATTCACAATTGCACTATTATCACTGCGAATTACACCATACTTTGTCCGTTGCTACGAGAATGATACTATTCTCATAATATTATCGCGTTTTTCGTTATTGATGATTTCGGATCAACGGATCCAATTATGGTACGGACATGCGCAAGCCCCCGCCGGATGGCGCAACCTCACTGGGAAAAGGCCAAGCGAAACGTCGCCCGGCGGGAAGCCGTTAGCCGCGTTCCAACCGGGCCAGGGTCACCAGCAGCCGCTTCAAGCCGGCGCCGGGGAAGTTGACGGTGGCCTGTTCCGTTTCGCCGCTGCCCTCCACCTCCTGTACGACTCCTTCGCCGAAGGTGGGATGGCGGACGATTTCCCCCACCGCCAGGGGAACCCGCTCCGGCTCCGGCTCGGATGGCGGACGACGGCTTGACGTCCATTCCGTAAGACGCTCGTCGATGTTGCCGCGCAGCCGACCCCGGGTCGCCTCGCCGCCGGTTCCGGAGCCGTCCCCAAGCCGGGTGCGGGAGGCGCGGCGATCCTGGGCATAGGAACCGCCGATGACCACGTCGGAATTGCGGGATGACCGGGACGGGTTCAGACCGTAGCTGTCGGCGCGAGAGCCCGGTGGCCGGTCCAGCGCGGGAGAGGCCAGAACCTCATCGGGAAGCTCTTCGAGAAAGCGGGAGGGCAGGGATACGCCGCCGGAAGACGGGTAACGCCGTCGAAAGGCGCGGAGGAGATAGAGACGCTCCTTGGCCCGGGTCATGCCGACGTAGCAAAGACGGCGCTCCTCTTCGATCTCCGCCAGCGTGTCCATGGACCGGCTGTGGGGCAGCAGACCCTCCTCCATGCCGGCCATCATCACCACGGGAAATTCCAGCCCCTTGGCCTGGTGCAGGGTGATGAGGGTCAGGGAGTCTTCGGACTGCTCGTAGGAATCGACGTCGGAGACCAGGGACACGCGCTCGAGGAATGCGCCGAGGCTGTCCGGGGTATCGTTGCCGGAGGGGCCGTAGTCTTCGGCGAGGCCGCGGAGCTCCAGGATGTTCTCCCAGCGCTCGTCGCCGTCGTCCTGCGCGTTGACGTGCTTGGCGAGGCCCGACATGTCCAGGGTGCGGTCCAACAGGTCGGCCACGCCCAGCTCGCGGGAAGCTTCCGTGAGTCGGTCCAGGGTGACGGAGAGATCGGCCATGGAACGGGCGGCCCGGGCGGTGACGTCGATGGGACACGGCAGTTTCTCCGCTCTGGCAGCGGCTACCTCCCGCATGGCCTGGCGGCCGGTGAGCCCCCGTTGGGCGGCGAAGGCGGTGAGCTGCTGGACCGACTTGGCGCCCAGCCCCCGGGGTGGCACGTTGATGACGCGCTGCAGGCTGACCTCGTCGTCCGGATTGAAGATGACGCGCAGGTAGCAGACCGCGTCTTTGATCTCCTTGCGGTGGTAGAAGCGCACGCCGCCCACGAGACGGTAGGGAACGCCCTGACGCATGCACTGATCCTCGAAGGCGCGGCTCTGGGCGTTGATGCGGTACATGATGGCGCAGTCGCCGTTGCGGAACCGGCCGGCGCGAGTGAGCCGCGACACCTCGTCCACGGCCCAAAGAGCCTCGTCCTCCTCGCTGAATGCCTCGTGAAGGGTGACGGGATCGCCGGTGGGATTGCTGGTGAACAGTTCCCGTTCGATCCGCTCGGCGTTGTTGGCGATTACGCCGTCCGCGGCCCGCAGGATGTTCTTGGTGGAGCGATAGTTTTCGCCCAGGCTGATCACCGTGGCGCCGGGAAAGTCGCTCTGGAAGCTCAGAATGTTGCCGATGTCGGCGTTGCGCCAGGCGTAGATGCTCTGGTCAGGGTCGCCCACGACGCAAAGGTTCCGGTGCGGACCGGTGAGCAACTGAGCCAGGCGATATTGCGCTACGTTGGTATCCTGGAACTCGTCAATGAGGAGATAGCGGTAGCGCCGGTGATACTGTTCCTGAACCTCCGGGTCCCGCTCCAGCAGGTGGGTGGTGCGCACCAGCAGGTCGTCGAAGTCCAGGGCATTCTGCCGTAACAACGCCTCCTCGTAGTAACGATAGACACGGGCGCAGGTGTCGATCCAGTGCGCGCCGTACTCGTCGTCGCTGTCGTAAGCGGCCCGCGCCATGGCATGGGAGTCCTGGAGCACGCTCTTGGCCGCAGAGATGCGGGACAACACGGCGCGGGGGTTGTACCGCTTGGTGTCCACGTCGGCCAGTTGCATGGCGGATTTCAGGGCGTCGATCTGGTCGTCCTGGTCGTAGATGGTGAAATTGCGGTCCAGACCCACACGCTCGCCGTGCCGCCTCAGAATGCGGGCGCACACGGCATGAAACGTGCCCATGGTGACGTCCTGGCTGCGGCTCAGGAGCAGCCGGTCAAGGCGTTCGCGCATCTCGCGGGCAGCCTTGTTGGTGAAAGTAACGGCGAGGATCTGCCAGGGGTTGACGCCGCACTCGCCGACCAGATAGGCGATGCGGTGAGTGATGACCCGGGTCTTGCCGGAGCCGGGGCCGGCGACGATCAGCAGCGGGCCGTCGGTGGTGATGACAGCCTGCTGCTGGGGTTCGTTGAGTCCCTGGAGGATGGCCGGAGCGCCGCCGGTCGTCGGTTCAGGTTGAGTTATTCCAACGTCCAGTTCGGCGAGCTCAGGGGCATCCCAGTAGGGAGACGACGCCGGTTCCTCCCAGTAAGGCGACGACGCCGGCCCGTCGTTGCGGGCCGGCGCGGTTTGCTGGGAAGGGGATTGCGGGAAACGGGACTGGAGCGACATGGACGATCAGTAGTGGCGCAGTTCGACGACGTTGTCGTCGGGGTCGTAGATGTAGAGGGAGATGCCATCCCCGTGGGAGCCCCACCGCTTGCCGGGACCGGCCTGGATGTCGATGCCGGCGTCCTCGAAGCGGGCCTTGAGGGCCTCCATGTCGGTTTGATCGATGACCATGCAGAAGTGGTCCTGGTTGCGGACATCGTCACGGCCGTTGGGGATCTCGTCCGAGGCGAAAAAGTCGATGATGGTGTCGGCGTTGATTCGGGCCGAAGGGAAACGGACTTCGCCGGCGCGCCACTGCTCGACCCGCTCGGCCTGGAGACCCAGGACCTCGGTGTAGAAGCGGAGGGACTCTTCAACGTCCCGGGTGCGCAGGACGATGTGGTCCATTTCGGTGATCTTGACCAGGGGCTGGGTGATTCGCTCGAACCTGGTTGCGGTTGCCATGGTGGGCCTCCTGACGGGTGGCGGTTTCACTAACGACGTGGCTGCATTATATGGGGCGCCCGGAAGAAAGTCATCCGAACGCATAACGATGAGATCGCCAGGTGCCTTGCGCGTATCCAGCCTGTCATCGCAAGGAGCGCAGCCGCTCATGGAGATCTCGTCGAACCACGTGGCGATCTCGTTGCCGGACGAGACGCCGTTACCTCGACGAGATTGCCGCGCTGCGCTCGCAATGACAACACGGGCGAAACCGGGCACGCATGAGCGCCATGGGCGGCGCGAGAGTGATGTCTGATACAATGAATGAGCGTCAACCAACGCTGCTGTTCGGGCTCGCTGACCCGGTTTCCGGAGGGCCCATGCGATACGGAGAGGTGGCCGAGTGGTTGAAGGCGCCGGTCTCGAAAACCGGTATACCCCTCTGGGGTATCGCGGGTTCGAATCCCGCCCTCTCCGCCATTTTACATCGTACAATCCCCGGCACGATCGCCCGTTTCCTACTTGATTTGAGCAGGAAACGGCCATTTTTGTATCCGGCAACGTCCGGTGCAATCCGGCCCAACCGGTTCAGCAACGACCCGGAGCAGAGCATCGAGTGCGTGCTGGATCACTACGACTACATGGTCAACCTGGTGGGCGTCGACCACGTGGCCATCGGCACCGACACCAGCATCGGCGACTCGGTGGGCGTCGGAGAGGTGGTGATGGGTCGTCCCGGCCCCACGCCGGCACGCTACATGGATGGCCTGGAATCCCCCGCCGACGGCAAGAACATCATCCGCGGGCTGATCACGCAGGGGTATTCGGACGAGGACGTGCGCAAGATCGCGGGCGGGAACGCGCTGGCGCTGTTCCGGCGGGTGATGGGGTGAGGAGGACGCTGTTTCCGGCCAGCGGCTAGGCGTCGGAAGTGATCCCGATGGCGTGGCGGCTGGAGCGAGACTGAAGCATCGGACATAATGCAAGGTCCGTGACAAGATAGGACCGCCTGCACACCATCACACGCATACCATTGAACCCGCGCTTGCCAATCATCATTTGCCGGGAATGTACGCTGGACCTCGCCTGTTTGCGGCAGCCATCAGTTCCTTGCCAGCAGCACGCCTTTGCCTGCTGCTCATCGGCTTTTCGTACAGCGCATCGACATGCGCGTACGTAACCTCGTCCGGTGAATCCACTATCTTGAGTACGCCAGTGGCTGCCAACTCATGCGCACTAACTTCGAGGACTGCTGCCGACGTGTTCTCGCTATTATGCGTGTATTCCCGATGGCAACGAGCTGCCGTTGTCCGAGCGCCATCGTTCAAGGACAACCCGTAATGACAACCGGTATCGTTCAGAATGAAGCACCCAGGTAGTGCTTGACCGTCTTGGAATTTATTCGGATGTACCTGGCGGAAGTATGGCCCATCGGTAGTTATAACCGGCCTGTCGTGAGGGCAATCCGTAGGCGTTCCCACGCTTCCTCCGTGTCTAGGTCAATGTCCCCAGGCATTGGATTATCGCTCTCACTAGCAGGCCAAGGGTCATACCAGCCTATGTGCTCCTTGGCATCTATGGTCAACGTATTGCATTCGCTATCAGATTGCCAAGACGCAACGAACAAGCCATCGTCCAAGTCGAACCCTATGAACGGCTGTGGCAGAGGAATCCCCCAATAAGACGACATCACCTGCTTCAACCACTCAGCCTGCTGGCGACGATCCAATAGGACGTCCTCTTGGCCTTGTTCTTCCAAGATCAGCTCGTCAATACGCTCCACCGCAGGAGTCAGAGGCGCAAGGTACCTACTATGAGGGCTATGAGGGCCTGCAACAGCAGATCGCCCTTTATTGGGAACCACTATGACGCCGATCAGCGTCGATATAGCCTCTTCCGCCTCCATAGGGGTGAGAAGACGCGTCTCGTTCGCGAGGGAGTCGCTCGCTGTAGCTACAAATTCAGGTAGTTGCAACGCTGCATTTGACTGCTTTTGCACAAGCATTGAATCCACAGCACACAAGCGTACGTCCTCCCCCCCAGCAGCAGTCCACGGCGCACGCCATTCACCGAAACCGTACCGCAACGTTGTGCCCGATGGTTCAACATACCAAAGACACCCGGAGGATACCGAGTGAGATACCTCTCCGCGCAAGGATACTATCGGCCTCGCTTGGCGGGCTTCATTCCCGATGGCGAGCCTTGTGCTGCCATGTCTAACAGTAGGGATGCAAAGGTCTGGCATAATGCTCACGCTGCGAGTCGACCCATCAAGTCCCGGACACCACCAACGAGCTGAACGACCGCGTCGGCCACTGCCGTACCTTGCGGCAGTGGCCGCTGCTCGTTGTGCAGGTTGACGTTGACAAAAACCCTAGGGGTCTGCGGATCATTGAACCGGGGTTCCAGATTATACGTCCATTGACCCAGTTCATCCCGAATAATCATCCGGCATGCGCCGCCGAGAAATTGGCGGTTGGGCGGTGCCACTCTTTCTTTCCTAAGCAGTCGCTCTCCGAGGAATTCAAACGCTGTCGGGTTGGAATCTTGGTCGAACACCATCTCAGCGTTGTAGCCAAAGTCATATAGTGCGCCCCCAAGGTCATTCCCGGCTAACAGCGCAGAATTGACAATCTGAGCGAAACGCGCAGCTTCTGCCGCGAGACCATCGACGGCCGGAAACTCTTTGGTTACGCTCGACCGGGCCGGGGAAAGGTTCAAGTTGACGCGGTCGCGGTCAAGGTGGAGTATCCGAGCTTGCTGAGTTTGTCCCGTGGCGGCGTCAATAGATACGCCACCGCCGTGTCGAATATCAGCATCGACCGCGCTCTGAAAACCTTGGAACGATCCTTCCGAGGCCAGTAACTCTAAATTGACTATCACCAAGCTGAAGTTGATGATTTCGCGCAGATTGGATGCCATCTCTTGTCGTCTCGCAAGACCGGGCCATGTCTTCACTGGCCTCAGCGACGGATAACCTAGTTTACCATTGCTTGCCTGTCAACCATGTTTACGCCGCCCAAGGCAATCGCGTCTTGTCCTGAATGGCCTTCACACGTTCAGCTCCAAAATGTACAGCCCGCCCTGGAGGCGGTCCACCACGTACATGATGCCGTTTTCGTCCACGTGGACGTCGTTGATGCCATTGGCGTCGGCGCCCTCGGGAATCTGCGGGACGTAGTAGGCAACCTCCTGGGGCTGGAAGGGATTGGTCGTGTCGAACACGCGGATGCCGCCGTTGAAGAAGGTGGCGTACACCAGGGTGTCCGATTGTAGGGACAGGGCACCCGGGCGGTTCTCGTGGATATTGTGCGCCCCGTAGCGGCCCGGCCGGTTGAAGAAGTCGTCGGTGTCCTGCATAGGCAGCGTGCTGATGATCACCGGGTTGGTCTCCAGCCGGTTGTCCATGAGCCACACCAGCTTGGGGTAGTCCGCGCCGCCCAGGGCGGTGGCCTCCTGGGTCACCACCAGCAGGTCGCGGCTGAACAGCGGCAGCACGGTGTGGGTGAACCCGGGGAACGGCGGCGCGTAGTTCAGCTGGGCGACCATGGACGGGCGGGACACGTCGGATATGTCCAGCGTGATGACGCCCGAGTCCTTCCAACCGCAGTAGGCCCGGTCCGGCCGGTTGGGATAGACGTTGGTGTTGTGGACGCTGTGGCCCACGTCCAGGTAGGGATGCCGGTCCGGCGGCGGCGCGTCGTCTTCCTCCTGGGTGCCGGGCAGCCACCAGCGGCCGGCCTCGCGGGGATTTGACGGGTTGCTCACGTCCATGATTACGTAGAACTGGTCGTCCTTGGGATCGGTGGGCCGGGAGTCGGGCGTGCCGGTGGCGAGATGCGCGTAGTCGCCGTCCACCCACCACAGGCAGTGGCAGCCCCGGGAGCCGGGCCCCTGGGCATCCCAGAAGGCGATGCGCCGTGGCGATTCGGGGTCGCTGATGTCGAAGACGCCCATGCCGGTGCCGGGCTGGCCGTGCTCGAGGGACTGGTAGGCCACCAGCATCGTGTCGCCGAAGATGGACAGGGAGTTGGAGCGCAGGTGGCCGTGGTCCAGATCGGTCTGAGTCACCACTCTCGGGTTGGCCAGGTCGGTGACGTCGACGCTGGTGAAGTCCTTGGGCGCAGACTCGTGGGCCATGTAGAGGATGCGCCGGCCGTTGGCGGTCTGGTGCAGGTCCACGCCCTCGCCGATGTTGTTGTGCCCCTTGAGATCGACGTGGGCAATCAGCTTCATGTTCTTCGTTTCAGCGGTTCGCGTTGTCATGAAGTCCCTCCGGCGCCGGTTGAGCGCAACCTTCAAAGTTCGCGTGGGATGCCTGAGCGCAATGTACAGGGCTTGTGCAAAGTCATTGTCAGAATCAGGATTTGCCGGATTTTGGGATTTTCAGGATGTTCATAAATCCCGAAAATCCTCTAATCTTGGTAATCCTGCTTCTGACAGTTCCCGCCGGGATGAACCTTGCACCGTCCCTGCGCAGTGTACCATCGCAGGCGTCACAGGCCCTTCAAGACCTGTACAATCCCAGCCAGTCAGCTTGAGGAGGCCGCCACGATTATGAAGTTTGCCCTGTTTTTGCTGGGTTCCTGGACGGAGCCCGAGGTCGACGCCCAGAGCCGGATCTTTGGCGAGATGTTGGAGCAGGTCGAGTACGCCGAGGAGCTGGGGTTCGACTCGATCTGGATCGCGGAGCACCACTCCAGCCGCTACGGCATCTGCCCGTCCCTGATGCCGCTCTTGACCCACATCGCCGGCCGCACCAAGAAGATCCGCATCGGCGCCGGCGTCAGCGTGCTGCCCTTCTACAACCCCATTTTCCTGGCCGAGGAGAGCGCCATGCTGGACGTGCTCAGCAACGGCCGGCTGGATTTCGGCGTCGGGCGCGGCTCGGCGGATTACGAGTACGGCAACTTCAACATCGATATGGACACGCGGGACGTGCGCACCCAGGAGGCGCTGGACATCATCCTGGGCCTGTGGACGCAGACGGATTTCTCCTACCAGGGCGAGTTCTACCAGGTCAAGGACCTGACCATCGCTCCCTGGCCGGTGCAAAAGCCCCATCCGCCGGTGTATATGGCGGTGTCGCGCACGCCGGCCAGCGTGGACGTCGCCGTTGAGCGGGACCTGCCCATCCTGACCAGCTTTTCCACGCCGGAAGCCGACAACCTGGGCCTGTTCTCCCTGTACGCCGAGCGCTGCGCCGCCGCCGGCAAGGACCTGTCCGTGGCAGATATGCCCTACTTCCGGTTCGTGTACCTGGACGAGGATGAAAAGGCGGCGCAGGAGTACCCTCGGCAATCGCTCACCTGGGTGCGCGATCTGGCCACCTACCGGCGGACGCTGACCCGCGGCGACGAGATCAACGTGGACCTGGACCACTGGCGAACCATCCGCCCGACCGAGCCGGCCAGCTACGAGTCGGAGCTGGAGGGCACCGTCTATTTCGGCACGCCGGACGACTGCGTGCAGCGAATCGCCCGGCTGCGGGACGAACACGGCATCGGATACTTCGGCGCCAGCATGTCCTTCGGCCACATGGAACACTCGAAGGTGATGCGTTCGATGGAGCTATTCGCAAGGGAAGTTATGCCGAAGTTCCGGGAGTAGGACGTCCGCAATGTCTTGGAGGGGGCATTGCGGCACTGACGTGATCAGAGTAGGACCATGAAGCACTTAGAGTTCAACTTAAGGATGCCCGGTTTTCTTGCGCTGGAAACAGCCACGAGACAGGCGATAATGGATCAGGAAAGCGTAGAGCAAATGCCGGCCGACCAGGCGGCGAAGATGCTGGAGCGGGTAGGCTGGGCGCAGCAATATATCGTGATGGCCAAGTTTCAAGAAGCCGGAGTTTTCATCACTGCGGAATGGTCAGTTCTGATCATGGGGCAGAGCCACCTCCATTGCGTTTCAGTTCTGTGCGGACTGCTCAAGTTAATCGAGGAGGTACTCGATACGCACGTGTCCATCACGTTGGTGACCGTGCTTGATAAACCCGCGTCCCCGCTGTACGGTTATCTGGTCCAACAAGCCCGGCTGCTTACCCTTAGACAGTGGGCCATTGGCGCGGCGTTGATTTTGATAGGCGCTTTCGCTGGCGCGGCGGTCAACAACTGGATCTGGCCGCTGCTCCCGGGAGGATGATTCCTATGGATAAAATTACAGAGCGTGAGATGGCGGACTCGGTTCAGAGTGTCGCCCGAGGTCTTGGCTACGAAGTGGAAATTGAACCGTCAACCAGACGTTGGCGATGGCCGAGTCGAAACTACCTGGTCCCCGTAGCTTTTGGAGGGGTACTGCGCCCGGACCTGGTCGTGAGGCATAAGGACCACTCTGCCGTTGTAGAGCTCAAGAACAGGGGCGTATTGTTCGGGGGCGTGGAGCAGGTGATCCAATATGCAGAAGAGTTCAAAGCTGCCGGAGTTCTCTGCATGCCGGATGATGCGATCCGCGAAACTCCCGCCAGTGTTGCAGCCTACGCGGATGCTGAAAATATTGTGATATGTCCAATCTCCCAGATTGGCGAAGTCCTGACGGACATACTGGGCCGGCCAGAATACGAGGCTTTACGGGAAGTGAATGCCTGAAGGGGCAATCAACTTCGCCCGAGGAGTTATCTCATGGCACAACGCGATTTGATCGGCTACGGCCTCAACCCGCCGGCGGTGGAATGGCCCAACGGGGCACGGATCGCCGTGTCCTTTGTCGTCAACTACGAGGAGGGGTCCGAGAACTCCATCCTGGACGGCGATCCCCACGGCGAGACGGTGGGCGAGTCCCCGTCGCCGGTGGCCCGGGGCGAACGGGACCTGGCCAACGAGTCGTTCTTCGAGTACGGCAGTCGCGTCGGCGTCTGGCGCATCCTGGATATGTTCGACGAGTACGGAGTGGACGCCACCATATTCGCCTGCGCTTTGGCTTTGGAGCGCAACCCGGAGGTCGGTCGGGAGATCGTGCGCCGGGGCCACGAGGTCATGGGCCACGGCAACCGCTGGGAAGAGTACTACAAGATGGACCGGGACGAGGAACGGCGGGCCATCCACGAGGCGGTGGCCTCCATCGAGCGTTCCTGTGGAGAGCGTCCGCTGGGCTGGTACACTCGCTACGGCCCCAGCGTGAACACCCGGGATCTGGTGGTGGAGGAAGGCGGTTTCGTCTACGACTGCAACGCCTACAACGACGACCTGCCCTACTACACGCAGGTGCACGGCAACCCGTGGCTGGTGGTGCCCTACTCGCTGGAGGTCAACGACTACGGGTTCTGGCGCGGCCAGCTGTCAACGCCCATGGACTTCTTCGAGTCGGCCCGCCACTGCTTCGACACGCTCTACCGTGAGGGAGCAACGCACCCCAAGATGATGTCCGTGGGGCTCCACTGCCGCATCATCGGCAAGCCGGCGCGGGCGGCTGCGCTGCGGCGGTTCATCGAGTACGTGAAAAGCAAGCCGGGTGTGTGGATGGCCCGCCGCATCGACATCGCCAAGTGGTGGCTGGAAAACTACCCGGCGCAGTAGCGGCTATTCGTCCACTGCCTGGGCGGCGACCAGGAAGTCAGCGTCGTCAAACTCCGCGAACCGGTCTGGCAGAAACTCGCTCATGTCGGAAACGACCTCGGTTGCGCCGCGGCAGATATAGTCGGCGATGATCCGGCCAGTTACCGGCCCCAGGTGGATTCCCTTGGTGGTGTGGCCGGTGGCCAGGAAGATGCCTTCCCAGCCCGGCACCGGGCCGATGATGGGCTTGCTGTCGGGGCTCAGCGGGCGGGAACCGGCAAGCTGCTGCACCAGCTCGGCCCGCTCCAGGTCGGGAAACACGTCAATGGCCCGTTGCAGGAGTTCCAGCCTGGCGCCTTCGGTGGGTTGACGGTCGAACTCCTCGCCCGCAAAAAGCTCTCGCTGGTCATAGTCCCGGCCGCCGGTGCTGCCCACGCTGGTGAGGCCGTCCAGACGGCTGATCATGTGGCCGCGCTTGGGAGAGCTGATCAGCACTGGCAGGGGTTCACCGGGGTAGTTGAGCAGGAGGCGTTCGCCCTTCATCGGCCGCACCGGAACCGGGAAGCCCAGCCAGGGCGTGAAGGTTTGGCTCCAACTGCCGGCGGCTACCACCACCGCATTGCAGTGCATGTCCCCGGACGCAGTTTTGACGCCGGTGACCGTCAAGCCATCGGCGATGATGCCGGTTACGTCTCGGCTAAAAATTTCGGCGCCTTTGCGTTCGGCGCTCCCAGCCAGAGCCAGGTTGAAACGGTAGCTGTCCAGTTGGGCGGACTCGTCCTCGTACACCGCACCAATGATGGCAGGAGAGAGGCGCGGCTCAATGGATTGAATCTCCCGGGCGTCAATCCAGCGCATCTTGACGTGCGGTTCCTGCCAGACCATCAACTCCCGGATCAGGCCGGCTTCGTCGTCATCCAGCGCCAACCGGAGAGACGGGCGTCGCTGGTACAGCAGGTTCATGCCGGTGGCGGCTTCCAGTTCGGGAACGATTAGCGGGAACTCGGCATACGAGGCCCGGGCGAGTTCGAACGAAGCGCCGGGTGAGAACTCCGCTCCCAGCAGGCTCAGCGATCCGGTGGCGTGGGCCGAGGCTCCGCTCCCGATGGCTTCGCGCTCCAGCAGTGTCACCTTGACGCCTTCCCGGGCCAGGTAATAGGCAACCGAGCAGCCGACCACACCGGCGCCAATGACGATTACGTCCGCGGTTTCGGGCAAGTCTTCGTCCTCCTGTATGAGATTAGAACCTGTCGACAAATGCCGTCATTCCGGCGAAAGCCGGAATCCAGCAAGCGTGAAATCTGCCGAACGTTCCTGTCGCAGAGGCTCTTCTGGGTTCCTGCTTTCGCAGGAACGACGGTGTGATATTCAGTTTGTCAACAGGCTCTGGCGCAGCGGAAACGTCAGACCGCGGCACCCACCTGCGAGTGGGTCTTCATGAAGCGCCGGGCGTGGTCCACCGCCTCGTCGATGTGCTCCTGGGAGTCCTTCCAGGGATAGATGGACACCTCAGAGTTGGGCGCGAGTTCGGCCACCTCCATCGCGACGGCGTAGGGGTGGGCTGGCACGTCTTCGGGCGCGATCAGTATTGGCGTCTGCAGGTTGCGCACGAAGTCGCGGGTCACGGTGAAAACGAAGTCCGCCCGGTTGGTGTACATGTTCGTTAAGAAGTCATGCACCATGTCCATGGTTATATCCGGTCGCTTCTCGCAGAGCGGCGGCCCCCAACCCGTAATGTTGTTCTGGTAGAAGAGGTCCGGCAACTCGGGACGGAACCCGCTGGGCTGCATGAAGCAGGCCGCGACGATGCGGTCCGACGCCAGCCGGAGCAGGTTGTGCATCATCGGCCCGCCGATGCAGAAGCCCATGACCAGGAACTTGTCAATGCCGAGGTAGTCCATCAGGCCCAGCTGGTCTTCCGAGTAGGCGTCCCAGGGACGGTCGATGTCCAGCGGCCCGCTGGACTGGCCCGGCGGCGAATTGCGCAGGTCGGCCGCGATGACGCGGAAGTCGTTCCCGTAGGCTGCCATGGGGTTGAAAGGATGCGACGTCCTTAGCCCCTCAACGGTGGAGTTGAGCCCACCGCCCGGAATTATCAGCAGGGGAAATCCCGAACCGACCTCTTCGTAGTAAATGCGGGTCTCGCCTCTTTCGTAGAACGGCATGGTTGTTTCCTCCATCAACGAGTCGCGGGGTTGCTGTATCTCCGGTTCGCGGGTTGAATCTAAGCGACGAGGGTTCGAGCGGTCAACAATTGGGATTGTGCGTCGATTTTACCAATTTGACACCTGAAACGGCGGCTGATAGGATTTTTGCGCTTCCCGAAACCACTTTGGAGCAGTTGCAGCAGTGCCCGCACGTAACGAAAACAGTCAATCAGGACCTTCACGCCGCCGTTTCTTGGGAGTGCTTGGCGTCGGCATCGCGGGCGCCGCGGTGGTAACGTCGATGCTGCCGTTCGGGCGACGCAACAACGAGGCCGAGGCGGCGAGTGAATTCCCCGGGCCTGGGTCGATGTTCCATCCAGCTCAGGATCCCAGGACCGACCCGCGTCGCTAGCCAAGGCGCCGACAAACCGCTACCGTAATGGGGCAGCTTTGCGGGCTGCCTCTTTATTTTGTCCCAGGTTCAGCGCCGGCCGAATTCGCGTTCCAGCTGGTACTCGGAAAAATGAACCACTGTGGGGCGCCCGTGGGGGCAGTTGTGCGGATTTTCAGTGGATTGCAGTTGGCGGAGCAGCGCGTCCATCTCTTCCTGCGCCAACGTCATCCCCGCGCGCACGGAACCGTGACACGCAACGGTGGCAGCCAGCGCGTCCTCCCGATCCATCACCACCTGCTCCACCGCCACGGCATCCAGCAAATCGCACAGGGCGGCGGCGGGGTCAGGGCTGGCGCGAGCGGCCAGGCCGGCAGGGAGGGCGCGGACCAACCAGGCGCGATCCCCGAAGGGTTCCAATGCAAAGCCATAGCCCGCCAGCAGGTCAGCGTAGCTTTCCAGGGTAACCGCCTGGGCCGCGGATAGTTCAGCTGTCATGGGGGCAAGCAGTGGTTGCGAAGGTCGCTCGTCCCCTTGCCGGCGCTGTCGGATCTGATCGAATACCACCCGTTCGTGAGCGGCGTGCTGGTCGATCAGATACATGCCGGATCCACCCTCCGCCACGATGTAGGTCTGGCGGATCTGACCGACGACACGCAGGTCTGCCAACACGTCGCGGAGCGACCCCTCAGCCGGCGCCAGCGCCGTGGTGGACAGCGCGACGCCATCGGCTCGCGGCGCTGCTCCGCCGGTGGACGGCAGGCGCGGAGATTCCGGGGATGACGGTGGCCGCGGACCCGCATCGACGGGGGTGAATGATCGCGTCGCTGTCCGCACTGGAGCGTGCGCGATCAGGGCCTCCCGCACCGCACGCTGCACCAGGGAAAACAACCGGTCGCCATTCCGGAATCGCACCTCCCGCTTGGTGGGATGGAAATTGACGTCCACCTGTTCGGGGGGCACGGAAATGTTGATGACAGCGAACGGAAAGCGGCGGTCGGGGAGGGTTCCCTGGTACGCCTGCTCGATGGCATAGTAGATGGAGCGGTCGTAAACCCATCGGCGGTTCACCAGAAGGGTCGTGTAGGAACGGTTGCGCCGGTTGAGCTCCGGGGCGCTGGTGTAGCCATCGACGGCAACGTCGCCGTCGGCAAGGGAAACGGGCAGCATTCGACCCGCCGCTTCCGACCCGTAGATGGACAGGATAACGTCCTGCAGCCGGCCGGAGCCCGGGGTGCTGATCACCTCTCGTCCATCCACCGAGAAGGTGAAACGCACCTCCGGGTGGGCCAGGGCATAACGGGTTACCACTTCCTGGATACGGGCAGCCTCGGCCGGCGCAGAGCGCAGGAACTTGCGTCGAGCAGGCAGATCACCGAACAGATCAGCCACCTGGACCGATGTGCCCGGGGGGCGTCCGTCGTGGCGTTGTCCCACGCAAGCGCCGTGTCGAAACTCAATACGGGCTCCCGCTTCCGAATCGGGCGGGCGCGTCGTGCACACGACACGGGCGACCGCCGCAACGCTAGGCAGCGCTTCGCCGCGGAACCCCAGGGTGGAAACCGTGTTCAGATCCTCAACCGTGGAAAGCTTGCTCGTGGCGTGATGGCGAAACGCCAGGCCCAACTCATCGGGAGGGATGCCATTACCGTCATCCGTGACTCGGATCTCGGCGACGCCGCCTTCTCGGATCGAGATGGTGATACTCTTCGCGCCAGCGTCCAGGGAGTTCTCGACCAGCTCCTTGACCACCGATGCCGGGCGTTCGATGACCTCGCCGGCCGCGATTTGGGCGGCGACGTGAGGCGGGAGTTGCTGGATGGGCATGGTTGGTCAGTTGCAGATTAGACCAAGGCGTAAGAGATCGGCTTCCGTCCATTGGGCCTGCACCTCAATGATGCGGCGCAATGTAGCAAGTCGGAAAGTTCGGCCGCTACCGTGCCAGGACACCGTAACTTTACGTTCGGAGGCTTCGTGGTAATAACGGCGGTGACTGCCCGTCGAACGGGACAGCACGAACCCATCTCTGAACAACGCCGCTTCTATTTCCCTAGCCGTAATGTTTCTAATCTGTTGATAATTTATGGGCATTGGCGGCGGCCAACTCCGATTGGATCATCATATCCTTGCAATCTGGGTGAAATTATTCGCGTACAGGGGGGCTCTGCCGTTGCCTAGCACGTTCCAAACGGATTTGGGCACCACGACTTACGTATCCGTACTGCGACTCGGGATTGTACCTAACCGGCAAGGCAAACACCGTAGATACGTACCCTCCAGTGCGAGTTTCGCTCAGAGTGTCGCGCTCGTAAATTGACGCCAGGACGTCGTCTATGGCGACGTAAATCAGGCGGTACACGCTGTCATGGACGATACCAGGTTGCAAATCCTTTATCGACAGACCGCCGTGGGAAGCGATAGCGTCCGGGTGCTCTGGAGCGCACTTGATCTGAACGAGGTCAGGTTCGTCCTGGATACTCGGCTTGCTGAACTCCCAATCCGGGGCCCAAGGCTCGATGGGCCACTCAATCATGCCTTCTTCGATCTCCCCGACAATCATTTCGAGGACTTCCTTGATGTTGACAGCTGCCTCTTCTTGAGTTTCGCCGCAGGTTGCCGCCCCCAAGTGTTCCCACGCGGTATAGTATGACTGCCAAACGTCCTCGTCCGGCTCAATCACAACTTTGAATGCCAGTAGGTCCATGTCGTTACCTCCCGCGCTTCCAGTCTACCACCGCCGCGTCGCTTGAGCGCGGCGGTCAGAACAGCGGTATCTTGGTGCCCTTGGCGCGGTACTGGCGGTCTTCCGAGTCGCCGGTTTCCTGGAAATCGCAGATGATCCGGTAAATGCGATCCATCTCGTGGTCAACGCTGCGGGAGAAGAAATAGGGCGGCACCCACACCCCGCCGAACTCGGCGACGATTTCCGGGTAGTCGTCAATGACGAACTCCGGCTCCACCGGGATTTTCAGCTCGGCAAGGCGTTCCTGATAGTGATGCGTGGGCTTCTCGTACACTCCGGAAACGAACCGATGCAAGTCGTGCTTCTCGATCACCTCCCAGCGCTCGCCCATGCCGGACCAGATGTAAATTTCATGGCCATCATCAAGGAGCTTCTGGAAGGTGTCCACGGTGCCGGGGCGAAGGGTGTCGTCCAGGCCCAGGATGGTGTAGTCGACGTCGAAAAATATTTTCATAATCGGTCCGGTATCCTGGCGGCGGTTGCAGGTTTCGGCTCGGGTCGGATCAGGAACTCAACGCTTCGGTCATGGTCTTGATGCTGGCTCCTACGATCAAGCGGTCGCCCAATCGCACGATGGGACGACGAACCAAACGCGGCTCTTCGAGCATCAACGCCAGCTTCCGTTCATCCGAAAGATCGGCTGCGTTCAGCCCCATCTTTTTCAGGGAGGGGCTGCGCGCGGCGAACATGCCGGTCACGCCCGGCTCGCCCAGTTCAGCGACGAGCTGACGCAGCTCCGTTTCAGTGAACGGTTCTTTGAAATAATCGCGTTCCTCAACCGTGTATCCATTTTGCACGAGCAACTCTCGCACCTTGCGACAGCTGCTTCAACGTGGCCACCAGTACATCGTTGCTGTAGCGCCCATGGTATCCTCCCAACGAATCCGGCAAACATTGCTGCGGCGGTCACTACATTATAACGATCCGGGGCTTCGACATAAGCGGGGCGCACGTAAATTTTGTGTAATGTCCTTCATGGCGCGATCAGCGCGGAACGCCCCGGTTTCCGCTGTGCTATAATCTGCGGCACCAATGGAACAGGGACAGAACCATGCAGTGCCAGATATGCAACAAATCCGGCATGACCGGAAACAACGTCAGCCACTCCAACCGCAAGACCAAGACGCGGTGGAAGGCCAACGTTCATAAACAGACGCTGGCCATCGACGGCAAGCCCACCCGCGTGAAGATTTGCTCGCGGTGCCTCCGGACGATGTACAAGCCGCCCCGGGGCAAGAAAGCCCGGGCGCGAGCGGCCGCGTAGCACCTGACAAACGCTGACCCGCCTCCGGCGGGTCAGTGCAACTGGGAACTCACCGGATAGGGTGAGGGCAACATGACCACCGTCCCCGATTTGCCGTCGCCCGGCGTTCAAAGCGACGAAGACCGTCGCCGGATCAGCCGGATTTTTATCGCCCACGCCCGCGAAGAGCTGGCGCAAGGCAGCCGGATGCAGGCTGGCGAAAAGGCGTGGGGCGCCGTGGTGCAGCCGCTCAAAGTCATCGCAGAGCAGCGAGGCTGGCCGCATGAGTCCCACCAGGACATCCACTCCGTCGCCAGCCAAATCGCGCTCGAATTCGGCTTTGACCACGACCAAAGCCTAGCGTTGATCGACGCCTACCGCATCGGCCACCAGAACTTTTACGAAAATTATCACCACGTAGAAACATTGGCCGATATGATTGACCGGGTGGAGGGTTTGATGCCGTACCTGCTTCAACTCACGGCCACGCCGCCGCGTCCGTTCACCATCACCAGCAACACGCAACTGCGACGGCTGCGCCGACTCACCGGCAACGACAGCCTGGAAATCGGCGATACGTCCCCGGCAGGTTTCTCCCAAAACCACTAACCGGCCGGCACATCGCCGGCCGTCAATCCCGCCACGCTCTCCCGGAGCGCGGCCATCGCCTCCGCCACCGACTGATCGCGGTTGAATATCGCGGTGCCGGCGACCAGAATGCCGGCGCCGGCGGCCACGGAATCGCGAGCGGTGTCGTCGGCTTTCACGCCGCCGTCCACCTCCAATTGCACCGTGTAACCGTTTTCGGCAATCGTCCGATACAGCCGGCGCAATTTCCCCAGCGCAGAAGGTATAAAGGATTGACCGCCGAACCCCGGGTTGACGGTCATCACCAGCACAATATCCAGGTCGGGAAGCACCTCCTCCACCGCGGCTATCGGTGTTGCCGGATTGATGGCGACACCCACCTGGCAGCCCTGTTCTTTGATGTAACCGACGGTGCGGTGCAGGTGCGCGCACGCCTCGGCATGCACCAGCACCTGGTCATTGATGTTCTTGACCAGACCCGGCAGCAGCCGGTCCGGCTCGTGCACCATGAGGTGGAGATTCAGCGGCAGCGACGTGGCGCCGCGAATGGCGTCCACCACCACCTCGCCGAAGGAGATGTTGGGAACGAAGCGGCCGTCCATGACGTCCACGTGAATCAGGTCGGCGCCGGCCGCCTCGGCGTCCGCCACCTGTTGAGCCAGGCGGCCAAAGTCGGCGGCCAGGACCGACGGCGCGATCTGGACGTGCGCGGCGGTGGAGGTCATGGCGTCTCCGCGTCCAGGAGGATTTGCCTGGCGCGGGCGATGCCTTCGGCCACCCGGTTGGGAGCCGTGCCGCCCGGGTTGTCGCGCGCGGCCACCGACGCCGCGGCGGTGATGGCGTACACATCCTCGTCGAATTGGGATGCAAAACGCCGGTACTCGGCTATGGGCAAGTCCGAGAGGGACACGCCCTCGATTTCGCAGTATTGGCACAGGCGCCGCATGACGCCGTGGGCATCGCGGAAGGGCACTCCTTTGCCCACCAGGTAGTCGGCCAGGTCAGTGGCCAGCATGTAGCTCTCGCCGGCCAGGGATTCGACACGCTCGGTGTTCAGCGTCATCCCCGGCAGCATGTCAGCAAAGACGGACAGGGTGGACAGCAGCGTATCGACGGTGTCGAAGAAACCCTCCTTGTCCTCCTGCAGGTCCCGGTTGTAGGTCAGCGGCAGTCCCTTGAGTACGGTCAAAATGCCCATCAGGCTGCCATAAACCCGACCGGTTTTGCCCCGGGCAATTTCGGCGAAATCGGGGTTGCGCTTCTGGGGCATGATGCTGCTGCCGGTGGTGAATTCGTCGGCCAGGCGCACAAAGTCGAACTCGCGGGTGGACCAGATGACGATCTCCTCGGACAGCCGAGAAATGTGCATCATGGCAATCGCGGCGTCGGCGTGGAACTCGGCCAGAAAATCCCGGTCCGCCACGGCGTCCATGCTGTTCGGGCTGATCTCTGAAAACTCCAGGGCCGCGGCAACGGCATTGCGATCCGTTGGGTAAGGCACCCCGGCCAGCGCCCCGCTCCCCAGAGGAAGCACGTCCATGCGGGCAGCGCAGTCGGTGAACCGGCCGGCGTCGCGCTGCAGCATCTCAAAATAGGCCAGCATATGGTGGGCGAAGAGCACGGGTTGAGCGCGCTGGAGGTGGGTATAGCCCGGCATCACCACGTCGACGTATCGCTCCGCGAGGGCAACGAGGGCGCGCTGGACCGAACGCAAGCCCGCCACCGTGTCGGCAATGGCGGCGCGAGTGTAGAGGCGCATGTCCAGGGCAATCTGGTCGTTGCGCGAGCGCCCGGTGTGCAGCCGCGCTCCGGCGGGACCGATGAGGTCAGTCAGCCGGCGCTCGATGTTCATGTGCAGGTCTTCAAGGGCAGGATCCCAGGGGAAATCGCCCCGCTCGATTTCGTCCTGCACCGCGGAAAGGCCGTCGATTATCGCTTCGGCGTCTTCCCCGGCGATGATACCCTGCTTGGCCAGCATGGCGGCGTGGGCCTTGGAGCCGGCAATATCCTGCCGGTAAAGCCTGCGGTCATAGTGTATGGAGACGGTGTAGTCGCTGTGATCCTGCATGTGCGTACAAACCGTCTACACAACGACGGCAGGGTGATCGTTTCAGGCGTCCAGGTAGGCGAAGCTTGCGGCGAGATTCTCGAAAACGTCGTCATGCGGCGGGATTTCCATGATCGCCGGCCCGTCATACGCCTTGCCGTGCAGGATGCGGCGCATGGCGCGACAGTCAAGATCGCCGTCGTCCACGCTGCCTATGGCGACGCCGTCGCGAGCCTGCTTGAAATGCACGATCTTTATGTAGTCGGCGGGCAGATTGGCCAATTCGTCCAGCGGGCTGCTATCCGGATGGCGGCGCAACTGGTTGGTCGGGTCGGGGCACAAGCCCAAGTATTGCCCTTCTTCCTCGGTCAGTTGGGCCCGCGCCTCGCTGACCAACAGGGCCATGGAGCGCAACGGCTGTCCCGAGTTCTCCATGGAGAAGATAACACCCTGGCGGGCCGCCTCCCGCACCAGGGGAACAAGCCGGCCCGCTACCTCGGCCACGTCATCGGCCGTCTCCCATGGCGTATCCGACGCCCCAGGATCCACGGTACGCAGGTGGGGCGAACCGCCGCCCACCAGGCGCGCCGCTTCCAGTTGCGATTGGTACAGGCCGCCCTGGGGGTCGATCTCGGTGGTGATGCACGGCAGCGCCACGGCCAGGTCGAAAGTGAGTTCAGGGAACCGAACCACCACGTCGGCAAGCGCAGTCAGGTCCGGCCGCCAGTCCTGGCCTTCGCCGGATTCGGCAAGGCCGAGACAGGTTTGCCGCAGTTCGACGTGGCGCGCGCCGTGGTCCTGCGCGATGGCGATGAGATCGGCTAGGTCGGCGTCGTCCAGTTGGTTCCGCCAGGAATTGGTAATTGCGCCGTAGATCATGGTGCTTGGCCCCTCTCGCACGGTTGCCACGATTCGCGGTGGCTGGTGGGTGACCGATGCCCGTCGGCCGGTACATCGTTAGCAGAAACTATACCGCAGCGGAGGTTTGCGCTCAACCGCAGCTGCGACGACACCGGCATCGTTGGGCGGAAGAACCCCTATGCTAGAATTGCGGCACGAACCAACGCCCATTGATAAAAGCAGGAGGCTGACCGATGGCCGAATTGTACAGCGAACGATGCACGGCCTGCCGCCGCGATTCTCCCCACGTCACGGAAACCGAAATCGCAGAGCTGCACCCGGCGGTGAACGATTGGGCACTGATCGACGAATCTGGCATCCCGAAGTTGGACCGGCAGTTCCGGTTTCAGAACTTCGTGCAGGCGCTGGAATTCACCAACGCCCTGGGCGAGATGGCCGAATCCGAAGGCCATCATCCCCGGCTGACCACCGAATGGGGTCGGGTCAGCGTGACGTGGTGGACGCACAAGATCCGCAACCTCCATCGCAACGATTTCATCATGGCCGCGAAAACGGACCAGCTCTACGCTGAGCGCGCGCCGGCAGGCGAGTAAATGCCACGCAACCGGAGAAAGCGACCATGACCGAGGAAGTGCGTTGGCATTATCGGTTCCGCAATTTCTCGCGTGCCTATGCTTTGCTCGGTGAGGCATTGGATCAGGAAGTCGCCGAACTGAATGAGTTGGAGCGAGAGGGCGCCGTCCAGCGGTTCGAATATACTTTCCAATTGGCTTGGCTGACGCTCAAGGACCGGCTGGAGTACGGCGGTATCGTCTTCACGGAAGTGACGCCACGCAATGTTATCCAGCAGGCGTTTGCCGCCAAATTGATTGACGACGCGGAAGTTTGGATCGACATGCTCGTTGACCGCAACCTGATGTCACACACCTATGATTTCGCCAGATTTGAAGAGGTTTTAGGAAATGTCCGCAACCGTTATTTGGCAGTCTTAGGCGACCTTTACGAGCGATTCGGCTTGGAGACGCTGGGATGACGCGCACTCCCGACATACCCGACGCAACACGGGAGAAGATGAACCGGGTTTTCGCTGCCTACCCCGAGCTGACGGCAGTGACTCTGTTCGGCTCCCGCGCCACTGGCAGGGCGACCCCTCGCTCCGATTTCGACCTCGCCACCCATGGCATTGAGGATCGCTACCGCCTCGGTAGATTGGCCCTGGACCTCAAAGACCTGGACATTCCGCAGTCGTGCGACGTGCAAGCTTACGAGGAGATCAAGTACGCGCCGTTGCAGCGGCATATCGATACGCTCGGGGTGACCATTTACCGTCGCCCGCACCGATCCGACATCACCGAGGAGTGACCCGTATGCGAGTTGTTTATTCCCTGAGATCCCGAGACCTGAACGCCGTGGCCGCCGAAGCGGCTTGGGCGGAGTCCATGGGATACGACGGCGTTTCCACCAACGAGACGGCCCACGACCCATTCCTGCCGCTGGCTGTGGCGGCGACGTCGACCAGTCGTGTAACCCTGGAAACCCACGTCGCCATCGCCTTCCCCCGTTCGCCCATGGTCGTCGCCTACACCGCCCGCGATTTGCAGGACAATAGCGGCGGCCGGTTCCGCCTTGGTCTGGGAACCCAGGTGAAAGGCCACAACGAGCGCAGGTTCTCCACCCGGTGGACCGGATCCGCGGGCCCTCGCCTGCGGGAGTACGTGCAGTCGTTGCACGCTATCTGGAACTGCTGGGACACGGGCAGCAACCTGGAATACGTGGGCGACCACTACCAATTCTCGCTGATGACGCCGTTTTTCAGTCCCGGACCCAGCGAGTACGCGCATCCCGAGGTGTACACTGCGGCCGTCAACGGATACAACTGCCTCGTGGCGGGAGAGTGCAGCGACGGCCTGATGCTGCATAGCCTGGTCTCCCCGGAGTACGTGCGTCAGGTCGTGCAACCCAACGTCGCTGAAGGCGCGCGCCGCGCCGGCCGGAATGCCGAGGACGTGTCCGTGGTCGGCGGAGGGTTCATCGTCACTGGGCCCAACCGGGCCGCCATCGCCGAGGCCGCCGAGGAAACCAAGCGCCGCATCGCCTTCTATTCGTCCACGCGAACCTACTTCCCGGTGCTGGAATGCCACGGCTTCGAGGACATTGGCAAGCAGTTGCACGTCATGTCCCGCGAGGGCAAATGGACGGAAATGGGCGACCTGGTAACCGACGAGATGCTCAACGCCTTTGCCATCATCGGCGAGTACGACGAAATCCCCGGCATGTTCAAGGAGCGATACGGCGGGCTGGTCAACGAGATGCACTTCTCCATTCAGACGGCCAACGACGCGGAGCAGGGACAGTTGCGCCGCATCGTCCGGGAGTTGCAGGAGCAGTAGAGCGCGTCGTGCTTTGGGGCGGCAGGATGGGTTTTTGACGCAGAGACGCGGGGGTTTCCGAGTCCGTGCCTAGTGTCAAGCACGGGGCCGGCTGTTCTTCTTGCGGGAATGACAGTTGATCTATGACCCAGGCGGCCGTCCGCTGGCGTCTTTCCACGAGTATTTTAGACTGGCTCCGCGACCCAAGCACACGCCAGCCGCCGTCGAAGGGGCAGAAAACGTATGATCTTGAGAAAATTCGAGAACAGTTCCTGCGTCCACCAGAATTCCCAGAGACCGCAGGTGCTTGCGTTGATTGTGGATGTGCCTGTGCTGGGAAATCGACGGGCTTTCAGTCTTGGAAACTTTCGAACCAGCCAGCACGACGAATTCCTTACCCCGACCTGCCGAATACCCTTTGGCATCCACAGCATGAGGACCCCTCAGACGAAACTGTGCATCCGTAACCGAGCGACGCTGCACCTTTCGGGGGGGTAGGGTTGATTTCCGAGATGGAAGGGTGTTGCGCCCATCACCGTTAGCCCACTGTACCCGTGGAAGCGAAGGGGCTCCCTTGAAGAAATCTAAACCAATGTGCGGCAGACAAGATTGCAAACTTCTCATAAGCATGTGGGCGTCAGAGCCAGGGCTGGCTTCCTTACCAATAGGACGCTTGTTATGCGTCTCGCACAAATGCTTCTTTTCTGCTTGCCTCACCATATATGTGAGCGCGCTCTCAATTTGGTGCCGAAGTTGCTTCGCTCCCTTTTTTCTACCGGGCCTCCCTTTTCGGGACATCGACACGGCGGTGAAGACGGCGGTATATTCCCAAAACTTGAAGCTAGGATCTTTGGAATGGCGAGCAAAATTGCTCTTGAAGTCGCCGCATCCTACGTAGATTCGAGGATCGCCAGATTCGGCAATACCCCAAATCATGTAGACACCGTGATGTCCTCCCACAGTGGCGGCAATCTTGCCAATCTTGGACTGAAGGACCCTGTACTGATCCTCGCGCGGACTAACGGCGCATCTGACGCTATCAGTGTGGATGATTTTCGCATTCCGCATCACAGGATGCTGTCGAACGGCAACTTCTCTGTCGACCATCATTTTGCCCCGTGCCGTCTGTTTTCAAATCTAGGTTTCCGGTGGTGATTATGTAACGTCAAAGTATCATCCGTCAACTTTCAGCCGATGGCGCTTCGCGGTCGTCCAGCACTTACCAACGAACCTGCTCTCTGTTGATAACGGCACGGATTCGGTCGTCGCTACGAATGCTCGCGATTGTGAAGTGAACAGACGGCCGGTTAACCGAACCAGCAACCTGGCTCAATAGCCGCCTAGCCTCCGCTCATAACGTTTGTCAGCCATCGCCCTCTCTATATTGCGCTCGTTCAGTTGGTACAAATAAATCTGTTCGCAGCCCGGAGTGCCCAGCAGAATGGGATATTCGCCATTCAGGACAGATTGCGACAAGCCGCGGTAGTCCCTGCCAACGGCGATGACGGCACTGGCGGGGCAGCCGGTGAAGCGCTCCAACAGCCGGGCATTAGCGATGGCGCGGTCTATCCCCTTTGGTTCGGCGTAGAAGGAGATTTCAACAGCGAGATAGCGGGTGGCACCGTTTTCGTCGGCAACTTCAAGCGCCAAATCCATGCGCCAGAACCGACGCAACTCCTCACGAGATAAGTTACTGGTATCAACACTGTGGGTCATCTCGAACAGTTCACCGTAAGAGAGGGCGCGACCCGTATCGTAGCCTGTGTCAAAAGCGACACCGCCGGCGTCAGCGCGCAGCTCATCTTGAGCGTGGCAATAGCGAAAATAAGTTATCGGGTGCCGTCCTCCTTCGAGTATGTCATCGTCAGGAATCATTTCCATCTCCCCACTACCTCCATAGCGCGACCCAAGCGCGGTCTAGCGGTTTAGCAGCCACCATTCGTCGCTTCCGAGGTTGAAGTCGATGCGCCGGAACCCTTCGGCGAAGGGCACTCCGCAGCGCTCTCCCTGCAGGCGGCAGCCTTCCGTCATGCGGTCCAGGCGCTGGGAACGGGTGCGGGCGCTGATCTGTGACGCATGTTGGCTCAGGGCTTCGGCCTTGCGGAGTATGTGCTCCTCGGTGATGGATATGAAGGTGTCCGGCCGCTCCGACCCCCACAGCAGAGCCTCCCGGACCCGGTGCGGCTCCAGCCCTTCATCCTCGATCTGCTCCGGAAAATCCTGCCAGCTCCACGCATACGAGAACGCTGCGTCCAATGCGGCCTGACCGCTATGGCGGTGGTCGCGGTGGGTGTGGGAAGTAACCCGGTAGGGGTCGATGCCGAAAATCACCTCGGGCTTGTGGCGTCGGATCTCACGCACGACCTGCCCACGATAGGTATGGGTGTCCTCAAGTTCACCATCGCCGTAGCGGAGGAACACGACCTCCGCGACACCAAGCACGTTGGCGGCATTTTGCTGCTCAATCTCGCGTGTCGCCGCCAGCGATTCCGGCGTAAACGAGCGGTCGCCGGTGCCCTTGTTGCCGTTGGTGCACATCAGGATCACCACCTTGGTGCCCGACTCGGCGATCCATTTGGCCATAGTTGCGCCGCAGCCGCCTTCGGCGTCGTCGGGGTGCGGCGTGACCACCAGGGCGCTGCCCGGCGCTTCGGTCATTACCCGGGGCTCTGGGGCGTATTCCTGGTTCGGGTATCCCCAACCGTCAATGCCATGAGGTCTGCTGGTCATGTCGTCGCTCCGTATTCCTGGAATGGGTAGGGGCGAATGATCATTCGCCCCTTGATGGTCTGGCCTGGGTCTCCCCGCGCGGATGCGCTCAGTCTAACCGCCGAGGTGGAACACGACCATCTTTAGTTCGGTCATCTCCTCGATGGCGTAGGCGGGGCCTTCCTTGCCCATACCGCTGTCCTTGAGGCCGCCGTAAGGCATGACGTCGGCCCGCCACTGCGGCGAGGAATTGATGTGCAGGTTGCCGGAGTGGACTTCCTGGGCGAATTTCATCGCCCAGTCCACGTTCTGCGTGAAGATGCCCGCCGACAGGCCGAAGCGCGTGTCATTGGCCTTGGCAATAGCATCGTCGATGTCATCAAAGGCGCTGACGGCCACGGCAGGACCGAAGAGTTCCTCACGGGAAATGAGCATCTCGGGGCGCGCGTCCGCCACCACGGTAGCGGAGTGGAGGGTCCCCTCGCGATCACCGCCCGCGATGACGCGCGCGCCCTGACCCACGGCCTCGGCGATCCAACTCTCGACCCGCACGGCGTCGGTTTCGCGGATCATCGGCCCCATCTTGACGTCCTCGTCGAAGGGGTTGCCGACGCTGAACTCCTGCGTGGGCTTGACCAACGCGTCGAGCAGGTCCGCGTAGATGGTGCGGGCGGCAAAGACGCGCTGCGTGGAAATGCACACCTGGCCGGCGTTGGCAAACCCGCTGGAGACGGTGGCTGCGGCGACTTTCTCGATGTCGGCGTCGGACATGATTATCAGGGGGCTGTTGGACCCCAGCTCCATCGTGACCTTCTTGATGCCGGCGTTGCGGCAAATCTGGTCTCCCACCTCCATGCTGCCGGTGAAGGTGATCTTGCGGACGTCCGACGAGCCGGTAATGGCGTCGCCAATCTCAGCGCCGGAGCCGGTGATGGTCTGTATGGCCTCCTCAGGCAAACCGGCTTCCAGCAGGATCTCAGTGAGCTTCAGTGCAGACAGCGGAGTGTCGCCGGCAGGCTTGAGAATAACTGCATTGCCGCCGGCCAGGGCCGGTCCCACCTTGTGGCACACCAGGTTGAGCGGGAAGTTGAACGGCGCGATGGCGGCCACCACCCCTACGGGCACGCGGATCGTAAAGCCAAACTGGTTGACCACGCCGGGCGCAGAATCCAACGGAACGGTTTCCCCGTGCAGGCGCTTGGCTTCCTCGGCGGACAGGGTGATGGTCTGGACGGCGCGCTGGACCTCGGCGCGGCCTTCGGCGATTACCTTTCCCTCTTCGCGGGTTATGGTCTCCGCCAGGTCGTCGGCCCGCTCTTCCATGAGGTCGGCGGCCCGCTTGAGGATGGTATAGCGACGGTGGGCCGGCAGCTTGGCCATGACCGCGGCGCCGCGGACGGCGCTGGCGATGGCGGCCTGCACGTCTGCGGCGGAACCGCGCGGGACGGTGTCGAACGCCGACTGGTCAAAGGGATTGATGACGGGCATCTTTTCATCGCGGTCGACCCATTCGCCGCAGATGTACATGCGCATGGTGAAACTCCTAAACGCGAACCGGGACATGCACGCCGACGCAGGACGCGCGGCGGCCAACATTGTACTACACGAGCCCGGAACCGATTATTCGGCTTCAGCCTTGACCTCGCTCTCGCCGAGGACGATGCTGCGCCCGGTATTGGTCACCTTGTAGTGGCCGGACAGGCCGGGTATGCGCTCCAACCAACGGAACTTGGTGCGGGCGGCGTTGCGCAGCGTCTGCACGAAGCTGTGCGGGATCGGCCAACCGGCCAGGGTGAACAGGTGAGCCAGGCTGTCGGGATCGACGCTGGCTACGTTCAGATAGCGATGAGCGGCTTCAGCGGCGACCACAACCCGCCGCATGTCGCCCAGCGGGTTGACGCGCTGGCAGAAGGCGATGTACTCGTGTTCCGAAGGGGACATATCCGATGGAGACATCGTTTCAGCGACGGCCACTGGAGCCGGTGCGGGTTCATCGCTCAGCGCGGTGGCGGCTGCCGGTGGGGCCGGAGTAATTTGCACGACGGTCGCAGCAGGTGTGATCGGGGGCGCGCCGTTGATTTCCGCGGCAACAACGGCAGCGCGTTGCGGCTCGGCCACATGCTGGGTTGAGCCATTGGCCGCGGAATGCCCGTTGGAATGCGCTGGAGGGTCGGCCAACTTCGCAATGGGTGCGTCCGCTGATGCCCCATTGGCCCCGGTGAGCTGCGGCATGAATGAATAAAGGACTTCACGAACAAGTCCCGCATCGTCAGACTCAATGCAGATCTGACCGCCGGCTGGCAATGTGATGCTGAGCTTATTCATCCTGGCACAACCGGTAACGCACCGCTGCATTGTACGGCAATGGTAATGTAACGCCGGGTTTTATGGCAAGGCGAGACGGCGGTAGGTTTGCCCAATCACGGCCTTCGCACGGCTACCCGCCCATCGTCCCTGTACCTAATTAACTTCAAACCCGGTATGCAATCGAAATCACCGTCATGGGCAAGCAGCGTGCAATTCAGTAAAATCGCTGTGGCTGCAATCCAACCGTCAGGGGATTTTAGCTCACGCCCACTACGACGACTATCAGCCCGCAGGCGGGCGGAAATCCGTACCAACTCCAAGTCGTAATTGATTATATCGTAGGCCGTGGACACGTACTCAAGGAGTTCGTCGACACTTTGCTGTCCCCAATTGCTGATCAAGGCACCGAACAGTAGTTCCTCATAGGTTTGAAAGGATATAACTGCCCGATGCCCAGTAAGATGATTCAAATACGGTTGGGCACGATTCTCGTTACGATAAATATATGATACCACGTTGGTATCTACTACCATGGGGTTTTGTCCTTCGTAAGTCATTGGTCACGTGCCTCATATATGATCCGAATGAATTCTTCAATGTCAACAGGGTCATCATCATTGTGCTGATAAAAGCTGGTTGCCTTTTCTGGATCGAAGATTTTCGGCTCTCGACTATAGAAATCGTCCAGTACTGACCGTTCGGCTTCAATCTCCCGTACAGCAATTGTTTCCCATTCATCTCTGGAGTCGGAGCGTCCAATACCTCTGACGGAAACGTACCGGGTTGCTAGTTGGCGCATCGCTTCATTAAGGCTGGCCGCAAACCTCAAATCAACCGGGCGTTCACCGTAGTTGTGCAGTTGCGCCGTACCGTTTTTCCAATCGACTTCCAGCAACCGCCCGTAGAGCAAGATTTCCACTTCAGGCCTTGGTCGACGGCGAGCACGCTGTCGCTCTCGCTGCGTTCGGTTGATCACCACCTGTCGGCCGTTCTGCAAATCGTCCAACCGGACTCGGTGCACATCGGCAGATAAGCCGGTGCCGATTGCGGTCAGACTGGCAATGACTTCTGCTGGCAACGCCCCGTCATCTTCGCCAGACCATTCGAAGATAGCTTCCAGAGCATCTATTCCGAAATCGTTTCCGCCGTGCCGGGTGCGCCCAGGCGACAGGGCTAACGTGGTCCCAAATGACCCGGGGAATACAGTCAGTAACCGCAGCGAAATCTGATCTCTCAGCCATTCGGGGGGGCGGCCTCGGGTTTCAACGCCGGCCAGATGCGATGCCATCTGGCGCACTGCATCCTGAACGCGTCTGAAGGTCGAGTTCAAGTCGTGGAGGGATACCCCATCGGCTGTATTCGGCCCCTCAAAAACGACGTTTATTTCAGCAGTAGCCACGAAATGATCCTCAAAGCATCTCAGATAGTCTGTTTCAGTCGGACCGCCAGCGATCTGGTCAGGCCGGGAACGGCGGCAATCTCATCGACGCTGGCGTCCTTGATCCCCTGGAGAGAGCCGAACCGGCGGAGCAACATGCGCTTCCGCTTGGGGCCAATGCCGGTAACCATGTCGATGGGCGATTTCAGGCTGCTCTTGGAGCGCAGGTTGCGGTGGAAGCTGATGGCGAACCGGTGGGCTTCGTCCCTGATGCGCTGCATGAGGTAGAGTGCCTGGGAATCCCGGGGCAGGACGATGGGCTCCGGGGTATGGGGAACGAATATCTCCTCATTCTCCTTGGCCAGGGAGCACAACGGGATCTGCTCCAGCCCCAGGTGGAGCATCACTTCCCGGGCGGCTGACAGGTGACCTTTGCCGCCATCAATCACCACCAGGTCAGGCACCACGCCCCAGTTGTCCACCTTGCCGTCGGGATCGGGGTTGGCGATGGCCTGGCTCAGCCGTTTGAAGCGACGGGTCAGCATCTCCTTCATGCTGGCGTAGTCGTCCACGCCGTCCACGGCCTTGATCTTGAACCGGCGGTAATCGCGAGTGCGGGGTTTGCCGTCATCGAAGACGACCATGCTGCCCACCAGGTTACTTCCCTGGATGTGGGAGATGTCGTAACACTCCATGCGTCGCGGAGCCGTGGGCAGGCTGAGTTCTTCCTCCAGCTCAGACAACGCGCCCTGGATGGCATCGGAACGGTTCAGCCACTTGACGCGATGCTGGGCGAGGCCCTCCGAGGCGTTGGCGGCAACCACGTCCATCAACTTTCGGTTCTCGCCGCGCTGCGGGCGATACAGGCGAACCGCTCCCTCTCGACGGCTCCGCAAATAGTTCTGAAGGAGTTGGGCATCCTCGGCGGGCGGATCGTGCTGCACCAGGACGATGGGAGGAACTTCGAGAGCGGTGGCGTAGAACTGCTGGACGAACTGGGCGATGATCTCGCCGGGTTCGCCGTCCTGGGGACCCTCCATGAAGAAGTGATCCCGCCCGATCAGCTTGCCGCGACGGATGAAGAACACCTCGACCCAGGTCTCGTTGGCGGCAACAGAGACCGCGATGGCGTCAAGATCGGTCTGACGGCCGGAATCCACCTTGACGGTGCGCTCCTCCTCGAACTTCTGGATGGCGGCCATCTGGTCGCGGAGCGCGGCGGCGCGCTCGAATTCCAGATCCTCCGCGGCCGCCTCCATCTTGTCGCGAAGCTGACCGGTGACGGTTTCGGTGTTCCCCTCCAGGAACAGGATCACCTGTTTCACAACCTCGGCGTACTCGTCCTGGCTGGCCAGGCCGGCGCAGGGTCCGACGCAACGGTGAATGTAATATTCCAAGCAGGGCCGTGGATCGGTTCCCGTGATCCTCTTGGTGCAGGAGCGGTAGGGGAACAGCTTTTTGACCAGGTCCATGGACTGGCGGACGCTGCCCGCGCTGGCGAATGGGCCGAAGTAGCGGGCGCCGTCCTTGTGGACGCCCCGGGTGATGTACACCCGGGGAAAGTCCTCGGACAGGTCCACTTTCAGATAGGGGTAGGTCTTGTCGTCCTTGAGACGGACGTTGAAATAGGGCCGATGGCGCTTGATCAGCGTGTTCTCAAGGATGAGGGCCTCGGCCTCGGTGTCGGTGACAATGTACTCGAAGTCGGCCAGCTCGCTGACCATGCGCCGGGTCTTGCGATCCAGGCCGGCCGGGGAGCCGAAGTAGGAACGGAGCCGGTTGCGCAGTACCGCTGCCTTGCCGACGTAGATCACCGCCCCGCCGGCGTTCTTCATCAGGTAAACGCCGGGACGTTCCGGCGTCACCAGCACGCGGTGGTCGAATTCCTGCCGAACCACGGTTCGATCCCTACCTCATACGCAGGACCTAAAGAACAAAGGAAACAGCCACCAGCACAACCACCAAAACGCTGGAAAAGATGCCGATGCGCCTGAGCTCGGAACCCACGTAGTTGTACGCGGCCGGGCGATCAAACCGTCGCCCGCGCGCCCCGGAAGCGGGCCTGCCGGTTGGGGTCGCGGCCCGCGACTGGGTTGGGGCCGGCGCGGTGGCGGTAGCAGCCGCGGCGGCAGCTGACCGCTCGGGTTCGGTCTCAGCCACCGCTGCCGCAACTGGGGAAGCGGCGGCAGGATTTCGCGCGGGGGCCGCGCGATTCGCGCCGCCACGACGGCGACGCAGGTTGTTCTGTCGGGAGGCCACCCGTTTGCCCTTGCTCGGCATCACCCACCTCCTGGCGCCACGGCCCGCCTATAGGCGTCGTCGGCGCACCATTGATCTTGATGTTATTCGACCCAACCGTGGCGGGTCGGATCAATCCTGAATCCATGATACCAGCATGGACTCGGCGCACGATCCTTCACGGGCCGCGACTTATGTCAATTATCCGTCGGTCGCCAGGGCTCCGCGGAATACGTCACCCGACCGAGATACCCAGCTCGGCCTGCATGTCGGCGACGGCCTGGTTGCGGGTCTTCCGCTGCCACTGGGGACGAGCATTGATGGGTTCGTTGATGATTTCCGGATCGATTTTCAGCGCGACGAACACCGGGCCCGGCTGGCCAAGGATCTCTTCGATCTGGCTGGCGAAATCCTCCAGGTTGTCGATGGCATAGGTGGCCGGGTAGCCGCAACCCTGGGCAACCACCTCGTACTCCATCCGCTCGGCGTTGGGAACCGGCTGGCCGCCGGTGGTGGCGTACACCCCGTTGTCCAGCATGAAGTGGTAGAGGTTGGACGGCGCCTTTTCCGCGATTGTGGGCAGGGCGCCCATGCCCATGAGCACGTCGCCTTCGGAGTCGAACAGCACCACGCGCTCGTCCGGGATAGCCAGGGCCAGGCCGAGAGCAAAGGAGGCGTGGCCGCCCATGGCCGGATCGCCCAGGGGCAGGTCGCGATCGGGCTGATCGCTCATTTCGACCCAGAACCGGCCGCCGCGGCCGGGTATCACCACCGCGTCGCCGCGGTGCTTGTTGAAGATTTCCAGCATTTCCGCCGTTTTCATCATGATGGTCACATCCGTTATTCGCTGTGGTCAGCGGCTGACGTTGAAGCCGTGGTATTCGTCGCCGACGAGAACGGCGACGGGACGCTTGTTCCTTTGCGCCTCGTCAAAGGCGATGGATATGCGGTCGGCGTCCTCATCGGACTCCACCAGGTAATAGTTGATGTTGAACGCGTGGAGGAAGCGTTCGGTATAAAAGGCCGCGGTGTCGTTGATGACGCCGTGCCGCGTCCAGCCCCGGTATCCGACCATCATCACCACCGGCACGTTCATGCCCAGACCCCAACCGCGCAGCGAGTCGCCGGACTCCATCATCCCGGTATTCTGGATCAGGATGACCGGCTTCTTGCCGCCGGCGGCCAGGCCGGCCGCAGTGGAGAAGGCGTGCCCTTCGCGGCTTACCGGAACCAGGTCCAGGGTGGGTTCCTCGCTCATCAACACGTAGAGGAAGTTGGTCTCGCTGTCGGGGAGCCATACCACGTGGGTAGCGCCGTTCTTCTTCAACTCCGCCAGGATGCGGGCGGGACTCAATTCGGCCATAGGTGATACCTGCCTCGAAAGGTTTGGGGCAAACGGGAGCGCCGGGTTGCCGCAGTCAGGTATACCCGGCGCGCTTTTTGGCGTCAACCGGGGGTGACCGGCGACGCTCGGGAGTGGAATGTTCAGCGTTTGGTCGGGATTGGAGTCGGTTGCGCACACGCTGCCATCAGTCGTCGGCTGCAACGGCCGGTTCGGCCAGGCGGTTGTCGATCAGGTCGGCACTGCACGCGGCGCCGTCGAGCAGACCCCAACGCACCATCCAGTGGTAGGTGTCTTCGACGATCTCGTCGGTGTAGGGCGTGTTGTAGGAGTAGCGCAGACGCGGGAGGTGAAAGTCCTCGGGCGTGATGCCGCCGAAACGGGCCACCACCGCGGCGAACCGCGGCTCGTCGATGAGATAGCGGAGGTACCGGCGCTTGTCCGTGTTGATCCGGTCCACCGCACTGGCGACGGCACGGTTGATCGCGGCGAAAGTGTCCTCATCCATGTTGTCGCTGGCGTTCTCGGCGCCGAGGTAATGGCCCTCGCAGACGGGCCGGCAACCCAGCTTTTCCGCCAGGGTAATCCAGGGTTCCATGAGGGCGGCGGCCGCGACCTCCCCGTTCATGAGGGCTTCAAACCGGAACTGCGGGGAACCGTAATGGACCAGCTTGATTTTTTCTTCCGGCAAGTAACCTGACAGCAAGCGCAGCGCAACGTAGTGGGAACCGGCGTGGAACTGCACGGCTACCGGCTTGTTGCCCAAAGTGCCGGGGTAATAGTGGGGCGAGTCCGGGTGCACCAGGATGGCCTGAGTGGCGACTGCGGAACGGAGGGCGATGATGCGGGCGCCCTGTTTGCTTTCATAGGCCCGACGGACCTGACCTTCCTCTCAAGCGCGGTAGATCGACACCTGGGCATCCTCGAAAGCCACGTGGCCGAGGATCGGGTTCACGTCTTCCGGATTCTCGGTGGGCGTCACCTTGCCGCTGTTCAGGGCGGTGACGAATTCCATGTCAATGCCCTCGGCCTCGAAAAGGCCCTCATCCCGGGCAACCAGCCAGGGCAGGCTGAATACCACGCCGCTGATTTCGCTGACTACTTTCTTCATTGCGGTTTCTCCTGAGCATGCTTCCAATCGCGCGGGCAAGTTTAGCAAAGTCGCATCGCAGCGTCCATTTGAGCGGCCGCAAGGGGTTACCCCATACGCCCTATGCTATACTCGCGCCAAACTGGACAGCCCGAAAATTGGGGCCGGAACCGGCCCTCTAGAGGTGTTAGCTATGCATTGGGCTTCTGCGCTATCCCAACAGAACAGCCTGCGCGCCGCCCTTTCCGAATGCGCGGCGTCCATCCGCTCCAGCATGGGCGACACGGCGGCCGACCTGGCGGTAGTCTTCGCGTCGTCGGAGTATTCCTCGGATTATGCCAACCTTCCCGAACTGGTGGCCGAGCTGCTGGGGCATCAGGCGCTGGTGCTCGGCTGCTCCGGCGGCGGGATCATTGGCGGAGGCAACGAGGTTGAGCAGGAACCCGCGGTGTCCGTAACCGCCGCCAGCCTGCCCGGGGTCAACATTCACCCCATCCGGCTGGAAAGCGATAACCTTCCCAGCCTGGATGCGTCGCCGGACGAATGGCACACCGCCTTGGGCGTGGACCCGGGAGACCAGCCGCAGTTCGTGCTGCTGGCAGATCCAATGTCGTTCCCCGCGCAGAACCTTTTGCTGGGAATGGATTACGCCTACCCCGCCGCCGCCAAGATCGGCGGGTTGGCCAGCGCGGCGCAGGGCGCCCGTCAAAACGGCCTGTTCCTGGGGAGGGACTATCACGATTCCGGTGCCGTCGGCGTGGCGTTGACGGGCAACATCGTCGTTGAAACGGTGGTGGCCCAGGGGTGCCGTCCCATTGGGTCGCCAATGCACATCACCCGCAGCGACCGCAACTTCCTCGTTGAGCTGGACGGGCAACCGCCGCTGAACGTGCTGCGCAACCTGTTCCAGGGCGCCGGCCAACGCGACCGCGACCTGATGCAGCACTCCCTGTTCCTGGGCGTGGTCATGGATGCGCTCATCGACGAGCCCCAGCAGGGCGATTTCCTGATACGCAACGTGATGGGAATGGACCAACGGAGCGGCGTGCTCGCCATCGGCGAAATGCTGAAGGAAGGTCAATTGGTCCAATTCCACCTGCGGGACGCGGAGACTTCGGCCGACGACCTGTCCGCGGTGTTGGAACGCTACGCGGTGGACAATCGGGAGAACCCGGCTCACGGGGCGCTGCTCTTTTCGTGCCTGGGCCGGGGCAAGTACCTGTACGGCCGGTCCAACCATGACACCGAGGTGTTCCACGAAAAGGTTGGCGCTGCGGTGCCGCTGGGCGGTTTCTTCTGCAACGGAGAAATCGGGCCGGTGAGCGGAACCACGTTCCTCCACGGATACACCAGCAGTTTCGGCATTTTCCGCCCACGCGCATAGGAGATCAGGTCGATGGCGGCAACCGTCAAAGCCGGCATATCAGCTTCGCTGACCGGCCAGTTCGCTACGCAAGGACAGCAGGCGCTGGCCGGCCTGTCCGCGTGGGTCGATTACGTCAACGATCAGGGCGGCCTCACCGTGGCCGGGGAAAAACGTCCGGTTACTCTGGTTAGCTATGACGATGGCAGCACGGCGGACGCGACGCGCCGAGCCACGGAACGGCTCATCACCGACGACAAGGTTGACCTGCTGTTCGGGCCGTATTCCGCGGGTCTCACTACGGCGGCCGCGGAAGTCGCCGAGACCCACGGCAGGGTGGTGTGGAACCACGGCGGCGCCGGCGACGCGCACTACGCCCGCGGGTTTCGCAAGGTGATCAGCGTCCTGACGCCGGCCGACCAATACTTGGTCGGGGCACCGCAGTTGGTCCGGCACGCCAACCCCGAGGCAAGCCGGCTGGTGATACTTCGCATCGACACGGGCGCGTTTGCCCGGCTGGTGGCGCGGGGAGCCGAAACGGCGGCTCACGAATTGGGTTTCACCACGGCGCTGGATCTGCGCTACCGGCCGACGCAGGTGAGTTTCACTGAAATTGCCCGCCACGTGGCTGAGCAGGAGCCGGACCTCGTGGTAAGCGTCGGCCGCATTCGTCACGACCTGGGTACGGCCCGGGCGTTGGCCAGGCTGCCGAACCGGAACAACATCGGGCTGGCCGTGGTGATAGCCGCTCCCATAGGTGGATTTGAGGAGGCGCTGGGCGGTAGCGCGGACGGATTCGTCGGTCCCAGCCAATGGGAACCGGCCTTCAGCATCCCGACGCCGGACGTGGGGCCGGATGCCGCCGAGGCACTGCGGATGCTGAACGATGCGGCCGAGAACGCAGGCGTGCCCATCGACTATCCGATGGCGCAAGCCATGGCGGCTGGTCTGGTCGCCGAGCGGTGCGTTGCCGTGGCAGGCGATCTGGACGACGACGCGCTCCTGGGCGTGGCGGTGGACGCAGACTTCACGACGTTCTACGGGCGCTTCAAGATTGACGAGTCCGGCCGCCAAATCGGCAGGTCGGTTGCGTTGATTCAGCGTCAGAACGGCCGCAAAGTGGTGGTATGGCCGCAGGAGTTGGCCGAAGGGGAGTTGCAATACCCGTTCTGAGTTAACCAAGCCGACGGAAGGCGTCCTCCCGTCGGCTTGTTGCGTTAGAAGGGTCTGTCGGGTTAGTCAGGGCGCTGGATGATTTCCAGGCTGACCTTGTCAGGCGCCTCCACGAACATCACCTGGGACCCGGACGGCATGGTCCACGGTTCGCAGATAATGTTGGCCCCATTGGACTTGAACCGCTCGAAAGCCCCCTGGATATCGTCGGTCTGGAAGCCGAAATGGTCCAGGCCAAAGCGCGGGTGGGTGGACCCGGGCACGGCGTTTTCGCCCTCGGCTTCGCCCGAAACGGTGAGCAAAGGCTGGCCGTTCAGTTCCAGGGTGTGGGAAATCGTGTTGGACAGCGGCCTGGTGGAAACGATTTCCGCGCCGAAGTTGTCAACGTAGAACTTGGCGGCGTTGTCCGGATCTTCGCTCCGCAGGTGCAGGTGGTTACAAACAAAAGCCATAATCGCTTTCCTCCTTGAATTGTTGTGGCTGAGAGAATCTGGTCCGGTTGATTACCCGAGATAATCGGCAATCTGCTGGTCGTAGTCGTCCTTTCGGGTGACCTGGGCGATCAGATCGGCCGAGGCGCACTGGTCGCGCAGGTCGCCCGGGGCCACGCCGTCGCGCAGAGCCTTCATGACATCGTACACGGCCTTGATGGACGCCTGGAACGAAAGGTGGCCCTGCAAGGCCACGCGGACGCCGTTCTGGCCCAGCCATGCCTTGTCCGACAACTCGCCGCCGGCTCCGCCGAGGAGCAGCGGAATGTTCAGCTCGGCGTTCACCGCTTCCACCTGCTCCCTGGTGCTGGCGCCGGCCAGGAAGATCGCGTCCACGCCGGCGGCCTCGTATGCCTTGACCCGGCGCAGGCACTCGTCGAGCCCTTCGCTCAGGCTGCTGGTGCGGCCGGCAACCACCGTGTTGGGATCGTTGCGGCCGGAGAGGGCGGCCTTCATCTTGCCCACGCCTTCTTCCAGCGAAATGTAGCGCGGGCCGTCACCGAACTGCATCGGCAGCACGGTATCCTCGATGGTGAGGGCCGCCACTCCGGATGCCTCCAGCTCTTCGACCGTGCGCTTGACGCTCAGGGCGTTGCCGTAGCCGTGGTCGGCGTCGACCATCAGCGGCAGCGTGCCGGCGCGGCAGATGCGGTAGATCTGCTGGGCAAACTCGCTGAGGGTGAGCACGACGTAGTCGGGGGCGCCGAGCACCGTGCCGCTGGCGATGGAGCCGGCGAACATGCCGACCTCGAAGCCCAGGTCCTCGGCGACACGGGCCGAAATCGGGTCAAACACGGAGCCGGGATGCACGCAAACATCGCCGGCCAGAACGGCTCGATACCGCTCCCGTCGCTTGGTGTAATCCATAAACTCTTGGCTCCTTTGATGGGGCGATTGAGGGTGACCGGTGACGGTGTGCTAACATCCGCCGCGTGTATTCTAACCAATTCGTGCGGGGGCGCAACATGCGGGTCGGGCTCCGGGGAGCCGTCGGCAACGGCCGGCGATAGCGCGGCGCCAGCGATGAGATGACCACGATAATCGGCGTCGACTTCAGCGGCCACCGGGACGACCGCAACACCTGGATGGCATCGGGGAAGCTCACTGGCGATGACGCGCTGCTTTTGGACAGCGTGCAACCGGTGCGGCGCGAAGATCTCTACGACTTCCTGGGCGATATTCCGACTCCGGCGGTGGCAGCGTTGGACTTCCCGTTTGGCGTGCCCCGGGCGTTTGCCGAGTTCCTGTCGGGCGGGGCGCCTCCTCGGGACATGGCCGATATCTGGCAGATGGTTTCCAGCCTGACGTCGGCCGAATTCGTCACCAGGCGGGACCAATTCGTGGGACAACGGCCTGATCTGCCGCTCTCCCAACGTGAACCCAAGCGCGCCGGCGACCTGGCGTATCACCGGGAAAGCTATTCACCACTGCATACCGTCAACCCCAACATGCTGCCAATGACCTACGAGGGTATAAGAATGCTGCAGCGGTGGCGTCAAGAGCGCCCCGACCGCTGGCATGTGCCGCCAATGGAACCCACAGGTTCCGCAACGGACCGGGTGACGCTCCTGGAACTGATGCCGGGGGCGCTGCTCAAATCCATCGGGTTGCCGTACAAGGGCTACAAGAAGGGACGTTCCGCGCTGGAACGGCGCGACCAAATCCTGGGGCGCCTGGCCGAGGCATCCGGCGTTGACTTGCCCAATCTGGACCGCGGCCGCATGGCGTGCCGCGCCAACGACGACTGCCTGGATGCGGTGGTTGCGGCAGTCGGGGCAGCGGCGTGGGCCAGGAACGCATCCCGATTTCACCACCCCAACAGCGATGAACTGGCGGACGCCGAACTGGAAGGATGGATTTACGTACCGAGAACCGCTCAGGTAGGCGGCTCAGCCTGACCGGCGGCCGCGCAGTAACATCACCAACCCAATGGCCAGGCCGGCTCCGACCAATTGCATGACGATGAAAACCGGCGCCGAGGCCGGATGGATCCCGGCGAAGGTGTCCGAAAACATGCGGGCTACCGTCACTGCGGGGTTGGCGAAACTGGTGGAGGAGGTGAAGAAGTACGCCGCGCCGATGTAAGCGCCGACCGCCACTGGTATGACCGCCGCTCGATGCCTGGGGATGAGAAAGATTACAAACAGCAGTCCCAGGGTGGCGATAACTTCCGCGAGCCACAGGTCGGGGCCAGTGCGCGCCTTGGTCGACCAGGTCACCGGAGGCAACGCGAACATCAGGTTGGCCAGGACGGCGCCCGCGATCCCGCCGACGACCTGGGCTCCCACGTAGGCGATGCCTTCCCGAATCGGCCGTCGGTGCAGGACGACGTCGGCTAGCGTCACCGCCGGGTTGAAGTGCGCACCGGACACCGGTCCGAAGGCCCAGATGAGCGCCATCAGGGCGAACGCGGTGGCGACGGCGTTTTCAAAAAGCTGCAGGCCAACGTCGCCGGGACTGAGTCGTTGTGCAGCGATGCCGCTGCCGATCACCGCCATCAGCAGAAAAGCGGTCCCCACTGCCTCCGCAAGGAGCCGCCGACCTAGCGCGGGCAAGGATAATCTCCTTGAGAACGGCGGTCCGACAGGCATAGAAAAAGGGCGGAAAATCCGCCCCTCAGATCGGCCCGGGCCAGCGCCATGTCACCATAGTAGATCATGGGGAAAGAGTCTAACTGCGGGTCGCGCGATGGTCAACCGCGCGCGTTGACGCTCCGGGCCGGCGCTTACTATAATCCGGGACATCAACAGCCAAGTGAAGAGGTACCCGCAGCAATGAACCTGAAGACTGGACAACGTTACGTGGGCCCCGGCGGCGCTGAGATGATAGTCAGCAAGGCCAGCGGAGAGGGCGACCTGACCGATGGGGACGTTCCCCTGCAAATCAAGGGGGCCAGCGTCGATTTCGGAAGCGCGTCCACCGCCGAGGACGCGCCCGAGGTGACCATGGGCAAGCGGCTGACGTCGCCGGACGGGAGCGTGTCCGTGTTGATTACCAAGGCGGGCAAATGCGACCTGCGGTTGAACGGCGAGCCGATGGAGTTGCAGGAGGCCAAGCAGCTGCCATCGTCTGACTAACCCCCGTTCACGACCCTGAAAGCGAAAGGGCGGGTGTGCGACCCGCCCTTCATTGTTTCGCTGCGAATATCTCCGCCAACCAAAGGATATTCCGGCGGGCAGGCGTAATCTGCGAGCTCACGAGAGTAGTCGCAGGGGTCTTTGGCGATAGCCCGATCCTTTGTCGTTCCCACCATCCCAACAACGGTGTCGGCTACCGGATTATTCCGTTGGGTCGGGGTTGGGCGGGTGATTGCCGTTGCGTTCGCGCAGGAGTTGGATGAGGGCTTCGGTGGTTCTTTCGTAGCTTTCGCGGAAGCGCTCCAGCTCAGCGAGGTAGCGGTCGGCCCGTTCCCGTTCCTGCTGAATTACGACTTCGGCGGCTGCCGCTTTGGCCGTGGCGACCGCGGCCTCGGCTATGGCGTTGTCAGCGCGTTTGCGCTCCTGGTCGAGGCGGTTGTCTTTGAGGAAGCCGATTACCATGATGATGGTCCCTATGGTTACGCCGGACAGGTTGGCGGCAAGCGCACCCAGCGGATGGCCTATCGGAAGGTAGGCTTGCAGCAATTGCAGCGCGGTTGAGGTTGAGGCGCCGATCAGGATAACAGCCAACGCCAGCGCGTAGTATTTGATATTCTGCCACATCCGAGCGGCACGAAGGAAGGATGATTTCGCCCTCACGCGTACCCAGTTTGTCATCGCGAGGAGCGCAGCGACGTGGCGATCTCGTTGCTGAAAGGGACCCCGTGACTCGCACGAGATTGCCGCGCTACGCTCGCAATGACGGTTCGAGTGAAACTGGGTACACGTGAGTGATTTCGCCCCGCCGTTCTCTGCGATTGAACGGCGGAGCGGTGTTCAGGCTTTTGCCGGCCTACAGGAAGTGCGGGATGACGTACTTCCCGAAGAGGCGGATGCTGTTCATGATATTGCTGTGGGGCAGGTTGCCCATCTGCATGAAGCAGAGGATCTGGTCCACGCCGGCCTCCCGGTACTTCTCCAGGGTTTTGATGACCGTTTCGGGAGACCCCATGGCGAAGGCGCCCGACTCGATGTGGTCGTCGGCAGTCTTGTCGACGCGCTCTTCCTGGACGGCGTTGACTGCGAAGCGATAGCTCTCCGGCACGTCGCGGCCGGCCCAGGGCGCATAGAGCTCCTCGGCCTTGCCGACGAACCACTCGCCTTCCCGGGCGGCGGCCGCGTAGGCTTCCTCGTCGGTGTCGGCCACGTGGACCATGCACAGAGCCGCGATGTTGTCGTTGACCTTGCGGCCGATGGGATTGGCGCTCTTTGCCGCGTCGCGGTAAATCTGCACTCGTTCAACCAGCTGCTCGTGTCCGCCCAGGTTGAAGCAGAGCACGCCCACGCCCATAGATCCCGCCTCGCCGAAGGACGCCGGCTGGCTGCATGCCATCCACAGCGGCGGGTGCGGGTCCTGGACCGGCTTGGGTATCACTGACCGCGGCGGGATGTTATAGAACTCGCCGGAGTGGGTGAACGGGTCCTCGGTCCACATGCGCGGGATCATTTCTATGGCCTCGCGCCACTGGGCCTTGGTGGTCTCCGGGTCGACCTCGAAGCCGTCCATCTCAATGAGCGTGGTGGAGCGGCCGGTTCCCAGGTCCATGCGGCCGTCGCTGACGATGTCCAGCACTGCCGCGCGCTCGGCGACGCGCACCGGGTGGTTGTACGCCCCGGGCAGCAGGGCGACGGCGTGACCGATGCGGATGCGCTTGGTGCGCTGGGAGATGGCGCCGTACAGCACCTCGGGCGCGGAGCAGTGGGAGAACTCCCGCAGGAAGTGGTGCTCCACCGTCCAGAAATAGTCGAAGCCCACGTCGTCGGCCAGCTCAACCTGGGCCATGACCTGCTTGTACCGCTCGGCCTCAATGCCCGGGTAATGGGGCTCGGGAACCTGGATTTCGTACATCAATCCGAATTTCATAAAGCGCGCTCCTCTGACCACAAGCTCAGATTGCCGAGGCTATGGTCGGGTGGGTGTGTGCCGCGAATGTTACCACAGGGGGCAATTTCACCGGCGCCAGGGCAAAATCGGCTGCATTGCCCGCCGATATGCCTTCGTGTAGTATGATCTCACGTATATATAATATAGATACGCGATGGAGGATTTCTCGATGCCAGCTAAAACCCGCGTCGCGACGTGGGGCTCCAGCCTCGCGATACGCATCCCTAAACCGATCGCCGAGCAATGGGGTGTCCAGGAGGGGTCGGCAATTGAAATCGTACCGGACGGCGACACCCTGATGCTCAGAAAACAGGTTTACGACCTGACTTCGCTCCTCGATCAGGTCACGCCGGATAACCTCCATGAAGAGATGAACACTGGGACACCACAAGGGAAAGAGGAGTGGTAGCCGACGAATACGTCCCGGACCGGGGCGACATAGTCTGGATGAGTTTCACTCCCCAAGCGGGGCACGAACAAGCCGGGCACAGACCGGCGCTGGTAGTCAGCCCACAGCAATACAATGCAGTCACCAGCCTCGCGCTGTGCTGTCCCATTACATCACAAGTCAAAGGCTATCCATTTGAGGTTTCTTTGCCCCCGGCAAGCCCGATCACGGGCGTGGTGCTGGCGGACCAAATCAAGAGCTTGGACTGGCGAGCCAGGGGCGCACGGTTCGAGTGCCGTTGCAGCAGCGCAGTGATTAGCGAGGTGATCGGAAAGGTGGGGACGCTGCTGGCTTGACGTGCCTCTGCTGACCCATGTGATTGTCGGCTGGTTTGCTAGTCGGTAATCTTGTTGCCTCCAGCCCAAACGGGAATATCGTCAAGGGTAATGCGGGGAGTGATTTGGGCGGCGATGGTTGCGCCGTGCTTGCGTTCCGCGGTCCACACGTCGTGAGCATCCTGCATATCCATCCAGAAACGCGGCGTAGTGCCGAAGTAGCGGCCCAGACGCAAGGCAAGTTCCGCCGTCACGCCGCTGCGCTGTGCCAGAAGCTCTTCCGCAGCGCCGGCAGGCAAAGCCAGCGCGGCGTCAAACTCGGTGGGAGACAATGCCAGTTCTGCCAGTTCTACAGACAGGATCGCGCCCGGATGAGAGGGCGGAGTTTCATTTTCGCTGCTCATGCCGTCTCCGTCAGTGATAATCCACTATTTCGACATCGTAAGCATCGCCATCATACCAGCGAAAGCAGATGCGCCATTGACGGTTGATGCGGATGCTATGTTGACCAGCTCGGTTGCCGGAAAGGGCTTCCAGGCGATTGCCGCGCCGCGAGTTCAGCTGTCGTAACGATCTGGCGGCATCCAGCTCGACGAGTTTATCGTACGCCCGCTCAGCAAACCCATGGTAGGCCAGCACTCGCTCGCCGTGGAACAGCCGATCAGTGTCCCGGTCGTGGAAGCTCCGGATCATTGGCCGGCGACTTTTCTATCGCCATAGTCAGACTTCTTATAAGGATTTTCGCTGGCTCCGGGAAGCGGAATGATCTGATCAATGATGGTAGTGCCATGTTTGCGCTCGGCGATTTTCAGGTCGTATTGCCCTTGGATACCCAGCCAGGACCCAGCGTCGCCGCACATATAGTGCGACAGGCGCAGGGCCAACTCCGGGGTCATGCTGGCCTGTTCCGCCACCAGTGCAGCGGTAGTCCCGGCCGGCACGGCCAGGGCGGCGTCCAATTCGGCAGGAGACATCCCCCATTCCTCCAGGTCCTCGGCAATATACACGCCAGGATGGATGGGAGGCATACCATCCTTGAAGGGCGGATTTTTCTCGATAATCATATCTCAACTTCCCCGCCTATGTGATGTCATCACTTGCTTTTCCGCACACGATCGGTGTCACTACTTGCTTGGAGTGTTGTGAAATCCAATTGAAGAGCGACGTTCTTGAAAGCCAGTGCCATCTCTTTGATGACATCGCTATTCTGCTCATTCACTCCCTTCAACTCAGCCTCAATTCTTGTGGCCTCTTCTCTGGTCGCTGCTTCGCAGAACCACACCAGTCTCGGATGCTTGCCATGGGTACGAGGATCTTGATTGGACAGATGAGTGCGCACCCTACCGTGCGGGCCTGTCATCGACAGTATATACACCCAAAACTGGCTGCTCCAAAGTGCTTTGGGCCAATTAGGATTGTGCTCCTGACAAATTCTTCTGCCACCTCGGCCCGGGTATGTGAACGTTGCTACAGGTTCTTTCAGGTTCAGCGCAGAAAAACAGTCTGTGCAATGCTTGGGGTATATTATCTGATGACCGTGGAGGTTGTGTCGGGCAACTTCGTAAGAAAAATCGAACTCGTTGCCGCAGCGACGACATTTAAGCCTCATTGCTCCTCTTTTGATCGCCGGGGAGGGGCCAATAATCATTCGCCCCTCCCGTCAGTATAGATCCTTTTTATTTCCAATCATGGGAAGCGGACGGCCCTGTCCTGCGGGTTACGGCACCAGCATCGCCCGCGTGATCTCCGTTTGCCGCTGGCTCCACTCGGCGGCGACGAATGCCTCGTTGACATCGGCCAGCGGGAAGGTGTGCGACACCAGCTTGTTGAAGGGCAGCCGGTCCTGGTTGCGGACCAGGAAGTCCAGCAATTCGGGCAGCAGCGATGGACGGTACATCAGACTGCCGACGATGTTCTTGCCCTGCAACAGCTTGGACGGGTCGATGGAAGTTTCCTGCCCGCGCACGATGTCGCCGATTTCCACGAAGGTGCCGCCGTTGGAGAGCATATCGATGCCTTCCCGCAGAAGATCGGCCCGGCCCACCAATTCCATCACCACGTCGGCGCCGCGGCCACGGGTCAACTCACGGACCCGGCGCACGCGGGTTTCAGGCGTGTTGAACTCCTCAATGTTGATGGTCTCATCTGCGCCGAACTCCTCGGCGAGAGCGAGGCGGTTCTCCAACCGGTCCAACACGATTACCCTGTCGGCGCCGCGCTCCTTGGCCATGGCGGTGGCGTGGATGCCAAGACCGCCAGCGCCCATGATGACCACGGACTGGCCGTGGCTCATGCCGGCCCGCTCCAGGCCCGTGGTCACGGTGCCCATGGCGCAGTTGACCGGTCCGAGCAGGTTGTCGGGCAATTCGTCGGGGACGCGGAAAAAGGGGTGTCGCGGCGGGAGATACAGAAAATCGCCGTAGGTGCCGGTGAAATAGGGCCAGTTGCCGGCGGCTGGGTACTGGCGGTTGGCGCACCAGTTGGTGTTGCCGCGCAAGCACATGTGGCAGTGGTAGCACGGGAACACGGCGGCGTACACCACGCGGTCGCCTTCCTTCACGTCGGTGCCCCAGTAGTCGGTGGTGATGCCGTCGCCCAGGTGTTCAATGACGCCGGTTCCTTCGTGGCCCATGACGCGGCCGGTGGGAGGCAGCGGGTTGTGCTCTTGGGTTTGGTCGCCGCGCCAGGTGTGCAGGTCGGAGCCGCAGATGCCAGCCTGGGTCATGCGCAGGAGCACGGCTCCGGGTTGGGGTTCGGGTACGTCATACTCTTCGATCTCAAAGGGCTTGCCGTATTCCTTGACGACAACGATGCGTCCTTTCATGGTGGTCCCTCCGGTTGAGCGTGATAACCGTATCGATGGCCGGTATCCTAGCACACCGTCCATTGGCAGGTAAGGCACCGTTTGCGGGCGGCGAGTCGGTTGCTAGCCTGTGTGATACACTGCGGCCATCAGGCATCAGCAGATTACGCATGGTTACGTGGGCAGTTCGATGAAAATTGCTATTGGCTCCGATCACGCCGGGTTCGAATACAAGGGCAAGCTGCTGGCGCTCCTGGCGTACCTCGGCCACGAGGCGATCGATTATGGGGCGTACTCGGAAGAGTCCAGCGACTACCCCAGATGGATCCGGCCGGTCGCGGAAGCGGTGGCTCGTGGCGAAGTGGACCGCGGGATCGTTCTGGGCGGCTCCGGCAACGGCGAGGCCATAGTCGCCAACCGGGTCCCCGGCGTGCGATGCACGCTATGCTGGAATCCAGAGTCCGCGCGCTACGGCCGGGAACACAACGACTCCAACGTCTTGTCCATGGGACAGCGATTGGTGTCCTGGGAGACCGCTCGCGAGATCGTGGACGTGTGGCTGACCACCGAATTCGAAGGCGGGCGACACCTGCGGCGGATCAACCAGATCGACGAGGAGCCGCAACGCCTGACTTAAACAGTTCCGGCCACGCCGAGCATGGCCGGAACACCCAGATCCGATGCGCTCGCGGTCAGCTACGGCGACAGCGCGTCCGTGACCCCAATCATGCTGTCCCGGCTCACCAGGCTAGCCAATTCCTCTTCGCTCATGCCCTCTGTGCCGGCCGGCCGGCGCGGCAGCACCAGGTAACGCATATCGGCGGTGCTATCCAACACGGTGACCTGGACGCCGTCAGCCAACTCGGTCCCGAACTCAGCCATCACTCCCCGCGGGTCGCTGACGGCACGGGCACGATAGGCCAAGCTCTTGTACCAGTCGGGCGGACGGCCGAGGAGCATCCGCGGATAGCAGGAACACAGCGTGCAAACTACCAAGTTGTGAACGTCCTCGGTGTTCTCCACCACGGCCAGATGCGGAGTATCGGCCGGGATCTCGATCCCCATCTCGGCCAGGGCAGACCGCGAGTCCGCCAGCAAGCGCGCCTTGAAACCCTCGTCAACCCATGCTCGGGCGACCACGCGCGCCCCGTCAGCCGGCGTGCGGCCGTCCATCAAGTTCACCTGACGCCGCACTTCGTCGGCAGTGAGTAGACCTTTTTCCTGGAGCAGGGCTTCAATTGCCAGCGAGCGCAACGCAACCTCGCTCATTGGCTCGTCGTGGATGTGGTCAACAACGTGGGTTGCGGTCATCATTCTCTCCCTAATATCCTACCCGCACGGCTACGGGTCTGGAACCGTTCATGTCGCCAAACTATAACTCTTGGCAATGAAACCTCTAGTTGTGGCATCCGCGGGCTTCGATTTCCCAAACCGTTTCCACCTTTCCGTCGCGTATGCCGATGAAACGATCCCAGCGGCTCACCATGGCGTCCTGCTGGCCGGGTAGGAGCACTACCTGGTCGCCGACCGCCAAGTCGACTCCCTCCGCGACCTGGAACACGGTGCGGTCGGTATCGATATCGACGGCTTCAACCTCGGGCCGGCCTTCCACTCGCGGCAACCCCTTCATGCTTCCCACGGCACGGGCCCCGGCGTCGCCAATCGCCGTTCCCGGACGTGGGACGCTGATGATGGAGGACAGCACCTTGCCGGCCAAATGAAAATCCTCCATGTATTCGTATGAGGTTTCCATCACCAGGTAGGAGCCACCCTGGATTTCGGTGACCTCAGGCATATCCCCGGCGATATCGTAGCTCCACGTTTCGCCCGTCGATACGATTTCAACCGGCAACCCGTCGGCGATCATGGCTTCCCTGAGATCCAGAACCGGCTGGATGAGGCGATGCGCTTCGGTGGCCCGGTCCTCGCGGTCGGACGAGGTTTCGGCCATCATCTGGTGGCTCATCACGCCCTTCAGGGAGAGCCCGGGCAGCGAATCGATCAGTCTAGCCAGAGCGACGCCGGATTCCACTCCCTGCTCTCCTTCTTGCACCCCGCATCGGAGCAATCCGGTTTCCTGCTCGATGACCACACCCAGGTTCACGCCTTGTGCAGCGGCAGACTGGGAAAGGTCGCGAGCATTCGCTTCGTTTTCGCAGGCCACCAGGATCTCGGCCTGATCCGCCAGGGCGCAGAGCCGGGCGATCTTTGGCCGCGCAACCACTTCGCTGGTTACGAATACGCTGAGCACTCCACCCTGCACCATCACTTCAGCTTCCGCGACTTTTGCCGCGCACACCCCGCCGATGGTACCGCCCCGCTGGATCTGCCGCAGTGCGATGGCTGGGCTCTTGTGGTTCTTGCTATGCCCACGCAGTTTGCTGTGGCGATCTGCGTAGAAGTCGGCAATCACGTCCATGTTGTGGTCCAGCGCATCCATGTCCAGGATCAGGCATGGAGTATCCAGTTCCGCGATTGGGGTGCCGGGTTGGGGTTCATTCGCTTGCGGCATGGACGTACCTCCGAGGTTTCTGCATATCTCATTCAGCCCTGTTCAAAAGTGTCATTGCGAGCGTAGCGTGGCAATCCCGTTGGGGCAAGGGCCGGCTCCACGAGAACAGGATTGCCGCGTTGCTGCGCTCCTCGCAATGACAGCCCCACAGGAAGCTACCCAAGCTGCCCCCGACCGGCAACGCGCCAGTAACCCACCAGCTTGCCATCCCGCACGGCGCGGATGTAGTCATACTGATTCACGCAAAGGGCCAGGTTGTGCGGAACCAGGCGGACTTTATCATTGGGCATCAACTGCTCGGTGGCCGGCCCCTCCAGATCCAGGATGCCGTGCTCCGCGCTGAACCGGGTCGCGACGGCGCCCTCGAACGCCTCCAGCACGGGCACGCCGAAATCGGGTCCGGTAGTCTTGTGGCCGGCGTCAACCACCGCCCGGCCCGCCACGGGATGGCTGATGACCGTAGCCAGGATCCTGGCCGCCGGCTGGAATTCCGGGCGACTTCGCAAGGTCTGCATGTCCATCAGAGGGTACACGCCGGCCTGAACCTCGGTGATGCCCGACAACTGGGAGACCACGTCATAGTTGTAGGTGCTGCCCGCGCTCACCGCCGCAACCTCGATACCCGCCTGCTCCAGGGTATCTCGCGTGTCCAGAATAGGCTGCAACCTGCGGCGGGTTTCGGCCTCCAGCTCGGCGCGGTCCATCATGGGCAACGGGCCCTCATAGGTCATTATCCCCTGTAAGGATAGTCCGGATGCGTCGGTAACCGTTCGCGCCAGGTCAACCGCATCCGGCACGGAGGCCACACCGCCAAACCCGTACCCGGCGTCCATGTCCACAAGTACGCCCAAGGTAACGCCAGCAGCCTGCGCCGCCCCGGCAAGGTCCTGGACGTTGCGTCGGTCGTCTACGGCCACGCTCAGCGTGATCTGGCCGGCCAGGGCGACCAGCCGGTTGATCTTCGCGGTAGTGACCACCCGGCCCGCTATGAGTATGTCGTCAATTGGGCGGTAAGGCGACGCGGCCCCATCGTCGTTGGAGATGTCTCCTCCAGCCGCGGCAAATGCCTCGGCTTCCGCCAGAGAGCTGACCGCCACGCCGCCGGCACTGTTCACGGCGGAGAGCTGGAACTGGGCAATTTCAGGGCAGCCATGACAAGAAACGTGAGGGCGCACCGCAACCCGACCTGCACCAGATCCAACAGCGTCGTGCAGGACCGCGATGTTCTGCTCCATTATCCCCAGATCAACCACCAGGGCCGGCGTGTCCAGTTCGTCTGCGGGGGAGCCAACGGGCTGAAATATGGGGCGCTCCACTGTTCAAGTACCTCTCAATTATGGCGTTTGCCGGCAAGATAGCACAAATCAGGCGGGTTCCAACCAGTGCTGGTACACGTCCACCAGCAGGGTATCGGCAGGGTTGCCGGCGTAGTCGGGCCACAGGTCGGTCTGACGCAGGCGGATGCGGTAGAGAGGCTGGCGGGGCAGGCCATCGCCGCCGTGGGCCAGCGTCTCGGGGTTGAGATAGACACCGCAGAGCGCGTCCACCGTGCCCGTATGCCCCTGGATATAGGCGGGCGTGCGGAAGTGGTGCGCCGGCGACCCGACGCGGACGCGGACGGTCGTGCCGTCGGGGTAGCGGACAGGTTCGGCAGGGATGGTCATGGCTGCGCTCGTCGGTTCAGGCTTGGACATCAAGGCTAGCGTTGCAGTATAACGCTCAATTCGGTCGGTGTGGCCAGCGCAAAATGCCCTTTATTGATCTGGTAGCGATGCGATTATCCCATGCAGCGCGCGTCGGGCGGCCAAGCGTTTGCTGTTCAGTTCACCGGGGATGAGATCACGATTGTAGAAATGCCCGTGCAGTTGGTCAGCGGCGGCGATGTCGGACTGCCAGGGCAGATGCGGTTGTCGTTCCGCCAATCGCGCGGCGATTTGAAAATACCCTTTATGCCCCTGGCACGGCCATTCGTTGATCTCGGCCACCGCGAGCAGGGCTTGGGCCACCGCGCCCCACAGCAATTCGGCGGCAATCATGGTGTTGCCGCCACGGTCGAATTCTTGGTCGGACCTTTGGGAAAACTCCAGGCTGGCATCTCGCCGTTCCTGGGGCGTCATCGCAGCCGCCGCCCCAGTTGGTTGATTAGTTCAACGGCAGACCTGGCGAAGAGGAAAGCCTCTGCGCTCGTTCGTCCGGCGTCGTCATATGCTCCAGTGCGCACGGCAGTCGGCTGCCCCATCGCGGCGGCGAAAGCGCTGTTGAGGTCCTGGCCCTCCTTGGATGCTGATTGCAGCAGTTGGTAGATGCTTTCATCATTGGTCGGAAGTGTCCCTCCGGTCGCGAGCCCAACCATTGCTCGGAGGTCATCATCACGATCCCGGTGCGGCCAACACAGCAGCGCGGCGGTGGCGGCTATGGAGCAGACTATCGCGCTGCACAGGCTCTCGGTTGCCTGCTCACGCTGGCCTGTGTTGAAATAATCGGCGGCTTGGCAGAAGTATTTCTCGGTAGCCTCCGCCGCGCTTTCCTGGATTGCCTGGCCCCACTGGTCGGTTATGGGCGTACTGAATTGGCCGGGGGCGTCGTCCCATCCCAAGTTCTGCATCCCACGCTGCCGTTTGCTGGCCGCGTTGGTGACAACCGCTGCGCCGTGTCCGGCATCTGCCATGACATCAAGTTCGTCCAGAAGGCCCAAAATGGGATAGCGCCCGGCGTACATAGGAATACGGGCATCCAGGTTGGCGCGCAGTCTCTCTTCATCCGCCGGGGAAAGATACCCCCTCTCATTCTGTAGAATTCGCCGGGCAGCTGCCAGGATCAGGTCTTTGATCTCATTGCGAATTTCCATCGGGTGCCTCTCGGTTGGTTCAGGGCAATAATCTCATTCGTGCTGCTCAACTGGCTTGCCATCTGTCCACAGGATTTAGGTTTCAAGTGGCAGCATCAGCAATCGGCTCCGCCGCCCGGTTGATTACGGTTGCGGCAAAGTCGGCGTTGATGGTGGGGGAGTCGTTAGTGATGCGTGGCATGGTGGATTATCCGGTAGTGGATATCCCGAAGTGAGCATGGTGCAAAGGCTCGTGGCAAGCCGCTATGACTTCCTGCGGTGGCCGGTGCAGTAGTCCCCCACGCTGGCCTGGCGGCGACAACCTGGGGTAGCGCAAGTCTTAATCATGCTGCGACCGCATGAACGCTGAGAACTTGTAGTGCCTCCCTGATTGGCCGGCACGACGGGCTCGTCAATCGCGGCCCGCAAAGCCTTGGCGATTTGGACAACACGGTACACGTCTTCTGCGACGTCAGGGGTACCGTTGCGCAAGGCGGCTTTGAGCTGCCCTATCAGCTCTTCCACCGTCCGCTCTACTTCGTTGCAGCGTTGGCGAACCGTTTGCAACCGTGTCTGATCTCGGCCGATTTCGGCTTCCTTCACTTTGATTTGTTCGATTTTCTCGGCGGCCTCTTTCTGCACCTTGCCGGCTTTCACCTGACGGAATACGCCGAAGCCGATAATCGCCGGAGCCGCGACGATGCCGCCCAATACTGCGGTTCCGCCGGCGATGCCAAGCCCGCCGGCAGCAAGCGCGCCACCACCGAACCATGCCAGGGTTGCGCTGCTGGCAGCGGCTCCACTCAGGCCGCCTATTGCCGCTCCCGTTGAGGCAGTGCCCAAGGCTCCGACCAGGCCGTAGGCCCCCAGAGCGGTTAGCGCCCCTACGCCGGCGCCGCCGACGAGGCTGGCTCCCGTGCCGCCCAAGGTTTTGAGGACATCGCCATAGGCTTGGTCAAGCCTCTCCATGTCCTCAACATTCACCTCGGCGTCGCTGATGATGTTGGGATTGGCTAACCGAGCTTTACGGATAAAATCGATGGCTTCGCGGACGGCTTGCATCCCGGTTGCGCGGGCTTGCCCCAATTCCTGAAAACGCTTTTCGGTGCCGGCGTGGTAAGCCTGATACTGCTCGTACTTCGCTTTGTAAGCATTATAAGCTACTTGGTGTTCGGCCTTCGCCTTCTTGATTTTCCCATTCGCGTTAAGCGTCAGCCCGCCGCCGGTTATGGCAGCAGCGACTCCAATGCCGATAGGTATGAGCAGTGGTAGGGGCATGGTTCAAGTCTCCTGTTGGTGTTCGCTGCGATACTCCGGTTTCAGATTTCAATGACGTAATCCGGGTCGTGAAAATGCTGCTTGAAGGTTTCGAAGTCTTCCAGCGGATTGTCCTGGATGATGCCGAGGATTCCGGCGAGGGCAACGTTCAGTTGGTGGTTGTCGCGGCTGTCCACGGCGAGGCCCAACAGTTCGAAAAACTCTTCCAGGGCGGCGCGACGTTCGGCAAATCGCTGGGTGAAGTATGCCAGGATGACCTCTTTCTCTGCGGTAATGCGGGCGATCAAGACATCCCGGTGGGCAATGATGGCCTGACGTCTGGTCTCTTCTTCCTGCATTGCGCGGAAGCAGCCGGAGATACCGGAGATGGTGTCCGGTATGAACTGCGCGCCTATGAAAGCGTAATTAACCATGATAGATATTATCTCCTCTGAATATCGTCAGTACGAGGGGAGTGGCACACAAGAGGTTTCAATACTTTCGATTACCGAATTATCCCACAGACAACCGCTAGCGACAACCCAAGTGTAATACCAGATTGATTCCGGAATAGGCAGCAGATTGCCTTGCGCACTGATTCGGACCGCCATATCATCAAAGTGCGGTGCTATAATGATACCTTGGTAGCACTCTCGCACATCACTCCATCGTATTATGCGAGCCTGCGCACCAAATTCGGGTCGTGGTTCAGAGTATTCATCGTTGAAATCATTGAACTCCGTAATGTTGGCTATAACCAATATGTTGCTATTCCGCACAATGGTAATTTCATTGGCGTATGTGAACCGACGTGGATAATGGGCTGATCCGAAATGCCGACGCTCAAGCCAACGTTCATACTGATCGATGAGCCAAGCGTCTCCAACCGACACCCAAAGACCTTTCGGTCTGCCTTTGTCGCCAGGATCTGGTGTGCTGCACGGGCATACCAATGGCTTGTCGGAGTAATGGATCAACGGACTTGGAATATTCATCAGATCCCCCGCTCCCGCAGTTCGGCGGCCTTGGCGTCAATCTCCGCCGCCGTCAGTATCCCCTTCTCAATCAGCAGAATTTCCAGGGCAGCGGTCCACTTTTCGTAATAGGACAGCGCTTCGTACCGTTCCGGCGGCAGGCTTTCGATGGCACGGCGCATCTCGTCGGTGGTACGGATGCCCTGGGCGCCCAGCACTTGGTGCACGGCGTCCACCCGCCGCTCCCAGTCGCTGTATTCGTGCTCGGAGCGGTCGATGGGCGTGTCGTCGGGCCAACCGCCGCGATCGTGCGCCGCGCGGCCGGAATTGTCACTTGCCATGGTTACGCTCCCTTTTGCCACATCTCGGCAACGTCCACCGAGCGCATGAAGCGCACGCCGGGGAAGGTCTTGATGTACTCAATCAGCCGCTCCAACATGAGCAGCCGCCCGGGACGGCCGATGTACTGCGGGTGCATGGTAAGGTTGAAGCAGCGGCCATAGCGATAGATGCCACGGAACTCCGCCGCCCAGCTCTCGAAAACCTCGTCGGGATTCCGCATTGGTCCCAGCCGGTTGGCCGATGGCGCGTAGGCGAAGTGCGGTGCGTCGTCCAGCAGCCAGTGGATGGGCAGCTCGACCAGATTGCGCGGAGGGTCTCCGCCTTGCACGAAGTACGGCGCGTCGTCACCCATGAGGCTGCTGTCGTACTGGAAGTTGTGCTTGGCGAGCAGGTCCAGTGAGACCGGGCTGAGCTCCCAGCTGGGCGAGCGATAGCCGACCGGGGCCTCGCCCGTGAGCTCGCCCAGGATGCTGATGCCCTTGACCAGCACTTCCTCTTCTTTGTCCGGCGTCATCGTCGCCGGCGGCTCGTGGATGTAGCCGTGGTGCGCTACCTCGTGCCCGCGACCGGCAATCTCGCGCACCAGGTCGGGGTGCGTTTCGGCCACGTAACCGGGGATGTAGAAGCTGCCCGGTATGCCCTGGGCGTCCAGCACGTCCAGGATGCGGGGCGTGGCCACGCTGGGGCCGTATTCTGCCATGGACAGCAGGCTGGGGTAATTGATGAAATCGGGGTTCCTATTCAGCCAGGAGGTGATGCCGTCCACGTCAAAGGTGATGAGGGCGACGCAGTGGATGTCTTCGGGCCAGATACCGGACATGATGGAACCTCCTTATTCCGGTGAGGTTAGCAGTTAGCGCCATTCCGGATGCTGACGCAACCATCTCTGCCATTCTCCACGGCTCATAAATCCGGCTAGATAGCGGAATTCATCGACTGTCAGCCGGCTTGTCTGATAATGCTACGTAAAGTGCCGGGTGGAATATCGCGAGGATGGTCTGGAATCGGCACGGTTCTACCTGCCCAGCGCATTACCAACGCCTCCCGGCCTGCGGTAGAAGCAACCCAATTCTGCCCGTGTGTGCCGGCGGAGTTAAATGCTCGCATTACATCCGCCGTTTTGACATTCCTGGGCAGCCCCGGCATTTACTCATGTTCCAATATCACAATGATTTCATCCACTAAGCGGCCGTCGCTGAGAAAGTCCGCTACTGCCTCGACACGGGCTTCGGGAGACGGCGGAGGAAATTGGCCAGTCTGATAATCGGCAAGTTTGATGCGAATGGCCTCCTTGACCCGACTCACTGCTTCCTCAGAGGTTCGACCATCCATCGCCGTGTCCAAGTCGGGACAAAAAGCCGAATATCGCCAATCGCCGTCGAAGCCCGCGTCATCGCAACAGGACACGAGGACTTCATAAGCCTCGCCGAGTTCATTCCCGGTTGTGGGCTGACCAGCGCTGTGGGCTGACGTCATAAGCTTGCCTCACTGTGCGAATAGTCGGGAGACGCATACCTTCACGGAGCTGGTATCACGTCAAACCCCGTATACGGCCGCAATGCCTCGGGAATAACCACCGATCCGTCGGGCTGCTGGTTGTTTTCCAGGATGGCGATGATCACTCGGGGCAGAGCCAGGCCCGATCCGTTCAGAGTGTGCACAAACCGCGGCCGCTCTCCGACGCCGGGCCGGTAGCGCACGTTGGCCCGCCGGGCCTGAAAGTCGGTGCAATTGGAGCAGGACGACACTTCCAGCCACTCCTGCGATCCGGCGGCCCACACCTCAATATCGTAGGACTTGGCCGACGGGAAGGAAATGTCGCCAGCGCAGAGCTGCAGGATGCGGTAGGGCAGGTTGAGACGCTGGCACACCGTCTCGGCGTTTGCCAGCAGGGCTTCCAACTCGTCGAACGAGGTTTCCGGCTCGACGAACTTGTACATCTCCACCTTGTTGAACTGGTGGACGCGCTTGATGCCGCGAGTGTCCCGGCCGGCGGCCGCCTTTTCGCGGCGGAAGCACGGAGTGTGGGCCACGTAATACATGGGAAGATCATCGGCGGAGAGTATCTCGTCCCGGTGCAAGTTGGTGACGGGCACCTCTGCGGTGGGGATCAGCCAAAGGTCATCCTCCTCATCGTGGTAGAGGTTGTCAGCGAAGAGGGGAAGATTTCCGGAACCCTCCATAATCTCGCGGCGCACCAGGATGGGCAGGGCGACTTCCGTGTAGCCATGCTCGCTGCTGTGCAGGTCCAGCATCCAGGAGATGATAGCCCGCTCCAGCCGAGCGCCGTAGCCGTTCAGCGTGTAGAACCGGCTCCCGGAGAGCTTGACGCCGCGCTGGAAATCGATGATGCCCAGGCTCTCCGCCAGGTCCCAGTGCGGCTGGGCTTCAAAATCCAGAGTGGCTGGCTCGCCCCAATGGCGCAGCACCACGTTGGAGGTTTCGTCATGACCTTCGGGCGTGCTGACATGAGGCAGGTTGGGCAACGCCAGCATGGCGTCGTTGATCCGGCCGTCCAGGTCGCGGACCAAATCCTCAAGCTCGCTGATGCGACGGCCCACGTCGCGCATCTCCGCCACGACGCTTTCGTCCGGCTGGCCGCCCTGCGAACGGACCTGGCCGATCTCGCGGGACACCGCGTTGCGGCGGGCGCGAAGTTCGTCGCCGTCGGTGATCGCGCCCCGCCTCCGGGCGTCCATGGCCAGGATATCGTCCAGACAGTCCTCGTCCTCGGCCCGTCGGATGAGGGCAGCGCGAACCGTGTCGGTATCGCTGCGAATTTGTTCCAGGGACAGCATGGGTAGGTCAAATCACTCCAAGTCGAAGATGAGCTCCCCGACGGCAAAGGTGAATCTGGGCAACACGTCCTCACCGTCAAGAGTTGTAGGATCATGCAGAAGCTCTGGCTCAGCGACGCCGGCGCGGTAAACGCGCACGGTGCGTTCGATGGGATCGATGAGCCAGCCTAGCTTCGCCCCATTGTCCATGTACTCTTGCATCTTGTTGAGCAGGTGGCTGAGTGAACGCTGGGAAGTGGAGCGGATTTCTACCACAAAATCCGGGCAGTACGGACGGGCGCGGGGCGGGTCCGGCGAAGGCGGCAGGACTTTTTCCTTGGGCGCCCAAGCCGCATCAGGGCAGCGGATGGCTCCGTTAGCGAGGCGGTAAGCGCTGGTAGGCCCGGTTGCAGTACCCGGGCGGCCTCGGCCAATATTCCATTGGCGCACTTCACCGAAGGATTCTCCCTCATGCTCATCGGATGGCGGGTAAGTGGGCGGCATCAGTTCCAGCTCCCCCTTGGCGTTGAGTTCCATTTGCCAAGTGGTTTCATTGTTGGCCATGCAAACAGCCCAGAACCAATCCTCAGAGGCGTCCGGGCCGGCGGTTAGCGCCGTCTCGGGCAACCGCAGAGTGACAGGAAACAACTCGAGCAGATCAAGTGCGTCAGCGGTGGGGTTCGGCAATTGCTGCGTGTCCGGTCTTGTTTCGGGGGCCGCAGTAGTCATAGTGATCACCCGGTAGTATCGTCCGTTGCCGCATTGCCGCCACCGTCGGAGAGGGAGCGCATCTGCGGAAATAGTAGCACATCGCGTATCGTGGACTGGCCGGTCAGCAGCATGATCAGCCGGTCGATGCCGATGCCCAGACCGCCGGTCGGCGGCATACCGTATTCCAGGGCGGTCAGGAAATCGTCGTCGGTCCGGTCGGCTTCCTCGTCATCATAGGCGTCCCTCTGGTGTTCCTGGGCGGCGAACCGGGCCCGCTGCACTTCAGGGTCATTCAATTCGGTGTAAGAGTTGGCAATCTCCATGCCTGCGGCGAAGGCTTCGAAACGCTCGACGTACCCGGGCTTATCGGGGTGGCCCTTGGCCAGGGGCGACATGTCCTCTGGGTAATCGATCAGGAACGATGGCTGTACCAGGTGCGGCTCGACGTACACCGAAAGCATCTTGTCGATGAGGCGGCCTCGGGCTTCACGGGGACCCGGTTCCAGGCCCAACTCTCGGCACTTCCCGGTCAGCGACTCGGCGTCAGGGTAATCCTCGATGTCAACTCCACTGCGTCGCTGGAGCTCTTCGCGCAGGGACAGGCGAGGCCAGGGCGGCGCGAAATCGATAACCTCGTCTCCCATAGCGACCTGCATCGAGCCGTGTACATCCTGCGCCAGTGATGAAACCAGCGACTCCACCATCTCCATCACTGCGTTGTAGTCGGCATAGGCTTCATAGGATTCCAGCAGGGTGAACTCCGGGTTGTGGTCCTGATCTATGCCTTCATTGCGGAAAACGCGGCCGATCTCGTAAACTTTGTCCAGTCCGCCCACTATCAGGCGTTTGAGGTACAACTCGGTGGCGATCCGCAGGTACAGCTGCTCGTCCAGTGCGTTGTGATGGGTGACGAACGGACGGGCGTGGGCGCCGGCGGGAATCGGAACCAGTATGGGCGTGTCCACTTCGACGAAGCCGCGGCCGTCCAGGAACCGTCGGATGCCGCTGATGATGCGGCTGCGCTGCACGAAGGTGTCGGCCACTTCGGGGTTTGCAATCAGGTCCAGATAGCGTTGGCGGTAACGGGTTTCCACGTCCCGCAGGCCGTGCCATTTTTCGGGCAGGGGGCGCATACCCTTGGCCAAAATCGTCAGCGCGTGGGCTTCGATGGTGGGCTGGCCGGTGCGGGTGCGCATCATGTCGCCGTCCACCCCGAGAAAATCGCCGAGGTCCAGATCCTGCAGGACGGCGTACTCGTCACCCAGGACGTTTTGGCGCAACATGGTTTGTACCACGCCCGACGAGTCGCGCATATCGAGAAACGCCGCCCTACCCATCACGCGCATGGACACGATGCGTCCGGCGAGGCTGATCCCGTTGGCATTCTCCGGCGTTTCTTCCGCCTCGGCCGTCTCGAACAACTTGATGGCTTCGTCGGCGGTGCAGCTGCGCTGGAATCGCGGCGGATAGGGATCGACGCCGCGCTGCCGGATGCGCTGCAACTTCGCCCGGCGGCTGTCCAGGTTGGCCTGGAGGCTGCCGGGGTTGTCCGGCTGGTTATTCTCGTCGCGATCTGTCATTGTCATCTGTTGAACCGTTGGTAATTTGGAGAGGGCACGCAGGCATATTGTACCGCGAAACCGTGACAACTTTGCGATCACGCGCGACGACAATCATAAAGGCGAACGCTTAGAATCCTGGGCAATTCAGTCGCATCATGGACGGCCACCATATCCATACAGTCAGGGAACGAAATCAAGCGAGGTGAATTGATGATCCAGAGAATGATCGGAGCGGCGCTGTTCAACGCCGAAACATACGAGGAAATCGAAGCCGACCCGGGGGCAATAGGGCAGGCAGTACTGGTAGTGCTGCTGGTGACCCTCTGCGGCGCCGTCGGCGGGATCATCGGCGGCCTGTTGGGTGATGCCTCGACTCTAAAGATTGTCCTGGGCGTGATTGCGGGCCTGGTCTTCGGTATCGTGCGCTGGGCAATCTGGGTGTCGGTGCTCGCTCTGGTGGGCGGAATGATGCTTCGCACTGGAAGTACCCACACCAGTTGGGCGGAGATCGGCCGTGTTGTCGGGTTCGCGTATACGCCAGGTGTGCTGTCGATCTTCAGCTTCGTGCCGTTCATCGGCTGGCTGTTCCCGTTGGTCGCGTGGGTCTGGACCCTGGCCGCGGTGACCGTCGCGGTGCGTCAGGCGTTGGACTTCGAGTCAACCGGCCGGGCGATTGCAGTCGTGCTGCTGTCAGCGGTCATCGGTTTCATCCCGTGGATCATCATCGTTATCGTCCAGGCGGTAGTCCTGGGGGCCGGGGGCGTCGAGGAAGCTAGGAGCCTGCTGTCCCTGCTGAATCTGGTCTAGACAGCCAGGAGTCGACGCGCTGCGCGGTCATGCTACGGTGTCCGCGGCTGCGCAAGTTCTACGGCGGGTCGTGGGGGTTGCTCTATTCGACCGGGCAACCTGCCGGGAAATCCTCCACGACCCGCGAGCGATTTACCAGGGCTTGTCGGTCCTCGCAGTGGTATTTGCGACTTCCGCGTTGTGGGCGTTCCTCGACCCTGACGGTGGCAACGCACCGTTATCCCTTGCCGCACAATCCGAGACCTGGATGCCCTCTGCGTGGTCGGCTTTGCGACAGGCCACAATCGGCGCCCTGATATGGGCCGTTGGCCTCGTAGTCATCATGCTGTTCGGCGGTTATGTGATAGCGTCGGACTCCGCGCCAAGTTGGCGGGCCTTCATCAGCCTGTGGTGTTTTGCCTCGGCCCCGTGGGCAGTGTTGTCGGTGATCTATCTCGGATGGTCGTTAATCGGGTTTGGCGAGGACGTTGGGAGAGTGCTCCTGGCGGTATCACTGGCTGTGATCCTGGCCGGTACGCTATGGGAGATAGCGGTGCAGGTGCACGCGGTCAGGCACGCGTTTGATTCGGAGTCCACCGCCCGCTCAAGTATTCTCGTGGTCGCGGTTTGGGCATTGCAAAGCGCATCGGGTTACGTCTTATAGTGAGCGCCCGTTTGTTGTAACCTTGTGCCCGAATACAACTCCAAACAAACGGTGGCATACGCATGCGTGACAAGTGGGCAATTCGCGAATCAGTTTGGACCGCGCTGGAAACGGCACGGGTGGTAAGGGGCAGATCGGTGCACGACAAGATCCCCAACTTCATCGGAAGCGAAACGGCAGCAGCCCGGGCGTCTGAGCTGCCGGAATGGGAAGCCGCCCGCGCCATCAAGAGCAACCCCGACCAGGCGCAGCGCCCGCTGCGTCAGTTGGCCCTGGAGCAGGGCAAGTTGCTGTACATGGCGGTCCCGCGGCTCAAGGACGAGCGGGTGTTCATCGAGCTGGACCCGGCGCGTCCCGAGGTAATACCGGCTAAAGCCGCCACCATCTCGGGGGCGTTCAAGGTGGGCCGACCGGTGTACGTACACGAGATGCAGCCTATCGACCTGGTGGTGTCCGGATCGGTGGCAGTCAACAGTCAGGGCGTCCGGATCGGCAAGGGCGGCGGGTTCGCGGACCTGGAGTACGGCCTGGCGGCGGCGGCCGGCGTGGTGCAGCCGGGCACGCCGGTTATCAGCACGGTGCACCCCATGCAACTGCTGGACGAGGAACTGCCCTGGACCCAACACGACGTGCCGTTGGACATCGTGGTAACCACCGAGAAGGTGATCCGTTGCGGCAGAGATAAGGGAGAGTTGCCACGCCCCAAGGGGATTTACTGGGAGGATCTCAACGAGAGGAAGATCCGGTCCATACCCCTGTTGGTGAAGCTGCGGGAAGAAAGCGCAGCGGACGACTGACTGGCGGGATGTCCGCCTCACCAGCAAACTGAAGGAGCGGCCGATTGGCCGCTCCTTGACAAGTCCCGTCATTCCGGCGAAAGCCGGAATCCAGTGAGCGTAAAGCCCGGCCAAGGTTCTTATCGCAGTGGCTTTTGCAGGAACGACGGTGTGGTTTCCAGCTTGTCTTCGGGCATTAGGATTCCAGCTTGACCGGGTTGCGCAGCACGCCAATGCCGCTGATGTCGATCTCGCAGATGGCGCCGTCGGCCATGTCGGACGTGGTGCCCGGCGTGCCGGTGAAAATGCAGTCGCCGGCCTCCAGGGTCACGTACTTGGTGATGAACTCGATCATGGTGGGCACGTCGAAGATGAGGTGCGCCGTGGTCTCGTTCTGTTCCTCGTTGCCGTTGACGCGGGTGCGGAGGTGCTGCTCGGCCGGATTTGCGTCAGTCTCAATCCAGGGGCCCATGGGCGAGAAGGTATCAGCGGACTTGGCGCGCCACCAGTCGGAGTTGTTCTCCCGGCGGTCCTTCTGCTGCCAGTCGCGGGCCGAGACGTCGTTGCCGCAGGTGTAACCCAGCACGTGGTTCAGCGCATCGTCCTTGGAGACGTTGCGGCACTTGTCCTTGATGACCACGACCATCTCGCCCTCGGCGTCGAAGCGCTGCACTTCCTTCGGTCGAACGATGGCGTCTTCCGGGCCGATGACGCTGGTGGGGGTCTTGTGGAAGATCATGGGGTATTCAGGAGCGGGCCGATCGCCGATGTGGCTGGTGTAGTTCAGGCCCATGGCGAGGATCTTTCCCGGCATCACCGGCGACAACAACTTCACGTCGGAAAGCGCGTGCGTGTGATCGGTCAGCTTGATCTCAGCGTCGAAGATGCTGCCGTCGATGGCGGTTACGTTGTCGCCGTCAACGACGCCGAAATGCTCGGATCCGTGGGCGATGTAGCGAGCGATTTTCATGGTGGGAGTGCCTCCGTTGGGATGTGGTGAGCTTATTGGCGTGCGATATTGTACCAAAAGCGGACGCTCGCTCAGTGCTCGATGACCAGCTTGCCGTAGAAGTCCCGGTCGTGCATGACCTCGTGCGCCTCGCCGACCCCCTCCATCGGGAAGGTGCGCCCAACAATGCCGCGAAGCGCGCCCTGATTGACCATTTTCATGGCGTCGGCCATGGTCCGGCGGCTGCGTCCCCCGCTGCCCATCAGGTGCAGGGGACGCCCGTGCAGGATGGACAGGTCCATGGGCGTCTGGCTGCCGGAGGTGACGCCGGTGATAACCAGCCGGCCCTCGTGCTTGAGGCTCAGCATGTTCTCATGCCACACGTCCGCGCCCACGCAGTCGTACACCACGTCCACCCCCTGCCCGTCGGTCAGCTCCTTTACGCGCTCGCTGACGCTGTCCACCTCGCGGTAGTTGATGACCTCATCGGCGCCCCACTTCTTCGCCTCCTCCAGTTTCCAGTCGTTGCCGGCGGTAGTGATCACGCGACATCCCATCATCTTGGCGATCTGGATGCCCATGCTGCCCACTCCCGATCCGGCGGCCTGCACCAGCACGTCATCCCAGGGTTGCAGCTTGGCCTGGGTGACGAGGCAATGCCACGAGGTGTGCAGGGCGATGGGCAACGCCGCCGCTTCGGCAAAGGACATATCGTCCGGGATCGTGTAAGCGTTGACGGCCGGCGCGACCACGTACTCGGCGTGTCCTCCGTCCAGATCGACCCCGATGCGCTGCTGTCGCGCGCACCACTGGTCGTGGCCGGCGGCGCAGTGCTCGCACAGGTTGTGTCCGCCGCACTTGACCCGGTTGTCGATCAGGATACGGTCACCGATCTGGAGATCGGTGCCGGAATCGGGGCTGATCTGCACGATTTCGCCGGCGAGGTCGCAGCCCAGGATGTGCGGAAACCGGCGGCAGTTGCCGGCGCGCAGGTTCAAATCCAAGTGGTTCAGCGCGCTCGCCCCGACGCGGATCAGTATCTCGCCGGGGCTGATCTCAGGGTCCGGCCGGTCGCCGTGCACCAGCACGTCGGTGCCGCCGGTCTCGTTGATGTAAACGGCTTTCATGGTGGGTTCCCTCCGGTTGGCAATGGTAACGATGGCAGTGTAAAGGGGCGGATGCAGGCCGGCAAATGGCCGAACCGCGACGCAGGATATAATGGCTGTGTGGTTCACCGCGCGGATTGGTTGGAGGGCTCAGAAGATGCATCTGCCGACGCTTTTCAGCAATTTCCATCTCGAAAAAATCAGTCTGAACGTCATGGGTGTGGGCTTGGCTCTGGACGTGGATTTCAGCGACGACGACCAGGATGCAGCCTGGGAGTTATACATCGAAATGCTGACCAGGATTGTTACCCAGCCGCTGCCATCCGAGGACGGCGACGAACAAACCGCGTTGGACAGCGTTTATTCCCTGTTCCCGACTACTCGGGAGATCCTGCGCCGGAGAGGACGAGGCACCATCCAGTTCAGCAAGGTGGCAATCCCCGTGCTCAACCAGGTGGTTCGCCCTTTCACGGCGGAATGGCATCGCAAGAGCCTGGCTAACGCCTTTTCCGACCCGGACCAGCGCGTCACATTTCGGGACTCCCTGGCTGAGTTGCAAAACGACCTGCGAAACTACAATCGATTGTTGGCCAACATAGCCGGCGTGGAAGATTTGACCGACTTGGAGACCGACGGTGGCTCAAACTAAAAGACACAAAGTGTTCATCAGTTACTACCACGAAGATGATCAGGAATGGAAAGACCGTTTCATACGGATGATGAGCGACCGAATTGTCGACAAATCCGTCAACATTGGCGACATCGCTGACAACAGACCTCCGACCGAAGAGACGCTCCGGCAGATACGCGAGGAGCACGTCTCCGATGCCACAGTAACCGTGGTACTCATCGGCCCACGTACTTGGCAACGCAAATACGTGGACTGGGAAATCAATGCTACGCTCCGGGATACCAAGATGAACCCAAGATGCGGTTTGCTTGGCATCCTGCTACCAAGCCACCCGAATTACAACCAGAGCTCATACAACCCGCGTTTGCTTCCTCCCAGGTTGGCCGTTAACTGCGCCGGAACTGACCAGTACGCCAAGATATACAGTTGGCGCGGCGCACAATCGGCCGACGGTATTCAAAACTGGATCCATGAGGCGTTCCTGAGAAGAAAGGGGCAGCCAGACCCTAACACCAGCCAGCATCCGTTCGGCCGCAACTGGAACGGTGACCCCATGCGCGGTTGGCAAAACTGACCGTTGGTCACCCATTGCACGCTCCCCAACGAAAGGCGCGTCGGCGTATGGAATTTTTGGCAAGTCCTACAGGGGAACAAATGGCCGCAGTAGAGCACGGCCTGAACGAATACAACGCCGGCGTGGCATCCGTCCGCTCCGTTGCGCGAGTGCAAGCCGTCTTCGTCGAATCCGACCGCGTCGTGGCCGGAATCGATGGTGCAGCCTATTGGGGAAAGCTGCACGTTCGCTTGTTATGGGTGCATCCCGATCACCAATCTGAAGGACTGGGCAGCCGCTTGATGGACTGGGCCGAGGAGCGAGGCAAAGAGCTGGGCTGCACCTCGGCGATGGTCGATACAATGTCTTTCCAAGCTGCCGACTTCTACGTCAAGCTAGGCTACCGCCAATTCGGACTGTCCGAAGGATATGAAGGCGGCGCCAGCCGGCACTACTTCGAGAAAGGACTGTGAGCCGCGGCACTACCGAAACCCGCATCGTTTCCTGCTACAATCCCACCCATCCTGTCCATCCATGCCAACGATTCCACGGAGGCGCTCCCATGCCCGTCTTCACCCCTGAATACCTGGAAAAGGCCGCCTACCACATCTACGTGGCCAAGGGCACACCGCCCGACGAGGCCGAGATCGTCGCCAAGCACCAGGTGATGGCCAATCTGGTCGGCCATGACTCCCACGGTGTCATCCATATTCCCGAGTATTGCGAGCGCGTCGACCGAGGACACATCGTGCCCGGCGCGCCGTTCGAGGTGCTCAGCGAAACGCCCACCACGGCGGTGGTCGACGGCCACTGGGGCTTTGGCTTCGTCGTCACCGAAAAGGCGACGCGCATGGCCATCGCCAAGGCCAAGGAGAACGGCGTCGCCGCCTTCACCATCCGCCGCCAGAGCCACATCGGACGGCTGGGCGACTACCCGACCATCTGCGCCCAGGAGGGCATGATCGCCATTCTCACCGCCGACTCCGGCGCCGGCCCCAAGGCCGTTGCTCCCTTCGGCGGACGGGCCCGCCGCCTGGGCACCAACCCCATCTGCATCGGGGTGCCCAGCAACCTGCCCGGCCAGGTGCTGCTGGACATGGCGACCTCCGCCGTCGCCGCCGGCAAGATCGGCCTGGCCCGCAACCGCGGCGAGCAGGTGCCCACCGGCTGGATCGTGGACAAGGACGGCAACCCGACCAATGATCCCAACGACTACGCTGCCGGCGGCGCGATCCTGCCCGTGGGCGCCGACCAGGGACACAAGGGATTCGGCCTGTCATTCATGGTGGAGATGTTCTCCGGCCTGCTGACCGGCCTGGGGTTCGGCATCGACCCGCAGGCCCGCCACAACGACGGCTGCTTCCTCGCCGTGTTCGACGTTGCCAAGTTCCGCCCCCTGGAGGATTTCAAGCAGGAGATGACCGAGTTCGCCGAGTTCGTGAAGACGTCGCCGCCGGCTCCCGGTTTTAGCGAGGTCTACTACCCCGGCGAGATCGAATACCGGACCGAGTTGCAGCGCCGCGAAAACGGCATCTTCATCGAGGACGAGACTTGGCGGCAGATCTCCGAACTCATGGAAGAGGTCGGCGTGGCCGAGGCCGTGGGCCAGCCGTAGCCGGGCCTCCTCGACGTGGCGAAAGCCGGTGGAAGAACCAGCTCACACCCGGACATCGAGCGCCCTCCCTCGTTGGCCCGCCGGCTGGCTGAGGTGGCTTGGGCATTCTTGCCCTTCGGTTGGATAGCCTTCGGCGGACCACAGGCTCATATCGCCCTGCTGCAGGAGCGGTTCGTAGCTCGGCGTCGCTGGCTGGACGAACAGCGCTTCGTGGAACTGCTGGGCTTGGGGCAGGGACTGCCCGGCCCTACCTCAACTCAAATGGTGGTGGCTGTCGGCACGGCCCGGGCGGGGCCGCTGGGCGGCTTGCTGGCCTTTCTGCTCTTTCTGTATCCGGCGGCGACGATAATGGCCCTGGCCGGCTTGGGCGTAGCAACTTTCCTGGATGAAGGCGGACGCCCGCAATGGCTGGACGGGGTACAATCCGCCACGGTAGCCCTGGTGGCGGTGGCAGCATGGCGGTTGGGCGTGGCGGTGGTCAACACGCGGCTCACCATGGGCCTGATGCTGTTGGGGGCAGTGGTGACTGTAGCGGCGCGTCAACCCTGGGCTTTTCCCGCCATCCTGGCCCTGGGCGGGCTGGCGACAGCGGTGGCCCTGCGATCCCGACGACACGACGCCGGTGACCAGTCGGGAAGCATCCCTCTGGACAACTTGGGCATTTCTCGAGCGGCCGGCGTCCTGCTGTTGCTGTTATTCTTCGGATTGCTGGGCGGGTTGATCCTGGCGCGTCTGGCGCTGGATTGGCCATGGCTGCAAATCCTGGAGTCCTTTTACCGCACCGGGTCGCTGATTTTTGGCGGCGGACAGGTGGTATTGCCGATGCTCAGCGCCGAGGTAGTAGAGCCCGGTTGGGTAACGGAGCAGCAATTCCTGGATGGATTGGCCCTGATGCTGGCCCTGCCCGGCCCCTTGTTCAGCTTCAGCGCTTACTTGGGGGCGGTAGCCGGCGGCGTTCCCGGGCTGCTCCTGGCCTTTGTGGGCCTATTCTTGCCGGGAGTGCTGATAATCTTCGGGGTGCTGCCCTTCTGGGAGAGGGTACGACGCTATCCCTGGGTAAGGATAGCCCTGACGGGTGTGAACGCCACTGCCATCGGCCTGGTAGTGGGCGTGGTGTTCCTGCTGTGGGAGCGGGCGGACCCGGGCGCCGCCGGGGCGGTGATCGCTCTGCTGGCCTTCGGAGCGGTGATGTTTTTCCGAGTCCCGGCGCCGCTGGTGATTATCGGCGCCGGGGCCCTGGGCTGGATTTTCGATTGGGTTGGATTGTTGTAGAGACCATTTGATCCTGGCCGTGGGCCTGACCTTGCTGGTGGTGGGCATCCTGCCGGTCTGGCAGGGGGTCTCGGGCCTGTTCTAATCCGGCGCTATCGGGCCGGAACCACGGGCAAGCGGCTCAATCGGATGGGCCGGCCGATCAGAGGCCGGCGAAAAAGTCCGCGGGGACGACCTCGCCTTCGGCCACCGGGGGTTCGGCGCGGATGAAGTGCTCCACCCCGATCACGGAGGCGGTCACTTCCCGGGGGATGTGCTCGTAGGGCCAGTCGGGCTGCAACTGCGTGAAGTGCCGCTTGATGCAGGCCATCTTGGCGTCCAACCCGTCCGACGCATCCACGGTGAGGTTGATCGTGTCGGGGTCCGCGCCGTCGTTGACCCGGTCGGGCGACGGCATGGGGAAGTCCACGCCGGCTGCCTGCAAGGATTCGGCCATGTGCACCCGGAACCCGCGCGGGCGCACGCTGTAAAACATGCGATCCGTCTGGTGGGGTTGGATGCCAATCGCCATGTGATGGGGGAACGCGGTTGGGTCGGCGGCCAGTCGGAAGGCGGTGGTCGCGTGCTTGCAGATGGCGATGTGGTCGGGGTGTCCGTACAGGCCGTCCATCCCGAAGGTGAGGATCACCTGGGGGCGGAAACGCCGAATTTCAAAGACGAGGCGCGCGACCACCTCGTGCTCGTCGGCCTGCACGAAGGCTTTGGGATGATGGTTATCGTCCCAGCCGGCCATTCCCGAATCACGGTACTGGAGAACCTCGTGGGACTCGATGCCCAATTCCTTGATCGCCTCGGCCAGTTCCCCGCGCCGCACCTCGCCGATGGTCTCGCGGGTGGCCGAACCGGGCTGGCGGATCTCGCCCAGCTCGCCCGAGGTGGCGGTGATGAGCCGCGCAGTGACCCCTCGTGCGGTGTGCATCGCGATGGTCCCGCCGACGGGAAAAGCCTCGTCGTCGGGGTGGGCGAACAGGATAAGGAGACGGTGGTCAGGCATTCTTGGCTCTCTCCCAGCAACGGGGCGGAGTTCTGGATAAGCACTAGTCGGCGACCTGAGCTACATCGTCGTCATAGGCCCGTTCGCCCACTGTGTCATGTTCATCCTCCAGCTGGTCAAACTCTTCCACAAATCCAGCAGAGGATAGGGCGTTCCAGAAAGCTTCTCGCCCGCCCTGTATGGATTTGCCCATTGCCCGGCCTATCAACTCTAGCATTGCCTCGCCCCGTTCCACAAAGCATTCGGCGAAATTGTCATCACCGAGCGATACGGGCGAAATCCAGTGGGATTTCAAAACCTTGTCCAATCGTTCCGAGTTGTCTTGTTCCAAGCGAGGCAAGTATCTAGAAGGAGCGCGCCCACCGATAATCTTGTTTGTCTTAGCATCAATGGGTGTCTTGTTGATGATGGAGTTGAACAGGCGCGGAGGAATGGGGTTCTTCGGTTCACCACTATCGTGCTTGGTCGCTTCACACCATCGGCGGGGAAAGATGTGATGGATGTCAATGTTCTCGTCGTGCCAGGTGGCAAACGTTAGCGTATCGTTCGTGCGCCAGTCCGCTGCCCCGCTCTTCATTTGCAAAGCGTACAATCCTTTGTATGCCGCGCTTTGACGGGTTCGCAGTGATAGCAACCTTTCCGGTATGAAGTTGGCCTCGCTGACCAGTTGCGGCTCTGGACCGCCACGGATCCAGTCTGCAACTTGCACCAAGTCAAGGCCATATTGCGTTTCCACCGCACCACCGTATGCCTCGCCAAAGATGCCTGACCAGAACCAACGCTCAAGTTTGGCCTTTGCGTTGGCCGGCTCCAGTTCGTTTCCCAGTTCCACGAATAGTGTAGCCAGCGGCACGGATTGAGTGGTGTAGGGCACGTCCCGGCTGGTGAAAACGAACTGGCTGCGCAAGAACTTGGCGGCTTCCGCAAAACCGGCTTCCACTCGGTCGGCCCATTGGTGGTAATCTGAAACTTCCAGATTGAGAATGTCATTCTTGCGGCAGTTAATCGCAGGGATCCGGTTCTGTGGTTCGCTCGCAGCAATGGCTCTTCTGCGGCGTGCTTGGGTGGATAACAGCGCAATGGCCTGCAAAAACTGGTCGCCTTCGACGCTTTGTAACACGCCGTAGCCATTATGTAGACGACTCCTCCTCTCTGCCCAGTCCTCTCGCAGAGAAAATTCATCGTCTTGCGCAGCAAAAGTGGCTGTCACCAGCTCGAATACTGATAGGGTAACGCCGCCGGTATTGACCTTTTCAAAGACAGTGCAGACCGCTTCTTTGGGGGTCCCTTTGTCCAATGTGATAACGGGCAGATCATAGCCGGTAAAGGCATCGATTACCGACCGTCTGAAATTGTTACGAAACTCGCTGAGGCTTTTTGACGGATGCTCACCATTTCCGGATTGCCAGTAATCGTTGTATTCAAACACCCAATCCATGCTGTCCAGAAGCCGCTCCGTGGGCATCATATGCTGCTGGTACTCCAGCTCGTCGCTTGAGAGGTCTCGGACGATTTCACGTCCGAAGTTTCGGGTTTCTTTCCTGTCTTCTGGGACGCTGATAATCGCGTCCTCACGGTCAATGGTCGGATCCATCGCCGCCAACATATCTATGTAATACCAACGCTTGATGCGCCGTCCCCTGTTGTCGTGCGTATCTACCGGCCCTTCATGCAACAGAGATTGATATAGCGAGGTTAATCGCTGCTGTCCGTCCAGCAGGAATTCCTGCACCTCGTCGGCATTATTCCCTTCTGCACCTTCGATCATCCTGCTCTTGAGACGAATTTCGCCGCCGGCTTGCAGCGTCATTATGGCCCCAACGGGAAATCCCCGGGAAATGCTGGCCAGCAAGCCCCGAATCCGGTCGTCGTCCCACACCCAACCTCGCTGGAAATCAGGCAGTTGAATCTTGCCGCTGGCAGCGTCGTCCAGCAACGACTTCAACGATATGGGGAAGGTCTTGAACATCGGGAAACTCCAAACGAATCTGCTGTGCAACTCACATCGCAGAGATCTCAACTGGCAGGCGCAAGGCTAACGACCAAAAAGCGCACGGCGTACCTCGGCTCGGGGCAATCCAACCTGCTCTGCTACCTCGGAAATTATTCTCCCTAGAGTACCCACTTTGACTTGCCGGTGCTGGGGAATGGTGACACTGTATTCGACGCCATCAATTTCGGTGGTTACGGTCATATGACTTCCCTGTTGGCGGACGAACCGGTAGCCATAATGCCGGCGCAGCGACCGGGCCAAGTCGTCGCCCGACAGGTCGCGCGGTAGCGTCATACGGCGATGACCTCGTCCTTAACCAGGCGCAGTCGGATTATTTCGGGACTGTCGGCGTCGGCAAAATGGCAGGCGACGGCGTCCTTCACCATTGCCTTGAGGTCGGCCCAGTCATCGCCTTGCGTGAAAATAGGGTAGCCAAGGGCGCGTGCATCATAGCCACCCTCTATAGCTTCGGTTACTTCAAAAATTATTTCGCGCGACGTCATCCCAGGTTCTCCAATTCGAAGGCGTTGCTGGTTCAAAGGGGCGAATGATCATTCGCCCCTGCATGAACACGTGCTCGTGGAAGACCCAGCTAGCCGTCAATGACCTCGAGGACTTCCAGGATGATGCCCTGGGGGCCTTCGAAGAACATGACCCGGCGTCCGCCGCCCACGGTGGTCTCTTCCAGCACGGTTGCGCCGCCGTTTTTCAGGTCGGCGATGGTGCCTTCTATGTCGGTGGTGTCGATGGCAATGTGCTCAAAGCCATAGTTCTGCGGGTGGGTCTGCGTTGCTATGTGGTCGGTCACGTTCAGGGGCAGGCCGTGCAGGTCCAGCCGGAACCCACCGTTGGGGGCCTCGGAAGTGACCGTGGCGCCCAGATTCTGCACGTACCAATCGGCGGTGGCCTTGGGATCAGGAGTCTTGAGGTGAACGTGGTTCAGTGAGAACGCCATGACGATAAACCCTCCTGCGAAGTGTGGTCAGATCAATTGCATGGGCAATCTTGGCCGATTGTATCATACGGCCCGGCCCGTTCCGGCGGTGATATACTTGCGCCGCAATTGAGCACGGAGGCGACATAGATGCTGGCGTTTTTGGGAGGCACCGGACCGGAAGGCAAGGGATTGGCGCTGCGCCTGGCAATGGCGGGAGACGCGGTGGTGATCGGATCACGGGACGCCGGCCGGGCGCAGGAGGCCGCCGACGAGTTGTTGGCGCTGGCCCCCGGCGCCGTCATTTCCGGCGCAGTTAACCCGGAAGCGGCTGCACAATCCGACGTGGTTTTCCTGACTATGCCCTACAACGGCATGTCGCCCACCATCGCCGGCGTCGGGGACGCCCTGGACGGGAAGGTAGTGGTGACCGTCATCGCCCCCATGCGGTTCGAGCGCGGCGTGGGCGCCATTGCCGAAGAGGTGGAGGCCGGCTCGGCAGCAGAGGAGGCCCAGGCCGCCGCCACGAGTTCCAGGGTGGTCGCAGCCTTCCAAAACGTGTCCGCCGAGGAACTGCTGAAACCCGGCGTCACGTTGGACGAGGACGTGGTCATCTGCGGAGACGACGAGGACGCCAAACAGGTCGTGGTAGACCTGACGCGGAAGATACCCAACCTGCGCCCCGTGGACGCCGGCGCCCTCTACAACGCGAAGTACGTGGAGCAGATCACGCCCCTGCTGGTCAACATCAACCGGCGCTATCGCACGCATTCGGGAGTGCGGATCACCGGAGTGTAGCGCCGGCCGGCTGGTTGGTTGGCAGAGGCGCGGCGTCATGGTGCAAAATGAAGAGGAAACGCTTGACCGCCAAACACCGTCGCGATTGTTGCGGGTTATGCTGGACGGTGTATCGTACCGTTGGGCGGGCTGGGGGCTGACGGCTCACGCGGCGCTGACTCTAATCGGGACGGTCTGGGCGGCATGGCACGCCGTTTTCGTCAACGGATACACTGAAGCTTATGATCTGTACGTTGCAATCGGCATTGGCTTGATACGCGCTTTTGCGATTTCTGTGGCCACGGTTGTAACGGTTTCGGAGGTGATTGACACGACTATGGTTATCGCACATTTTGTTGGGCAGAAGATGAAGGCCGAAGGCCGCGCACAAGGCCGCGCACAAGGGCGGGCAGAAGGTCTTGCCGAAGGCCGCGCAGAAGCCGAGAAGAAAATGCGCGCCGAGATGGCCGGATGGCTTGACCGTCTGCTGGCTCAACACCCTGAACTGAAGGACAGCATAGAGCCATTGCCCGGTACTCAAACCGAAAACGGCGGCAACCGGGACAAACCACAGGAGGAACACTGATATGCCACGAGCTACGTTAGATTTGCAGAACGCCGGCGACCTCGCGGCCGTGGGCGGCCAGTGGAAGGTGGCGCACGGTTTCGTGCCCGACCAGCCCAACGAGGGCATCGTCCCCGAAGCGGAGGGTTCGCCGTGCCGCCTGCCGGACTATGACGACTCCGGTTGGGAGAACTGTGGCGACCTGGGCGCGTGGCGCCGTCGCGGTGTCTCGTTCATCTGGTACCGCATCAAGGCGACCCTGCCGGAAACCGTGGGCGGCCGGCCCCTGGAGGGCGCCCGCTGCCTGTTCGAGTCGTGCATCGACGACTACGGCGAGATCTGGATCAACGGCGAGTGCGACCGGGAACGCGCCACGGTGCAGGGCTTCAACGTTCCCCAGCGCGTGGTGGTTTCAACGGAACCCAAGCCGGGGGACGAGGTCACCATCGCGATCCTGGCGATGAACGGCCCGTTGGCCGCGCCGGGCGGCGCCGTGTTCGTGCGCTACGCCAACCTGGCTTTCGAGTGGCGTGAAGCCGGCTACTGATATCCGGGGCACATCACTGAGACCGGCAGGGGCGAGTGAGCACTCGCCCCTGATTTTGCAACGACGCTTGGTCAGGCCAACCAGTCGTCTTCCTCTTCGTCCCCACCGTCCCCGTCGTTGGTGACCACTTGGCCCGGGTTATGTGAATAACCCTGCGACTCCAGCTCGCTTCGGATAGTGGACGCGAAGTCCGCGGGCGTTTGGCTGGCCGGCAAAGTGATCTCCACCTTGCCGCCGTCCACGCTGACCTCGCCGGGGTCTTCGCGGGCCAGATCCACGCTGACCGACTCGCGGTGAATACCAAAATCGTCGGTCACGGAGAATACCACCGCCATATCTTCCATGGTGATGATGGTAACGGCATCGTCTGACATTGGCTCACTTACTCCTGCGGCGGCCATTCGGTTCCGCCCTCGGCCGGCCGTTCGGCGGCCGGCAGGGCCATCCCGTCGGCCACCACCTGCTGAAATTCGTTCAGGACCACCGAGCCCCACTCGGCGGCCTTGCCGACGCGATGAGCGGTGCGGCGTCCCCGGGTCTGCTGGCGGCGCTCGCCTTCGTCGGCCACGGAGGCGGCAGCCTGGGCGATCATCTCGTCCATGGCGTCGATGGAGGGAACCAGCGAGCGGGCCGTCTCGATGAACCGCGCGATCTCGCCCATCTCCCCGTCGAACACCACGAAAACAGGCACCGTTCCGGCGCGATGTTCCGGCAGGAAGCTGTTGGTCAATTCCAGCTCATCGTCCCGATTGAACACACTGAGGCGAATGTTGTCGCTGGCGTCAGCCAGGCGCAGGATGGCCGGAGTGGTGGACATGGCGTCGCCGCACCAGTCCGAGGTGAAAACGGCCAGGTTCACCGGCTGCTCCAACCCGTTGAAGTAATCGAGCACGTTCTCGGGGATGGAAACGCCGGCGTGGATCTGGCAGAACGGGTCCTTGTTGACCTTGATGATGTCGATGTACTGTTCCGTGGTCATTCCCTGGCTGAATTTCTCTGCTGACAGTGTCATTTCGCACCTCCTGATTTTCTGAAGGCGTTTTTGCCGTGGTCTGTGCCCGGTGCTAAAATCGTGCGCACATATTACCAGCCCCGAGAGGGCCCGAACGGAGCCGCTATTGACTACCGAACGAGGCGGAGTGTACCTGAAATATGCCCTGTTCTGCCGTGAGACCGAGGAGGGAGACGGGGACGACCTGAGTTTCAAGGGCGTTATCGACCTGGTGGACATCCCCATGCCGGACGAGCCTCCCAGCGGGGACGGGCCGCGAGTGCTGGCCGAGGTGGACGCGCAGCTGGCGTTCTGCATCGCCGGCGCCGCCGCAGGATCGCACACGCTGGAGGTGACGATCCGCGCCCCGGGTGCAAGCCTGTCCAGCCCGCCGCCGCAGGAAGTAACCTGGGAGGAAGGCATTTTCTTCCAGCGCTGGATCAAGCCCTTCCGAATCCCGGTCACGCGCCTGGGCCGGCACGTGGCCGCCATCGCCTTCGACGGCATGCCGCTGGGGGAGGCCAGCTTCCTGGTGCGGCTCAAGCCGTGAGCGCTATCCGCACCGCAATCGCAAAACAGTAGGGGCGAATGGTTATTCGCCCCTAACTGGTTTTCTCGGATGTCCGGCAACTACCCGCCGTTCTGATCCCACAGGGCTTCAAGGACCGCGCCAGAAACTTCAGCGCGCTGGCCCACCACATTGACGATGGAATGGCACGGCACTGGGTGCGGCAGGTCGTTCAGGACTTGACGGCGGCAACTTGACCGGGCGGTTCAACGGGATGGCGTTCACGTTCATACGCCTCGATGCGGGCCACCAGTAGGTCAAGTTCGATGCGACTGGGGTGGTTCTCGTCGCTTATTTGTCCGTCCGGCCCTGACAGGTCATCCATAAGCTCGGTCACCCGCGCCAGCGCCGCGTCATAGTCCGCCTCATTCTGGATAGGCTTTACGCTGGTCATTGCTAAAGTGAGCCCTCCAAAACTCCCTGAGCGTCCTTTTTGCGATGATATGCACAACACAAGCCAGTTGACGGGGCCGGCGCAAAGTCTGATCCCGGCGGTAACTGTCAGAATCAGGATTATCATGATTAGAGGATTTTCGGGATTTATAAACATCCTGAAAATCTCAAAATCCGGCAAATCCTGCTTCTGACAATGACTTTGCACAAGCCCTGGCTGGTTGATCGCACAGGACTTATTGCTCGCGCAAGCCGGTAACCTATATCGCTTCGCCGGAACGATGTGCTTGCTACGACTACCCGCCGTTCTGCTCCCACAGGGCTTCGAGAACGGCGCCCGGGTTCATGGGCAGGCTTTCCAGCCTGGCGCCGGTGGCACGGGCAATGGCGTTGCCGATGGCGGCCATGGGGGGAACCAGCGAGACCTCTCCGACGCCGCGGACGCCGAGCGGGTGGCCCGGGTTGGGTACTTCCACGATCACGGTGTCGATCATGGGCAGGTCCAGCGCGGTCGGCATGCGGTAGTCCAGGAAGGACGAGTTGAGCATCTGCCCGTTGTCGTCGAAGCAATACTCTTCGTTCAGCGCCCAGCCGATGCCCTGCACGGCTCCTCCCTGGATCTGGCCCTCCACGTAGCTGGGATGGATTGCCTTGCCGCAGTCCTGGATGGCGGTGAAGCGCAGCAATTCCACCTTGCCGGTGTCGGGATCGACCTCAACGTCGGCGACGTTGATGGCAAAGGCGTTGCCCACGCCGGCCGGGTTGGCCGCGCCGTGTCCAACGATGGGGCCGCCGGTGCCGTTGAGGCGACGGGCCAGCTGGTCGAAGGTCATGCGCAGGGCGTCGTCTGACTTGTGAGCCAGGGTTCCATCTTCCTGGTACTCCACATCCTCCACCGGCACGTCCCAGATGCGGGCGGCGCGCTCAATCATCTGGCGGCGCACCTCCTCGCCGGCCTGGTAAACGGCAGTGCCCATCTTGAAAGTGACGCCGCTGCCACCGGCGCCGCTGCTGTACCCAATGCTGTCGGTGTCCACGATGGACGGCTTGATGCGCTCGGCCGACAGCCCCAGGACCTCGGCCACGTGCATGGCCATGGCCGCGCGAGAGCCGCCGATGTCCGGCGAACCTTCGATGAGGCTCACCGTGCCATCGGGCATGACGCTGGCGACGGCAGTGGCCGGGCCGGTGCCGTTGAACCACGCGCCGGCGGCGATGCCCCGGCCCGTGACCCGCCCCGGAGCCGACGGTTCCGGTACCGGCGACGCCAGATGCGGATGCTCCTGGGTGGCCTGCAGGATCTCCACCATGCCGATGCGCCGGAAGGCGGGACCTCCAATCTGCCGGCTGCCCTCCTTTGACGCGTTGTTGAGCCGGAATTCCACGGGGTCCACGCCCAGCTGTTCGCACAGCTCATCGATGGCCTGCTCCGCGGCGAAGGAGGCGGCCGGCGAACCGGGCGCACGATATGCCGCAGCCTTGGGCACATTGGTCACCACGTCGTAGCCCTCGACGAAACCGTTGGCGATCTCGTAGGGCGCGAACATGGTTCGGCAGCCGCTGGGCACCGGCGAACCGGGGAAAGCGCCGGCTTCATAGACCAGCGTCGCCTGGGCTGCGGTGAAACGTCCGTCGCGGGTGCCGCCTACCTTGACCTTGATGTGGCTGCCGGAAGTGGGGCCGGTGCTGGTGAACACCTCGGTGCGGGTCATGGCGATCTTGACCGGGCGGCCGGTCTTGCGCGCCAAGGCCCCAACCACGGGCTCCAGGTAGCAGCCACCCTGGCCCTTGCCTCCGAATCCGCCGCCGATCTCCATGGGAACGACGTTGACCTGCCCCACGGACACGCCGAGGATGCGGCTGGTGTGGTCGCGCAGGGCGAAGTGCCCCTGGCTGCTGGCCCAAATGGTAACGGTGTCGTCGGTGTTCCAGCGGGCGGTGGCCGAGTGGGGCTCGATGTAACCCTGGTGGACCTGGCGGGTGTGGTACTCGCGCTCCACGATGGCGTCGGCTTCGGCGAAACCGGCCTCCAGGTCGCCGGACGCGAACTGGAAGTGGTTGGACACGTTGGACCCGCCGGCCCCCTCCTCAGCCCAGCCGCCCGAGCGTTGCGCCGGGTTGGACAGGGTCGCCAGCCGCTCGTGGACTGCCGGCGCGCCTTCGGCCATGGCTTCCTCGGCCGTGAGCACGGCGGGCAGCACCTCCCAATCCACCTCGATCAGCGCCAAAGCCTCCTCGGCCAGGTGCGGCGAGTCGGCGGCAATGGCGGCAACGGCGTGGCCCAGATACAAAGCCTTCTCCCTCGCCATTACGTTGCGGCTGTAGAAACCGTAGTTGACCGCGGCCCCTTCCTCCTGGTCCTTGATCTCGGCGGACACTTCGGGGAAATCGGCGGAAGTCACCACAGCGTGGACGCCGGGCAGGGCGAGCGCTTTGCTGGCATCGATGCCGCGGATGCGCGCGTGGGCGTGAGGGCTGCGCAGGATCTTGCCGTGCAACATGCCCGGCAGGTGGATGTCTGCGGCGTAGCGGGCCCGGCCCATGACCTTGTCCGGGCCATCGTGACGTACCGGGCGCGTGCCGACGACGCGGTAGTTTTCCTCGGGATCGGAGAGGACGATGTTGGGTTTGTAATCAAGCATAGAGCGGCGACCTCCCAGGCAATGTCGTTGGAATAATGCGGTGGCAGTAATTTACCACAAGGGGGCAGCCCTTTCGGACTGCCCCCGGCATCGCAGAGGGTGGCTGGCAGTGTGTGTTCTAACCGCGGTGGCCGTGCCGGCCCCAGCGAGTATCACTATCGCCGTCACCGTCGGCGTCCCCGTGACCGCGGCGACCGTGCTTTCGGGTAACCTCGGGGAGGGAGTCCGGTCGGTCGTCGTGCCAGTCGCTCAGGGCGTCGGACTCATCCTGCGTCAACTTCTCGTTTTCCACCAGCTTTGCAAGGAAACTATCCACCTTGTCGGAATCGGAAGTGCCGGCGAGACGCAGCGCAATGGCCCCGGAGTTGGCGGGCCGTTCGTCGAACCACGTGTTGGCCGCGTCCGCCTGCTCTTGCGTCAGGGTCTCATCCGAAACCAAGGCCGCCATGCGTTCCTCGAACTTGGTGTTGGCCTGCTCATCCAGTGCGGTGGCGAAAGCCGATTCCAGCGTGTCCTGCTCAATGCCCAGTATTTCGGCAACCCTGGCCATGATCGCGCCGCCATTGCCCTTGCTGCCCCAGCGATCTTCGTGATCGTAACCCTGGTGCAGTCCGTTGCCGATTGCGTGGGACGGCGCGCCAGCGGCGAACACGGTGCCGCCGACCAACCCGACGGCCAGCAGCGCCACTGACGCCGCGACGAGAAACCAGCGCTTTCGGATATTGCGAATTCGGTTGAACATTTTTGCCTCCTGCGCCGCCTGCGGTTGTGGTTTGATCGGTTCACTGCGGCGTTTGATATATGCAGGATAGTGTCCAAACATTTAGAAATTGTTAATGTTCGGAGACGGGCAGATCGAACCCGAAACGGCTGCCCGATCCCTCTTCGCTCTCCGCCCAGATTTTCCCGCCGTGGGCCTCCACCAACTGGCGGGCGATGGTCAGGCCCAGGCCGGACCCGCCGGTTTCACGATCACGGGACTCATCCACCCGATAAAGACGGTCAAACACGCGCGGCAGCGCTTCCGACCGTATCCCCGGCCCGGTGTCCGTGACCTCCACCCTGATCGAGCCGGCAACCCGGCTGGCGGCTACCACCACCCGGCCTCCGGGCGGGGTGTGCCGGATCGCGTTGTCAACCAGGTTGGCCAGCACCTGCTCGATGCGTACGCGGTCAACCGCCACGGTTGGCAGTGCTTCCTCGATTGCCGCTTCCAACCCCACCTCCTCGGCTTCCGATCTGGCCCGGAACGAGGTTGTCACCCGTTGGACGATTTCACCAACGGACGCCGGACTCAAATCCAGCCGCAACTCCTGAGCTTCCGATTGGGCCAGCAGCCGCAGGTCATCGACCAGGCGGTTCAGGTGAAGGGCCTGGAGATGCACGGTTTCCAGGTTATCGGCATCGGGTTCCAGGAGACCGTCCTGCATCGCCTCGATGTGACCCTGGATGTTGGACAACGGCGTACGCAATTCGTGGGCCACGTCGGACACCAGTGATTGACGCTGCCGTTCCGATTCCTCCAGGGCATCAGCCATTGAGTTGAACGTCCGGCCCAATTCGGCTATTTCATCACTGCCCCGCACCGATGCGCGGCTGGACAGATCGCCGCTCCCGAGCGCCCGGGCCGCAGTCGTCAGGCTGCCGATGGACGCCAGCATTCGTCTCGACATGAAAATCACCAGCAGGATGCCAGCCACGCCGGCCACTGCGCCCGCGATTTTCAGCGCCCGTCCCACGGCGTCCACCAGCCGCGACAGGGGAGGTTCAACGTCGGCCGGCCGTTCTCCATTTGAACCCAAATGCGGGGGATGCACGAAGCCCCCGCGACCGCGCACCGCCATCGCCACCAGGCCGATCTGGGTTCCATCGGCTACTATGGGAGCGAAATACTGCGGAGGCACGGCATAATCCGGATCGTCGTCATGGTCGGAGAATACCCGGTTGTGGCCGTCACGACCCCGGCGAGGGCCGTTGTGGAAGCCGCTGTCGGCGACTACCCGACCTTCCGTGTCCAACACGATGATTTCCCGCTCCGTCTGGAAACTGATCCGGTTGACGAATCGCTCTACACCATCCCATCCTCCGTTGGTCTCGTAGAATTCGGCCAGGGCCACCACGATACGGCTGGCCCGCACGCGATCCTGCTCCACCTGCACTCTGGACACTTCCCGCTGCGCGGCGAAGCCGGTGAGCAGGCCCACCGAGCCCAGGGCCAACGCCAGGATTAGAGCGAACCCCAGCGCCAGACGCCACCGGAGGCCGAAGCGCCACCTAGGCATTGCCGAACCGGTAGCCGACGCCGTGAACGGTCTGCACGTACCGGGGTTTCCGCACGTCGGGCTCGATCTTGCGCCGCAAGTTGGCGATGTGCACGTCAACCGTCCGATCGTAGCCGTCGAAGTCGTAGCCGAAGACGCCCTCGATGATCTGGTCCCGGGAAAACGGCCGACCCGGTTGGGACGCCAGCATGGCGAGCAGCCGGAACTCGGTGGGAGTGAGCGACGGCTTGTCGTCTCCTCGAACCACCGTTTGTGTCCTGAAATCGATGGTGATGCCATCGTATTCGACCAAGGATTGCTCGGCCGAAGATTGACGCGCGGCGCGACGCAGCACTGCGCGGACGCGGGCCGCCAGCTCTCGCGGACTGAAGGGCTTTACGATGTAATCGTCGGCTCCCAGATCCAGGCCGGCCAGGCGGTCGTCCTCGTCGACGCGAGCGGTGGCCATGATGATGGGCACGTCAGATTCCTCACGCAGTGCCCGGCAGACACTCATGCCGTCCAGCCGGGGCAGCATCAGGTCGAGAATAATCAGGTCGGGGTTGTCAGCGCGGGCCGCGTTGAGGCCGGACACGCCGTCGCCCGCGGTGGTTACAGTGTGGCCGTCCCGCTCGAGGTATAGCCGAACAATCCGCGCGATGCCCGGATCGTCCTCGATCACCAGTATGTCGTTTGCCATGCCAAACACTGACCCGTCAATGAGTGGACCCGCTACAGGATAAAGACGGACACCAGTTTCAGGCAAACGGCGACTCCGTGGGGTAACTGTTCAGATTTGATGTGACCAGCCCACCCCAAAACCGTCATACCGGCGAAAGCCGGTATCCAGTAAATCCTTGCTGTGCTCACGTTTGCCAGTGGCAGGGATTTCTGGGTTCCTGCTTTCGCAGGAACGACGTGTAATCCACCAGGAAACCCATCAACACTGAACAGTTACTCCGTGGGCCGTGATCCGGTGGGTGGGGGACTCGCCGCAGACTGCGTTCTCACAGATCAGCAATGTTCACCCACTATTCGTTGGGCGTTATCCCCAGGGTATCCCCGTAGAAGTGCAGCAGGCTGGTCACCGGATTGCCCGCCATCTGCCCCAGGCCGCACAGGGAAGCGGCGCCGACTATTTCAGCCAGGTCTCGCAGGTCCCTCAGATCCGAGTCCCTGGGCTCGCCGGCGGCCAGTCGCCCCAAAGCCTCCGCGATCCGGGGAGTGCCCTCGCGGCAGGGGGTGCACTTGCCGCAGGACTCAGCAGCATTGTATTGGCCCAGGCGTGCCGCCACCTGTATCGGGGACGCCCGGTCGTCGAAGACGGTGATGCCGCCGGCTCCCATGACCACTCCGCTGGCGTGCAGCATTCCGGGACGCAGCGGCACGTCCAACTCGCCGGACGGCAGCAGGCCGCTGGATGGGCCGCCCACCGCAGCGAACCCTATGGCCCGCCCCTCGGGCACACCTCCGCCCACGAGATCAATCACCTGCCTAACCGTTGTGCCCATGGGCACCTCAGCCAGACCGGGACGCCGCACTGCTCCGCTCAGAGATACCAGCCGGGTACCCCTCGCTTCGTTCAGTCCAATCGACGCGAACCGGCGCACGCCGCCACGCAAAATCGCGGGCAGGTTGGCCAGGGTTTCCGCGTTGTTGATGACCGTCGGCTCGCCGTAAAGCCCCGCGTCGGTCGGGAACGGCGGACGCAGGCGCGGTTCCCGCCGGCGACCCTCCACCGTGTTGAGCAGCGTGGTTTCCTCGCCACACACGTAGCCTCCGGCGCCTCGCCGGATGGTGACCGAGCAGGCAAAGCCACTGCCCAGCACGTCGTCGCCGACGAAGCCGGCCGCCTCGGCCACCGTGAGGGCCGCTGTCATTCGATCCGCGGAAAGGTCCGCCTCGGCGTTGATGTAGATCACCACGTTGCCGGCGCCGGCGGCGTAGGCGGCGATGAGCGCGCCTTCGATGATGCGGTGAGGCTGGCCTTCCATCAGGTGCCGGTCTTTGAAGACGCCCGGCTCGCCCTCTTCCGCGTTGACCACCAGGTGGCGCCGCTCCGCGTCGACCCGGCGCGCGGCCTGCCACTTCCGCGCCGCCGGAAAATAAGCTCCGCCGCGACCCAATAGTCCGGCGTCCAGAACCAGCCGTATGACTGCATCGGGGCCTATGGAAAGAGCGTCGGCCAGACCCAGATAACCCGAACCGGCCACGTACTCATCCAGTGAGATCGGATCGACGCTGCCGATGCCCTCCATCAGGGCGACGTGCTGGGCCACGAAAAACGCCTCCAACTCGCCTTGCGGACGCGCCCGTTCCCACGCGCCCCCATCTGCCGCCGCGACGATTTCCGAGAGGTGCCCGTCGTCCGTCACGCGGTCGAAAAATCTCGCCGTACCATCGGGCAGTTCCACGACCACCTGCGTCGCCGCGAAGCATGCCCCGTCGCAGCCGGCCGCCGCCACAACCACGTCGTCGCGGCTCTGAAACAGTTGGGCCAACCGTCGGTAAACATCGCCGGCGCCAACCGCCTGGCTGCAGTGGCCCCATTGCACGACCACACGGGTCACTCCCGCCGGTTCCGTGCGACGCCCCAACGCGGCATCGCGCATCGCTTGCCAGGCGGGCCGGCAATCTGGGACGGTCATACGTCCACGTTCTCAATAAGGGAGGCCAGCCGCGCCGCGTCCACGCGGCCGCGCCAGCTTCCGTCGACTCGAACGGCCGGAGCCAACCCGCACATGAAGGCGCAGGCGGTGGTGGTCACACTGGCGGTGTCTTCCGGATCCGGGCGTTGCACCGCCGCGCTCAGGAGCTCTTCGCTTCCCGACTGCCAGCAGGCCAGACCCGTGCATACAACAACGCTGCGTCGCTTTGGAGGGTCGAGATGCAACTCAGAGTAGGAGGTGGCCGCTCCATAAACCTCGGAGGCCGGCACTCGCAGATGCCAGCCCACAACCTGCAATGCCCACTCCGGCAGGTAGCCGTTTTCGTGTTGCAGGAGGTGCAGCACGGGCAGGAGGTTGTCCCGGTTGCGATCCGGGAACCGGTCTCGCAGGACTCGGCGCAAGCCGGATTGACGTTCCCGGCGTTGGGCATCCGCCGTTCCATCGCTGGCAGGATCGACTTCCTCGTCGCGCCGTCGACGGCGTCGCATTTCTGGTCCATCTACCATTGCGGGATTATATCAGCCTTAATCGTTGAAACACACATGATTAACATATAGGTTATGCAAGGTGTTTGGGTTATACAGAAGACAGACAATAGGCTTGGGTAGCAATGGGTTAGCAACGGATAGTTCACCAGCCCAGTCGGGAGGGCTTGCACTAACGCCAACCCGTGAACCTCGGCGCAGGTTTGACCCTGCACAGACGCGTTGCTAACATCCCATCAACCGAACCGAATCCTGGAGGATCGCCATGCCCGTCGTCTCTGTTGACATCAAAAGCCGCCGTCCTTACGCCGATGGCGCCCCGTTCGGCGCAACCGGCGATTACGAGCGTATCGACGGCGTGCTCGGATTTGCGGTTGACCCGGGCAATCCGGCCAATTCGGCCATCGTTGACCTGGAATACGCTCCGGTGGACGAGGAGGGATGCGTCCGGTTCGAGTCTGACTTCACTTTGGTAGCGCCACGCGATCCATCCAAAGGCAACGGTCGCGTGATCCTCGAGGTGGTCAACCGCGGCCGCCGCCGTACCGTCGCATTCTTCAATCGCGGGCCGACGCCTCCCATAGATTCCGACGCTATCCCGGAAGGCGACGGGTTCCTGCTCCGCCACGGGTACTCCGTGTTGTCCATCGGTTGGCAGTGGGACGTGTACCGCAGCAACGCTCTGCTCGGCCTGGACGCTCCGGGCATCGGCATCGACGGCCAGCCGGTGACCGGCCAAGCCTGCGTGGAGATGCGGCCCAACGTTGAGGAACGCACCCGCCTGCTGGCCAACCGCGAGCACCAGCCGTACCCGGTGGCCGACCTGCGCGACCCCGACGCCACGCTGCTGGTGCGGGACTGGGAGGACGGTCCCGACACCGTGATCCCACGCTCCCAGTGGCACTTCCCAGATGCCGAGCACGTCAGCCTGGAGTCCGGCTTCCAACCGGGCAAGATCTACTACGTCATTTACGCCGCCGCGAACCCGGTGGTGGTCGGGTGCGGAATGCTCGCCATCCGAGAGGCCGCCGGTTGGTTGCGCAACTCCTCCGACGGCAACGCGGCGCACAACGGGTACGAGCGGGTTTACGGACACGGCGTTTCGCAGTGCGGCCGTCTGCTGCGTCACCTGCTCTACCTGGGCCTGAACCTGGACCAGGAGGGCCGACCGGTGTTTGACGGCTTGCTGCCGCACGTGGCCGGTGGACGCATGGGCGAGTTCAACCACCGTTTCGCCCAACCTTCCTGCCAGTCCAACCCGGGTTTCGGGCACCAGTTCCCCTTCGCGGACAACACCCTCACCGATCCGATCACCGAGCAAACCGACGGCCTGCTTGGGCGACTGCGCGAGCTCGACGCCGTGCCGAAGATTATCTTTACCGACTCCGCCGCAGAATACTGGCGCGGTGACGCTGCCCTTACCCACATCGACAGCGCCGGGGTCCAGGACCTGGAACCGGCGTCGGAGACGCGACGGTACCTGTTCGCCGGTACTCAGCATCTGCCGGGCTCGCCTGAGCTGATGGTGGGCCAGGGACCGGACGGTTCCACCGGCATGCATCCCTACAACGCGGTGGACTATATTCCCCTGCTCCGGGCGGCGCTGTTCAACCTGGACCGCTGGGTTTCCCAGGGGATCGAGCCACCGCCGAGCCTGCACCCGAGGCTGAATGACCGCACAGCGACAACCGGGGCGGATTATCTGGCCAATTCTGTAACGGTTCCCCACCGCAGCCTTCCGGATCCCGAGCGCCTGTGGCGCATTCGCGAAATCGACGTGGGGCCCTACGCCAAGCACGGCATTGCGTCCTACCCGGTGAAGGAAGGCCGGGAGTACCCCCACCTGGTTCCAGCCGCAGACGCCGACGGAAACGACGCCGCCGGGGTTCGGTTGCCGGACCTCACGGTTCCCGTGGGCACTCACACCGGCTGGAACCTGCGCCACCCGGACACCGGAGCGCCCGAGCAGCTGATATCCATGCAGGGCTCCACCCATTGGTTCCCGGCCACCGACGCCCAACGCGACGCCGATTCTGATCCCCGCCCATCCCTCGAATCGCGGTATGCCAGCCGGGAGGAGTACGCATCCATGGTCAGGGACGCGGCAGCCAAGTTGGCGGAGGACAGATACCTGCTGGCCGAAGATATCGACCTCGTAGTCAAATCGTGCCTGGAGCGGTACGACTGCGCCATGAGCGCCGGAGGCTAGGTAGTGCTGGCATTTCCCGTCATTCCCGCGAAAGCGGGAATCTAGCGAGCGTGCAATCCGGCCAACTTTCCTTTGGCAACGACTTCTGGGTTCCTGCTTTCGCAGGAACGACGGGTGATTCCTGAATGTCAACGCCACCCAGGCAGAACATCATTCCCGACCTTTACCACCTGCACCGATAACCCGAAAGATTCGCGACGTAATCACTGACCAGACTTCTCCAATGAACGGCGAGGTAGAACTATGACGGTTCAAACCGACAACGGCATGATTTCAGTGGTGGTGCACGGCGCCACGGGCAGGATGGGGGCTGAAACCGTGCGTGCGGTAGCGGCGGCGGACGATGTGACGCTGGTGGGCGCCACCTGCCACACCCCCAGGGGCGACGTGCTGCCCACCCCCGCCGGCGAGGTTCCGCTGTCCACCGACCTTGCCTCCATGCTGGACGCCACGCAACCGCAGGTGATGGTCGAGTTCACTCACGCCGAAGCCTGCATGGAGGCGGCGCCTCTGGCCGCCAGCCGGGGCATCCACATGGTGCTGGGCGCCAGCGGTCTCAACGCCGACCAACTGCAAACGCTGGACACGATGAGCCGCGAACACGGCATCGGCGTGATCGTTGCCCCGAACTTTGCCCTGGGCGCGGTCGTACTGAAGAAACTGGCGGAACAGGCGGCCGCATTCTTCGACTACGTGGACGTGGTTGAAGCCCACCATGAGATGAAGATCGATGCCCCCTCCGGGTTTTCCCTGGCCATCGCCCGGGGCGCCCGAGATGCGCGGGGCAGCGACTTCCAGCGCAACGAGACCACCGTCCATCACCTGCCGGAGACTCGCGGCGGCGACGTGGGCGGGGTGGGCATCCACAGCCTGAGGCTGCCGGGTCGCAGCGCCCACCACGAGGTGATTTTCGGCGCCGCCGGCCAGACCCTGAGCATCCGACACGACACGCTGGGCCGAGACTGCTACATGCCGGGCGTGCTCCGCTGCGTTCGGGAGGTCGTGCGCCGGCCCGGTCTGACTGTGGGACTGGAAGCCGTGCTGGGACTTTAGTCCTCCGCGCGCCTACGCTTTTATGGACGGAAAGGGCAGCCGGTTGTACCCTGATTAAGTGATATGCAGGAGTGGGTGTCTCCGCCGCGCCATTCCGCAAATTCAATCTTCAACCAAGGCAGGAGCAACATGGACCTTCAGGGCATGAAACTGGCCATCGTAGGAGCCACCGGCGCAGTGGGGCAGGAAACCCTGCGCCTGATCGAAGCGCGTTATCCGAAACACGATAACCTGAAGCTCCTGGCATCCAAGCGTTCGGCGGGTCGCAAGCTGGAGGTAAACGGCAAAACATTCACGGTGGAAGAAACCACCGATGACAGCTTCACCGACGTTGACATCGCGTTCATTTCGGCGCGCACCGAGGACTCGCGCCGCTTCGGACCGGTGGCGGCAAACGCGGGGGCGTTGGTGATCGACGACTCCAGCGCTTTTCGCATGGACCCGGCGGTGCCCCTGGTGGTTCCGGAAGTTAACGGCGAAGACCTGGACTGGCACGATGGCATCGTGTCCATCCCCAACTGCTCAACCACCCCGCTGGTTATGGTGGCGCACCCGCTGCGGCAGGCCAGCCCCATACGTCGCATCGTGGCCGATACCTACCAGTCGGTTTCCGGCGCCGGCGGCGCGGCCATGAACGAGCTGCGAGACCAAACCCGCACCGTCATGCACGGAGGTCCCGCCGAGCCGGACGCTCAGCCCAAGCAGATCGCCTTCAACGTGATTCCCCAAATCGACAGTTTCAACGAATCGGGATACACCCGAGAAGAACAGAAGATGATCGACGAGAGCCGCAAAATCCTGCACGCGCCGGATATTGCGGTTTCAGCAACCTGCGTGCGCGTGCCCGTGTTCGTGTCCCATTGCGTGGCCGCACACCTGGAGTTTGACGCCCCGGTGTCTCCAGGCGAAGCTCGGGAGATGCTGAGCGTGATGCCCGGCGTGACGGTGCTCGACGATCCGGGCGCGTCTCTCTATCCCATGCCCATCGACGCCGCCGGATCGGATGACGTGTTCGTGGGAAGGATCCGGCAAGACGCCTCGCACCCCAACGGTCTGGCCATGTGGGTGGTCACCGATAATCTGGTCAAGGGAGCGGCCCTCAACGCCTTGCAGATTGCCGAGGAAGCCGTCGCTCGCGGAGTAATTCACGGCAAGAAAAACTAACGCGCGTTCAAGTGTATAGAGAACTCACGCGCACCCGATTTACGGCGGGGGAACGTCAGAATCAGGTTTTCAAGATTTGGGGATCATCAGGATTAGGACCGTTTTATGATGGATATCTCCCAATCCTGACCAATCATAAAATCCCGTAAATCTTGCTGCTGGCGAGTTACGAAAGAGGGTACGCATGAGGTATCAGGGCTATCGCATATGAACGGTTTTAGTACCGTCATACCGGCGAAAGCCGGTATCCAGTGACCGCAGTCTGCTGTTTCCTTGCGAATATCAAGCCAATAACAGGCTCTGGACTCCGGTTTTCGCCGGAGTGACGCCGTTGTAATTTCATATGCGATTGCCCTGCATGAGGTATCAGGGCTATCGCATATGAACGGTTTTAGTACCGTCATACCGGCGAAAGCCGGTATCCAGTGACCGCAGTCTGCTGTTTCCTTGCGAATATCAAGCCAATAACAGGCTCTGGACTCCGGTTTTCGCCGGAGTGACGCCGTTGTAATTTCATATGCGATTGCCCTGCATGAGGTATAGAGAACATTTGACATAGCACACTAGGTGTGTATAATGCGCAAAATATCCAAACCGCTTGCCATCAGACATGATAGGGCATGATGCAAACTGCCTAGCAATAGCAACGGAGGAGGGACCAGTTATGCCGACTGAAATTGGCCGGCTGATTACCGCTATGGTAACGCCGTTTGACGCTGACGGGCAGGTTGACTACGAACAAGCCAAGCGGCTCGCCTTGGCACTGCTGGACTCCGGTTCAGACGGACTGGTGATTACGGGCACCACCGGAGAGGGTCCGGCGTTGTCCATGGAGGAAAAGGCTCGCCTCTATGGCGAAGTTAAGGACGCCATCGGCTCTCGGGGCGCGGTGATTGCCGGTACCAGCGACAACAACACCGCCGCTTCCATTGAGCTCAGCCGCGAAGCGGAACAAGTTGGCGCCGATGCTCTTCTGCTGACCGTACCAGCGTACAACAAGCCCCCCCAGGAAGGACTGTTTCAGCATTTCCGCGCATTGGCGGAGTGTACGAACCTCCCCGGCATGTTGTACAACGTTCCCAGCCGAACCAGTCTGAACATGACCAACGACACCACGGTACGGCTTTCCCAGATCGAGAACATCATCGGGATCAAGGAAGCCAGCAGCGATCCGGTTCAGATCGCCAAAGTAATTCGCGACACTCCCGACGACTTCCGCGTGTGGTCCGGCAACGACGACGAAACCTTCCCGATCATGTCCATGGGTGGGTACGGCGTGGTCAGCGTAGCCGCTCACCTGGTGGGCGCCCAAATCAAGCAGATGATGGGGTTGGTCCTGGAAGGCGACGTGGAAGCGGCCGGCGCCGAGCACCTGCGCCTGCTGGACATGTTCAAAGGACTGTTCATCGTCTCCAATCCGATCCCGGTCAAATACGGGCTGAACCGCGTCGGCTTTGACGTTGGCGACCCCCGTTTGCCACTGGTTCCGCCCGACAATCGCACGGCGGAACAACTGGACGAATTGCTGGACCGATACGAGATCGACATCACCGCGCCGGCCGACTGAACAGGTCGGCGCGCTCAATTAGGGGCCAACGAACACGCTTCTCACGCGGTTTGATCATCATTGACTTCGCATACATTTCATTGGCCATAGGCCGTCAGTTCCACAGTTTATATCTAGCCTTGTGATGACGAGGAGTACCGAAATGGCTTTGAAGACCGTTATTTTTGTAGATGGGCAGAACTTCCGGCACAACCTCAGGGACTTCCATTTCCGATCTGATCCACCACATCCCAACAATCCGGAATACCGTCTGGATGAGAAGCACTTCCGGTGGCAGGAGTTTTTCCAGGATGCTCTGGCGAAGTTCGATTACGTAACCGGATGGCAGCATCAACTGGCCAGGGTTTACTGGTACTACGCGGAAAACATCACGCCGTGGTCCCCCAACCTGTGGCGCGCCCAACGCATCGTCGACGACTACGGCATGCGGATACCCGAGCTCACCACTGACCTGGTCATCCAGAAGGCGCAGGACTGGTACGAGCACGAATTCCGCCGCTTCCACCAACTGCGCAAATCGGTGTTCGAAGAGATCCAGCAAAACACCAATTTCCTCGAATTCAGGTACGTTGGGCAATACGTGGTCCAGCCGTTCCGGCCGTACCGCCTGGAATACGATTACGACGGCAACATAAACTTCCAGGGCACCCAGGTGGGCGAGAAGGGAGTCGATATCGGCATCGCCGTGGACATGATCTCGAAGATGGAAAGTTTCGACGCGGCGGTCCTGGTTTCCGGCGGCAGCGATTTCTTCCCGGTGGTGAAGTTCCTGAAAGACAACCTCAAGTATGTCTACCACTTCTCCGTGGGTCGCGGAGTGGGCCACGACACGCAGTTCTTCTCGTCTTCATTGCGCGGCGTAGTGGACTGTTTCCAGGGGTTTGACGAACTGGAGCTCCTGACCAATTACGTGAACGAGCATGCCGGTATTCCCCCCGCGATCATGGATACCATCAACATGCGGGCCGCGGAACTGGAACGTATCCTCGACGAAGAGTCGCTGGACTACAACCATCCGCGAGAGCGCGACGCTGCGATGATTCAACGCCGCTAGTCGCACGCTTCCAACCACTGCGCTAGCGGTTTGGCGGGATTTCGACCGTCCGTGGCCGGAGTCTGTCGGCGTAAACGCCGCGGTACGATTCCGGGACCAGCGCGGCTATCCGTTCCATCACCATATCCGTCACCGAGTGCAGCAGCGCGTCGGTAATCGGCCCTTCGATCTGAGGCGGCGTGAACGGGGTCCCAATGTTTACCTGCCAGCTCGCCAGGGGCACCGGCATGTGCCAGGACGCAAACTTTTCGGAGCCGGCAATGCCCACCGGCAAGATGGGAGCCTGCGTCTTCAACGCCAGCCAGGCCAGACCGGTCTTGGCCCGTTGCAACTGACCCGTGGGACTGATGCTTCCCTCGGGGAACATGAGAATGGCCTTGTCCTCCTGTAGCGCTCCCAACGCATAGCGAAGGGCTCCACCACCTCCCCGCTGCCGGTCCAACGGCACCGCCCCCACCGCGTTGCAGTAAAACCGGCCGATGGGCTTTTCCCACAACTCCTTCTTGGCAAGGAAGATGATCTGACGCGGCAACGCCACGACCAGCGTCCCCGCGTCGTTCAGCGAAAGATGGTTGCTGGCGACCAATAACGGCCCATAGGGAGGCATGGCTTCCTGGCCGGAGATCGTCAGCCGGCCGGTGACGCTCCAAATGGCTTGCCCGAAGCGCCTGCTGGGTTGATAAAGCCAAGCCATGGCGATTACCCGCGCGGTTCGGCGGCCTGATCGCTGCTCGCGACGGACTGGATGGCCGCCACTACAGCGGACACGGTCTGGTCAAAGTCCATGTCATCCGTCCGAATGACTACGGCGTCGGCGGCCGCCACCAACGGGGAGTCGGCGCGCTCCATGTCCATACGGTCCCGCCGCAACGTGTCGGCCAACACCTGATCGTATGGAACCTCGGGATCCGCGAGGATGATCTGGGCGTGGCGTCGCCGCGCGCGCTCCGCTGGAGCAGCATCAATGTAGAGCTTCAGGTCGGCTTCGGGCAACACGACGGACCCAATATCCCTGCCGGCCATGACCATTCCCCCGGCTCCGGCGATGGCCCTTTGTTGTTTGACCAGTTCGACCCGGACGGCCGACACCGCCGAAACCGCCGACACGTTGCTGTCCACGTCTGCGGTAACCAGTTCGTCGCGCAGCGGCTTACCATCAACCAGAATGGTTGCAGCGTTGTCGTCGTCCTGAGCCGGTTCCATCCGGCAACGCGCGGCCAATTCGGCGACTGCGCCAGCGTCGGTGGCAGCGATCCCACGATGCAGGGCCAGCCAGGTTACAGCACGGTACATTATTCCCGTGTCCAGGAACCGCAACCCGGCTATCCGCGCCGCGGCTTTCCCCACCGAGCTTTTTCCGGACGCCACCGGGCCGTCAATAGCCACGACCGGGGCGACGCATGAGGGTGACACGCTGCTGGGCTCCATGGACGAAATTATAGCATCGTACCCAAATCGACATGGCAGCAACTCCAGGGCCTTTCAGTTTTCGCAAACTTCAGCCCGTCGCTCCGGCTTTCGTCGGAATGACGGATTAACTTTGCACAGGCCCTGACGATGAATGATCACGGCGGTGAGGCTGTGTGCGTCCGTACCCACAACCCCGCGCCGTCAGTGATGTATTCTACCGTGCCGTCGCGAGCGGTGATGAACACGCTCTCGTCGCCGATCATTGTTCTGAGTCGATCTGTGACCTCCGTATGCGGGTGTCCGTAGCGGTTCTCGATTCCGGCGGAAATGACGGCGGATTCCGGACTCACCGCGCTCAGGAACGACGGCGACGTCGAAGAGAGGCTGCCGTGGTGGGCCACTTTGAGCACGTCGGAACGAAGTCCTTCACCCAAGGTGTCAACCAGGTATCGCTCGACATCCTGTTCCACGTCGCCGGTCAGCAGAAAAGAAACCTCCCCATAGGTCAGACGGATAACGACGCTCTGGTTGTTTGTGTGGGGATCAATGCGCGACGGTATCTTTCCCGCCGGTGGATGGAGGACTTCCATCACCACACCCGAGTCCAGTTGGACGCGATGCCCGGCCTGCACCCGAACCGCAGGACGCTCAAGCTGATTGAGCGCCGATTGCCACTGGTGAAACAACGCCGACTCCGAGGATATCGGTCCCTGAATGACCATGTCGGCGTCGTAGCGGTCGAGAACGCCGATCAAGCCGCCGGCGTGATCGCTGTCCAGATGCGTCGCCACCACCACGTCCAGGCCGCGGTCGCCCGGGGGCAAACGCTGACCCAAAGCGAGCAACGCGACCCGAGGATCCGGTCCGCCGTCAACCAGCGCTTGTCGACCCTGTGGGGTCACCACCAGGATGGCGTCACCCTGTCCCACGTCCAGCACGTGAACGTGGAGCATACCGTCCGCCCGCGTCGCCGACATTTGACCCAACAGCAGGATGGCGCCCAGGACGGCAACCGGCGTCACTCCCGCCACGAAGCCGACAACTCCGCCGGGGCGCCACCTCGGTCCGCGTCTCCAACCGGAAGCGAACCGGCGCGCCCGCCTCGATGACATCAGCATAGCCGCTATACCCAGACCCGCGTACCACGCCAATGCTGCCACCGGCGTTACCCAGCCGGCCGGAGCCATCACCGGCGGCATCGCCTCCGCCACCTGAATGATCCACGCAATCGGAGCCCAGGCCAAAACGCCCAACGCCTGCGCCAACCACGGGGCTACAACACCCGCCGCGGCCGTTGCGGCCGCGGCCACCAACGCCATGGGCATGGCGGGCATTGCCAGAATGGTCGCCGGCACGCTCATGACCGGAATCTCCCCAAAATGCATCGCGATCAGCGGAACTGTGGCCAGCGTGGTGGTAGTGGAAATGACGACAGAGGCGATCAACAATGTCAGGCCGTATTGCAGCCATCTCGAGGCCCAGGCGTTCGAGCCGCCGGCAAACGTCGCGACGGCGCCCGAAAGGAGCGTGATCAAAGGCAGACCGACAATCACCCCGGCCATCGCCGTGAAACTGAGTTGAAACGAGAGACTGGTCAGCAGCGTGGGGTCTGCGCACACCATCACCCCGCCCGCCAGCGCCAGCGCGGTCAGCCCGCGCATCCCGCGCCCGGTCAGCCCCTGCGCCAGGGCCAGGCTGCCCATGATCGCCGCCCGCACCACCGGTGGATCCAGCCCGGACACGACCGCATAGACCCAAACGGTCGCCATCGCGCCAAAGATGGCCAATGGGTTTCCATTGCCCAACGTCGCCGAGCCGATGCCCAACGCCAGGGCCAGCACAATCCCGACGTGCAGCCCCGATATGGCCAGCAGATGGGACATGCCGGCGGTGCGAAACGAATCTTTCACCTCCGCCGGGAGCTCGGTTCGGATGCCGAGGAGCAGGGCCTGCGCTAAACCGGACTCGGGAACCGGCATGGCTCGCTGCAAAGCTGATGCCAAGCTTGCCCGCAACCGGTGCAGCGCGGCCGTCGCCCAATGGCCGCCACCTGTGGACACTGTTTCCGCCTCCCGCGCCCACAAAACACCCGCAATCCCCTGTGCTTCCAGCCACGCGGCGTAATCGAAGTCTCCGATGGGCTCTGGCCTTTCCAAACTGCCCGACATGCTAAGAGTGTCCCCGTATCGCAGATGAGGCGGGCCGCGTAGCGCCGCAAGATCAGGTGGAGGCAGGGCGTACACCAGCAGTCCGGTTCCAACGGGAACGCTGCCAGGCTCTTGCGCCGGATCAGCGATCACCTCTCCGCGGAAGCGAACCCGGCTCCCCGATGCGGTTGGCGCGTCGGATACGATTACCGTTACCGCGGCTGGGCCTTCCGGCACCAGGGGCGCCGACGTATCGGCGCCCAACTCGCCACGCCAGCCTCCCAACACCAACGCAGCGCCTAAAACCACCGGCGCGACGGGAAGCCCGGCCACTTTCAAGCCGACGGCCAACGCAACCGCAGCCAACCCCAGCATCAGCAGCGGCCACGGCGAGCCCAGGGCAGTATCGAACCAGAGCGTTAGACCCACGCCGGCGATCACTGCTGCGACGGCAAGCTCAGGGAATGTCCGCATCGCCCGCCGGTACCGTAGCGCTCGCGCGTACCCAGTTTGTCATCGCGAGGAGCGCAGCAAGGTGGCGATCTCGTTGCCGGAGCGACGCTCCCTCCAGCGCCGGGATTGCCGCGCTTCGCTCGCAATGACAGGTTGCGCGAAGTGGGTACGCATCAGCATCGTGGTGCCCTTGCCGCGTGGTCCAGCTAGACAGACGGGACACACGCGCGGCCGCGACGTCACCGGGCGAACATACTCAGTGCGGGTCAACCGTGATCAGTTCAGCTATCCGCCGGAATATGCCATCGCCAATGCCCGAGACTTCGGTAATCGCGTCGGGGCTGGCGAAAGGCCCTTGCTGCTCCCGGTGGGCAACGATCGACGCCGCCCGCACGCCACCGATGCCGGGTAGGGTCTCCAGGCACGCGGCATTCGCCGTATTGATGTTCACCGGCGGCTGGCAACTTTCGGAAACGCCCACTTCGTCAGCGTTCGGCGCCGACCCATCGTGCAAAGGTTCACCAGGTCCGACAGGCTCACCGGCAGTGGGGATGTTGTAATGAGCCGCGTCGGTAGCGTAAGCAGCCAGGTTGACCCGGCTCAGGTCAGCGTTTTCAGTGGCTCCACCGGCAAGACGCAGCGCCGCGTCCAGCCGTTCGCCTTTCGCTACTGTGTACACGCCGGGGTTGACCACCTCACCGGTGATGTACACGGCGATCTCCTCCGGAAGGACCGTCGGAGATGGCGTCAGCGCTGAGGCGGCGGCTCCGGGCGATCCGACCGTACTGGGTTCAGAGGTCTCCGCCGGTGCGATTATTCGGACCCCATCCGGCTCCGGTTCAGCGGCGCCGCCGGCAAAAACCATCCACGCCGCAACGAACAACAGGGACAGCGCCACCGCTCCGGAGATTCCGACCGCGATCAGTTTCTTCGTCCCTGATGGTCCCAAGACGGTATCCCTCCAGGCCGTGCACACAAAAAGCCGACCGCGAAGCGCGTCGGCTTCCCCACTTCACATCCCCCGCGCCTCGCTGTCGGCCGTGCTCGATTTAACCACGTTACGTAAACGAAATGCACGCGCCTAGATTACCAGATTTTGCCTTTTTTTGTGAATTTCTTATCAATCTTCATATTTGGGCCGTCCGGCAACGGCGCCGGCGTTCCATCAGACCGTTGGCAGCGGTGGGCCAGGACTGTGGGGTGGCGCACGTGTGGCCCTGCGTGGCAGCAACCAAGTCTCTCAATCGCCCACTGATCTGTCGTGACGGCTCTATTTGGCGCCGTCAGCACTGACTACTCGTTCGCTGACTTCCCGGCCGCAATTCCGGCCCGCAACGCGTCGGCAGCCATGGGCCCGTACATACCAGCGACGACGGAGGCTCCTTCCTCCGCAATCCGCCAGTCCCGAGACTGGATCTCCTCAACCGATTGTTGCGCCAGGCGTCTGCCATAGTCATTGATAAACCTGCCCAAAGCCTCCGGATCCGCGTCCGGTGCCATCTGCCGAAACAGGCGGAACATGGGGTCGGTGCGAGCGGCGTTGTAGACATCGTGGAAGGTCAGGTTTGCTGGGTGGTCGCGCAGCAGCAGCGCCACGCCGAAGTCGATGATGCGGATGCCGCCTCCGGACGCCAGAATGGTATGTGATCTTCCGTCCGGGTCGGATACCGTGGCATCGTTGTAGCAAATGCCGGCGGCGTGCAATCGCGACACGGCCGTTCCCAGTTCATTCCCGATGCCGTACATCCGCTCGGGCGCGGCCTCGTCGGGGCTGAGCTCCGTCAGGAAAGGGCCGGGCACAAACTCCTCACTAAGGAATCCTTCGATGCTCGGCAACTGCCGTGGTCCCAATCCGAGGTCTCCGGCGATACGCGCGATTTCGGACTCGCCGGGGCTCTGGCACGGCTTGATCACGACGTCGACGGCTCGCTCGGGGAGCCCGCCGGTGATGATCGCCACGCGCCCCCGTGTGCGGCCGTCGTAGCGAATGTCCACATCGACCGCTTCGTCGCCGTACACCAGGGGGTAGGCGGCCGGGAACAAGCCGTAAACTGAAAAACGGGTAATTCGTGAATCCGCGACGAGTATTTCCCACAACTCGTCGCCCTGATCGGCCAGGGGCCACAACGGCCACAGGCGTTCGGGACACCTGCCATCCCGGACTGCGGCGTCCCGGGCCGCGATGTCACCCTCGTCCATACCGGCCAAGCCGGCGATGACCCGGCGAACGGACGCAAGCTGCTCCTCAGTGTACCGAATGTCGGGCTCCGGTCACCCTTGCCCGCCCAGTGCGAAACCGCTCGGTTGCGTCTCATCCGGCGCCAACGCGCGGATGCGGACCACCGCATGCAGGTTGATGGGTCCGTAAACGTGCGGGTAGATCTCGCCCGAACGGGAAGGCTCACACACCAACGGCGATCCTTCGGGCAGTCGCTCGGTGTCCACGTCCAACGCCAGCAGATCGGTCCGGCCGGCGAACAGCCGCGCCGCGACCCGCAGCATCTGCGCCTCGTCGGCGCTGGCGTGGATGAAGCCCTCTTCGGCCAATGAGGGAGCCCGATATTCGCCCACAGTGACGGCGGTCTCCCAATCGGACCGGAACGCCAGGTGGTAGATGATGGACGTCATGTTCCCTGCACCCGATTACCGGCAGGCTGCCCGCACCGCCCGCGAAATCGCGGCCAGGCGCGGGTTGTTGGTGGCGCTGGCCCGGAACCCGTTGGTGATGTACGCCACCGCCAGCCCCATGCCGGGATCAGCCCAGCCCACCGAGGTACCGGCGCCGCCATGCCCGAAGGTGCCCAGGCCGTCACCGGCGTTGGTGGTGGCGCCCATGCGGCTGTCGTCCAGCACCAGGCCCAGGGAGCGACGCATCCGCGTGCCCAGGGAAAAGTCGTTGGCTTCGGAATCGAGGCGCGTGACCTCGGCCACCGTCTCCGGCTTGAGAATGCGGACGCCGTCCAACTCTCCGCCGTTGCACATCATGGCGTAGAAACGGGCCAGATCGCGAGCGGTGAATATGCCACCGCCGGCGGGATGCACCGCCTGGTGTACCTCCGGCCGGTTGTACGGGCGTATCATGCCCGGGCGATCGCAGTCTTCCATGGCGTGAATGCGGGAGACCCGGGGCTCAAGCTCCGGGGGCAACCCCACGTACCCGTCGTGCAACCCCAGCGGATCCAGGATCTCCTCCCGGAGAAATACGCCGATGTGTCGCCCGTCGATCCGGCGCACCAGCTCGCCGATCACCCAGCCAAAGTTGCGCGGATGGTACGCCATGATTTGCCCGGCGGGATAGTCGGGGATGATGTCCTCCATGCACTCGACCACGTAGTCCCAGTCCTGCCAACGGTCCCAGGACAATTCCGGCGGGGTCTCCGGAAAGCCGCCCCGGTGGGTCAGCACGTGACGGACCGTCACCGTATCCTTGCCGTGCTTGGCGAACTCCGGCCAGTGCTGCGCCACCGTGTCGTCCCAGTTCAACTGCCCCCGCTCCCAAAGGACGTGCAGGCAGGCCGCCGCCAACGGCTTGGTGGAAGAGTAGAGGATGAACATCGTGTCGGCCGCGACCGGTGTTCCGCCGGCGTCATCGGCCAGGCCGCCCCAGAGATCTACGGCGAGACGCCCGTGCCGATATACGGCGAGTCCGGCTCCCGGGTGCAACCCTTGGTCAATCTGTCGGCGGAACAGGTTTTCCAAATCCTGCACCGCCGCCGGGTCCATTTCTACTTCTTCCAAAACTGTGGTGGTGGTCATCGATAGTCCTCTATGGTTTCGGGTGGAGCGAGGGAGTCCGGTGTCGAACCGGAAGGGTCAGTGAGCGAACACGGTGTTCAGGTTCGCCGACAGGTCAAAAAAGTGCTGCAAGCTCTGGTTGTACCGGAAGAACATGTCCGCCCGAAGCTGATCTCCCGTGGCATTGGTGGAAATCTCGTTCAGCATGTCCAGGCTGACCAGCGTCTGGCCCGATCCGGCTCCGCCGTTGGCTTTGATGTCCTCCAGCATGGACCGCCAGGCGTCGGTCTCCATTTCAATAAAGAAGTCGACGTTGATCAGGTCGTATTCGGTGCCGGCCCGAACCGAAGTGCATTCGAATGCCTCGAAAGCGACCACAAACACGTCGTCGCCTACCTTGACGCCCATGGAGGCGTCGACGGTGCCGATCTGCCGGTAGGCCGGGTCGTCGTTGACTAGCTGTCGCAGCTCTTCAAACCAGGCGAGCGACGGGAATACTATCGGTTCAGCAGTCATTCAGGGGTTGCCTCCGGGCTCGGAAAACACCGGTCGCTGCGATGCGGGACCGGTCGTCACGCTATTCGTGGAAGTAAGGATCTCCCGTCTTCTCAGCGGATGAAAACGGGGCCATTTTGCGAAGATAATGGTCAGGGTCAGTGGTGGACGGGGCTTTGCCCAAAACGTCGTCAACCATCTTGTAGTACCGGGGATCCAGATCCCGGTAGGTATCGGCTTCGGTCCTGCCCCGCGAGAAGGAAGACATGATGCGTTCCATCCCGTAGTCACCACAATGTTCGCAGTTGACATCGGTCGCCGCGGAGGCAACCTTGAAAAAGTAACTGCTCACCTGAGAGCAGGACTGGCAGCGATACTCGTAGATCGGCATGTGTGGACCACCTCAAGGATCGCGGGCAGAGCTGCCAAGCCTTGGCGTCGGCCACCCAACGAAATCCCGCAGGCGATGGTATAGGAACGCGCCGGCGGTGTCAAAACGGTCCCGCTAGCGTAACTGTTCAGATTTGATGTGACCGGCCCACCCCAAAACCGTCATACCGGCGAAAGCCGGTATCCAGAAAATCCTTGCTGTGCTCACGTTTGCCGGTAGCAGGGATTTCTGGGTTCCTGCTTTCGCAGGAACGATGTGCAACCCACAAGGAAACCCATCAACACTGAACAGTTACCCGCTAGCCGGTGGTCCCGTCGAACCCGGCGCTGTGGCGCTTGATATCGATCACCGGCGACCCGTCCTGCGCGTCGAGTTCTGTCACCGAAATTATCGCCTCTCCGGTGCCCTCGTCGATCACCACATCCTGGATCAGGGCCACCGTCGCGCCGATAAAGTTGGGCCGGTACTGGCTGCGGGTGGCGAACACGCCCCGGATCGGGTTGGCCGGGTTATGCCCGGGATGGAGCCGCAACTCGTAGCCCCGGGCTTTCGCACGGTGCAGGACAAACAAAGTCAGGATCCGGTCGCCCGCCTCCAGGCCCATCACGCCGTCAGCAAAGTCGGGGTGCACCACGATCTCCGACGGGCGTTCCCGCATTTCGTCAGAAGGCGCGTATTCGGTGAACTGGCTCCGAACGTACCCGACCGGCGCAATCCGGATCACGCTGGGATCGGTTTTCATGGCTGCGTGCGGCGAACGTTCAGTTGGCCGCCACCGCCGCTCCAACGTCTGCCGACAGCGACGCCAACCAGTTAACCACCGCCTCTCCGGCCGCCGGCATCATATTGGTCAGCGAGTGGTTCCCGCCCTCCAGCACCAGGTACTCAGCCCGGGGGCTGTTCACCGCGGCGGCGATCATGTCCTGCGGAACGTCCAGCAGCCGGGTGTGCGTTTCCTGCGAACCGGACAGCACGAAGAGTGGTGCCGTGATCTTCGGGGCGTGCATTACGACGTTGTACCGTTCCAGCGGGCCATGCTTGTCGATGTAGGCCATGGCCGAGAACATTTCCTTGATGGGGAAGTCCACGTAGAACAGGTCCAGGGCCCGCCCTTCGGCCTCCATGCGGTCCGCAGTCTCCAGGTTGGCACGGAACTCCTCGGCATCGGGAGACTCCATGTAGTAGGAACAGGACAGCCGCACCGGAGAAATGGGCACTACCGCCGCCACGCGCGGGTCGTTTTCCACCGCGCCGTAGTAGGTGACCTTGACCGCCCCCATGCTCTGGCCCAGGATGGCAATGCGACGGTATCCCTGCGCTTCCAGGTAATCGATGCCCGCCCGGAGGTCCTGCCGGCTGTTGTCGAGGATTTCATACGCGTTGCCCTCGGCCACTCCGGTTTGGCGGTCCACCCAGACGGTGTCGTGGCCCCGCGTGTTCAGCGTCAACGCCGCGTAGCCCGCGTTCCGCAAGTCGTTGGCCATGTTGGCCGTTGCCGGCGTGTAGAAGTTGCGGCCCGAACCGTGAATGACCATGGCAGCGTCTATGGGGCCGGCTGGCGTCGCGCTGCTTTCGGGAGCGAAAAACGCTCCGTCCAATTCCATGCCATCCGCGGCGGTGATCCGAATCAGGTCAACCAGCATGACTGTTCCTCCTGGGTGTGCCGGCCAACTCAGGGCGGCGGTCTCCGATGGTGGCCACAGTTTACACGCAATCGTTGCCGGGTTCATCCCGGGAGGTCGTCGCGAAACCGGGAGGTCGTCGCGAAAAGCGAAGGGCAGCCTCAGCGGCTGCCCCGATCAAAGCCAATTGCCGGCCGGTGTTACCTCAACTGCAACAGGTACTCGACCAACGCTTCCACATCTTCGTCAGTCAACACGATTCCGGCCATGGTCGCGCTCATCAATCCCTGTTGGTAGTCCTGGGAAAGACCATCCGCGGTGCCGGCGGTGTAGGCGTCGGGCTCCACTATCGACTCCCGGATGTACTCTTCCGCCGAGTAACCCGAAATGCGGTTGCCCGCAGCGGAGGCGATCCCGTCAAGCGGTGGCCCCAGCACACCCTGGGCCACTCCCTGGATCGTGTGACACGATGCGCAGGCGGCGGTTCCCACAAAAAGCGCCTGCCCCGGGGATGCGGCCGCACCGGTCCCATTGGGCGGCGCCGGCGGCACTAGGTCCGCAGGGTTCGCCGGCGGAGGTAATTCGGCCGGCAGCGGCCGTTCCACCATGGCATGTGCGTCCTCTGCGTGATGCTCGAAGGGTTCGATACGCGGTTCGGAGAATGCCCGCGGAGTGGGCCGGAAGACGCCGAACAGCAGCACCAGGGACAGGGCGACCACGAGACCCAGGGCCAGGCCGGCCACGAAAATCTGCCACAACAGCGGGTTCTCGAACTTCAGGTGCATGAAGAAGGCAACCACGCAGAAGAACTTGATGACCGACAGGATCACCAGCGGGGCGATGACCACGCCGCTGCCCTGGAGTCCCTCCGGAACGATGATGAGGAATTCGACGAGGGTGATGACGGCCAGGAAAATCGCCAACAGGCCGTACTGTTTCAGCCCACCATGCACGCCCTCCGGCACGCGTCCGAAGAAGAACCGCGATATGCCGGCATCTTCGTGCGCCGCGTGTTCATCGTGGGCCATTACGCCCTCCTGACCGGGGTTAGCGCTCATCTGGTGGTTGCCTCCTCGAAACCTAGCTGATCAGTCCGGTGACCCAGTTCCATCCCTGCGCTGCGGCGTGCCCGGCTTCGGGCGGCCCGTCAAATCCGCCGATCAGGTACAGCAGCGTGAAAATCACGATCCAGACGATGTCCACGAAGTGCCAGTACAGCCCGGCGATGTCCACATCCAGGTGGGAAGGCCGGCCGGCCGGGTTGCGCGCCGCGATGATGGCCAGGCAAATCAACCAGAAGATGCCCAACGTAACGTGGGCGCCGTGGAATCCGGTCAGCGTGAAGAACGTGCTGCTGAAAAGGTTGGTTTCGTAGCGCAGGCCCTCAACCCGGAACAGGTTGAATTCATACACCTGGAAGCCGATGAAGATGCTTCCCAGAATGATGGTCAGCACCAGCCACTGGACCAGGCGCTTCTGGTTTCCGTTGCGAGCGGCGGCCACGCCCATCACCATTGCGAAGGAGCTCATCAAGAGCACGAAGGTGCTGACGGTGGTGATGGGAACGTCAATGATGTCCCGAGGGTACGGGCCAACGATGCTCTGGCCTCGGTACACCATGTAGGTGGCGATCAGCGACCCGAAGAAGAGGCAGTCCGAACCGAGAAACACCCACATCAGGAGTTTCCGGTGATTTATCCCGGTGGTGGTCTCTTCCTCGTGAGCCGGTGGATGTTCGGCCGGCGGATGCGCCGGCGGGGCATGGGTGGTATCTGCGTGAGCCAACGCGCTCCTCCTGCCTGGTACTAATCTGAGTAAGCCGGGTTCGTGCGGAGACGCCTAGTGATGGCCGGCCGCTTCGTGGTGCTCTTCGGCGGCGGGTTCGTTTGACCAGCCGATGACGCCGATGATCGTGATGATCCCGCCGATGAAGCTGATCGGGAACCGGATGTAGTCCCAACCGACGTCGATCAACAGTCCACCGGCGATCCACACCACGCCGAAGGACGTGACCAGGGGCCAGTAGGACGGGCTGGGCATGTGAATCGTGCTGGGGTCAACGTGCGGCTCGGCCGGCACAGTCTCGCCGCGAGCGGCCGCCTCCCGCTTGGTGATCCAGTAAGCGTCCTGGCCGCGGACCACGGGAACCTCCGCGAAGTTGTACACCGGCGGCGGCGAGGAGATGCTCCACTCCAGGGTCGGAGCGTCCCACGGGTCGTGGCCCGCCTCCTCGCCCTTCTTGATGCTGCGGAAGAAGTTGTGAATGAACACCAGCAGCGAAATGACGATGACGAAGTAACCGATGGTCGCCAGCAGGTTCATTGCTTCCCAGCCGAACCCCTCGGCGTAGGTGTAGATGCGGCGCGGCATACCGTTCAACCCGGAGTAGTGCATGGGGAAGAACGTCAGGTTCATTCCAATGAACATCAGCCAGAAATGGATCTTGCCCAGCATTTCGTTGTACATCTTGCCGGTGATCTTCGGGTACCAGTAGTAGATGCCGGCGAAGATGCCGAAGATCGCGCCACCGAACAACACGTAGTGGATGTGGGCGACGATGTAATAGGTGTCCTGTTGCTGAAAGTCGGAAGGGGACACGGCGTGGGATACGCCGGAAAGCCCGCCCACGATGAACAGCGCCACGAACCCGATGGCCATGAGCATCGGCGTTCTCAGGTCGATAGACCCGCTCCACATGGTGCCGATCCAGTTGAAAATCTTCACGCCGGTGGGCACCGCGATCAACATTGTGGTGATGGTGAACACCGAGTTGGCAATGGCACCCAAGCCAACCGTGAACATGTGGTGGCTCCACACCGCCCAACTCATGATGGCAATGACGATGCCGGAGAAGACGACCACGGGGTAGCCGAACAAGGGCTTGCGGCTGAACGTCGGGATGATCTCCGAGACCACGCCCATGGCCGGCAGGATCAGGATGTACACCTCGGGGTGGCCGAACAGCCAGAACAGGTGCTGCCAGAGGATGGGATCGCCGCCGGCGGCGGTGTTGAAGAAGTTGGCCCCGAACTGCCGGTCCGCGGTCAGCTCGATCAGCGCGACGGTGATGATCGGGAACGCCAGTACCAGGAGAATGCTGGTCACCAGCGTCATCCAGATGAACACGGGCATCCGCATCAGGGACATTCCCGGCGCCCGCATGTTGATGATGGTCACCACGAAGTTGAAACCGGCGGCCAGCGAGGCAACGCCCAGTACCTGCAGGCTCAGCGCCCAGAAGTCCAGACCCTTGCCCTCGCTGAACGGCGCGGCGGTCAGGTTGGCGTAGGAGAACCAGCCGGCGTCGGGAACTTGCCCGATCAGGAAACCGGCGTGCATCAGCAGCGCGCCGAAGAGGAACGTCCAATAGGAAAAGGCGTTCAGGCGCGGGAAAGCCACGTCCCGGGCGCCAATCATGAGCGGCACCAGGAAGTTGAAGAAGGTGGCGCCGAACGGCATGATCGCCATGAAGATCATGGTGGTGCCGTGCATGGTGAACATGGCGTTGAACCAGTCCGCCGATACCAGCGTGCTGTCGGAAGTCGCCAACTGCAAGCGCATGATGCCGGCTTCGATCCCGCCGACCACGAAGAAGAAGAACGCGGAGAAGCCGTACAGCGCGCCGATCCGCTTGTGGTCAACCGTGGTTAGCCAGCTCCACAAGCCGGTATAGGTGCTGGGGCGAGGTATGACGCCGGTTATGGTTACCATGTTTCAGGTCCTCCGCTGCGGCTCGGTCAACAGTTGCTTTGTCGATGCGTTAGCGGCGATGAATTGCGGTCTGCTTGATATATGATAGCGCGGATTCCGAGCGTTACTGCAAGCAAACGGCCGGGCCCTGCGCTGACAGGTATTCAACCAAGTCACCCAACTGCGCCTCCGTAAGGTCGGCGCGGTGGTCCAGACGGGTCTGGTAGATGGCGGCCAGCTCTGACATGCGGTTGCCGGGCTTGATGCTGTCGGGGTCACGGACCCATTGCCGCAGGGTCTCACGGTTGCGGTCGACGAGACCGGAGCCCAGCGTCACGCGGCAAGCGAGATCCGTCAGGTTCGGCGCGGCGAAGGCCGTCGGAGGCTCGTTTCCGGTGCGCACGTCTGCCAGTCGTTCATCGGGGCGCTTGGCCAGCCACTCGGTGTACTCGATGAAGGTCTGCATCCGGGCGTGCTGTACACCCTCGCCGGTTTCCGGATCCACCACGTCGGACGTTCCGATAGTGTGGCAGGTAACGCACTGTCCCGCTCCCAGAAATACCTGCTGGCCTTTTCCTTCTGGGCTTTGCGGATCAAATGCTATGGGTTCCGCGAAGCCGGCAACCCACGCCTTGTACTCCGCGTCCTCCATCACGTGAACGCGGAACTTCATTTGCGCGTGGGCGGTGCCGCAGAACTCGGCGCACTGGCCGTAATACATGCCGGTTTCCTCGGCCAGGAACCACATCGAGTTAGTCTTGGTGGGCACCACGTCCTGCTTGCCGGCGAGTTTCGGGATCCAGAAGCTGTGGATCACGTCGTCGCTCTTGAGCTCCATGATGATGGGGGTGTTGACCGGCACGCGCATTTCGTTGGCCGTGGTAACGAGTTTCGTGGCCTCGTCACCCGGGAGGGGATCTTCGTAGCGGAACTCCCACCACCATTGGTGGCCCACCGCTTCGACCCGCACCGGCTCCCGGCCTTCGGCCCGGGCCAGCCTGACCGCCTCGCCAGGTTCCAGCTTGAACAGCACGATCACCGACCATACGCCCAATCCGAGGATCAGGATGGTCGGTATGATTGTCCAGGCGATTTCCAGCGGCGTGTGCCCGTGGGTCTGTGGGGGCAGCGGATCCCCGGGCTTGCGACGAAAGCGAATAGCCGCGTAGAGCAGGGCGCCCTCGACCAGCACGAACACGACCACCATGGTCCAGAGCAGCACGTTGAACAGCAGCAATTGCTCGCGCGCCACCGGCCCGCCGACACCGTCGAGGGTCCACGGCGTGGAGCTCAGAATGGACTGGTGCCCGTCGGCGTCGCAGCCTAAAGCCGCCAGGATCAGGACGCCGCCGAGAAGCGCAAACGTTACCAACGAACGCCGACCGAAACGACGGCGAGAAGTGTCGGGAGCGGGGTTCACTGGAATATCACTTTGCGCTCTGGGCCTGGATTCGACGTGGCGCTCGTTGGGTGAATCTTCCTCTGCAAAGGGCAATTGCCCCATCGTGAACCCCCGGATACTGCGGCAGCGGCCGGCCACAGTATGTGCAAAATTTCACTAGCGGCGGTAACCATAGCATACGCATTTATGACTGTCAATTTGACCGACACTTGTCGAGGGGTGCGCCGGGACAGGCGCTACATGAACGCTACTGCGCTGTCCACCATGATGGCAACGAAGAGCAACGCCAGATACGCCAACGAGTAGAGGTACGTCGCCTTCGCCCTGCCCCGGTCGTCACGACGCCAAAGCCTCCAGGCCAGCCAGATGAAGGGCGCGCCCAGTGCGGCGGCGGCCGATACGTAGATCAAGCCCACCTGTGGCAACAGCCCGAACATCAGGGTCAACCCGGTCAGCGCGATGGAATAGAGGAGGATGTGCAGCGTCGTTTGCCGTCGCGACGACACCACCGGCAACATCGGTACGCCGGCTCGCTCGTAGTCGCTCTGGATGAGCAGGGACAGCGCCCAGAAGTGGGGAGGCGTCCAGAAAAAGACGATGGCGAACAGGTACACGGCCGGCAGGTCCAGGCCTCCGGTGACCGCCGCCCAGCCAACCATGGGCGGGATTGCTCCGGCGGCTCCGCCGATGACGATGTTGTTGGGCGTGGTGCGCTTCAGCCACAGCGTGTAGATGAACACGTAGAAAAGGCTGGCGCACAGGGTCAGCACCGCTGCCAGCAGGTTGACCTGCGTGGCCAGCAGCGCGAACGCCGCGATGTTGAGCGCTATGCCGAACGCCAGCGCGTAGCGGGGAGCGACGCGCAGCCCGGCAACCGGCCGACCCTGCGTCCGTCGCATGTCGCGGTCGATGTCCCGGTCCAGGAAATGGTTCACCGCGTTGGCGCCGCCCGACGCCAGCGCGCCGCCCGCCCACACCAGCCCAAGCAGCGCCAGGGACGGCACCCCCTGCTCCGCCAGGAACATCCCACCCGCCGCGGTCACCAGCAGCAGCGAGATGATCTTGGGCTTGGTCAGCGCCAGGAAATCGCGCGCAACGGCCATGATCGATGTGTTCCCAGGCGCATCGACGGCCAGCGCCGACACGTTTGCCTCGGAGGCTTCTCCCTCGGGCCGGAACCCGGGCGCGCTACTGGCCATCATTCCCCGCTGGCCGGTGCGGCTGGGGAACGGCTCCGGCGGTGCGAACATCGATATACGCCACGATCGCCATCGCGGCCGCCGCCGTCCAGACCGCGGTGGCCGCGGTCAAGTGCAGGGCCCGCCAGTGGGCCTGAAAGTCGAGCCAGATGGTCGCCGCTCCAACGATGACCTGCACGACAAACGTCGCAACGGTCAGCGCCGCCAGCCATTTGAGGGTAGCGCCTCGCGTCGTGGGGCCGGTCCAACAGCGCCAGGTCGCGTAGAGGAGCAGCACGCCCAGCACCAGCACCACGTAGCGGTGGAACATGTGCACCGCCGTCAGGTGGTTCATGGGGAAAGCCTGCCCCTGGCACAGTGGCCAGGTAACGCACGCGCCGGTGGCTCCCATGGCCGTCACCAGCGCGCCGCTCACGATCACCACGTACACGCTCACCGCGCCGACAATCGCCCAACGATGGTAGCCGTCGCTTGAGGATAGCGTCGCCGTGGCGAGGACTGGCGTCCGATACGACGCCACCATGACGAACACGCAGGTCGCCAACAGCGCCTCCGCCGTGGCCAGATGCAGCGCGACGATGCCGCCCGGAAGGTGCGTCAGCACGGTGATCCCACCCAGCAGACCCTGTACGATCAGCAGCGGGATGGAAATGGCCGCCGGCAGCCAAACCCACCGGTCGGACCGGTAGCGGGCCAGCGCAACTCCCGCAGTAGCCAGTATCAGAGGACCAACGATCACCGAGGCGACGAAGCGGTGGGTGTATTCGATGATCGCCGTGTACTCCAGCGGCGGCAGCGCTTTGCCGTAGCACAGCGGCCAGTCGGGGCAACCCAGGCCGGAACCGGTGACCCTGACGACTCCGCCGATGATAACCAGCACGAACACCGAGATTACGGTTGCCGTAGCCAGGCCCTGCAACCAGGTTGGCCCGCGCCGGCGCTCGGCGTCCGATGATGTGCTGATGCTTATGGAAGCCATTGGAACGCGTGACGAATACCGGAGGGGCGCACGACCTGCCCGGCATTCAACCGCGACATTAATGATAAAGCACCACCCATGGATTTGCTACAATCGTTGGGTACGATGCTCCCCGGTCCGTCCATTGAATGACCCGCGCCAGGCACTGATCGCGAGGCTAATTCCTGGGAAATCCGATAACTTCCGTATCTCGCTGCGCCGCGGCATTCGGGCTCGCCGCCGTGCTGGCATGTGCCCTTGGATGCGGGGGTGAGCAGGCGAGCGGAGGCGGGGGCCACGGCGACGGCGATTCCCTGTTCCCCAGGTTGCCCAGGGTAACCGGTCACATCGACCTGGTGGGCGCCGACCCCGAAAATCCTCGCCACTTTCGGGCGCTCCACCTTACCGATGGCGACGGACGCGAATGGCGGTTCCGCTCCGAGGGCTGGGTTGGCGTTTCCGTCGGGCACCTGAAAGACCACCAGATCCAGGGAACCACGGTCACGGTGTGGTACGAAGAACAACCCGGCGAAATCCAGTTGGCGCGCTTTGTGGGGGATTAGGCGCACCACAATGGCAAGCCGGCTTTGGAGGCTTACGGAGGTCGGCAAAGAATGTCGCGGGGAATCGCTATAATCGATATCGATGACAGATTGGGGCAACCGGGCGAATGGAGGCTATGTGATGCCAGTGCCGGAACAGATTCAATGGCTACTTGAGGGACCTGAAAAGTGGAATGCTCGCCGGGTGGATGAGCCATTCAAGCCAGACGTTTCCGGCGCCGACCTGCGTGATGAGTTTCAGAAGGAACGTCGCAGGAATAACGAGAAATTGATGCTGAGGCCAATTGACTTGATCGGGTACAACCTGTCTGGCGCTAACCTGAAAAACGTCGTCATTGGCGACGCTGACCTCATCAACGCATCCCTGCGAGACGCCGACCTCAGCGGCTCTTATCTATACGGAGCCAACTTCTCCGGCAGCGACTTATGCAACGCTGACTGCTCAGGCGCAAACCTGGCCTACGCTAATCTTACCGGAGCCAATTTGACTAACGCCAACTTCAGCAGGGCGGACCTCAGCGGGATCGACTTTGTCGGAATGGACCTCACTGCAACCAACCTCGACGGAGCCAAATTGACCGGAGCGCGTCCAGTTCGACTCCTGCTAAACCCGTTTGACGCTTCGCTGGCGCATAACCCTTACCAGGTGGATTACCGGAACATAATCACCATCGAGCCTGACAAGCGTTTCGGCAAACCCTGCATCCGTGGTATGCGAATGACCGTTGGCGACGTACTGGGATACCTCGCTTCAGGTATGACCGAGGCGGAAATTTTGGACGATTTCCCCCACCTGACCCACGAGGACATCTTGGCGTGTTTCGCTTTTGCAGCTGATCAGGAACGACGCATGGTTTTCATTTCGGCGGACACCGCATGAGGCTTTTGTTCGATAACGATTTGTCCCCAAAACTTGTAACACAATTATCGGACTTATACCCGGACTCGCTGCACATCAAGGATATCGGACCTGAAAACGCTACAGATACCGACATTTGGGCCTATGCTCGGGAACACGGCTTGGCAATTGTGACCAAGGACCAGGATTACCGCGAACTGAGCAGCTCCAGAGGACATCCGCCGAAAGTCATTTTGGTGGACAGGAGAAATGCCCCGACCGCCAGAGTCGCCGCATCTCTGCGCGACCGCTACACCAGCATTCGGGCTTTCATTCGGGACGACGGCGCGGCCCTCTTATCGTTCGACTGAGGTTGCCCGGTTGCCCCGTGTTGCCCTAAACTTGCGCCAATCCAAGGCTCTCCGCAGCCACCCTCAAAACAGGAGGCTCGAATATGCCCCTGCCCACTCCCTTGCAAGGCATTCGCGTGGTCGATTTCACTTGGGTCCGCGCCGGCCCCTGGGCAGCCCGGTGGATGGGTACCCTGGGCGCCGAGGTCATCAAGGTGGAATGGCCCCTCAACCTGGACACGTTGCGCCAGAACCGCTTCACCGTCCCGCCCGGCGTCGAGCCCGGTCCCAACTCAACCGGGCAGTTCGCCGACACCAACGCCAACAAGCGCGGCATCAGCGTCAACACCCGGACGGAGGAGGGACTGGATCTGGTCAAGCGCCTGATCTCGGTCTCTGACATCGTGATCGAGAACTTCAGCAGCCGCATCATGCAGCGCTGGGGCCTGGGTTACGAGCAGCTCAAGAAGATCCGGCCGGACATCATCTACGTGTCCATGGCCGGATTCGGGCACACCGGTCGCTACCACTGGTACGGCACCATGGGCCCGGCGGCCCAGGCGCTGAGCGGACTCACCCACCTGTCCGGTTTGCCGGGGGCTCCGCCCGCAGGGTGGGGATGGTCCTACTTGGACGACACCGGCGGCATGTATGGCGCTATCAGCGCGTTGACCGCCCTGCGCCACCGCTCCGCCACCGGCCAGGGCCAGCACGTTGACCTCTCGCAGATGATCACCGGCATCACGCTGACGGGGCCGGCCTTCCTGGACAAGACCGTCAACGGGCGCAAAGCTCGCCGCGAGGGGTTCCCGCCGGGCAACCGTACCGTGTGGCCCGGCGCCGAGGTGGTCAACAACTACCGCGGCCCCATCGCTGCGCCCCACAACGCCTACCGCACCTCGCCCGGCGGCTACAACGACTGGGCGACCATCGCCTGCCTGTCCGATGACGAATGGCAGAAACTGGTCAAGCTCATGGGCAGCCCCGACTGGGCCGACGACCGTTTCGACACCATCGAGGGCCGGCTCGAGCACCAGGAGGAGATGGACGGCCACATCGAAAAGTGGACCGAAACCATGGGCAAGTACGAGCTCACCGAAAAGTGTCAGGCCGCCGGCGTCCGCGCCATGGCGGTGCAGAGCAGCCAGGATCGAGTCGACAACGACCCGCAGCTGCGGCACCGGGACATGTACGTTCCCATGGACCATCCCATGCTCGGCCCGTGGAAGTTCCAGAACGCACCCTTCAAAATGTCTAAGTCGCCGGCGCGCATCGCGAACCCGCCGCCAATGATCGGGCAGCACAACCGCGACGTGCTGGAAGACCTGCTCGGCGTCAGCCACGAGGACCTGTTGGACGGGTACGAAAACGGCGTCTTCTGGCCCACCACCATGGACCGTTACCCCTACATTGAGGAGGCCCTGCGATGACATCCGCCAACGGAAATTCACAGGACGGAGTGGACATCGGTGGGGCCAGTCCCGCCGACTTGAGCCAGCCGGGATCCCTGGACGGCCTTCGGGTCCTGGAGATCTGCGACGAAAAGGGCCAGTTCTGCGGTAAGCTCATGGCCGACAACGGGGCCGATCTCATCAAGATCGAACCACCGGGCGGCGAGGCCTGCCGCAGCTTCGGCCCGTTCCTCGATGATGTCCCCCATCGAGAACGCAGCCTGTCCTTCTGGCACTACAACACGTCCAAGCGGGGCATTACCCTGAACCTGGAAACTCAGCAGGGGCAGGAACTCTTCAAGCGGTTGGCCGCCTCCGCCGACATCGTGCTGGAAAGCCGCAAGCCCGGTTACCTGGAATCTCTCGGACTGGGCTACGACGTGTTGTCCGCCGACAACCCCGGCCTGATCATGTGCTCGCTCACGCCCTACGGCCAGACCGGCCCGTGGCGGGACTATATCACCAGCGACATCACGCAGATGGCCGGCGGCGGGCAGATGGCCTCGTCGGGCTACGACGAGATCGACGTGCCCAATGCGCCACCCATCGCTCCCGGCGGCGGCAACTCCTGGCACATCGGCGCCCACTACGCCTACATCGGCCTCATGGCTGCCCTGTACTACCGCTTCCTCACGGGCGAGGGGCAGTATATCGACGCCTCCATCCACGAGGCCTGCGCCCTCACCACCGAGGGTGCGATAGCCATCTACCTGTCCACCGGCGAGGTGGTGCAGCGTCACACCGGCCGCCACGCCGCGCCCGACATGTCGCCCGCCATCCAGTTCCCCACCGGCGACGGCGGCTGGCTGAACACCACGCGCTCCGGCACCAACCTGACCCCGGCGCGGCTCAAGCTGCTGGCCGATTGGTTCGACCAGTCGGGCATGGCCGAAGACCTCACCGAAGAGCGTTACCAGGACCCCGAGGTCATCGCGGCGGAGAACGACCATATCGTCCAGGTGATGAAGAATTTCTTCATGAACTCCACGCTGATGGACTCTTTCCACGGCGGGCAGCAGCGGGACTTCCCCTGGGGCGCCATCCGCACCATGGATGAGCTCGTCGGCGACGACCACCTCACCGACCGCGAGTTCTTCAAAGAGGTTGAACATCCGGAACTGGGCCGCACCTTCACCTACCCAGGCCCGGCCATGCTGTTCAACGGCTCACCCTGGCGCATCAGCCGCCGCGCGCCTCTCATTGGCGAGCACAACTCGGAGATCCTCCAGGGCGAACTGGGCCTCACCAACTCGCGGATGCTGCTCCTGGCGGAAGGCGGCATTATCTGATGGACGATCCGCGGCACGCCCCACTGTACTCGATACCGGAGTGCGCCCGATATCTGGGGCTGCCGGCGTCCACGGTGCGCCGTTGGCTCGGCAAACCCGGGTCTGACCGGAAGGCAGCTGGCAAACCTCTGATCATCCCCGCCGGCTCAGACCCGACGGCCTTATCTTTCACCAATCTGGTGGAGATCTTTGTGCTGTCCTCTTTGAACCGGAACCGCAAAGCAGAATCGCAGAGCCCGGCCGGGAACATCACCGCCAAACACGACGACGGGCAGTCACTGGTGAAACGCCAGCTATCAGGGGCTAATTTTTGCTTCAAGCGTGTTGAACACGACGCTGCAGGGATGCCCATACGATTCTATCCCTTCACCCGCGGTTACGGCCATGAGGATCCGCAGTTGGTGGTAATTGACCCCGCAGTATCGTTCGGCAGGCCCGTCATTGCAGGTTCCGGGGTTCGTACCTCCGTAGTGGCGCGTCGTATCAAGGGAGGGGAGCAAGTCGCGGATGTTGCAGATGATTACCTGTTGGATCAATCCCAGATAGAAGAGGCGGTACGTTACGAGTTGGCCGTCTGACATCATCTTTTTTGCAGATGAAAACCTGGGGCGACGAGTATTCCCCGACCCGTTGCTGGCTGCAGGCGTCAATCTGGAGATATTTCTAGACCATTTCCCATCTGGGACTTTGGACGTAGATTGGATTCCGCCCGTGGCTCAAAACGGATGGATCACACTGACCAGCGATGTGCGGCTGCGCTACAACCCAAGCGAAAAGGAAGCCGTCATGCAGTCGAACGCTGCGATAATTATTCTGGCCAGTGACTACACGCACCATCGGCTCGCCGAGAATTTCCTTGCTGCTCGTGAATTGATCGTCAACTTTGTGCGCCAGAACCCCGCTCCATTTATCGCTCGCCTCTACCGGGACCGAATCGAGATGTGGTTGAGCCGGGACGATTTGACGCCCTGACCCAACCCGGGCCGCCGGATGGTCAGCTATCTACCCCATGAACAAATCCTCCGGCAGAAACGCCGACACCGTGAAGTTCGGCACGTCCACCACGTTGCTCACTTTCAGGTCCACGGCCACGCTGCAGATGACGTAGGCCTGGTTGCGGGAGAAGCCCCGCTCCTGCAGCAGGTCGATCATGTTCAGGATGGCGTTGCGGCAGGCGAGCGTCAGGTTCTCGCCCTCGTTCACTCCATCATCGCGCACCGGCATCCCCATGGTGGCGACGAACCGGCGCGGCGCCGCCCATTCCGGCGCGATGTAGTAGTCCTCACGGCTGAACCGGGGCCAGCGGATGTTGTGCCGCTCCGCCTCGCCCTTCAGCACTCGGAACCGCACCGTGCACGTGGCGCCCATCTCCACGGCGGTGACGCACACCTCGCCGTCGCCCTGGGCGAAATGGCCGTCCCCGGTCGAGAACAGCGCGCCGTCGACCGCCACTGGCAGCAGCAGTTTTGATCCGGTGGAAAGTTGTTTCACGTCGAAGTTTCCGCCGTTCTCCCGGGGCGGCAGCGTGCGGATACCGTGGGTCGCGCCGGCGCCGTTGATCGGAACCGCTCCGGCCACGTCCGGCGGCAGGGCCACACCACCCCGTGATGCCAACTCCGCCTCGCGCCGGGTCCACTCATCCAGCTGCGCGTGGGACGGCGCCACGCCGGAAACGCCCATGAATGACGCGCCGGGCACGCGAACCCCCGGTATCTGGTCCGACGTGGCATACCCATCGGCGATGCTCCAGTGCACCATGAACGGGTCGGTGAACACGTCGCGCAGGAAGCCGAAGCCGGGGAAGATTACGCTGAAAGCGTAGGGCTGTGGCTGGATGTCCACGAACTCCACTTCCAGCAGGTCGCCCGGTTCCGCGCCTTTCACCGCCACCGGGCCGGTGAGCGGGTGGATGACGCCAGCGTCCATTCCGGCGAAATCGCCTTCGGTGACGCCGGGCCGCATCTGGCCGTCGAAGGCGTCCCTGGTTTCCAGTACCACCTCCTCACCCTCGTCCACCTCGACGACGGGGGGGATGTCCGGATGCCAGCGGTTGTGACCCGTGTTAGACTCCTCGCGCAGGGGCTTGCTGCGGTCGATCGTGATGCTCTGCATGAGTATTCCCTCCTCAGCAACCCGCTACCGTGGCCGCTTGCCGGATGCTATCGGCGGCCCCCAAGAGTGTCAAGAAACCTACGTAGAGGAGGAGCCGCCATGTCCTCGTCCAACCGGAACCCCGACCTTATCGCTGCGAACCTGGCCGCCGTCGAGGCCCACTTCCATTCGGAAGCCACCAACGAGGTGGAGGCCGCCCTGGATCTCTACACCGACGACGTGGTGTGGGAAGCGCCCGCCCGCGGCCTGCGGTTCGAGGGCAAGCGCGCCGTGGCCGACAACTACACGCAGATGTTCGCCAAGATGGAAGATGTGGAGTTCGAGACGCTTCAGCGCTTCGCCACCGAGGATCGGGTAGTGGATGACAGCGTGGTTCGCTTCCGCCTTATGGGTGAGGGATATCTGCCACTGTCCCCGGGCACACAGGTGGAAATGCGGCTGGTGCACATCTTCGAAATGCGTGACGGCCTGATCAGCAAGGAGGTCGGCTACGAGATGTGGCGGGCGGCGAGTTAGTTCCCATTATTCTGTTCTGCTGCGCCTTGTCTGAGACGCAACATTTCCCGCGCCCGGTTAATTTCGGCAACCAGGGTTTCCTCGGCAGGCAGGACGGTGCGGTACTCGGCGGGAAGTATCGTGTTGTCGAGTCCAGCCAGCGCGTAGCGCGCCACATCCTCGTCCCGGTGGGCACAAAGTATCAGGCCCACCGGTGGGCTTTCACCGTACATCGTCCAGTTTTCCCGCGCATAGTTGAGATATAGGTTCATTTGCCCGGTATCGGCGTGGGTGAACCGGCCGAGTTTCAGGTCGATTACCACCAGGCAGCGCAGGCGGCGGTTATAAAAGAGCAGGTCAACCCGATACCACTCATCGCCAATCCGCAGTCGCCTCTGACGGCCCATGAAACAGAAATCGCCGCCCAATTCCATCAGGAACTCTTCCAGGTGGCTAATCAGTGCGTCTTCCAAGTCGCTTTCGGAGTATTCATCCTTCAGCCCCAGGAACTCCAGCAGGTACGGGTCTTTGAACGCTTCCGACGGGCTGATGATGTCGCTGGATTCCGGTTGGCGGCCCCGCAGCAGCATGGCCTCTTTGTCACGGGAAAGCGCCGTGCGTTCGTAAAATTGAGTATCAATCTGCCGCCTGAGCTGGCGGATTGTCCAGCCGCCGGCCAAGGCTTCCGCTTCGTAAAACTCCCGAGCTACCTCGTTCCGCACCGTGATGAGCCTAACATATGCCGACCACGAGAGCGGAAAGTGTGATGCGACGTTATTCAAGGACATTTCTACCGATACTCTTTCCCCAGACGCTGTCTGGGGAATCGCCAACGCTCTTTCTACAGACGCTGTCTGGAGAATTGGCCAAGCCAGGTAAAACGCCCGCATCTGCCAAATGTTGCTGACTGAGAACCCCCGCCCATAGCGCTCGGTCAAATCAACGGACAGACGTCGTATCAGCTCCGCGCCGTATTCGGCCCGCGCCTCGCCCCTGTTCGTATTCCACGATGCGGCGGCCTACCAGCCAGTAGGCCGCCGTCATAATGGAGTTCACCGAGCGGGCGGACGCACGCCGCGCCGCGTCCAGGATGTCCGCAACGTCGGTCAACGCTGCGTCATAGGTTGCCGGGAGATTGTCATCGTTTGTCGGCTGCAAGCTCATTGTCGCTACTCACTTGCCCGATACTCTTTCTGCAGACGCTGTCCGCCAAATCTGCCGCACGGCCGGCGTCCATCAGGACGACGCCGGCGCCGGCACCTCGTGCGCCCACGTAAATCCCTGGTCCGGCTCATCGATCAGCTTCCACTGCGGCAGCATGAACCCGTCTTCCACCGGCTGGAAGACTGCTTCCACCCGCTTTCCGATACCGACGTTCTCCTCCTTCTCCATGTTGAAGTCGGCGTCCACCAGATTGCCGGTGATGCGCAGGCCGTCGAACTCGGTAGGCTGCCCTTTCTGCTCGTCCAGTTCCACCAGCACAATGGCAAAGGGAGTCAGATCCCGAAAGCTGGGGATCACCGTGTGGGCCACCACCTGGTACGAGTAGATGGTGCCTTTCCCCGACACCTGCTGCCACTCCCAGTTCAGAGACGTGCACCACGGGCAACCCGGCCCCGGCTCGCCGCGCAGCAACCCGCAGTCGGCGCACTTCTTGACCACGAGACGGCCTTCTGCCGCCGCCTCAAAGTAACCCTTGTACTCAGAATCGTTCTCGGGGATGCTCAGCGTGATGCCCCGGTAGGTGTAGTTCGGCATTGTCGCTCTCCATGTGTAATTATCAGAATCAGGATTCTCTGGATTACCGGATTTCCAGGATGAAGTCGCCGAATCACCGACCAACTCAATCCTGATAATCACAAAATCCGATAAATCCTGATTCTGACGAAAAATCAGAGTGAAACCGGGCGAGCTAGCTCAGCACGTTGCCCATGATCAGGGAACTGCCGACGGCCGGCGTTCCCCAACCCATGTTCATGCTGATCTTCGCGTCCTTCACCTGGCGGCAGCCGCCCTCGCTGTAGTCGAATGTGTGGTCGCCCTCGGTGGCGCCGGGGCAATAGTCGTCCACGGTGCCGCGCAACTGGCGCACGTTCTCGATCACCATGTTCATGCCGTGGGTGTAGCCCTCGCACAGGTGCCCGCCGCTGAGGTTGTTGGGCCGCTTTCCGCCCAGGTTGATGATGCCGCTGGTGACGTAATCCTTGCCCTCACCCTTCTCGCACCAGCCGTAGTCCTCGAACTGTAGCATGACCGTGTAGGTGAAGGCGTCGTAGCAGCCGGTGATGTCGACGTCCTCGTGCTTGACTCCGGCCAGGTCGAAGATGCGCGGCGCGATGTAGTGGCCGGCCACCCGCGAGATCGGCCCGTGCTGGTAGTGGAAGTCGCCACCCGGCTTGGTGCCGCGACCCTGCACTCCCTTGATGTAGATGGGCTTGTGCTTCAGGTCCCGGGCCCGCTCGGCGGAGGTTACGATGACGCAGGTGGCGTTGTCGGTTTCCAGGCAACAGTCCAGCAGGTGCGCCACCGGCCGGATGATCCAGCGGGAGTTCATCACGTCGTCCACGGTCACCCGGTGCTTCATCAGGGCTTTGGGGTTGTTGGAGGCGTGGTTTGAATGCGCCACCTTGATGGCCGCCAGGTCCTCGCTCTTTACCCCGTACTCGGCCATGTGGCGGGTGAAGGTGTAGGCGAACTGCTGCACCGCGCTGATCAGGCCGTAGGGCCGTTTCATCAAGTCCAGACCGCCGATGGGCGCCGACGCCCGCGCGCCGGTGCCGCCGATGCGCACGTTGGAGTAGCCATTCATGGATCGGAAGATGGCTACCGTGTCGCACATTCCGGCCTCAATTGCGCCGATGGCCAATCCTACCAGCGCCTCAGTCGAGGACCCGCCGCCGGAGCAGTCCATGTAAAAATTCGGTCGGATGCCCAGGTCGTATTGGATCGACGTCGACGGTGTAGAGTCGCCGCCGTGGTAGCTGAGCATCCCGTCCACCTGGTCGGGCGTCAGGCCGGCATCGTTCATGGCGTTGCGGATGGCCTCGGCGCCCAAGGCGCGCGTCGTGCGGCCCGAGGCCCGACTGTACTCGGTTTCGCCCACCCCGACGATGCAATATTTGTCTCGCGGATTGCCTGCCATATCATCCCTCCGGTTTGGTAATGAGTGTAGGACAGATACACGGGTAAATTTTACAGGTGGTTAGCAGCGCATATATCACACGTCAAATTAAAGTGGGTGGCGCCTCGGTTCGTCACAGATCCCTTGCCGGCCCCGGTTACGGCGGTGGGTCCGCCTTGATGTCGGTGGGCAGCTCCGGCTGGCCCGGGTCGGGTGGCGGAACCATGGTCACTGCTACACCCTGTTCGGCTGCTAGATAATGATATGCGGGGGCTACGGAGTAACCGGCAACCACCGGCCGGGTCGGATGCCCGGTCAGCCTTTCCAACAGCCGGGCCCGGTCGACAGCACGTATAATGTCGTGTTCGCCGATACCGGCTGATACCTCCACAGCCAAGTACGCCCGTTCCCGGGTCCTGCGGTCGAGGCCGCGCACAGCCACGTCTAGCGCCAGGAGCGGAGCGCGGTGCCTCTCATCGAGGCTACCAGCGTCAATGGCATCGTCGATCATATCCGCAAGTTCGGAGGGTGAAATCACTCTGATGCGCCTGAGCATATTCCCAAAATAGGCGTGAGCGTTCCGCTGTACCCGGCGCTCCGCCTCGTCGCCAATCAACCTGGCCAACTGAACATCATGGTGGTCCAATCGTATTACAATATCACGCATCTTCGCGGTCAGTTGGCGCACCTGCTCGGTTAGCGCGTCGAAGCGTTCGGACTGCGCGCGCACCGCTGCCGGCAACTGCTGGAACTCCTCGTCCAATATCAGTTGGCGCAGCCGGGCGCGATACCCGGGTTCGCGTTCCAGCAAACCCAGCAGGTCGTCGAAACTGTCAATTTGCTCAGTAGCCATATCGGTTTCCCCGGCGCGGTTAAGTGTAAACCACCTGCATCGCCTGGCGAACGTCCTCGATGGTTTGCTGCGCGATTGCCCGTTCCCGTTCCGTGCCCGCCTTCAAAACGTCGCGCACGAAGTCGGGATGCTCCTCGTACCATGACCGCTTCTCGCGGATCGGTTCCAGGAACCCGTTGATCGCGGTGGTCAGGCGTTCCTTCACTTCGCGGTCGCTGACCGTGCCGGCGGTGTACCGCTCTTTGAGCTCGGCCACCTCGTCCGAGTTGTCGTTGAAGGCGTCGTGGTACAGAAACGCCGGGTTGTATTCCACGACACCCGGATCCGTGGCCCGCAGTCGGGGATTCTCGCCGGTGATATCCGTGACCATCCGCCGCACCCGGTCCTCCACGGCTTCCGGACCATCGGCCAGGTAGATGGCATTGTTCAGGCTCTTGCTCATCTTTGCCTGGCCGTCGGTCCCGACCAGACGGGGCACGCGGCCCACCCGGGCACGGGGCACCGGAAATACCTCGCCGTACAGGCGGTTGAAGCGCCGGGCGACGTCACGGGTGTATTCGATGTGGGCGACCTGATCCTCCCCCACCGGCACCAGGTGGGCCTTGGGCAGCAGGATGTCCGCGGCCTGGCTGATGGGATAGTTGAAAAACCCCAGGGTAATGGACTGGTTTTCGGCTTCCAGTTGAGCGGTTTCAGCCCGCAGCGTCGGGTTCCGCTGGTGCTGGTTCAGCGGCATGAGCATGGAAAAGAACATGGTCAGCTCAGCGTGCTCCGGCACGTAGCTCTGGATCACGAAGGATGACTTTTCCGGATCCAGGCCCACGGCCAGCCAGTCGGTGGCAACCTCGAGAACGGAACGCTGAATCAGGCCGATGTCGTCCAGGTGATCGCCCATCGCCTGGTAATCGGCGATGAGAAAGAAGCACTCGTACTCGTGCTGCATCTGTATCCAGTTTTCCAAGGCCCCCAGGTAGTGCCCCAAGTGCAACTGCCCGGTGGGGCGCATGCCGGTGAGGATACGTTGTTGGTCTGCCATGTCGAAAGTCTCCAGTGTATGGCCGCGGTCCTGCTGAGGAATCTATTGTCCAGCCGGACTTACCAGTGTTGCCAAAAGCGCGCCGGCGATGCCTATCCATCCCCACGAGAGAGTTCGGTATATTGCCCGCATCCAAAATCGCTCATTGCGGTCAACCAATTCATGGCAGACAGATCCTGCGAAGGCGATGGCGAGAATCGCCAGGGCAAACGCCACATTCGCTACCACTTCAGCCAGCCCATACGCATGGTTATCAAGATTACGATCAGGGTAATCAAGTAACCCGCCAGGATGATCGACCCGAAAGTGGTCAAGGTCTGGTACTGCTGCTCACAGTAGGCGGTGGTTTGGTAGGGTGTAACGCAATTGTTGAGGAAGAATTCTTTCATAGTTATTCCTCCTGCTTGGAAAGGCCGGACAGGGCGGCGGAGCGGCTTGCTGTTTCCCCTGGCAAGCTATTTCGGGCTTCACGCTGCCTTTCCAGATATTCTAGCAGGCCGTCGGCAGCCGCTACCTTGCACTCGCCGCACAACAACTCGCCCGCACGACAGCGCGCTTGTAGCTCTACGTATGCCTGTGGCTCCGGCGTGGCGTAGAAAGCGTGCAGGCTGGACACCGAGCAGACCCGTGGATCAGGGTTGCCGCCCTTTTCCCGCTGCTCCTCCCGAGTCCCGCGCCCGCCGGTGTACGCGCGCCCGATGCGTCGCCGAATATCGGCCGGATCGTCCACATAGGTGATGCGACCCGGCGGCACCCGGTTGGTCATCACTTCCACCGCGCCGCCGGTCCGGGGGTCTTCGTAGGTGGTCAGGTTCCGCAATTGGCGCAGATACAACGCCGACGGCTTCAGAAACCCGAACCGCTCCGCCACGTTGCGCGCCATGCGCACGTACACGTCGCCGCCAATCCCATCGACCACCAGCGTCCGACAGGGACCTCCGGCGTCAGGTTGCTGCACGTGCAGAATATCGGCCAGCCGTAGCAGCGGCCGGAAGGTGTCGGTCGCACTGTCCCGCAGACGGAGCCCCAGCGCCGAGTTCAACACGCTCAGCGGGATGGCCTCGCCCAGTTCAAACGCGGTCCTGATAATCGACGGGCTGTCCTGCTGCAAGTAGGCTCCGGCGCGCTCCAGATCCAGGCCGCTGCCCGCCATCACCAACAAATACTCACGCATCAACTCGCGCGCCTGGTCCAGATCGCCGAGTTCGTCCCGGAAACCGATGGTCACCTCAGCGCCCATCGTCTGGAAGTGGGCCAGGATGCTGGCGCAAGTTCCGTGGCCCAGGTGCGGCGGCCCGTCGATGGCAACCGCCGTCAAAACCTTGCACCGCTGGCCGTCGGTCAGCGACTGCATGAATATGTCAGCGTCACGGCTGCCGACCGTCATCCCGGTTTCCATGTAGGGATGCGGGGTCTCGAACCATTCCGTGAAACGGTAGCGTTGCTCCGGGTACGCCTCGTTCAGGCCAGTGACGCGCAGTTCCTTGATCAGTTCATTTTCGCGGGCCAGCGGCTGGTCGCCGGTGCGGACCACCAGGGAAGGAATCGCAATGTCGGCTTCGTCGGTGCGCGTCTCCGGCGATTCTGCATCCAGTATCTGACCGTGCAATCTGCTCAATCGCTGAGCAATGTCGTTGAGGGTCCGCTCCTGCGCCTCGCGGGCATTGGAAAGCAGCAGCCTGGCGATGTCCTCCGCCGTCTCCGCCGACAAACCCAGCTGCCGGGCCCGGCGCCGCGCGCCTACGAACAGGTTTTCCTCCACCGCCGGCTTGTGGATCGTGTCGCTTTCCAGGTACTTTTCCGCGGCCACATTGCGCGACGCCTCGATCCGGGCGTGAGTGAGCATTAGAATGTGGTTGTGGCTCCCGGAGATGATGGCCCGTTGCCGGCCTCGGTACTCCGCATACGGCAATCCACCGGCGGGCATCTCGGCCCGCACCGCAGCCGGGTCTTCGCCGGCCAGCAATCTGATAACGCCGCTTTCGATTTCCGCAACTTCCGCCAGGCGTCGCCAATCCGGTGGGACCAGGTCCGACGGCTGCTCATCCAGCCATGCTGACAATTTGGGCATACGTTGGGAGTACATTGCCAACGCCGCCGGGAGCGTTAGCTTGTCGCGGAGTCGCAACGCGGGCGTTAGGCACTCGCGGCGATAGCTGGCCAGGTAGGACTCCCGCAGGCGACCCACAGGCGGCGCTACTCTCAAGTAATCGGAGTGCCTTTCAACACTCACCAGGTCCAGCAGCGCGGCGTCCCGCAGCAACTTGCCGTTGTCGTCTTGCCGAAAATCAAGATCAAGTACAGGAGCTTGCGACAACGCTCCCGCGATAGCCCTGGCTACCGCCGCAATGTAGGGCTCGGGCCCGCCCGACCCTCGCAACCACGCCGAGGCCAGCGCAGCCGATGCCTCCGCCCGGTTCCCGTCCTGCGGACGACCGGACAGATGGAGCAGTGCGGCGGTGTTCACCACTGTCGGATCCACCGCCAGGTCACATGAACCGATCAACTCGGCGGCGGTGGCCGCGATGCGACGGGCTGCCGGTAGCCCTTGGGCGTCAGGGTGACCGGCGTACATTGCCGGCAGGGATGCAGCCAGCCGGTGCCCATCGGGGATGTAGGTTTGAGGAGAGGCCATTGTCACGGCAGGGAAACCGGTGCGGATGGCCTAATAATACCAGCAACCCCGATTGGCCAAATCCCCCGGAACGTAAAAGCCCGGCCAGCGGCCGGGCGACGGCGACGGCTGCGTGGTGTCCTTGTCTACCCCGCGCCATCGCTCAGCCGGTTGAGGAACAGAGCGATGGCTTCGTTGACCGCTTCCGGTTGTTCGAGCGTGACGAAGTGCCCGGAGTTGGGCACCACCACCACCTCAGCATCCTGCAACTCCCGGCCCAGGTATTCCGCGTAACGGACCGGGGTCATTATGTCATCCGCTCCCACGATTACCAGCGATGGCAGGGAGATCTCCCTGACGCGCTCCATCACGTCGAACCGGTCGCAGGCCGACAGATCGTTGTGCTCGACCATGGGGCCCGATTGCAGGGCGCGGGCGGCCAGTTGGGGCGCCAGATCCCGGTTGATGGCCTCGTAATATCCGGGCGCCTCGGCGCGCCATTGGGCCTCGTCCAAGCAGCGGTTCAGGTAGTCCGGGTGCACGCGCAGCCGCGCGCCGGTGCCGATCAGCACCAAGCCAGCCAAGTCCTCCGGGAACCGCAGAGCGTAGTCCAGGGCGATGGCGCCGCCCATGGAGTGACCGAACAGCACGAAGGGCGGATATCCCTTTCCGTGTGCGTAATCCCGCACCCAGTCCACATATCCGCCGATGCTGTCCCTGGGGTCCCCGTCCGGGTGGCCGGGGAGGTTGACCGCGTCGGCATTTGCGAACTGCGCCGTCTGGTAGTGGTAGGTCAGTTCGTTCTGGCCGGAGCCATGAACCATCACCAGTTGCATATCAATTAATCCTGGAAATCCGAATGTCGCTGGCAGCGTGGAGCCTCGGCGCCGACGGCTACCGCCTACGTTTACTTCCGGGGCGGAGCCGGCGGCGGATCGTCATCGTCCAGCAATTCCGGGTTGGATACGATGCGCCTTTCCAACCAGGCTTGCCACCGGGCCGCTTCCTCGGTTCTGCCCTCAGCAAGTCCTTCGGCAAGCCCTTCGGCTCGTGCCTCTTCTCGTATTATATTCATGGCTCTTTGCCTGATGGTCTTGAACATCACTGCGACTCCTTTGGCAAACCAATCCACCAGCGTGGCCAACCAGGGCAAGCCGGACAGGAAGCTGATTATTCTGGTCAAATCAGCCGTAGCTTCTTTGCCCTCTCGTGCTCCCCAATAGCTCAACACCAGCGAAGCGAGTGCGATGCCGGCTGCGGTTTCGTCTCCGACCCCAATGCGATTTTGGATGAAGCCGCTGGCTGGTATTTCCCATCCGTCTGGCCAGACTTCCAACTGGGGTAAGGACAGAGCGATGGTGTATAGCGCCAACAGTAGTATCAGCCATCGCGTGCTCCGCGCAACTGTCCGCAGCGCCGCGACCTTTAGCCCGGCCGAGCCACAGCGTCCTCCCATGCGCTTATCCGCTGCTATTGGACCTTATCGCGCCGTCACAACAACTGTCCCTGGCCGTTTACGTGAGTGTCCGGATCGTCGTCATCATCGTCGATGTCGTCATCCGGCATGTCCTCACTGGTGACTTCGTCCTCGTCATCTTCGTCTTCGTACTGGCTGTCCGCCTGGGCAGCGACCTCTTCGGCCTGTTCAAGGGCCGTGCTCGATGCGCCGTCCTGCACCGCCGGGTCATCCTGGCTGTAGTCCGTGGCCCGGAAGCAGTAGATGGATACGACGCTGTCGTCGCCGCCGCGCTCACGCCAGACGATGACTCCCTTGGTCTGCCGAGTGTTCACTACCTTGATCTCGGCCAAATCGATGCGCACCACCTGGCCGCGCGCCGAGATGATGAACACTTCGTGTCCCTCTTCGTCGTTCATTTCGGCGGAGGTGACGATCTTGGCGTCCACCACCGGGCCGGTGGGCTTGTCTCCCTGGTCCACGGCAAAGGTTTTCACGCCCATGCCGCCGCGGTTGGTCTCACGGTACACGGGTTCGCCCTTGCTGTTGCACAGGGGCGTCGCCTTGCCGTATCCCTTCTCGCTGACCACCAGCAAATACTCATCCTCGGGATCATTCACCACATCCAGCGCGACCACCCGGTCTTTACCACCGAACTCATCCTTGAACTTGATGCCGATGACACCCGTGGCGTTGCGGTTGCGCTCGGGTATGCTGGTGACCGGACACAGCAACGCCTGCCCCTGCTCGGTGACCAGCACCACCGACGCGTCGCTCTGCGCCGGGCGCACCGCTACCAACTCGTCGCCGTCCAGCACCTTCATCGCGATGAGGCCGGACTTCCGCAGGTTCTGCAACTGGCCCGGACGCAGCGCGTTCACGCGGCCGTTCCGCGTTGCGAAAACGTACAGCCGGTTGTATTCGTCGCGGCTGGCCGGCAGCATGGTCTGCACGTGCTCGCCCGGTTGCAGCGGGATCAGGTTCACCAACAAAGTGCCCCGGGCCGTGCGGCCGGTGTCGTTGGGCGTCTCGTAGACGCTCAGGGGATACACCCGACCCTTATTGGTGAAGAACAGCAACTGCTCGTGGGTGTTCACCACCGCGATCTGCATGATCGCGTCGTCATCCCGGTTGTTCGCGCCGCGCACTCCCTTGCCGCCCCGGCGCTGGTTGCGGTAGGTGCTGATGGGCACGCGCTTGATGTATCCGCGCTGGCTCAGCGTGACGACCACGTCTTCCTGCACGATGAACTGTTCGATGGATTGCTCCTGCAGTTCCTCGCGGATTATTTCGGTGCGACGCGGGTCGGCGTGCTTCCGCTTGACCTCACGGGTCTCCCGCTTGATCTCCGCCCGGATCTTCTGCGGGTTCTGCAGCAGGTCCTCCAGCCGGGAGATGGTCGCCAGCAGGTCGTTGTATTCCTCGTCCAGGCGTTGACGCTCCAGAGCAGCCAAACGGCGCAACTGCATGTCGAGAATGGCCTGCGCCTGGATCTCCGACAGGTCGAACTGCTGGACCAGGTTGTTCCGTGCGGTCTCCACGTCCTGACTGTTGCGGATGGTCTCAATGATCGCGTCGATAGCGTCCAGGGCCTTGAGCAGACCCTCCACGATGTGGGCCCGGTCCCGGGCCCGCCCCAGTTGGTACTCAGTCCGCCGCCGGATGACGTCTTCACGGTGCGTTACGAAATGGTTGATGAGGTCCTTGAGCGGTAGTTCCTGCGGCTGCCCATCCACCAGCGCCAGCATGATGGCGTTGAAGGACGACCGCAACGCCGTGCGCTTGTACAGGTTGTTCAGGATCACCGTGGGCTGCGCGCTGCGCGCCAGCTCGATTACCACCCGGATGCCCCGTCGGTCCGACTCATCGCGGATCTCGGTGATGCCCACCAGGGTTTTGTCACGAACCAGGCTGGCGATCTTTTCGACCAGGGTCGCCTTGTTGACCTGGTAGGGCAGCTCGCTGATGATGATCCGCTGCCGGTTGGAATTGCGGCCCGGCATGTCCTCGATCTCGGTCACCGCTTCCATGACAACGCGACCGCGTCCGGTGGCGTACATGTCGCGCACGCCGGCCACACCGCGGATCCTGCCGGAGGTCGGAAAATCAGGCGCGGGGACGATCTCCATCAACTGATCGACGTTGCAAGTCGGGTGGTCGATAACGTAGTTGATGGCATCGCAGATCTCGCCCAGGTTGTGCGGGGGCATGTTGGTCGCCATGCCCACGGCGATGCCGGACGAACCATTGACCAGCAGGTTCGGCATGCGCGCCGGCAGCACCTGTGGCTCTTTCAGGGAATCGTCGAAGTTATCGGAGAAATCCACGGTCTGCTGGTCGATGTCCGCCAGCATTTCGTCGGCGATGGCGGCGAGCCGGGCCTCGGTGTAACGCATGGCCGCCGGCGGGTCGCCGTCGATGCTGCCGAAATTTCCTTGCCCGTCGATCAGCGGCGCGCGCATGGAGAACAACTGCGCCATGCGCACCAGCGCGTCGTACACTGACCCGTCGCCGTGCGGGTGGAATTTGCCCAGCACCTCGCCGACGATGCGCGCGCTCTTGCGGTACTGGCTGCCCGGGCGGATTCCCATGTCGTGCATGGCGTACAGAATCCGCCGCTGCACCGGCTTCAGCCCGTCCCGCACGTCCGGCAATGCCCTGGCCACGATGACCGACATCGCGTAGGACAGATACGACTCGCGCATCTCGTCCTCAATGGGCCGCAGAGTGAATTCCCCGCCGGGCTGCTGTGGTGGCGCCGTGGTCATCGTGAAGTTCTCCTCGTGTCGTTATTCTCAATGAATTCCTGGGCGCGTTCCACCAACCCAAGGAACAGGTTGTTGAAACTGGCCGGCACTTCGTCGCCGCGCTCCGGCTGAAACTGCACGCCGATCACCCAGCTGTGTTCCTTGCTTTCCAGACCTTCTATGATGCCGTCGTCCAGCTGATACGCGATGGTCATCAATCGTTCGGCCCGCTGCGGCTCGCGTATGCCCCGGCGATGCCGGCTGTTCACCCGGAACATTCCGGCGCTGCCGATGATCGCGGCCATCTTGGACCCGGGCGACAGGTAGATCTGGTGCCGCAGCGGTTCCGTCGCGTCGTCCGGGAAATGCGCTGGCGCTGGCAGGGGGGCGCCTCCGCCAAAGCGCCGGTTCAGCGCGTGCATCCCGTCGCCCGTGGCCAGGACGGGCATGTCCGCTTCCAACGCGGCTGCGAGCAGATTGCCGGCCGCTCCCAGATGACAGTCCGGCACCAGCAAACCACCGGTTCCATCCAGAGCCTCGGTTGCGGACATCGCCGGCGCAACTACGCGAACTCTGCCACCGGCCTCTTCAATCGCCCGGACGGATGGGGTTGGATGGTGGCCGTTGCGGGCGTCGGCCAGGACGGTGATGATGGGCAAAATAAGCAATCTTAAACGGGCCAGCAGGTCCTTTTATTATACTAAAAATCAGGCCAATCCTGCTCGCTGACCCGTCATCATCTTTCGCCGAAAACCGCTTTAGTGCTACCCTTCTCCCCAGAAAACGGAGGCAGATCAACGATGACAACCGCAGATGCTCGCTCGCCGGAACCGTCCGCGGACACGGCAGCCGATATTGAGGACACGGGCACCTTTCAAGTCCTGGTCTCCTACTACGACGCGGAGGATTTCAAGGGCGACTGGCGCTGGGGCGCGGACTGCCCGGCAGTTGGCGTCGCCACTGACGGGCGGACACGCGAGGAGGCCCTGGAGATGATAAAAGACGCTATTCAGGGCAAATTGTCAGATTATCCCGTTGGCCAGTATCCATTGCGCTCCGACGATGCCATGGCCGAGGCTTGTGCCGAGTACGAAGCTGAGGGGTGGGGCGAGTACACGCTGGATTGGGTGACGATTTCCGGCCCTAACCCATACCGTTAGACGCCTGGGCGGGGGCGTCAGCGAAATGCCTCGTCAACCCAATCGCAGGGACGTCATACGCGCCCTGGTTGCCGCCGGGTTTGTGTTCACTCCCGGCCGGGGGCGTGGCGGTCACGACAAGTGGCAACTGGGACGGTACACCGTTATGGTGCCGCGTCACCGAAACGAGGTTCGTCCTGGAACTTTCACCAGCATACGGCGCCAGGCCGGCGGTTGGTCAACCGCCAAGTTCTGGTGGTACGCCGACGGGATGCGCGGGTCGGAGCCGGATTAGCCGGCGGCCCATAGATCCTCAGGAATCGGCATCCAGTAGCTGAGAGGTGTGCCCACTTGCCGCCGTGGTCGAATCCCAAAATGACATTCGTCGAATCAGTCATCCCCATATCCCCAATCAGCAATCTCGTAGGCAATCCCCAACTCTAGGGCAGCGTTATGCAGCCGGCGATCAACAGTCCACAGACGCGCCGACTCATGGAGGGCGGTTGATACGAGCAAATTAACATCCACGTATCCGATACCCCTTCCCATCAACCGGTGTCGTTCTATAAACACCAACACTTCGTCCGAGAACGCTATCGTCACTTCCGGCAAATCACTCAAAAACTCCAGCGCTTGTACCCGATCTCGCAAGTTCCCGCACGCCAGTTCTCCAATCACCATGGGGTGCATCAAAACTTGTTCTCCGTCAAGTAAATCTGACAGATGCGGTACTTCTGACCGCCAATGGTCTATCCATACCGGGGTGTCAACCAATATCATGCCGGTTCGCTGCGCCTCCGAGGGATTGGCTGTAGGTCGGGCATCGTACCACCCATTCGTGCCAATCGTCTGGCTGCCTCCCTTTCAACTAGCGCCTTCAATGCCGCGTTCACTACAGCGGAATTTGATTCCAAAGAGGTGAAGCGCTTTGCCTTGCCCAGTAACTCATCGTCAAGGTTAACCGTCGTCCTCATGGCTCCTCCAACGCTGAAACTTCTCCCTGTGTTCCAGTTCATACACGCGATTATACATCAATTGATGCGCTATTGTGATGTACCTCTATCCCAACCCTCCAAAACCATTCGCGCTACCCGACGCCCCATCCGAACCGAGTAGTTCGTCCCCCGGTCCTCGGGGTAGATCTGCGTCGTATTCGCCAGGTAAAGCGACTTGATCGGCGTTCGGTGGTCGGGGATGTTCCGCTCGCTGTAGTGGACGCCGTTGATCGGCTGCGCCCCGTCCACCCGGTGGTGGTGGTATTCCAGGATCCAATCCCGGGAGAAGTCAGGGTTCAGCTTGCGCAGGTGCGGAACGTATTCCTCCAACAGATCCTCGGGTTCCTTGCGATACAGCTCGCTGTTGCGATCCGGGTAGTTGGTCAGGTACACGATGTGATTGCCGCCGTATAGTTCGCGGTCGATCATGTTGGTGTGTTCGATTACCCCCACAAAGGGCAGCGACCGGTCGGCCACGTTGAGCCAATACTTGGAAGTCAGCGGCCGGTCCAGCACCAGGATCACCAGCACCGCCGACAGGTAGCGCGCCGACTCCAGCACATTCCGATAATCATCTGGCAGGTCGGGCGCCAGGCGGGTGAATATGTAGGACGGTGTGGTTGCGATGACCGCATCGTATTCAAGGTCAAGTTCCACTCCCCCGTCCACCGACGCGACGAAACCCTGGGCCCGGCCATCTACTACGTTCAGCCGCTTGACTGCCGCGCCGACGTGCACTCGGCCTCCTTGCTCCTCGACCCGCTCCCCGCAGGCATCGAACACCCGGCCGAAACTGCACATGGGGTATCCCAGGCGTTCCTTCTGCATCCGTTTCCGGGAAGCCACGCGCAGGTAGATTTTCCCCCACAACCAGGTCATGCTCACCTGGTCGTAGTAATCGCCGAACTTGCCCCGCAGCATCGGCTCCCAGATGACCCGGTACGCATCCTCTCCCATGTGGTCGCGCGTCCATTGCGCGGCCGTTACGCCTTCGAACTTGCGCCAGTCCCGGGTTTTCTGCAACAGGAACGTCCAGAGCCCCAGCCTGATGCGCTGGGTGAATGGCAGCGGGGAGAACTTGAGCAGGTCCATCGGCGTGGCGAAATCCCATATGCGGCCACCGTGGAACAGGCCCACCTTCGACTCCAGCCACTCCAGCGAATCGCCCAGGCCCAGCTCGTTGATCAGGTCCACCATGTCGGTGTCGCTGACGAACAGGTGGTGGTATCCGCGTTCCAGCTGGCCTCCGCCAACCTCGAAAGTTGACGCCTGGCCGCCGAGGAAGGGGGCCGCTTCGAATACCTCCGCAAAGTGTCCCCTTGAAGTCAGTTCCAGGGCCGCCGCCAGGCCGGCGGCCCCACCTCCGATGATCCCTACCTTCATTTTCTAGCCATCCTGCGCAGCGCCGGCTCGAGGCTGCCCGGGCGCTGTGGGAACAGCGTCGCCCGGCTCCTGCTCGGCGTCGGTCTCCGGGAGCGCGGTCAGCCGTCGCAGCGAAAGGTTGTGCCACAACAGCAACAGGACGCCGGCGATGTTGACCGGCAACCACAGCGCGACCAGGTGCACCGCCACCGTGTAGGCCGCCGCCGCCGCCGCGCCGATCCCAAGCGCGACCAGCGTTTGCTGCGCCACAACCTCGAACGGGCCGATACCCCCAATGGACGCCGGAATCGCCGTGATCAGGTTGGAGGTCACGGTGACCAGCAATATCGCCGCCGCCAGCAGCCAGAACGAGTCGAACCACGAGTCCAGGTTGAACGAATACGCGACTATCAGATAGACGCCGGCTTCCGCCAGCCACACCGGCAGGGAGCCCAGGAACAGGACGGCATGCTTTCGGGGAGAGTTGAGCGTCGCCAAGCCCTCGACGAACCCGTGTATCACTTCCACCGCCACGGAACGGAACCGCGCCGGCAGGATCACCGTGACCGCGATCAGCCAGTTTACGGCGCGGCGACTGGTGGCCAGGGCGGTCAGCGCCACCAGGGCCACGGCGAAACTCGCGATCACTCCCACCATCAGGATCACTGCGGTGGACTGGTAAACCAGGCTCGCGTCGCTGAACAGGCCGGCGGCCAGCAGGATGGGAGCCGCCACCGCGCCCATGGCCAGCAGGGTCAACCCGTCGTAGAGCCTTTCGACGCTCAGCGTGGCGATGGACGCCGGCACGCTTACCTCTTTCTCCCGTTGCGACAGGTAAACCGCTCTAACCAACTCCCCCAGCCGGGCCGGCAGAACGTTGTTTGCCATATACCCGATGATAATTACCGGATACAGCCGGGCAGCCGGTATGCGAGCTATCGGCGCCAGCAGGTATTGCCAGCGAAGCGCCCGAAACCACTGCCCCACGAAGTACAGGACAATGGCCGGCGCCAGGTACCAGTAATTGGCCGTCAACAGCGCTTCGGCCAGTTCCTTCCGGTCCACCAGCAGCACCAGCAGGCCCAGCGCCACTACGCTGACCAGCACGCCCGCCCAGAACCGCCAATTGCCGAAAAAATATCCCACTATCGGAGAACGCTAGTGCGTGTTCGAGAAGCCCGTCGGCGAGGAGTCACCAACTTGCAGGTCCTGCTTTCCGGTGAGCGTTCGCATCCGCCAGAGATCGCCGTCGCGGATGGTGAAAGGCCGCGGCGGTTCATACAACGCGCTTTCCAACTCCGGCAACACGTCCGCTACGACCGTGATGATGTCTTCGATTTCCGGAGGACTCATTTCATTGTCGTAAAAATTGCGATGGCCGTTGTCAGCTGCCATGTATGCGCTGACAACATCGATTTCGTCGTATTCAAGGTGCAGTTGCCTAGCGATATGGCCTACGGTGCGGTGGCCTCCCAAATTGAACCAACCTCGCTGTTGCCCGTGAGCCTTGAGCATCTGTGCCAGCGCGCCCCAAATTTTTTCGGTGGCCTGGAGGCGGTCTCCCCGTTCAAGTTCCCCGGGAGCCTGCTGGATGAACCGCCGGCTGATCTGCACGCGGTCTTCCACCGTGGCCGCTCCCGGCTCTGGCAATGCTGGCGTCGTCGTCATTCGTCAGCCTCGGTCATTGGTATTTTGCGTCCGGCAGCGCAGTTTCAACCGGACGCTAATGGGTATTGGAAAAGCCCATCGGCGACGCATCACCAACTTGCAGGTCCTGCTTCCCGGTGAGCGTTCGCACCCGCCAGCGCTGGTCCACGTCGCTGATTACGAAGGGACGCGGCGGTTCTCGCAAGGCGATCTCGAGATCCGACAATACGCTTGACACGATTGTGATAATGCCCTCGATTTCCGGAGGGCTCAGTTCGTTGTCGTAGAAATTGCGATGACCGTTGTCGGCCGCAACGTAGGCTCGGGCCACGGGAATTTCATCGTATTCTATGTCCATGTGCTGTGCGATATGCCCTACGGTCCGGTGGCTCCCCAGATTCAGCCAACCCCGCAGCTGCCCGTGGGCCTTGAGCATCTGGGCAAGGGCGCCCCAAATTTTTTCGGTGGCCTGGAGACGATCTCCCCGTTCAAGTTCCCCGGGAGCCTGCTGGATGAACCGCCGGCTGATCTGCACGCGGTCTTCCACCGTGGCCGCTCCCGGCTCTGGCAATGCTGGCGTCGTCGTCATTCGTCAGCCTCGGTCATTGGTATTTTGCGTCCGGCAGCGCAGTTTCAACCGGACGCTAATGCGTATTTGAAAAGCCCGTGGGCGAGGAGTCGCCAACCTGCAGGTCCTGCTTCCCGGTGAGCGTCCGCACCCGCCAGAGGTCGCCGTCGCGAATGGTGAAAGGCCGCGGCGGTTCATACAACGCGCATTCCAACTCCGGCACCACCCTTGCCACGACCGCAATGATGCCCTCGATTTCCGGAGGGCTCATCTCATTATCGTAAAAATTGCGATAGCCGTTGTCGGCGGCGACATAGGCATCGGCAACGTCAATGTCGTCGTACTCCGCTGCCAACTGAATGGCAATGTGGCCTACTGTGCGGTGGCCTTCCAAGTCAAGCCAGCCTCGCTGCTGCCCGTGGGCCTTGAGCATCTGGGCCAGCGCGCCCCAAACCTTTTCGGTGGCTTGAAGACGGTCTCCCCGTTCAAGTTCCCCGGGAGCCTGCCGGATCAATCGCCGGCTGATCTGCACGCGGTCTCCCACCGTGGCCGCTCCCGGCTCTGGCAATGCTGGCGCCGTGGTCATGCACCGGCCTCTGTCATCGGAGTTCTACTCCTTCGTGTATTCATAATAGCTGGCGGAATACCAATCACTTTGCTGGCGTCGGGCGATGACGTATTCCAGCGCTTGTCGAAGTTTGTCCGGGTTGGCGGCCGCATTTCGGAAAAACGACACATCGGCTTTGAGTTGCTTCCACAAACCGTTGGTGGTCCGCGCCTCTCCCGGGCGGCGGTAGGTTTCAGGATACCATAGCAGGTTTCGCAGGGGGCCTTCTCGCTGGTACCCCGGCGCGTCCTCTTCCTCCACCGCGTGGCCGTGCTCGGCCAGGTAAATCTTGGGATCGGCATCTTCGCCTACCGCCCTGCAATCCTTCTTCTGATCGCCGTCTTCCTCGTCATCATCCTCATCGCTGGTGGCGACGCAAAACCGGTCGAACCGCAGGCTGCCCGCTTCCGTCTCGTGTCGCACGTACCATTGGAAGGGATACCACATGTCGTAATCGACCTTGACTGCCGCTTCGCTTGCGTCGTCGCCCAGGGCGGTCGCACGTAGCTCGGCGTAGGTGCGTTCCAGGTCCGCAGCACCCTGCGCGTAGGCCAGTATCTCGATATTGGTATCGTCGTAGGTGTACGCCGCCCTCACGGCTCCGGCCGCCCCGAAGACCAGGAGCAAGGCCGCTATGCCCAACACCACCGATCTACCGGCCTGACGGTGGCCGCGGATCATATAGGCCATCGCGAATGCCAACGGCAGCAGAATCAAAACCGCCAACCAGACTGCCAGACTGCCGACCTCTCCGCGGGCGGCCAGCCACGCGACCCACACCGACAGCGCCAGCCAAACCGGCCCGAGGATCAGGGTTGCCGCGGCTCTCCGTGTCAGGGAAGCCCAGTCGATCCCGTCCATCAGATGCCCCAGGAACATCCCCGACACCAACGCCAAAGGCACTGTTATGTTGACCAGGAGCCACGGCATCTTTTCGGCCGCGACGGTGTACAACGCCAGGGTTGCAATCACCCACGCCGCCAGCACCAGTCCCATCCCGCCATAAGTGTCTCTGCGCCGGATCAGCCACACCACTCCCACCGCGCCAAATGCGAACGCCACCAATTCGTAAACGCTCAACCCGACGAAGTAGTAGTACCACGGCTGGTTGCCGCGGGCGACGTCCTGCTGCATCAACCAGTAGCCCAGGCTCTGCCACGACCCGGTGAAAACGCCGGCCCAGTTGGTGAACATGGTGGTGTAGAGCACGGTCCAGATCGCGTAGAAGACCGCCGCGCACCCCAGCCAGAGCCCGCCTCCCCAGACGATGCCAACGGTTCCGCCCGCTGCCAGCAAAACCAACAGCGCCAGCACCGGAACCAGGTAGTTCACCGCGATGCGTCCGGCGGCCAGATCCTCCGCAGGAACAGTCGAGGGCAACATTTGGCTGATGAAGTCAGCGCCGCCCCACAGGAACGTGAGCCAGGCCCACGTCAGCAGGATGGCTGGCCCCAACAGCAACATGACGCCGCGCCATCCAATCTCGGACGCAAGGTTAAGCCTCAGCGCCGCAACGCCCATGAGCAAGATGATGGCGCCGGCGACGCAGTCCACCAGGGCTCCCGCTGATCCTCCTTCAACCACCTGCGACGCGACGAGCAGGTTGTGGAAAGGTCCAACAATCACCACGGACACCGCGGCGACGGTCGCCAGGACCGCCACTGCGATCGAAATCAGGTCAATAGGACCTCGGATGCGCCACAGCCACATGGCCAGGGCCAACCCCAGGCCGACCAGCGCGGCCGCCGCCACTATGTGCAGCCAGACCGGAGCCGTCCACAGCGGCAACGTGATGAACGGCGCCTCCCATACCGGAGCGCCGGTGTCCCCGGTGGATCCGGTATCGCGGGATGCGATCGTCAATCCTAACGGCGACTGTACCAAAGCCAACAACGCGGCCGCCTGGGGTAGCGTCAACGTCGCCAGCAGGACGAAAAACCCGGCGTACCCGCCCATGCCGGACAAGCCCCGTCGTGTCTTGACGAACTCCCACAACTCCCGCCAACCCAATGCCAGCGCCGCCAATCCCATGAACAGGATGACGAAGTAAGCCGTCTCCTTGGTCGCCAACATCAGCGCGGTCACCACCGCCGCGCCAAACAGGTAGCGTTTGCGCTTGTTGATCCCGTACTGCCAGAGCATGATCAGCAGCAGCACCGCCCAAACCGCCATCAGGATGTCATTGCGCCCGAAACGGCTGAAGTACAGCAGGGATGGAGAAAACGCCAGGATAACCGCCGCGCACACCGCCCCTTTGTCGCCGATAAGGCGACGCATGAAGTAGGGCAAGACCGTCAGCGTCACCCCGAACAGAGCGTAGGGCAACCGGGCCAGGTAATCCGTGTCGCCCAGGTATTTGAGCACCACCGCCACCAGCTCGATCTGAAACGGCCCGTGCATCCACGGCGAATGAACGTACTCGACCCCCCGCGCCAACTTCCAGGAAAAGTGCAGGTGGATGGCCTCGTCATAGTGCATGGTCCGCCCGTCCAACTCCCACAACCGCATGGCGGCCGCTACGAGTGCGACGAGCAGAAAGGCCCACTCAACGGGGCCGATTTGAAACGCTGACGGGCGTGCTTTCAGCCACGGCGCGCCCATCCGCATCCGCGCCATTTTGAGTGCGCCGGAAACCATGAACCGGTTTACGCCTGGGCGCCCCGGACAGATTGGTATGCCGCCCACCCGCGTGCCGGGAGAACCATCCGGGCCGGAGAACGCGCGGCAGTCATTTCCCCGGGGCGCCGGTCACCACAGGCGGCCGTGGGTCGCGCGTCAGCAGACCGCCGGGCGATGGTGCGCCCACGGCCGCGCCTCCTCGAATGCCGCCATGACGCGCAGCACGCGGGCTTCCGCTCCGGCCGGCCCGACGATGTGCAGGCCCACCGGCAGACCCGCCGCCGAGAACCCGCACGGCACGCTGGACGCCGTTTGCCCGCTCATGTTGATCGGGAAGGTGAACGGCAGGTAGCCCCACCACGGTTCCACGGATCGACCGCCTATACTCGTAGGATGCTGTCCGATGGGGAAGGCAGTAACCGCCATCGCCGGGGTCAACAGCAGGTCGTAGGTGTTGAAGAAGTCGGCGAACCGGCGCTTGTGCCGATCCACGTACGCCAACGCCCTGGACAGATCTGCGGCCGTGTGTTGCGACGCCGCGTCGTAGGTGTTCTGCACGTAGTGGGTCAGCTCTTCCCGCCGTTCGGGATAGAGATCTGCGTAGGACGTATATGACGCCGTGCCGAAAACGGTGGAAAACGCCGGGAACGGATCGCCCTCGATTTCCGGTGCCGCTTCCTCCACTATCGCCCCCAATTCCTGGAAAACCTGTGCCGCGCCCCGTGTGATCTGGACCACTTCCGGGTCCACCGCGGCGTAGCCCAGGTCATCGCTCCAAGCCACGCGCCAGCCCTCGACGCCGCCCTCCAGCGCCGCCGTGTAATCCGGAGGCGTGTCGGTCATCGTGTTGGGGTCCCGCGAGTCCGGCCCGGCCAGCACCTGCAGGAGCATCGCGGTGTCCCGCACCGTTCTGCTCATGGGTCCGCTTTGCGAAAAATGGTTGACGGCCGGACCGCCGTAGCCGCCGTACCGGGGCACCCGGCCGTGCGATGGCTTGATCCCGGTGACCCCGCTGAAGCTGGAAGGAATGCGGATGCTGCCGCCCCCGTCGCTGCCGGTGGCCAGGGTGCACAGCCCCGCGATCAGCGCCGCCGCCGCGCCTCCGCTGCTGCCGCCGGGGGTGTAGTCCGTGTTCCAGGGGTTGCGGCACGGCTCGCTCACCAGGTTCTCGGTGGTTCCCGACTGACCGAATTCGGGAGTGTTCGTCTTGCCCAGGATGATCCCTCCGGCGGCCTTCACCCTTTCCACCACGATCGAGTCGATCTCCGGCACCCGGTCACGGAATATCGCCGACCCTAGGGTCGTTCGGACGCCTTTGGTCAGCTCCAGGTCTTTCACCGAGATGGGTACGCCGTGCAGCGGACCCAAGTCATCGCCGCGTTGCACCGCCTCGTCCGCCGCCCGGGCATCGGCCAAAGCCTGCTCGGGGCACACGGTCAAGTATGCGCTCAGCTGTGGGTTCAAATCCTCAATGCGCTGGAAGAAAAACTCGGCGAGCTCGACTGCGGAGATCTCTTTGGCGGCGATCATGCGCCGCACTTCCGTGGCGGGAGTGAAAGCAAGAGTGGAATCCATAACATGCTCCAAAGGCGGAATGGCCCTGCCGTGCCGCGTCGGTCCAACTACTGCGACTCGCCGGAAAGGATGCCGGCGAGTTCCGGGGTGACGGTCACCCCTCGCGCTTCCAATTCACGTTGAATGCGCGCCCGCTCCGCAAGGCGGCCTTCCTCGCGGCCTTCCTCGCGACCCTCCTCACGGCCTCGTTTTGCGGCCCTTTTCTCCACGAATTCTTTGGCTGCGAAAAACATTATCAATACTCCGTAAAGCGCCAACGATGTCGGAAACAACAGCAGCGTGGCGACGATGATCACCCCGTCATCCTTGCTGGTCAGCATACCCAGGTAATCCAGCAGTGGGATGTCTTGGCACCCCTGGCAACCGGACAGCAGGACCGCAAGCAACATGCTGACACTGATCGATACTGAACCGTCAAAGAAGCGCCACGTTGGTCGGTTGTTTTCGTTGTCTCGCATTCTACCATCCTTGCCGCCATAGTCCGGGAATACCCGATCACCTTTCATTGGACGGCAACATTACCACACCGTTTTGCCGCTACCCATCGCCGGCCCCATTCCGACGTATCATGGGACTGCCGTATCAAGGAACTGCGCTTTACGATCCAGGTGTGGTCAGCAAACTGCCATGGTGTATAGTGGGCCGTCGTCACCGAGCAACGCTCGTCCGCCACCTTACCCCACCATGACCACCGTCGGAATCATCGCCAATCCCGCCGCCAGCAAGGACATTCGCCGCTTGGTGGCCCAGGGGCGAGTGGTGCCCGATTGGGAAAAGGTCAACACCGTGCGCCGCGCTCTCATCGGCCTGCAATCGACTGACGTGAGCCGCGTGGTAGCCATGCCCGACAGCGGCAATCTGTGCCGCCGGGCCGCCGACGATTCCAGCATCTCCCTGCCCCTGGAAATGCTGCCCATGTCGCCTCTCTACACTGAGGGCGACACCACCCGCGCCGCCGCCATGATGGCCGAGATGGGCGTGGGGTGCCTCATCACCCTGGGCGGCGATGGCACCAACCGGGCGGTTGCGGTGGGCACCAGCCAGGTCCCGCTGGTCGCCATCTCCACCGGCACCAACAACATCTTTCCGGTGATGGTGGAGGGCACCCTCGCCGGCATCGCTGCCGGCCTGGTTGCATCGGGCCGCATGCAACCCGCCGACACGTCGATGATCAGCAAGACCCTGCAGATCCACGTCAACGGCGAATTCCGCGATCTCGCCCTGGTCGACGTCGCCATTTCCCGGGAGCGCTACGTAGCCACGCGGGCGATCTGGGACCTGGACACCGTTCACGAGGTCTTCCTCACCCGCGCGGAACCCGGCGGCATCGGATTGTCATCGGTGGGCGGTCGCCTTCATCCGCTATCCATCGGCGACGTCGGCGGACTGCGCTACGTGCTGGCGCGTGGCGGAGCGGACGCCGACCTGCCGCCCCAGGACACGGTCATCGCGCCGGTGGCGCCGGGCATCGTCGAGCCGGCGTCCATCGCGTCGTGGGAACTGCTCCAGGAAGGAATCCCCGTCGCGCTGGAACCCCGCTATTGCACTGTGGCCCTGGACGGGGAACGTTCGCTGACCCTGACCCCCGACGATTCGGCGGAGGTTGTGCTGGCCCGCAACGGGCCTCCGGTGGTCCTGGTGCAACGCACCCTGCGCCGCGCCGCCCAACTCGGACTGTTCAACCTGCCCTGATGCTCTTCGGTTGGGAGCTCGCTGTCATCCTGGCGGCGCTGCTGCTGGGATCGTTCGTCTTCAGCGCCGTGGGGTTCGGCATGGCGCTGTCCATGGCCCCGATCCTGCTGCTGATACTGGCTCCGCGCCAGGTAGTGGTTCTGTCCAACGCGATGATCGTCGTGGCCACGGTGCTGATTCTATTCCAGACCTGGCGCGCGTTTCGCTGGCGGCAATCGTGGCTGTTCATCGTCTCCGGCTTGCCGCCGGTGCCCCTGGGGGTGCTGCTGCTCAGCGTCGCCGCGCCCACCGCGCTCCGATTATCCATCGTGAGTTTGATCCTGGTGATCGCCTTGCTCACGCTGTTCAACGTCCGGCTGCCCGCTGCTCGCACCAGGTGGGCCGCCGTCGGTTTCGGCTTTACCACCACCCTGTTGACCACGACCCTGAGCATCGGCGGGCCGGTGGCCGCCATCTACGCCATCGAGCAGGACTGGCCCCGGGAGACCATGCGCGCCACCCTGGCGGTGTATTTCCTGCTGGCCGGCGTGCTGGGATTGGCGCTGTATTACCTGGTGGGGCTGATCCCCCAGGAAGTGGAACTGGAAATGGCGGTCGGGATCCCGGTGGTGATGATCGGCTCGACGCTGGGCGGATGGACGGCTCGCCGCATGAGCCTGCGCGTTTTCCGCTACGCCGTGCTTTTCGTCATCATAGGAGGCAGTGCGTCATTGCTGATCCGGGAGATCACGCGATTGATTTAGGGGCGGGTTGCAGACCCGCCCCTTCGATCTCGCTGTGCCTCGCAAGCCGTCCACGATCTACGACGACAGATCGTGGAAAGCCGTCAGCGCGGCCGTGATCCCGTCCCCAACCGCGGCTCCCAGCTGCCTGGTGGATTCCGCCCGCGCGTCGCCGCACACGTAAACCCGGGGAATGTTGGTCCTCATGTGCAGGTCGCTGCGGATGTGGCCCAGCTCATCCATGTCCAACTGGTCCTTGAAAGCCTCCGTGTTGGGATGGAAGCCGACGTACACGAAGGCTGCGGCGGTGGGATAGTCGTACACCTCGTCCGTTTTCAGGTTCTTGACCCGTGCCGCCTCCAGCACGTCGTTGCCTACAAACTCCTCGACCACGTGGCTCCACAGCCATTTGTACTTGGGGTTGGAGAAGGCGCGGTCTTGCAGCACCTTGGTGGCGCGAAGCTCGTCGCGGCGATGGATTATGGTGACCGAGTTGCAGATGCCAGTCAGGTAGTAGCTCTCGTCCATGGCAGAATCACCGCCACCGACCACCACCACGTCCTGGCCCCGGAAGAAGTTCCCGTCACAGACCGCGCAATAGGAAACCCCGCGTCCGCCGAACTCGTCCTCGCCGGGCACTCCCAACTTGTTGTGGGAGCCGCCGGTGGCGATAATCAGGGCCCGCGCCGTGAAATCGCCTTCGGAAGTCCGGATCAGCTTCCGGTCCTCGTACAGGTTTTCCACGCCTTCAATCTCGGCAAACTCCGTCTTGGCCCCGAAACGCTCGGCCTGGTTGTACATCTCATCGGCGAGCTCCTGCCCCTTCACGCCATCCCGAAACCCGGGGTAGTTCTCAATCTCGTCGGTGATCAGCAGTTGACCGCCCGGACCGATGCTTTCGATCATCAGCGTGCTCAGCATCGCGCGCGTCGAGTAGAGCCCCGCCGACATGCCGGCGGCCCCGGCGCCAAGAATCACAACATCGTAGTCGTTGGACATCTGGGGGATTCCTCCTTCACCTGTTGGATCCGTTGCCGGCCGCTTGCGCCGGGTTGGCGCGATGGCGTCGGCGCTCCGTCGTAACGCCCACACGGTTGGCGCGATGCGATAAGGAAACTCTGACGTACTCCACGGAACGCCGCAGGCCCTCTCGCAACGGCACTTGCGGCGTCCATCTCAATTCTTGCTCCGCGCGCGTGGAGTCCAAAGCGATGCTGAGCACCTCTCCGGCGCGTCGGGGGCGATAGTCCGGCTCCTGGTCGAATTCGGTGATTTCCTGGAGCATCTCGTAGATTCGCGCTACGCTCACCGGCTGCCCGGTGCCGATGTTGTAAGTCCTGCCGTGTCCCCGGTTGATGGCCGCCAGGTTGGCCTGAACCACGTCCAGCACGTAAACGAAATCGCGTTCCTGGAGGCCGTCACCGAAGATTTGCGGCCGACGCCCGTTCAGCATCATCCCGGTGAAGATGGCGACGACGCCGGCCTCGCCATCGGGATTCTGCCCCGGGCCGTAAACGTTGGCATATCGGAGGATCGTGTAATCCAACCCGTAGGTCTCGTGAAAGAGCTCCAGGTACTGCTCGCCGACGTACTTGGACAAGGCGTAGGGAGTGAGCGGGTTAATCGGCGTATTCTCGTCGCAGGGTATCGTCTCCGGATCGCCGTAGATCGCGCCGCCGGTGGACGAAAAGATGAACTTCTCCACCCCTTCCGCGGCCGCGGCCGCAATCAGCCGGATCGTGCCCATGACGTTGGCATCGGCGTCGGCCACCGGATCAATGGCCGACTGGCGGACGCTGCTCTGAGCCGCCAGGTGAAATACGATCTCCGGTCGTTCCCGCTGGATGATTTGATTCAGCCGGACATCGTTCAGGTCGGCGTGATAAAAGGTCGTCCCGTGGCTTACGTTGCGCAACTGGCCGCTGCTGAGGTTGTCCACCACCGCCACGTCGTACCCGTTGTCCAGCAACCCGTCAACCAGGTGCGAACCGATGAAGCCGGCCCCGCCGGTTACCAGAGCTTTGGTCCGTCGTGTCAACTTGTTACGTCCGTTGCGTTCGATCATGCTGATCGCAAATCGTCTTCTATCGTAATTCAAACCGCAGTGACCGGCAAGCGACACCCTTCCCTCGTAACTGTTCAGATTTGATGTGACCAGCCCACCCCAAAACCGTCATAC
>JAPPMU010000045.1 GCA_028873965.1 Chloroflexota bacterium
CCCCGGCCGTGGGGCTAACGAACGACCATCCGGCTCTGGCACACATCCATCGATCCATCGATCGATCAATCATCACCTGACCGCCTGACATCCGCCAGCAACCAACCCGTCGCCTTCCCTGGAGACCGCCGCCATGCACGAACCTTGAACCCCAGCGCCCGTTCCACCATAGCGAAACATGATTCGTGCCCGCTTTCGCCGGCATCCGCCTGCCACGTCAGGGCTTTTCCAAAGTTAATCCGTCATTCCGGCGCAAGCCGGAATCCAGAACATACCGACCGAACCAAGCGGCCTACTGGATTCTCGTGGCAGCGGGAATGACGGCTCATGGTTCAAGGCAGCCATCCGGGACTTTGGAAAGGCCCTGATGGGGGTCGTTTCGTGATTGCGCCTCAACGGTCTTGGCGGTATGATGATTCTCAGAGTTTTCTAACGTCACACCGCCGCTCGAATAACCTATGGCTGCTGATACCACCGTTGCTGAGAATCTCCGCACCGCCCTTTACGATACCCACGTAGCCCTTGGCGCCCGCATGGTGCCTTTCGGCGGCTGGGACATGCCGGTGCAGTACGAGGGAGTCATCGCCGAAGTCGCCGCCGTGCGCAACGCGGCCGGCCTGTTTGACGTCTCGCATATGGGCCGGCTGCACATCGGCGGCCCCAACGCGGCCAGTCTGCTGGACATCCTGCTCACCGGCTCCGCGTCCGGCCTGCGCATGGGCCGCGCCCGCTACTGCTTCATCTGCAACGAGCAGGGCGGCGTCATCGACGACACCATCTTCTATCGCCTCTCCGAGGACGAGTTCCTGCTTATTCCCAACGCCGGCAACCGTCCCGCCGTGAGCCTCTGGTTCGACCGCCAGCTTGCCCAGCACTTCGACGGACGCGGCGTTCATATCACCGACCGCACCATGCTCACCGGCCTCCTGGCCGTGCAGGGCCCCACAGCGGTGGACATCGTCGACCGGCTGTGCGAGGACTTCACCCCTGGCGCGCGCCAGGCCCGCAACCCGGGCCGCAGTCCCGCCCCGTCCCTGCTCCGCCCCTTCACCTGGGGCCGCGGCCACATCGACGGTCGCCGCGTTTTCATCGGGCGCACCGGCTACACCGGGGGAGATGGGTTCGAGCTTGCCGTTGGCGCGGCCGACGTCGTGGCCATCTGGAACAAGCTGACCGAGGCTGGCGCAGTCCCCTGCGGCCTGGGAGCCCGGGACGTGCTCCGGTTGGAGGCCGGCCTTCCTCTGCACGGCCACGAGCTCTCCGACACCATCACGCCCATCGAGGCCGGCTTCGGCCGGTTCGTCCGGCGTGACGGCGGCTACAACGGCGCCGACGTGCTCGACCACCAGCGGGTGTACGGCACTGAACGCTGCCTGGTCGGGCTGACCCTGCCGGGGCGCAGTTCCCCCCGCGCCGGTTACGACGTGCTGGCCGATGGTGAAGTGATCGGCACGGTCGCCAGCGGCAGTTATTCGCCCACCCTGGACCGGTGCATCGCCACGGCCTTCGTCGACGCTGCCCACGCTGTCCCCGACATTGTCCTCACCGTGGACATTCGCGGGCGTCGCGCCGAGGCAACAACGGCCGAACTGCCTTTCTACCAGCGGCCGGGCTAGCGTCGGCCGGCCTCGCGCCCGTTGCCGCCATCCGTAACGCCGTCGGTCGCCAGAATCGTTGATTACCCTACCCTCGGAGGTATCAGACAAAGTGAATCCCGAAGACCGCAAATACTCCAGGGAACACGAGTGGGCCCTGGTTGAGGATGCCGCCGCCGGAACCGTCCTGGTGGGCATCACCCACTACGCCCAGGACCAGCTCGGCGACGTGGTGTACGTGGAACTGCCCGAGACCGGCGCTCCCGTGGGCCACATGGCCAAGATGGGAGAGATCGAATCCGTCAAGGCCGTCTCCGATCTGTATTCGCCCGTCAGCGGCGAGATCACCGAGGTCAACGGCCGCCTGGCCCAGGAGCCCGAGCTGGTCAATAACGATCCCTTCGGCGACGGCTGGATGCTGCGGGTCCGGATGAGCGATCCTGCCGAGTTGGACGCGCTGCTCGACGCGGGCAGCTACACCGAGTACCTGGGCGGCCTTTAGCCCGAACCTGCGACCGAAACGGCTCCCGGTGACTACTCGGCAGTATCAACAGGCCAGCGCGCATTTTCTGGCGCAGGCCAGACAGGAACCGGCCGCCTCCCGGGCCGGCGCTGAAGGAGTGATCGGTACCCGGCAGTGTCGCCGGCGAATACAGTAAAATTGGAGAGGTAGAAATCCTCACCGTGGAGCGGCCGTGTCGCTGCCAATGCTAACCAGGATCAAGGCCCAGAACCTGCTGTCCTTCGGCCCGGAGGGCATAGACTTGGAGCTGCCTGCGCTTACCGTCCTGATCGGGCCTAACGGTTCCGGGAAGTCGAACTTGATTGAGGTGGTGGGGCTGCTGAAAGCAACTCCGCGGGATTTGGCGGCCCCTGTCAGGGAAAGCGGCGGCATCCGCAACTGGATTTGGCAGGGCAGAAATGATGAGCTTCAAACGGCTTCGGTATTAACAGACCAGTCCTGCGTCTTAGCCGATGGGAGCATACGACACCGGATTGAGATATTCGAAAGCGGTCAGCGGCTCAGGGTCAGCGGCGAGCACTTACGCTTCCCATGGAAAGGCTTGATCCGCGAAGGACCAGAATTTGTTTGGGAACGTGACTGGATGACGGCCGTTCGCAAAACCCTATCAAGTGGCGACGAGCAAAGTTCCGAAGAACGACAAGTTGCGATGGACAAATCATTATTGTCGGAAATCAAGGATGAAGTCCAATTTCCAGAGTTGGATGCTGTCAGCCATTTGTACAACCGTATCAGTCTTTATCGGCGTTGGGAGTTCGGTTCTAATGCTCAGGTGAGACGACCTCAAAGTATTGATGTCGCCCCCCACCCGTTGGCGGAAGACTTCTCCAATCTCGGGATGTTCCTGAATCGCATCAGGCAACATCCCCGGCCCAAAATGGAGCTGTTTGAAAAGCTGGGCGACATTTATTCCGGTCTCAGGGACTTTGAACTGAACATTGAAGGCGGTACCGTCCAGATCTTTTTTACAGAGGGTGAATTCTCAATACCTGCAACACGCCTGTCCGATGGCAGCCTGCGTTACCTGTGCCTGCTGGCGATCCTGCTGGACCCGGAGCCACCTAGCCTGGTCTGCATCGAGGAACCGGAACTGGGGTTTCACCCAGACCTGATTCCCAAGCTGGCCGACCTGCTGGTGGACGCTTCCAGCCGGTGCCAGGTGATCGTCACCACGCACTCCGACATACTCGTCGATGCGCTCAGCGACCGGCCGGAGAGCGTGGTGGTCTGCGAGAAGCACGACGGCCAGACGTCCATGCGCCGCCTTGAGCGGTCTGACCTGGCTGTATGGCTCGAAAAATACCGCTTGGGCGAGCTGTGGACCCGCGGCGAGTTGGGCGGGGTCCGCTGGTGAGCGCCCGCATTTACCTGGAAGGCGGCGGTAACTCGAAGGAAGGCAAGATCAGGTGCCGCGAAGGGTTCCGGAAGCTGTTTGAGAAATGCGGGTTTGCGGGCAGGATGCCGGCGTTGGTGGCCTGTGGATCAAGGAACGACGCCTACGACGATTTCAAAACTGCCCATTCGAAATCCACTGCCGGTGACTTTACTGGCCTGCTCGTGGACAGCGAGGAACCGGTTGCTGACATAGAGAAAACATGGGATCACGTCAGCCAGAAAACTGGCGATAAATGGTCAAGACCAACTGGCACGGACGACGAGCAGCTCATGCTCATGACAACATCGATGGAGACATGGATTGTCACTGACCGGGACGGGTTGAAAGCACACTTTGGCCCCAGACTTAGCGAGTCCACGCTGCCCGCAGTCCACAACATGGAACAACGGGATCGTCACTCCATCCTCAACGCACTGCAAGTCGCAAGCAGGGGTTGCCCCGGACCCTACGCCAAAGGGCCGAAGTCATTTGAACTATTGGGCAAACTCAATCCGGATGTGCTCGACCTTTATCTGCCCAGTTTTAGCAGAACACGACGAATACTCAACCGCAAACTTTGATCCCAATGTCCCTGAATCGACCATATAACGCGCATGGAGGTGCTGTGATGGCGGCTAACGCTTACGTGCTGATCAACGTGGAACCCGCCAAGACGGAGGAGGTGGTCGACCGCCTGAACAACATCAGCGGGGCGGCGGTTCGCGAGGTGCTGGGTCCCTACGACGTGGTGGTGGAACTGGAGGCGGGAACGGTGGAGGATCTCACCGAGATCATGCGCCACCGCATCCGCCCCATCAACGGCGTCACCAACACCGTAACCTGCCTTTGGTTCACCAACATCTAGCAGGGGCAATAGCCTACGGTCTATTGACGAGCTGAAAATCACATCGTCGTTCCTGCTTTCGCAGGAACCCAGAAAAGCTTCCGCGATAGGAACGTTGGCCGAATTTTACGATCACTGGATTCCGGCGAAAGCCGGAATGACGGCATTTGTCAACAGACCCTAGAACGGGCAGTCGATCCCTAGCTCCCCGCAGGTGTCGTGGAACCAGTCCACCACTTCCTGATGCAGGGGGATGCCCTCGACGCGGCGGATCTCCTCCATCTCGGCCTCGGGCTGGCCGGCGACCATGACGCGCTCCTCGCCGGGAGCCGGGCGGGTGGACTTCATCATCTGCAGCCACTCGTCCATCTGGTCCTTGAAGTGGTCGGGGTCGTCGAAGCCGGCCACGTTGTAGGCAGCGACGTAGTGGCCGAAGTTGGGGCGGCCCGGCACGGCGCCGTAGCCGAACCCGGTGAGCACGCCGGCCAGGATGTCCACCATGCAGGACAGGCCGTAGCCCTTGTGTGAACCCAGCTCGCGGGTGCTGCCCAGGGTGAGCAGGGTGTAGTTGTCGGGCGCGTCGGCCTCCTCCATTATCGGGTTGCCCTCGGCGTCGGCCAGCCAGCCGGGCTCCAACTTGACGCCCAGGCGGCGGGCGATGCCGACCTTGTTGCCGGCCACGGTGCTGGTGGCGGCGTCAAAGACGAAGGGCGCCTCGTTGCGCGACGGCACGGCGATAGCGATGGGGTTGGTGCCCAGGCGCGGCTCAGCGCCAAAGGTGGGCACCACCGACGGCGGACAGCTGGTCATGCACACGCCGATCATGTCGTGCTCCAGGGCCATCATGGCGTGGTAGGACGCCATGCCCATGTGCCGCGCGTTGCCCAGGGTCACCATGCCCACGCCCACCTCGGCGGCCTTGCGGATGGCGATGTCCATGGCCTTGGGCGTGGTGATGATACCCAGGCCGCGGTCGGAGTCGATGCTGGCGGTGCTGGGGGTCTCGCGCACGATCTGCATGTTGGGGTTCGGGTTGATCTGGCCGCTGGTGTACCCGCTGACGTAGCTGCGCAGCATGTTGGACACGCCGTGGGAGTCGACGCCGCGCAGGTCGGCCACTACCAGTACGTCGGCGCCCAGCTGAGCATCCTCGGGCGGCACGCCCATCTTCTCGAAAACGGCGGCGACGGTGGACTTCAGGTCGTCCCCGGGAACCATCGTAGCCTCGTCCAGACTCACACGAAACTTGGGCAGCACAGCGCACCTCCGGTCCGCCTCGAGGGCGGATTTGCAGGGTCAAAATATACGCGCCGCAGTATAGCATCCGTCCGGATGGGCGGTTTGCCTGGCGTATACTGCGATGGCAGAATGAAGCCAAACCAGTACCGGGTGGAGACGGCAGCATGACCACCAAGCCAAAATTGATAACCGCCGACGAACTGCTGGCTATGCCTCGCGGCGACGGCAGGAAATACGAACTTATCCGAGGAGTGTTGGTGGAAAAAGTGACTACCGGAGACTCACACGCTTTAGTGGTCGTCATGATAGCCACGATCTTGAACTTGTTTGTTGGTCCCCGAAATCTCGGGGGTGTACGCGCTGGTGAGCCCGGCTACTTACTGGAAGTCGGACCCGATACCGTTCGCGCCCCCGACGTGGCGTGGATTGCGCCGGGACGAGTTCCGGCAGGGACCAGGGGTTACCCTAACCTGGCGCCCGACCTTGCGGTCGAGGTCAAATCACCGAGCAACTCGCACCCTGAAACGCGCCGCAAAGCGGAGATGTGGCTCAGCTTCGGCACGCGGCAGGTTTGGGTGGCCGACCCCGACACCACCACCATCACCGTGTACCGTCCCGGCGTCGACCCGGTCGAGCTGGGCGAGGACGACACCATCGACGGGGGAGAGCTGCTCCCCGACTTCACCGCTCCGGTATGGAGCCTGTTTCGCTGGCAGAGGTAACTGAATTGAGCACCAACACGAACCTTGACGACTACAACGCCCGCGCCCTGGACTTCCTGGCCCGCCTGGGGGCGCAGCCGGCCGTGGCCTTCCACGAGTACGGCGTGGCCACCGCCGTCCGCGACGCCCTGACCGAGATCGGCGTGTCCTGGCGTGCCGACGACTTCGGCAACATCATCGCCCGCATCGCCGGCACGGACGCTGCCCAGCACCCGCCCATCGCGCTCATGGCCCACATGGACCACCCCGGCTTCGAGATCGTCGGCCGCGACGGCGACTATCTCATCGGCAAGGCCCTAGGTGGCGTGCCGTCTGGATCGTTTGCGGCCGGCGTGCCCCTGCACGTCGTCCTCCCCGGCGGCCGGCGCATCACGGCCGAGACCGTGGGGCCCCACGGCGACGAGCGGGAGCGGCAGGCGCAGATCCGGTTGACCGGCTCCAGCGATGAGGACGTGCCCGTCCCGTCGCCGGCCGTCTTCGATCTGCCCGACTTCAGCATCGAGGACGACCATATCGTCATGCGCGCCGCCGACGACTTGGCCGGCTGCGGCTGCATCCTGTCCACCCTGTCGGCGCTGCACGGCGAACCGTCGGCCGGCGACGTGTACGGCGTGTTCACCCGCGCCGAAGAGGTTGGCCTGGTGGGCGCGCGTCTGCTGGCCGAGGCCCGCACGTTGCCGATGGACACGCTGGTGGTATCGCTGGAGTCGTCACGGACGCTGCCGGGCGCGGTGATCGGTGGCGGGCCGGTGATCCGCGTGGGCGACGCCGGCAGCACCTTCAACGCCGACGCCGAGTCGGCCCTGATCCGCGCCCGAGAGACCCTCATGGGAGGCAACCCCGACTTCCGCTGCCAGCGCCAGCTGATGAGCGGCGGCGTCTGCGAGGCCAGCGCCTTCAACGCCTGGGGCTACCACTCCACCGGCCTTGCCTTCCCGCTGGGCAACTACCATAACGGCGCCGAGGATGGCTCCATCGCCGCCGAGTACATCCACCGGGACGACTACCTGAACGGCGCGGCGCTGTGCACTGAGGCCGCCCGCCAGGTCCCCATGCGCTGGGACACCGCCTTCAGCCGCCGCATCCGCCAGGTGCCGGACGGGATGCGGGCGCGGCTGGGCGGGTAGCGGTTCTCCAGCGCACTCGTCTTCCCGGTGGGGATCAAGCCCGGTCGCACGACAAAGGAAGTGCATTTATGGCCATAACAGCGGAGATGCTGGACCAGGTTTCGGAGATCGTCAGGACGGAACTGCCCAAGCGCCTCCCGGATAGCATCCGTGTTCGCCGGGTTGAATCCGAGATCTGGCCCGGCATCGAGAATGAAATCGTACATGTCCTGGTCTTCTACGATGGGGACCGGAAAAATCTCAGCCCGGGGATGCTCAACGAGTTCGATCAGGAAATAGAGCCGTTGTTGGAGGCCGTCGGCATCGACGATGTGGTGCCCATTTCTTATACGAACCGGAAAGAAGGCGACGAACTGGCAGGAGCCGATTCGGGAAGTCCGCATGGAGATCGTTCGGTATGAATTGGGAGGCGCTCATAGCCAGCAGCCGAGTTCTACTTACGCCGATACCACCCGCCAGTCAACCTACTGAGTAGCTTTGTTCAAGTAGGAAACGTGAAAACGTAAAACGCCGCGTAGCAGGTTT
>JAPPMU010000062.1 GCA_028873965.1 Chloroflexota bacterium
TGGGTGCCTTGAACCATGAGCCGTCATTCCCGCTTCCGCGAGAATCCAGCAGGTCACTGGGTTCGGAATGTTCTGGATTCCGGCTTTCGCCGGAATGACGGTTCGAGTTGAGGGAATGGGGCCGGCTTTCGCCGGAATGACGGATTAACTTTGGAAAGGCCCTGATCGCGCCGGCGACGCGAGCAGGTCGAGGCGGCGTTCATCCCTGGGCAGCGACGCCGGGCTCAGAGGCCGAACCACGCGCTGAGCACGGCCACCAGGTTTTGGGCGGCGTGGACCGCGATGCACGGCCACAGCGAGCCGGTGCGGTGGTACAGCCAGCCCAGCAGCAAGCCGGTGACGAAGACAGGCAGCAGCAAAGCCGGCGCCAGGTGCAGGGCGGCGAACACGGCGGCCGACGCAACGAGAGCCGGGATGAGCCGCCAACGGTTGGTGAAGCCACGCAGGATGAACCCGCGGAAAAACGTTTCCTCGGCGATCGGGGTCCAGACCGCCAAGGCCAGCGCGCTGAACACGACCCAGCCCCCGGGCAGCAACAAACCATCGGGAATCTCGGGAGGCATCAGGAAGTTCCAGCCCAGAGCCAGCGCGGCCATGGTGTAAAGCTGGGCGAAACCGAGACTGCACACCAGCGCGGCAACCGCGAGCATCGCGGAGTGGCGGAGTGAAGTCCGAGGCCTGGTGAACCCTACCAGCGCCCACGGCGGCGGCCAAGTACGGATACCGAAGAGCCACACCAGGGCGACCTGGAGTAGTCCCAGGGCAGTGGCGGAAAGCACGGCGGCGATGGCCAGGGGAATCACCAGGGCCAGGGAAGCGATCAGCACGGCGGTGGGCACGAGGACCATTAGTCCCAGGGCAGGTGGCCAGATACCCCACTGACGCGGATCGATGCGCGTGGCAGCCGGCGCCAGGGCGGCGCGGCATTGCGCGCACTCCGCCGCGCCGGGCGAAAGCGCAGAGCCGCAATGGGTGCAGAACGATTGCATCATTAAAAACGCCGTTGTGGATGGAGTCCAAAGTTGGACGATGCAGTATAGAACACGGGCGATAACGGGGAGGATTGGGAACATTTAAGAGATCCCGGAGGCGCCAGGGCCTTTTCAAAGTTAATCCGTCATTCCGGCGAAAACCGGAATCCAGAACATTCCGAACACAGCGACCTGCTGGATTCCCGCTTCCGCGGGAATGACGGTTCGGGGTGAAAGGCCACCATCCGGGACTTTGAAAAGACCCTGCGGAGGCGCGTGTCCCATTTGCCAACTTGGGATCATTGGGCCATAATTGCGGGCGCCCGCCTGGACAGCAAATCATGGCGATGTTGCGGGGAGAGTGAATGGCCACGGATTCCGATTCAGCAGGGTTTGGCGAAGGGTTTCTGCGCATGGCTCAGGCGTTGGGTCTGGACGTGTCGGACGAAGAACGCGGCAAAGACCTGGCGCGCCGGGTCGCCCTGATGCGAGAAGGTCTGGCTCGCCTGTACGAGATCGACGTCTCCGACGCCGAGTCTCCGTCGGCTTTCATTCCATCGACGCATGAGGCTTCCAGCTCAGGAGCGGGAAGGGGTTAGACCATGGCAAGCGGCGAACTCCATTACATGTCGGCCTGGGAACTGTCCGGCCTCATCCGTAATCGGGACGTGTCTCCGGTTGAGGTGGTGGACGCTTGCCTGGCCCGGATCGAAGAGACCGAGCCTACCCTAAATTCTTTCATCACCCTGATGCCTGAACAGGCGAGGAGCGCGGCGCGGCGAGCCGAGGACGAGATCGGCAGGGGCAACTATCGCGGGCCGTTGCACGGGATCCCCGTAGGGTTGAAGGACCTGTTCAACACCGCTGGGGTCAAGACCACGTCGGGAACGCGAATATACGACAACTTTGTGCCCGACGAGGATTGCACGGTGGCGACCAAATTCGGCCAGGCCGGCGCCATCCTGCTGGGCAAACTGAACATGCATCCGTTCGCGTTTGGCCCTACCGGGGAGAACGGCGATTACGGCCACATGCACAACCCGTGGAACCCGGAGCGAATCACCGGCGGATCCAGCGGCGGGAGCGGATCCGCGGCGGCCGCGGGACAATGCACGATAACTATGGGCAGCGACACCGGGGGCAGCGTGCGAATCCCGGCGGCGCTGTGCGGGATTGTGGGCCTGAAACCGACCTACGGACGGGTGAGCCGGGCAGGACTGACCCCGCTGTCGTGGTGTCTCGACCACCCCGGGCCGATGGTGCGAACGGTGGAAGACGCGGCGTTGACCATGAACGTGATCGCCGGCCATGATCCCCGGGATCATGCCACATCGGACGCGCCGGTTCCCGACTACACTACGGCCTTGACCAGAGATATTCGCGGCTTGCGCATCGGCGTGGTCAGGGAATATTTCGAAACGGAGATAGATCCGTCCGTGGCCGCGCTGACGCAACAGGCGATTACCGTGCTGGGCGAACTGGGCGCGGAGATTGTGGACGTTTCCCTGCCCCTGTACCAATACGCACAGCCCATCAGCAACGCCATCCTCAGCGCCGAGGCGACGGCGGCCCATCGGGACGTACTGCTGAGCGACGGTGACAAGATGTACCCGCAGGTGCGCGAGCGGCTGGAGGAGGGCCTCTTCATCTCGGCAGCGGAATACCTGCGGGCGCAGCAGGCGCGACAGGTCTTCTGCCAGCAGGTGGCGGGTTTGTTGGAAAACGTCGACCTGCTGGCCGGACCGGTGGAGCCGGTGACCGCCCCGAGGATCCTGGAGCGGAGGATCGAGATCGGCGGTGAGGCGCTGCCAGCGGTACCCATGCTGACGAAGTACACGCGGGTGTACAACATCACCGGGTCGCCGGCAATTTCCGTGCCCTGCGGGTTTGGGCCGGACGGGTTGCCGGTGGGGCTGCACCTGGCGGGCCGAAACTTTGACGAACTGACGGTGCTGCGGGCCGCCTACGCATACCAGCAGGCGACTGACTGGCACCGCCAGCGGCCTCCGCTGTAGCCGGTTCCGCAGGCTGACAACTACCCTCCCACGACGGCAGGACCCGCGAAAGAAGTGGCTACAATAAACGCCGTTACCTTCGACCTGTGGCAGACCTTGATCCTGGACAACCGGGAACTGGGCCTCCAGCGGGCGCAAGTTCGCCTGGATGGAGCCCGTGATCTGCTGGCCGATCAGGGCATCCACCACGACCCGGACCACATCCGCGAGGCTTACCGGGGCTGCTACCGAGCCTGCCGGGCGGTGCGGAACAACAACGCAGACGTGAGCTTCCGCGAGCAGGTAGAGATCTTCGTCAATCTGATCGAAGAGGGATTGGTGGCGCGTTTGCCGGAGCCAACGGTGGCGGAGATAGAGAGGATATACGCGGAGTCGTTCTTCGACTATCCGCCTCGGTTCCACGAGGCGACGCAGGCGACTCTGGAATCAGTCCGGGAAATGGGCCTGCGTATCGGCCTGATCTCGAACACCGGCATGACGCCGGGGTATACCTTCCGTCAATTTTTGCAGCAGCACGGGCTGGCGGACTATTTTCAGACCATGACCTTTTCCGATGAAGTGCTGCTGGCCAAGCCCTCGGACGAGATATTCCTGATGACCATCGGGGCCCTGGACTCGAGCCCGGACAGCGCCATCCACGTCGGTGACCACGTCAGCAACGACGTCGTCGGGGCCAACCGGGTGGGCATGAAATCCGTCTGGATCCGCGGTTTCTACGAGCCCGAGGACCCTGACGACCCGGACAGCAAGGCGGACGCCGAGGTTGACGACCTTTCCGGCGTCGCGGCGGCCATACGGGATTTGATCACCGGCTGACACCACGATCGATCAACTTTCCCCGGCGCGTCGAGCGGTCGGGGCGATCGGGCGCAAGGAGCACAACCTTGTTCCAGGAACTCAGCGGCGGGCCGCTTCCCAACGGGCGGTATCCCGACATCACCCTGGCCATCTTCCCGCACCTGAAGGAATTCGTGGTGGTGGACACCCGGGGACCGGCGGCAGAGGTCAGGCTGCTTTCCACCGAGGACGTTTTCAACGACGAATACTACCGCACGGTGGAAAGCGAATTCGCCAGCGCCCTGCGGGAAGGTGGAGATCGGCCGTTCCTGCACCTCATGCATCTTCCCGGCCAAGTGGACGACATCGTGCGCGGCGTGGCCATGCACTACATCCTGGAGCGCCTGGGTGTGGACTATCACGACGAGGCGAACATGCCCGAAGTGGTGGTGTTCGTCATATCGGGGCCGACGCTGGCCATTCCCACCGACCAGGTGGTCGCCGGGTTCTCGGAGATGCTGTCGGGCAAGCTGGACAGCGCGGACATCGACCGGTGGTCCCGGGAGTTGAGCCGGCTCATCGAGCAGGAGAGCCGGGCGTTTCCGGCGGCCGGCGAGGCGTTGGGGGAAACCATGACCGACGAATCACTGGACCCGTACTACATCTGGCAAAACCGGAACTGAGGAACAATCTTGACCACCGAACGCATGGCGCTGACCTTCAGCAGTCGCGACAACAACGATGACGACGACCTGATCGCCGTGGCGCAGGCCGCCGACCGCCTGGGGTACGAGTCTTTCTGGACCGGGGAGTCATGGGGACGAGACGCCTTCACCGTGCTGACGATGCTGGCGTGTCACACGGAACGCATCGGCCTGGGAACCGGGATCGTCACCGTGTACAGCCGGACGCCGGGGCTGGTGGCGCAGAGCATCGCTTCCCTGGACCGCATCAGCAACGGGCGGGCAGTCCTGGGGCTGGGCAGCAGCGGGCGCATCGTGATCGAGGACTGGCACGGGGTAAAGTTCGACCATCCGGTGAGCCGCACCGCCGAGTACATTGACATCATCCGGCTGGCACTTTCGGGGGAACGGGTCAACTACGACGGGCGGTTCTACAACCTCAAGCGTTTTCGCATGGGCGTGCGGCCGGTGCAGGAGCGGGTGCCGATCTACGTAGCATCGCTGGGAAAGCGCAACCTGGAACTGACCGGCCGGTCCGCGGACGGATGGCTGCCCATCTGGACACACTGCGAGAAGCTGCCCGAGGTGAAAGAACCACTGGCGCAGGCCGCGCAGGCGGCGGGCCGGCAAGTGTCCGACGTTACGACGGCTCCGCAGATCCTCAGCTGCGCCAGCGAGGACGAGGCGACGGTGTCGGACGCGGTGGCCCAGGCGCGTTCTCACATGGCGTTTTACATCGGCGGCATGGGAACCTACTACTACGATCTGTTCTGCCGGTACGGATACCGGGACGAGTGCGACCGGCTGCGCGCGGCGTGGGCGGAGGGAGACCGCGGCAAGGCTGCCACCTGCATCACCGATGAGATGGTGGACAACATCACCGCGATTGGGACACCCCAAGAATGCCGCGAGAAGATGGCCCGGTTCAGAGGCAACGGGGTCGATATGCCCATCGCAGCGTTTCCCCACGGCTCCGACCGGGAGACCATGCTGGGCACGCTGGAAGCGCTGGCGCCGGCACAGGGGTAAGTTGATCCGGTGAAGATCGGTCTGATCTCCGACACCCATTCCGCCGGGAGCGGCCGGGACCTGCCGACGGCAGTCTTCGACGCGCTGGCCGGCTGCGAGCTGGTGCTGCACTGCGGTGACCTGGAATGCATCGGGGTTCTGGATTACCTGGAGGAACTGGCGCCGGTGCTTGCGGTGCGCGGGTACGAGGATCCGGTCGAGGTCGGTGAGCGACTGGCCAGGGTCTCGCGTGTCGTCGAAGTGGCAGGAATACGCATCGGAATGGTGCACGATATCCAGTGGCCGACGCCATCGATCGCAACCACGCCGGATGGGACGGGGTTGGTTTGGCCGGAATCGGGACTGGGCGGGTTGCTGCAAAATAAGTTCGGCGGCGAGGTGGACATGGTGGTGTTCGGGGACACCCACGAGGAGATGGTGGAGTGGAGAGAAGGAGTGCTGTTCGTGAACCCCGGCAGCCCCACGTATCCCGGTCGTCGTCACCGGCCGGGTTCCCTGGGAACAGTCGCAATCCTCGATATCAATGACGGCGAAATCAAGGCGCGCATTGTGAATTTGGCGCCGGAAAGTGATGGTCACCTTAATTGACACGCAATTGGGCCTATGCTAATTTCGCAACGTTTGTCGAAATTTGTGGCCGGAAAACGGAGAGGAGAGAATGGAATCAATCATCGTAGCCCTGGCGGCCGGGGTAATCGCCCTGGCGTTCGCGGCCTTTATGGCCTTCCGAGTGATCGGCTCGGACCAGGGCAATGAGCGCATGCGGGAGATCGGCGACGCGATCCGCACCGGCGCGTCCGCCTTCCTGCGTCGCGAGTACATGTCGTTGCTGCCCTTCGTGGTAGTGGTGACGGTGGTCCTGGGCGTCCTGGACTACACGGTCTTCACTCACGGACTGGGTGTGCCGGCCACGGCCATCTCTTACCTGGTCGGCACCATTTGTTCGGGTCTGGCCGGATTTATCGGGATGAACGTTGCGGTCCGCGCCAACATTCGCACCGCCGCGGCCGCGATGCGCGGCCTGAATCCCGCGTTGCGGGTGGCGTTCTCCAGCGGCACGGTGATGGGCGTTACCGTAGTGGGCATCGGCCTGCTGGGCGTGACCATCCTGTACCTGATCTTCCAGGACATTGGCGCGGTGGCCGGGTTCGGGTTCGGCGCCAGCTCCATCGCCCTGTTCGCCCGCGTGGGCGGCGGTATTTTCACCAAGGCCGCGGACGTGGGTTCCGACCTGGTGGGCAAAGTGGAAGCCGGCATCCCCGAGGACGACCCGCGCAACCCGGGCGTGATCGCGGACAACGTGGGCGACAACGTGGGCGACGTGGCCGGCATGGGCGCCGACCTGTTCGAGTCCTACGTCGGCAGCATCATCTCCGCCGTCGCGTTGGCAGCGGCCAGCACGACCGCTTTCGCGGTGTTCGGCAACGACGCGGTGTTCCCGATGCTGCTGGCCGGCGCCGGTATTGTCGCAGCGATCCTGGGCACTTTCGTGGTGCGAAGCGGAGAGCAGGCCGACTTTGAGCGGCTGCTGTGGGCATTGCGCTACGGCATCTTCGCCGCCGGCGGCCTGCTGATCATTTTCGCGGCGATCCTGACCATCACCCTCACCGGCAACTGGTGGTGGTTCGGGTGCGTGGTGGCCGGACTCGTGGCCGGGACCATCATCGGTCTCGCCACCGAGTACTACACCTCCTACAGCTACAAGCCGACGCAGCGCGTTTCGGAATCGTCGCAGACCGGCGCGGCCACGGTCATCATAAGCGGCATCGCCACCGGGATGCTGAGCACGCTGATCCCGGTGATCTGCGTGTCGGTAGCCATTCTGCTGGCGTACTGGTTCGCGGGCTTCTACGGGGTCGCGCTGGCCGGGGTCGGTTTGCTGTCCACGCTGGGAATCACGTTGGCGACCGATGCCTACGGGCCGGTAGCGGACAACGCGGGAGGCATCGCCGAGCAGGCCAACCTGGAGCCGCAGGTGCGCGAGCGTACCGACGCGCTGGACGCGTTGGGCAACACGACCGCGGCCACGGGCAAGGGCTTCGCCATCGGATCGGCGGCCTTGACGGCGCTGGCGCTGCTGGCTGCATATTCGGTGAGCGCCAACCTGATCACGCTGGGACCCGACGGCCGGCTGGCCTCCGACGCTACCGGCATCAATATTCTCCAGCCGCAGATCCTGGTGGGTCTGGTCATCGGCGCGATGCTGCCGTTCATCTTCTCCGCCCTGACCATGCAGGCCGTGGGCCGCGCGGCGCAGGGCATCGTTGACGAGGTTCGCCGGCAGTTCCGCGAGATACCGGGCCTGATGGAAGGAACGGCCACTCCCGACTCGGCGCGGTGCGTTGACATCAGCACGCGGGGAGCGCTGCGGGAGATGATCCTGCCGGGCGTGATGGCCGTGCTGGCGCCGATCGCCACCGGGTTCATCCTGGGCGAGGCGGCGCTGGGCGGCCTGCTGATCGGGTCGGTCTCGGCCGGCTTCATGCTGGCGATCATGATGGCGTCGGCCGGCGGAACCTGGGACAACGCCAAGAAGTACGTCGAGCTGGGCAACTACGGCGGCAAGGGCTCGGACGCCCATAAAGCCGCGGTGGAAGGCGACGTCGTCGGCGACCCCTTCAAGGACACTTCCGGCCCGAGCCTGAACATCCTGCTGAAGCTGATGGCGATCGTGTCGCTGGTGTTCGCGCCGGCGTTCGTAGCCGCGCCGGCGTTGATCAACCTGTAAGCCCAGGTTACCGGCAGAGCAATTGGGGGCGGTCAACTGGCCGCCCCTTTTTTGATGCGTTAAGTTAAAATTACGAAAGAGCGCATGAGCCGGAGGTGAGGGATATGCCCAGGGTTACATCCAATGGGATCTGCGAACTGTGCGGCAAGTCGTACCGAAAATCCGGGATGACCCGGCACCTGCAAAGCTGCCTGGCCAAAACCGCGCCGCACGGGGAGCCACGCCGCCGGCACGGGAATAGCATTCATCTCCTCGTGGAGGACGACTATCGCCCCGAGTACTGGATGCACCTGGCCGTGCCGTCCCGCTGCACCCTGGAGGAACTGGACCTATACCTGCGGAAAACCTGGCTGGAATGCTGCCTGCATCTCAGCAGTTTCAGCATCGGTCGAGATAACTACTTCTGTCCTGAATATTTCTTGTCCATGTATGGTGAAGAGGATGAGGGCGGAAACGACCCATTGGCGGGCCTGGCCCAAATTATTGGCTTGCTCAGGGAGGACATGGAGCTGGAGATGACCGTTCCGCTGGGACAAGTAGTGCATACCGGGTCGCGGTTTCGCCACGAGTACGACTTTGGAACCACGACGGAACTGACACTGCGTGTTCTGGGAGAGCCGGATGGCGGCGACGATGAAATCCGGCTACTGGCCAGGAACGACGCGCCGGCCTTTGACTGTCATCGCTGCGGCGCGCCGGCCGCGTGGGTCAGTCCAGGGGCAGATGACTGGATTGCTATGACGGCCGGGCTGTGCGACGCCTGCGCGCCGACTTCGGAATACCGGCTGCCCATCGTCAACTCGCCGCGCAGCGGGGTCTGCGGTTACGATGGAACGCCGGTATGGATTGTCGTCGATAACCAAGAATAGCCTGAACGGAGATGACCACTATGACCAGCAGCAACGGCAACCTGTTTGACCTCACGGGGCGAGTGGCCCTGATCACCGGCGGCAACGGCGGCTTGGGATTGGGCATGGCGCTGGGCCTGGCCAATGCCGGGGCGGACATTGCCATTGCCGCCCGGAACGCGGAGAAGAACGCCGCCGCCGTCGCCGCCATCGAGGCGACCGGGCGTCGAGCCTTCGCCATTCCGACGGACGTCACCAGCGATTCGGACATCGATGACATGGCGTCCCGTGCGGTGGCGCATTTCGGGAATGTTGACATCCTGATTAACAACGCGGGGGCCACCGTCCGCAAGGCTCCGGAGGACATCACCGCAGCCGAGTGGGACAACGTGCTGGACGTGAACCTGCGCGCGGCGTTCCTGTCGTGCAAGGCGATCTACCCGCACTTCAAGGCGCAGGGCGGCGGCAAGATCATCTGCATCGGCAGCATGTACAGCATCTTCGGCGGCGGCGGCAGCGGCGTGCCTTACTCGTCGAGCAAGGGTGGGATCGTGCAGCTGGCGAAGAGCTTCGCCGTGGCCTGGGCCGGCGACAACATCCAGTCCAACGCGATCCTGCCGGGCTGGTTCATGACCGAGCTGACACAGGCGATACCGGAAACCCAGCCGGAGCGCTACGACCTGATCAACCGGCGGATCCCCATGGGCCGCTGGGGCGACGCCAACGAGCTGCAGGGCGCGGCGGTGTTCCTGTCCAGCCGGGCGTCGGACTACGTGACGGGAGCGGTGATCACGGTGGACGGGGGGTTTTCGGTGGCGTAGGGTTAACCGAGCGCAAACAAGACACGCCACTCGGGCAAAGATTTGCCGGCGGGGTATCAGATGAAGACTTTAACCGTTACCGACGAATTGTATTCGGCGCTTGAAGAAGTAGCGAATCGCAGTGGCCAGACAGTTTCTGACTTGGTGTGCGAAGCAATTCAAGTTTGGCTGGACGACATCGCCGCAGACGAAGCCGACCGCGAAAAAATTGAAGCGGCTCGCTCCGAATCTGCCAAGGGGGGTAGCGTCGAATTTGAGACATTCTTCGCTGATCTGTTGGACAGCCAGGATTGACCACAGTGGCGTATAGCGTCGAGTTATCGCCAGCCGCTCAGCCCCAAGCACGGAGGCTCTCTCCGCAAGACGCCCAACGTGTCCAGGATGCTCTACGAAACCTGACGGACAACCCGCGGCCTTCCGGCAGCATCAAACTAACCGGATTCGAGGCGGTCTGGCGTATCAGGGTGGGCCGGTTGCGCGTCATCTATGAAATCCACGACAGTGAGCGGCAATTGATAGTGCAGCGAATTGCCCGACGGAATGAAGCGACGTATCGGCGTTTATAACTGCTCCAGAGCTTGCCGCGACAGCATCATCTTGACGGGGCTGATGGGACGAAAGGTGCGGGAGACGCGGACGTCGCCAGCGAGGCTGCACAGGGTGTAGGCGTCGTAGGGGGCCATGCCCTTTTCCGTGATGAGGAAGTCAACCATTTCGCGGACGGCCTGCTTCATGGCGGGGCCGAGGTCGTCGCCGTGAGAAAGGACGACGTAGTGTTCGGGAGTAATAGCGCGGGGACCGGTGAGGGTCATGCCCTTTTCGACCGTGACGCGCACGTGGGTATCGGCTGAACACTCGGCGCCGGTTCCGGCCACCGCGCCGTCGCCGACCACGGCGTGGCAGTCGCCCATGGCCAAGAGGGCGCCGGGCACGAATACGGGCAGGAAGAGAGTGCTGCCACCAACCAACTCTTTCATGTCGATGTCGCCGCCGTAGGGCCCGCTGTCGCTGGCGGTTTCCTGAGCGTAAGTGGGCGTGGTTGCCACGAGGCCCATGGACGGGTTGAGCGGCAAACGCATACCGCTGGGCAGCACGAGGTCGTCGCCGTCGATGCTCATTACAGTGGGGTAGCCCTCGGTGAACTCGGCTTCCAGGAAGCCGCGTCCGGGCATGACCATGTGGGCCGGGTTCTCCTTGGGCTTGATGCTGACGAACTCGACGCGCAAGGCATCGCCGGGCTCGGCTCCGTTGACGTAGATGGGGCCGGTGGCCGGGCCCTTGAGGGATTTCTCCTGGAGGACGCCCGGTTCACGAATGCCCTCAAAGGCGTCCCAGGTTTCCACCATTAGATCGTCGCCGGAGTCGATGGTGACGGCCGGCTCGTTCTCGGGGTGGAGGACGTAAATGCGGTGGTCGCGGGAAATGGATTTCATGGCGGGTTCTCCATGTAGGGCGGTATGAGGCGAATGTGTTTGGCTTGCCCTTCCTGAATGTACTCCACAACTCCAGCCGCTGCCAAAATTGGGGCAACATAGTTGGCAGTTCTTGTTGCGCTGCCAGATTCGTTCCTCAAATATGATTCAAGCGTCCCAGGTGCAGCTATGTTGTTGGTGGCACCGATCCGGACCGCCCCATTTCGAGCTTGCAAGTACGGGATTACCCCTTCCAACGCTCGCCAAGCAACAAGCTGACCGGCGACTTTGCTGACCCTGATTCCATCTGCATCTAGTCCTGTAACGTAAAACTCTACCTGGTTGTCTGGAGGATCTCCTCTGCCCGGTGTAAACAATATGTTCCCTGGTTGCAAAACGTACCTGATGACTTGCTCCACTCTCTGGATTTGCCTAGCCATTCTCCATCTCCCGCAAAAGAGTGCCCCAGTCATTCATCCGCTCCCGCGACCTTCGCGAGATAGTTCGCCAGCCGAGTCCATCCTTCGGCTTCTGACATGTCAAAGAAGACTTTACCGGAGTTTTGGGTGCGCGTGTCGGCCCATACCAATTCCCCTAAGCGGGTTTCCGGGTCGATTTCCAAACTAACCTCTGCGCTGGGAAATGACCATTCGGCGGAAACGAAGCCGTATGTAGTCGGACATATCGTCGGCGTGGGCGCATCAGCCGGGTACATTCGGCTGAAAGCTTCGGACAGCCACGCCAAGTAGTCGGCATCAAAAGCGATGCCATCCCCGTTACGCCAGCCGTTTTGCAATCGGCGCAAGTCAGCGATTTTGCGGCCGGCGTTCAGTCCAGAGGCTTCGGCGGTCATAGCAGAGACCGTTTCACTTGCGCGACGTTCACCAGGTCAGCACGGTCCGCGTCAAAATCCACCACGTTCACCGCCACCCGTCCCCTTTCGCCAGCAGCACCCATCGGCGAGCCGGAGTAGAACGCCGTCACTTCGCCTTGCGAAACGTCCTCGAAACGCTCCCAATGGCCCAGGGCGATGTAGTCGCAGCCGGCTTGGGCAATTTCGTGGGGCCGAATGGGAGACGAGCGCTCTTCGGTGTCGTCGGGGTAGTGAAAGTGGCCGTGGGCCATGGCGACGAGCCAGTGTCCGTTACGATGGACCGGTATGCCGGACAGGGGACGAAATGCTGGCGTATGGCTGTCCATGGCACGACCCCAGACGTCGAGGGTCAGTTCCGGGAAGGACAGGGTTTGGCCACGGGTACCGGTAATGATATGGAGATTGGACGGTCTGCCCGCAAAGGGAGACCGCAGGTACAGGGAACCGGCGTCGTAGAGGTCGTGGTTGCCGGGCAGTATGACCGTCGGCACGGCGGCGCGCGCAATTTCGCTTACGAAGAACTCCAGCACGGCGTCGGATACCCGAGCGTTGTCGAAGACGTCGCCGGCGATGAGAAGTGCGTCGCTCTCGAGAACGTGCACTCCGTCCACTACGGCGGACAGGGCGCGCCGTGCGGATGCGGGATCCCAGTCGTCTCCCAGATGGGTATCCGAGGTGTGGATGATGCGGATCTTGCGGCGAAGGGACATGGAGGTTCGAGGTCAGAAACGGGTCAGACGGTCGCGGGGGCCGGCATCGAAACCGGGGCGCCCACCTGGTCCAGGATGGCTTGCAGCAGGGCCGGAAGGTTCCAGCCCCGCGCTGCGGACACGAAGACCCGACCGCTGACTGCGGGCGAGTCTGCGCCGGAGATGGCGGACAGGTCGATGCGGTCGAGGACTTCCACATCGGCAGGGTCGTCGGTGAGCAGGTCCAGCTTGTTGATCACCAGCAGGCGCGGCTTGCCACCGAGGTCGAGATCGGCGAGGGTCTGCTCGACCACCTCAGCCTGCTCGGGAGCCTTGGGATGGGTGATGTCAATGACGTGCAGGAGCAAGTCGGCTTCGCTGAGCTCCTCCAGGGTGGCGCGGAAAGCAGCAACCACGGTGGGCGAGAGTTTCTGGATGAATCCCACGGTGTCGCTGAGCAGCAACTCGTTGCCGTCAGGCAGGCGGAGACGACGGGTCACGGGGTCCAGCGTATTGAAAAGCTGGTCCTCGGCGGGCACGCCGGCGTCGCACAGGGCGTTGAACAGCGTGCTCTTGCCGGCGTTGGTGTAACCGACGAGGGTGGCCATGGGAGTAGCGGACCGGCGGCGACGTTCGAGGTACTGGCTGCGACGCTTGCGCACGTTGTCCAGTTCCGATTCGATCTTCTGGATGCGACGGCGAATCAGGCGGCGGTCGGTTTCCAACTGGGTCTCGCCGGGGCCGCGGGTGCCGATTCCGCCGCCGAGCCGTTCGAGGTGAGACCACTGGCCAACCAACCGTGGCAGCAGGTACTGGTGCTGGGCCAACTCCACCTGGATCTGACCCTCACGGGTGCGGGCGTGTCTCCCGAACACGTCGAGAATCAGCGCGGTGCGGTCGATAACCTTGATCTGAAGGGCCGCTTCCAGGTTCCGCTGCTGGGTAGGCGTCAGTTCATCGTCGCAGATCACCACGTCGGGGCGCTCGTCCTCGAGCAGATCCTGCAACTCCTGGAGTTTGCCCTTACCCAGATAGGTCGGGGTGATGCGCTCGGCGCGCTGGGACACGGTGGCTACCACCTCAGCGCCGGCGGACCGGGTCAGGTAATCGAGCTCGACCAGGGTGTCGTCGAGACCCCAAAGGCTCTCCCCGCGCTTCTTCGCTTCCACGGCAACCAGCACTGCCCGCTCGGTTTGCGGGCCGGTGGGTTTGGGTTGACGGGATCTGGGCATACTCTGCTCTATCGCTGCCGACGAAAGAGTTGCCAGACGGGAACACTGAACGCGGGCAATAGTTCTTCACCGTCCAGAACATCGTCCTCGTGGAGCGTCAGGGTGGGCTGACCAGGGCGATAGCGGGCTACGCTGGTGTTTTCAGGGTTGAGCACCCAAACCTCGCGGGCGCCAAAGTCCAACCACATTTGAGCTTTGTCTGACAAAAGGCGGTCGCGGCGGGAATTGCTGGGCGACGCGACTTCAATACACAGGTCCGGGGTAAGTTCGGGAGAGCCAGTCGTTCCGGGCGGGATGCGGCCTGGGGCAAACCAGGCGACATCGGGGGCTCGCACCGTGTCGGGATCGCTCTCCAACTTGTAGCCGGGCTCACCGGCACGAGCGTCCCCGTAGTCGGTCGCATCGGTGTAGTGAAGAACTACACTACCAGCCCGTAGCACAGTTGCTGCGTGAGGGTCGCCAGTAGCCACTTCTTTCTCCGTGAGGACGCCGCGGATCAGTTCAAAGCGCTTGCCGGGAACGCGCTCCATATCCAGGAGCTCGTCGGCAGTCATCAGGCGCGACGGCGTTTTCGCGGTAGTCATGGCTAGCTTCGCGGGGCAGGGATGGTCCAGTTTTCGAGGCGCTGGCAACCGGTCTCGACCCGCTCGTCGGGCGTGGTCAGGGAGAGACGGATATATCCCTCGCCATAGTGCCCGTAGGACGAACCGGGGGTCACGACGATGTCGATGTCTTCCAGCAGGCGGGCGGCAAAGTCGGCGGAGGTGAAGCCCTCCGGCACCGGAGCCCAGATGTAGAGGCTGGCGCGAGGGGTTTCGACGCTGAGGCCCATGCGGGTCAAGGCTTGGAGCACGCGATCCCGACGCCACTGGTAGGTGGCGATGTTGTCATCGATGCAGTCCTGGGGGCCGGTGAGCGCTTCCATCGACATTTCCTGGATGGCCTGGGGGATGCCGGAGTCGAGGTTGGCCTTGATCTGGAAGAGGGCCCTGATCATGTCGGCGTTGCCCACCGCCATGCCCATGCGCCAACCCGTCATGTTGTAGGTCTTCGAAAGCGAGTGGAATTCCAGCCCGACCTCTTTGGCGCCGTCCAACTGCATCATGCTGCCGGCGCGGTATCCCTCGTACCCCACTTCGGAATACGCGGCGTCGTGGAGCATGGCGATGTCGTTCTCACGGCAATAGCGCAGGGCCGATTCCAGATCCTCCTGGGAGGCCACCGCGCTGGTAGGGTTGTTGGGGTAATTGAGCCACATCACCTTGGCCTGGCGGGCGACATCCTCGGGGATGGCGTCCAGTTCCGGCAGCCAGCCGTTGCGCTGGTACAGGGGCATCACGTAGCTTTCGGCGCCGGCGAACATGGTACCAACCGCGTACACGGGATACGCCGGGTCGGGAACCAGTGCAATGTCCCCGGGGTCCAGGAACGCGAAGGCGGCGTGTCCGATGCCCTCTTTGGCGCCGATCAGTGGGAGCACCTCGGTATCGGGGTCCAGGTCGACGTCGAAGCGCTGCTTGTACCAATGGGCAATAGCACGCCGCATCTCGGGCAGGCCGTCGGTCTCGGGATACCGGTGGTTGGGCGGGTCCTGCGAGGCGGTAAGGAGGCGGTCGACGATGGGCTGCGGCGTGGGAATGTCGGGATCACCGATGCCAAAGGTAACCACGTCGGCGCCGGCGGCGCGCTTCTCCGCGATGATCCGGGAGATCTCGACGAAGGGGTAAGGGGCGAGTTTGCCGAGGCGGTTGGAGAGGTTAGGCATGATGCTCCTGGGCCGCCACCAGAGAAAATCGTTCTTTCCTGGTGATAGTCAGCCATACGTAGTCGTTGATGAATTTGGCGAGGGTGAAAGGGGGGTTCTGCTTAATTTCATTGGAGATGGCCTTGGCCGGATCTTCAATCTCATGCTTTCGAGCATCAGCGATGATGGAAACAGCCGAACTTCGCATTTCCCTCATAAAAACTGCGAATTCATACCCTTTGCACTGCGAGCGGTCGAAATATACCTTGCGAATGTCAGTATCCCACATGACGAAAAATCGTGGGTACAACACACCCAGGATTTTAGACGCGGTAGTTGGTCCAATGTGCCGAATCGACATCAGCCGATTAAACGCCGATTCGGTGGCATCGAACACTGCGTCATCCAAGGATTCGGCTTCAATTGCCGAGTCGAACAAGCCTTCCCGAAAAGACCCTAATTCCTTCATCGCTTCGGCGACAAGGCTATCAGATTCACCGGGCAAACGGCACTTCCATTGGTTCAAAAACCGCCGTAATGGCCTAATGTCGGGCGTCTGGTCTTCGTGCCAATAAAGGCGCTTCACCAAGGGATGCGGATACTCAGGATCGTAGATGGCCCGATAGTATTTATTGTAGCGATGGTCGCCAGTCTCGTACTCCCTTGCCGCCCAACTTACTTGAGCATACGTCGTGGGTGGCAAGGTAGCCCGCAGTTCGGCAGTTCCAGCCGCGATGCGTTCTTGCTGTTCAGACGTCATTCGCGCCTTCAAATCGCTCCATCTATGTCGTCCCGGCATCAGAGTAAGCCCTCTCGCTCCAGCTCCGCGATATATTCGTCGTAGAGATTGTCGGCTATCCGTATGTACCGCTCATAGAAGGCACGATTGCTGATCCCGGTCTTGTCACCGCCAATCATCAGTATGGCAGTTTGCCGAGGATCAAATGCGTAGAACACCCGGATGGGCCGTCCACCGCTTTGCACTATCAGCTCGCGCATATGCGAGTTACGAGCGCCAGCGATGCTCGCCGATTGTGGACGGGAGAGGCGCACACCCTAATTACAAGCAAATCAATAACTGCGCCGACGTCGTCCTGCTCACGCTCGGAAAGGCCATCGTACCACTGCACGAATTCGTCGGTGACTTCAACCTCCCAAGCCATCGCGTGCTTACACGGCCACCGCCGCACCAGGCTGGAATACCATGTCGCGCTCCAGTGTTACCCAGTTGTACTCGTCGACGAACTTGGCGAGGCTGAACGGCGGATCGATGCCCAGCTGGGTGGACAGCGTGCCCGCCGGATCATCGATGCCTTTAGCGCGGGCGTCGCTGGCAATGGACAGGGCGGCCATGCGCATGACGGTGAGGAACTGCGAGTATGTAGCACCGTTGGGCCGGTCCTGCGGGAAATAGGCCTCTCGGATGCCGGCGCCCCAGGACACGAACAGCCGGGGATTGATTACCGTCAGGATCGCGGAGGCGCCGGTGGGGCCGACCCCGTTGGCCTCGGTGAGGCAATCGAAGGCGCGTTCCACGACATCAAGGGTGGAGCAACGCAGGTCGTCGAATTCCAGAGAGGATGCCGCCATGGGCTCCAGGTATCGGGCGGCGTCGGCTACCGCCGCGGCGATGGCCTCAGCCTTGTGCTGGGGGATGCGGCAACCCCACTGGTTCACGTAGCCGATCAGCGCTGACCAATCAGCGTCCGACTGACCCGACAGGATCGGGCCGCGGAAGGATTCCGCGCGGGCGGCGATGCAGGTTGCATCGTCGGAAAGGGTCCGAAAAACCTGAGAGGACCAACGAAGTTGGTCGTAAGTGGTCGGGCCGGAAACGAAATTGCTCATTCTGTCCACACTCCGCTGAATACTTCGGCCGCAGGGCCTTCCAGATAAACTTCGCCGGCACCATCCCACTCGATGTTGAGGGTGCCGCCGGGAAGGTTGACCGCCACCCGGTCGCCGGTGTGGCCCAACAGACGGGAGGCGACGCCGATGGCGCACGCTCCGGTGCCGCAGGCCATGGTTTCGCCGGAGCCACGTTCCCAGACCCGGGCGTCAACGTTGCCGTCGTCCCGGAGGTTGACGATCTCGAAATTAACCCTGTCGGGAAAGATGGGATGCCGTTCGACCAGAGGGCCGATGTTGTGCAAGGGAAATTCCTCGATGGGTTGGTCGATGAAAGTCACGGCATGGGGGTTGCCCATGGAAATAAAGGTGAGGAAAAGGCGGAAATCGCCAGGGTGGATGGCATAGTTGAGGATGGGCCCTTCCCGGCCGGCGATGGCGGGGTCAAGGTCAACAGGGATTTCCGACGGGGTCAGCCGGGGCGGGCCCATGCTCACCCGCGCCGAGTCGACGGTGGCGCCGGCGTAGTGGGGCACGATGGTGCGAACACCGGCCAGCGTGTCGACAGTCACCTGCTGGGCGGAGTTGGACACGATCCCGCGTTCTATAGCGTACTTGGCGAAGCACCGGATACCGTTGCCGCACATGGCGCCCTCGGAGCCGTCCGAGTTGAACATGCGCATCTTCAGGTCCGCCACGTCGGAATCCATGACCAGGATGAGCCCGTCGCCTCCGACTCCGAAGTGACGGTCGCTGATTGCCTGCGACAGGCTGTTCCAGTCCCGTTCAGGCATCGCACGGGCATCGACATAGACGTAATCGTTGCCAGCGCCGTGCATTTTGGTGAATTCCATCGTCGCGACTCCTGCGCCGAGAGGGCCTTTTCCATCAAGCGCCAATTGTATCACAAGGGTTCTGCGGTTCCAGGAAACGGCGCACCAGGGAGACGGCCTCGGACACCGGCAGGCCGTGGGTCGCGTCCAGCCAAACAATGCGTGGGTCGCCCGGCTTGAACCAGGTGTACTGCCGCCGAACCAGGCGATGCGTCCGGGTCTTGGAACGGTCCACCGCTTCGTCCAGCGTCATTTCCCCAGCCAGGTATTGGCCCAGCTCGGTGTAGCCGACACCGGATAGCGCGCCGCTGCCGAGGGAGTGTCCGGCGGCGTCAAGGCGACGCGCCTCGTACAGCAGACCCTGGGCCATCATGGCGTCGAACCGAGCGTCGGTGCGCCCGTACAGGGCGGCGCGGTCAGCGGTGAGACCAAGCACGAGAGAGCGGTACGGCGGTGCAACACTTTTGCCGGCGGCGACTCGACTGCCCGTTGCGTTCACAATCTCAAGGGCACGGATGACGCGGCGTGGATTCTGCGGGTCGATGGTAGCGGCGCGTTCGGGATCCAGTTGCCGCAACTCCTGCCACAGAGCGGAGGAGCCGTCAGTGGACAGACGGCGCTCCAAGCGGGCGCGGAACTCCGGATCCGGCGGTACCTTGGGAACTGACCACCCTTCGAGGAGGGCCCATACGTACTGCCCACTGCCCCCGCACAATACGGGCAATTTGCCGCTGTCGGCGATGGACGCGATGGCTTCCCGCGCCAGCGGCAGGTACTCGCCGAGGCTGATGGGAGCATCCGGGGGTCGGATGTCGATGAGGTGATGGCGCGCGCCGCGCTGCTCGGCAGCGGTTGGTTTGGCGGTGCCGACATCCATGCCGGTGTACACCTGCCGGCTGTCGGCGTTGACGATCTCACCGTCGAAACGCTGCGCCAGGGCGATGGCGAGGGCCGTCTTGCCGACCGCGGTGGGGCCGACGACGGCGATCAGATTGCCCGGGGCCGACATCAACCGGCCATTCAGACCCTATGGGTCGCGGTTGGAGAACGCGGCGACCACGTCCAGGAAGGTACCGGCGTCGAGGCTGGCGCCGCCGACGAGCGCGCCGCTGATGCTGGGAACTGCGGCAAAGTCAGCGGCGTTGGCCGGGTTCACGCTGCCGCCGTACAGGAGGGGGATTGCCGAGGCGGCGTCGGCTCCCAGCGCGGCCGCGATGGTAGAGCCTATTGCGCCGCCCATGACCTGGTCCGCGATCTCGGGAGTGGCCGCGCGACCGGTGCCGATGGCCCAAACGGGTTCATAGGCGATGGCAAGGGAACCGGCGGCGGACTCGGGGTCGAGATCGGCCAGCGCGCCAACCACCTGACGGCGAATAACCTCGGCGGCTCGGCCGGATTCTCGTTCGTCCAGGGTTTCGCCGACGCAGACAATCGGGCGCAGCCCGTGGCGCAGGGCGGCCGCGGACTTGCGTCCCACGGATTCGTCCGTCTCGCCGAAGAACTGGCGACGCTCCGAGTGGCCGATGATCACGTAGTCGCACAGGCCGACCAGCATCGGCGGAGCCACCTCGCCGGTGAACGCCCCGCTATCGTCGGCGTGCATATTCTGCGCGGCAACCGCCACGCCGCTGCCGGCCACCGCGTCCCGAACCGCTGCCAAAGACACGAAGGGCGGGGCGACGATGATTCGAACGCCGGACAATTCCGACGCTCCGGCGGCCACGGAGGATGCCAGCAGGACACCGGAAGCGACATCGGTGTTCATCTTCCAGTTGCCGGCGACGATGTTGGTGAGAGAGGCCATGATTGTTTCCCGTGGACACGACGCCAGTTACGGGCCGTATTTGCCGAGTTTGCCGGAGTGGGACAGGGCCAGGAGCATGATGGTTTCCGCCGGGATGCGGCCGATGGATCCCTGGGCGCAGGCGCGCTCGTTGAAGCCATCGACGCCTTCCCCGAGGGTCAGGCGGGAGTGGAGCATGAACGGGACCGGGTGCCAGCTATGGGACGCCATGATGGCCGGTGTCGCGTGGTCGCCGGCGACCATCAACACGTCGGGTTCCAGCTCCAGGATGCGCGGAATGTGGGTGTCCAATTCCTCCAGGCATCTCACCTTGCCATCGAAGTCCCCATCCTCGCCGGCCGCATCGGCGGGCTTGTAGTGGATGAAGAAGAAGTCGTGATCGTTCCAATTGGCGTGCAGGGTGTCCACTTCGTCGCCGAAGGTCATGCCAGTGGGGATGATCCGCATGTTGGCGACGGAAGCCAATCCCCGGTACATGGGGTACGCGGCGATGGCGGCCGGGTTCAGATGATAGACCCGTCCGAATTCGGGAAGATTGGGCAGCTGAGCCCATCCCCGGAGCAGAACCATGTTGGCCGGCTGTTCCTCGGCAAGGAGGCGACCGGCCTGGGATACGAACTCCTCAACAACCTCAGCGGTTCGCTGGGCCGCAGGTTCCAGGGCGCGCGCCGGTCGGGGCGGCAGGCCCTCCCGCTGGGGATCGGTCTCTTCCACCGCTTCGGACAGACCCTCGCCGCGCAGGCGCAGCACGAATCGGTAGTCCTGCACCGGCATTACGTCCACCTGGACGCCGGGGATTTCGATACTGTCCAAGCGCTGGCACAATGGCGCGCTCAGCTCGGTTCGGATCCGGCCGGCCCGGCGGTCGGTGAGCAAACCGTCGTCGTCCACGGTGCAGAAGTTGCCGCGCGCGGCCACGTCGCCGGGCAGCAGTTCGGCACCGATGCCGAGGGCTTCCAACGCGCCGCGGCCGATCAGGTACTTCAGCGGGTTATATCCGAAAAGCGCCAGGTGCCCGGGCCCGCTGCCTGGAGCCACGCCGATCTCCACCGGAGTGGTGAGACCGCAGGCGCTGCGCTGGGCCAACGCATCCAGGTTGGGGATATGGGCAGTCTCCAACTCGGACTTGCGGGTGTCGGGATGGGGCAGCCCGCCCAGGCCATCGGCTACCAACAGGACGATTTTGGACGGGGTGCTGGCGATACTGTCGTGGATCTGTTCCAGATCAATCATGCTTGGCTCCGGTAGCCGGTAAGTGTCAGGCATCGGGGATGGCGTCGATCCCGGGGAGGACGCGCCCTTCGAGAAACTCCAATGAGGCGCCGCCACCGGTGGATACGTGGGTCATGCTGTCCATGAGGCCCAGGGCTTCAACGGCTTCAGCGGTGGACCCGCCGCCGACGACGGTGGTTGCGTCGGGCAGCGCCGCGATGCCGTTGGCGACCTGCCGGGTGCCGACGCTGAATTGCTCCATTTCAAATACGCCCATGGGCCCGTTCCACAGGATGGTCCGGCAATCCGCCAGCGCAGCGGCATAGGCGGAAGCCGCAGCCCGGCCGATGTCCATGATGTACCAGCCATCGGGAACGGAGTCCACGGCCACGATGTCCACCTCGCCGGGGTTCGGGTCAAACTCGTTGGCCACAACCAGGTCCGGGGGCAGATGCACGCCAACGCCGGCGGCGTCGGCTCGTGCCATCACGTCGCGGGCGAAATCCAGGCGGTCGGCTTCCACGGACGACGCGCCGACCGGTTTGCCCTGGGCGGCCAGGAAGGTCACCGCCATGCCTCCGCCGATGAACAGGTGGTCGAGCCGGGTGAGCAGGTTTTCCAAGACGAGGATTTTGTCGCTCACCTTGGCGCCGCCCATGAGCGCGGCCAGCGGGCGAACGGGATTCTCCAGGGCAACTCCCAGGGACTCGACCTCCCGCTGGGTCAGCAGCCCCATCGCTGTGGGCAGCAGGCGGGGAACACCGACGGTGGAGGCGTGGGCACGATGGGCTACGGCGAAAGCGTCCATGACGAAGCAGTCGGCAAGACCCGCCAGCTCGGCCGAAAAACCCTCGTCGTTGCTCTCTTCCCCCTCGTGAAAACGCAGGTTTTCCAGAAGGTACACCTGACCGGGCGCCATCCGGCCGACCGCTTGCGCAACCGCCGGCCCCACGCAATCGTCCAGTGGGGTGACCGGACGGCCCAGCAGCGTAGCCAGCCGCTCGCCGACGGGCGCCAGCCGCAGGGTCTCGTCGACCTTGCCGCGGGGCCGACCCAGATGGGAGCACAGCACTACCTTGCATTCCCGCTCCACCAGGTATTCGATGGTCGGCAGGGTGGCGCGCAGTCGATGGTCGTAGTTGGCGATGAATTCCACGCCCTGCTCAATGGGTACGTTGAAGTCAACGCGCACGAGGACGGTCTTGCCGTTCACGTCCAGTTGGTTGAGGGCGCGTTTGGTCATGCTCCGGTCGTCCGTCAAGTTCAGTTGGCGTCGCGTCCGACGACCCATTGGGCCGCCCAGTCCAACGATTCCGGGTGCTGTAACACAACATCGTCGCCCGCCAAAGCGGCGCGCGCATCCTGAAGCAGCTGATCCATCTTCCGGCTCGCGTACTCCAGGGAACCGGCCTCCTCCAGGATAGCGACGATACGGGGCGTATCGCCGGGTTCCAGCACGCGCTTCATGTAGATGGAGCCCAGTTCACGCTTGGAAGCGGTGTCCGAGTTTTGCAGGGCGTGGATCAGGGGGAGACTTTTCTTCTTGTTGAGGATGTTCGCGGGAGTGAAGCCGTCGCCAGAGCGCCCCCACAGGTCGGAAATATCTTCCTGCACCTGGCGGGCCATGCCGAGTTTCCTGCCCCACTGCTCCAAGGCGTCGGCGGTGCTAGATTGGGCGCCGGCGGCCAGGGCTCCCAGACGCGCCGAGCAACCGGCCAACGCGCCGGACTTCCGGCCGATCATATCCATGTAGTCGGCTTCGGACACCATGAGCTGGTCCTGATACGTGAGGTCCATGTACTGCCCTTCGCAAAGGGTGAGACATGCCTGATCCAACGCATGGAGACCGGCCAGGACGGTCTCGGCGGCGACCCCGGCGTCGCACATACGCATCAACACGGAACGTGCCAAAGCGTGCAATCCATCGCCGGCGTTGATGGCCTGAGAGGGACCCCACACCCACCAGATGCTGGGACGGTCGTTGTCCTGGTCAATGCGGCCAGCCTGGACGTCGTTGTGCACCAGCACGAAATTGTACGCCAACTCAACGGCGGCGGCGGCGGTGACCGCCTCCCCGTGCGCGCCGGACACCGCGTCGGCAGACGCCATCGCCAGGACGCCGCAGTGGTGCAGGGAGGTCAGCGCATCCGCAGCAGGGTTGCCCCGCTCGTCCACCCATCCCAGGTGATAACGGAGAAGATCGTAAACCATACCCTGCCGGCCGTCGAATGCCGATCGTAGTTCGGCGTCCACGCCAGCGCGGTAGCTATCGTATGTTTCTGCCGTTGCGATCACCGACCTCGCTAATCGACCGGCCTACCCGTTTCGAGGGTCACGCACACATGCTCGTAAGGCAATACGCCCTCGCGAAGAAGACGGATACCGTCACCGGATACCGCCACGATGGTGCTGGCGCCGCCGACGGGCTTTGGGCCCGACACAATAATACCATCAACGCGAGGTGCCAGGATGCGACGCAGTTCGTCCGGGTCGGTTATGTCCGGTTCGCCGCTGCGGTTGGCGCTGGTGCCGGTGATGGGACGGCCCAGGGTCTTGGCCAGATCCAGAGGGACGGGATGATCGGGCATCCTCACGGCGACGGTGTCGCGTCCGGCGGTGAGGCGCTCCGGCAGACCGGGAGCGGCGGGCAGCACCATGGTCAGCGAACCGGGCCAGTAGGTTTCGGCCAGGCGGCGGGTGATCAGTTCGGCGTCGGGCGAGACCACGGTGACCTGGAGCGCCTGTTCCCAGCCGGAAACCAGCACCGGTAACGGCATATCGGCGGGCCGGCCCTTGGCGGCGTAAACACGGTCCAGGGCGTCGGGGTTCAGCGCGTCCGCCGCCAGACCGTAGAGCGTGTCGGTGGGGATGGCGAGGACACCGCCCCGGGCGAGGGTATCGGCGGCGCGGTTTATTTCGGTTTGGAAGTCCATCCGCAGGGCAATTGTGCCACCGTCAGGCAAATCAGCGTCGGGCATCAGCCGGCCTCCGGCAAGTACGCCGGGCCTCTTTTGTTAGCCGCAGTGGCGAGGAACTGTGCCACTCTACGCTGTTGTCGCCGGCTGAGCGAACTTTCGTAAATAGCGTCAACGTGGGCATGAGTCTGTTCATTGGGTTCGTCAACCACCCGATCCGCTCCGGATGATTCAGTCTCATGCGATGAGATTTCCACCACAGCCGCTGACAAGCGTTCGGCGCTTTGGGTGTATTCAAGGTAGCATCGCGCCGCTGTGGTACGAGCGCCGTCGTTGAGCGACAGGCAAAAGTGGCAGCCGGTATCTTGCAATGTGAAGGCTGGGGACAACACCCGCCCGTCCTGAAAATTGTTCGGGTGCACTTGACGGTAGTAAGGGCCGCTGGTGGTTATGACTGGGAGATCGTGAGGGCACAGCGAAGGCGTTCCCACCCTTCCTCCGTGTCCAAATCGAGTTCAATGGTGGATACGGGATCCGCCTGTTCAGAATGCCAGGGGTCGTACCAACCTTTGCGGTTCTCGGCGTCGATCGTCAACGTATTGCACTCCGTGTCAGACTGCCATTCCATGATGAACATCCCCTCATCCAAGTCGAAGCCGACGAAGGGTTGGGGAAGGTTATTGCCCCAGTGGGCGGCCATCGCCTGCTTCAACCACCGGGCCATGAGCAACCGGCGCTCACGCAGCAGTTGCTCATGGGGGTAAGCTAGAGACAACTGGTCGATGCGTTCGGCCACCGCGGTTGTCGGCGGGACGAATCTGCCGTCATCTTCTCTTACCTGATGCTGGTTGTAACTTACGGAGGTCATTGCCGTGCTTCCTAGTATTGGATCTGGAGTATTGGATTTGGATGACTTCCCGCTCTATCAGCCGGCGATGTCACAGCCGAGAAACTGGCGTCCCACCAGGTGGGCCGCAGTCATCACGGAATAGCTGCCGGCCGCCGGGTCGAGCACCACGTCTCCAGGGTCGGTGACCGCTTCGATGAGGTCAGCCTGGAGGTTCACCGGCTTGGGATGAACGTTGCCGACGCGTTCGACCTTTTCCGTCACGACGTCCGGGATGTCGTGACGCTGCCAGACCCCCTTGGCACGTTTGGGGGGTTTTTGAGCAATCATCAGGTACTCGGCGTATCGCCGCGTGCGGTAGCCCATACCCATTTTGCCCTTGTTCCAGGTCACGAGGTCAACGATTTCCAGCCCATGCTGAGTTAGCCACGGCTCTACGCCGGTACAGATGTGGAACTTGTCAACCCACAGGAACAGGTGACCGGACGGTATCAATGCCGTTGCGATACCGGCGATGAATTCAGCGATCATCTCCTGGTTCATCTGCGGCAGCGACGACCGGGCCCGCCCCCGGCTGACGCCCTCGTTGCCGTACTGCATTTTGTCCAGGATCCCTCGATATTGAGGGTCAAAGATGCACAACGGGATGGTTTCCGCGTCCAGGGCTGCGAGCAAATCCAAACCGTCGAATTGATTGCGCCGGTTCAACGGCAAGGGCCATTGAGCGATTTGGGGCTTGCCAGATCGCGGTGTTCGGGTTGTTGCGAAGACAGTCATGGGACTTGGAGGGGTGGGAACATTTCGGCACCATTCTAGCAGGATGGCGCCCGGGAGGTTGCGCAAGGTCGGGTCACACGTGGCTGCTGTGCTAATATAATCCGCGATTCCCACACAGGCCGGCAGGGAGTTTATGAGCAGCACAGCGCAGCCCGACGCCATCGCGGTGATCGATTTTGGCTCCCAATATACGCACCTGATCGCGCGGCGCATCCGCGAGCTGGAGGTTTATTCGGAGATCATCCCGGCCTCCGCCGCGCTGGACAGGGTAGCGCATCTGAACGTCAAAGGGATCATCCTGTCGGGCGGCCCGGCCAGCGTTTACGACGCGGGCGCGCCAACCATTGCGGACTGGGTTCTGACCACCGACGTCCCGGTGCTGGGAATCTGCTACGGGATGCAGGCTCTCGTGCACCAGTTGGGCGGCAAGGTAACCCCGGGGGACGCGCGGGAATACGGCCACGCCGACCTGCATTTGGCGCAATCTTCCAGCCGACTCCTGGCCGGGGTCGGCGCTTCCGCCCCGGTGTGGATGAGCCACGGGGACCGGGTGGAACGGCTGCCGGAAGGGATGCGGACGCTGGCGCGAACCGAGAACAGCGACTGTGCCGCGGTGTCCGACGGGCGGCGCCGGTTCGGTCTGCAATTCCACCCTGAAGTGCAGCACACGCCGGACGGCATGACCATCCTGCGCAACTTTGTGCGGGAGATCTGTGGCTGCTCCGGGTCGTGGACGGCGGGAAATTTCGTGGCGGACACCGTGGCACGGGTGAGGGAGCAGGTGGGGAGCGCCCGGGTGATCTGCGGCCTCAGCGGAGGCGTGGACTCCTCGGTGGCGGCGGCGTTGCTGCACCAGGCCGTCGGGCCGCAGTTGACCTGCATCTTCGTGAACAACGGCCTGCTCCGGCACGGAGAAGCCGAGCAGGTGCAGGAGACCTTCCACGAGAACATGGGGATGGACCTGCGCTACGTGGACGCGTCGGACCGCTTTCTCAGCGGACTGCGCGGCGTCATCGACCCGGAAACCAAGCGCAAGACCATCGGCAACGAGTTTATCCGGGTGTTCGAGGATGCTGCCGCGGAAATCGAAAACGTGCGGTGGCTGGCCCAGGGCACGCTGTATCCCGACGTTATCGAAAGCGAAACCCCGGAAAACCGGGCCTCGGCGCGGATCAAGACTCACCACAACGTGGGTGGTCTTCCGGAGCGGATGAACTTCGGCCTGGTCGAGCCGCTGCGTTACCTGTTCAAGGACGAGGTGCGGTCCGTCGGGCTGGAGCTGGGGTTGCCGGAGGACATCATCTACCGGCAGCCGTTCCCGGGGCCGGGACTGGCGATACGGATTATCGGCGAGGTCACCCCGGAGCGGGTCGAGTTGCTGCGCGATTGCGACCGCATCGTGCTGGAAGAGATCCACGGGGCCGGGCTGTACCGGGACATCTGGCAGAGTTTCGCGGTGCTGACCGACAATCGCACCGTGGGCGTCATGGGCGATTACCGCACCTACGGGTACGCCTGCGCCATCCGCGCCGTCAACTCGGAGGACGCGATGACGGCGGACTGGGTTCGGCTGCCCTACGACGTGCTGGCCCGGATCAGCAACCGCATTGTGAACGAGGTGGATGGAGTGAACCGCGTGGTGTACGACATCACCAGCAAGCCGCCCGGAACCATCGAGTGGGAGTAGCCGACGGTGCGCGTTCTGGTAGTCGGTTCCGGTGGCAGGGAACACGCCCTGGCGTGGCGATTGGCACGTTCATCTACGGTCACCGAGCTATTAGCGGCGCCGGGCAACTCGGGTACGGCGATGGTTGGAACCAACCTGCCCGTTGCAGAAACTGACATCGACGGTCTGGTGGACACCGCCGTGGAACGGTCAATTGACCTGGTGGTGGTGGGTCCGGAAGTTCCCCTGGCCCTGGGTTTGTCCGACCGCCTTGCGGCAGCCGGGGTCCCCTGTTTCGGCCCGAGTCGAGCGGCGGCCCGGCTGGAGTCCAGCAAGAGCTTCTCCAGGGACGTCCTGGACGCGGCGGGAGTGCCCGGACCAGAGTACCGCGTTTTCCGCAGCCCGTCCGCGGCCCTGGCATATGTCGAGCAGCGCAACCGACCGCTGGTGGTCAAGGCCGACGGTCTGGCCGCCGGCAAAGGCGTTGCCATGTGCGCCAACCTGGAAGAAGCGAAAACCGCCATCGCATCGTGCATGCAGGACCGGATGTTTGGCGCAGCCGGGGAGACGGTGGTCATTGAAGAATGGCTGCATGGCCCGGAAGTGAGCGTGTTCGGGTTCAGCGACGGGGAGAATCTGTCGCCCGTGGTCGCGGCGACAGATTACAAGCGCGTGGGCAACGGCGATACGGGCCCCAATACAGGTGGGATGGGCAGCTACGGACCGCCGGCGTTCTGGGACGAAACCCTGGCTGAGCAAATCCGCAGCGAGATCATGCTTCCGGTGATCCGGGAAATGGCATCGCGTGGATCGGCCTACCGGGGCGCGCTGTACTGCGGATTGATGCTGACTGACGACGGGCCCCGAGTGCTGGAGTTCAACTGCCGGTTCGGAGACCCGGAAACGCAGGCGATCATGCCCCGGCTGGTCAGCAACCCCGTGGAGGCGATGATAGCCTGCGCGACGGGCAGTTTGACCGACGTTGCGCCCGTGGAATGGTCGGACGACCCGGTGGTGGCGGTCGTGATGGTTTCCGGGGGATACCCAGGGTCGTATCAAACCGGATTGGAAATCCACGGTCTGGACGGCAACGACGCTGACGAGGAAGGCAGCCTGGTGTTCCACGCGGGCGTCCGCAACGCCGCGGATGGCAGCGGGCGGCTGCTGACCTCGGGCGGACGGGTGCTGGCCTGCGTAGGCAGGGGCGACGATGTGGAGGGGGCCCGGGACCGCGCCTACCGGCGGGCGGCGCAAATCAGTTTCCACGGCGCGTATTACCGGCGGGACATTGCGGACCTCCGGTCAGGGCAGCCGACCACCATCCGATAACTCAGCAGCCGGCTATCTCCGATGACGAGCAATGTTGCCATGGCGCACGATTGGCCGGGCCTGGCGGAGACCTTCCGCCGCGCGGAGCAAGGCGGCGAGCTGGACGCCTACCGCCGGCGACGCTGGGGAAACGACGGGCGCGCCGATTGGCTCGATCAGGACTATTTGCCCTCGCTCACGGAAATCGAGGCGTCGGCCCTGTACCGGGGCGCGGGAGGCCGGCAGGCCAAGCAGTTCGGCGCCAACCCCATTGAGTACGTGCGCGACGCCGTGGACTTCCTGCTGTACGACACCATCAAGCTGGAAAATCGGTTCGACGAGTGCGCCACGGAGACCGGCGGGTTCGGTCTCGTCGGCGCGAGCAAGGAGTGGCCATCGTACCTGCTGACGCTGCGCGAACCGATGCTCTTCGCGCCCTGGAGTCCGCATACGGAGCGAGCGTTGCGTCGCCTGGGGATGCTGCCTCCGGGGCTTCGCGGCGGCCATCCCGGGCTGTGCTACATCGACCTCCTAGACACCCTGGCCATACTGGCGAATAGATTGCAGCTGCCTGACTTTCGCGGCGTTGACGAGTTCTGTTACCTTAACGGGCGGCAAAAACGGGCTGCCGGCGAAACGCGCTAGCCAACACAGCGACGCCAAGCCCACCACGGAGGAGTGATCAATGCCCTGGCTGGATGACCTGAAACGACTGCGCGTCCGCGTGGACAACGAGGGTTACGGCAAGCAGATGGCGGACGTTGCCGAGCGGCGCACGCTGCTTGAGCGGTTCGCGGGCGAGCTGGCCGTGGAAGGCATGATGGGCGAGATGAACGACATCCTGCTGGACGGCGGCGCACGCTTGTTGGTGGACCGGTCCTGGCAATACGATTTCGACGACGATGATGACGGGCCCGGTGGTGACGAGCTGGCCGACGAGATCGTCTACACGCTGTACTGGCACGACGGCGAGCCTGTGGAAATAGAGGTGCGGGTGGGCATTGACGACGAGGACGCGGGTTACGTGATCGTGGAGGACGAGGAAGTGGACGACGATGCCGAGTCGATCCAGAAAGCCCTGCTAGAGGCGTTCCGGGACATCGCTGACATGGACTGACCGGCATCCCCGATCACAATCTGACAACCAAACAACAAGGAGCAGTATCTTGCCACTGGTAGGAGTCATCATGGGCAGCGCCTCCGACGAGGAAGCGGTCCAACCGACAATCAACACCCTGGAATCGCTGGGCGTGGACTACGAGGTCCGCGTCATGTCGGCGCACCGCACGCCGGAGCGGGTCCACGAATACGCATCCACGGCGCGGGAGCGCGGCATCGAAGTGATCATCGCGGCCGCGGGCGGATCCGCCGCGCTGGGCGGGGCATTGGCCGCCCAGACCACGCTGCCGGTGATCGGAATACCGCTGACCTCCAGCGAGCTCAACGGCTGGGACGCGCTGCTTTCCACGGCGCAGATGCCGCCCGGCATCCCGGTGGCCGCGATGGCCGTCGGCGGTTGGGGCGCGAGAAACGCCGCGTACTATGCTGCCCAGATCCTAGGCATCAAGCACGACGAAATCCGTGACGCCGTCGAGCGCTACCGGCAGTCCCTTCGTGAACGCTAGAACCGCCGGGACGGACCGCCGCATCCCAGCGGTGCTGACCGATTTCGACGATACCGCCGCGGCCCAGAACGTGGCGGAATTGTTGTTGCACGAGTTCGGCCATCCGACGTGGACGGAAGTGCGCGAGCGGTTTCGGGCGGGCGAGCTGTCGCTGAAAGACTACCAGGAAGCAACGTTCCTGCGGATGCAGGCGGACAAAGACGCCATGCAGTCCTACGTGCAGGCCAACGCCAACTTACGCCCGCATTTCGGGGAGTTGTCGGACTTCTGCCAGGCCAATTCGGTTCCCATGTGCATAATCAGCCAGGGTTTGGATTTCTATATCCAGGCGCTGCTGGACGCTTGCGGACAACCGGAAATACCCGTATTCGCGGTGGCTACTGATTTCGACCAACGGGGACGGGTGAGCGGATACCGCTACGATTTCGCGTATCCGGACGCACCACACCTGGGCAACAGCAAAGCCCTGATCGTGCGCCGGTTCCAGGAGCAGGGCCATCACGTGTTTTTCATGGGAGATGGACGCTCGGACTTCGAGGCCGGCGAGGTGGCGGACACGGTATTCGCCCACCGCCAGATGGCGGCCATGTGCGACGAAGCCGGGATCGAATTCGTCACGTTCACCGATTTTGGCCCCGTGCTGGAAGCCTTGCAGCGGTATATGGCTGTGCTGAACGGCGGGTAATTCCGGCTCACGCGGAAGGGCGCGCGACGTGGCAAGATGTCCGGGGAGATCGGGACGAAAACCCGCTGTGATAGAATATTCCGGCGCTATGGAAATGGCGCGGAGGCGACGCAGTGATTGACCGCTACTCCAGGCCGGCGATGAAGCAGGTCTGGTCTGATGAGAACAAATACCGCATGTGGCTGGAGGTGGAGCTGGCCGTATGCGAGGCGTGGACCGAGGCCGGGGTCATCCCGCTGGAAGACATGGAATCGCTGCGTGGAGCGGCGTACAACCACCGGCGGATGATGGAGATCTTCGAGACCACCCGCCACGATGTCACGGCTTTCTTGCGTTCGATCACGGAAACCCTGGGCCCGGAGGGACGCTGGCTCCACCTGGGCATGACGTCTTCCGACATGCTGGACACCGGCCAGGCCCTGCAATTGGTGGCCGCCGCCGACCTGCTGCTCCAGGAAATCGACGCCGCCATCGAAGCGGTAGGCGAACAGGCAGTCCGGCACAAGGACACCCTGATGATGGGGCGAACCCACGGCGTGCACGCGGAGCCGATGACCTTCGGCCTCAAGCTGGCGCTGTGGTGGGACGAGTTGCGGCGCCAACGGAACCGGATGGCAGCAGCGCGCGAATCGGTGCGAGTGGGCAAGATCTCGGGAGCGGTGGGAACCCACGCCACAATACCGCCCCACATCGAGGATCGGGTGTGCCATCACCTGGGACTAGACGTGGCCCCGGTGTCGAACCAGGTCGTGCAGCGCGACCGCCACGCCCATTTCATCACCACGGCCGCCCTGGTGGCCGCGTCGCTGGAGAAGTTCGCCACCGAGATCCGGGGGATGCAGCGCACGGAGGTCCACGAAGTCGAGGAACCTTTCGGCGCCGGGCAGACCGGGTCGTCGTCCATGCCGCACAAGCGCAACCCGGAACTGACGGAGCGCATCTGCGGCCTGGCGCGCACCATCCGCGGCAACGCGGTGCCGGCCTTGGAAAACGTCGCGCTGTGGGGCGAACGGGACATCAGCCATTCGTCTTCCGAGCGGATCATCCTGCCGGATACCTGCCTGATGCTGGACTACATCCTGAGTATCTTCACCCACGTGGTGAGCGGTTGGCGCGTGGACACCGACCGGATGTGGCAGAACCTGGAAAGCAGCCGGGGTCTGATCTTCAGCCAGCGGGTGCTGCTGGCGCTGATTGAAGACAAGGGGCTGTCCCGGGAGGCCGCCTACGAAATCGTACAGCGTAACGCCATGCGCTCGTGGGATGACGCACAGGACTTCCGCCAGTTGCTGAAGTCGGACGGCGAAGCCACCCAGCATCTCAGCGCGGCGGAGATGGACGAACTCTTCGACTACGGATACTACACGCGCTACATCGACGACAACTTCAAGCGGATCGGGCTGCTGCCCGTCCCCGCGCTGGCCTGACACACACCTTCCGACCGATCCGACTCGGCCGCTGAATGACTGCCATGATTATTGAAACTCGAATGCCCGAACGAATGCATCGTGGAAAGGTCCGCGACACCTACCAGCTCACGGACGACCTGTTGCTGATGGTCGCCACTGACCGCATATCGGCCTTTGACGTCGTTCTGCCCAACGGCATCCCCGACAAGGGGGCGGCGCTGAACCGCATGTCCGCCTTCTGGTTCGGGCTGACGGACCACATCGTGCCCAACCACTTGGTGGCCCTGGCCGATGGGCCGGACGCCGCGGCCTACGCCGACAACCCGGTGGTGGCCCACCCTGCCTACGTCGAGGACGGCGTGGGACGCCAGGCGATGATCGTCAAGAAGGCCGAGCGCATCGACATCGAGTGCATCGTGCGCGGGTACATCACCGGCTCGGCCTGGGGCGAATACCGCCGGCAGGGCACCGTTTCCGGCAAGCCCATGCCGACCGGACTGGTCGAAGGCGACATGTTCCCGGAGCCTCTATTCACGCCGACAACCAAGGCGGAAGAAGGACATGACGAGAACATGACCGACGAGCAGGTGGTCGAAATGGTCGGCGCGGAAACGGCGCAACGACTGGCCGACATCAGCAAGGCGGTGTACCTGCACGCCCACGACTTCGCGAAAGATCGCGGCATCGTGCTGGCGGACACCAAGATGGAATTCGGCTTCCTGGACGGGGAGCTGATCCTGATCGACGAGTTGCTGACCCCCGACTCCAGCCGCTTCTGGGACGCCGAGGGCTACGCTCCCGGGAAGTCGCAGCCGAGCTACGACAAGCAGTTCGTGCGCGACTACCTGACGGCCCAGGGCTGGAACCAGGAGCCGCCGGCTCCGGAACTGCCCGACGACATCGTGCAGCGGACGGCCGAACTCTATCGCCAAGCCTACCGGCTGCTCACCGGCGATACGTTGTAAGCGCCGATAGCCAGCCTTTGGCCTGTAAGGATTCGGTTTGCCTCCTTCCCGACATCGCCGGCGAAGCGCCGCCCGGCGTTCCCAGCGGCGCACGCCGCCCATCGCCAGCGGCGGCGGCTTTCGCAGCCGTTGGCTGTTGTTCGCTTTCGCCGCGATCGCCGGACTTTTCATCATTGCGCTGCTGGTGCCCGTGGTGCTGCCGGTCAACTTTGGCGGCACCGGGCAGGGCGAGGCCAGCGAATTCGTGGAAGGCATCGGCGTTGAGGCGGAGCTCGCGCCGAGCGCGGCCCATTTCCCGGACAATCTGTTCATCGCCGACGTGGTGCCCGGGGGCTACCTGACCACGCCTCCCACGTCCGGCCGGCACTGGAATGGATGGGTGCAGTGCGGGTTCTACACCAACCCGGTGCCGGACGAGCGCATCGTGCACAACATGGAGCACGGGAACATCGTCGTCAGCTACAACCTGGCGGACCAGGCACAGATCGACGAACTGGCAGATGTGTTCGATGGCATCGGCCTGACCAATGCCTGGGGCGTGGCGCGACCCTACGATCCGGGCGCGGTGGACGACGACGGCAATGAACTCTTCCCCGAGGGGACGATAGCGCTGACAACCTGGGGCGTCATCGACAAGTGGAACGTCAGGGAAGTGGACGACGCCAACAATTTTCAGGTTGTCGGCATCGACAAGGACCGGATCGAACGGTTCTTCGAGGCCTACTCCGGCAAGTTGGGGCCGGAGTTTCCCAACGGAGCCCCGTGCACCACCGGCGGCGTGATGAACCCGTAGGTGAACCGCCTTTATGATCGCGCGCACCGCGCTGGGAACCGCCTGTTTCGTGGGATTGTTCCTGGCGTTGCTGGGGTGCCAGTCGACAACGGAACCGGTACCCGCGCCGCAGGCGGCGCCCGCGGCAATCGCCACGGCGACACCTCTGCCCACCTCGACGCCCTTGCCCACGCCCACGAACACCATCATGCCGGCGGGGAGAGCAACCACCCCCACGCTGGAGCCCACGCAGCCGCCGGCTACACCCGCACCCACCACGACCTCTACCCCTACGCCGACCGAAACAGCGGCCCTCATGGTGCAGCCCACTGACGGGCCGATCCTAGTGGAGGCCATGCCCAGCCGGGACCATTTCCCGCCTCAGCTGAAGATAACCGACGTGATACCCGGCGGTTACAGCACGGTTCCGCCGACTTCCGGGCGACACTGGGGGGCGTGGAGCGACTGCGGGTTTTACAACCACCCTTTGCCGGACGAATTGCTGGTGCACAACCTGGAACACGGCAACATCATCGTGAGCTATAACCTGGCCAGCGACGCCGAAGTTGCGAAGTTGCGAGCGGCCGTGGAAGCGATCCCGTTGGCCCGCGAATTCGCCATCGTGCGCCGTTACCTGGCGATACCCGAAGGTATGGTAGCCCTGACGACGTGGGGCGTCCTGGACCGGATGAAGGGCGTGGACCCGGAGCGCATCGCCCGGTTCTTCGAGGACTACCCGGGGAACACCGGCCCCGAGTTCGCCAACGGGCTGCCGTGCACCACCGGGATCGACATGACCCAGTCGTCCGGCGGCTGAGCGACTGGACGATCAGAGAGGCAGGACGACCGGCATGTTTTTGGCACGGGTTTACGTGACGCTCAAACCCGCGGTGAACGACCCACAGGGATTGACGGTGATGGGCGGCCTGCACAGCTTGGGCTACGCAACAGTGGAGGACGTGCGCATCGGCAAGTACCTGGAAATCCGGGTGGACACGGATGACCAGGCCCAGGCCGAAAGAGACGTGGCGGGAATGTGCGACCGGCTGCTGGCGAACCCGGTCATCGAGAATTACCGGTTCACCCTGGAACTGGTTGAATAAACGTCGGGGCGGACAAACATCCGCCCCGACAACATTGGGCAACTCCTGGAACGCTGCGGGCGTCAGTGCAGGTGTTCCTGCAGGAGCCCCACCAGTTCGTCCACGGTGGCCTTCTGCCAGTCGCCGGCTCGGGCCGCCGTTCGGGCGCGGCGCTGGCGGCCGAAGTCCTGATCCGAGATGTCCGGCTGTTCGGAGCGGATGGCGGCTTCGATCTCGCCTTGCTCCCGGTTGGCGGCCTCGGAGCGTTCGATCCAGTGGCAGATGTACTCGTGGCCCCGGTCGTAGAAGACGGCGACGGGGATCGACATGTACAGTCCCTCTTTGAGGAACTCGTTCATGATGTCGTGGTTTTCGTCCCGGGGGAAGATGCGCAGCTCGAGTCCGGCCGCCTCAGCGACGCGGGCCAAGACGGGCAGCTCGCGTACCACGTCGCCGCACCAGTCCTCGCCGATCACCATCATGCGCGAGGGGCCGTTGTCCCGGGATGCCAACTCCTGCAGCCGGGCAGTTTGGTCAGAGTCCAGCGACACGTTGGAGTAGTACTCCTCGATCCTGGCCTTGTTGACCTTGACCGTTTCCATGTACTGATCGTAGGTCATGCCCTGGGAGTACCGCTCCGGGGTCACGACGCTGGCTTCCTGCACCATGATTACACCTCGAAAGTTCTGCGAATTGGTTCCGGCTATTGCCGAGGGAAGGATTGGGGACAGGCCAACGGCCGGTCAGCCGATTTCTCAACCGCGCTGGCCGCGAAACCCCATCTCCACCTTGCCATCGGGCCACACGATGATGGGAACGGTATCCCCAAAGTCCAGAGCCTCGTCCAACGTGTCCTGGCTCTGGTCGACGCGGCGCTCCTCGTATTCAACACCCTCCCGTCGCCACGCGGCGCGCAGCGAGTCGCATGCGGGGCACACCGTGAGGGTGTACACGATGGGGATATCTGCCATGATTGCCTCCCGTGTGGCGAGCCGACTATGGCGGCATTCTACAACTTTGCGGTGGTCGCTGCTATAATCCGGCGGAATTAGCACGAGTCAACAGCAACTGGATTCCGGCTTTCGCCGGAATGACGGTTAGTTTTGAAAGGAGATCACAATGATTGCGCTGATTGTGGAAATCAACATCAAGCCCGGCTTCAAGGACCAGTTCATGGCCTCGATGCTGGGGGACGCCAGGGGTTCCAACAACGACGAGCCGGGATGCCTGCGCTTCGACGTGCTGCAGGACACCGAGGACGAGAACAAGATCCACCTGTTCGAGGTGTACGAGGACGAGGCGGCGGTGGAAGCCCACCGCAACGCTCCGCACTTCATCAAGTGGCGGGAGGAGTGCGCGGACTGGTTCGCCACCGAGAACATCCGCAAGCTCGCCACGCCGGTGTATCCGGCGCCGGAGCAGTGGGAGAAGCGGCCTCCGGTGGACTGATTGCGGACCTCCAGTTCAACCAAAGGGGCAGGTGATGAGCCTGCCCCTTTTGATTTTCATACCGACGGGCTAGACATTGTGGACATTCCGCGTCATTCCGGCGAAAGCCGGAATCCAGTGCGTACAAGATAAGGTCAACGTTCTGGTGGCAGCGATTTCCTGGGTTCCTGCTTTCGCAGGAACGACGGAGTCATGCTTCAAATCTCAACGCCACCTAGTCGATCTGTCGTTGCAGCACTCGCTTGAAGCCCCGCACGAAGGCGTCGATCTCAACCTCGCCCAATTCGGTGGATACCGCGCCCACGAGATTGGGGGCAAGCAGGAAGCCTTCGTTGAGCATCCCGATGAACACCCGTCCCGCCAGCGCTTTGTCGGTGGCGGCAATGTCTCGGTAGTTGTGGAGCGGGCCGGCGCCAAAGTGAATGCCGAACAGGGAGCCGGCTCCGGTGACCACTACGGGCTGTTCCAGTTCCGCGCAAACCTGGCGGATGCCCTGCCGGAGCATCTCCGCCAACTCGGCGAGGCGGCGGTACACCGTCGGGGTAAGCTGGTTGAGGGTGGCGACACCGGCGGCCATGCTGATGGGGTTGGCGTTGAAGGTGCCGCCGTGGGCAATGGCGGACCCTTGGAGCGGACTGTATTGCGCCATGACGTCGGACCGGCCACCGAAAGCGCCCACCGGGAAGCCGCCGCCGATGATCTTCCCCAGGGCGGTCATGTCCGGCGTGACGCCGTAGTATTCCTGGGCGCCGCCGGGGGCGACGCGGAAGCTGATGACCTCGTCGAATATCAGCAGGGCGCCGCTGTCGTCGGCGAATTCGCGCAGCATGGTCAAATACGCCGGGTCGGCGGGCAGCATCCCCACTGAGCCCATCACCGGCTCGACGATCACCGCGGCCAGGTCGTCGCGATTCTCCTCCAGGATGTTGCGGGCGACTTCCACGTCGTTGTAGGGGACAATCACCGCCTGGTCCAGGACGCCGTCAGCCAGACCGGCGCTGGACGCAACCGGCTCGGGATGGTCGTAGGGGCCGCCAGTGGCGGGATCGATGCGCAGGCTGACCAGGACGGCATCATGGGTGCCGTGGTAGCCGCCCTCCACTTTGGCAAACTTGCTGCGGCCGGTGAAGGCACGGGCTGCCCGAATCGTGTTGAGCGTGGCCTCGGTGCCGGAGTTGGTGAAACGCACCTGGTCGAAGGAGGGGATGCGTTCGCACAGCAACTTTGCCAACTCCACCTGATGACGGTTGGGCGAGTTGTACGCCAGGCCCAGCTCCATCTGTTGCCGGGCGGCGTCGAGCACGGGCGCGGGGCCGTGGCCCAGGATCATCGTGGTCATCGTGTTGATGAAGTCCAGGCGTTCCACCCCGTCGGCATCGGTGACCACCGCCCCCTGGGCACGCTCGGTGAAGATGGGGTACGGGTTCCAGAAGATGGAATGACGGCTATCGCCGTCGGGCAGGTACCGGCAAGCCTCCTCCCAGATCGCGCGGGATTTGGGGGTGGTCTCGAGGTAGCGGGTTATCTCGTCTGCGGGCAAAATTGAACTCCCTTGTTGAAGCAGGATTTAGAGCCTGTTGACATTTCCCGTCATTCCGGCTTTCGCCGGAATCCGAAGAATACACAACAAGACCAACGTCACTTCTGCAATAGCCTTCCTGGGTTCCTGCTTTCGCAGGAACGACGGTGTGATTTTCAAAATGCCAACACTGGCTAATTGTCTCCGCCGGCGGGACTGGCCGCGGCCGCCACCGGACGGGCCTCACCGCGGAAGTAGATACCGCGCCAGAAGCCGCTGCCAACCAGTGTTCCGACAACCACGATTGTGAACGCGGCGCCCGCAATCGCCATGACGTTGCCCGGCGACCAGAAGTCTGCCAGGCGGCCGTACAGCAGGTTGGCGAAGGCCATGCTGCCGCCGACGTGCATGGAGTACACGGAGGAAACGCGGCCGCGAATTTCATCGGGCACGACCGATTGGATAATGGTGTGAGTGATGGTCATGAAACCGGAAGTGCCCAATCCCATCAAGATCGCCGCGATCATGGAAATCCCGGTCTGGGCCGAGAGCCCCAACCCGATTGGGGTCAGGCTGCTGGTGAAACCGAGGAACAGGAATACCCGCCCTCGGGTCATGTGGCTCACGATACCGCCCACGAAGATTGACGAGAGCAACGCTCCGATGCCCAGGGCGGCCATCAGCGCATACACGTCGTTTTCGCTGAACGTGACGCCGTCGGGCGACAATTTCTCCAGGGCAAGGGGCGGCAGCATTGACTCGAAGGACATCACCAGCACGCAGTGAGCCAGGGCCATGAGTATGATGCCGAACACCAGGGGAGTGCTGTACGAGTAGGCGAACCCGGCAGCGGTGTTGGCCCAGAAGCTGCGCCGGCGGTCAATGACGCCCGAAGACACGGTGCGGATGCTGAGCGCGGCGCCCAGCGCGACCAAGTAGAAAACCGCGCAGGCCCAGAAAACAATTGCCGAGGTTCCGATGGTGAGCACCAGGTTCTGGATACTGAACGCCGCGCCACCCCCGCCGAACAGCACGCTGCTGCCCACCGTCGCGGACACCGCCAACAGTATCGCCGGACCCACCGCCCGCGAACCCTGCTGCATGGCCTCGTTGAGAGCCACGGCGTTGGGCAGGAGTGCCCGGTCCACCAGGTTCGGCGTCAACGCCTGGGCCGCGGTCTGCTGTGTCGCGCGCAGGGTGCCGTTCACGATGGCGAGCAGCAGCACGTACCACGGGTTGTCGACACCGATCATCACCAGGACCGCCATGATCGCTGCTTGGGTGAGCTGCAAAGCATAGACCCACTGCAACAGGGTCTTGCGGGTCATCTTATCGGCAAGGTAGCCGATGAACGGGGTCGCGAAGAACCGGGGCGACATGGCGGCGAAGGTGATCAAGCCGACCCAGAGGCCCCAGGTGCCCTGGAGCTCGGGGATGCTGTAAACCCACGCGCCGCGAGCGACGATCAGGGCCCACGCGCCGCTGCCGCTGGACAGGGAAGCGATGGCCAGGAACCGGAAATCGCGGAACACCAGGGCCGCAAGGAACCGATAGGCTTTTTGCTGAAAAAAGTTACGCTGCGGGGCGGGAGCCGTGGCCATTTCGACACTCCTGCTTGCGACCAAGACCGGGTCGGACGACCGATGAGATCCGGCTACGTGCGCAGGTCGGAAACCGGCAGATATCCGCCGCCAAACGTGCTGATGCCGTCGTTACCAGTGGTGAACTTGGGTAATTGGCGCATTATAACCCACGCCAACGGGGGGTCAAATTGACCGATGCCCCTCATGCGTACCCAGCTTGTCATCGCGAGGAGCGCAGCGACGTGGCGATCTCGTTCCCGGGGCGGTGTTCGTTGCCTTGACGAGATTGCCGCGCTTCGCTCGCAATGACAACACGGGCGGAACTGGGTACGCGTGAGCCGGAACGACGGTGTGATTCTCAAAACGTCAACACGGCCTAGGGCGCACGGGCGCGGTGAAGAAGATGTTGGGGCATGAGGTTGGGTTGGATCAGGTTGAAGTCGATGGGGTTGTGGGGGTTTTCGGCGTTGTGGCGGGTGAGGTAATCGGCGTAACGAGTGGCGAAGGCGTCGAGATCTTCAAGGTTGCGGATAAACAGGGTTTTGGCGGGAGACTTTCGGGCAGCTTTTTCGAGTTCGTGGTCGCTGAGGGGGTTGCCGTTGCAGTCGTGGCGGCGGTCTTCGCAAAGGCAGGGGTAGGGATAGCTGGCGTAGTACACGGGGCCGTGCCGGCTGAACTCGATGTGCTCGGCAAGGCGGCGCTGCGCTTCGACCTCGGCAGGGTCGGGTTCGGGGTCGGCCTGGGTTTCTTCGCAGGCGTCCTGGTCCTGATCTTCGGGATCGTGGTTGAAGCCGAGGCGGAGGAGTTCCCTGGCGGCGGAGAGCCGGTGGCAGGGTTTGAAGTCGGGGAGTTGGCCCTGCATTGCGTCGACGAGGAAGCGGACGGCGGTGCGGCCGTGGTCGGTTTCATCACGGACGATTTCGGCAAGGGCGGAACGGATGCGGCGCGCCGCGTTGTCAGTTTCGGCTTGCGTCTGGGAGCGCGGATGGGGTTGGGGTGAGCGCCCTGGAGCGGCGTGGTCGACGACAGATTGAGCGGGCTCGAAGCCGAGTTTGACGAGGAGCCGGGCGGCGTCGAGGCGGTGGCAGGGTTGGGAATCGGGGAGTTCGCCGTGCATGGCACCGATGAGGAAGCGGACGATCAGGCGGCCGTCCTGAGTTTCCTGGGCGATGATGTCGGCGAGAGCGAACATATATTCTGATTGTAAGTTGGACGGGCAGCGGGTGTCAAGGAGAGATTGGCTCTCGCACATTCCCATTTTGCCAAAGTAGTGTCAATTTACATGGATAAACAGGATGAACGGGATATGACTGGATGTTTGCAGATGGGCATTCCTGGATTCCCGCTTTCGCGGGAATGACGAGGCAGCTTTTTGAAAAGGCCCTGCCGGGCCAAGCATAGGTGCGCTACATCAAAAATTGGCCGGAGCCGCACGCGGCTCCGGCCAGAGTGTTAGCCAAACTTCGCACGCAGCGTCAGTCGGGGCGTCCGAACACCGCCACGGAGCAGGTGAAGGAACCCGGGCGTCCGCCGAGGTTGTGGGTTATGCCCAGGTCGGCCTTCTGCAATTGGCGACCGCCGGCCTTGCCCTGCATCTGCTTGTAAACCTCGTAGATCATGCGGATGCCGCTGGCTCCGATGGGATGGCCGAAGCACTTGAGCCCGCCATCGGTGTTCACGGGCAGATCGCCTTCCAGCGAAAACGCGCCGTCGGCGACGTCGGCGCTGGCCTGTCCGCGGGGGCTGAACCCCAGGTCCTCCATGATGATCAGCTCGGTGATGGTGAAGCAATCGTGGACCATCGCCATGTCGATCTCGGCGCGAGGATCGCTGATGCCGGCTTCCTCGTAGGCGGCCTGGCTGGCGCGAACGGTCTCCGGGAAGTAGGTGAAGTCCCAATCGTTGCGCAGAACACCGAAGGCCCCAACGGCGAGGCCCAGGCCCTTGACCAGGATGTAGTCGTCGCGCAGGGTGCGGGCGATCTCCGGCGTGGTGATAATGGCGGCCGCCGCGCCGTCGCTGACGCCGCAACAGTCGTAAAGGCCCAGGGGCCACGCGATCATCGGGGCGTTGATGATCTGCTCCTCGCTGACCTCCCGCTGGAAGTGAGCCTTGGAGTTCAACGTCCCGTTGTGATGGTTCTTGGACGCGATCTGGGCCAGCGTGCGCTTGCCGTCGTCGTAGTCGATGCCGTAGTGGTGGAAGTAGCGCGTGGCCGCCATGGCAAACTGCGAAGGCGGCGGAGTGGGCGGCTCGACGTCTGAGCCGGGGCCGGCGGCGATGGCCAGACCGGAAAAGCCGCTGTCCTTGAGCTTCTCGACGCCCATGGCCAGGACGATGTCGTACACGCCGGCAGCCACGGCGTAGCACGCGTTGCGGAAAGCGTCGGTGGCAGTGGCACAGGCGTTTTCCACGCGGGTGATGGGGATGTAATCCAGCTTGAGGGCTTCGGCCAAAGGCTGGCCGGTGCGGAAGCTGCTGACGGTTCCAAGCCAGGCGGCCTGGATGTCGCCGGCTTCCAGTCCAGCGTCCTCGTAGGCTTCGTAGGCGGCCTCGACCATGAGGTCCGCCGCCGATGCGTCCCAACGTTCACCAAAACGGGTGCAGCCCATGCCGACCACGGCGACTCGGTCTCGTATTCCGCTCATCGCTCTTTCCTCCAATTACGCGGCAACTGCCGCCGGCTCAGGCGTGCGCCTGGGTATGGCTTTCCAATAGTAGTTGTGGATGCCGTTGACGACGCGCAGCTTGCGGAAGCTCATTTCCACCGGCATACCGATGCGCACCTCGTCCAGCTCGCGGTCGGTCATCATGCACAGGACGCGGCCGCCGCCTTCAAAATCGACGACGGTGACCACCAGCGGGGTATCGACCGCGCCGGCGATGTAGTCCATGGAATAGGTGAACACCGATGCCGGCGTTTCGCTGAGGCGCACCGGCTCGCCGTCGTCCATCTTGCGGCACTCGACGCATACGCGCTGCGCCGGGTATTGGACGTAACCGCAACTGCGGCATCGGGCTCCATAAAGCCGCACGTTCTTGTCGCCCTCGCGCCACAACGCAGACACGGAAGGCGAAGCGGCGGCGGGACGGCGGGAAGCGTCGTCCAGCGTCCAGACCTCGCGCCAACGGGCGTAGGTTTCATAGCTCCCCAGCGTGCGCTTGGCTTCGAGCCAACCGGACACACCCATGGGCGGCGCCGGAGCATGGGCAATGGCATCGGTGGCCCGGAAGCCGATAACGTCGCTGCCGTCGCCATACGACACGGCCAACAAAAGATCGTCGGGTTCCGCAGTCTCTAAGGCCGACGCCAGGAGCATCGGCGCAAAGGCGGCGCCGGTATTGCCCACCGCGCCGAACAGCGGTTCCTGGACCTGGCTTTCACCGAATCCCAACTGGCGCGCCAGGCGGGCATGGCGGCGGGCGTCCGGAGCGAAAAGCGCGATTTTCGAGACATCGGACGCTACGATGCCGTTGCGCTGGCAGTAGCCGCTGACGGCATCGGGGACGATGCGCTCGATGCCCTCTTCGGTGGCGAAACGGTCCTCCCACGTGCGCACGAAGGGGTCGCCGGGCGTGCGCCACGCATCGAGCATGTTGTCGGTCACGGCGTGGCTGCCGACGTGTTCGGCGATGACTCCCTGCGCCGCTATGACGAAGGAGGCGGCGCCGTCGCCGGATGCGCGCTCGGTCTCGCCCCGGGGCGGGCCCTGCCGGCTGTCGGCGATGACCACGAGAACCTGGCCGGCCCGTCCGGAAGCCACGGCATCCAGGGCGGTCTGCACGGCGTTGGTGCCGGCCCGGAGCACGTTGGCGACGTCAACGGCGAAAATGTCGGTGCGTAGGTCAAGCGCCGCGGCCACGATGGCAGCGCACTGCTTTTCGGCGTAGGGCGGCGTGGTGCTGGCGAACACGATGCCATCGATTAGGGTTCGGTCACGGCCGGCGAGACAGTCGGAACCGGCGGCGACGGCCATGGTCACGCTGTCTTCGTCGAAGTTGGCTACCGCGCGCTCCTGGCGGGAGTTCCAGCCAACGGTGTCCGCGCCCAAACGGTAGCGAGGGATGTACGCGCCATAGGCTGCGATGCCGGCCAAGTTACTACTCCAGAGTTGGGACAAGACGTGCCGGGGATGCTATCAGCGGGCGCGACGGAGTGTCAACGAAAGGGCCCGTGCTACAATGCAGTCAATGACTGATCGCTTGACAGCGGCGAGGTTGCCGCTACTCCTGATTGCCCTTTCACTGCTCGTGGTTTTGGCCGGTTGCGACCGTGTCAGCGCCGTCGCTACGGAGCCGATCCCGCCGGGCGACCGGTTACCCGCTGAACTGGGAACCGTGGGCGAAGCCTATCGCATCCTGCTGGACGAACACGTCGATCACGAGGTGCTGGAACCGAAAAACCTGTCGGAAGGGGCAATTCGCGGAATGCTGGCCGCGCTGGAAGATCCGCACGCCTCCTATCTCAGCGCAGAGCAGCATTCCAGGGAACAGGAGGGCTATCGGGGTTACTTCGAGGGCATCGGGGCGCAGGTTACGCTTACCGAGGCTGGCCTGACCGTGATCGCCCCGATCCCGGGCGCACCGGCCGAGGAGGCGGGCATACGCGCCGGCGACCTGATCCTGGCGGTGGACGGCGCGGATATCGAGGGGCTGACGCTGATCGAGTCGGTGAACCTGATCCGTGGACCCGGAGGAACCGAGGTTACGCTGCTGGTGCGGCACGTCGGCGATTTTGAGGACGTCAGCATAACGGTCACCCGGGGACGGATTCCGATAGAGAGCACCGCGTTTCGGATGCTTGAAGACGGCATCGGCCACCTGTGGATCTACAGCTTCTCCAACACTACCGAGGACGAGGTCCGGCGCGCGTTGGACGAGCTGGAAACAGCGAATGGGCGCGGTCTGATCCTGGACCTGCGAAACAATCCGGGGGGCCTGCTGGCATCAGTAATCAGCGTCACCGACCTGTTCCTGGACAGCGGGACTATCCTGTACGAGATCGACGCAGAAGGCGACCGCAACGACTACGATGCTGCCCGACGCGGGCCGGCCACAGACGTGCCGATAGTGGTGGTGGTCAACCAGTTCTCGGCCAGCGCCAGCGAAATCATGGCCGGAGCGATCCAGACCAGTGGGCGCGCCACCGTGGTGGGTACCAGCACCTTCGGCAAGGGCAGCGTCAACATCGCCCGCGAATTGTCGGATGGCTCGGCGATCTACTTCACCATCCGACGATGGTACCTTTCGGACGGAACCCAGATTGAAGGCGAGGGAGTGACCCCCGACATCGAGATCGAAGCCGACGCGCACCCGCTGCCGATAGAATTCGATCAGGACGCAGCCCTGAAACGAGCCTTCGAGGTGCTCGACGAGCAAATCGTCCGGCGCTAGGCTCGGGGTAAAATGGAATCTACCGGGATGGGCAACCAATGGGGCCGCAACCCGGACAAAAAGAAAGGGCGGCGATCATGCCGAGAAAGAATCGAAACAGCAAGAAGAAGGCTCAGGCCACGGGCAGCGGCAACAACCGCCAGGTTGCAGTGAACCGCAAAGCCCTGCACGACTACGAGATCCTGGATCGGGTTGAGGCCGGGCTGGTGCTGACCGGCACGGAGATCAAATCGATCCGCGCCGGCAAGGTTGACCTGCGGGACGCCTACGCGCGGGTGCAGGACGGCGAGCTGTGGCTGCACGGCGCCCACATCGCGCCCTACGACGCCGGGAGCTACATGAACCACGAGCCGCGGCGTCCACGCAAGCTCCTGGTGCATCGCAGCGAAATCGGGGACCTGGCATCCCAGACGGCGGAGAAGGGTCTGACCCTGGCCGCCCTGCGCCTATACCTGAAGAACCACCACGCCAAGGTCGAGCTGGGGGTGGCGCGGGGCAAACGTCAATACGACAAGCGGCGCACCATCATCGAGCGGGAACGGGAACGGCAGGCGAGGCAAGCGGTGAAGGAGTGGCGGGAATAACGCCGTTCAATCAGTCTGCTCGACACCGTATTCCGCATGACCACGCTGGGGTACATACGCCATTACATACAGGCATGGGACTGGCGATTGTTCCTGTTCATACTGCTGTTCCTGGGGTTGCCTAACGTATATCAACTCTATCGGGTGCATCTCATCGGAACCGGGATTCCTGACGCCGGGAGCCTGGCCATAGTGTCGCAATGGCAGTTCGTGGGACTGGTGGTTGAGGTTTTCCAGGAAGCCACCGTGCTGGCGATTTTCTTCTTCCTGGGATCGCAGATACGCAGTGGGACAACAATCCAGTTGGACCGGGCGAAAAGCGTCCTGACGTTCATCTTCCTGGCGTCACTGGTGTTCTCGGTAGGCGTGTTCTTCTTCCGGGACGCTTTTATCACGCTGATCGGCACGTCCGCGGAGATTCAGGGACAGACGCGGAGCTTTCTCGGCATCAGCATTTTCAGCATTCCGTTCACCATACTGGCCGCCGCCATAGTGGTTCTGTTTGAGTCGCTGGGGATGAGGACACTGGTGTTTGTGATGGCCATTGTGAACGTGCTGCTGCGGTTCGTGCTGGACAGCCTGTTTTTCGGGGGCTATGGATTTTCATTAGACGCCGGCGTGATTGGAGTGGGCTGGTCAACTTTGCTGGCCAGCGTGGGACTGTTTGCAGCGGGGTTTGGGCTGTTACTGTGGGCAAAGGAAATCCGGCTGGGAGCGCTGACAACGCTCCCCTCGTTCACGGACATGCGGCAATACCTGCGGGTAGGCTTGGGCAGCGGCGCGGACAGCCTGATACGGAACATCGCTTACTTCTTTATGATAATCCGCATCGTGAATACCATTGGGGCCGAGGAGATTGGCGGATACTACGTTGCCATCCAGATTCTATGGAGCTTCATGCTGGTTCCGATTCTCGCGTTCGCCGACTCGGCCAAAGCGCTGGTGGCTAACGCATCCGGCGATATTGCACGGGTCAGGACTCTGTGGCACGCCTCGATGGTAATTACGGCGGGGATGATGATCGTGTGGATTGCGTTGGCCCCGGCTTTTCCGACGTTTGCCGGTATGCTGACCGACGACCCAGAAACGGTGCGATGGGCCGTTACCGCCTTTGGGATTTTGTTCGTCCCTTACGTCCTCTTTTCGTTCAACACCGTGATCGACTCGGTGTTCTACGGGCTGGGCAAAACCCAGTACATGGCCTACCAGTCCGTTCTCACCAACGGCACGGTTTATCTGGTGGCATTTCTCCTCTACGCCGGAGGCGTCTGGCAACCAACTTTTGAAAGCGTGATGGCCCTGTTTGCGCTGGGCATCCTGGTGGATTCTTTCCTGACTGTGCTTTTCTTGCTAAAAGTTTTGTACATCGACCCGGCGCGACAGCCGGTAGATGCGTTATGATCCTTTATCGAAAATCGCGTCCCGGCTCGCAGGGGTCGGGGCGTTCCAGTGTGAGGTAAGCATCTTGATACGCAGCTTGCGTGGCATCGAACCGAAGATCGCGCCCACGGCCTGGGTGAGCGAGGCCGCCTACGTGGTGGGCAACGTGGTGATCGGCGAATACAGCAGCATCTGGCCGGGAGTAACGATACGGGGAGACGGCGACCTCATTACCATCGGCAACCACGTGAACATCCAGGAAGGTTCGGTGGTACACGGCGACGGGTTGGTGATCGAGGACTATGTTTCCATCGGCCATTGCGTGGTGGTGCACGGCGACCGCATTGGCACGGGCAGCCTGCTGGGCAACAACTGCACCTTTCTCACCGAATCGACCATCGGCAAGGAGTGTTTGATCGCCTCCAACGCCGTGGTGCTGTCCAACGTGGACGTGCCCGACCGCAGCTTTGTGGCCGGTGTGCCGGGCTCGGTGAAGCGTGCGGTGTCTGAAGAGCAGATTGAGCAGATGCGGATGACCGCCGAGCACCTGGTGGAGCGGGCGGAATGGTTCAAGGAAAGCGGCCTGTAAGGTGGGTCGAACCGGCACAATAATCAGGGGCGAATTTCCATTCGCCCCCTTTTCATTTGCCAACGGCTGGCATTGGTTCAGCCCAGCCGCTCCGCAACGGGCAGGATGTGTTCCGCCAGGTGCTCCATTACCTGGATGCACGGGCCGATGCCATCGACACGGAAGTCGAAAGTTAGCTGGTCGATGCCCAGTTCGTTGCAGTAATGGACATCGTCGATCACGGCCTGGGTGGTGTTGATGAGCGCGCCGCCGGAACGGACGCCCACGCCCTCCTCGGCGCCGCCCATGTCCGTGAAGTGCAGGCTGCGCTTCAGCGAGATCGTTATGTCAGCCGGGTCGCGGCCGGCCAGTTCCGTCTGCTCCCGCAGGTAGGGCAGGTTTTGGGCGACGAAATCAGGAGTTTGGCGGGTGGTGTGCCAGCAATCGCCGTACCTTGCGGTGCGCCGCAGCGCGCGCCGGGTGTGGCCGCCGACCCAGATAGGGATGCGGGGCTGCTGGACGGGCTTGGGCTCAAAGTAGATGCCGTCGATCTGGTAGTACTCGCCCTGGTAGTCGGGCACTTCCTCGGTCCACAGGGCGTTGAATATGGCCAGGAACTCGTCGGTCATGGGCCCGCGGTCAGCGTAAGGCACGCCCAGGATGTCGAACTCCTTTTCCAGCCAGCCGACACCGACGCCGCAGATGATCCGGCCGCCGGACAGCACGTCCAGGGAGGCGAACATCTTGGCCTGGACCACGGGGTTGCGGTAGGGCAGGATCAGCACGGTGCTGCCCAGACGGATCTCACTGGTGCAGGCGGCCATGAACCCGAGCATGGTCATGGTCTCGAGGAACGGCTCGTCAGACGGACGCTGGAAGGCGCCGGTGGGGGTGTACGGGTACTGGTTGGTGCCGGCCACGGGGAGCACGATGTGATCGCCAGCCATCACCGACTCGAAGCCCAGCCTCTCGGCACGCTCGCAAAACTCGCGGATGCCGTCGGCGTCCGGCAAACGGGGGATGCTGACACCTATTTTCATGCGAAAATCTCCTGTGAGCAGGTCCAGGTCGTAATTCAGACCGGTTCAATGAAAATCGGCGGGCCATCAGGTTGAGGATGCCGGTGGTTGACCAAAGCCTTGATGATGCGGGCCTCGCTTTCACGGATGGCAACGAGGAGTTCGTCGCGTATGGAGCGCATCTCCTGACGGAGCTCGTCACGTATGGAGTGCATCTCCTGGCGGAGCTCGTCGCGCATGGCTGCCATGTCCCGGCGGAACTCCTCCCGCAATTCATCGCGCATCGCCGTCATGTCCCGGTGGGATTCTTCCCGCATGGCTGCCAGCTCTCGACGGAATTCCTCCCGCAGCTCATCGCGCATCGCCGCCATATCCCGGCGAAACTCCTCACGCATGGCCGCCATGTCGTGATGGAGTTCGTCACGGACGGCGTGCAATTCCTCCCGCCGGGGCAGGTTGCTGGTGTAGCGCACTTGGGCGATAAACCCGACGACCACCGCCAGCAGGATGACTACGCAGATGCCAATGATGGCAATTGACTCTGCGCTGACTGTAACTTCCATGTCATCCGCTCCGGCACTGTTCCCGCTGTCATTGTATCACCGGCGGAAGGCGCAATAGTCACGGGAGCTTCAGGCAGTGTTCCGGCGCCACCTGATGACACCATTGCACTTGCCGCAGGCGCGACCACGCATGATGCGGCGTTGCAGGGTTTGCCGGAACCACTGCTGACCGCAGCCGCACTCGCCAACCCACCTGGGCGTGGAATGTTGGACACGGTGACAGCGCTCTCCAGCGCAGCCGATTTCGCGGGCCTTGGCTTTCCAAACGGCGTCATGGTTATGTCGAGGCCCCACGATGGCGTGGGCGATTTCGTGCAGGACGGTATCCTCGATCTCGGCGCGCGTGGCGGCGAGGCAATAGCTGACGGACAGGTCAATGCGCCGCTCGGCATACCGGCAGACCCCAGCGCGGGAAATGGCGAGATCGAACCCGAACGCCCACCTTCCGGGCAGCGTTCCGCTGGATTGGAACGCAGCCAAGAGGCGGTTGCCGAGAATCTCGATTTCGTGCAGGGTGCATTCGGGTGCGCGGGCGGGGTCGACGGACAGTATGGCCGGGTAGGGGACCCTCCACTCGACGCCATCGTCGTCCACGGCGTGCGCACGGCGAGAACGGATGGAAGTAACGGTGGCGCGATGCTCGTGGCCGCCCACTCCGGCAAACCGGATGACGCTGCGGGGCGGGCAGGCGGCGCCCGGAAAATCCGCGGTGATGGGGATGTTAGGGCGCTGACTCATGGGATGGAGGGGAGTTCCAATTATAGGCGGAGCGGTAGGACTTGCGACGGCATTGGGCGAACTTTTGAAAAGTGTTCTTGCGCTAATTTCCGGCAGTGCTATAATCCGCGCAAAAGGGACGGTCGCGACAATCGTGACCGCCGACCAAACGCACATTCCACGAGGAGGCGAGCTTCATGGAAAAGGGAGATACCATTGTCAATATCGGGCCGGTGGACGTGGCCCTGTCCTATCGCAAGGAAATCATGCCTGACCAGGGCTTGATGGTCCAGGTGTTCGGCGACGTCGACGGTCACGACACCGAGATCCTGCGGTTCGACTGCTTCGACCAGGACCCGCACTACCACTACGGGCCGGAGAACATGAACATCCGGCTGCACATGGACAAGACCACCGTCGGCACGCCCCTGGGCTGGACGCTGAAGAACATCCGGACCAACCTGCCCGCGATGGTCCGCCGAGCCGGCTACGACGACCTGGCTTCCGCGGTCGAGATGAACGGCATCGACGAGAACAAGATGGATGAGGTCGAAGCCTGCGCGTTGGGCAAGGCCCGCGACGAGCGGCGCACCGTCACGCACTTCCGCGGCGACCACATCTACGAAGCCGGCAACATCCGCTTCGGCGTCGAGTTCCGTGACAACATCGGCGCGGCCAACGACCGCGGCGTGGCCATTCACGTGCTGACCGACCACCTGGGGCAGGAGTTCGAGCTGCTGGCTTTCGACTGCTTCGAGATCGCGCCGCACTACCACTATGGCCCGCGCAACCAGGACGTCCGGATCTACTGGGACGTGACCACCAGCGGCAACACCCTGGCCTGGACCCTCGACCAGTTCAAGTCCGGCAACCTGGCCAGCATGATCGACCGCGCCGGCTACCCCACCGTGGCCGCCGGCCTCGACAATGACCTGGTGCAGGCCGTGATCCCGGCGATGGAAGAGAAGGCCTGGGCCCTGGTTGGCACGAACCAGCGGTAATCGAGCCTACAAACAGGGGTGGATGATCGTTCGCCCCTGCCGGTGAAATGCCGAGGGGCGGGTCTATGACCCGCCCCGCAACTTTGTTCACGCCGAGCGAAAACGCGCTACATCATGGTGTAGCCGCCGGAAACGCTGAGGGTTTGGCCGGTGATGAAGCTGGCCGCGTCGGACGCGAGGAAAACCACAGCATTGGCGACTTCCTGGGCGGACCCGATGCGACGGAGCGGGTACGCGCGCTTCACGCGCTCAAGGACCTCGTCGGTGAACAAGTCCTGCATGCCCTGGCTCCACATGCTCTCCGAGCCGGCCACCTCGGACTGATCGGGGACGACCAGGCCGGGGCAGACCATGTTGAACCGGAGACCGTAACGTCCGGTCTCGCGGGCCAGGGACTTGCTCAGGGCGATAACGCCGGCCTTGCAAGCCGAGTAAACGGCCTCGCGGTACTCGCCCATCCTGCCGGCGTCGCTGCTGATGCTGACTACCGCGCCGGATTGCCGCTCGATCATGTGCGGGAGCACGGCGTGGATGCAGTTGATGGCGCCCCACAGGTTGACGTCCACTTCCTTGACGTGCTCATCCCGCGATTTGTCCATGAAGAGGCGGTCGATGGTCCAGCCGACATTGTTGACCAGAACGTCGACGCTTCCCAGTCGGTCGATGGCTTCGGTTATCATGGCTGCGGTACGGGCCTGATCGGTCACGTCGGCGTCGACGACGATGGCGGAAGCGCCGGATTCGAGGGCTGCGACCTCGGAGACGACGCGTTTGCCGGCCGCGTGGTTCAGCTCCGCGATGGCGATGTTGCAGCCTTCAGCGGCGAAAGCGAGCACAATGGCCCGGCCGATATTGTTGCCGCCGCCGGTAACCAGCACGTTTTTGCCTTTCAGTCCAAGTTCCAATTTGGTTCCTCCAATATATTCCGGAGGACGCGCAGGTTTTCCACGTCCTCGCGGTTGTATTCGAGCAGCATATCCAGAGCGTCGTGGTTATGTTCACGACGATATTTGTCCCACAGCAATACCGCATCGTAACCAGCCATATCCGGCAGATTGCGCGCAATGCCCAGAGCCTTCTCGATTACCTTTAGCCCGCCCTTCAGTCCGGCACGACGGGACTCCCGCATCAGATCGCGGTGTTCAAACCGATGGCGGAGATCCACGCCAGGCTTCCAGGCGAGAAACGGCAGGTCGAAGCTGGCCCCGTTGAAAGTGTAGATGGTGGTGACGCCTTCCAGAACGTGCAGGACGGCGTCCGCGGTGATACCGCTGCCCACCAACTGGGTGGTAGACCAGTCGCCGGGAAAGTCCACGGCAATGCCGACGACAGTCGGGTAGGAGCCACCACCAATGAAACCGGTGGTCTCGATGTCCAGGTAGGCGTCCAACGGGAACGGTCAGTGCCGGAAGTGGCGGACGCCGGTGAACACCATAGCGATGCCGGCCTGGTTGGCAGCGGCAATCACCTCATCGTCCCGGATCGATCCGCCGGGCTGGACGATTGCGGTGATACCGGCCTCGGCGGCAAGCTCGATGTTGTCCGGAAACGGGAAGAACGCGTCGGAAGCCAGCACGCATCCGGCCGCCTTATCGCCCGCCGCGCGTTGCGACAGGTGGACGCTTACCACGCGGTTGGGCTGCCCTGCGCCCATGCCGACCAAGGTACGATCCTTGACGAAGGCGATGGCGTTGGACTTGATGTGCTTCACCGCCTTCCAGGCGAACGCCAGGTCGGCCAATTCGGCGGGAGTCGGCGCGCGCTCGGTGGCGGTTGCCCAGGCTTCGGGATCTTCGTCGATGGCGTCGGGAGTCTGCACCAGGACGCCACCACTGAGAGGGCGAACGTCGTAGTCCGCGGAACCGGGGGCGCCGGCCACCCGGTCCACCGTCAGGATGCGTAGGTTACGCTTCCGCCGCAGGATCTCCAGGGCGTCGTCATCGTAGCCGGGGGCGACGACCACCTCGTAGAACACGGGGTCCATGGCCTGCGCTGCGTCGGCGGTTACGTTGCGATTGAAGCCAACGATGCCACCGAAGGCCGACACGGGGTCGCCCTCATACGCCAGTTCGTAAGCCCGGGCGATGTCGTCGCGGGACGCCAGGCCGCAGGGGTTGGCATGTTTGATGACGCACACCGACGGGTCGGCGTAATCGCTAACGGTGCGCCAGGCGGCGTCAGCGTCCATGAGGTTGTTGAACGACAGCTCTCGTCCGTGCAGTTGCGTGGCTCGGGCGAGGCCGCCTTCGCCTCCGCTGGCGGGCACGTACAGTGCGCCGCGCTGGTGGGGGTTTTCGCCATAACGCAGGCTGGAGACGCGGGTGAGCCCGATGGTCACCTGTTGCGGCATCTCCTCTTCCGACGTCGGATCTTTGGCGAGGTAATCGGCCACCGCGGCGTCATACACTGCAACGTGTTGAAAGGCTTTGGTGGCGAGGCCGCGCCGCTGCTGGACGTCCAGGCCGGGCCCGGACAAGGCTTCGGCGACCCATTCGTAGTCGGACGGGTCGACGACCACAGCAACGGACGGGAAATTCTTGGCCGCGGCCCGCAGCATCGTGGGGCCGCCGATGTCGATGTTCTCCAGGGCGTCATCCAGCGAAACGCCGGGTTTGCTGATGGTTTCCACGAACGGATAGAGGTTGACGACCACCACATCGATTGGGCCGATGCCGTGCTGTTCCAGCTCCGCCATGTGCGCGGGAGAATCGCGGCGAGCCAGCAGCCCGCCGTGTATCACCGGGTGCAGGGTCTTGACGCGGCCCTCGAGGATTTCGGGCGAGCCGGTGACGTCGGACACCTGCGTGACCGGAACGCCGGCGTCGGCGATGCTCCGGTGGGTACCGCCGGTGCTGATCAGTTCATAGCCGGCGTCGACAAGGGCTTTGCCGAAATCCTCGATACCGGTCTTGTCGAATACGCTGAGTAATGCTTTCAACTTGGGTGATTGCTCCTGTTGATTACGGTTTGGACACTAGATTGCCCCGCCGCCGCCATCGAAGCCGCCGAATCCACCGCCGGCATCACCATGATGCTGGAAATGCCCCGCATCTCCAGGATGGTGTATTTGGCCGGGATCAGTCGGGGTGTCGGAGTGGTGGCCGCCATACCAGATCAAGCCCAGAGGCCCCCACGCCCACCAGGGACGCATGACGTCGAGCACGGGTTCGGATCTGTCGTCGGCGCTGTTGCGAACATTGCGGCGGAACGGATTTCTCAGATTCATGACAACCTCCACCTTCTTCCGTGTCGAGCGGTCCGGATTGGATCAAGCAGCCCGAAATGCAGTCCGATTCGGGCCGGCGCTCGCTATGATTTGACCGACGTCCACCGCGTCCGGCAGACCAGCCAGCAGCTCAGCTGCGTGCTCAGGATCGCACACGGCGACCATGCCGAGACCCATGTTGAACACGCGGTACATCTCTTCGTCACTGATCCGACCGGCCTTCTGAATTGCGCCGAATACGGGAGGGATGGCCCAGGTTCCGAGTTGAAACTCGGCAGTCACCCCGGGCGGCAGCGATGCCGGCATCTTCCCGGGCAGCCCGCCACCGGTGATGTGGCTCAGCGCCTTGATGCTTCCCAGGTAGGGCTCCAGCAGCGGGTAGTAGGCGCGGTGCCGCACCATCAGCTCGTCGCCCAGGTTGCGGGCCAGGCCCGGGCAGGGACGGAACAGGGCCTCGGGATCATCGTCGGTGTTGAACACGCGGCGCACCAGCGAAAACCCGTTGGTGTGCACCCCGCTGGAGGGGATGCCGATGAGACGGTCGCCGGGCAGGACGCGACTGCCATCGAGCAAGTTGTCCCGCTCGGCCACGCCCACCACGAAGCCGGCGAGGTCGAAATCGGCATCCGCGTAAACACCGGGGAGCTGTGCGGTTTCACCACCGATCAGAGCGCAGCCGGCCTCCCGACAGCCCCAGACCATGCCGCGCATCAGCATCTCCATGCGGTGCTCGTCCAGCGCGCTGAAGGACATGTAGTCCAGGAAAAACAGCGGCCGCGCGCCCTTGGTGAAGATGTCGTTGACGTTGAGGGTGACCAGGTCCTGACCCACGCCCTCGAAGTGGCCGAGTTGGGCCGCGATCTTGAGCTTGGTGCCGACACCATCCGTGCTGGCAACCAGCACGGGATCCCGATAAGCGCCCAGGGCGAACAGACCCGCGAACCCTCCGCTGCTGTCCAGCACCTCCGGCCCGTGGGTAATGGCGGCGAAGGCTTTGATCCGATCCTTCAGGCCGTCCATAGCGTCGAGGGCGACGCCGGCGGCCTCGTACTCGGCGGATGCAGGGGCAGTCACGCCAACCTCGCCAGCGGTCATCAGGCGGTGGCCCGTTCCAGGGATTGCTTGGTCAGTTCCAGCTGCACGGGCACCGGGTAGTTGCCGGTGAAACAGGCGTCGCAGAACCCGCCCTGCTGCCCGTGCACCAGGTCCATCAGACCGCGCACGCTGAGGTAACCAAGGGAATCGGCGCCGGTCAACTCGCGGATCTCGGGGATGGACTTGTTGGCGGCGATGAGCTCCTGTCGCGTCGCCATGTCCACGCCGAGGTAGCAGGGGTGCTTGATGGGCGGGGCACACACGCGCAGGTGGATTTCCGTGGCGCCGGCGCGACGGAGCAGGTCCACCACGTGCGGCGTGGTGGTGCCGCGCACGATGCTGTCGTCCACCACGACGAGACGCTTGCCGGCAAGGACCGCGGGCATTGGGTTGAACTTCTGACGGACGCCGCGGTCGCGCCGTTGCTGCTCGGGTTCGATGAAGGTGCGCCCGACGTAGCGGTTGCGCACCAACCCGTTGGCGAAGGGGATGCCCGATTCGCGGGCGTAGCCAACAGCGGCGGAGGTGGAGGAGTCGGGAATACCGATCACCAAGTCGGCGTCGACGGGATGTTCCCGCGCCAGGCGGGCGCCCATATCCTCCCGGACGGTGTGCATGAGCCGGCCGTCCATGACGCTGTCCGGCCGGGCGAAATAGATCCACTCAAAGACGCACAACGCGCGGCTGCGGCGGGCGGCCTCCCCATATATGGCGCTCTCAACCCCGTCGCCGCTGATGACGACCACCTCGCCGGGTTCCAGTTCCCGAGTGAACTCGGCCTGCATGTGATCCAGGGCGCAGGTTTCGGAGGCTACGACCCAGCCGTTTTCCAGGCGGCCCAGGCACAGGGGCCGGATACCCAGGGGGTCGCGTACCGCTATGACCACGTCCGGGGTCAACAGCGTCAGGGAGAATGCCCCTTGCATCCGGGGCATGGCGTAGAAGACCCTCTCGGGCCAGGTTTTGCCCGGGGCGTTGGCCAACAGGTGGGCGATAACCTCGCTGTCGGTGCTGGTCTGGAAGTCGCAATTCCACTGGGACTGAACCTGCTCGCGCAACTGCCTGGAGTTGATGATGTTGCCGTTGTGGGCGACCGCCAGCGGGCCGTTCAATCCTTCGACGAGCAGCGGTTGGGCGTTGGCGCTGCGGCTGGCCCCGGTGGTTGAGTACCGGGTGTGGCCGATGGCCATTCCTCCGGTGATGACGTCGATGTCGCCGTCGCGAAAAGCTTCCGACACCAACCCCATGCCAGTATGCAATTTGATCCGGCCCTGGTCGACGGCGGCGACCCCGGCCGACTCCTGGCCCCGGTGCTGCAATGCGAACAGGCCGATGGAGGTTATGGTGGCACTATGCGAACCGGGCGAATACACCCCTACCACGCCGCACTCTTCGCGAGGATGGTCGAACGGGTCGGGGCTTGGCCGGACCGGCGGCTGCGGATTCATGGTTGCATTCTATTTTGCCGCCGGCGGCGGGTCAATGTACAGGCGCCCCTCATCGGGGCCTTTTCAAAGTCACTGCGGCAACCTTCGCGCCACCCAATCGTCATTCCTGCGAAAGCAGGAATCCAGGGTCCGCCGTCAATAGGGAGGTTCTGGGTTCCCGCTTTCGCGGGAACGACGGGTGGACTTTGAAAAGGCCCTGGCCCCTCATGTATACCCGGTTTGTCATCGCGAGGAGCGGAGCGACGTGGCGATCTCGTTACCGTAGCGACGTCCGTTACCCCGACGAGATTGCCACGCTGCGCTCGCAATGACAGATTGTGCCAAGTTGGTACGCACGAGACGGGCGCCCCGCAGTCAGTCACAGTATCGCAAAACTACGATCAATCCCGCTCGGGAATAATCTGAACCTTGCGGGCGTCGCCGTATCCTACGCTCTCGGTGCGGATACCGTCGCGCTCGCCCAGATAGAGGTGGATTACCCGGCGGTCGGAGGGGGTCATGGGCTCCAGCGTGATGCTGCGGCCGGTCTGCGCGACGCGATCCGCGACGCGGTCGGCCATTTCACGCAGGGAGTCCTCGCGCCGCTGGCGGTACTGCTCGACATCCAACGCAACACGGACGTCCTCCTCAAACTGCTGGCGCACGATGCTCTGGACGATGAACTGGAGCGAGTGCAGCGTATTGCCGCGTCTCCCGATCAGGAGCCCGGAGTCGGGACCGTTGATGTCAATCACGGGGCCGCCGGCCAACTCGTCGTGCTCGGAGCGCAGGGTCACGTCGACGTCGGCGCCCACCGCGGTGAGGATGCGCTGAACGGCCTGGACGGCGGTGCCGGCCGGAGTATCGGCGGTTATGGTCAGAACCGGGGCGGGCTCGTCGTCCGCGGCCGGTTCGTCATCCAGGTCCGGCTCATCTGCCTGGCCGTCGCCAGCGCCGGGCTCGTCCCGCTCGGGCGCGGCGGGTGGCGCGGCGCCGATGCGGGTGACGCGAACCTCTGCCAGTTCGCCGCCGATGCCCAGGAAGCCCTGGCGGCCCCTATTTAGTATTTCGACCTCTACCTCGCTGCGGTCGGCGCCGAGAGCTGCGAGCGCCTGCTCTTCGGCCTCTTCTACGGTTCTCCCGGTTTGCACTATCTGATCCATCAGGGCTACTCTCCTGCGGGTCGGGGGTCTGGACCTCCAACGTTACTCCTTCCTCGTCCTGCCCGCGTCGCGGGAACAGCGGGAACAAGGGCCCCCAACCGGTGATGAAATACTGGATCGCGATGCCGATGAGGTTGGAAACCACCCAGTAGAGGGGCAGTCCGCTGGGCCACCCCAGGGAGAATGCTCCCAGGAAGATGGGCATCATCCACAACATCATCGTTTGACTGGACTGTTGACGCGGATCCGGCGACGGCATCTGCGTCATCTTCTGCTGCACCCAGGTGGTGACGGCCACCAGGACCGGCATGACGATGGGCGACGGGTCAGGCTGGCTCAGGTCAAGCCAGAGGAAAGTATTGTTGACCGGCGCCGACGAATGGATCGGGACAAAGTTGATCCACGGATACAGCTTATCGGAAAGGTTGACCAGGTCTTCCGGGTTGTTGAACAGGGTCAGGATCAGCACCCGGAACAGGCCGATGAGGATGGGCATCTGGACGATCAACGGGCCCAGGCAGCCAATGGGGTTGACACCGCTCTCACGGTACAGCCGCATGGTCTCCTGGGAGATGCGCTGGCGGTCGCCCTCGTAGCGTTGCTGGATTTCCCGGACCCGGGGCTGCATGGCGGTCATCGCGCGCATCTGCCGCAACTGCTTGATGGTCAGGGGAATGGTCACCACGCGCACCAGGACGGTGAACGCGATGATGGCGACACCCATCTGGGAGAAGCACAGCACGTACAACACCAGCAAGGTGTTGAGCATCGGCCGGATGATCACCTCGTTCCAGATGAGGATGAATATGGAGAAAAATTCCACTTATTCCTGCCTGTCGCCAGCCGGTAAGCGGCTACGGGGTCCTAGTTGCGGGGGCATTGCGTGTTGTTGTCCGTGTCGTAGCACCAGTGGGGCATGAACCCGGAAAGCACCTGAAGCCGCCGCACCTTGCCGTCGTCGGTTCCCACGTACACCACTTCCTGCTCGGTGGCCCCGCCCAGACCGATGGTGCCGGACTTGACCAGCGGGGCTTTGATCTCGCCGTCTCGGATGCTGTAGGAGGCGATTTCCTGGGGCGTTTGCTGGCCGGACGCAGAAGCGCGCAGCAACACCACCCGGCCTTCCCGGGACGCGACCACGATACCGCGTTCGAGCAGCACGGGATCAGCGACGATGGGCGCGCCCATGTCGTACTTCCAGAGCAATACCCCGTTATCGTCCACGGCGTAGACGTTGCCGTCCATGGAGGCGGCGTATATCGCGCGGCCGGAGGAAACGGGCGTTGCCCACCACCAGTTTTCCGCTTCCACCTGCCAGCGAGGCTGGCCGTCATTCAGGCCCAGCGCATACAGCTGGCGGTCAAAGGAACCAACGATAAGGAGGTTCTTGTGAACCAAGGGAGTGGCAACCACCGCCCCGCCGGTGTCATAGCGCCAGACCAGCGACCCGGTTTCCAGGCTGACAGCATAGACACTGCCGTCCTGCGAACCGAAATAAGCCACCCCGTTGCGCAGGACGGGAGTCGACCAAACCTTCCCGTCAGTGCGGAAAGGAGACCAACGCAGGCTCTCACCGGTCAACGCGTTGTAGGCGTACAGGCCGCCATCTTCGGATCCCACGGCGATGATGCCGCCAGCCTCGTCCAGGCCAGGGCCGCCGACCACGGGCGGCATGTCTTCAGCTTCGAACTGGGGTTGACGCCACGCCACCTGGACGGCGCCGGCGCCACCGGAACCGTCGAAGGCGTACAGGAAGCCATCGATGCCGGACACGTAAACGTATCGGCCTACCGCCGGCGAGCCGTAGGCTCCGCCGAATCCGTTTTCGTTGCCCAGAGCGGAAGTCCACCGGGTACTGACGCCTTCCGTTCCGAAATCGTCCAGGGCGTATATCTGCCCAGTCAACGTGGTGGCGTACACAATCCCGTTGGCCGCAGCAACGGAGCCCCATCCCTTGGTGGAAGCCCCCAGGTCGCGGCCACATGCGGTGACCGCCAGGCACAAAAATGCCAGCACGGCAAAGGCCGGAAGCAGCCTCAAAAATCGAGATTTAGCTGGTAAGGCCCATCGGGTCGGAGGGTTGCGGGAGGGCAGGAAATGGTGGGTCATTATCAACAGTCAAACGACGGGGTCATACCCGTGGCCGCCCACGGGGGTACAGCGTAAAATTCGACGAACGCCGAGCCAGGTTCCCCGGACGACGCCGTAACGGACGATTGCGTCCGCAGTGTACTGAGAACAGCTGGGTTGGTAGCGACAAACCCCGGGGAGGTATGGAGACAACGCCTGCTGGTACAAGCGGATGGCTGCCACGGCGACTACTTTCATTTCGCAGCGTCCCGCATCTCATCCTCACGCTCGGCCGAAGCCGGCGGAGCGTTCAGCCTGGTGCGACGAATGAGGTTGTGCACGGCGTGTTCCAACTGTTTGAAATCGGCGTCGCCGGCTCCCTTGCGAGCGATGAGCACGGTGTCCCAACCGGGAGCGGCGGCGGAGTTGCGCACGACCTCGCGCAGGCGGCGCTTGACGCGGTTTCGCACCACGGCATTGCCAACGCGTTTCCCGGTCACGAAACAGAAACGGCTGCGATCCAGGCCGTTGGGCAGTACCCGCATAACCAGCAGTCCGTTGGCCACGCTCCGTCCTTGACGGTGGATCTCGGAGATACGCCCGGCGCGGCCCAGCCTATGTTGCCGTTGCATCGATTGAGGAAACCGGAGGCGTTCAACGTAGCCAACGGACGGTTGGCTAAACGGAGAGCCGGTGCCGGCCCTTGAAGCGCCGGCGGCGCAACACCGCGCGGCCGTCGGAAATGCGGGAACGTGAGCGGAAACCGTGCACGCGGGCCCGGCGTCGCTTTTTGGGCTGGTAAGTTCGTTTGGGCATAGGTAGGTCTCCGACAGAAAATTATGGTACTGCGTAACCCGGAATGCGTCAAGAAACGGAGTCGCTGTACGCTGAAGTTCGATCTCCTGGTCGAATGTCATCCGGGTAACCGAGCCGGTGCGCTTGGGATCAACCGCCCGTACGTCCCTGAAGCCCCAGGCGCCGGCTACGGTGACGCGATGGTCAGCAGGATATCGGCCAACTCCCGCGGCCTGGTGACCATGGGATCGTGACCGGTGTCGATGTGGTGGACGCCCCAACCGGAAGCAGCAGCGCGCTGGGCCACGGGCTCAAAGCCCGATTCGCTGCATAGGATGAACTCGCGGCGAAGGGCGGCAGCGTCCGGGTTTCCCGTTCGGACGGGCTGGGCGAAGGTGAGAGTTGGCTGGGGAGACAGCCGGGGCAGCATGAACGCCTGGTCCGACGGGTCGGTTATGGCCCAGCGGCTGGCGATCTCCCCGGGCTCGGTTGGCGCGGGCATGAAAGGGGCACCCTCCGCGATGAACCCGCGGATGCGGGCAACGAACTCGGGGCCGCGAACGGCTTCCAACTGATCGACCATTGCTTCGCCGTCGGCAGGAGCCACTCCGTTGACGTAGACCAGGGTAGAGATACGCTCGGGAGCCAGTTCCGCTACGCCCGTTATCACCATGCCGGCGTAGGCGTGACCCACGAGGATGACGCCGGTCAGGTCATCGGCGTGGAGCAGCGACGTCACGTCGCGGACGTGCAGGTCGAGATTGATCGCGGCCGGCGGCAGCAGCGCCGCGAGGTGCTCCCGCTCCCCCAAACCCGTCAGGCTGGGGGCCAGGACGCGATGGCCGGCCCGGCGCAACAGCGGGGCGGTCTTCCACCAGGACCACCCGCCGTGCCAGGCCCCGTGGATCAGAACGAAGGTTGCCACTACCCGGGCCTACATGACCACCACGGAGCGCAGGACCTCACCACGCTCCATGCTGGCGAAGGCGGCCTCCACGTCGCCGATGCCAATGCGTTCGCTGACGAAGGCATCCAAGTCGAGCCGGCCCTGGAGATACAGGTCGATGAGCATCGGGAAATCGCGCGTGGGCAGGCAATCGCCGTACCACGAGGACTTCAACGAGCCGCCGCGACCGAACACCTCGATGAGGGGCAGTTCGATTCTCATGGTGGGGTCGGGCACCCCGACGAGAACGACGGTGCCGGCGAGGTCTCGGGCGTAGAAGGCCTGCTCGTAGGTGGCGGGGTTGCCCACGGCCTCGATGACGACGTTGGCGCCGTTGCCGTCGGTGAGCCCCCGGATCGCCTCGACCGGATCCGTGTCGGTTGAGTTGACGGTGTGAGTAGCGCCCAGTTGGCGGGCCCACTCCAGCTTGCACTCGTCGATGTCGACGCCAATGATGGTGTGGGCGCCGGCCAGGCGGGAGCCGGCGATGGCCGCGTTGCCCACCCCGCCGCAACCGATGACGGCTACCGAGTCGCCGCGACCGACGCCGCCGGTGTTCATGGCCGCACCCAGGCCGGCCATGACGCCACAGCCGATGAGTCCGGCGGCCAGCGGGCTTGCGGACGGGTCCACCTTGACGGCCTGCAGCGCGTCAACCAGGGTCAACTCGCAGAACGCGCCGATGCCGAGCGCCGGGGACAAGGGGGAGCCATCGGTGAGGGTCATCTTCTGCTGGGCGTTGCGGCTGGCGAAGCAATACCACGGCCGGCCGCGCAGGCAGGATCGGCAGTTGCCGCAAGGAGCGCGCCAGGCGAGGATCACGAAGTCGCCGGGCGCGACGTTGGTCACGTCCGGGCCGACCCTTTCAACCACTCCGGCCGCCTCGTGCCCCAGCAGGAAGGGAAACTCGTCGTTGATGGCTCCCTCCCGGTAGTGCAGGTCGGTGTGGCAGACGCCGCAAGCCTGGACGCGCACCAGCGCCTCACCCTCTCCCGGGTCCGGCACCAGGATCGGAACCAGTTCGACCGGAGCGCCCCTGGACCGCGAGACCACACCCTGAACTTCGTTGACCGGCATTGCTCGTCCCTCCGAGTGGGCCGGCTCCCCGCACTGTCCGCAGGGGGCGGCCCGCCTAGCGGCAGGTATAATGCCTCAACCGAGTGCAGGCGTCAAAGCGGCGCGGCGAGTAGAAGGGCTGGATTCCAACCCAACTGATGACGCCGGCGAGCCCCGGAGGAAAACGATGCCGAAACGGGTGATCATTGACACCGACCCGGGTGTTGACGACTGCGCGGCCATCCTGCTGGCGCTGGCGAGCCCGGAGTTGCAGGTTGACGCACTGACCATCAGTTACGGAAACGGGTCGATGGCACGGTGCGCGGAGAATGCCCGCAGGATACTGGCGGCGGCGGGACGCGGCGACATCCCGATTTACCCGGGAGCCGAGGGACCTCTGATCCGGCCACCGACTGCGGGCTGGGCGTCGCACATCCACGGCGGCGACGCGCTGGGCGAGGTTACCGACAGCGCCCCACCGCCGCCGGCTGACAACGGCCCGGCGCGAAGGGCGGCGGTGGAGATTGCCACCAGAGCGCTGGAGGCGCCGGGGGAGATAACAATCCTGGCGTTGGGACGCATGACCAACGTGGCGCTGGCCCTGAGGTTGGCGCCGGAAATCGCCGGCTCGCTGGCCGGCGTGGTGGTCATGGGCGGCGCAGTGAGGGTTCCCGGCAACGTGTCGCCGGTGGCGACGGCAAACATCTACGAAGACCCGGAAGCAGCGGAGATCCTGTACGACTCCGGCGTGCCGATCACCCAGGTGGGACTGGACGTGTGCGACCGGTGCGGTTTTGCGGACGAACAGTTCGAGCGACTACGCGCCAGTTCCGCGCCGGCGTTGCGGCTGCTGGTGTCGGCCTCGGCGTACACGCAGGCAGCGTACCGCCGGCTGGGTCGGCTGGCGGACGGGGAAGCAGTGCGCTACAACGACGTGCCGGCCGTTGCTGCGGCGGTTGATCCTGCCCTGATGGTCATGCAGCAGCTGCCTGTGGCCGTGGACGCGGGCAGCGACCTGACTCGAGGGCAGACGGTGGTGGACTGGTACGGGCTGACTGGCCGGGAGGCCAACGCCGGCGTGTGCCTGGAGGTAGACGCCGAGCGCCTCACGGATATGGTCGTGCGGCGACTGGTCGACCACCCCTGGCCGGCATAGCAGCCAAGCAGCGAACGATTGGCAACGAGAAGGGGCGGCCTTGGTGGCCGCCCCTGGGTTTCGTGAGAGTGGCTGCGGATCAGCCCAACGCGGCGACGGCGGCCTTGACCTCGTCATAGTTGGGCTCGTTGACCGGCGCATCGGCGACCCAGTGGTAGCGGACGATGCCCTCGCCGTCGACGATGGTGACGGCGCGCTTGGCGGCCACGTAGCCTTCCATGCCGGCAAGACCGGGCAGGGCGACGTCGTAAGCGTTTACTACCTCACGGTTGTAGTCGCTCAGGAACGTATAGTTGACGTCGTTGGCGGCTTTCCAGGCGGCCTGGGCAAAGGGAGGATCGACGGTGATACCGATAACCTCGGCGTTCATGTTTTGGAACTCGCCGATGCTGTCGCGCAACGTGCACATCTCGGTGGTGCAGACGCCGGTGAACGCGCCGGGGAAGAAGGCGAGCACAACGTTCTTGCCGCGATAGTCGCTGAGGCTGTGGCGCGTGGCGGGGTTTTCGTGCAGGGTGAAATCGGGTGCGGGCTGACCGACGGTGATGGCCATCAAGGAACCTCCTGGCTGGTGACAATTAATGGGCTGGCCGGGGTGTCGAAGGACGCCGGAACACGGGTCCGGGAAAACAACGGAAGCATCTTATCATAACGGCCTGTGCGCCCCGGCAGCCGGGGCCGTGCTAAACTGGCGGGCACCTCAAACCGGAGCCATTGCCATGTTCTTCAACTCGCGCCGTTCCACAATCCACGCCACCCACGGGATGGTCGCCACCAGCCAACCCCTAGCGGCGATGGCCGGCCTCCGGGTCCTCATGGACGGTGGCAACGCCGTCGATGCGGCCGTGGCGACGGCGGCCACGCTGAACGTGGTCGAGCCGATGTCAACCGGAGTCGGCGGCGACGTGTTCGCGCTCATTTGGAAGGCGGCGGACAGGAAGGTGGCGGCGCTGAACGGCAGCGGCCGGGCTCCCATGGCCGCGTCCATTGACGACCTGCACGCCAAAGGGCACAGCCGGATGCCGGCCTTCGGCCCGCTGTCGATTTCGGTGCCAGGGACGGTTCACGGCTGGGAGGTGCTGCTGGAGAGCGAGGGAACGTTGAGCCTCGGCGAGGCACTGGCGCCGGCCATCGATTACGCGGAAAACGGGTTTCCCGTGAGCGACATCATCGGGTTCCAGTGGCGGCAACAGGAGGACAAGCTGGCGGTGCTGCCCTCGGGTCAGGAGATGCTGGTGAACGGACGCGCCCCGCGAGAAGGAGAGGTGATGCGTCTGCCAACGCTGGCGCGGACGCTGCGCGCGGTGGCCGAGGGCGGAAGCGAGGCCTTTTACACCGGGCCCATCGCGTCCGTCATGGCGCAATTCGTCCAGGAGCAGGGCGGCTGGCTGGCGGAGAGTGACCTGGAGTCGCACCACTCGGACTGGGACGAGCCCATCAAGACGGACTACCGTGGGATCACCTGCTGGGAATGTCCACCCAACGGCCAGGGCATCATCGCGCTGGAGGCGCTGAACATTGTCGAGGGGTTCGACATCGCCGGCATGGGGCCACAGAGCGCGGAACGATACCACCACCTGGTAGAGGCGACCCGGCTGGGCTTCGCGGACGCGTTCGAATACCTGGCCGACCCGCGCTGCGCTGAAGTGCCCACAGAAATGTGGACATCCAAGGAATACGCAAAGGGCCGGCGGGGCCTGATCAACCCGGATCGCGCCCTGGACTCGGCACCCTACGGGAAGATGGTGCCGGGGAGCGATACGGTGTACATCAGCGTGGTCGATGGCGCGGGAAACGCCTGCTCGCTGATCAACAGCGTTTTCGCCAATTTCGGGTCTGGCCTGGTGGTGCCCGGAACGGGGATCGTCATGCACAACCGGGCTTCGCTTTTCAACGTGCGGCCGGGCCATCCCAACTCGCTGGAAGGCGGGAAGCGGCCGTTCCACACCATCATTCCGGCGATGGCGACGCGAGATGACGAACTCTGGTTGAGCTACGGCGTCATGGGCGGGTTCATGCAGCCGCAGGGGCACTTGCAAGTGATTTCCAACATGGTGGATTTCGGCATGGACGCCCAGGGAGCCCTGGACGCCTTGCGGTTCCAGGTGGCCGGCGACTCCGTGTGGCTGGAAGGCGACGTGGACGAAGCGGTGGTCATGGGGCTGCACGAGCGCGGCCACCGGGTCAACGTGATGCACGGCCCCCAACGAGGCGGAGCCGGCGGCATGGGCGGAGGTCAGGTGATCAGCCGGGACCCCGATTCCGGCGTGCTGAGCGGCGGCAGCGAACCCCGAAAGGACGGAGCGGCCGTCGGCTGGTAGTTACCGCGAGAGCCAGCGGCGGAACCGCGGCCAAAGCCCCCGGGGCTCGGGTTCGATGGAGCGGCCCCGCCAATACTGTTGACTGGGCTGACCCATACGGCGGACGAACATCCAGGCCACAGCCACCGCCATCACAACCAGGCCGGCCAGCGACAACCACATCAGCTTGGCCAGGAACAGTCCAATGAGGGCCAGGATCCCGCCGGCGATGGCGAGCTTCGTCGGAGAAATGAAAACCTTGCGTTGGCGCGGCCGCGGCGCGAACGGTGACGGCTGGTCATCCAGGGGCGGCGGCGCATCGGCCGGCGCGGGAGTGGGTTCCGGGGCGTCGGTTTCCAGTTCGTTGAGCAACTGCTCGATTTCCTGTTCGTAACGGTCTTTCATCTTCGCACCTACCCCTGACTGCGTCGGAACCGGGCATCTGGTTCGGATTATAGCGTTTACCGGGCGCGGGCGTAAGCAAGCGAGCGTCTCGTCGCCTGTCTGCCTGGCACCGCCAGCGGCGCACGCCGGGAGCGCGTCCGGTGGGATATGCTAGGATATCGGCGGCTACGGCAGGGCGGAACTGCCAGCAAAGGAGACACACATCATGGCGAATACCCCGTTGGGGCTGGACATCAGAGCCTGCATTTTTGACGTTTTCGGCACGGTGGTCGACTGGCGATCCAGCATCACCGAGCAGTGCGCGAACATGGGCCGGATCAAGGGGATCGATCGGGACTGGGGCGCGTTCGCGGATACGTGGCGCAGCAAGTACGGCCCTTACATGAGCAAGGTGCGCACGGGCGAACTGCCCTGGACCAACCTCGACGCACTGCACCGGATGTCCCTGGACGAGGTGCTGGAGGAATTCGAGATCAGCGGGCTGAACGACGACGAGAAGATGGAGGTGACCTATTTCTGGCACAACCTCCGCCCCTGGTCCGACAGCGTGCCCGGACTTTACCGGCTCAAGAACAGGTTTGTCATCGCGCCCATGTCCAACGGCAACATCGCGCTGATGACCAACATGGCCAAGAACGGCGGGATGCCCTGGGACTGCATCCTGGGCGCCGAGGTGGCGCAGCATTACAAGCCGGACCCGGAAAGCTACGGAACGGCGGTCAAGCTGCTGGGTCTGAAACCCGAGCAGGTGATGATGGTGGCGGCGCACCAGGGCGATCTCCTGGCGTCGGCCAAGGTGGGCCTGCGCACCGGTTTCGTCCCGCGTCCGCGGGAGCACGGACCGGACCGCACGCCGGACCCGACTCCTGACCCGTCGTTCAACGTGGTGGCAGACAGTTTCGTGGACCTGGCGGCCAAGCTGGGCGCGTGAGGCTCAGGCGCACTCACTCTCGCAAATCGTCAGAATCAGGATTGACCGGATTTCAGGATTTACGGGATTGGGTGCGCTTTTCAGGTGACGATTCCAATCCCGATAATCCTCAAATCTTGAACATCCCGATGCTGACGCTCCCCGGCCGGAAACCGGGTACGCGAGAGGGTGCGCTATGACCACGCCCACGTCCGACGCCATCGCCGAAGCCGCCCCGGCCCCGGGCCGGTTCCGGTTGCCCGACATTCCAGAGCGAGACCCCGACGAAGTGTCCCAGTTCGACAGCCTGTTCAAGCACGGCAAGTCCCGCGATCTGGCCATCCACCTGGGCGACCCCGAAACCACCCTGGTGGAAGCCGACCGCTGGATTGTGCCCGACGCCAGTTTCGACAAGCGCCGGGCCCGGTACCCCGACCTGCTGGTGGCCTTTGACGTATCGCCGGCCGAATACGAGGCCAGCAACGGGTACATCGTGTCGGAGCAGGGCAAGGCGCCGGACTTTGTGCTGGAAGTGGCGTCACCGAGCACGGCGCACCGGGATCTGAATGAGAAGCGGGACTTCTACGCCAGCATCGGCGTGCGGGAGTACTGGCGGTTTGACCGGACCGGGGAGCATTACGGGACGCGGCTGTACGGTGAGCGGCTGGAGGGCGGAGTGTACGGTCCCATACCCCGAGACGAGTTGCCCGGCGGCGACTTGCAGAGCTACAGCCCGGCGCTGGGGCTGAACCTGCGGACTGAGGGTGAAGAGTTGCGGTTTTGCGACCCGGCCACCGGCCAGCCCGTAGCCTCGTTCGAGTCGGAGCGGGCCCGGGCTGACGCCGCAGAGGCGGAGCGCAACGCCGAGCGGGCTCAGGTCAACGCGGAACGGGCCCGGGCCAACGCCGCAGAGGCGGAGCGCGACGCCGAGCGGATGCGAGCCGATATGGAGCGGGCCCGGGCCGACACCGCCGAAACCCGCCTTCATGAGCTGGAAGAACAACTGCGCCGTCAACAACAATCCAGCCCGTAGCAGAAGGCTGACCGAATAAAGACTCCGCCTTCGCCCCTAATCAGTTAACGGTTCCAGGCCGCAAGCCTCGGCGACCAACTCGTAGGAGCGAACGCGGTCGGCGTAGTGGTAGCAGATGGTGACGACGCTGAGGTCGGGGGTCTGGTAGTCCTCGGCGACCTGTTCCAGCCCGGCCTTGACCTGCTCGGGATCGCCATCGACACAATTGCGACTGTACTGCTGGATGAACTGCCACTCGTTGGCAAGGTATTTGTAGCTGGCGGCCACGTCGGGGTGCGGAACACCCTTGGCACGGCCGGTGACCGAGCGGAGGCGGCCCAAGTTCCGGCTGGCTGCGACGCGGCGAGCCTCTTCCTCCGTGTCGGCGCACAGCACCTGGACGCCGACGTTGACCAGGGGTTCCGACAGGTATTCCGACGCCTCAAAATTCTGCCGGTAGGACTCGACGATCTGCGGGCCGTCGGTGGCGCCCATGCCGAAGAAATGGGCGTAGGCGAAGGGCAGGCCCATCTTGGCGGCCATAAACGCCGATTCGTACCGGGAACCGAGGAGCCAGACCTGGGGAACGGTCTCCGATTCCTCCGGCGCCGCCAGCACCTCGTTGAAGGGATGATCCTCGGGTTGGGTGTCGTTCAGGTAGTTGATGACGTCGCGGACCTGCTGGGGGAAGTGGCGGACGTCCTTGGGCATGCTGGGGTAGGCCAGGGCGGCGGCGGTGATCTGGTCACTTCCCGGAGCGCGGCCGATGCCCAGGTCTATGCGGTCGGGATAGAGGGAATCGAGGATGCGAAAAGTCTCGGCCACCTTGAGCGCGCTGTAGTGGGGCAGCATCACGCCGCCGGAGCCAACGCGGATGCTCTTGGTGTGGGCGGCGATCTGGCCTACCATCACCTCGGGAGCGGTGCCGGCGAAATTGGGCAGATTGTGGTGCTCCGCGACCCAGTAACGCTGGTAACCCATCTGCTCGGAGGCGACGGCAAGCTGTATCGTTTCCCGGAGCGCGACGCCGGCGTTGCTGCCCTCGCGCATGGGCGACTGGTCAACCACGCTCAGTTGCAGTTGTTGGCTCAAGTGGTCCCCCTGGCTGTGAGTGTTTTGCGTAGCGGCTACGCGCGGTATCCGGCGCCGGCATGGTTTGTATCACGACAAATCGGGTTGTCGGCAAAAGCCGGCTGGAATATTATAATAGCGTCCGACGGAGAAAGTAGCGGGCAAATACTCGAGGCGAACCGCGCTCCCATAGGACGCGATCAAGCCGTCCAAACAGGTGAACCGCTTTGCTTTTCGGCAAGACAACTGGAGCTAAACCGGCGGTTGGAGATCCCCCGACGGCCGGGCTACCGCTCAAAGGCAGCGGCAAAAAGTACCTACTTGAACGTATTGTCAAGTGGGTACTTTTTCTTTTGGCGTCCGTCTCGGTGCTGACAACCGTGGCCATCGTGTCGGTGCTGCTGTTCGAGGGGGTGCGATTCTTCACGTCGGACTTCTACGAAAACCGACCGACGGAGCGCGTGGCGACCAGCGAAGCGGAAGGGCTGGCGGGGGCCGCGCCGAGCACCCTATCGCCGGGCAGCATCCCGAAGGTGCAGGTGCGGGCAACCACCGACTCGCTGATTTACGTGAACTGGGAACCACCGACCGTGGGGCAGGCAGTGACCGGATATGAAGTCTCGGTTCTGCCCGTCCTGAATGCGGACATCTCGGACTGCACGAACCTGCCGCCGGACCGGATCTCCTGCGTAATCGCGAATGCCGCGCCGGGTCGCTCCCACAAGGTCACGGTGGCCGCTGTGGCCGGGCAGGGCAAGGGTGTGGGCCTGGAGACCGACTCCTTCAGCGTGCCGGAAAAGGTGAAGTGGCACCGGTTCCTCACTGACACCAAGTGGCGCACGCTGCTGGTTCCCAGGTCCTACGGCATCTGGCCCCTCCTGGTGGGCACCACGATGATCGCGGTGCTGGCGATGGTGGTAGCGGTGCCGTTCGGCCTGCTGAGCGCGATCTTCCTGAGCGAATACGCGCACCCGCGGCTCCGGGCGATTACCAAGCCGATCCTCGAGGTGCTGGCCGGGATCCCCACGGTGGTGTACGGATTCTTCGCGCTGTTCTTCATCACCCCGATCCTGCGCTCCTTCAGCGACGACGTGGGCATCTTCAACGCGCTGTCCGCCGCCATCGTGATGGGCGTTATGATCATCCCCATGGTCTCCAGCCTGAGCGAGGACGCGATGCGCGCAGTGCCCAACGCGCTGCGTGAGGGGGCCTACGCACTGGGAGCGACCAAGGTTGAAGTGGCCATCAGGGTGGTTTTGCCCGCGGCGCTGTCGGGGATCGTCGCCGCAATCATCCTGGCGATGTCACGGGCGATCGGCGAAACGATGATCGTGTTCATCGCCGCCGGCCAAAACGATAAGCTGACTTTCAATCCTCTGGATCCAGTGAACACCATGACGGGGTTCATGGCTACGACCAACTTCAGTGACAACGCGATACCGGGAACGGCTCAATTCCAGGCGCTGTTCGCGGTGGGGATCACGCTGTTCATCATCACGCTGTGCATGAACCTGCTGAGCCAGTTCGTCGTGGCGAAGTTCCGTGAGGTGTACGAATAATGGCAGCCGAAATCGAGCGCAGTTACAGCCAGCGGCTGTCCAGACGCAAGCGGAACGCCTCCATTTTCTACGCGGTGTGCGTTGCGGCGGTGCTCCTCGCGCTGGTGATGCTGCTGGCGCTGCTGTACAGCGTTTTGTCGGAGGCCGCAGCCTGGTTGAACCTGGACGGAACTTCGATCAAAACGCTGCTGACGGACATCCCATCCAGCAAAGCGGTGAATTCCGGCCTGTTCCCGGCGATCGTGGGCACCTTGTGGGTGATGGCGATATGCGTCTTCGTGTCCTTCACCGTTGGAGTGTCGGCAGCGATTTACCTGGAGGAGTACTCCGGCGGCAGCCGGTTCGCCCAGCTAATCCAGACGAACATACAGAACCTGGCCGCGGTACCGTCCATCGTGTACGGCATCCTGGGCCTGTCCATTTTCGTGGCTTTCTTCGTGATCGTGGCCCCGGGCTCGGACGGCAAGAACGTGTCCGCGGCGGGACTGACCCTGGCGCTGCTGATCATGCCGGTGGTGATCGTGTCCTCGCAAGAGGCGATCCGCGCCGTTCCATCATCGATACGGGAGGGCGGTTACGCGCTGGGAGGCACCAAGTGGCAGGTGATCGCGCGGCTGGTGTTGCCGCAAGCCATGCCGGGGATCCTGACCGGGATCATCCTGGCGGTGAGCCGGGCCATGGGAGAGGCGGCGCCGCTGGTCATCATGGGCGCGCTGTCCTTCGTGCCTTTCGCTCCGTCCAGCCCGCTGGACCGGTTCACCGTGTTGCCGATCCAAATCTACGTGTGGATTTCCAAGCCGCAGGAGGAGTTCCACCAACTGGCCGCAGCCGGCATCATCGTGCTGTTGATCATGCTGTTGGGCATGAACGCATTCGCCATTTTCCTGCGCAACCGGCTACAGAAGAATCTACGGGGGTAAACGAGAATGGCTGCAACCTCAGCGGCGACCCGTCCCGCCGTCCGCGCCGTCGACGTGGGGGTTTATTACGGTTCCAACAAGGTGATCGAGGGCGTGAGCATGGACATGCCGGAGAACGAGATCACGGCCATCATCGGGCCAAGCGGCGCCGGCAAGAGCACGCTGTTGCGCTGCATCAACAGGTTGAACGACCTGATCGAAATCTTCCGCATGGAAGGCGAGATGTGGTTTGGCGATTTCAACCTGTATGCTCCGGGATCAGACCCGACGCAGATCCGATACGAGATCGGGATGGTCTTCCAGCGGCCTAATCCCTTCCCCAAGTCGATTTACGACAACATCGCCTTCGGGCCTCGGATCAACGGGTTCAAGGGCAGCATGGACGACGTGGTAGAGCAGTCGCTGAGGGGCGCCGCGCTGTGGGACGAGGTGAAAGACCGGTTGAAGGAATCGGCGCTTTCGCTCTCCGGCGGGCAACAGCAGAGATTGTGCATTGCCCGCGCGCTGGCGGTGGAGCCCAGCGTGATCTTGATGGACGAGCCCTGCTCCTCCCTGGACCCCATCGCCACCCTGGCCATCGAAGAGTTGATGCAAGAGCTCAAGAAGACCTACAGCATCGTGATTGTGACGCACAACATGCAACAGGCGGGCCGGGTGTCCGACAAGACGGCTTTCCTGCTGCCGGACGAAAACCGCGTGGCGCATCTCATCGAATTCGGCGACACCCGGACGCTGTTCACCAACCCCAGCGACGAACGCACAGAGGCGTACATCACCGGCCGTTTCGGATAGCCGGTCGGTTTACAACCAGGCGGATTGAGGTCCACCCAAAGGGGGGCGTCGAATGCTGAGATCAGATTACGAGCGCGATCTGTCGAGCCTGCAAGCCGACCTGGCGGAAATGGCGGCGCACGTCGAACAGGCGACCCTGCGCGCGCTGAAGGCCCTGGAAACCCAGGATCTGGAGCTGGCGCAAAGGATCATCGACGAAGACGACCACATCGACCGCCTGCAGGACAGCCTGGAAAACAAGTGCGTGGGGATGCTGGCCACCCAGCAACCCACGGCTATTGATCTCCGCCAGGTGATGTCGGCGGTGCATATCGCGGTGGAACTGGAGCGCATGGGAGACTATGCCGAAGGCATCGCCAAGATCTGCCTGCGCATCGGTGACCAGCCCCTGCTCAAGCCGTTGATCGACATTCCCCGCATGGCGGACCTGGCGCTGACCATGCTGCGGGAGAGCCTGGAGGCATATTCGGCGCGGGACGAATGGCAGGCGCGCAAGATCTGCCAGGACGACGACGCGGTGGACGACCTGTACAACCAGATTTACCGGGAATTGCTGACCTACATGCTGCAAGACCCCCGCAACATCGAGCGGGCGACGTACCTGCTGTGGGTAGCGCATGACCTGGAGAGGATCGCCGACCGGGCCACCAACATCGCGGAACGGGTGATGTGGCTGGTTTCGGGGCATACCGTGGGTACCGGGAACGTAAAATCCGACCGGTCGCTGCGCTGATCCTCGCGAATCCGCACCGGTAAAAATCCTCCGAATTTCGGTCCAAATCGGTCGTTGACAATTCCCGACCTCGGCAGTATAGTTTTCGCAAATGCAGAGTAATTGCAAAAGGATTCGCATCTGCACATGTACCTGTCCCCCGACAGCGGGGGCAGGATAGACCTGACTGAAAACTTCGGGTTCGCGCCTGCGCCCACCGGATTTGCCGTATGGCAACGGTGGGTTTTTTATTGCCAGAAATCGGAGGAGGACACCTTGACCAGCCAAGCACAAATCCCCAGCCAGGAAGACATCCACGATTCCAGTATGCGGCTGGCGGCCGACGCGCCCGCGATCATTCCGTTCATGGAGGACGAGATACAGCGCTTCGACGCGGAGGTTGACCGGTTCCGCACCGGAGAACTGGACAACACCGTGTTCACGCCCTTCCGCTTGCGCCAGGGAGTGTACGGTCAGCGGCAGGCCGACGTGCAGATGATCCGGGTCAAGCTGCCGGGCGGCATCATCTCGGCGGACATGCTGGACTGCTTTGGCGACGTGACCGAAAAGTACGCCCCGCTGAAAAAGGGCCACATCACCACCCGGGAAAACATCCAGATACACCACATCCCGCTGGAGCAGACGTCCGAGGTGCTGCGCATCCTGGGCAGTGTGGGCCTGTCCAGCCGTGAGGCGTGCGGCAACACCGTCCGCAACGTGGTTGGACCTCCGACGGCTGGCGTGAGTCCGGAAGAAGTTTTCGACCCGACACCGTACCTGACGGCCTACGTGCGGTTCGGCGTGCGCCACCCCATCACGCAGAGCTTCCCGCGCAAGTTCAAGTCGGCGTTCACCGGCAACGACCAGCGCGACGAAGTGGCGGCGGCGATCCAGGACCTCACGTTCGTATCCCAGTACCAGGAAGTTGACGGGGAGCAGCGCAAGGGGTTCAAGGTGTACTGCGGCGGCGGCACGTCGATCATGCCGCGGCTGGCCAAACCGCTGTACGAGTGGGTGTCAGAGGATGACTACCTGCGCGTGGCCCTGGCCGTGTGGACGGTTTTCAACAACGCCGACATGCTGCGGAAAAACCGCATGATGGCGCGCCTCAAGGTGCTGATCGACCGCATCGGCCTGGACGAGTTCCGGGACATGGTGGACGCCGAGCTGGCGAACATCGAACCGATCGACTTCCGGCCGCTGATGACGGCCGAAGAGATCCAGCGCGAAGACCCACCGGCGCAGCCGCCGGCCGGGAATGGCGATCACAGCGACTCCGAGTACCAGGCTTGGCTGGACGCGAACGTGGAAGCCCAGCGTCAGGACGGTTACCATGTCGTCTACATCAAGATAGTGCGCGGCGACCTCAGCCCGGAGCAATTCCGCGGGCTGGCCGACATCGTGCGGAAGTACACCGGCGGCAAGGCGCGGACCACGCAGGAACAGAACCTGGTGCTGCGTTGGGTCCCGACGGGCCACCTGTACAACGTCTGGGACGCGCTGAAGGCGCTGGAGTTGGCGGAAGCCGGACACAGCCACATCAGCAACGTGGTGTCCTGCCCGGGCACGGACAGCTGCAAACTGGGAATCACCTCGTCCATGGGCCTGGCCCAGGCGCTGCGGACCGAGATGGCGGATTGGAACGGCCTGTCCGAGGACAAGGGTGTGGGCGACATCCGCATCAAGATGAGCGGCTGCCCCAACGGCTGCGGCCTGCATCACATCGCCAACATCGGGTTCCACGGCGCGGCGGTCAAGGGCGTGGACGGACAGCAGATACCGTCCTACGAGCTGTTCCTGGGCGGAAACTACGGCGACAACCAGGTGGAAGACTCCCGCATCGGCACGCGGGTGCCCAAGGTGAAGGTGCCGGCCAAGCTGGTGCCGTCGGTCCTGAAAGACATCGTCACGTACTACAAGGACCACCGCGCCGACGAGTCCGAGCGTTTCAACGACTTCCTGGACCGGGTGGGCCTGGAAGAGATGACGTCGGTTGCAGCCCGCGCCCAGGAAGTCGGGCACGAAGCCGAGGGCGGCGGCGAGATGTACTTCGACTGGGAGCGGACCAACCAGTACGTGCTGGAGCGCGGCGAAGGCGAGTGCGCCGTCTAGCGGCGTCGCCACATCGCCATGGCCAGGGCATCGCTTAACGGTAGAGTGCTGGCCTTCGTCGAGGCGCGGATGCCCGACGAAATGGCCAGCCTCATTCGCCGGCACGGCGGCGTCCCAATCGGGGCGCCGGTCATGCAGGAGCACTACCTGCAGGACAGCCCGCAAGTGCAGCGGGCCATTCTCGATGTTTGCGCAGGGCGCGTCGATGCCGCCATCTTCCTGACCGGGGTGGGTGCGAACGCGATGATGGGCATCGCCGAGGGCATGGGCCGGCTGGCGGAGTTTGAAGAGGCTTTGCGCGGGATCACGGTGGTGGCGCGCAGCCCGAAACCGGGGCGGATCCTGCGGCGCCACAAGATCCCCATCGACATCATGCCGCCGGAGCCGTACACCTCAAGCGACCTGATCGCGGCGATGCGTGATCTGGAGTTCGAACGCAAACGGGTGATTTTCCAGCGCTACGGCGGCCCGGACTCCGAGTTGCCCACGTATCTGCGGGAGCAACGAGCGGACTACGAAGAGCTGACGTTATACGACTGGGGTTTGCCCAATGACCCTGCGCCGGTGGTTGATCTGATCGACCGGATGGAGCGAGGCGATATCGACGCCCTGGCGTTCACCAGCCGGCCACAGGTGCCAAACCTGATTGGCATCGCCGCCGACGCCGGGCGCGAAGATTCACTGCGACAGAGCCTTGAGGGAACGGTGGTCGTGGCCTCAGTGGGCCCGGTGTGCACCCGGAAATTGCAGGAGTTCGGCATCGGAGTGGACGTGGAACCGGACCACCCGCACATGGGTAACCTGGTAATGGCGGTGGCGGAGTACTTCGGAGACTCCGCCTAGTATTTGAACTCCTCGCGCACCGGGCTGAATATGTCCAGCGCGACGGCTTTAGTTCCCTGGCCCTGGGCGTAGTGCTCGACGTCGCCGGGGATGATGTACATATCGCCGGGCTTGAGGACGCGGACCTCGCCGCCGATGCCCATTTCGAGCTCGCCTTCGACGATGATGCCGCCCTGCTCATGGGGATGCGTGTGCAGGGGCACCAGGGCCCCGGCTTCGACCTCCACCAGGGAGAAGAGCATCTGGGCTCCCCAGAAGGTGCGGGTGCGGGCGCCTTCGGCGAGTTCTTTGTAGCCACGGCTCTCGGGGCTGAGGAAATAGTCACTCATCGGGTAATCTCCTTGTGGCGTCCGGTTAATCGAACCCCAGTCGTTTTTCCTTCAAGCTGGTGAACCGTCCACCGCGTCCGATGATCAGGTGATCCAGCAGTTCGATGTCCATCAGTTTGCCGGCGCTGGCCAGGTCGCGGGTTACGGAAATGTCCTCCGGGCTGGGCGTCGGGTCGCCGGACGGGTGATTGTGGGCAACGATGATGGAAGGGGCGTTCTCCCGTATGGCGGGACGCAGGACCTCGGCGGGGCGCACCGCACTGCTGTTCACCGTGCCGATATAGATTGTACGGCGAGCCACAACCTGGTTCCGGGTGTTGAGCAGCAGGACGACCAGGTTCTCCTGCACCAAAGGCTCCATTTCGGCGATCAGCAGGCTGGCAGCGTCCTGCGGACAGGATATCTGGGCACGCTCTTCGGGGGCAAGCGATGCGATGCGCCGGCCGAGCTCCAGCGCAGCCATGATTTCGCTGGACTTGGCGTGGTTGAGGCCGCGCTGTTCGCACAACTCCGCGTACCCGGCGCGGGCCAGGCCGGCGAGGCCGTCGAACTCGGCGAGAATGCGCATGGCGACGTTGATGGCGTTTTCGCCGGCCACGCCGGATCGCAAGAGTATGGCGACCAACTCGGCGTTGTTCAGGTAGCGCGGGCCGTGCTCGCGGAGGCGTTCCCGGGGGCGTTCGCACGGCGGCAGGTCCAGGATGGTTGGCTGGTAAGCGGTCCGGCCGACGCTCCCGGGTGACTCTTGCTCAGCCGGTTGTTCCGCATCCGGCATCGCTGAAACGCTGTCCGTATCCAAGGCCAGCGCATCGAGCGCAACGGGCGCGCCGGCGATGATTTGCTCGAGCTCGGCGCGGAACGCCTCGATGTCGGCAGGTTCAACCGGTGGTCCGGCAACAGTCATCATGGACTCCGTCGTCGAGATTGGACGCGGCCAGTCTAAACACCAGCCGACCGATTGCGCCATCAGTTTGTGTCAGTAAATTGCCGGGATGCAACATCACGACATTCAGGATTTAGGTCCTAACCCCGGCGCAGGTTTCCAATCCGGCGGTATGCTCGCACTGCCCCTGCCGAAAGCGCAGGTACCACCCTGCCCAGGCTGAACGTGCGCGCCCGGCCGGGGAGGAACTCTTCGGCGTGCAAGTCGTCGATTGCCGCCAGGGTGCGGCCCAGACCGATTTCCATGGTGCGATGGCTGGCTTCGTCGTTGAGGTCCAGGCTGCCGCAGGTGAAGACCGCGCCGATCAGGCAGCTCAGCATCACCTGTCGATAGCTGCGCCAACACTCATCAACGGAGTAACCGCCGACGCCGGCGCCGACCAGGGCATCGTGGTATTCGCCTACGACATCCTGCTCAATCGCGCGACGGGTTTCGGGTGTTACGCTGGTGGATAGCAGGTAAGTTATGTCACGCAATCCGGAGTGAATGCCGCCGTTTTGCCAATCGATCGCCACCACGTCATCGATGCCCGGTCCGTCAAAAAAGAGGTTGTCCACCCTGAAATCCCCGTGGGTGAAGGTCTTGGGCCCCCTGGATATGTCGGACAGGTGATCGGCGATCCGGGCGCCATAGGTCTCGACGACACTACGCGTTTCGGGATTGAACAGGCTGCCGAAACGGTCAAGGGTGCGCGGCAGATTGAGCGCGTAGCCAAGTTGGGTCAGCCGGCGATATTTCCTGGAGTAGTCCGGCGCATTCGACAACACGGTGTGGTCAAGGTTGTTCCAGTAGCGGGCGTGCATCCTGGCGACCGCGCGGACAGCGGACTTTGCCTGGACAGGGCTGGCTCCATTTACCTGGCTAACCGTTTCCAAATCGGCCAAATCTTCCAGGACCATCACGAACCGGTGGCTGACGGGAGCGAAATCGCCATAGAGCAACGCCGGGGCGCGGATGACGGCAAACGGCCGGATACGACGGTAAAATTCGTACTCCTGCCGATACAGCGTCAGGATACGGGCGAGCCGGAACGTTTTGCGATCAGCACTGTGGCATTTGACGATCACGCTGGCAGGCTGCTGCGGAGCATCGACCGACCACACCAAATGGCAACGAATAACCGTGCTGAGCAGTCCTCGACCGGGACCCACAGGTTCGGCGCGAATAGCCCGCAACTGCGAAGGTTCGAAGCCGGACGAGGAGGCCAACGCCTGCCAGAGCCAGTCATGATTTACGTCATGTGGGCCCGCGGGGATGGCAGGACGCCTGGCCATTTTGTCCGCACCCGGCCCTCACAATCGCTCAAGGAATAGCGCTAGCGGGCAGGAACTCCTCGGCATCCAGGTCGTCGATGGCGGTGAGGGTGCGAGTGACGAATGCTTCGGCCAGTTGGCGGCTTCGCTGGCTGCTGAGATCCAGCTGCCCGCTGGCTATGATCAGAGTCTGGAAGCAACCGAGCATATTCTGCCGGTAGCTGCGCCAGCACGCCTCGTGCGTGAAGTCCGTGACTTCCGTGCTCACGAGGACGCGGTGATACTCCTCCACGGCGTCAGCCTCGATCTGACGACGGATTTCGACCGGGACGCTGGAGGAGAGGAAATAGGCGACGTCGTAAAGCCCGCTGCGCACGCCGCACACCTGCCAGTCCACGACGGCAAATTCATCGCTTCCGTCGGCGCCGAAGAACATATTATCCAGACGGAAATCGCCGTGGCTGAAGGTCAGCGGGCCGGCAGCGACCGCGTCCGTATGCTCCACCAGCCCGCGTCCGTATGCTTCGGCCAACCGTCGCATCCGGTCTGGGAACAGGCTGCCCATGCGTTCAAACGCGGCCGGCAGGCTGGCCTGATAAACGTGCTGTACCAAGCGCCGGCGCTCGGGACTGGCAGATTCGTGGAATCCGGAAACGGGCGGCCGGTCCACCCGATTCCAGTAGCGGCCGTGCATACGGGCGATCGCCCGTACCGCGGTTTTCGCCGGCGCGGCGCCCGCCCCATCGATCTGATCCACCCTGGTCATTCCGCGAAGGTCTTCCAGCACCAGAACGAAACGGTGGTCATGGTCGTCGAAGTCGCCGTAGAGCAGAGCCGGCGAACGCAGGGGAACATGCGGCGCCATCTCACGATAGAAGGCGTATTCGCGGGCGTACAGGCGCAGCCTCCGCGCGGTCTGAACCGTCTCCGGGTGCGAACTGTGCAGCTTGACGATGACCGAGCCCGGCATGGCGAGGGCATCGTCCTCGTAGGACAGATGGCAGCGCAGGATGGTTCCCACCATTCCGACGCCGGCGCCGATGTTTTCAACGTCCACTGCGGCGATGGCGGAACCGACGATAGAGCCGCCGGCGGTCAATGCTTGCTGCATCCAGCCGGCGGTTATGTCCGTTGCCGTCGTGGGTATTTGAGGGACGGTTGCCATGGTTCTATTGTAAGGGGTGAGAAGGAAGCGGAGAAATTGGCGGCACTGATGCGGGCACCCCGCTCTGGGCAAAATGAAGGGGCGAATGATCATTCGCCCCTACGGACAGCAACGGTGGGAGACCGGTCGCCTGCGATCTAGTCAAAGCGGAACTTGGAGAAGGTGCCTTCTTCCTTGGTGATGAACTCCAGCAGGGCCGGGCGGCCGTCGGCATTGGCCTGCATGGCGCGCTGCATGGCCGGCTTGATCTCGTCCGGGGTGGTGATCTGCTCGGCGTAGGCGCCCAGGGCGAGGGCAACCTGGTAGAAGTCGCCGCTGAGGTCCTTCAGGCCGTAGCGCTCCACGGCGGTAGGGATGCGGCTGTCCGGGTAGATAGCCATGGTGTAGTTGTTCATCACCACGGTGGTGATGGGGATGTTGGCGCGCACGGCGGTTTCAACGTCCAGGCCCACCATGCCGAACGCGGCATCGCCCATGAAATTGATCACCATCTTCTCCGGGGCGGCCATCTTGGCGCCCATGGCCAGGCCCAGGCTGTAGCCCAACTGCGTGGACTTGCCCCAGCCGATGAAGCTGCGGGGAGCGCGGGCTTCCCAGAAGGGCGACACCTGCTCGCGGGGACTGCCCGACTCGTGGGTGACGATGGTGTTGTCCAGGTCGACGGTGTGCATGATGTCCCACACGACGCGGTAGGGGTTCAATGGGACCTCATCGCTGGTGAGCCGGGGCATCCACTCGGCCATCCAGGCATCGCGGCTGGCGGTGATCTCGGCGGCCAACTCCTGGTTCGGCGCGCGTTGCTGGGCACCCTGGGCCTTCAACTCGTCGATGAACTGTCGCAGAGCGAGCTTGGCGTCGCCCAGGATGGGGTAGTCGGTGCGGTAGTCCTTGTTGATGTCGCCGTCGCCGTTGGTGAGATGGATCAGGGTCTTGCCCGGCGGCATGGGTACCGTGAAGCCACTCTTGGTGAAGCTGACGCCCGCGCCAAAAACCACGTCGGCGTTGGTGAGGAAACGGTGAACGGGCCCGGTCTGGCTGGAGCCGCCGACGCCCAGGGACAGCGGATGGTTCTCCGGGAACGCGCTCTTGCCCTCCAGGGTGGTCATCACCGGGATTTGCAGGAATTCCGCCAGCTCGAGCAGCTCGTCGGTAGCCTCGGCGTAGAGGACACCCTGGCCGGCGTGGATCACCGGACGATGGGCGGACATGAGGGCGCGGACGCCTCGGGTAATGGTCGCCGGGTCGGCGGCGACGCGCATCTTCGCCGGCGGCACGTAATCGAAGTCTTCCTCGCTGATCTGGTCGGACACCAGGTCAGAGGGGATCTCCAGCAGGACGGGGCCGGGTTTACCGGAGCGCAGCTTGGTGTACGCCTGCCGGAAGAGTTCCGGCACGCGGTCGGCGAAATTGACGTGGGCGGCCCACTTGGTGATGGTCGAGTAAGCCTGGACGGGATGGAAGTTCGGTTCCACGCCGAGGCGATTGCGCGCGACGCCGGCCGGCAGCACGAGGATGGGCACCGAGTCGGCGTAGGCCTGCGCGACGCCGCCGAAGGAGTTTTCGGCGCCGGGGCCATTCTGGGCGAGGAAGATGCCGATCTTGTTGCCGTTGGTGATGCGGGAAAAGCCGTCAGCCATGTGCACGCCGGTGCGTTCCTGGCGACAGACGACGGGGCGGATGCCGGCGATGGCCGCGGCCTCAATCAGCGGGTTGGAAGGCATGACGGCGATCCAGTCCACGCCCTCCATTTTCAACACGTTGGCTACTGCGGTGACTCCGTCCACGGTGGAACTCCTTCACTATTGGGGTTGGCATGGATGTACGGGATGCACGGGATTGGGATGACGGAGGTTCACCCTCACCCCAACCCTCTCCCATCAAGGGAGAGGGGGCTTAGCATCGGGTAGTTGGGCGAGAAATGCGTCCAGGGCAGCGTTGAATTCGTCCGGCTTTTCCACCATGGGGAAATGGCCGGCGTCTTTCATCTTGATGAGCTTCGATCCGGGGACAGCCCGGTGGATCTCTTCCTCGTAGTCGCCGGTGGACAGGGGGTCGTCGACGCCCTGGATCAGGAGCAGGGGCGCTTTGAGGGTGTGGATCCGGTCGCGCACGTCGAAACGGTCGATGACCACCAGGTCCCGATGCTGGGCTACGGGGCCGACCTCACGGTGCCGCTGCAGCAGGCGGGCGCGCAGGTCGGGTTCGACGAAGTGCATGATGCCATCCATCATGCCGAGCCACTGCTCGTAGGTCTCCGGGTTCTCGGCGGCGTCCAACCGGAACTGCAAGTCCTGGGGGCGGCGCCGCTTGGGGCGCATGGCGATGGTCATGAGCGCCAGAGCCCTGACCTCGTCAGGGTAATCCAGAGCGTATTGCAGGGCGACACACGCGCCGAGGGTGAAGCCGCTCAGCACCAGGTCGTGATCGTGCCCGCGAGCGTGCAGCCAGCCGCGCAGCCACTCGGTGTAACGCTCGACGCTGCTGCACGGCGCGCCGTCGAGATGGCCGGGCAGGTTGGGCGCGAGGCTATTGGGATAGTGGTAGAGCTGGTTGATATAGGAATCTGCGCAGCCCCCGGCGCCGGGGCCGTGAACGAACACAATCTGGGTCATGGAAACCTGCAAAAGACGGCCCTGGGGGCCGGGTGCCGGCATTCTAGGGTGCGGCGGCTATGGGGTCAAGGCAACCGGCGGCGGTTCAACTGCCGGACCAGCCCGTGATGCGCTCGGGCGTGATCCGGATAACCGGGTTGCCTTCAAGGGGCATGTCTCGGTATTGGGGGTATTTTTCGCGTAGCCTGGCAATCGCCGCCGGCGGTTCGGGGCCGTCTTCAACCAGATCGGCGCGGCCCTGGACCAACAGGTACCAGAGCCGGGTCCAATCCTCGTCGTAGTGGTCGATGACCAGCGAAACCTGGGGGTTGGCGAGGATGTTGCGGACGCGCCGCAGTCCGGTCAGGCTCCCGCGCTTGGGCTTGGCGTCCAGCACCGAGTAGATGTGCTGGCCGTCGTAGGCGAAACAGACCGGAATCACGTGGGGCCGGCCGTTGGCGTCGGCGGTGGCCAGGTGGCCCACCGGGGTTGCGGAAAGCCGCGCCGCCTGCTGCGGCGTCAGGCTAATCACGGGTCACCGCCAAGCCGCGAAGATTGGCCATGATTGGGGGGATGCGATCCAGCAGATCGCTGGCGACGACACCGGCGTTGCCGTATTCGGCGCGCACCTGCTCGGCCGCCGTACCGTGGAGGAACCCGCCCAGGCGCGCGGCGTCGTAGGGAGCAAGTCCCTGGGCCAACAATCCGCCGATGATGCCGGTGAGCACGTCGCCCGTCCCGCCGGCGGCCAGCGCCGGATTGGCGAAGGGCAGTACGCAGCGCTTTCCGTTCGGAGAGGCGACGACGCTGTGGGCTCCCTTGAGCAGGACGGTCTGCCGCCAATCTGCGGCGGATTGGCTGGCGATGCCGATGCGATCTGCCTGCACTTGCGCAGTCGGTTGGCCGGTGAGGGTGGCCATCTCGCCGGGGTGAGGCGTCAGCACGGCTGGGGCGCGCAATCGGTCGGCCCAGCGGGAACACTGCGCAAGGTTGTTCAGCCCGTCGGCGTCAATGACGATTGGCATTGACGGGGATTCTTCGCCGGTCAACAGGAGACGATCCATCAGGGCAGTGGCGCCGCTCGACCAACCCAGGCCGCAGCCCACCGCCACGGCGGAATAGTTGTCGATGCGTTGGCGTATGACGTCAGCGGCCGACGGGTCGATGCGTCCTTCGGCGTCTTCGGGAAGGGGCAGATGGATGGTTTCCGTGAGATGGGAGGCGGCGAGCCGGTACACCGATTCGGGAGCGGCAAGGGTCACGAGGCCGGCGCCGGCGCGATGGGCTCCCCGGGCTGCCAGGGAAGCTGCGCCGACGAAATTGCGGGAACCGGCAACAATCAACAGGTGACCGAAGGTGCCTTTGTGGGCAGTCAAAAGGCGCGGGGGAAGGAGCGAGCGAGCCGACTCCGGGGTCATCCACTCGGTGGGCAGATCCGCGTCGGCCGACGCGGATACCTCGTCCGGTAAGCCGATGCCGAGCACAGTTATGCGACCCGCGTAGCCGGCGCCGGGGAAGTTGGCGATGCCGCACTTGGGATGGCAGAGGGCGAGCGTCTCGTCGGCGTTGATTGTTCGCGGGTCCGCGTCGCCGGTGTCGGGGTTGACGCCCGTGGGCAGGTCCACGGCGATGACGGGCAGATCGTGCCGGTGTGAACGGATGCAGTTTACGAGAGTGGCCACATCGCCCACCTGACCATCCAGAGGGCGATAACGGCCGGCGCCGAGGATCGCGTCGACGACGGCATCGGAACGGCGCAGCAAGCCATCCAAATCGGACAATCCAGCATCGCCGGCGGAGTCCTTCACCGACACGCCGTATGCCAGCGCGTCGGTCATTTTCGGGTCGTAATCCGGGCGTCCGCGGACGATATAGCAGCACACGTCGGCGCCCCAGCGGGCCAGATGACGGGCCAGGACGAGGCCATCGGCGCCGTTGTTGCCGGGTCCGACCAACACGAGGACGCGGCGGCCAGCGGCTCCACCCATGCACTCGCGCACGCGCCGGGCGCAAGCCAAGCCGGCGTTTTCCATCAGGGTGTCGGTGCTGACGCCGGCAGCTTCGGATGCAGCCTCCAACGCCTGCATTTCGGCAACGGTGACGACTTTGACAGCCATGAAGCGTCAACCGGACCGGGGAGCCACGTCATCACCCCAGAGCGTGGCCCCGGCTGCTTCCAGGGATTCCGGGGTATCCGGGCGCACCGCCACGGCGACGACCATGGCGAACCCCCGGGAGTGGGAGAGGCTGATGGCGATTTCAGTGACGCCCAAGCGCTCGGCGCGGCGGCGGGCCCGTCCATGGAGGCGTGGGCTCGGCGCGCCGCTGGGGGCGCGGACGACCTCGACATCCCTCCAGCCGACGCCGCGAAACCCGGTGCCGAGAGATTTCATCACCGCCTCTTTAGCCGCGAAACGCGCCGCCAGGTTCGGCGCGCGACCGCGACAATAGGCGATTTCCCCCGGTGTGAACACGCGACGCAGGAACCGATCGCCATACCGGTCCAGCACACCGGCCACGCGATCGATCTCAATAAAATCTACGCCGGTGGAGAGCATGGGCGATCAGCAACTCGGCTGGATCAATCTCCGCCGTGGCCCCCGATGTGCAGGTCGGTGAGAATGTGGGAAACCGAGTAGGTGCGATTGAGAACGTAGAAATGGATGCCCGGCACGCCGTTGGCCCACAGGTCCTCGGCCTGGCGGGTGGCGTGTTCGATGCCGATTTCACGTACCGCCCGATTGTCCTCGGCGAAGCGTTCCAGGCGCGCATCCAGATGAGACGGAATGGTCGCTCCGCATAGCGAGGTGAAGCGGCGGATTTGCGGGGTGCTCAGAATCGGCAAGACGCCGGGGATGATGGGAATGGTAATTCCGGCGGCGGCGGCGCGGTCCAGGAGACCATAGAAATGGCTGTTGTCGTAGAAAAGCTGGGTGATGAGGAAATCCGCCCCCAAGTCCTGCTTCTGGCGAGCGTAGGCGATGTCCGTGTCCAGGCTGATCGACTCGGTATGGCCTTCCGGATAGCAGGCGCCGGCGATGCCAAAGTCAAAATTGGCGCGGATGTGCTGGATGAGTTCGGTGGCGTGGGCAAACTCGTCCTCACCGGGAGGCTCATCCTCGGTTCCCGGAGGACGGTCGCCGCGGAGGGCGATGACATTTTCAATGCCGGCGGCCTGGAGTCGCTGGAGCACCCCATGGACTTCCTCGCGGCTCTGGGCCACGCAGGTCAGGTGGGCCATCACTTCCATGTCGCCGCGGCGCTTGAGGCGCATGGTGATCTCTTCGGTGAAGGCCCGGGTGCCTCCGCCGGCCCCGTAGGTCACGGAGACGAAGTCGGGGGCGAATCGCTGCAGGCGGCCGGCGACGTCAACGACGGTTGGAACGCCGTCCGCCTCCCGGGGCGGGAAGAATTCGAAGGAGATGGTTCTTCGGTTGCTGAGGATGTCCTTGATTTTCAAACCAGTAAATCCTAAACGGCCCTACTGGACGCAGGCCGCAATAGTATGGTCGAGAGATAACGTGACGGCGGTAAGGTTTCAGAATTCGGGCTGACGCTTCTCTTTGAAAGCCTGTATCCCCTCGCGAGGATGGTTGGACGTGGCGAATACGTGGGTGAAGGTAGCCCCTTCCAGTGCGACGCCGTCTTTCAGGGGAAGATCCTGACTCCGCCGGGCCAGGCTTTTCATGAGACTCAACCCCACCCGGCTCTTTCCGCGCAGGCCATCGAGCAGGGATTCCAGTTCGTCCTCAAGGCTTTCGAGCGGCGCGGATCGGAGGGCCAAGCCCCACTCGACGGCTTCCCTGCCGGATAGCCACCTGCCGGTGGTCAACAGCTCCATGGCCCGGGGCATGCCCACGCGGCGCGGGAGGCGCTGAGTGGAGCCGCCGCCCGGGATCAATCCAAAGTTGGCGTGTTGGTCTCCGATACGAGCATCGTCGGCGACGAGGGCCATATCGCAGGCCATCATCAGTTCCATTCCTCCGGCCAGGGCGTAGCCGTGCACCACGGCGATGGTCGGTATGGGCATTGCCTCCAGGGCGAAGAAGGCGTCGTTGAGGTCCTTCACGTAATCGGGCAACAGCGACAGGGCGTCGAAAACCTGGTCGAAATACAGCAGATCGGCTCCGGCGCAAAAGCCCCGGCCCTCGCCGCGCACCACCATCGCCTTGACGGAGGGATCATCGCCAACGGCGGCCACAGCGTGGGAGAACTCGCCGAGCAAGTCGGGGTTGAGGGCGTTCAGGGCGTCCGGGCGGTTCAGACGGAGGGTAGCGATGCGGTCTCCCACCGAAAGCGTAATGTTGCTATACTCCATTCGATCTCCTGCCAGAGCACAACGGTTCACGCGACCGTCGGCGCCCATAACTATACCAGACCATTATCACGTGATTGATGACCAAGCCGGTCACATCCCGCTTGCGGGTAAGGGTGCAACCCAACTCCACCCGGTCGGAGATTGCAGGTTGGTACGGCGGAGCGCTGAGGGTGCGAACCACCGCGCCCCCGGTTGCCGGCAGAGCCAATCGGGCGGTGGCGGAGGTGTTGGCCCACGCCCTGGACGTACCTCGCACCGACGTCAGTGTCGCGCGGGGCCACGGATCCAGGGACAAGGTTATGGAAATAGTCGGTATCGACGAACCGGAACTGCGCCGCCGCCTGGAACGTCTGGTGGCGCCCGATACACCGGCGGCGACGACCCGCTGAGCGCGGAACGGTTTGCCGGAACACGGAGCAACCCATGCAAGACAATTTTCGCAACTTCAGCTGGATTTTGCCCGGCGCGCTGGCAGGAGCCATGGGGCCGACCGAGCGCCGGCACCTCATCTACTTCGAGCTCAACGACGTCACCGCGATCGTGCGCATGGAAGAGCAAACGATCTCCGGGGAGCCGTGGGGCTTCGAGGAAATGTTCGAGCCAGTGCCGGATTTCCAAGCGCCGTCGGTGGAGCAGATTGACCGCATCGTCACCTTCACGGAGCAGCAAATCGAGACCTGGGAACGGCCCACGGTGGTAACCTGCGCCGCCGGGATCGGCCGGACGGGGACGATATTGGCATCTTATCTCGTGAACACCGGTTGGGAGCCTGACGAGGCAATTGACTACATCCGGCAGTTGCGGCCCGGCTCGATCCAGACCGCATCCCAGGAAGAGGCGGTAAGGCAATACGCCGTGTTCGTGAAGGAACGGAACGACAATATGCCGCGACGGTACCGGTAAGCGGCGGTACCGCTACGGGTTTGTCAAGAAAACGGGGTCCGAGCTCAGAACTCGGACCCCGATAAAGTCGACTGGAGCGCCGGCGAATTATGCAACCAGCAATTCGTCGGATTCCGGCGTCGCGGGCATGGCAGCCGGCGCGGACCGGACCATCGGCGCCGGGTCGCTGGGGATTTCCCGGCTGCACTGCAGGCACTGGCGATAATCGCCGTAGATGTCGCGGACCTGGCGCACGTCGCCGCCGCAGTGGGGGCAGGAGCCCAGATCCACGCGCCGGCGGCGTGCGCCCCGAACAGAGCGGGTCCGATTCAGTGTGCTCTCCATCATCTCATCTCCTTGACCCGAAGGCGTGTGGGGCCTGCCGGTCGTGACTGTGCGTACTGGTTGACGGTAATTTGATGCCGGTTGTCGCTACGGTCGAGATGCGGTGTTAAAAATTTGCGGCCTCGGAGCCAAGTCCGAGGCCGCTGCCTGCGGTTGCTTGTGCTCGGTATCTGGATCAGGCCGTGACCTTCTCGCGATGGTTGGTCGGATTCGATGGCATGTTCATGGCGGCAATGGTCGTGGTTGGCACTGGGCTGGAAGCCACGCGTCGAATTTCGCGGCCGCATTGGGCGCACTGGTGGTACACTCCGAAGGTGTCCCTCATGCGACACACGTCGCCGCCGCAGCGGGGGCACGCCTTGAGTTTCAACGATTTCCGGGTTAGGGTCTGCATTTCTCCATCCTGTTCGCGATTGGCGCCGTGGTGCGCGGGGCGGGCTGTCGGCTTGCGATTTCAGTTTACTGCTACCGCATTACCGGAGTATTACGGTAACCAGTCAATAAACGGCCGAATTAGAATATCAGGTTACGGTTTTCGTAACAAGGGGGTTTAATGGCCAATTTTGGCGATCCGCTGGAGATTCCGGCGGAAATCCTGGCCGCCGTGTTTCGCCAGGCGCGGGCATCCTTTCCGGCGGAATGCTGTGGATGGCTCAGCGGACCGGCGGATGGCACGTCGGTGAACGGAATCCGTCCTGTGGTCAACGACCAGGCGTCGGGCAATCACCCTACGGTAGCGGAGCGCACGGCCGAGTCGGCCTACGTGTTCAGCACGCAGGACCTGCTGGAGTTGAACAACAGCCTGGATTCGGAAACCCCGGCGCGGATCATCTACCACTCCCATCCCAATGGCCGGGCTTACCTGTCCGAAACGGACCGGACTGTGGCGACCAGTCCCTGGGGAGACGGCCCGGCCTATCCCGTGCAGCAGCTGGTGGTGGGGATCGACGGCCAGCGCGTGGTGGAAGCGGCGCTGTTTGACTGGGACGACGACGCCGGCGAGTTCGTTGAGATCGCCCGGTTCGAGGGGGCGGAAATCTAGTGGGACGGCGCGCCGAGGAGCGCAACCCAGATCGCCCCGGCGACCGTGACCACCAGCATCAGCACCAGGGCGCTGACAATAACGGGTTGCGGCAGACGATTACGCCCCCATAACAGCAGGCCGCCCATCACAATCAGCCCCAACGCTATCACGCCAGCGATGTAATGCTCGAGATCGGCGGTGTTGACCACGACGCCCTTGCGGTAGAAAAAGTCGGCGTAGGCAAGGATGGTGATGTTGAAAACGCAGCTGCCGTACACGCCGGCAAAGCCCAGGTCGGCGGCACCGAGGCGGGCAGCAGCGAACGTCGCCGAGATTTCCGGCATACTGGTGACCAGGGCGACCGCCAGGATGCCGAGTACACCCGAGGATATGCCGGTCTCGTGAGCGATCTGGTCCATGCTCTGGGCGAGGAGAACGCCGGAGATAATCACGCCCACGGAGACTAAGGTAAACATCACCCAAGCCCGGCGCAGTGTTATGCCAGCCTCCTCTTCTTCCTCCTGGGATCCGGCCGGCCGGCGCCGGTACACGATCCACATACCGATGAAGTAAACGACCAGGACGATAATGGACGACAGGCCAACCTGCCACACGCTCACTTCGCTCTTGATCAGCGAGAAAATCACCGCCAGCCCAGTCAGCGCGGCGGCCAGCACAATCAAGTAGCCCTGCTCCGGGGCGACGCGCTGCACGAACCGCTTACCCCCAAAAAGCAACGCGACGACCGCCAGGATCAATATGTTGAACATATTGGAGCCGAGCACGTCCCCCAGGGCCAGCTCCGGGTTGTCGATCCGAACCGCGGTAATGTTGTTGGACACCTCGGGGAGGGACGTGGCCAACGCAACCAGGATGCTACCTACGAAAAGGCGCCCCCAGCCGGTAAGGGACGCCAGAGCATCGCCGTATTTGGCGAGATAGGTGCCAAGGAATACCACCGTAACCGCGCTGGCCAGAAAGATGACTACGGCGACGGCAAGGCCGACGCCGGAAAGAACGTTGAGCACGGGGTTCTGTCCGACCTAGCCGATTGCGTTGGCGATCAGGTCGCCCATCTGCGTGGTCGACGTCGTGGCGTGACCGGAGGCGGCAATGTCCGCGGTGCGGTAGCCCTGCTCCAGGACCGTCTGGACGGCACGCTCGATGGAGGCGGCCTCCTCCGTGAGGCCCAGGGAATAGCGCAGCATCATGGCCGCGCTGAGGATGGAGCCGCAGGGGTTGGCGATACCTTGGCCGGCGATGTCCGGAGCGGTGCCGTGGATCGGCTCGTAGAAGCCCGGAGTCCGCGCCCCGTCCTGGGGCACGCCAGACAGGCTGGCAGAGGGCAGGAGGCCCATGGACGCGGCAAGGATGGCCGCTTCGTCGGTGAGGATGTCGCCAAAGGTGTTCTCGGCAACGATCACGTCGTAGGAAGCGGGGCGGAGGACTATCTGCATGGCGCAGGCGTCAACCAGCGCGTGCTCAAGTTCCACGTCGGGATATTCGTCGGCCAGGCGGGTGGCGGTGGCGCGCCAGAGGCGGGAGGTCTCCAGCACGTTGGCCTTGTCCACAGAGGTAAGCTTGCCGCGGCGCCCGCGGGCCAGCTCGAAACCGACGCGCAGCACGCGCTCGATTTCCGATTCGGAGTAGCGCATGGTGTCAACGCCGACCACGCCCTGGGGAGTTTCGGTGCGGCCCTTGGGCTGGGCGTAGTAGAGACCGCCGGTGAGCTCGCGAACCACCACCATGTCCACGCCCTCCAGCACGTGGGGCTTCAGGACGCTGGACTCGGTGAGCTGGGGATAAACCTTGACCGGGCGGATGTTGGCGAAGACGTTCAGGTGGGCGCGCAGCGCGAGCAGGCCATCCTCGGGTCGGGTGGGCGCCGAAGGGTCGTCCCACTTGGGACCGCCCACCGCGCCGAACAGCACCGCGTCGGCCGAGGTGGCCAGATCCCGGACGCCGTCGGTCAGCGGGGTTCCGTGTTTGTCGATGGATATGCCGCCGACGTCACCGTACTCGAGGATGAAATTGTGCCCAAAGGCGCGGCCCACGGCCTGCATGGCCTTGACGCCCTCGGCGGTGACCTCGGGCCCAATGCCGTCGCCACCCAGCACGGCGATGTTGAAATCCATTTTGCCAACGGCTCCGATTGGTAGAGCGTCCCCGGGCGCCGGCGGTGAATCTGACCAGTCACGGGGCGGCGGGTAGTATAGCCTATGGGTTGAGCGGTATCAAAGGGGCGTCCTCGCAACGGTAACTGTTCAGAATCCAGGGGGCTGTCATTGCGAGGCGCTTGCGCCGTGGCAATCCCGACGCCGTTAGCTGTAACGTCTGCCCCAAAGCGCTCCCCTACGTCAACGAGATTGCCGCGCTGCGCTCGCAATGACATTTTCCCCGCAAGTCTGAACAGTTACCGAGACTCCGGGCCGCGATATTGTCATCGCGAGGAGCGAAGCGACGCGGGGATCCGGTTGCGGCCAAGGCCGTGGCTGCGCCAACAGGATAGCCACCCGCGCATCAAGTGCGGAGCCGCAATGACACTCCATACGCTGTCCGGATTGCCACGCTGGGCTCGCGAGGTGATGAGCGGCGTTCCAGGGCACCGGCTCCTATGATGGTGGTTGGGTTCTTTACTGATTGATGGCTTTCTCGCTTTCTGTTCGTTACGGTTGTTGGTTGGTACAGCGCTGCCAGAGGATTTCAGGGTCGGTGTCAGCCCCACGGCCGGGGTTACGCAAGGTATTTTTGCCCACTGGAACCGTTGACGACGCTGGGGTCGTGCAGAACGCAGCGAGTGGACTGTCGCTGTGTCACCGGGATGACCACGCCGCTGAGAAACGGGCGGACGATGGTCGCTCGGGACAGGGTTTTGCGATTTTGATGCTGACGGGGTGGCCGCGAACGACCCTTTGGACCTCTGGCGATGGCTGATATTTCACGTGACGGGTACAGTATAGGAACTTATGTTCGGCATTGTCAAGGGGGTCGTGCCGCGTAACTGTTCAGTCTCGAAGTGACCGTCCCGAGCCAAAACCGTCATACCAGCGAAAGCCGGTATCCAGAAAATCCTTGTCGTGCTCACGATAGCCGATGCATGGGCTTCCTGGGTTCCTGCTTTCGCAGGAACGACGTGTTTCCGACAAAGGATCCTACGGACTCTGAACAGTTGCCCCGCAACGCCAGGGCCTGTGCAAAGTCCTTTCTCATCCGCTCGTGGTGAGCCTGTCGAACCATCCGCCGATTGCAAAGGGCATCCTTCGACAAGCTCAGGATGAGCGGAAAAGGGTCGAGGGGTGACTTTGCACAGGCCCTGCCGCGCTTCGCTCGCAATGACATTTTCCCCGCAAGTCTGAACAGTTACCCGCAACGATGCGGCTTGGGCTGGCCTCTGCGACTGGGTCGATCCGGTCTAGCTATCCGGCGCTGGAGTATTTTGCTGCACCCGAACCCAAAAAGGCAGAGTGCTCAAATCATTCGCGCCGGCGGCGATGGTGCGTTCGCAATAATCGATAAACAGGTCATCCAGGAACGCCGCAACTTTGCGCGCGTTGCTGACGGGCTGGTTCCTGTCGAGGGCTTCCTGCACGATGGCTTCCCTAGCTTTGGCTTCGTTCAGCAAGACCATCAGCCGCATACGGGTAGCTTCATCTTGCGGCCAGGTTTCGGGGTGATGCAGGATCATGCCGCACGCTCTGGCGGACATATCCAGCAGCGCCGAGTACTCCGGGTAGAGTTTCAGGGCGCCGTCGAGCATTTCCTCTCGGGAACTATCGGCAGCCAACGAGAACGTGACCAGGTTGTGGCTGATGGAACGCACCAAATTATCCCGGGTGGTTGTCAGCGAAGTCATCAACTCTTGGTGGCATTTCCGGTAAATGGGGGAGTTCCTGACTTGCTTGATAGCTTCGGATGATGCGGCGGATTCGGTCAATATTGCTTCCCGAATTGCGCGCCTGAGTTCTTTCGCCGGCGCCACCATCCGGTCGGCCAGCTTGAAGAATTCCCTCGGAACTACCACCCGGTCCACGACGTCCTCTATCGCCCGCGCCACCTCCGGCGGGAAACGGACTTGGCTCATCAAGTCGTCCAGGTGCTTGATCTTGCGCTCCGGCGGCTCCATACCGCCGATTTGGGAAACTGACGTGGCAATATGGCGAACGATAGTAGGATCACCCACGACAGGGCCAATGGTCGCCATGAACTCGATGAGCTCCATCGGAGTCCGATAGCGTCGGCACCTGCTGAAGGCGTAGCGGATGATATCTTCGGTAGGCACCCACACTTGCAGAGTTCGAGACGTCACAGCAACACCGGCCAAAGAGCGAATTTTCCGCTCGATTATGGTGAACGCGGATAATATGTCAATTCCGGGGCGATGGGCCATCCCAACGTGAGCTGTCGCCGAGTCGATTTTCGTTGACACGCCGGGGTGCACACTTTAAACTGCCTGCATCAGCCAAACTGCGCTGGCGCTTTGCGTTGCGCCGTAACGAGGAGGCATTTTCGCAATGACCACCACCAACAATGAACGGTCTTTGGTCGTCATCCAATTGACCGGCGCGAATGATCCGCTCAATACCGTGATTCCCTATGCCGACGGGCACTATTACGATTTTCGCCCCAACGTGGGGATACCGACGGACCAAGTGATCCCGATTGACGGGCGGCTCGCCTTCAACCCCAACATGGCGCCCATCAAGGCCCTGTGGGACGAGGGCAAGGTCGCCGTCATCAACGGCATCGGCTACAACAACCCCACCCGGTCGCACTTCCGCAGCATGGACATCTGGCACACCTGTGAGCCGGAGAAGATTGCCACGGAGGGATGGCTGGGCCGCGTGATCCGCGACATGGACCCCGCCGGACAGAACGTCATCACCGGCGTCAACTTCGGACGTGGCCTGCCTCGCTCCATGGGCGCGCCCGGCGTGCCGGTCGCTTCGGTGGGCAACCTGGAAACCTACGGGCTGTTCCCGGACGTGGAAGAAGAGCGCGTGCGCGGGCTGTGCCTGGAGGCTTTCGGCTCCATGTACGGCGGCACCATCCAGGGCGCGGTGATGGAATACCTGGGCCAGACGGGACGGGACGCCCTCAAGGGAGCGGACATCCTGCGGACGGCTCCGGAAAAGTATTCCTCCACAGTGGAGTATGCCGACAATCCCATCGCCCAGGCCCTCAAGAACGTGGCCCAGGTGATGACCGCCGACCTGGGAACCCGCATCTACTACACCCAGCACGGCAGCTTCGACACCCACGGCGACGAGGTCAAGGTGCACGGAGGGCTGTGGACCCAGGTGTCCGGCGCGGTCAGCGACTTCCTGGCCGACCTGGAAGAGCACGGCAAGGCCGACGACGCCATCGTGCTGGTGTGGACCGAGTTCGGCCGCCGCATCCGCGACAACGGCTCCGGAACCGACCACGGCTCGGGGGGGACCGCGTTCATCATCGGCAACCCGGTGAACGGCGGCTTCTACGGCGAGTACCCATCCCTGGCCGAGCGCGACCAGCTTGACGGCGACCTGCACTGGAACAACGATTTCCGCTCCACCTACTCGACCATTGCGGACAAGTGGCTGGGCCTGGATCCGGTGAACATCGTCAACGGGCAGTTCGAGCAGTGGGACTTCATCCGCAGCTAACCGGCGCTTGTGGCCATAATCATTCAATCCGAAACAAGAAACTGAGGAGGCAATTATGAGCAATGCCGACATTGCCTTGATGGCTCATCTGATGCGCAGGGCCGGGTTCGGCGCCAACCGGGACGAGTTGGAGCAGTTGGTGGAACGCGGCTACGAGAACGTGGTCGAAGACCTGTTGCATCCGGGCGAAGCCAACGTGATACCCGATGACGTCATCCGACGGTACCACTCCGAGATGGCCGAGATGCGCGAACTGAACAGCGCCGGCGCCTACTGGATGTACCGGATGGTCACGACCCAGAACCAGCTGGAAGAAAAGCTGGCCCTGTTCTGGCACGGACTGTTCGCCACCGGATACTCGAAGCTGAACCAGGCCAACGCCCTGGTGAACCAGATCAGCACGTTCCGACGACACTCCCTGGGTTCGTTCCACACGATGCTGGTTGAGTTGTCCAAGGACCCGGCCATGATCATCTGGCTGGACAACCACGACAACCACAAGGACAACATCAACGAGAACTACGGGCGGGAGTTGCTGGAGCTCTTCTCCATGGGCGTGGGCAACTACACCGAGGATGACATCAAGGAGTGCGCCCGGGCCTTCACCGGCTGGACGCTGGGCAACGCCGAGTACATGTCCACCCGCGCCAGCCGCGACTCCATCTGGCCGTACAGCCGCATCAACTGGCACTTCAATTACCGCGACTACGACCACGATGACGGCGAGAAGACCTTCCTCGGCCATACGGGCAACTTCAACGGCGAGGACATCATCGACATCATCGTGCAGCAGGAGGCCACGGCGCGCTTCATCTGCACCCGGCTGTTCCAATACTTCGCTGCCGACGATGTGGACGAAACCGGCGAGACCGTCATCGACGACATGATGAAGTCGTTCTTCGAGTCCGACCACGAAATCCGGTCGGTGCTGCGGACGCTGTTCAACTCCGACTATTTCAAGTCCGAGGAGGCGCGGTTCGCCAGGGTCAAGGGCCCGGTGGAATTGGTGGTAGGAGCGGTTCGCATGGCTGGCACCTACCAGGGGCCAACCTTTGGAGCTGACCAGTTGGCGCGGCAGACCATGTACATGGGGCAGGGCATCTTCCAGCCGCCCAGCGTGGAAGGCTGGCACGAGGGCGCGGAGTGGATTGACAGCGGCGCTTTGGTCGAGCGGGTCAACTTCGTGGGCAAGGAACTGGGCGATCCCGGCAACCCGGGGGTCAAGGCAATCATTGATCGAATGGCCCGCGACGCCGATGGCGTGCTTTCGCCCGAGCAGCAGGTGGCCAGTTGCGCCGACCTGATCGGCCCGCTGGAATTGTCCGAGGCTACGGCCACGTCGATCCGTGAGTTTGCCAACGAGCAGGGTCCCGCCGACCTGCGGGAAAGTTCCCGCACCGAGGCCGACGAGCAGCGCATCGCAAACCTGTTGCGGTTGCTGACGGCCACGCGGGAATACCAACTGGCGTAGGTCCGACCACTACGAATTTACGACGATTGCAGGGGCGAATGATCATTCGCCCCTATGCAAAACAGGAGAGGCTGCAATGACTACCGCAACTGCAGTCAGCGCGGGTCCGATGGAATACGTGAAAACCATCGGGATCACCACCAACCAGAGTGGTCGAGGGTTCATCAACCCGTATGACTGCGCTTTCACCAACGACGGCCGTATCCTGGTGCTGAACCATGCCGATGCAGCCCGGATGGCCCTGATCCGCATCGGGGTGCTCAACTGGGATGAGGAATACCTGGGCGAGTTCAGCAAGGGCACCGGCCGCGGCGAGGGGCAATGGCAGCTGCCCATCGGGATGACCATCAGCGCCGATCAACGCATCCACGTGACCGACGAACACCTGCATCGCGTCACGGTCTTCGACACGGACGGGGACTTTGTGCGGATGTGGGGAGAAAAGGGTGACGGCGCCGGCCAGTTGAATGGGCCAGCCGGCATTGCCGTGGCCGCCGACGGAACGGTGTACGTGGCCGAGCAGTACAATCACCGGGTGCAGGCGTTCACTGCTGAGGGTGAGCCGGTGACCGCCTGGGGCGAGTTCGGCGACGGGGTCGGCCAGTTCAACATGCCCTGGGGTTTGGCTTTGGACGGGGCCGGCAACGTGTACGTTGCTGACTGGCGCAACGACCGGATCCAGAAGTTCACCAGCGACGGGCAGCATCTGGCCACCTACGGCTCCTCGGGAACGGGCGACGGGGAGTTCAGCCGGCCTTCCGCGGTGGCCGTGGACTCCGACGGGTACATCTACGTGGCCGACTGGGGCAACGAACGGGTGCAGCTGCTGGATCGCAACGGGAACTTCGTACAGTCGCTGCGTGGCCAGGCCACGCTATCCAAGTGGGCGCAGGACTTCATGTCGGTGAACCCCGACGAGTACAACACCCGACAGATCGCCAACCTAGTGCCGGAGCTGCCGGATCACCTGGACACGCCCTACCTGATTTCGGCGCAGACTGAGCCGTACTTCTGGGGACCGGTTTCGCTGCGGCTGGACTCGGAAGAAAGGCTATTCGTCGTGGAAGCCAATCGGCACCGTATCCAGGTGTACCAGCGCCGGAAGGACTGACCTGACGTTGACCGGCAACGATCTTCTTGCAAGCATTCGCGCCGTCGTTGGTGACGATTATGTAATCGCCGACCGCGAGGACCTGCTGGTTTACGAATACGACGGTTCTGTTGACCGCTCGATGCCCCGGGCGGTCGTTTTGCCGGCTGACACCGAAGAAGTCAGCCGGGTCATGGCACTGGCCTACGAAGCCGGGGTAACCGTGGTGGGTCGTGGCAGTGGAACCGGCCTCAGTGGAGGGGCGATCACCCCACCGGAAGGCTTGCAAGTCGCTTTCCCACGAATGAATCGCATCCTGGACGTGGACACGGTGAACCGCACCGCGCTGGTGGAGCCGGGCGTGATCAACCTGGACCTGGACAACCACGTCCGAGGCTTCGGGATGCGTTACGCGCCCGACCCGTCGAGCCAGAGGGCGTGCAGCCTGGGCGGGAACATCGCCGAGAACGCGGGCGGCCCGCATTGCCTCGCCTACGGGGCGACCACCAACCACGTCATCGGCATGGAGGTGGTGCTGGAAGACGGCGAGGTGGTTCACCTGGGGAGCATGGCGCGAGAAGCCAGCGGATACGACCTGAGAGGCGCCTTCGTGGGATCCGAAGGCACTTTCGGCATTGCTACGAAGATTCTCGTGAGACTGTTGCCGCTGCCGGAGACGGTGCGCACCTTCCTGGGTATCTTTCCCGACATCGATTCGGCATGCACTGCGGTGTCGGCGGTGATCGGGCACGGTATCGTCCCCGCCGCCCTGGAGATGATCGACGCGCTGAGCATCAAGGCAGTGCAGAACGTCACCGACGCGGGGTACCCCAACGACGCCGGTGCGGTGCTGCTGATCGAACTGGAGGGCCTGAACGAAGAGGTGGAAGAGGTCAGCGGCGAGGTGGAAGCGGCGCTCTGGGATACCGGCGCGGCCGACGTGCGAGTCGCCGAGGACGACGCGGAACGGGAACGCCTCTGGGTGGGTCGGAAGACGGCGTTCGGCGCGTTTGGAACCATCGCGCCCAACTACTACCTGGTGGACGGCGTGGTGCCGCGAACCCGCCTCACGCAGATGTTGCGCAAGGTCACCGAGGTCAGCGAGCGCTACGGGATCACCATCGCCAACGTGTTTCACGCCGGCGACGGCAACCTGCATCCCTGCATGTTGTTCGACGCTCGCGAGCCCGGCGTAATGGAAAGCGCCATGGCCGCGGCGGCGGAGTTGATGGAAGAATGCGCGCTCCTGGGCGGCACCCTGAGCGGTGAGCACGGGATCGGCTTGGAAAAGAAAGAGTTCATGCCGCTGGTGTACACGGACGCGGACATGGCCGCGATGCAGCGGGTACGAGAGGCATTCGCTCCCGAAAACCGTCTGAATCCCGGCAAGATCTTCCCCGACGGCAGTTACTGGCGGCCGTCCGCGCACCCGGCGGCGCATACGGCCGGGATGTATGTCTAACCGATTGACAACGCCTAAAGTATAGAAGTAAACTGGCATTGGAGTGCTTTAATTAGGAGATATGAAATGAAAGTGATTGACAGAATTATAGAAGGTAAATATTGGGTAGTATATTACTTCGTTATGTAACCTGTGTTGGGATTGGCGCTTGGCTATATTGGCCGGAAATGTTCGGGCCCGGCGGTGACAAAGTGTTCCGTTTGTATATCATGGCGGCTGATGTAGGGCTGGCAGCCGGGTTGGCGCTTCTCACCGTAGTTATTTTGGAGGTCACAGGACGTATGGTGCTGCTCATACCTGCTGCATGGAGGAAAGCCAAAAAGGAGGGTCGTGACGCGGAACGCGAGCGAGTGCAGGGCATCATTGCCCAATATGGACAAGAGAACCCCGAGACCGGGGCAATCGTGTTAAGCCGGGAAGCTCGGGAACGGTTGCGCGACGGCTCTGAAGTGCCGGCTGACTGACAAGTCATGGCAACAACCGGCAGCGGCATCCTTACCCAGCTGTCTAACCTTCTCAGACCCGACGTCGTTGTTGATGCGGCGCAGTTGCCCGACTATGCCGTCGGATCCTTCGTCCCATTAGCTGTCGTGCGTCCCCCCGACGCCGATGAGGTGGCCACAGTCATGGCTTGGGCACATCGTTCCGGTGTCGCTATCTACCCATTCGGTGGGCGGACGCTTTCGGAAATGGGCAATCCGCCGGCACGGCCCGGTATCGCGTTGGATCTGACCGGGTTGAACCGCGTGGTTGACTTTCAGCCGGCGGACCTGACGGTTAGCGTTCAGGCGGGCGTGACCCTGGCCCAGCTGAACGAGGTACTGGCACAGGACGGCAAGCACGTACCCATCGCGGCGCCGCTGAGCGGCCGGGCGACGGTGGGCGGCACGCTGGCCACGGGGATCAGCGGGCCGCTGCGGTCTGCCTACGGCCTGCCTCGGGACTGGCTGATCGGGATCAGCGTCGTTGGGGCGGATGGAACCCCGACCAAAGCCGGCGGCAAGGTGGTCAAAAACGTCACCGGCTACGACCTCAACCGCCTCTACACGGGCTCCCTGGGCACGCTGGCGGTGATAACCGAAGCGACTTTCAAGCTGGCTCCGGCGCCGACGGACTGGGCGGTGATCGTGGCCGCGTTCAGCGGGGTGGATGCCGCTGCCGAGGCGGCCCAAAATCTACAAGGCCAATTCTATGCTCCCCTGGGATTGCATGTCCTGACCGGCGAGGCAACGCAGCGGATCGCTCCATCAATGGCGGGGAGCGCGCTTTCCATCGCCATATCCGGAGGCAGACCCGCCTCAATGAAACGCCGTGTCGAGGAAACCACCGCACTATGGGCTCCAGTGGCAAACACGGTCCACGCCGCCACGGGGGACGAAGCCGACGCCCTCATCCGCGCGCTCACCGATCTGCCGGCGGACGCCGACTCTCCGCCCGCGATATGCGTCCGTATCAACACCCAACCGTCGGCTCTGCGGGAGGTACTGGCGTTCGCTGACGTGCCTCTGGGTCAGGGGCCGCCGCCGTCGGTGGTTGCCGACGTGGGGTTCGGTGGTGGCCGTCTGCTGTGGTGGGATGACGCAGCGTCTGCTGACCCCGATGAGTTGGCCGCCGGGCTGCGTCGTATTCAGTCCGCAGCTGCGGATCTGGGCGGAGGAGCAATCGTCGAGAGATGTCCGGACGACGCAAAAGCACGCATAGACGTTTGGGGTGCGGAACCATCGGGTATGCAGATCATGCGCCGACTGAAGCGGCAATTTGACCCCCAGAACCTCCTGAACCCCGGCCGCTTCGTGGGAGGACTGTGATGGTCAGCGCACCCGACCGGCATTCGGACGGCAGCCAGCACCTGGGCGGCGGGATCGACGCCGGCCACGGATTTCCATACGGACTGCCCTTCGAGGGCTCGCTGAACGACGGGCCCGCGTTCGCCGGCCCGGACGCTCCCGCCGAGGCCGACCTTTACCGCTGCGTGCACTGCGGCTTGTGCCTCAGCGCGTGTCCCACCTACGTCGAGACTCGGCTGGAAACGGAGTCACCGCGCGGCCGAATCGCGCTGATGAAGGCCGTCCACGAAGGACGCGCCGGCATCAGCGAACGGCTGGTGTCGCACTGGGAGTTGTGCCTGCAGTGCCGGGCGTGCGAGGCGGTCTGTCCGTCGGGTGTCCCATACGGCCGGCTGATGGAACACACGCGGGCGCAGGTTCAGGAAAACAACCTGCAAAGCCCGGAGCTGGGGCGTCTGTCCCGGTTGTTTCTGAAGGCCGCGCTGCCGCACAACGGGAGATTGCGCCTGGCCGGACACCTGATGCGGATTTACCAACGCTCCGGAGTGCAGCGGCTGGTCCGCAAGTCTCGACTGCTTAGTCTGATGCCGGGTGACATCGCCGCCATGGAAGCGCAGATGCCGGTCATGGGCGAGCAGTTTTTTGGTTCGCGCAGCCAGGTGTTCCCGGCCCAGGGCGACAGGCGCATGACCGCGGGCCTGCTGTCCGGATGCGTCATGCCGTTGATGCAGGGTGACGCCATGCACGCAGCGGTGCGGGTGCTGCAACGGAATGGGTGCGACGTCGCGGTCCCGCCAGCCCAGGGGTGCTGTGGCGCGTTGAACCTGCACGCCGGTGATTTGGAATTGGGGCGCCGGATGGCACGGAGGAACATCGACGCCTTCCAGAAGGCAGGCGTTGACGTGATCGTGACGGCGTCGGCCGGGTGCGGCTCGTCGATGAAGGAGTACGGCGACCTGCTGAGTGACGATTCGGAATACGCCGACGCGGCGCACCATTTTGCCTCCAGCACACGGGACATCACCGAGTTCCTGGCCGAGCTGCCGCTGGAGCCGCCACACGCCCAGTTGCCCTGGCGGGTCACTATGCAGGACCCGTGCCACCTGGCGCACGCCCAGCGGATTACCGAGGCGCCCCGCCAGGTTTTGCGTGCAATCCCAGGATTAGAGTTAGTGGAGATGGCGGAGTCATCGTTGTGCTGCGGTTCAGCCGGGTTCTACTCCCTGATACAGCGGGACATGTCGAAGCGATTGCAACGGCGCAAGATCGGCAACGCGACGGCCACGGGAGCGGAGATCATCGCCTCGGCGAACCCCGGGTGCATCAGCCAGTTGGAGCAGGGCCTGCGGGATGCCGGCGCCGATGCACGGGTCATGCACGTGGTGGAGATACTGGACGCGGCGTATCAAGCGGAGCGGTGAGGGGCAGGTACCTGTTCGAACGAAAACGCGGGGATGTCCTTGCGTACGCTGGCGTGTTCGATGGTGATGGCGCACAGACGGCCGGCGTCATCCAGGTCCAATAGAGTGTTTTCGTCCAAGTCGCGGGTTTCGTCGACTGCTGCCTGGTAAAGTTCAATATACAAAGTGTCTGTGTCGGAGAAATACTTGACCTTCATTGCCCGAACCCCCGGCGCTGTCCGAGAGCAGTATCAGGCCGCCGTTGCCAGCAGTTCCAGCTTATCCACGAACTGCTCCACATCGTCCAAGCCGCTTGCCACGTTAACAGCGTTGTCCCAATCCTCATAAAAGTTGACGTGGAGGGCGCTGGCAACGTGAAAAAGCCGGCGGATTTCGGCGTCGCCGGTTTCTGAAACCAGTAGGGAGACGGCGTTGAAAAGTGCGGCGTGGCTGCGGTGTTCCCAGCCGCGATGCTCCGCCACCGACTTGACGATTTGAGCGGCGGCGCCCCAGCCTTTTTCCGACGCCTGGCGCACATCGCCGCGAGCTAATTCTTTCCGGCTTTGCCCCAGCAAATGCCTGCTTGCGGCCAGATAGTTCTGAGCGACCATGTTTTCACCTGTCCTGGAATGATTCCATCATGCCAGATTGGATAAAACTGGCAGGACAGAAATCAGTCCGAGTTGTCGTTGTGGGCCGCAAAGCTGCGTTGGGCCGCCGCCACGCTGGCTCCGTAGGCAACCTCGTAATCCATGTCGCCCAGGATTACTTCGAGGGCGGAGAGGAGGGACAGCACGCTGGATTCGCGAGCGCCGTTGCCCATCATGCCAACGCGCCAGACGCGGCCGCGGAACTCGCCCAAACCGCCGCTGACCTCGATGTCGAAATCGTTCAGGAGGCGGGCGCGCACGTCGGCCTCGTTGACACCCTCGGGAGCGTTAACCACGGTGATGGGATTCAGCTGGTAGTCGGGATCGGTGGCGAGTTCCAGGCCCATGGCGGTCAGGCCGGCGCGCAAGCCGGCGGCAACCCGGGCGTGGCGATCATGCTGTTCATCGAGGCCCTCCTCCATCATCATCCGGAGGGACTCGCGCATGGCATAGATCATGGTGATGGGGCTGGTGTGATGGTAAACGCGCTGGGTCTCGTTCCAGTACTCGGCGACGCCCTGGAGGTTGAAGTAGAAGCTCTCCACGGTGGTGTCGCGCTTGTTTATCACGTCCATGGCGCGTTCGCCGAAGCTGATGGGAGCCAGACCCGGAGGCGCTCCCAGGCACTTCTGACTGGCGCTGTAGCAGACGTCGATGTCCCAGTCATCAACCTGGACGTCGTGGCTGCCCAGCGAGGTCACGGCGTCGGCGACAACCAGGGCGCCGTGCCGGTGAGCGAGGTCGATGGCGTCCGTCAAAGGGGTGATCGCGCCCGTGGAAGTTTCCGCGTGGACCAGGCCCACCATCTTGGTGCCGGGGTTCGCGTTGAGGGCATCCTCCAGGGCATTCAGGTCAGCGGGCTTGCCCCAGGGAGAATCGACCATGATCGTGTTCGCTCCGCAACGCTGAGCGATATCGGCGAGACGCACTCCGAAGTAGCCGTTCCGGCAGACAATTGCCGTGTCGCCCCGTTCAATGACGTTGACACAGGCGGTTTCCATGGCTCCGGTTCCGGTGGCGGATATGGGCATGGTCACGGTGTTGCCGGTGTGGAACACCTGACGCAGCATCTCGCACACTTCGTCCATAACCTGGAAGAACACGGGATCCAGATGCCCGACCACGGGCTGGGTCATGGCGCGCAGGACCCGGGGATGCACGGTGCAAGGCCCCGCGCCCAGCAGGAGTCGGTTCGGCGCTTCGAATTCGTCTCGGTATGATTCGGTCACGATGGTCTCCCCTTCGGATAACGAGCCGTAATGCGGCGGATTGCGACTAGACGACCGCGGAAGCGCCGCCGTCGATGTTGATCGCGACGCCGGTGAGGTAGCTGGCACGCTCGGAAGCCAGGAACGCGATCACGTCACCAGCCTCGGAGCCCTCGCCAACACGACCCAGGGGCACCCCGCGCCCGGCGGCCAACTGCGCGTAGAAGTCGTCCATGTCCAGGTCCGGCTCATTCACGATGCGGGCATCGTAACGGCGCTGGTGCTGGCCGCTCTTGATGAGGCCGATGCACACGGTGTTGACGAGGATGTTGTCGCTGGCCAGGTCCTTGGACAGGCCCTTGGTGATGGCGATGCCGGCTGCTCGGGAGATCGACGTGGGCATCGAGTTGGCGCCGGGGGTCCGGCCGCCCAGGTTGGTGACGTTAATGATGCGTCCGCCGCCGACCTTGCGCATCTCGGGGATGGACGCCCGGATGAGACGAACCGCGCCCCACACCTTGAGCTCGAAGTCCAGCTCCCAGTCGTCGTCGCTGACGGCCTCGAAGCCCTTGGCCATGGAGGTTCCGGCGTTGTTGACCAGGATATCGACGCGGCCATACCGTTCGACGGCGGTGTTGACCACGCGGGCCGCAGTGTCCTTATCGGTGACGTCGGCGGAAAGGGGAAGCACCTCGCCTTCGGTGAAGGTGCGGATCTCGTCGGCCGCAGCGTCCAGAACATCCTGCCGGCGGGCCACGATGATCACGTTAGCCCCTTCCCCGGCCATGCGCTGAGCCGCCGCTTTTCCGATGCCCTCGCTACCGCCGGTGACAATGGCCACCTTGCCGTCCAGTCCCATCTCCATGGCTCGCCTCCTTAGCGCTTTCAGCCCGAACAATGCGAATAGTTCGGGCGGCAAATTATGTCTACGGGCATCGGGAATTATAGCATAGCGAGGCCGAATCTCAGCGGCCGGGCGCGCCGGACAGTCCCCATGAGGACGCGTCGTCGCAAGTGGCGAGCATGTTTTCCAAGGCTGCGACTTCGGCTGTCGTAACGGTCAATTCCCAATTCTGCTTGACGGTGATCCAGTCGGCCGCGTACCGGCACCAGCTGGCGGATTCGTCGGGTCTCCACCCGTCAGGCGGTTGCTTACCCTTGGAACGGTTGACGGTACGGCTGGTGGCCTGCAAGCTCACCGGATCAGCGAGGTCGTTGGCGTAGGCGCGCTTGCGTTCGGAATTCCAGCGCCAGCCGCCGGATTCGTGGGCGTGGCCCAGGGGAACGTGATGATCGATGTCCACGTCCGAAGCGTCGGTGAACACCTCGCCGGTCCACGGACCCACCCACCGGCCGGCGATCACGCGGCACTCGTCGCCATCGTCCTCGGGTTGGAAGGCGACGGGACCGACGCTCTCGGCGATAAGGACTTCGGCACGGGTATTCTGGCAATCCCGGTCGGCGTCGATCCAGTGACGCCAGTCGTCGCGGTCATATTCAATTCCGCTGCCGCGGGCGGCCACGCGGAGGTCTCGCAGAGCGACGAGCAACGTGCGGACTTCCGGAGACCCCGTGGATGACTCGACCGTAACCGGCGTGGCTCTCGGCGGCTCGGCATCGCTCACGGCTTCGCCGGCCAACTGACGCGCGGCATCGATGGTATCGGCCACCCCGGACGCGCAGGCAGCCAGCAGCAGGGTTACCGCCGCCAGAGCCAGCAGCGCAGCGAGCGCACGCGGCCGCAAACGCGCCATGACCTGATGACCGTTAGGAACCGATACCTTCCCGCTCCGCTATGGAAGGCACATCCTTGTCGCCGCGTCCGCTGAGGCAGACGACAATCACGCTGTCCGCCGGCATATCGGCGGCCATACGGCTGACGTGGTAGATGGCATGGGCGGATTCCAGGGCCGGGATGATGCCTTCCGTGCGACAGAGGAGACGGAAGCCTTCCAGCGCCTCGTCGTCAGTGACGGACAGATACTGCGCACGGCCGGTGGCTTTAAGCCAGCTGTGCTCCGGTCCCACACCGGGGTAGTCGAGACCCGCGGAGATGCTGTGCGCCTCCTGGATCTGCCCGTTTTCGTCCTGCAGGAGGTAGGAAAGCGAGCCGTGGAGCACGCCCGGACGTCCGGCGGACAGGGTCGCCGAATGCTTGCCCGTCTCCACCCCTTCCCCGGCCGCCTCCACGCCAACCAGGCGCACGTCCGCGTCGCCGATGAACTCGTAGAAGGTGCCGATGGCGTTGCTGCCACCGCCCACGCAGGCGACCACGGCGTCGGGCAGGCGTCCCTCCGATTCGAGGATCTGCTGCCGAGCTTCGCGTCCGATAACCGACTGGAAGTCTCGGACCAGCATGGGATACGGATGCGGCCCTACGACGCTGCCGATAAGGTAATGCGTGGTCTCCACGTTGGTGACCCAGTCGCGAATGGCCTCGTTGATGGCGTCTTTCAGGGTGCGGGTGCCGGATTCGACGGCGATGACTTCGGCGCCCAGGAGGCGCATGCGATAGACGTTCAATGCCTGGCGCACCGTGTCCTCGGACCCCATGTAAACGATGCACTGGAGGCCGAGCATGGCGCAGACGGTGGCGGTTGCCACGCCGTGCTGCCCGGCGCCGGTCTCGGCGATGATGCGCTGCTTGCCCATGCGCTGGGCCAGCAGGCACTGGCCGAGGGCGTTGTTGATCTTGTGGGCGCCGGTGTGCGCCAGGTCCTCGCGCTTCAGGTAAATGCGGGCGCCGCCGCAGTGCCGGCTCAGGTTTTCCGCGTAGTAGAGAGCGGTGGGGCGACCGGCGTAGTTGGTCATCAGGTGGTTGAGCTGCTCGGCGAACCCGGCATCATCCTGGACAGCGCGGTAGGAATCTTCGAGTTCCGTGAGGGCGGCCATAACCGTTTCGGGGACGAACTTACCGCCGAAATCGCCGAAGCGCCCTCGTCCGTCGGGCAGGTTATGGTGAGTAGCGATCGCCATGGTCTTATCAATCCTCTACTTGGTTGAAGCGTGGAACTAATTCACAGGATAAACAGGATGAACGGGATAGTCAGGATTTTAGTACTACTCCGGTTGAAGCGTTTAGTGTCTCAGTCAAGGGAGCGGGCGTTGGCCACGAATTGTCTGATCTTGACGGCGTCTTGCACGCCATCCGTTTCCACGCCGCTGGAAACGTCCACGCCCCAGGGATGGACCGCGGACACTGCCTCGGCCACGTTGTCGGGGGTCAACCCGCCGGCGAGCAGGAAACGGCGGCCGGCGGCGGCCAGTTGAGCGGCGATGCGCCAGTCGAAGGACTGGCCGGTTCCGCCGTGCAGTCCGGCAACCTGGCTGTCCAGTGTGACGGTGCAGCCGGCGGCGGCGAAGGCGTCGATACGGTCGGCAACGGCGTCGGGCAAGTCGTCGTTGGAAACGTGGAGCACCTTGATCACGCCGGCGTGCCCGAGCACGGCGCGGCAGTAGTCCAGGGGCTCGTCGCCGCACAGTTGGGTATAGTCCAGTCGGGCCGCGTCGATGGTGTCCAACACCTCGTCCAAAGGCTGGTCGCCGAAGAGCCCTACCGATTTAGGACCTTCGGGGTTACCACCCCGCAACCCATCGGTGATGAGCCGCGCGGCTTCAGGTTCGATGCGCCGCCGGCGGCCGGGGACGAAAACCATACCGAAGTAATCGGCGCCAGCCCGGGACGCGACCAGGGCATCCTCGAGCCTGCGGACGCCGCAGATCTTGACGGTAGTGGGTTCCACTGCTGGCGCCCTAGGCCGGAACGGGTGAGCCGGTGAGCGACCGTACCCTGGCGGCGGTATCGGCGGCGGTCACCAGGGCCTCGCCCACCAGCACTGCGTTGATCCCAAAGGGTTCCAGACGGGCCAGGTCTGCGGGCGTGCTGATGCCGCTCTCACTGACGATGACCTTATCGGGGGGAATTAGGGGCGCCAGGGATTCCGTGGTCGCCAGGTCAGTATTGAAGGTGTGCAGATCGCGGTTGTTGATGCCGATGACCTGAGCTCCAGCCTCCACCGCCGTCGCGATCTCGCCAGCGTCGTGGGTTTCCACCAACGGCGTCATGCCCAATTCGGAACCGAGCTGGATGAGTTCGGCCAGCTGTGCCGGGGAGAGGATGTCGACGATCAGGAGGTAGCTGTCGGCGCCGATGGCGCGGGCCTCGTAAACCTGGTAGGGGTCGAACAGGAAGTCCTTGCGCAGTACGGGCGCAGAACCCGACGCACCGCTATCCTTGACGGCGGTCAGGTGCGCCGGTTCTCCGAGGAAATGGCCGTCGGTGATCACGGAGATAGCAGCAGCGCCGTTGCCGGAGTAGGTAGCCGCAAGTTCCGTGGGCTGGAAATCCTCACGGAGCAGGCCCTTGGACGGAGACGCCTTTTTGACCTCGGCGATCAGGCTGATGCGGTCGCCTCTCAGAGCGCCGGGGAAGTCCAGGGCAGGCGGGCGCGTGGCAATGGCATCCTGCAATGCCGAAAGCGGGGTTTCCGCCTTCGCAACAGCGAGTTCCTCACGCTTTTTGGCGACGATCCGGTCCAGGATGCTTGGCATGTGCCCTCTCCTCTATTGCTCCGGCGGGGACAGTTCGCGGGTCAACGAGATCATGGCCTCCAGCTTCTCGGCGGCTCGACCGTCGGCGATGGAGGCCGCGGCGATTTCGATGCCCTCGGCAAGGCTGGAGGCCACGTCGCCGGCTACCAGGGCGGCACCGCTGTTCAGCACCACGGCGTCGCGCACGGGTCCGCCGGAACCGGAAAGGATCGCGCGCATGGTCTCGGCGTTGGCCGCCGGGTCGCCGCCGCGCAGATCATCCGGCGTGGCGTGGGGGAGGCCCAGGTCCCGGGGGCGAACCACGTAGGGGTGGATGTCCCCGTCCAGCACTTCCCAACCGGCGGTATCGCTGCCCAGGGACAGCTCGTCCATGCCGTCGTCGCTGTGGACGATGATGGCGTGGTGGGCGCCGAACAGCCGCAACGCCTCGGCCATTTTTTCAGCCACTTCAGGGTAACCCACGCCGATGAGCTGACAGGGAACGCTGGCCGGATTGGTCATGGGTCCGAGGACGTTGAAAACGGTGCGGATGCCGATTTCCCGACGGACAGGCGCGGCGTAGCGCATGGCCGGGTGGTACGCCGGCGCGAACATGAAACCGATGCCGATCTCGCGCAGGCAACGTTCCACGGCTTCCGGCGGCAATTCTATGCGGACGCCCAAGGCCTCAAGCACGTCGGCACTGCCGCAATCCCCGGAAGCGGCTCGATTCCCGTGCTTGGCGACGGTGAGGCCCGCACCAGCGACCACGAAAGCAGCAGCGGTTGAGATGTTGAAGGTGCCTTTCCGGTCCCCACCGGTGCCGCAGGTGTCGATGGCAGTACCGTCCACGGCGACGCGCAAGGACTTGTCGCGCATTACGGTGGCAAAGCCCGCGATCTCCTCCGGCGTCTCGCCCTTGAGCGCAAGGGCGGTCAGGTAGGAGCCCAACTGCGCCGGGGTGACCTCGCCCTCCATCACCTCGCGCATGACCGTGACGGCGTCATCCATGGACAGGGATTCGCCGGCCGTTGCCGCCAATATGGCTTCTCTGATCATCGCGCACCGCAGAGTGGAAGAAGTAGGTCGGCAATTATAATAGCACGGTCGGAGTTCACCCCTATCACGGAGGCAGCCATGCGCGTTGACGTTCACACTCACATCTGGCCGGATCGGATCGCCGATGCGGTGGCGGAAAACATGGAGTCGGAACTGGGATTTGCCGCGATCTCAGCCAACACCGTGGATGGCATCAAGGCGCACATGGCAGCGTCCGGCGTGGACAAGTCCATCGTGCTGGGCGTGGCGGCGCGCGCCGACCAGGTGCGGAGGGCCAACGACTGGCTCATCTCCATCGCGGACGAAAACCTGGTGCCTTTCGGGGCGGTACACCCGGACCTCCCGGATAAGGCCGGCGAGATCCGGTACCTGCGGGACAACGGCGTCAAGGGCATCAAGATGCACCCGGTGATCAACGGTTTCTACCCCGATGATCCCCAGTGGTTCCCGGTGTACGAAGAACTGGGCGAGGACATGACCTTGTCCATCCACGCCGGCCGCCTGCCGCACCAGGGAGCCGACGCGCCGCTGTATGCCGCGCCGGAGCGGATCGCCAACATCGTGCGCCGGTTCCCCCGGCTGAAGGTAATTGCCCTGCACCTGGGCGGGTTCTACATGCTGGACGAGGCGGAGCGCGAGTTGATGGGTCACGAGAACGTGCTGGTGGACACGACCTGGCCGCCGTCCATTCGTGAACTCAACGCCGAAACCCTGACCGCCATCATCGGCAAACACGGCGCGCACAAGGTCTGCTTCGGGACCGATTATCCGCTGGTCGATATGGGCAGCGAATCGGACTATCTGGCTTCGCTGCCCCTTACTTCGGGTCAGGTGGAGGGCATACTGGGGGAGAACGCCCGGAGGTTCATCGGGCTCTGACAGGGCGGCGACGCTGGATTCCGGCCCCGTATCAAGTACGGGGTGACGTTCTTTCGCCGGAATGACGGATTGAGTGGATTTACTCAGCCATGCCCAGGGCGTGCAGGACGAACGCATATTCCTCAGCGACTTCCTTGATCCGCTCGAAACGGCCGGAGGCGCCGGCGTGGCCCGAGTCCATGTGGGTCTTGAGTAGGAGGGGCCGGTCGTCGGTGCGCATGGTGCGCAGCTTGGCGACCCACTTGGCCGGCTCCCAGTAGGTCACCCGGGGATCGCTGATGCCGGCGGTTACCAGCATGGGCGGGTAGTCCTGCTCGCGCACGTTGTCGTAGGGTGAATAGGTGCGCATGTAGCGGTAGGACTCTTCGTCGTTGGGGTTGCCCCATTCGTTGTATTCCATGGTGGTCAGCGGAAGAGTGTCGTCCAGCATGGTGTTGAGGACGTCTACGAACGGAACGTGTGCCGCCACGCAGCCGAAGAGGTCGGGGCGTTCGTTGATCACCGCTCCCATCAGCATCCCGCCGGCGCTGCCCCCGGCGGCGGCGATGCGACCGGCAGAGGTGTACCCCTCGTCGACCAGGTACTCGGCGCAGTCGATGAAGTCGTTGAAGGTGTTGCGCTTGTTCAGCAGCTTGCCGTTTTCGTACCAGTCCCAGCCCATTTCCATGCCGCCCCGGATGTGAGCAATGGCGAAAATGAACCCGCGATCCACCAGGCTCAAAACGGACACGCTGAAGTTGGCGTCCATGTTCAGGCCGTAGCTGCCGTAGCCGTAGAGATAGAGCGGAGCGCTGCCGTCAACCGGGGCGTCACGGCGTCTCAACAGGCTGATGGGAACCGTCACGCCGTCACGGGCCGCAGCCCAGACGCGGCGGGTCTCGTATTGCGCGACGTCGTAGCCGGAGGGTATTTCCTGCTGCTTGCGCAGGACGCGCTCCCGAGTCGCCATGTCGTAGTCGTACACGGCCGCCGGGGTCTTCAGGGACGTGTAGCCGAACCGCAGGGTGCTGGTGTCGAATTCCCGGCCGCCACGGGCGGACATGGCGAAGTCGTCCTCGTCCACCCCGGATATGAAGTGGGCGTCCCCGTCGGAAAGACGGAGCACCATGACCTGGGGCAGACCTTCCTGCCGACAGGCGACGACCAGGTGGTCGCGGTACGCCTGGATGCCCCGGATGGGTCGCCCGGGCTCGTGCTCCATGAAATCCGACCAATGATCCCAACCGGGGTTGGCGATCGGGGCAGTGGCCAGCATGAAGTCCTTCGCGCCCTTGCCATTGTGGCGGATGAAGAAGCGATCCCCGTGGTCAATCACGTCGTATTCGAAGTCGGTGGCCCGAGGCTCGACCAAAACCGGCGTCGCGACCGGATCGTTGGCGTCCAGAAACCGCCACTCGGACATATTGTTGCCGCCGGCGCCGATGTATATGAACCGGCCGCTGTTGGACTTGCCAACGCCGACGAAAAACCGCGGGTCCTCTTCCTGGTACACCAATTCGTCCGAGGCAGGATTCGCGCCCAGGGTGTGGCGATAGACCTGGACCGGCCGGTGGTGCTCGTCGAGAACCGAGTAGTAGATGGTCCGGTTGTCGTTGGCCCACTCCAGGCCGTAGTAGGTGTTGGGAATCTCGTCGGCCAGCGTTTCTCCGGTTTCCAGGTCCAGCACCCGGATGGTGAACTGCTCCGAACCGTCAAAGTCCACGCCGTATGCCGCCAGGCCATGGTCGGGGCTGTTTTCGAAATCCGAGACCCGGGTGTAATCGCGACCTTCCGCAAGCAGGTTGACGTCCAGCAGCACTTCTTCCGGGCCATCGGGGCTGCCAACGCGACGGCAGTAGATGGGGTACTGACCGCCCTCCTCGTAACGGACGTAGTAGTAGAAGTCGCCTTCCTTTTCGGGAACGGTGTTGTCGTCCTCCTTGATACGGCCGCGGATCTCTTCGTAGATCCGCTCCTGCAAGGCGGCCAGAGGGGCCAGAAACGCCTCGGTGTATTCATTCTCGGCGCGCAGGTACAGCATGGTCTCCGGGTCGTCCTGATCCCGGAGCCAGTGCCAGGGGTCGACGCGGGCGTCGCCATGTATGGTGTCGGTGTGGGCGCGCCGGGGCGCGGAAGGCGGGTCGGGCATCCCGTTGCCGTTGGTCATTTATTCACTCCGGTGGAAGATGCCGGCGGACCGGCATCAGTCGACTACAGGTTCCGCAGACACGGACTTGGCGCCAGAATCAATCGCAGCCAACTCGCCGGCCACGTAACGGCGGCAGGCGCCGGGCCGCAACCGGGCGATCAGCGATCCCAGCCAACCGCCGTATTCGGCCTGCACGGTGAGATAGGCGTTGCCATCGTCGTCCGAGGTGTACCCCGGATCGGCGTCCGAACAGGGGCGGACCCAATAGGAAAACTCCACGGAAAAGCCGGGACCGATGGTGCGGTGGCTGAGCATCTCGGGTTCCTGGACAAGGATCATCAGGCTGGTGAACTTGTCCCGTCCAATTTGCAACTCGATGCGATTTCCCGGCCTGGGTTCCTTGCCATCGGGCAAATCGGAGCGGCGGTAGGCCCGTCCATGAATGGTGCGGGAAGGAAAGTCGATCACCGCGTGCCACGCTTCATCAGGCGGGCAGGGGAGGATCTTGCCGAGTTCAAAAGTCCGCATTTGTTTCCTTGCTACGGGGCGCCAATGGCCCGCAACGCTGGCCGGAGCCGGGCTGCCGCATTCTTCGCAGGCTCAAGTTTACACAACGCGCGCCGACCCGGACTAGTTTCCAAGTTGACCAGTACCACGAATTGTGCAATGGTAGCGCATCCGGCGCGACGGACCCACAGATGACGAGTATGCCTGAAGGCGCCCTGACCGGCCTCAAAGTACTGGACTTCACCCACTACGTGGCGGGGCCGTACTGCACCAAGTTGCTGGCCGACTATGGCGCAGACGTGATCAAGGTGGAACGCCTGCCCGACGGCGACGGTTCTCGCCGCATGGGCCCGTACCCGGGCGACGAGCCGCATCCGGAAAAGAGCGCCCAGTTCCTGCACCTCAATACCAACAAGCGCGGCATCGTCGTGGACTTGAAGCGACGCGAAGCCGCCGGCATCGTGGACCGGCTGGCCTTGTGGGCCGATATTGTCGTGGAAAGCTACCGGCCCGGAGTGGCAGACAGGCTGGGGATCGGCTACGAACGCCTGAGCGGCATCAACCCGGCCATTATTTACACCAGCATTTCGAACTTCGGCCAGACGGGGCCATATCGGGACTATCACGGTTCTGAAATCGTCTTCTACGGCATGGGCGGCGAGATGCACTCCACCGGCCTGGCGGACCGGGAGCCGCTGAAGCTGGGCGGAAACGTGGGGCTGTACCAGGCCGGTGCGGTGGCTGCGGTAGCCACCATGGGCGCGGCGCTGGCCGGATCCTTCTGGCCCGGTGCAGACGCGGACGAGGCCATCGGACAGCACATCGACGTGTCCATCCTGGAAACACAGCTGGGGTCGGTTGACCGCCGGCAAAGCGCGTTGCTGGCGTACCAATATACCGGAGAGCTCAGCCACCGGCCGGCTTCGGGCGGCTCCGGCGGCTATCCCAACGCGGTGTATCCGTGTTCGGACGGGTATCTCCAGATCAACGGCAGCCGGATGTACTTCCCCCGGGCAGTGGCGATGTTGGGCAACCCGCCGGAGTTGAGCACCGATCGCTGGAAGGATCCATCCTCGCAAGGCAACGCGGAAATGCAGGAGGAATTCGAGGCGGAGCATTTCTTGCCGTGGATACTGGAGAGAACCAAGGCTGAGGCCTGGAGCGCCGCCCAGGAGAACCGGGTGCTGTCGGGGCCGATCAACACCATGGCGGATCTGGACGTGGACCCGTCGTTCAACGCCCGGGGGGTGTTTGCCGAGGGCGACCACCCAATGGCGGGCAAGATGAGATATCCGGGCCGGCCCTTCATCATGAACGGCTCACCGTGGCGGCTGCGTAGGACGGCGCCATTGCTGGGGCAGCACACGGTTGAAGTGCTGCACGAGCTTGGCTTCTCGGACACGGAAATCGGCGGTTTCCGAAATGCCGGGGCGATACTGGACAACATAGAGGGGGATTAGGGTGCCTCGCTTGCCGCTGGAAGGGCTGCGCGTCCTGGAGATCACCGTGGTTTGGGCGGGTCCCTACTGCGGTTCCTTCCTGGCCGACCTGGGGGCGGAGGTAATCCGCGTCGAGTCGACCAAAACTTTCGTGCCGCTGACGCGGGGGGCCGCGCCCCACCTGAGCCAGGCGGAGATCGACAACCTGCCCTTGTACTCGGGAGGGACGCCCGGACGGGTGCCTGGCGAACGGCCGTTCAACCGCTCGCCCATGTTCAACTCCCACGCCCGCAACAAGAAGAGCATGACCGTGAACCTGCTGGATCCCGGCGGACGCGAGATTTTCGACCGGCTGGTGGCCATCAGCGACGTGCTGATAGAGAACAACCCCACAGAGACCATGGACAAGCTGGGCATCTCCTACGAGTCGCTGCGCGCGGTCAAGGACGACATCATCATGCTCCGGATGCCGGCGTATGGAAGCAATGGACCCTATCGGGATTACCGGGCACACGGCGTGCACATCGAGGGCGTAGTGGGACACACCATGCTCCGGGGCTACGAGGACACCGACCCGTCCTACAACACCACCGTCCTGATGTCCGACGCGGCCGGCGGAGCGCAGGGGGCATTTGCGGTGTTGGCCGCGCTCCGGCATCGGAAAAAGACCGGCAAGGGTCAGCTGGTGGAATTGGGTCAGGCGGAGAACGTGTTCCCGTTCCTGGGTGAGTATTACCTGGACTATGCGATGAACGGGCGCGCCCATGGAACACTGGGCAACCGCCATCCCCGGGCTCTGCAAAATTGCTACCCGTGCGCCCCTTCCCCTGACAATCCAGACCGGTGGGTGGTCATTACGGTTTACGACAACGACCAGTGGCAAGCGCTGTGCAACTTGATCGGTGCAACGGATCTCAAGGACGACCCTGAGTTGGGCAGCGCGGAGGGTCGGCGCGCCCGACAGGCGGACATCGATCCGGTGATTGAGCATTGGACACTATCCCGCTCACCGGACGCGGCCATGAACGCGCTGCAGGAGCGTGGCATCCCTTCGGGAATGGTGATGAACCAGGCCGACGCTTTTGCCGACCCGCACATCCAGTCCCGCGAGTTCTTCCGCGAGGCGTACCAGGAGGACTGCGGGACGCACCTGTACCCCGGCCCGCTGTACAAGATGTCGGAAACGCCTTTGGGCATCCGACGCGGGCCGGTTATGTTCGGGCAGGACAACGAGTACGTGTACCGGGAACTGCTGGGATACTCAGAGGAGGAGTACGCGGGTTTCCTTGCGGCGGGGCACGTCGGCACGGACTACGCGCCCGGGGTGGGCTGATTCCGCCAGGCCATGCCCACTGATCGCGGAGGACGGGAAAGCAAACCCGTCCTCTACAAATTCCATGGCCGGTGTTAGGATAATGCGAAACCCGGAAACTCTGGAACGAGGTATCGCCATGCCCACCAAACGGATCGGCATCCACGCGGGAGCGCCGAACGCCGAAGCTTCTTTGGATCTCATGCGCCGCGCGGAGGCGGCCGGCGTACACGCCGCCTGGCTCACCACCGGCGGAACCGGTCTCGACGCCCTGACCCTTTTCGCGGCGGCGGCCGTGCAGACGGACAACATCGTATTCGGCACGTCCATTGTCCCGACGTACCCCAGGCATCCCATCGTGGCGGCCCAACAGGTGCAGGTTCTGGACCAACTGGCGCCCGGACGGCTGCGCCTGGGAGTGGGCCCGAGCCACCGGCCGACCATGCGCTCGATGTTCGGCTTCAACCTGAGCGCGCCGCTGACCAACCTTCGCGAGTATTTGCAGATCCTGCGGGCCCTGCTGCACGAGGGCTCAGTGGATTTCGACGGCCGGGAATACACGGCTCACGCCAGCATTCCGCGGCCGGTGGACGTGCCGGTGATGGCCTCCGCTTTGCAGGAAGGCTCGTACGAGTTGTGCGGAGAGCTGGCCGACGGCGCCATCAGCTGGGTCAGCCCGGCGGTGTACCTGCGGGACAAGGCGCTACCAGCGATGCGCCGGGGCTCCGACCAGGCCGGGCGAGAAACTCCGCCGCTGATCGCGCACGCGCCGGTGTGCATCAGCGACAACGCCGACGCAACCCGGCTGGCGGTGCAGCAGCAACTGTCCAACTACCCGCGCCTGCCTTTCTACCAACGCATGTGGGCGGCCGCCGGCTACCCCGAAGCGGCGGAAGAGACCTGGAGCGACGCCATGATCGAGGCCACGGTGCTCACCGGCGATGCCGACACCGTGGGGGAGCGCATGGTAGCCATGCTGGACATGGGAATCTCCGAATTGCTGATCACACCAGTGACGGCCGGCGACGATCCGGCGGCGGACATGGAGCAGACCATCGGCCTGCTGGGCAAAGTCGCGCAAGCGCTGTAGCGGGGTACGTAAGCATGAAACTCGGGCTGTTCAACATGCCGCTGCACCCACCGGGTCGTTTGCACGCGGATACCTACGACGAGGACTTGGAGTTAATGGCCCACGCCGACGAGTTGGGTTATGCCGAGGCGTGGATCGGCGAGCACTTCACCACCGAGTGGGAGAACATGCCGGCTCCGGACCTGTTCATCGCCCGGGCGCTGGGGGTGACCAGGAACCTGGTTATGGGCACCGGCGTGTCGTTGCTGGCGTTTCACGACCCGATCATGATCGCGCACCGCATGGCGATGCTCGACCACCTGGCGCGGGGCCGGTTCTTCTTCGGAATTGGATCAGGCGGCGTACCCACCGACTCCGAGATGTTCGGCATGGACCGGCAGTCGGGACAGCAGCGGGACCGGATGCGCGAGGCGGCAAGCGTCATTCTCAAGATGTGGACCACGGAAGACCCGAAAGGGTTCGTCCACGAGGGCGAGTATTACAACGTCAGGGTGCCGGAAGCCCGACCGGAAATGGGGCTGGCCTACCACATGCGGCCCTATCAGAAGCCGCACCCGCCCATCGCGGTGGCCGGGAGCAGTCCGTCGTCGCCGACGCTGGAGGTGGCCGGGGAGATGGGATGGTGGCCCATGAGCACGCTGTTCCTGCACACTTCGCATCTGCCCCAGCACTGGAACGCCTACTCCAAGGGGGCGCAAGCGGCGGGTCGGCAAGTGTCCCGGAACCAGTGGCGCATCGCCCGGGAGGTCTACGTCGGCGAGACCACCGAGCAGGCAGTGTCGGATGTCATGAACGGCCCGCCGGCGCAAACGTTCGACAAGTATTTCGTGCCGTTGCTGGGACACGGGCAGCGGGGCTTGGATGGCATCAAGACCGACCCGGACCTGCCCAACTCCGCGTTGACGCCGGAGTACATGCTGGAGAATTTCTGGATCGTGGGCGACCCGGACGAATGCGCCCGGAAGATCCGCGATCTGTACGATGACACCGGCGGGTTCGGTACGCTGCTGGTGCTCTGCCACGATTGGGGCAACGACCGGGCCAAGGGGCTGCGTTCCCTGGAGCGCCTGGCAACCGAGACGCTGCCGCAGTTGGCGGACCTCAATCCCGACGATTAGCCCGACGCTAGCAACTCGGCCACCATAAGGAGGCAACATGTTCATCGCCACCAACCGCATCAAGGTCAAGACCGGCTACGGCGACACCCTGGAAGGGATGTTCAAGGCCCGCGGCTCCGTGCAGGACCATTCCGGCTTCATCAGCTTCGAGCTGTGGAAGATGCACAAGACGCCCGACCACGAGGAATTCCTGGTGGTTACCCACTGGGAGACGGAAGAGGACCACCACACCTGGACCAGGAGCGACGCGTTCCGCTCCGCACACGCCGGCGGACCGCCGGATTTCCTGCTGGGCCCGGGCGAGTTCCACACCTACGAGGTGGTGCACCGCCTGGAAGCATCGGGCGCTGCGGCGGCAGCGGACTGACGCGCGGTCGATCCGAGCAGGGAATGGAGCACGGATATGACCACCGTTGAGATAGGCACTATCGCCCCGGACAGCGCGCTGGTTATCAACCCCGGCGACCTGGGCAGTTCCGCAACCGGGGTCGAGTTGGAAAAGCTATTCGTGGCCTTCACCAAACGGCACAGCCAAAGCCCGTGGCAATTCGAGCTCAGCCCCGAAGGCAAGATCATAATAATGGCGCCCACCTACTACCCCGGCAGTATGCACGAAAACGCAGCCAGCAGCGCCTTGTTCCTTTGGGCTATGGATTTCGGCGGAGTGGCGACCGGTCCCACTGCGGCTTATCGACTGCCGAGAAGCGGGGGTGTTGTTGCTCCCGATGCCGCTTGGACATCGGCGGACCGCTGGGAAAGCCACACTCACGTGGCCGGAGAACCCATTGCGGTCTGCCCAGATTTCGTCATCGAGATCCGTTCCAGTTCCGACAACCTGGCGCCGCTGCACGCCAAGATGCGGCTCTACAACGCAAACGGTACTCTGCTGGGCTGGCTTATCGACGCTCGAAACCGCCGGGTCTATATCTACCGCGCCGGACAGCCTGAGCCGGAACTGCTGGAAAACCCGGCTACTCTCGCCGGGGAGGACGTGTTGCCGGGCTTCACATTTGAGGTAGCGCGGTGGATTTTTGACCGGTCTTAGCCGGCATTGACCTTGCGGGCGACAGCGCCCACGTCCTTCGCTTGGGGCCTTCATTTCGCAAAGGAGGCTGTGAATGGGGCCACCGGAACCCACACTGGTGCCTGAACAGTTCGGCGCGCTGCAGGGCGTGCGCATCCTGTCCACCGGAACTATCGTCGCCGAGCCGTCCGCTGCGGGGATGGCGGCCGACATGGGCGCCGAGGTGATCCACATTGAACGACCCGGCGGTGGCGAAGACTGGAGGCATGCGGAGTTCCCCATTGAATCTCCGAACGGGGTTCAGGTGGCCAGTTCCTGGATCCAGGACCACCGCAACATGTTCCATACGACGCTGGACTTCAGCACAGCAGAGGGGCGCGAGATTTTCCTGAAGCTGCTGCAGCGGGCCGACATCTGGATGGAAAGCTCCAAGGCCCGCACCTACGACAAGTGGGGTCTGGACGATGCCGCCGTGTTGGAGGTCAACCCGAGCATCGTCATCTGCCATGTGTCCGGCTACGGGCAGGACGGCGACCCGGAATACGTGGACCGGGCTTCCTACGATTTCACGGCGCAGGCATTCGGCGGCATGATGAACCTGATCGGCAACCCGGAGCCGGAACCACCGACGCGAGCCGTGCCCTGGACGGCCGACTACATCACCGCCCTGTTCTGCCTGTGGTCGTCATTGGCGGCGTATATCCATGCGCAGCGCACCGGACAGGGCCAGGTTATCGACCTCGCCCAGTTCGAGGCGGTGCACCGGATCCTGTCGGGCACCATAGTGGCTTACCACGAGCTGGGATTGGTTCGGGAACGAGCGGGCAATAAGGCAGGCAACGCCCAGCCCTGGGACACCTTCCAGGCGAAGGACGGTTGGGTCGTAGTAGCCGCGGTGGGACCGGCGGTTTACGCCCGGGTATGCCGCGTACTGGAACTGGACCCTGATGAGGAGAAATGGATCAAAGCCCGCCGTGAGATCCATTCGCCCGAAGGGATCGAGTTCGACGCCATCCTGCGCGGGTGGGTTGAAGACCGGACGGTGGACGATGTGGTCCGCATCTTCAACGCAGCGCAGGTCGGGTGTAGCCGGATCATGAACGCCCAGGAGATGGCAAAGAACCCCCACTACCGCAGCCGAAACGTCCACGTCGAATGGCACGACGACCAACTGGAGAAGACGGTGCGAGGCGTAGGCGTAATCCCCAAGCTGTCCCAGACGCCGGGCAAAATCTGGCGCGGCTCGGTGCCGGTGGGTTATGACAACGATCTGGTGTATGGTGACCTGCTGGGGATGACGCGGGAGACGCTGCGCGAGCTGGAGGGCAAGGGCGTCATCTGAGGAGCGGGTCGTTCAGTGCTAAAGCAAAAACCCCCGGGTCTTCCGGGGGTTCGTTTTTTGCGAATTGGTAGCGGGGGTTGGACTCGAACCAACGACCTTCGGGTTATGAGCCCGACGAGCTGCCACTGCTCCACCCCGCGATGTGGCGCCGAAGCGCCTGGCAACTGAACAGGAAATCTGAACTTAGCGATCGATTTTGATGATGAGCGCCGAACCGAGCCAAGAGAAATTAGAAGCTCTTAGCGTGGGTCAAATCACTCGACTGGTTAGTACCGGTTTGCTGAAGCTGTTACCAGCCTTACACATCCGGCCTATCAAGCAGCTAGTCTCGCTGCAGTCTTACCCCCGAACTGAATCGGGGAGGGAGGCCTAATCTTGGGGGATGCTTCGCGCTTAGATGCCTTCAGCGCTTATCGCTGCCAAACATGGCTACCCAGCGCTGCTCCTGGCGGAACAACTGGAACACCATAGGTTTGTCCTTCCCGGTCCTCTCGTACTAGGGAAAGGTTCCCTCAAGCCTCCTGCGCCCACGGCGGATAGAGACCGAACTGTCTCACGACGTTCTGAACCCAACTCACGTACCCCTTTAACCGGCGAACAGCCGGACCCTTGGGACCGCCTTCAGCCCCAGGATGGGACGAGCCGACATCGAGGTGCCAAACCTCGCCGTCGATGTGAACTCTTGGGCGAGATAAGCCTGTTATCCCCGGGGTAGCTTTTATCCGATAAGCCACGGCCCTTCCACACGGTGCCGTAGGATCACTTTGCCCGACTTTCGTCCCTGCTCGACTTGTAGGTCTCGCAGTCAAGCCCTCTTATGCCAATGCGTTCTGTGGACGATTTCCATCCGTCCTGAGAGGACCTTTGGGCGCCTCCGTTACTTTTTAGGAGGCAACCGCCCCAGTTAAACTGCCCACCAAGCACTGTTCCCCAGTTTTGCTGAGGTTAGAACCAAAAACAGCCAAGGGTGGTATTTCAACGGCGACTCCACCCCTACTGGCGTAGGGGCTTCAAAGTCTCCCACCTATCCTACACATGACAGCTCCCAGCCCAATGCCAGGCTACAGTAAAGCTCCACGGGGTCTTTTTGTCCTGCCGCGGGTCGCCCGCGTCTTCACGGGCACCGCAATTTCACCGAGCCCTCCGCCGAGACAATGGCCAAGTCGTTCAACCATTCATGCGGGTCGGAACTTACCCGACAAGGGACTTCGCTACCTTAGGACCGTTAGAGTTACGGCCGCCGTTCACCGGGGCTTCAGTTCGGAGCTTGCACCCCTCCCCTTAACCTTCCGGCACTGGGCAGGCGTCAGCCTGTATACGTAGGGTTTCCCCTTAGCACAGACCTGTGTTTTTGTTAAACAGTCGCCCGGCCTTCTTCTCTGCGCCCCCAGACAGCTCCACCGGCCAGCGGTTTCACCATCCAGGGGGCCCCTTCTCCCGAAGTTACGGGGCCCTTTTGTCTAGTTCCTTAGCGGAGGTTAGCTCGAACACCTAGGGACGTTTATCCCAGCCCACCAGTGGCGGTTTGCGGTACGGTCGCCGCGGCTCCATAACCACGAAGCTTTTCTTGTCGGTATGGCCTCAACGGGGTTTCCTGTCCCGTAGGTTAGGATTCCCTCACTCCTCAGCTTGACGCCAGGGTGGATTTGCCTGCCCCGGCACGCCTACAAGCAAGGACGCACCATGTCCAATAGGCACGCCCCGCCTAGCCTCCCGCACCCCTCCTTGGTTTTAAAGCGAAACAACGGCGGTGCAGGAATATTAACCTGCTGTCCATCGCCTTCGGCGCTTGCCTACGGCTTAGGACCGACTAACCCTACGCCGAACAACGTTGCGTAGGAAACCTTGGGCTTTCGGTGTCAGGGATTCTCACCCTGATTTACGCTACTCATTCCGGGATTCTCACTTCCCCGCGCTCCAGCAAGCCTCACGACTTACCTTCTTCGCCCGAGGAACGCTCCCCTACCATGCCCAGGTACTGATACCTGTACATCCACGGCTTCGGCGACAGACTTAAGCCCCGTTACATTTTCCGCGCAGGATCCCTCGACCAGTGAGCTATTACGCACTCTTTAAAGGGTGGCTGCTTCTAAGCCAACCTCCTGGCTGTTTTGGGAACCCTACCTCGTTTCCCACTTAGTCTGCGCTTGGGGGCCTTAGCCGGTGGTCTGGGCTGTTTCCCTTTTGACAATCGCACTTATCTGTGACTGTCTCACTCCCGGGTATCGGCAGAACGGCATTGGTGGTTTGATTGAGTTTGGTAAGCTCACGCCCCCTAGCCCATTCAGTGCCCTACCTCCGTCCTCCTAGTTCCCGAGGCTGCACCTAAATGCATTTCGGGGAGAACCAGCTATTTCCGAGTTCGATTAGCATTTCACCTCTACCCACAGCTCATCCCAGGCTTTTGTACTAGCCACGAGTTCGATCCTTCAGTTCGCGTTAACGAACCTTCAATCTGGCCATGGGTAGCTCACTCGGTTTCGGGTCTACTACATGGAACTGGTCGCCCTGTTCAGACTCGCTTTCGCTGCGGCTCCGGAACTACAGTCCCTTAACCTCGCTCCATACAGTAAGTCCCCGGATCATTCTTCAATAGGCACGCCGTCATCCGCAAAAGCGGACTCCGACCTTCTGTAGGCTTACGGTTTCAGGTCTATTTCACTCCCCGCCAGGGGTTCTTTTCACCTTTCCCTCACGGTACTGGTGCGCTATCGGTGACCAAGGGTATTTAGCCTTGGAGGGTGGTCCCCCCAACTTCCCACAGGGTTTCACGTGCCCCATGGTACTTAGGATCAGCCTCGGGAGTTCCATCCCTTTCGCCTACCGGGCTGTCACCGTCTATGGCGGCCCTTCCCAGGGTCCTTCGGCTAGAGATGAAATTTGTAACTCCCCGGAGCCTGATGAGGCGGCCCCAGAGGCGTCCTGTAACCCCGCAACGACATAGGCCCTCATGCCGTTAGGTCGCTGCGGTTTGGGCTGTTCCCCGTTCGTTCGCCACTACTAAGGGAATCTCGGTTGATTTCTTTTCCTCGGGGTACTTAGATGTTTCAGTTCCCCCACTTACCTCCCGCAATGCGGGTGGACCGACTCAACGCCGGAACAGGTTACCCAATTCGGAGATCCCCGATTACGCCTGTTAGACGGCTCATCGAGGCTTTTCGCAGCCTTACCGCGTCCTTCTTCGGCCCTTGGTCCCAAGGCATCCACCGTAAGCCCTTTAAAATTTGACCCACGCTAGGAACTTCAAATTCCTAAGACTCGGTTCTTACAGTTCAAATTTCCTATTCAGTTGTTAAGGTCACCGACCGGATGCTGCCTCGACGGCGGTTTCGCCGGTGGCCGAGAACCCTCGCTAGAGGGCACCCGCGTCTCGGTCAGTGGGAAGACACTATATCCCCTGAAGCCCCTGACGTCAAGGGCAAAGTGACGATTTTTCGTGGAGGACTCTGGATTCCGGCTTCCGCCGGAATGACGGAAAAGGGCGGAATGACGGAAAAGGGCAGAATGACGGAACCAGGTGGAATGATGGACAAGGGAGATCAGCGGCCCACGAAGGGAGGCATGCCGCGGTTCTTGTCCAGGAACCATTGCACGGCGATCTTGTGGTCCTCGGTGCGGCGGACGTGCTCCTGGGCCGCCGAAGCCAACTCCAGCGCCTCCTGGAAGTTGAGGTCCATGCTCTCGTGCACCAGGTACTTGGTCAGCGAATGGGCGACGGTAGGCCCCTTGGCGATGCGGGTAGCCAGCTCCATGGCGCCTTCCATCAGCTGGTCGTCGGGGAAGCACTTGCTGGCCAGGCCGATGCGCACCGCGTCCTCACCGCCCATCCAGTCCCCGGTGTACTGGAGGAGCAGGGTGTTGCTGACGCCGATCAATTTGGGCAACTGCCAGCAGCTGCCGTCGCCGGGTATCAGGCCGTTGAGCACAAAACGCTCCGACAGTCGTCCGCTGTCGCCGACCACCCGGATGTCGCAGGACAGGGCGAGACCGCAGCCGACCCCGGCCGCCGGGCCGTTGACCACCGCGATGGACGGTTTCTGCAAATCGTGGATGCGCAGCGGCACGAAGTTGACACGGGGCCCGCCCTCGGGATTACTGCGGCGACCCTTCATGTACTCCATCTTGCCCCAGGTCAGAGGCTCCGGCTCCGCCTGCCCCTCGCGCTCTTCGATGCGCTGGCGGAAACCGCGCACGTTGGCGCCGGAGCAGAAGGACGGCTCCGTGCCGGTGAGCAGCAGCACACGCTCCTCCGGGTTGTTTTCGAACTCGTCCAGCCGCTCGAACATCTCGGCGGCCATGTCGGGACCCAGCGCGTTGCGCGTGGGCGGGTCGTGCATGGTCATTACCAACACACCGTCCACGACTTCGGTCTTGATGAACTCGTAAGCCATTTCAAACGCCTCACTGCGCCCCGGAAAACTTCGGGGCGATCGGATTGGAGTGCATTCTACCCAATGGTTCGGACAAGTCGCAAAACCGCCGTTTGCCAACGGCCCGGCCATATCCTAAAATCCGGTTGGTTCACCATCCGCTTATACGAGGCCGGGCCCGGCCTGATACCGAGGAGCCATGCCATGCAATCCGGCACCATAGTCAACCTGCACATCGCCCGCGTGAAGGGCACCCCGTCGGACCCGGTGCAAGAGGCCCGGGCAATTTCAGCGGAAGGAATCGAGGGAGACCGCAGCCGCAACCCGCGCAATCTCCGGCAAGTCCTGGTTATGGATAAAGAAACACTCGACCACTACGGACTGGAGCCGGGGCAGATAAAGGAAAACATCACCGTCACCGGGATGGACCTCTCGGTAGCCCGCCAGGGCCACGTCTTTTTCATCGGCGACCCGGATAACCACGTCACCCTGGAGGTGACGGGCGACTGCGAGCCTTGCCAGAAGATGGATGCGCTGATACCGGGATTGCAGAAGGAGATCTTCGGCAAGCGCGGCATATTGACCGTCGTATTGCAAGGCGGGGATATCAAGATCGGGGATTCCATTCGATTGGAACCGTAAGCTGCGTTCCCAGCCGGGGGACGCGGCGCTCATAACCAGGATTTTTCTCCCGACATCGGGAGAGCGGGTTACCTATGCCATTGCGATTGGCATTTGGCGTGGGCCCAAATATAGATTCGGGCTGCACCCAATAAACAGCAGCGCATTTTTGTAACGCGGCGGGCTTGACGCTCAAAAACGGAGCATACTGATGCGATTGATATCTGCCTTGGCGAATTCGAGATACCGTCTCATTGCGATTGCGGCAGCGCTGATTCTGCCTGCCCTGGCGTTTATCGCCTGGCCGCACGCGGCGCACGCGGCGGGCGTCGACGGCGAGACGCAGTTTGTCCTGAATACGTTTGCGTTCCTGATCTGGGGCGCGCTGGTGATGTGGATGTGCGCCGGGTTCACAATGCTGGAAGCCGGCTCGGTGCGGACCAAGAACGCGTCGATGATCTGCCTGAAGAACATCGGCATCTACTCCATTGCCGGGCTGGCCTTCTTCTTCATCGGCTACAACCTGATGTACAACAACGTGCAGACGGTAATCGGCACGGTGGTGTGGCCGCTGTACGGCCCGTCGGCCGACGAGATCGCCCTGCTCGGTGGAGACGAATCGGCGCTGGCAGCCGTGATCGACAACGGCTACTCGGTGATGTCCGACTGGTTCTTCCAGATGGTGTTCGTGGCGACCACCGCTTCCATCATCTCCGGCGCGATGGCCGAGCGCGTGAAGATGTGGAGCTTCTTCCTGTTCACCCTACTGATCACAGCGTTCATCTACCCGATAGTCGGCGCGTGGACCTGGGGCGGCGGCTGGCTGGCGGACATGGGGTTCCAGGACTTTGCCGGCTCGACCATCGTACACAGCACCGGAGGGTGGGCAGCGCTGGCCGGCATACTCGTAGTGGGTCCAAGGCTGGGCAAGTTTCGCAGCGACGGGGCGGTACGCGCGACGCCGCCGTCCAACGTGGTGCTGGTGACGCTGGGCGTGTTCATCCTGTGGCTGGGTTGGTTCGGGTTCAACGGAGGATCTCAGCTCGCGCTGGGCACAGCCGCCGACGCGGTGGCGATGAGCGTTGTGCTGATCAACACCAACCTGGCGGCCGCGGCCGGGGTGATAACCGCGCTGTCCGTCTCGCGCCTCTTCTTCGGACGAATCGACCTCATGGTGGGGCTGAACGGCGGTCTCGCCGGGCTGGTCTCCATCACCGCCGGTCCGGACTTCGTGACGCACATCTGGGCGGTGCTGATAGGCATCATCGGCGCGGTGATCTGCACGGCCGGCATCAAGCTGCTGGAGGTCGTGAAGGTTGACGACGTGGTGGGCGCGGTGCCGGTTCACCTGTTCGCCGGCGTCTGGGGAACCATCGCGGTTTGCATCGCGTCTGGCGGCAACATCCTGTCGCAACTGGCCGGCATAGCGTCGGTGGGCGTGTTCGTCTTCGGCCTCTCCTGGGTGGTATGGTTCGCCATCTCGAAGACCATCGGCCTGCGCGTCACGGAAAACACGGAGCGCATCGGCCAGGACGCCGCCGAGTTGGGCATGGAATCCTACCCCGAATTCGTTCTCATGCCGGAGATGGACGACGATTAAGATAGGGAAATTGGAACGACGCGCGGGGCGTCCGATCGGCCGCCCGTTGGTTTTTGATGTACATAATGCTTGACACGCACAGTGGGGTAGGCGAAGCTCACCGCAAATCCAGGGAGGATATGGGCGATGACAACGCAGAGAGAAATGGGCTGGCAGGAGGCCATCTTCACGGTTCTGGAGGGTGCCGGCATTCCGCTGAAGTACGATGAAATCACGCGCATCATTGGCGAGCGTGGCCTGAGGTCCCTTACCGGAGCGACGCCCGCCAATACGGTCAGCGCCTACTTGAACTCCATGGTCAAACCGGAACATCAATGGTATGACGCCAGAGTCTCCAAAGTTGGCCGTGGGATTTTTGCCCTCGCTGGCTCAGAGACAGAGCTGGACACGCCTCCAGTAGAGGACCTCGATGACGAGGAAGAGCCTAATGATGATCCTGAACACATCGTCAGGGTTGCCGCTTTTGGCCTGTTTTGGGATAAAGGCGAAGTCAATTGGTCACGCCGCCGCCTGTTGGGCCTTCCCCCAGGCAGCCAAAATCCGGTGAATTTCGCCGACCAAATGGGCATCTACATATTGCACAATGGGCTTTCAACCGCCTATGTCGGACGGACGACTGACAGCCTCTACGGAAGGTTGAAGAATCATTCCAGTGATCACAAGAGCGTCCGGTGGGATCGGTTTTCATGGTTCGGATTTCGTGAGATCTCCGAAGACGGCACACTGCTTCCCATGCCCAGAGAATTGGACGGTGCCCACCTTATCAACATTTTGGAGTCAGTGCTCATCGAAGCACTGGCACCGCCGGTGAACGGGCGCCGCGGCGATTTTATGGGAGCGCAGTGTGCACAAATTGCGGACGACACAATCCGCGAGCAGCGCGCGGCAAATTTTCGCCAGGAAGTGGCGAATGCGATTATGCGCAACTGAATCTGCCTCAGGTTCGCACCATCGCAGGGGGAGGCCGCGCGGCCTCCCTTTCGCTATTCCATATACTCGTTGGCGCTTCCCGCCCGCACGGTCAGCGTCAGCCGTCCTTTGGGAATATCCGTTCCACGAACGCGCTCGTCGTGGCTGCGAATGCAGCGACCGTGGCCGCAACAATCATGCCGTCCAATTCGCCGGAACTGCGCCACGACCATAGAGCAACGGCGGCAGCAACGCCGAATACCAGAAAAAGAGCGAGGTGAATTACCCAAATTACTCGCTGGAAGATCATACGCCTGTGTCAGATTTTTTGCCCTTGCGTATATCCGCATACAGCGCTATCGCCGGAGCTCCGGCTGCCCCGGCCAGCACCGACAGCGTACCCAGTGCGGTAACCACAGTGAATGCGGTGCAGTGCATCTGCTCCTCAGGGAACCGGACGATAGGTTGTGGGCAGTCCGCGGTGATAGTTCCCATCAAACCAATCAGCACCAACCAAACGCCGGCGACGAACACCGCCAACATAACCGCAGCTTTTGAGGTCAGCGCCATCTTAACCCTCCTCGTGCGGCAACAGCATCCAGCAAAACCGGGGCTGACCGTCACGTTAATCAATTATAGACGGCCAGCCCGCAAAGATGCTCTACCGCACCAGCGTGCCTCGGATCGCCTCGCCCACGTCGCCCACCTGGGTCACGTCCTGCCACTGCTGGACCGCGGCGTCCACGCGGTCATCGGACAGCACAAGCCCAACGTTGTCGCGGAACTTTCCGGCGATGTTGTCCATCCCCCAGGGGTTGGCTTGGCTGCCCAGGATGGCTCCGCGCGGCGTTTCGTGCTCCAGGACACGGCCGTCTTTCAACGTGACGCGGATGGGCACGCCCTTGGATACGGTGCCGCCGCCCCGTTCAAACTTGGACTGGACGCGGATGTTGACCCGGTCCATCATGTCCACGACGTCGGGATCGACGATCTTTTCATCGGTGAAGGTGTCGATGCCGATTTGACCGTCCAACAGGGCGGCGGCCATGTTGTACTTGGCGCTGAACTTGCCCTTCAGGTCGGTTTCGGGCTCCTCGTAGAGCATGACCGTCGAGGCGTAGGACTGGACGATCTCGGCGTTGGCCACGTCCTCGTAGCCGAACTCGTACTCCCGCATGAGGCCGAACACGCTGTCCAGCATAGCGTGGTTGCCGCCGCAGGACGGGTACTTCTTGATCATCAGGGCATCCTGCACACGGAACGGTTTGCCCAGCTTATCAGCGGCTTCCTCCAAGTTCGTATGCTCGTCGCCGATGACGGTAGTGGTGAAGCCCATCGGGTGCTCCAGGATCTGGTCGCCGGCAGTGAAACCTCGCTGCGCCAACTGGGCGGCCATGACGCCGTCGCGGCAGGTCATGCCGGCATGCAGGGGCTTGGTCATGGTGCCAAAGTTGTGGATGACGCCGCTGGCCATGGAGCCGGCCATGCCGAGGGCCATGGTGGTCTGCTGCTCGTCCAGCTTGAGCAGCTTGGCGCAGGCGGCGGCCGCCGCCAGGCGACCTAGAATGGCCGTGCTGTGAAATCCCCGGTGCATCTGCTGGGTGTGGTAGTGCGTGGCGTAGTCCACGGCCAAGCCGACCTCGCAGCCCACCACGTAGGCTTCCATCAAGTCTCGGCCGGTGGCGCCGATGGTCTCGCCCAGGGCCAGCAGAGCCGGGAAGATGGCGACCGTGGGGTGGCCGAAGCCGCCGAAGTCATCGTAGTCCAGGGCGTGCCCCATGGTGCCGTTGACCAGGGCAGCGTTCACCGCGGAGGTGCGCTCGCCGGTGGCGAGGACGGTGGCCTCTTCGTTGCCACCGAGGTCGCCAGCGTAACTGCGGATGATGTCGCCCACCTTCTGCGTGGAACCGGCGAGGATCACCCCAACCAGATCGAAGCAGGACTCGTTGGCAACCCGGATGGCGTCCGGCGGAATGTCCTCATACGTCGTTTCCACGATCCACTTTGCCACCATTTCAGTTGCGCCCATGGTGCAAAACCTCCCATTTTTGTTCGTAATTTGCGTCAGAAAACACTCAGCAGCGCGATTATATCATCGGCGGCTCGGTTGCCCGGATTCCGGGGGTCTGCTAGACTCCGCACGTCGCCCGGCCGTTCCGGTCGACGAACTTATTGACCAAGACCCCCGCTTACCAGGAGTAACGGCTGATGATTTACGAAGTCCGCACTTACGACCTCAAGCCCGGCGGTGTGCCTATCTTCGAGGAAGCTTTCGAGAAGGCGCTGCCCCACCGGGAGAAGTACTCCAAGCTGGCTGCATTCTTCCACACTGAGATCGGCCCGCTGAACCAGGTGATCCACATCTGGCCCTACGAGAGCCTGGACGAGCGCAACGCAGTCCGCGCCGAGGCCGGCAAGGACCCCAACTGGCCGCCGGACAGCCAGGGCACCATCCTGCACATGGAGTCGGAGATCTTCAATCCCGCTCCTTTCATGCGGCCCATGGGCGGCGGACAGAAGCAGGGCAACGTGTACGAGATGCGGATTTACGAGTACCAGAACGGCGCCATGCCCAAGGTGCTGGACATCTGGGGCGCCGCCATAGAGCATCGCGAAAAGTTCTCTCCGCTGGCGGCTGGCATGTACAGCGACATCGGCGGCCTGAACAAGTGGGTCCACATCTGGCCCTACAAGGACCTGGCCGAACGCGACAAGATACGCGCCGAAGCGTCCGCCACGCCGCACTGGCCCCCGCCAACGCGGGAATTCCTGGTCAACCAGGAGACCAAGGTCCTGGTTCCTGCCAGCTTCTCACCCCACGCATAGGGCCGGCTGACAACCGCAACCGCAGCAGGGGCGAATGATTATTCGCCCCTACGTTATAATGACTGCAAAGGGTTTTCCCATAACCCGCCTGAACCCGAGGATAGTTTCATGAATATCGGCATCGCAATGTTCGTCACCCAGTCGTCCATCGACATCGCCGAGTTGGCTCAGGCATGCGAGGCGCATGGTTTCGAGTCGTTGTGGGTGCCGGAGCATCCGGCGATACCGGCCGGCCCCAAGACCCCGTGGCCCGGCTCCCCCGACGGTGTCATCCCGCAGATGTACTACGAGTGCGTGGACCCGTTCGTTGCCTTGGGACGGGCCTCCGCGGTAACGTCGACGCTGAAGCTGGGCACGGGAATCTGCCTGGTGCCCGAGCGCAACCCGATCCTGCTGGCCAAGGAGATCGCCACGCTGGACTACCTGAGCAACGGGCGGTTCCTCTTCGGCATCGGCACCGGCTGGCTGCGCGAGGAAACTGAGCTCTTCGGCATCGAGTTCTCGCAGCGCATCGGCTACACCCGCGAGTCCATTGAAGCCATGAAGGAACTGTGGACCAAGGAGACCGGCGAGTATCACGGCCGGCACGTCGATTTTCCGCCGATCTACTCGTCACCCAAGCCGGTACAGAAGCCGCATCCTCCGGTGCTCATCGGCGGGAACGCTCCCAACGTGGCGCGCCGGGTGGTGGCCTGGGGCGACGGCTGGATGCCCAATCGCATCTCGCCGGAGCAGTTGAAAGAGAGGCGTGAGGAAATAGTCCGCCTGGCCCTGGAAGCCGGGCGGGATCCCCACGAGATCGAGGTGTCGGTGTTCGGCCAGCCCGCCGACCCGGAGATACTGAAGGCGTATGAAGAGGCCGGCGCAACCCGCGCCATGGTCTTCGCCGAAAGCGCCCCTAGGGACCAGGCCCTGCGCCAGATTGACGATTTCGCCAGCAGGCTGCTGGCCTGACATCCCAAAGCACTGAGCAGTTGCGCCCATAATGCTTCCTGACGACGCCAGCATTCTGTCCCTACGGGACGCCAACCAGCGCTTCTACGACGCCTTCGGGTCACTGGACATGGCCCGGATGGACGCCGTTTGGGAGCAGTCTGACCGGGCGCTTTGCGTACATCCCGGCTGGCAGCCGATAGTGGGCTGGCCGGAAATCCGCCGGTCATGGCAGGGCATCTTCAACGGCGCGGCGTTGATGCACTTCAACATTCATTACGTAAACATCGCCCTGGAAGGCAACTGCGGTTTCGTCACCTGCATCGAGAGCATCACCAGCGTGGTCGAAGGGCAGGCCCAGGGATTCGGCGTCCTGGCCACGAATATATTCGTTAGATCCGGCGATGACTGGCTGGTTATCGCCCACCACGCTTCTCCCCGCCTCTAAAACAGATCGAAATTCGCGGTTGGGACGGCACGCTGTCGACTGCGTGGGCTAAGTCCGTCGCGCTCCCTGCGAGTTGATCCATACCGGAAACCTGGAAGGAACCATGTCATATTCCCCGCCTGCTGTCGTCGGAGTGTCCGCGACCGACCGCAACCTCTGGCAGGCCATCGTGGCCGAAGCCATCGCGAACCTCACGTACACCGCCTACGCCAACAAGGCTCGCGAAGACGGATACCCTGAAGTTGCCGAGGTCTTCGAGGAGGTCGCCCGGGCCGAAACCCAGCACGGTTTGGAATACCTTGCCATATCGGGTGCCATCGACACCACGGCGGTCAACCTGGCCAACGTCATCGCCGGTGAAACGCGGGAGTACACGCGCACCTACCCGCGCATGATTAACGATGCCATGAGTGACGGCCGTTCCGACGCCGTTGACATCCTGACAGCGGCTATGGAGGAGGAAAAGGAACACCAAATCGCCTTTTCCGATGCCCTGGCCCGTCTGCAAATCGACAGCCCGAACGGCGCTCCGGCTGAACCCGATTTCCTGATCTCGACTCCGTCGCCGGCAGCGACCGACGCGGATTTATTGGAAACGTCCGCCGAGAGGCCGGCGCTCCCAATCGACCTGCAAACATACGTTGACGCTGCCCTGGCGCTGGACAAGGAGCCTTTCCGCGTCGCCAACCTGGGACGCCTGCGGGAGGTGGTGTTCGGCGCGCAGGACGGGATTATCAGCACTCTGGCCGTAACGACGTCTCTGGCCATCGCCGTCGGAACCGCCGGAACCGTCCTGGTGGCAGGGTTCGCCGCCGCGGCCGCCGGCATGATCAGCATGGCAGCCGGCGCCTATCTGGGCTCGCGCGCCGAAGAGGACGTCCGCGAAGCGGCTATCGCCAACCAAGTCCGCGAACTGGAGGAAAACCCGGCGGAGCAGCTGGCGGAGCTCGTAATCCTGTTCCAGCGAGAGGGCAACACTTACGAAAACGCGGTGCATCTCGCCAACGAAATCGCCAGCAACCAAAACCTCTGGTTGAACACGCTATTGGAAAAGAAACTGGGCATCAGCCCGGACTTTGGCGGCAGTCCGCTGAAGGACGCGCTGGCAATGTGCGTTTCCTTCGGGGGCTCCGCGATAATCCCGATCATCCCTTTCCTTTTCCTGGCCGTGGGCCCGTTTGCCATCGGCCTGTCGGTGACTCTGTCGTTGGTTGGACTTTTCGTCCTGGGGTTGGCGAAGGGCAGAGTGGTGAGCAAGTCACCCATTTTGCAGGGGCTCGAGATACTGGGCATCGGCGCAGCCTCGGCCGCGCTGGGATACGCCCTGGGAGAAGCATTGCCGCGCATCCTGGGGTTCTAGTAACAGCCATCTCCGCGGGTTGATTACCCTGGCAAGGGTACGTATCAGCACACGTTAAGTCTTCCGCTACGGGCCAGATTGTTGTCGGAGCAGTAGCTCCTCCAGCTCCCGGACCCGGGCCTGCTCGGCGTCGCGCTGGGCTTCGGCGGTGGCGGCGCGGGCTTCAGCGGCGTTCCGGGCTTGCCGCTCGGCGTCGCGCTGGGCTTCGGCGGCGTCGGCCCGTGCTTGCTGGGCCTCGTAAGTCATTATCGGCCCGCCCGTCGCCGGATCGTAAAACGCCAACTCTTCGCCCTCGCAACGCAGGTTCACCTCCAGGGCTGCGCTGTGCCCCTGCAAATCCCCGCCGGGCAGTTCATCTACGGGTATGGGCTGGTAGACTCCGTCCACCAGCCGCTCGCCATACAGCCGCGCCCCGTAGTGTTCTCCGGTCTTGTCAAACCGCCAGTACTCCAGCACGCCAACCATAGCGTAGTAGTCTCGCTTCTCGTTCAGGTCAACCTCCGCCGTGCTCTCCGACGCCACTTCCAGCACGAAATCCGGCGGCTTGCCCTGCTCCGATACGATGTACCCGTTGCTGGCCTCGTAATCGGCCGGGGAGACGTCAAAGGCAACCAGCAGGTCGGGATACCGAGCCCGGCGCTTATCGAAACTGGCGTCGGGCACAATCCAGCGGTCAGCTTCGACCAGGGTGGTCCCCGAGTTGCCCAAGTGGATGGCCAGATCGCGGGACTTGCCACGCTTGAACAGTTGGTCGTACTGGGTCATTTCGTCGGGCTCGCGTTGGGGCGGGTCCGGCAGCCGGAAGCGGCCCGGAGCCCGGTCGATCCTGGTGAAGGTGTCGGCGGTCATGGCACACCCTTGCTTGTACTTGCTCGGTCAAGCGTAGTTCTGCGATTGACATTATACGCCACGTGTCCCACGGAGCCTGTCGCATACTCCCGTCGGCGCGTATACCAAGCTCACTAAAGCGGGGGCGGCCGTTGGACCGCCCCCGTCATTGCTCAGTGCTGGGCACGCACTAAGAGAACCGGCCCAACAGGCCCTTCACGGCTTTGAGGAAGTCGGGGGGGTTATCCCCCTGGACCAGGTGGCCGGCGTTTTCAACGGTTACCGTGGTGCAGTCGGGATGCTCAGCAGCCATGCGCATCATGGTCTCGTCGGCGAAAATGTCGCTGCGGGCGCCGCGCACCACCAGGGCCGGGCAATCGATCTTGCGCCAGCCGTCCCAGAGCTGTTCAGGGGTCCACGCCGGGGCGCGGAAGCCGCGGCGGCGGATGACCTTGTCGTACTTCCACGTCCACTTCCCGTCCTCGCGCTGGCGGATGCTGTACTTCAGCGCGCCCAGGGTCTGTTCCCGGGAGCGACCGGTGTACTCCATGACGCGCGCGGCGAATTCCTCCAGGGTGTCCAACTCATCGGGAAGTTCGCGGAACCGCTGGATGCGGTTGGAGCCGCGTCGCTGGGTCTCGGGGCCGGTGTCGACGATGGTCAACGATTTCAACGTCCCGGGGCGGCCCGAAGCCCAGGCCAGGCTGTTGCGCCCACCCATGGAGTGGCCCATCAGGTGAAAATCCTGGAGCCCCATGGCGGACACCAACGCCTCGACGTCGCCCACGTAGGCGTCGGTGGAATAATCCTCGTCGGGTGACCAGTCACTGTCGCCGTGGCCGCGCTGGTCCACGGCGATTATGTGGTAGTCGACGGACAGCGGCAGGCTGATGAAGTCCCAGCTGTGGGCCTGCTGCTGAATGCCGTGCAGCATCATGATCGTCGGCGAGCCCGGATCGCCCCATTCCAGGTAGTGAAGGTTGAGACCGTTGACCTTGACGTACCGGTCCTCCGGATCGTTCTCCACCGTAAAGGGAACTCCCACCTGCCGCGCAGCGTCGTGCAGCGACAGCCCCATGGAATGTGACGCCATATTGAGTACCTCCAGCCGTAAACGTGGTCGCCATGTTACCACGGCTAACCGTTTTCCTCGCCCTGGCGCTCCAGTATCCCCCGAATGGTGAACATCCGCTGGAAGAGGGTGAAGCAGGACACGGCGGCGATGACCCACAGCACCCACACCATGATCGGGACGGGGGCCAGCCCTTCGGCGATCAGCCCGATGCCCAGGATAGCCACGCGCTCGGTCCGGGTCATGATGCCGGAGCGGGTGAACGCGCCGAGCCCCTCACCACGGGCGCGCAGGTAGGAGACGCCCTGGGAAAACACCAAGCCCAAAAGGACCGACAGGATGCTGAGGATCATCTCGGGAGGGGAAAGATCCGCCAGCAGGTAGTACAGCCCCAACCCTACAAACAGCGCCGCCTCGCCCAATCTATCGAAAACGGAATCGAGCAGGGCGCCAAAGGGGGACGCTCGGCCGGTGAGGCGAGCGAGTCCGCCGTCGAACAGGTCCAGAACGCTTCCGGCCAGGAACACGATCCCACCGAACAGGGGCCATCCCAGAGCCACCAGAACGGCGCCGGCCGCGCACACCGCGAAACCGAAGATGGTGATCGCATTGGGGGTCAGTCCAACGGCATGGAGCGCCCGCGCTCCGGGCAACTCGACGTAGCGCAGCATTGCCGCGCGCAGCTCTTCTCTACCGGGCATTGCCACCGTGGTTGGCCTCCTCCATGCAATGTTGGTAATAATCTTCGATTTCCGAAGCGACCCTCTGCCAGCGATGATGCTGAGCCACCTGCCTGCCAGCATCGGACAATCGTTGGGCCAGCCCGGGATGGTCGATTACCCCGGCGATGGCAGCGGCTATGCTTGTCGACTCCCGGGGCGGCGCCAGCAACCCATTGAGTTGATGGGTCACCACGTCGCGATAGCCGTTGATGTTTGACGCAACCACGGGAGCGCCGGCAGCCATGGCCTCCAACAGCACAATCCCGAAACTCTCCCCGCCCGTGGCCGGGCTGCAAAAAACGTCGGCGCTGGCGTAATAACGAGGCAGGTCTTCATCTGACACGGCTCCGACCAGTCGGGCCATATCGCTGCCGTGCCGGTTAATCTCCTCGATCAATGACGCGCAGACCGGGTCCGGTTGACCGGGCCCCACGACTAGCAGCCGCAGGTCGCGGCGGCTTTCGAGCAACAGGGCGAAGGCTTCCAGCAGATAGCGCAAGCCCTTCCGTTCGTCCTTGCGCCCCACGAACAGGATGTTTTTCCTGCCGTCCCGCAATTCAGGCAGCGCAGTGGCATCGGCGAAGCGCCGGAAGTCGATGCCGTTTGGGATCACCCGATAGGGGCGTTGCGGGAAATGCGGGGCGACGAAAGTCCGCGCCGCTTCGGAAACGGCGATCCGTCCATGCAGGCGCCGGTGCCAAGTGCGGAGGGCGTACCGTGACCAACGGTACAACCGTTGCCCATCCGAGAATGCGTGGAAGGTGCCCACGTTCACGGCGTTGGAATGCTGCAGGAACATCAACGGCAACAGGGGCGCCAGCGGTTCGTGCACGTGGACCAGATCAAACCGCTCCCGGGCTATGAGGCGCCTGACCTGCGGCCACAGCCACCACGAAAGGGTTACCCGTGCCGTAGAACCGCCCGCTGACAGAGGAACCGACCGGCCCATGGGGATGAAATTGTCGGGGAGTCCGCATTGTTCCGCAGGATGCGTGGGCGTGCCCGGCGCAATGATGGTGACCTCGTGCCCCCGCTGCCGCAGTTCGGCGGACAGTTGGGTGACGTGGGCGTTGACGCCTCCGGGCCACGCGAAATCGTAAGGGGAGACCATGGCTACTTTCATAGCCCGCTCCCCTCAGTCGACCCCGGAGCACCAATGCAGGGACCTGACGCCGGCTATTCTTCTCCGTCGCCGTGCTTGACCTGCACGCTGGCGACCGCCGGCTCGGCGATGAATGCCTCGACCATGTCGTGCGCCTCGGCGTCGGAATACTGGACGGGCGGGCTCTTCATGAAGTAGGCGGAAGGGGCGTACACCGCGCCGCCCTGACCACGATCGAGGGCCAGCTTGGCGCACCGGATGGCGTCCACCACCACACCGGCGGAGTTGGGGCTGTCCCAGACCTCCAGCTTGACCTCCATCTTCACCGGAGCGCCGCCGAAGACCTTGCCGTCGATGTGGATGTAACACCACTTGCGGTCCTGCAGCCACGGCACATGGTCGCTGGGGCCGATGTGTATGGTGTCCGCGTCGGGCTCTTCCTGCATCTGGCTGGTGACGGAGCCGGTCTTGGAGATCTTCTTGGAGACCAGGCGCTCGCGCTCCAGCATGTTGAGAAAGTCGGTGTTGCCGCCAAAATTCAACTGGTAAGTGTTGTCGATCTCGGCCCCGCGATTTTCCATCAGGCGGGTCAGCACGCGGTGAACGATGGTCGCGCCGACCTGGGACTTGATGTCATCCCCGATGATGGGCACGCCGCGTTCCTCGAAACGGTTGCGCCAGTACTCTTCGCGAGCGATGAAAACGGGGATGCAGTTGATCATGGCGCAGCGCGCGTCGAGGATTTGCTCGACGTACCACTTGGTTGCCATCTCGCTGCCCACGGGCAGGTAGTTGATCACCACGTCAACTTCGCGTTCGCGCAGGATACCCGAGATGTCGGCGGTGCTGTGCGGCGACTTCACCACCAGGTCGGAGAGATAACGGCCAATGCCGTCGTGGGTCATTCCTCGCTCGACGGGTACCCCAAGATGGGGAACCTCGGCGAACTTGATGGTGTTGTTGGGCTCGGTGAAAATGGCTTCAGACAGATCTTTCCCGACCTTGTTGCGATCGATGTCGAAAGCGGCAACGACTTCGATATCTTCGATGCGATAGTCTCCGACGCGATTGTGCATCACGCCGGGGATCGGATCGTCGTCCGGTACCTCAACGTATTTGTGGATGCCCTGGACCAGCGAAGACGCGCAGTTGCCCACGCCGATGATGGCAACCTTAATCTTGCCCAATTGTGTACTCCTTGAGGCCCGCCCCGGCGCAAACATCCCTCAGAACCGGGACTGGAAATTATCGAGGCCAACCTGCGTCAAACTGCCGAACAGTCTAACACACGCGGAATTTTACTGCCCTGCGACGATCGCTATTCGCCGGCCGCGGGCGATCAGAGATGCGAATCGACCGGATCGTGCCGGCTAGCTTTCCGCGAAAAAGCGGAAGATCGCAGTCTCGTCGTCGTGGCGGAACCTGCCGCCGCGGAACCGGATATCGCGCCCCTGTTCGATGTGCCGGTCAACCAGCTCCTTGACCCGTCCCGACGCCTCCTCGGCGTCCGCGGAGCCCCGCACGATTTCCATCAACTCGTCGCCCAGCAGGTTGTCGCTGACGCCGTCGGTGCAACAGACCAAACGGTCGGCGGGCGACAGATCAACGGAGGTCTGAAAAACGGACAGGGTGGATTCGGAGCCGATGGCCTTGGAGACGCCCAGTCGGATCAAACCGCCCATGCGTCCGCTGTACTGCTCGAATCCGTCCGGACGGATGACGTAGATGGGGCTGTCGCCGGCGGAGATGATGTGCAGCTGGCCGTCGAGATACAACGCCGCCGAGGCGGTGGTCAGCAGGAACCGTCCTCCACCGACCTGGTGGAACTCGGCATTCTGCTCGTCCAGGACGGCAACGATGTCCTCCGGGCCGGTGATGGTCGCGGCGTTGAGGGCGTCGGCCACGGAACCGCTGGCTTCGTCGCCGCCGTGACCGGTGACGCCGTCCAGCACCACGTCCAGAAAGTTGCCGTCGCCCAAATCCCGGGTCAGGTAGTTGTCCTCGCCGTGGGCGGCGTTATCGTGAATAATTGCCAACGAACTGGTGAGCATAATTCCTGCATCCTCGCAAGCAATTGGTTAGCGGCGGATCAGCCGGCCAGTGCGGCCAGCTCGGTGTTCGCGTCGAATCGGTAACGGGTCCAGTGGTCCTCGGAGAGCCGGTGCAGCGCGGCGCGCCACGCTTCACGGGCGGCCTCCCGGTCGGCCATCTGGTCGTTTCGGATGGTAATCAGGCGCAGGCATTCGCGCAAGTCCGATGCAAACTCGGCGACGGACTCGTACCCGCGCTGTCGGATTTTTCCCAGGCATGCGGCCGTAACGTCCCGCAGAGCATCGTCAGCCGACGCGAACGCGCCGGACAGGCTGTCACATTCGTCCTCTATGGAAATGACCGGCCGCTGGTTATAGGGGTCGAAGTGCCCGGCGGCATCCAACGGCGGCAGTTCCGGCGCGAGGTAGAACTTCACCATCTCGATGTAGAAATCGTGGACGTCCTGGGGGCCGCGATTGCCCTGGCTGCGCTCGACTCCGTGTCCAACCAGCGCGCTGGCGTCAACCAGTGAGATCCGGCCGGTACCCGGGGAATAGAAAACGTTGTGCGGGCCCAGATCGAGCAGCGCGTAGCCGGCGTTGGCGTAGATTTCCTGCGCCTCCAGAAGTTGCTCCTGGATCGGCCAATCGTGAACCCCGGCGGGAAGCGCCAGTGGATGCAGCGCGAACAGGTTCTGCCCCAGGCCGATGGGCACCCGCAGGATGCGACTCCTGGGATCTCCCACCAGCGGGATCCCACCGGCGCGTTCCTCAACCCGCACCGAGTAGGGCTGGCCCAAATCCTCGCCGAAATACTCGTCGTGGAGGGCGACCTCGGTAGCGCCGATTACTCGCGGTACAACTTGGCAATATTGCCCGGCTCTTTCGTAAGCTTCCAACGCCCGGGCGGTGCGTTCCTCGGTGGGGCCGTGCATCTGGCGGCTCACGGTTTGCGGTGTCGGCCGCTTCAGCACCACCGGTTCCCCGGTCTCCCGGTCCACCGCGGCGCGCACGTCGTAATCGGCGCCGCTTCCCAGCGGGCCGACGAGTTCGAAACGATCCAGAGTAACGGTTTCCATGGGCAACGCTTTGGTACTACTTGTGCCGGCTCAGGATGGTGATCCAGTCTTCCTTCTGCCTTATCTCGCTGATGACCAACCCGGCGTCCTTGATCGCCGCAGCAGCTTCGTCGTGCTGGTCCACAATAATGCCGGACGCGATAAATACCCCGTTGTCGGCCAGTAGCTCAGGGATTGCCGGAGAGACCAGGCGGATGCCGCGGGCGCTGATATTAGCCACGGCGATGTCGTACTGTACCCCGCGGGTGGCGGCCCCGGGGATGCTGCCGGACTGAGCGTTGACCCGGTCAGCGATGCCGGTTCGGCGGAAGTTGCGCTGGGCGGCGCGAACCGCATGACCGTCGATGTCCACCGCGGTCACGTGGCCGGCGCCGAGCTTCACAGCGGCAATGGTCAGGATGCCTGAGCCAGTTCCCACGTCAAGGACGGCGCTGCCGGGTCGGACCGTTTCCTCCAGGGCTTCCAGGCAGGAATTGGTTGTGGGGTGATAACCGGTACCAAAAGCCAGTCCGGGATCGAGTTCCACCAGGACGTCGCCGGGCTGGGCTTCGTAGTCGATCCAGGAAGGCTTGATCACCAGGTTTTCCCCGACACGCAGCAGTGTGAAGTATTGTTTCCAGTTGTCGCGCCAGTCTTCGTCGTCGTCCAGGGGTCGGATCTGCAACTCGCCCAGGTCGGCGACGCTGGACGCCAGCTTGATGCCCACTTCGATGTGCGCCAGACGCTGACGGGACAGGCTGGGCAGGTAGGAACGCAGCACCGCGTGTTCACCGGGTTTGGTTTCAACGCTCAACCCGTATCCGTACCGCTCAAAGAGGTACGACACGGGTTCCACATATTCGAATGGAACGTTGATGCTCAGTTCGTGCCAGGACATCGCACCATCAGGGTAACATGGGGAAGCGCAACGTTGAGCCGCCAGACGCTGACTGAGCTCGACTATTCGCCGCTCGAGGTCAGGGTGTCCTTGATGCGGTCGAACAGGCCGCGCTGCTTGTCATCTGATTGTTGTTCCGGCGCCTCTGCGCCGGCGTCAACGGGAGATTCTTCTGGTTCGGCCGCGTCGCTCTTGTTCGACTTGGGGCTGCTGCTCCGCTTTTTGCGCTGTGGAGCAGGAGGCCTTTTGCCGTTGTTGGCCAGGGAATAGGCCAGGTCTTCCACCAGTTTGCGCTGGTACTTGTTCAACTTGGACGGGATGTCCACGTCCACCAGGACGCGGATGTCTCCCCGGCGGTCCGTGGGCCGGCCGTCGCGCCGGATGCGGGGGACGCCACGAGAGCGGACGCGGAACTCGCTGCCGGCCTGGGTTCCCGGAGGTATGTCGAGGTCTACGTCGTCGCCTTCCAGGGTGGGAATCGGCTTGGTCATGCCCAGGGCGGCTTCGGCCATGTTGAGCGACGTCCGGTACAGCAGATCGGACTCATCGCGCACGAAAAGCGGATGCTCCCTTACGCGAACCTGCACGTACAGGTTCCCCGGCGGTCCGCCGTTGGCGCCGGCGTCGCCCTCGCCGGTGATGCGAACCTGCATGCCGTTGTCCACGCCGGCGGGGATGGTCACCGTGCGGGTCCGACGCCTCCGTTCGAATCCCCGGGCGCGGCAGTTGGTGCAAGGGGTTTCGATGGACCGGCCGTTGCCGTTGCAGCTGGAACAGGGAGTGGTCACCGCAAACTGACCGAACACGCTGCGCTGGGCGCGACGCACCTGGCCGCTGCCGTTGCAGGTGTGGCAGGTATTGATTGCGGTCCCGGGTTCGTTGCCGGCTCCGGAACAATGGCGGCAAGGCTCCACCCGATTGATCTCGATGTCCTTGTCGCAGCCGAACACAGCCTCTTCGAAGGTCAGGTTGACTCGCTGGCTGATGTCCTCCCCGCTGCGCGGTTGATTGGCGGTACGTCCGCCACCTCCGAAAAAGGTGTCGAAAATGTCGCCGAATCCGCCAAACGGGTCGAATCCGTCAAACCCGCGTTCACTGCCGCCGTTTACGCCGGCATGGCCGAAACGGTCGTAACGGGTGCGCTTTTCCTGGTCGCTGAGGACCTGGTAAGCCTCGTTGATTTCCTTGAACTTGTCCTCAGCGCCGGGGGTCTTGTTCCGGTCGGGATGGAATTCCATCGCCTTCCTGCGGAAGGCCCGACGGATCTCCTCATCGTTGGCGCCCCGGTCGACGCCGAGGGTCTCGTAATAATCTACGGGCATAATATTCTGGCGATTGACAGTTTAAGTCGATTATAGCGGACGCCGCGCTCAATGCTCAACACTCGAAGTGCCGACCGAGAACCTTACGAGTCGGCGAACGAGGTTCCGCATCCCCGAACCGGACCAGCGATTTCACGACAACGACCGACCTACCAATACGCCGGCGTAGGCGGCCGCCAGTCCGACGGCCAGGTTGGCCGCGATGGATATGCCAGCACGACCTAATTCTCCGCTGGATACGAGCCGCACACTATCGTAGGCCAGCGTGGAAAAGGTGGTGAAGCCGCCCAACAACCCGACGGTCAGCATGGCGCGCAGTTCCAGCGGCCACTCGGATCGAGTGATGAAAATGGTGGCCAGCACGCCCAGGGCGAAAGACCCGATAACGTTGACGGCGAAAGTCCCGACCACCGTGTCCGCGCCCAGGAACTGGGCCGCCAGCCGACCCGCGCCGTAACGCAGCACGGAACCCGCGGCGCCGCCCACCGCCACCAGCAACCAGACCACGCTACGCCCAGGCGCCCCGACGTTCCAGGGTGCGCTCGTCCAGCTCGATACCCCAGCCGGGGCGGTCGGACAGCGTGATCCTGCCGGCGACGATTTCAGGTCGCACGGTGAAGAGCTCCTCCCAGATCGGGTCGCGGTCCGCCGACGGGAAGGTCTCACAGATCTCTCCCACGGACAGACCCGCCACCAAGTGACCGTGAACCTGCGGGTCATGATGGGGAGCCAGCCGCACGTTTTCGGCAGCACACAGGCCAGCGATGCGCAGGCACTCGGTCACTCCGCCGTTGCGGGTGCTGTCGTACTGCATGACGCGCACGCCTCCGCGACGGATCAGGTCGCGGGCATCCCAACGGGTCACGGCGTTTTCGCCGGATGCGATGGGGATCGTCGTGGACGCAGCCACCTTGCCCAGGCCCTCGACCCGGTCGTACCAGTGGACCGGCTCTTCCAGCCAGCGGATGTTGAGCGGTTCCAGCAGGCGCGCGCCGCGAATGGCGGTATCGACGTCCCACCCTTCGTTGACGTCAACCATTATGTCAATGCCATCGCCGACCGAACTGCGAACCGCGCTGACCCGTTCGTAATCCTCGGCCAGGCTCACGTGCCCGATCTTGAGCTTGATGGCTTCGTAGCCCATATCAACGTAGGACTCGCACTCCTGGACCAGGTCAGCGGCGGACTTGCCGTCCTGGTAGTACCCGCCGGTGACATAGCATGGCGCGGTGTTGGAGTGGCCACCCAGCAACTTGTACACCGGCATGTCGGCGGCCTTGCCCTTGATGTCCCACAGGGCGATGTCCACCGCCGCCAACGCGGTGAGGATCTGCGGGCGGCCGAACCCGGACGCGGCCCAGCCGACCTGATGGCACAGCCCGAACATCTCGTCCCACAGCCGTTCGTGGTCCACCGGGTCGCGCCCGAGGAGCATCGGTTTGAGGAGATCGACCACGGCGCGGGAGGCGCCATCAGCGTGGATCACCCCATCGGTGTCCTGTCGGTAGATCCCGGCAAATCCCTGCCCGGCGCCGTGGGCCTCGCCAATTCCGTAAAATCCGGCATCGGTGTGGACGCGGACGAGGAGCTCACTCACCCGTCCGATGGGCCGCAGGGCCGTCCAGTATTCGCGATCAGGCGCGGGCCAGACGAGGGCGATGGCTTCAACGTCGGTGATCTTCATATCGAGGTTCCTCGGGAGCTCAGGTTCGCAATCCCTTTTCGCGCAGCAGAAGATCGATCCATTGGCGATCATCTTGCGACAGCCGCCCTTCCGGATCACTGTTGTAGTCTGCGTAGTTGGAGTAGTAATCCTGTTCGTACATATCGTCAAACAATGCGCCCAGCGGGACCACCGCGTCAGCATCCTCCTCCAGCAGCGGCACCGGAGCGTCGGGGATCGGCGTTTGCAGGCGGAAAGGATACAGGTCAACTTCCGGGCGCGTCGGCCATCTACTGATCAGGTGTCGATAAGGCGCGTCGCCGTCGTAGCCTTCCACCGGCATGGGCCGGCCGCGGCGAACGAGGTCGATCTCCACTAGATGCGTTTCGCTGAAAATCACCCGTTGGCGCTTGTCCAGGTACTGGCTGCGCCCGTGTCCGCTCGTGAGCTTGTTGCTGGGGGACAGCAACTCCACGATGGTCACCGGGTCTTCCTGGCTGCGTTCGCCGATGGTGATGAACATCTCCCGGGGCGTTTCGTCATCCAGGGGAAGCCTGGCGGTTACCCGTCCCTCCGTCTGATAGGCGGCGACAGCACGCTCGCGCACGCCGCCGCCCCTGATGGCAAGATCGGGTTCGGCGTACCGTGCTGGAGCGTCCCGCGAGGGATCGTTGCCGACGGGCACTCGCTCGTCCATGATGACCGTGTACCGGAACGGCAGATTGCGTCGGAGGAACCGGTGCATCTCAGTGATAATCTTGTTGTGAACCTCCGGCCAGAGCCGCTGGGATTCCAGGTACGGGTTCATGCCCGGAAACGGGTTGGCGAAGGGGTTTTCCATTTGAGCGGCCATCGGCTAGGCATCCGACGCTCAGAACCGTCCCAACCGGAACAGCCCGATGTCGTGCTCGGTCTGGCCGTGCTCCGCCAGGTCCGCCATGATCTCGCCCACCACGCTGGAGAACTTGAAACCGTGGCCGGAGAACCCGGCGGCCACGGATACCTGCGGGTGCTCGGGCAGCGTGTCGATGATGAAATGCTCGTCGGGCGTGTTGGTGAACATGCAGGTCTTCAAGGCCAGGGTCGGGCCGGCCGCTTCCGGGAAGTAACGCTCGGTGAAACCCCGCAGTGCTGCTTCGTCCCGGGCGTTGGGTTCGCGGTCCATGGTGTCCGGGTCAACCTGTTCGCGGAAGTGGTTGAACATCCCCAGCTTGAAGCCGGGGATGCCGTAAGACGGGAACCCGTAGAAACGGCCCTCCTCGACCTCCATGCCGAAGCACGGGAAATTCTCCGGGCGGAAAAGCTCCGGGCGATAGGGCGCGAACCATCCCAGCACCTGCCGCTCAGGGACGGCGTGGGCGGCGACTTCAGGCGCTACCTTGCCCGCCCAGGCGCCGGCGGTGACCACCAGGCGGCGGGCTGAGTAGGTATCCTTGTCAGTGGTGACGACGACTCCCCCGCCGGCGGTGGGTTCCCATCCGACCACAGCCTCGCGTCCGTGTACCTCCGCACCGATTTCGAGCGCCGCTGATACGTGCCCGACGATGCAGCGCTCAGACAACACGAACCCGCCCTGCTGCTCGTAAAGCATTTCCGCTTCTTCGGGGAGTTGGTAGCCGGGCCACTCCTGGTTCACCTCGGGTCCACTCAGGATACGGTAGGGGAGGTGATGCTGCGTCACCGTTTCCAGCGAACCTTCCAGCAGTTGGTTCGCGCCGACGCCTCCGCGGACGCATCCGGTGGTGACCAGCAGCTTTTCGCCGGCCACGTTCTCCAGCTGGTGCCAGAGTTCGTACGCGCGGTAGAGCAGCGGAACGTAGGATGGGTCTTCATGATAGGCGAGGCGAATCATGCGGCTGACGCCGTGGGAAGAGCCCATCTCGTTGGGTATGTCGTACTGCTCCAGCCCCAGCACCTTCCAGCCGCGCCGGGCCAGGTGATAGACGGCGGCGCTCCCCATGCCGCCGACTCCGATAACGATGGCGTCGAATTCTCGCATTGGTTTTCCTGCCTGGTTTCTGGATTGCCGCTTTCGCGGGAATGACGAGATGGTGGGCGGGTCCTACGCGCGGGGGAGAGGGTTGCCCGGCGTGGTCATGCGCAGGCTGTACACCGAGGTGCGGGCGGTGAAAAGCATAGTTTTGAAGTCCGGGCCGCCGAAGGCGCAGTTGGCCGGTATCTCCGGCACGCGGATGATGCCCAGATGCTCGCCAGCCGGTGAGAAGACCCACACGCCGCCGGAGCCGGTGCAGTACACCCGGCCTTCTGCGTCCACCTTCATGCCGTCGGGCACGCCGTCCTCGGCCGAGGCCATGCTGCCGAAAACGCGGCTGTTGCTCAGCGAGCCGTCAGGCGCCACGTCATAGGCCTGGATGAACTGGTTCTGCTTGACCTCGCCGTCCCAGTACTGGTCGGGCCGTTCGCCCAGTTTGCGCGTGTTGGACGCATACAGCACCGTCTCGTCGGGGGAGAATGCGATGCCGTTGGGGAAGTCGATGTCGTGGGCGGACAGGTCCACCGTGCCGTCCGGGGCGATGCGGTGGATGGTACCGGGCCATTCGATCTCCTGCTCCTCCTCCGGGACGCGGCCGCTGGGATTGGTGAAGTAGATGCTGCCATCACTGCGACAAACGATGTCGTTGGGCCGATGGAACCGTTTGCCGTCCCACCGGTCCGCCACCACGTTGATGGTGCCGTCGGATTCCATGCGGGCGATGCGGCGGTTGTCGCCCTCGCACATGAGCAGGCGGCCCTGCAGGTCCAGGGTCATGCCGTTGGTGCCGCCGCTGGGCTCGCGAATGATCTCGGGCGTCCCGCCGGCGGGAGACATGCGGTGGATTACGGGCGGCTCGCGCCTCAAGTCCACGAACAGCCAGTAGCCGTCGGGGTGCCACAGCGGGCCCTCGGTGAACGCGAAATCGGTGGCAAGCTGCTGAGCTTCCTGGTTGGGTTCAACGATGCCAGGCAGGTATTCGGGCATGATGCGCCTCCTCGGCGTGAGTGTGCGGGAACGGGAGACTACGATGGCAGGTGCGCCAGATACTGTTCGGCGAAGTCCATGCCGACGAGATCGCTGAAAGCCGTCATCAGCCGCTCGGTTACGGGTCCCGGGACGCTGCCGTCGCCAACGGTCGCGCCGTTGACCGCCGACACCGGGCAGATGCACAGGCTGGTGGAGGTCAGGAACGCCTCATCGGCGGTGTAGGCGTCATACAGGTCGATGTCGCACTCGGCGGTGGGGAAGCCCAAACCGTCGGCCAGCTCCAGGGTCTGGTTGCGGGTGACGCCCTCCAGCACGTACTGCGACTTGGGCGTCATCACCGCGCCATCTTTGACCAGGAAGACGTTGCTGCCGCGCCCCTCGGTGAGATTGCCGAATTCGTCCAGCAGGATGGCCCAGGCGTCAGGGTCTTCCCCGTGCACCTCCAGCTCGCCCATGATGAGGTTGAGGTAGTTGTGGGTCTTGGCGCGCGGGCTGAGGAACCGGGGAGGGATACGCGCCACCGACGGCGTGCTGATGCGAGCGCCGTCCCGGTACAATGGTGCGCGGGCGGCGAAGGGGATGGCATGGCTCTCGATGATGATGGTGGGCCGGGGGCCACCGGAACGATTGGGGCCTTCCACGCCGCGACTGATGCGCTGCATGACCCACATGTCCTGGCCCGGAGGCAGCAAGGGGTGGTTGTGGGCGACGACCGCCTCTGTGGCTTCGGTCATCTCCTCCTTGCTCATGCCCACATCGATGCGGAGGTAGCGGAGAGAGTTGTACAGGCGGTCGATGTGGCGGTCCAGCCGGAAGGTCTGGCCGCCGAAAGTCCGCGTTGCGTCGAACACGGCGTCGCCGTACAGGAACCCCCGGTCGTATATGGAGAGGCCAACCTGACTCCCCGGCATCATCTCCCCGTTGAAATAGACGATCATCTCATCTGCCATTGCTCAAATCTCCCAAACTAATCCTGTTTATCCGGTTCATCCTGTGCATCCCGGCAAATCAATCACCGCCGGCGGCAACGCGGCGAACCTCGAAACCGGCCTGCTCTTCCATGGGGAGCACGATGGCGGCGCTGTCCAGGTCGCCCAACCCTCGTTCGACAGCTTCGCTCAGCAATTTGTACGCCAGGTCACCGGCGGCGATGGGCGTTCCCAGTTCGCGGGCCATTTCCTGGATGAGTCCCAGATCCTTGAGAAACACCCGCAGCTGGGTGCGTACCCCATCGAAATCCCGGTCCAGCATGGCCGGTGCGTTGCGCCCGAGGAGGAAACTCTGTCCCCACCCGGAATTCACCAGTTCGAAGACCAGCGCCGGGTCGGCGCCGGATTTCGCGCCCAGGAGCATTGCCTCCGCCGCCGCGACCATGTGGATGCCCACCAGCAGCTGGTTCACCAGCTTGGCGGCGGTGCCGGAACCGGTGGGGCCGACGTGGCGGACCACCGCGCCCATCACGTCAAAAGCCGGCAACGCCCGTTGATAGGCTTCCGCCGGGCCGCCGACCATGATAGTCAGGGTGCCGTCGGTGGCGCGCTCGGTGCCGCCGCTGATGGGAGCGTCGAGGAACATGGCGCCGCGCTTTTCAGCGGCGGCCGCGCAGGCTTTGGAGGTCGACGCGCCCACGGTGCTGTGGTCGACAATGATCTGGCCGGGGCGTGCATTGGGCAGCGCGCCATCATCTCCCAGGAGCACCGCTTCGCAGGTTGCCACGTCGGGCAGACAGGCCAGCACGATGTCGCAACCGGCTATGACCTCCGCGGTGGACGTCGCGGCCGTAGCCCCGGCGTCGGCAATTTGGCGGACCTTCTCCTGGCTCCGGTTGTGAACCGTCAGGTCGTAGCCCGCGCGCAAAAGGTTGTAGGACATGGGCAGGCCCATGCGGCCGAGGCCGATAAAACCGATTTTTTCGGTCAAGGTGACAGCTCCTATGCGTCTGCCGGCTGCGCGACGGCCAGGAGGCGGTTGACGAAGCGGCGCACCCGAGGCCGGTAATCCGCAATATCCGCGTCGCTCAACTGGCCGTGATAGAAATTGATATGCAATTCTTCCGCCACATTGTACTCTCTGCGCCATCCGGGTTGGCCGGGGACGTGACGCAGTTGATTGGTGACATTCCGCAGTGCGCCGTGGCTATTAAACGGGCGGCCCAACCGGAGAGCAACTGCGATCAAGGCGTGGGCCGCGGCCCCCCACAGCATTTCCGACCCTTTCAAGGTTTTGCCGGCCGCGAACTCCGTCTCGGCTTCGTCCAGTAATTCCCGTGCGATTTCACTGTGTTCCGCCAGAGACAGCGTTGCGGTGGTCATTGGGACCGCCCGGCCAATTCCTGCACGGTAGAGATGAACTCGTGCGTAACCCGTCGCATCCAGTGGCTGTCGCCGTCCTCCCAGACGAAATACCCATAGCGAGGCTTGCTCGGAAAGGTCTTCGCCGCCAAGTATGTGCTTTGCAAGACGTCGTCGCCTTTGCCGTCTATGCCGGCGAGTTTTTCCACCACCGGGAACAGGTGGTTCGCGTCGTACTCCCAGCCTTTTTCTTCGGCTACGGCTTTGAGGGTGCAGGTAATCGCCTCCCAGAGGTGCTCGGTGGCCGCCAGCGCGTTGGCGTTCTCAAACTCCCGGTCGGCGGCGTCCAGGTAGTCCTGGGCGGTTTTCAGGGGCTTTTGTGTCACCATCGCGCGATCCCTCCACGCTGGGAGCAGTGGCATAGTTGGCAAAGGGCGGGTTTGAGGCGGGACTGAATCGGGCATTTGCCCATCAAATCAGCCCTTCGGCGATAGCCGCGGCTTCCACCAGATCCCAGCCGTCTTCGATGCCGGGCAGCAGCCGGTCACAAGCCTCGGCCTTGAGCACGGCCCGGCCAGCCTCATCTTGGTCATTGACCGACACCAATGCCGCCGTTACCTGCGCCGCCTCGGCGGGATCGACTTCGGGGCGCGCGGTGAAGCAGCAGTGGCTGTAGCCCGGGCTGCTCCAGAACACCTTCAGTTCGTTGGTGTCGATGCCGTGCCGCTCGCCCAGGGTTTCGAAGGCGCGCGCACTGACGGCTCCCGCATCGTAGGAGCGGTTCAATACCTGCAGCGCCACGTCAACCTGATCGGAGGAATGTTGGGACTTGCGCTGGTCATAAAAGTCGGCGGCCGCCAGCGAGCGAGACGGGTGAATGCCCATCTCCTTGAGGAAATACACCGGCAGGAGGCCCGCTTCTACCGAGTCCCGCGCGGCAAACGCGAAACGGGTTCCGGGCAAATCTTCCACGGTGTCGATGGCGGAATCGGCGCGGGTGATGAACCTGGTGGTGAAGCCGATATCAACATCGCGCAGGGCGAGCACCGGCGCGCCTTCGGGCAGTGCTCGCCGCATCTTGACGTGGGACAGCGGGCCGTTCCAGGCCAGGTTGATTTCGCCGCGCGTGAAGGCATCCACCATCTCGTCGTAACCGGAATAGAGCACCCAATCGAACTCGACGCCATTACGTCGAAATACCGTTTCGAGGGCCCGGCATAGGTCGAGGTGTGCCGGGGAACCTGTTGCGCCTAATCGGATCATCGGATCACCTCCTGTTTGTGACTTCCTGCCGTGTTTACCGCCAGGCTATACCTGTTGCTCAGGCGCAGTCTATCACCAGCCCCAACCGCTGCCAATCGAGCGTGACCCGGCATGGGGCGGCGGCGTTGCGCGGCAGGGGAATAGCGCAATGCCGCGAGGCTATGCGTCGGCTTGCTCAGCTCGCTCCAATTGGCCAGGACGCATCAACAGAGTTGGGACGATGGCCGCGAGGGCGATGACGCCAGCCGCCCGAAAGAAGGAATGGAACAGGTCAAGGCTGGCGGTTTGCAGGAATTGGAGGTACTCGGCGAACTCCCGGGCTCGGGTCTGGGCATCCAGGCCGGGCGTAGTCAGGGGAGACGGCGTTTCGGTCAAGATCGCAAGCATCTGGTTGATGCCCCACGCCGAAAGCGCGGCGATGCCCAGCGTCATCCCGAGCATCCGGGCCACCACAATCATCGACGCGGCCACCGCCCGATAGTCAGCAGGAGCCGAGGCCACGGCCCGGTGCATCAGGGGCGCCACCACCAGGCCGAAACCGGCGCCGGCCAGGACCAGATCCGCGGTCAAGCGGGGCTCGGCGATCCCAATCGGCCAGCCGCTCAGACGGAACATGCCAGCCGCCATCAATGCCAACCCCAGGATTGTGATCCATCGCGCGTCGAACCGGCGCAGGAGCAGTCCGCCTATCACCGCAAACAGCGGGATGGTCGCCGTCATCCTGAGCAACCACAACGCGGCGGTGAACGGATCAACGGGGCGATGCGGCACGTTCATCACCGTATTTGCCATGATAACCGTGCTGGCCATGGCGACGACAAGCGCGGCGCCGACCAGCAATTGCGCGGCGTTCGCCATGAGGAAGCCGCGGGCCTGCAACAGGATTGGCGACAGGAGCGGCTGATCGACGCGCAAATGAACCAGGATCAGGGCAGCCACGCACAACGAGCATCCCGCCAGGAGCCACCACGGCGTCCAGGAAGACAGCGCAAACAGGCCGTCGTGGGCCATGGCCAGGCACAGCAAAACGAGAGCGACCGTCAAAAAACCGGCGCCCCAATAGTCCAAGCGGGCTCCCTGGTTGCGCCGGTCCGGGACAAAAAGGAGAGCCACGGCGATGGCGGCAGCCTGGGGAAGGTTGAGCCAGAATATGGCGCGCCATCCCCACAGCTCGATCACCGTTCCGCCATACGCCGGACCGAGCATGCTGCCAGCCTCCGCGGCGCCGGCCACGATGCCCAGGGCCAAGCCCCGTTGGGCGGGGGAAACCAGAGCGGCGGCGATGGCCAGGCTGACCGGCACCGCTCCTCCGCCCCCTATGGCCTGGATTACCCGCGACGCTATTATCTGGTGCAGGGGATCGATGTTCGCGTTGAGCCACGGCCACTGCCCCGCCAAGGCGACCAGGGCGGTGCCGATGGCAAAGACGGCCAGCGACAGCAGGTAAACGCGCCGGTAGCCGTGAACATCGGCCAATCGACCCAGCAACGGCATCGCGGCGGTGTAGCCCAACAGATAGGCGGTGACCACCCAGATCACCGATTCGAACCGAAGCACGGGTATCTTGAGATCGGCCATGATCGCGGGCAGCGCTGTGATCACCACCGTCTGATCCAGGGCCGTAATGAACGTGCCCGCCGCGACGACTCCCACCAGAACCCACGGCGACAACCTTGGCCGAATGAACGCCGCGAACACTTGCGTGGGCAGCCTGATCCTGGGGATTATCCGCCGGTCAGGTCGATGAACTGTTCCGGAGGAACGACGGTTACCGGCTCACCGATGTTGGTGAGGAGAATGGACCGTTGAGTGTCCGGAGCGTCGAACTCACCGACCGGCCCGATGGCGTCGAGCCGTCTCAGCAGCTTCTGATCGGCGTCGGTCCAGATCTCGACTCGCAGGGACTGGCTGGCGGACGCGGTGAGCGGAAGCCAATCCATGGCGGACGCCGGCAAGTCGCCGCTGATCCGATAGGTCGCGACGCCCTCCAGTGACTCTTGACCTACCAGCACGGGATTCCCTACGTTGTCGACGAAGTCGGCGATGATGTGCTGCAGGCGATCCACCGCTATCGGGGCCGTCTGGATCGGCTGCTTGAGCCACAGGCCCGATATCGGCTCGGTGGCGAAATATCCTGCCGGCGTAATGATGACGCTCACCTGGACGTACGAACCCGATTCGTAATCCGCATCGGGGCCGCTCACCAGGTAGGCATCAATGGACAGTTCGGCGCCGGCATCAGCGTCCCAGGCGCCGGATATTTCGGTAATCTTGGCGCTGAAGTCCGGCAGATAAATACTCCCAAGCTGGTGACTCACCAGGAATTTGGCCGACTGAACGGTCCTCAAGTTAGCCGCGGTTTCCGCCAACAACGCCGCCGGGTCAGGAACCGGCGTAGGCGTGGGTGCTACTACGGCCGGGGCCGCGCCGTCGCACGCCGCCGCGGTCCAAACAATCCCGATGAGCGCGGCCAGGGACAGAGTGAGTTTGGCCGCTTTCAGCGCGTGGACCACACTGCCATGCTGCCGTTGGCGATGTCGTACAGTTGCCCGCCGTCGCCGGTTTCCACGACGTACACGCGGGAGCCGCCACCGCTGCTGCCGTTGCGCCGTTCGGACAAGTATTGTTGCGTTCCAGCCACGACCAAGGCGGACCCGTCCGGAGCCCAGGGCGAATGGCTCCGCGCGTACTGGTCGAAGAACGCCAGCATCAGGAACGTTTCCCCGCTGGGGGAGAACCGAAACCCACCGAGGGCGCTATCCGCCCCGTCGCCGGCAGGGTCTGGGGACAGGCCCTCTGCCAGTCTCCACTCCATGGTGCGTTCTTCGGGGTTCAAAGCCACCCAAGCCAAGCGCCCGCCGTTGGGCTCCCAGAAAAACCCCAGGACCCAGTCGTCCTCCTTGACCGTGCGCTCTGCGCTGCCGTCGGACGCCAACAGGCGCAACCGCCGGTACGCGGGAGACCCGGCGACCTGCCGGTCCGCCACGGCAATCACCGCGCCGTCGGCAGACCACAGGAAAGCGCACGCGCCTTCAACCTCGGCCAACCGGAGGGCGGCGTCATCGGGTTGGTCGGGTCGTCCCACCCACAGCGCTTCGCTATCGCCGCCGGGGGCTGACCAGGCCAGCCGGCTGCCGTCGGGAGACCAGGCCGGCGTGCGGAACGAACGGGAACGGGCCAATGTCTGAACGCTGAACTGCTGGGCGTCGTAGTCCGGTCGAACCAGCAGGACGTCTTCGTTGCTGTGCACCGCCAGCGACGCGCTGTCCGGTGACCAGTCGAAATACAGGGGCGCGCCCCGTTGCACCGCCAGAGGAGCGTTGGGCGGACCGGACTCCGGCGTGGAGACAGCATCCACAACGAACAGGGTCAGCCCTTCCGGGGTCGCGGCCGTGATTCCCAATTTCTGCCCGTCGGGAGACCACTGGACGTAGTGAGGTGTGCCTTCTGCAATAGTGAGCGGAGTCTCGTTGACAAAGGCCGCTCCTCCTACGCCGGTGGACGATTCCAGCGAGTGGAGGCTGATCTGGGCGTCGCTGGGAGAGTCGCCGCGCAGGAGAGAAACGGCGATACGGGAGCCGTCCGGCGACCACACGGGCCAGCTGTACAACATATCGCGGCGTTGGGGCTGGGCGAGGATCCCACCGGAGCGAGCCACGGCGCCGGTGGTGAGCAGATTGCGGCCCGAACCGTCCGGGTTGGACGTGACCAATTGGCCGTCGGTGTCGATGTATGCGATGCGGTTGATAGTCATGGACACTTCGTTATGTTCGGCTCCGCCCGGATCCAGAGCACAGGCCACCACAGCCAGCAGAACCGCGGTGAACGCGGCCAGCAGGGTCAGACACCGGCGAACGCGAACCGGTATCCGGCGAACCGTCAGATCCATCAGCCACGGAAATAATCTCGCGAGCACGAGGGTAACGGTAGCATCCAACATGCCATTACGCAACGGACGGGCCATCGAACGAATCGCCGGCGGCGCCGCAGGAACAGCGGGCGCATACGATAGCACCAGCGGGCGACCCGGAATGCAGGGTCATCACCGCGAAAACTGTGGTTTAATGCCGGGTAGCGCGAGTTTCGACGCACGGTCAATTGAGCGAGACAAAACACCGACGATGACAACACACAACACACCACCCGCCGGCCGGGTCATCATGGTCCAGGGCACGGCGTCCCACGTTGGCAAGAGCGTGCTGGTATCGGCGCTGTGCCGCATATTCCGCCAGGACGGGCTGCGGGTCGCCCCGTTCAAGGCGCAGAACATGTCCAACAACTCGTACGTCACGCCCGACGGCGGCGAGATCGGTCGCGCCCAGGCCGTCCAGGCCGAGGCCGCCGGCGTTGAAGCCCGGGTCGAGATGAACCCGGTGCTGCTTAAACCCGAAGCCGACAGCCACGCCCAGGTGGTGCTGATGGGCCGCCCGCTGACCTCCGCCCGTGCCCGCGACTACTTCGACCTGAAGGCCACGCTCTGGGAGTCGGTTTCCAACTCGCTGGACACGCTGCGCAGCCAGCACGACGTGGTGGTCATCGAGGGGGCGGGCAGTCCGGCCGAGATCAACCTGAAAGCCACCGAGATCGTCAACATGCGGGTGGCACTGCACGCCAACGCGCCGGTGCTACTGTGCGGCGACATCGACCGAGGCGGCGTTTTCGCGTCGCTGGTCGGGACGCTGCAGCTGCTGGACGACGCCGAACGGGACCGGGTCAAGGGCCTGCTGATAAACAAGTTCCGCGGCGACGTCTCGCTCTTGACCGATGGGCTGACCTGGCTGGAAGACTACACCAGCAAACCCGTGGTGGGCGTAATCCACCACTTTCGGGACATACACATTCCCGAAGAGGATTCGGTGGCGTTGGACTTCACGCCGGCTCACGCCTCCTCGCCTGACGTTCTAGACGTGGCGGTGGTGCAGGTTCCGCACATCTCCAACTTCGACGACTTCGACCCGCTGGCGCGGGAGCCGGGGGTCTCGCTGAGGTACGTACAGAGCGGTGAGCGGTTGGGTAGCCCGGACCTCGTCATCCTCCCGGGCAGCAAGACAACCATCCCCGACCTGATGTGGATGGAGCAGCAGGGGTTGTCCCAGGCCGTTACGGGGGCCATGGAGCACGGCTCCGCAATCATTGGCATCTGCGGCGGCTACCAGATGCTGGGCAAGACCCTGCTGGACCCGGATCGCATCGAGTCCTCCATCGGCGCAGCGGACGGCCTCGGTCTGCTTCCCCTGGTAACCACCTTCGCGGGCACTAAAGAAACGCACCGGGTGGAGGCCACAGTGCGACAAGAGGCGTCCACGCGTGGCCACCTGATGTCCGGCGCCGACGGCGAGACGGTAGTGGGCTACGAGATACACATGGGCCGGACCTCGGGCGAGGGCGTCATACCCGCGTTCGCCGTGATTGACCGGGCCGACGCGGCAGTCACCCCAGAGACGGCTTTCGACGGAGCGCTGGACGCCACGGGCCGCGTGATGGGAACCTACATCCACGGGCTGTTCCACAACGCCGGCGTCCGGCGCGCGATCCTGGGAGAACTGGCCCGGCGCAAAGGCGTAGCGCTGCCCGAAGGAGTGGACGTGGCCCGCGACCGGGAATACGACCGGCTGGCCGATTGGGTGCGGGACAGCCTGCGCATGGACCTGGTCTACGACATGGCGGGGCTGACGCCGGCGCTATGAGCTCGATACACCTGGTATTGGGCGGCATCCGGTCCGGCAAAAGCGCTTACGCGGAACGGCTGGCGTCTGACATGGCCGGAGGCGAGCCGGTGCTGTACCTGGCAACCGGCGTCGCCGTCGACCCGGAGATGGAAGAGCGCATTCAGCGACACCAGCGGCGTCGCCCCCCAAACTGGCAAACACTTGAAGCCCCGCTCAACCCTGTGGGCGCGCTGCAGGATCAATCGCAAACCATGGAGCCGCCTGCCATCCTGTTGCTCGATTCCATGGACGTCTGGGTGTCCAACCTGATGCTGCAACACGAAGGCACCCCGCGGGTGGAGCTGGAAGCCCGCATCGTGGGGGCGGCGCGACGCTTTGCCGATTACGTCCGTGAGATGGATCACGCGGCGGTGATCGTCAGCAGCGAGGTCGGCCATTCGCTGATCGCCACTACCTCGATGGGCCGCCAGTTCCAGGACCTGCTGGGTACGGTGAACCAGGCGATGGCGGCGGCGGCCGACCGGGTAACCCTGGTGGTTGCGGGCTTGCCGGTTCCGATCAAGCCTTTCGCAGCCGCCGCCGGTTAGGCGGCACGAGTTGGGCGGTACTGCTGCACAATGGTTGACGAGATGTTGGGAACAGCTTCGGTACTCGCCCCCGGGACCTGCGGCGAACTGGTGCAGGGCATGACCGGGGGCGTGGACTTCCTGGTGACCTGCCCGATCAACCAGTTTGCCCGAGCTACGGTCACGTTGTTTCGCTCTGACCAGCCCGGCGAGTTGGTGCGAGGCATCGATCACCTACCCAAGACCCGTCAGGCGGTGACCGTCGCGCTGTCCCGATTGCGGAAGTACATCGGGACCGCCGGAATCGTCGCTGACGTCGCGGTTGCCAACCCGATACCCGTGGGCAAGGGCATGGGCAGCAGCAGCGCGGACATCACCGCCGCGGTGTGCGCGACGGGCCGCGCTGCGGGCGTCGAGCTAACTCCGGACGCGGTTGCTAAGATCGCCCTGGCGGTGGAGCCGACCGACGGGGTGATGTTTCCCGGCATCGCCATGTTTGACCATCGCCGGGGAAAAGTCGTTGATCTGTTGGGAGCTCCGCCTCCGATGGAGGTAATCGCAATCGACCGAGGCGGTCAGGTGGACACGCTGGAATTCAACCGTGTTGATCGCACGGAGCATTGGCGGTCGGTTGCGTCCGCGACGGCCGAGGCCCTGGAGCTGGTGCGGGAGGGCATCCGACGCTGCGATCCGGATCTGGTCGGCCGGGGCGCGACCATATCAGCGCGCGCAGGACGACCGGACGGCGCGGAACCGTGGGTGGCACGGGCGACGGATTTCGCTGCGGAAATCGGCGCCGCGGGCGTGAACGTGGCCCACAGCGGAACCGTGGTGGGCATCCTGCTGGACGCCCGCAAACGGCAGAGCAAGCCGGCGTTTCGAGAAGCCCAAATAGAGTTTGCGAACGCGGAGAGCGTGCAGCACTTCCGGATTATTGGCGGGGGAGCGCGGGATCTGGCTGCCTAGAACAATTCCTGGAGGGCCTGTTCCGGGGTGATGGCCGGTATTGGGGAGTTGGCGAAATCTCTGGCGTCCCGGGTGACGATACGCTCGACTCCAGCGGCTCTCGCAGCGGCAACCTGCATGGCGTCCTCAAAGTCTCGCATCGGCAGGGAGAGGGCGTAGTCCAGATTCGCATGGCCAGTAGATACGACGGTCAGAAAGTTGGTCAGCCGCACCACGAAAGCGCGAGCGGTCGCTCTGTCAGTTCCGCGGGTCACCAGGAAATGGAAAGTGGCGATGGAATGCCAAGCGACGAAAGCGGTCGTTGAAGTCTGCTCGATCCGATTGAGTAGCGTCTCAGCTATCGGACCGAATTCTTCCCGGTCGAGCGCAAAATCTACCAGCACGTTGATGTCAATCAACATGGCAAGTACTTGGCCCTTAGGTATCCATAGCGCAACTCGTCAAGGTATTGGTCATCAAGCTGGCGGCCTGCGGGCGGCGTGATACGAAACTTTCCGCGCCACCGCGTACCGAAAGGAAGAGGCTCATCTCCGTGGAGCCGTCGCCAGTGGAAGAGGTACTGGTTGGCGTAGCCGGCGTACTCGCCGAATACCTGCCACGCCCGTTTTGATGCTTCGCGCCGTTCACAGTCAGTAGGCTCCCCTTTTTCCGGGAAGCCCCACTCCGGGTAGGCTTCGGTTATGGCCCTCCATACCCAGTAGTCCAGCGGGAACGCTTCCAGCTTGTCCAGCGCAAAGAGGGAGATGCGGTCGGCGGTTTCGTCGGAGACGCCCGGGAATTGCCGGAGCTTTTGCTTGACCTCCTCGTAGGGAAGGTGGCGCAATTCACTCCAATCCGTTTCGCCATCTTCGGCCAGCTTGGTAATTTCAGTGATGTTCCAGGCCGGTTCTGAACCCAACAGCCACTTCCAGATTAGGTGCGCGAAGCGATGGTCGGACAACAATCGTTCGGGTGTTGGGAATGTGTGACGAACATCGCCCTCTAGTTCGAGTTTCGAGCCAAGGTGTTTCGTAGCGGTTTCCAACGGCTCGTCGTCCGGTTCGTCATCGGCACAAGCCACGCAGAGTTGGGATAACAGACACTCCCAAGGATCTTGCCGCAGGAGACGCAACCCCGGAAACTCGCGCATAATCGTGGCCATTTTCGGGTCGCGGGCGATGCCGGCATAAATTGCGTCAATGTCGTCGTCCAGCCGGAAGTAGCGGCGCAGAAGTTCGTCATCTTTGTGAGTAGTCTGCCGTTCTCCGTCTGGCCCTCCGACGCGGTACTCAACGCGCGAGTCAACTTGGCGGATGTGAAACAGGTTTTCGCCGATGACGCCCGAAAACCAGCCGTCGCCGAACGGACGCCAGCGGAAAGATTGGCCCATGGTGAGGGCTAGGTTAAAAGGGCCGGAAACAAGGATATAGCGTCCCATACCAGATTGCCTCCCGATTTACCGCCTCGGCCCTCGTTCGCTATGGCCCCGCTCATAGCGATAGCCGCTGGGATAACGACACACTTGGCCTACCGCTGCGCCGCATTTGGAGCAAGGAAAATCGCGGTTAGGGTGGCGCGACGCATTGTGTTCGGGAGCCGTCCGCAATTTGCCAGCCGTGCCTTCGACTTTCTTCGACAGCGCATCAGACGCGGCTACATTCCCACTCTGTTCCCGGTCGCAGAACATGAACTGCCCTGCGTATCCGGCGAATGGACCGAAATGCTGCCGGGCCCAACTCCCGATCCTGGCGTATTGTCGGTCAGCGAGCCGCCCCGTATCTTGTGGAAACGGGCAATCCGCCCACTCAGCCAGCGCCCTCCCAATGTGCACATCCACCGGGAACGCTTCCAACTTGTCCAGCGAAAATAGAGCGATGCAATCGGCAATTTTGTTGCCGACGCCCGGACAATCCCTGATTTCTACTGTGGCGCGCGCGTAAGACTCACTGCGCAGCGCATAAAGATCGAGTGCGCCTGAGCTCACCGAGCGGGCGACTGAAACGGTATTTGCTGCGCGCCGTAGTCCTAAGTTCATGCTGTCGAGACCACTTTCCGCATCGTCTTGCGCCAGTCGCTCCGGCGGAGGGAACAAGCAGCGAGCGTCACCGTTCAACTCCACGCTATTGCCAAACTCGGCGGCGACCCGCTCCACGATACTAGAGATTTGACGGATGTTGTTGTTGGCGGAGCAGATATACGCCACCGTGCACTCCCAGGGTTCCTGCCGCAAAACTCGCATCCCACAATATTGCTCCACCAGTCTGGCAATCGCCGAATCCCGGCTGATGTCCGAGTAAATGGCGATTACATCATCATCTTCCCGGAAGTAGCGGCGCAGCATCTCATCATCTGCAAGAGTAGCTTCCCACTCCCCGTCCGGTCCGCCCACCCGGTACTCAACGCTGGCATCGGTTTGGCGGATGTGGACCAGGCTTTCGCCCAGCACACCGGAGAACCACTTGTCACCATCACCATAGAAATCCAGCGGCAACTCATACCAGCGGAACGCCTGCCCCATGGTCACACTCAGCCCTAAGTCAAAGGGTTGCTCAAATTTCAGTTCCCGCGCCATCTCAAACCCTCTATATCCAGAGTATCATCATCTCGTTCATCCTGTTCATCCATGCAAGCGGACTCGCTACCGCCCCTCACGTCGGCGCCCGTGAAACAGGTACTGCTGGGAATACCCCGCGTACTGCCCAAAGTGGTCCTGCGCCCACTCCACCATCGCGCGGTCGGGCGGCTTTTTTTGCATGGGGAAGTACCATTCCGCCAGCGCGCGGCGAACCCACACGTCCACCGGAAACGCCTGTAACTTCTCCAAGGAAAACACCGCGATGCAGTCGGCGATCTTGGCCCCGATGCCGTAGCACTCCATGAGCCGGGACTTGGTCTCGGGATAGGGCAGCCGGATCAATTCGTCCAGGTCCAGCTCACCGTCGCAGACTCGTTGAGCGGCCGAAACCACGTAGGGCGCACGGAACCCCAGGCCCAACTCTCGCAAGAACCCTTCCCCGGCGGAGGCCAATTGTTCGGCCGACGGGAACGTGTGCCGGACCTCGCCGTTCAGCCTCAGCGGGGCGCCCAGGCTGTCCGCCATGGACTCCATGTTCTGGTGTATGCGCGGGATATTCGACGTGGCCGAGCAGATGAACGCCACCGTGCACTCCCAGGGTTCCTGCCGCAATATGCGCAGCCCTGGATAACGGGCCACCATTTCCGCTACCCGCCGGTCGCGGCAGATGTCGTCGTAGATCGCGCAGATGTCGTCGTCGAGACGGAAATAAGAACGCAGCAGGCTTTTGAGCGTCTCCGGATCCGCGTCGCCGCCGGCGCCGGTTGCGCGATACTGCACTCCCCCGGTTTCCTGCCGGATGTGGATGAGCCACGGGCCCAATACGCCCGAATACAAGCCGTCCTCAAGGCGTTTCCAGCGGTGGGCCTGCCCGCTTTCGAGGCTCTCCGCCAGGTCAAAGGGCTGGTCTATCGCCAGTTGCACAGTCTGTTCCTGTGCTGCCAATGCCTTACTCGCGATTGGAAACGCGGGCTAGCCGGCCCGGGGACGATCGAGTTGCAGCCAGCGGGCGGCCTGTTCGCCCACGGAATTGACGCTGGATCGTTCGACCGTGCAGGGCGGCAGCGCATTCAGGAAACGATCGCCATAGTTGGCCGTCTGGATGCGGCGGTCCAGGATGACCACCGCTCCCCGGTCAACCTTGTTCCGGATCAGCCGGCCGAACCCCTGCCGGAACCGCAACACGGCGGAAGGCACCTGGTAGTCGTTGAACGGGTTGTTGAACAAATTCCCCCGAGCCTTGACGATGGGATCCGTAGGCACCGGAAAGGGCAGGCGGCACAGCAGCAGCCCGCGCAGTATTCCCGACTCCATATCAACACCCTCCCAGAAACTGGCGGTGCCGAGCAGGACGGCGCGCGGGTCGGCGTGCAGCCGGTCAACCAGTTGCCGCGGAGTGCCGTCAATGCCCTGGGCCAGGACGGTGATGCCCGCGGCACGCAGGCGTCCTCGCACCTGGAACGAGGCTTCCCTCAAGGCGCTATGGGAGGTGAACAGAGCCATGAGATGCCCGTCCAATGCCTGCGCCATGTTCAGGATCACCTGCGCGGTGCCCCGGGCGTGGTCCGCGCCGCGTCGCGGATCCGGGAGGTCGTCGGGTACCAGGAGCAACGTATTGCGCCGGTAGTTGAACGGGCTGTCAACCAGCAGCTCGTCGCAATCATCAGGGAACCCCACACGCTGGCGCAGGAACCCGAAGTTGCTGTCCGTTGCCAGTGTGGCGCTGGTCAAAACTACCGTTTCTTTCTGCTGGAACAGCATCTCGGACAGGATCGGGCCCACCGACAACGGGGTGGAGTGCAACGTGACGTTGCGGCGCACCATGTCGATCCACTGGATCTGTTCCTCGTCGTAACGGCCGAAGACCGAAGCCAGACGGTCGTTGAATTCGGAGACCGTATCGACGGCGCTGAGGAGTTCGTTTCCCTGGCTGTCGTCAGAGAGGTCGAATATCCCCTGGTCGACCAGCCTCCAGACATCGTTCAGCCGGTTCACGCTGTCCGCCATAAAGGTCGCGAACGATTCCCATTCGCGGGCGGCGGCGCTCCATTCCCCGCTCTGCCGCACCGCGGGTTCCAGAGACACCGGCTGACGATCGTTGTCGCCACGGACATGCGATTGGTAGAGGCCAGTGATCGCGGCCCATAACTGCTGCCATGCCTGCAAGGCCTGGTTGCAACTGGCCGTCGCGTTGGTCAGGGCGTCGCGACCCCGGCCGAGGTTTTCGTCGTAGGGCGACTGGTTGGCAATGGAGGTCAGGTGACGGAACAGCCGGTAGACCCCGTCCAACTCCTGCGGCAGATCGTCCTCGGCAATTTCAAAGCCCAGCTGCCGGCTGGCCTCCTCCTCCAGGTGGTGGGCTTCGTCAACGATGAGGTGCTGGTAGTCCTGCAACACGGTGCCGCCGACGGCCAGATCCGCCAGCAACAGGGCGTGGTTCACCACCAGGATGTTGGCAGCTTCGGCTCGCTGCCGGGCCTGGCGCAGGAAACAGGGCGCGCCGCCACGGAACGACTGGCACACGCCCTGGTTGTCGGCGCACACCCGCAGCCAGGCCCGGTGATCCCCGAAGCTCAGGTTCAGGTCGGTTCGGTCGCCGTTTTCCGTGTCGTCCAGCCAGACCGCCGTTTTACCGAGCACCCGGGCCTCGTCCTCGGTCAAGGAGTCCGACGCGCCGAGGCTGGTCCACCGGCGCAGGCACACGTAGTTGGAGCGGCCCTTGAGTTGAGCCGCGCGAACCGCCCCCGGTTCCAGGATGCCGGCCTCTTCCAAGATGGATATCACCGCCGGTATGTCCTTATCCATCAGCTGTTCCTGCAAGCTGATGGTATTGGTGGATATCACCACCCGGTGCCCGTGGGTGGCGGAGTAAAGAATCGCCGGGAGCAGATACGCAATGCTCTTGCCGATGCCAGTGCCGCCCTCCACGATCAGTTTTCTGCCCTGGTAGATGGCGCGCGTGACCGCCTTGAGCATCTCAGCCTGTTGTGGCCTATTTTCGAACCCGGGGAAAGAGTTGGCGAAAACGCCGTGGGGAGCCAGGAGGTCCTCGACCTGCTGCTCGGAGAGCTCGCGGCGGACGGCGCTGCCCTTGGTGTCGCCGGCGTCGTTCGTCAAACGCCGGGCAATGCCGTCCAGGTTCAATCCGTTGAGGCCGACGGCGCCGTTGGCTCCGGTCGCGGCGTTGGCGCCGGGAGCGTGGGGAACGAGCGCCTCCAGCAGGTCCGCTACGGAGGCGTTGGCGGCACGGGCGGCACGAGCAATGAACGCAACTTTAGCCGCCGGGTAAGATGCCCCCAGTTTCAGCAACTCATGGAAAACCAGCGCGGTGGTTTCGGCGTCGGCCACGGCACGGTGGGCCTGGTTGTGGTCAAGGTCCAGGTGCCTGGCAAGAGCGCTCAGGTTGTATTCGGGGATGGTGGGCAGGAATATCGACGCCAGGTCCCAGGTGTTGTAGCTTCGGTTGTTGAGGTGCAGCCCATGGGACGACAGGAAGGCGAGATCGAAGGCGATGTTGTGTCCGACGATGGGCAGATCGCCGACGAACGCGGCGAACTGTGTCGCTACCTGCTGGAACCGCGGCGCCCGTTCGATCTGCGCCGGGCTGATGGAGGTCAGTTGCTGGATGAAGGTGGGAATCTGGCGTCCCGGGTTCACGAAGGTCTGGTAGCGCTCGGAAACCTCACCGCCCCGAAACTTGACGGCTCCCACCTCGATGATGGCATCGGATTGCGCTTGAAGCCCGGTGGTCTCCAGATCGACGCATACGAACTCGCGCTCGAATATGTCACTTTGAGGCAACAGCGTCGGGGTCATCGCAATGAACCACCCTGGAGAGCACCGCCGCTAGGCGGAGCGCAGGCGATAGGGCCGCAGCGACCCCTGCCTGAGCCCCTCCAGAGGGCGGAAGTCCCCGCGATGGAGCGCGGTGAGGAACTGGGCCTCGTCGAAGATTTCATCAGGGAACTCGGTGACGAATTTGCCCAACCCGTGGGTACTGTGAGCGTCGCTGCCTCCGGTGACCGGAAGTTCGAGACGATGGGCGACCTCGGCTGCGAAGCGATTTTCCTCGTCGGACGTGCCGCCGTTGGCGATCTCGATGGCGTCAACCAGCTCGAATACCGGGTGTTCCATGGCCGTCTCGGCATCCTGCGGGATAGGTTCCTTGGGATCGGGATACAGGTACGGACGGGTGCGGTGGTGTTGTCCCAGGACGCCGCGGAAGGGGTGCGCTGAGACCACGAAGCCGCCGGCGGCGTGGGCAGCCTTGCTCAATTCCTCGGCGTGATGGAATCCACTCTGGTACCGATCCACACCGAAAGCCAGGATGTGGCCCATGTTGGTGTCCGCTTCCATGGCGCGGATGAGGACGACGTTGTGCCGGGCGGCGAAGGCGGCAAATTCGTGGCGGTCCCAAGGACCGGCGTGTTCGGTGATGCACAGGCCACGCAATCCCAAGCGTTCTGCCTCAAGAATGAGATCTTCGGGCGTCAGGCTGGAATCGGCGCTGCCTTTGGTCGTATGGATGTGTAAGTCAAAAATGCGCGACATAAGCCCTATCAGTCTATGCGCAGCCTGAAACGGCGTCAACGTCGACTCGCCACGGCAGATAGTTCGCCTCTGATAGAATGCGGACGAATCCCTTTCCGGAAGGGCAATATTCCCAGGAGATGACAGAGATGGCGAGAGTAGGTTTTATCGGTCTTGGAACCATGGGCGCCAGCATGGCGTACAACTGCCTGCGCGGCGGCAACGAGATGGTGGTCCACGACATCCGGCGGGAGGCCGCAACCCAACACCTGGAAGCGGGAGCGCAGTGGGCGGATACTCCTCGCGAAGTGGCCGAGGCCACCGACGTAGTGTTCACCTCGCTGCCCGGGCCGGTGGAGGTCGAAGCCGTGTCGCTGGGCGAAGACGGGATCATGTCAGGTATGTCCGGGGGCAAGACCTACTTTGACCTCAGCACCAGCTCTCCCACGCTCATCCGGCAGATCCACGACCGCGTGGCGGCGCAGGGGATCAACGTGCTGGACGCCCCGGTAAGCGGCGGCCCGGCCGGCGCGGCCAGCGGCCGGCTGGCCATCTGGGTCGGCGGAGACAAGGCGGTTTTCGACCAGCACAAGGCGGTCCTCGACTCCATCGGCGACGCCGCCTACTACGTCGGACCCATCGGCAGCGGCGCCGTCGCCAAGCTGGTGCACAACTGCGCCGGCTACATCGTCCAGACCGCGTTGGCCGAGGTGTTCACCATGGGCATCAAGGCAGGCGTCGACCCGCTGGCGCTGTGGCTGGCCGTGCGCAAGGGGGCCGGCGGACGCCGTGGCATGTTCGAGGGGCTGGCCCAGCACTTCCTAATCAACGATTACGATCCGCCGGACTTCGCCCTGCGGCTGGCGCGAAAGGACGTTGACCTGGCCGTTGCCGTCGGCAGAGAGTTCGACGTGCCGATGAAGCTGGCCAACACCACGCTGGCCGAGATGACGGAAGCCATGAACCGGGGTTGGGCCGGCCGCGACTCCCGGGTGGCGATGCTGCTGCAGGAAGAGCGGGCCGGGATCGAAGTGGAGATTGACCGCGAGGATCTGCGGCGAGCGCTGGAGGAACAGGGCGGGTAGGCGTTATCCTGACGGCCAGTTTCGGAGGGCGCTATGGTAGTGCGAGCAACGGGCATCAACCCCGAAATGCTGCGTTGGGCACGGGAACGGGCGGGCTACTCCATTGAGGAAGTGGCCCGCCGACGCCGCGTGCCTCCCGAAAGGGTCAAGGAATGGGAATCCGGCAAGAGTTTCCCAACCTGGAAGCAATTGAAGCAATTAGCTCACCGGGATTACCACCGAAGTACAGTATTTTTCTTTCGCAACGGCCCACCGGAAGAAAAGACCGTCATCGAGCATTTTCCCTACCTCCCGGAGGAGACGCTGACCGATTTACACCCCGATACTCTGTATGCGGTGCGGCAAGCGCGGATTAGGCAGAATGATTTGTCGGAACTGCTGGGCCCGGACGGCTCTGGCGGACGGCTCATCCTGCGTGATTTGCGCGTGGAGGCAGACGCCGGAAATCCGGGGAGCATGACAGCAGCGGTTAGGGAATACCTCGGGGTTGACTTGAACGATCCGGAAGGGTTCTCAAACCGGATCTACACTTTTGAAGATTTTCGCAGCCGAATTGAGGATGCGGGGGTCTGGGTGTTCAAACGAAATTTCCGTCAGGAAGATGTCACCGGCCTCTGCCTAGACGACGACGTATATCCGGTCATCTACGTTAGCAACGGGCAGGACAAAGCGCAGGAAATCTTTACCCTGTTCAACGAGTTGATGCACTTGTTGTTTGGTTTCAACTACTTGGAACGCACGGAAAAACGGCATTACTTGACGAGCATGACAAATATTAGCCCGGAGATTGAGAACGCCTGCAATCAATTCGCCAGCGAATTTTACAACGCTGTCGAACGCGCGATGGACTACCCAATAATTTATGCGTACGCGTCCGTCGATTACACTGAGAGTGCTTGGGGAACGGGGGATAGGGAGTTCTACTACACCGTGCAGGGCGCAAATTTGGGACGCAAGTACTTGCGCACAGCGTTCAACGCTTTTGAGGAAGGGCAAGTCAATGAGTCTGACCTAGCGTCGCTCTTGGGCGCAAAGGGGCATCATCTTGACGGGTTGGAACGTTATGCTTGGCGATGAACATAGCGCTCTTGTGGTATACATTTTGGACGACAACACCATCAGTCAAATATGGCGGTCGTACCACCGGAATATTTTCCCCAGCTTTTGGGAGAGGTTCGACCGCCTGATAAGTGAGCGAAGAGCGGTGTCCGTCGATGCGGTGAGAGATGAGCTATTGGCTAGCCGGCGGGTATCCTGGGCCGTCGCCCATCTTGAACGCTCAAACTCGTCGTTTTTTACTGAACCGACCACTTATGAGCAATCTTTGGTTCAGATGATGATCAGAGATCCAAGGCTATCATCAGCAGCAAACCGATGGCTCTCCAAAGCCAAGGATGACGCTGACCCTTACCTTATCGCAAAAAGCTTAGCATCCCCCATTACTACGGTAGTAGTTACAGAGGAAAGCCAAGACCTGAGCAAAACTGCCAGCATATTTTACGTGTGCCACTACTTCGGAGTGGATTGCATCAATCACCAACAGATGATGGACCGGTTGGGCTGGGTGTTTTAGCGACCAGTGGGTCACCCTAATCCGCAGCCGCCTCCCAGCGCAGCACGGGTCGGCGGGCGGCGGTGGCCTCGTCCAGGCGGGAGACCGGCGTGGTGTGCGGGGCGTGCTGGACCAATTCGGGCTCTGAAGTGGCCTCCGCGTCGATGACGCGCAGGGCGTCGATGAATGCGTCCAGCGTTTCCTTGGTTTCCGACTCCGTGGGCTCGATCATCAGGGCTTCGTGCACGATCAGCGGGAAATACATCGTGGGCGCGTGGAAGCCGTAGTCCAACAGCCGCTTCGCCACCTCCAGCCCGCTGACGCCGCGCTCCCGCTGCCGGTCGGCGGAGAAAACGACCTCGTGCATACACGTGCGATCGTAGGGCAGTTCATAGATGTCCTTGAGCGACTCCATGATGTAGTTGGCGTTGAGAACCGCGTTGCCGCTGATTGAAAGCAAGCCGGCCGCGCCCAAGGTGCGGATGTAGGTGTAGGCACGCACCAGGACGCCAAAGTTGCCGTGGAAGCCGCTGATCTTGCCGATGCTCTGCTCCGGTTCGGAGAGGGCATACTCGCCGCTGCCGTTCGCCGTCACCACCGGCGCCGCCAGGTACGGAGCAAGGTTCTCACCGCAGCAGACGGGGCCGGCGCCCGGGCCGCCGCCGCCGTGCGGGGTGCTGAAGGTCTTGTGCAGGTTCAGGTGGCAGACGTCGAAGCCCAGTTCGCCGAGCTTGGCGCGACCGAGCAGCGCGTTCATGTTCGCGCCGTCGCCGTAAACCAGGCCGCCGCAATCGTGGACGATCCGGCAGACTTCGAGGATGTTGGTGTCGAACAGGCCCAGGGTGCTGGGCAGGGTGATCATTACCCCGGCGAGGTCGTCGCCGGCTATCTCCCGCAGGGCGGCAAGATCGGTGTTGCCGTCGGCGTCGGAGGGAATGGTGACCACGTCGAAGCCGGCCATCGCCGCAGAGGCGGGGTTGGTGCCGTGAGCGCTGTCCGGGATGCCCATCTTGGTGCGTCCGGAGTCGCCGCGGGCCAGATGATACGCGCGCATCATGAGGACGCCAGCCAGTTCGCCATGGGCGCCGGCCAGGGTCGCCAGGCTGGTCGCGGCCATGCCGGTGACCTCGGTGAGGAAGTCCTGCAATCGGTGGAGCAGCTCCAGCGCTCCCTGGGATTGCTCGGCCGGCTGCTGGGGATGGATGCCGGCGAACCCGGGCAGGAACGCGACCTCGTCGTTGATCTTGGGGTTGTATTTCATCGTGCACGACCCCAATGGATAGAAATGGGTATCGATGCTGAAGTTCAACTGGCTGAGAGAGGTGAAATATTGCACCACTTCTGGTTCAGAAACCTCGGGCAGCGGCAGATCGTCCCGCAGATAGGCCGGATCCGGCAGGGTCGCCGCCGGCACGTCCAGGCCCGGGGTGATGACACCGACGCGGCCGGGTACGCTGCGGTCCATCAGCAGGCTGGTGGTGTCTCGGTTGCCGCCTTTATTCAACATCGTTCGTAGTCTCCTGGTTTAGTGGCAGTTCCTGCGATCGCCTGCCCGGGTGACGGGAGGGTGTGAGGGAACGGCCGATGCGCAGGTTTTCAGCAGCTAACTTCCATCGGATGCGCCGCTACGCTGAGCGTTTCATTCGTCGAACCAAAAAGGAAAATATCCGGTGACCCTTCCAACTCCACGCGAAACTGAGCGCTACGAACGCCACCATGCTCGCCACGAAGGCAGGCACGCCTCCCCATGGAAACAGCAAAGGGGTCCCGAAGATCGCGCAGAGGGTGGCGATAACGACAACCCAGACCACGGTGCGCCACAAAACGCGCCGGTTGAGCCGGCGGTCGGCCGCGCGGACTATTTCCTCGACTTCTTCCGGAGTAGCATTGTCCCAGCGCGCCATCTGGGCGTTCATGTGGCGGATCTGCCGCCGCAGGGCCATGGACCCGCAAACGAACATGCTGCAGGACACGAAACTCATCACCATGATGCCGACCAGGAACCCGATCTCGAACCACAGGGTTCCGGCGGGCAGCCAAGCGACGCGTCCGGCCAGCAACGCCCGCGCGATTATCAGGGCCAGCATGAGGCCGGCGATCCCGAAACCCACGATGAACAACGTGCGCTCTTTGACCCACAGGCCGAACCACTTGACGTATCCCTCGCGCTCGGATGCTCCTCCTTCGTCTTCGAAGGGATCCGTATAGCGGCGCATCCTGCGCAGATTGGACGATTCGCGGTCAATCATGGCAATTCGCTCGGGTGGTTCCGGGTTCGCGTGGATTCCCGCATCCGGTTACGGACACAGGCCAGGTCGGCGCGCTCTAATTGGCTGAACCCAACGCATCCACCAGGACATCGATGTCCTCCCGGGAGTTCATCTCGGTCACACACAGGAGCATACCGTTGTCGAACCGGTCGCTGACGTCGAGGCCGCCCAGTATGTTGCGCTCCATGAGCCGGCGGTTGATCTTTGTCGGCGTCTCGGGACAACTGACCACGAACTCCTGGAAGAACTCTCCTGACTGCGGCAGGGAATATCCGTCCAGGCCGGCGATGGCAGAGGCGGCATAGTGCGCCTTGTGATAGCAGAGTTCGGCAACCTGGCGCAGCCCATGCCGGCCCATCGCCGCCAGGTAAATGGTGGACGCCAGGGCGTACAGGGCCTCGTTGGTGCAAATGTTGGACGTGGCCCGCTCCCGCCGGATGTGCTGCTCGCGGGTCTGCAGGGTTAGCACGTAGCCGGTGCGCCCCTGAGTGTCGGTGGTTCGACCCACCAGCCGGCTGGGCATCTGGCGGATGTACTGTTGCTTGCAGCTGAACAGCCCCAGGTACGGCCCGCCAAAGGACGGCGGGATGCCGATGGGTTGGCCTTCGCCGGTCACGATGTCCGCGCCGAATTCGCCAGGCGGCTTGAGCATCCCCATGGCCAGGGGATCGGCCGAAACCACCAGCAGGGCTCCGTCATCGTGAGCAGTTGCGGCCAGGCCGGCGAGGTCGTCGAGGCCACCGTAGAAGTTGGGATACTGGGCCACCACGCCGGCGGTTGCTTCGGTGACGCTGGCGCCGATATCCGCGGTCGGCACGATGTCGATTGCGATCCCCTGGGCCTGGCAATAGGTGGCGATCACCTGCCGGTAAGCCGGCGCGACGGTATCGCTGACGACCACCTGCTGTCGCCGCGTGACCCGGCAGGCCATCAGCACCGCCTCGGCGAGGCTGGTGGCGCCGTCGTACATACCGGCGTTGGCGACTTCCATACCGTAGAGAGCGCTGATCATCGTCTGGAACTCGAAGATAACCTGAAGGGTGCCCTGGGACACCTCCGGCTGGTAGGGCGTGTAGGCGGTCAAGAACTCGCCGCGGGTCATGACCGCTTTGACTATGGACGGGATGAAATGGTAGTAGCAGCCGGCGCCCAGGAACGACGGGCCGCTGGATAGGGGTCGATTGCGACCGGCCAGCGCGCCGAGTTCCCGCTGGATCTCCAACTCCGACATGGGGTCAGGGAGCCGCAGCGGGGGATTCCGGTAATCGTCCGGTATGTCGGCGAACAGGTCGTCAACGCTGCTCAGGCCGACCGCAGCCAACAGGTCGTCCTGTTCGGCGACGGTATTGGGGATGTAGTGCGATTGAAAATTCGTGACCATTCGGGATTGCTCCGTTTGGCTGATGAAAGATGCAGGGTCAGGCGAGCACTCGGTAGCGATAGCTCGATTCCATGAGATCGCCCTCGGCGAAGCGATTGAACCGCAGCGGCGAGAGGTCCACGTCGCGGGCCTTGCCCTCGGCCACCAGTTCGGCGACCGCTTTGCCTATGGCGGGAGAGAGCTTGAAACCGTGGCCGCTGAAACCGATGGCGCAGAATAATCCGTCCACGCCGGGAACGCTGTCCAAAATCGGATGCCAGTCGGGCGTGGTGGTGAACAGACCGGACCATCCGCCTCGGTAGTAGGCATCGGACATGGCGGGGATGCGACGGGCCAGCTTGGCCCGCGCCAAGGCAGCCGAGGACAAATCGATGCCCTGGGGGTATGCCTCGGGATCGGGCTGTTCCTCGTCATCGCCAAAGCCCATGGCGGTGAAGTTGGAGCCGTCCGGGCGGAAGGAAAAGGACTGGCTGATGTCTCCGACGGTGGGATGCTGCGGCACGAGTTCGACGGGACGGGCCACGGTGGCGACCTGGTGGCGCACCGGAAGCAAGGGCACGTCCACCCCGACGCCGGCCAGGATCTGCCTGGACCACGGGCCCGCAGCGACGATCACGGTATCGGTGGCGATGCGGTCACCAGCAGCGGTCACCACAGCCTGCGCTCGGCCGGACTCGGTTTCTATCCCCGACGCCGGATTGCGGGAGGCGATCACCGCGCCAGCCTCGCGGGCGCGAGCGGCGTAGGACACGGTAGTCTGGTACGGGTCGGCGTATCCGGATTGGGGTTCCCAGGCAGCACGTTCGTCGTCGTACAGTGTCACCATGGGGGCCAGGCTCGCCAAGTCGTCCGGGGACACCACCGACGTGGGCACGCCCAACTCCTGGTGCATGGCGACGTTGCGCTCCAGGCCTCCCTGGTCTGCCTCGTTGACCACAACCAGGTAGCCGGTCCGCACGAAGCCCGAAGTCCCGCCCACGCGCGCGTCGAAGTCGGCGAAGACCTGGAGACTCTGCCATGCCAGTTGCGTGGTGACCCGGTTGGAGTAGTGCATCCGGCAGATGGCCTGGGAACGGCCGGTGCTGCCGGAGCCGAGCACGTCCCGCTCCAGCAGAACGGTATTGGGGATTCCCAGCTGCGCCAGGTTGTACTGGATGGCGCAACCGATGACGCCGCCGCCGATGATGACCGCGTCGGCTACGTTGGGGAGGCTGCTACTGGTCAATGCCCTTCCACGACATGACGCGGTTCACGTCGATCTCGATGGCAACCAGCTTCTGGTCGCCTTCGGCCAGGTCGGCGGCGTCCTGCTCGCCTCGTTCCTCGCCTTCGTACCGGGAGAAAATCCTGCGAACCGCGTCTTTGAGGTTATCGCTGCGAACCGTGGCGTCGCCCTCAAGTATGACGTACTGATACGGCCACTCGTCGGTGGCGACTGAGATCGCCACCTTGGGGTTGCGCCGCACGTTCCTGGTCTTGACTGCCGCGTCGCCGGATACCACGGTGACCTTGCCGTCTTCCCACTGGTACCACACCGGGGAGACGTGGGGGGAACCGTCCTCGCGGATCGAAGCGAAATGGGCGACGTGGGGCCCCGCCAGATAGGCGTCGATCTCTTGTAGCGTGAGTCGCGGCATCGTTACCTCTGATTACGGCCGGCGACCTGGCACGGGCAATTGCGTGCGCGGTCCGGGATGCCAGTATCATACCATAATCGGTAGCCGGCCCAAGGTCAGACCGGCGATTCCGAGCCCGACCGGGCCTTGGAGATCCCGCTTCGGAAAGGCTAGATTTTCGCCACCGGCGTCAGAGTGCGGCGCCCCGGCGAATCGCCGGCGATGGCCCTGTGGTACAATCCGGCCACACAGTGGGGCGCGGGTACACCACCGCGCCCCCGTCTCACGTCCGCTTGCCGCACGATCCCGACAATGGCCTTGACCGTCCCCTCCCACCCGACTGAAACGGAACGTCTCCAAAAACCCAGAGGCCACAGATGATGCGCCGGCCCAGGATATTTTACGGGTGGTGGATCGTCATCGTCAGCCTCGTCGCCGACGGGATGAAGCACGGCAGCTTCAACCGGGGATTCACCGTTCTCTACGTTCCAATAGAGAGCGACGTCATTTTCCCCAAGAGCGTTCTGGGGTTCAGTCCGCAATCGAGGACGATGCTGGGACTGGCGGAAGGTCTGGGCAGGTTCATGGGCGGCGTTCAGGGTCCGCTCATGGGATATTGCACCGACCGGTTTGGCCCCCGCGTCATGCTCGCCTTCGGCGGGTTGATGTCCGGGCTGGGGTTCATTCTGCTGGCGCGCACCACCAACTTCTGGTGGTTCCTGTTGGTCTTTGTGGTGTTCCTCTCCGTCGGATTCCGGTCGGGCTACAACAACGCCTCCATCGCGGCCGTGAACAACTGGTTCCGCCGGCGGCGCGGCCTGGCGATGTCGGTGGTCAGCATGGGCAACGGGCTGGGTGGCGCGTCCGCTTATCTGGTTGGCCTGTTGGTTTTCCTGGTCGGATGGCGCGACGCCTGCACTATCCTGGGGGTCGCCATTCTGGCGGTGGTCATACCACTGTCGTATTTCCTCCGCCGCTCTCCCGAGGACATGGGCCAACTGCCCGACGGGGACCCGCCGGAACCGGCCGATGCGAACGCATCGGACCGGGATACGGTGACGCGCCGGCGTTCGGCGAACGGCGGGGACACCGATTTCACGGCTCGCGAAGCGATGCGAACGCCGTCGTACTGGCTGCTGGTCATGTCGACCGGTTTCCGCAACATCGTCCACGCCGGCGCCTCGTTCCTGATGGCCCCGATGATTATCTGGTTCATGGAGGCCGGCGTGCCGGTGGACCCAGCGTCGGAACCGGGACAGAGAAACATCATCATCGCGGCGGCGTTCGTGAGCGCGTTTTCCTTCGCCAACATGGTGTTCAACCCGTGCATGGGGTGGATCGGCGACAAAGTTGACCGGCGCAAACTCAGCGCCCTGTGCATGCTCTCCGGCGCGGCGGCGCTGGGGTCGCTGCTCACCCAGAGCGGGCACCTCTGGCAGGTCGTACTGTTTGTCCTCCTGCTGGCATTCGCGGAGAGCGCCAACCCGCTGAACTGGGCAATCATGGGCGACTTCTTCGGGAGGAGGGCCTACGCGACCCTGCGGGGTTGGCAGCATCTGCCCGACCAGCTGGCATCAATGTGGACCGCCATGTGGATGGGCGCCATATACGACTACACGAACAGCTTCTACTGGGCGCTGTTCCCGCTGGTGGTACTGTACATCGCCGCTGCCATCGGCTACTGGTTCCTGCCGCGACCACCGATGCCCAGGCGACTGCAATTGCAACAGGAGCGCAACACCGCCCGCCGCAACCGAGCGATCCGCGCGGCGCCGGAGCCCGCAGATTAGGCCACCCCGAGATGATGCCAGGCGCCTATAATCACGAGAAAACAGAGGATTGCAAGGCAACATACGACGGGGCATGAGTCGTCTGATCTGGCCATTTGCCTCGGCCCTACCTTCGAGGTCGCCATGGGCAAGAGTGAAACTCCGGCAAAAGGGTTGGCCCGCCTTCTGGGGGGCGACCTGTCTTTCCAGGGAACCGACCGGATCGCCCATCCGCTGTACGCGCTGCACCCGTTTGCGGCCCGGTTCCCCTACGGTTTGCCTGGGTACTTCATCGAGGCGCTGACGGAGCCCGGCGACACGGTGCTGGACCCCATGTGCGGGTCGGGGATCACGCTCCTGGAGGGGTGGGCCGCCGGCCGGAGCGTCATCGGCGTGGATCTCGATCCGCTGGCTCGCCGGCAAGCAAAGGCGCGAACCACAGCGTTGTGCGTCGAAGAAGTCCGCCAGACAGGCGAGACGGCGCAGCGGCGGGCGGCTGAACTCATGGCCGGCCTGGGCGCGCACCGGGATCCATTGAAAGCCATAACGGAAGACATGGATCCGGCAACGCGGGAGTTCCTGGACTATTGGTTCTTCCCGGAAACGCAACTTGAGCTCGCCTGCCTGACACTGGCAATCCGCGAAGAGCCCGACGACGACCTGCGCAACCTGCTGGAAGTGATCTTTTCTTCCACCATTGTCACCAAGTCGGGCGGCGTGTCCCGGGCCAGGGATCTGGCCCACACCCGGCCGCATCGCGTGTCCGACAAGGTGCCCAGGCGTCCCATACCGCTGTTCGCGAGCCTCCTCGAACGAGCCGCTGCTGCTTACGCTGCCGTAGATCGGGACGCGGTGGGCAATTGTCGGATCGTGGACGGGGATGCGCGTTCGCTGCCGCTGCCGGATTGCAGCGTGGACCTGATTGTGACGTCGCCGCCGTATGCCAACGCGCTTGACTACATGCGAGCGCACAAGTTCTCCCTGGCGTGGTTGGGCGACCCCATTCCGTCCCTGACCAAGTTGCGGCGCGAGTACATCGGATCCGAATCTGCGGGTAGCCAGGCAACTTCGTCGGTAAATCCCCTGCCGGCGAAAGTCGAAGCCGTGGTCCAGCGCGTCGCCGAGGCCGATGCCACGAAATCCCGCGTGTTGAGACGGTACTTCGCCGACATGTCGGCGTCGATCTCGGAGATGCAAAGGGTGCTCCGGCCCGGGTCGGCGACGATAATCGTGGTGGGAGCGTCCACGATGCGCGGGATATTGGTGCCTACCCACGAATGCCTGGCGGATCTAACCACGCAGGCGGGATTGGACGTGGTGGCGGTCGCTCCGCGCAACCTGGACCGCGACCGGCGGATGATGCCGGCACGGAATGCCGGACGCGCCGGCAGCGGTGACACGACGGGGATCGAAAGGCGGATGCATACGGAATACGTTATCGGCGCGGTCAAGCCCTGACAGCGCTCACGCGTACCCAGTTTGACCTGAACAGTCATTGCGAGCGAAGCGCGGCAATCCCGTTGCTATGGGGCTCAACCTTCAGGCAATGAGATCGCCACGTCGCTTCGCTCCTCGCGATGACAAAATGGGTACGCATGAGCTGACGGCCGCGCCCAATTCCGTCAAACCGCCGTGCCGGGCCGCCCGATAGGTGCCCGGAAACCTAGCCTCAAACCGCAGCCCGGCCTGACCCGGCGCGTATTTCTACCAGATGTTGTTATCGGCCGGCAGGTGGCTCCCTCCGTCGCTGCCGGGCGGCTCCCCCGGGCAATCAGAACCGCCGTTCCGCATCTGCCGTAGCCGGCCGGCCGCAAGATTGGATTTCAGCCCGTGTTTTAGTATGCGTCCAAGACTACGATCATTTTCAGTTTTGGGCAAAACATTACATCTAAGCATCCGTCTAGCGAGGCCGGCGGCGCCACATTACCATTGCCGGCCATACGATCCTACTCGGCTGGAATTAGGGAAACAGACGATGCAAAACCGCCCCGACCCGGTCTCCGCGTGGCAAGCAGCCCTCGGCCGCCTACAGCTGGAAATACCCCAGGAGCAATTCAACACTTTCCTCCGTCCCTGCTTCGGCCTGCGATGGGAGGATGATTGCCTGGTGGTTGGCGCGGCAACAACCTTTGCCGTGTCGTGGCTCGAATTGCCGCTGCACCTGGAAATGGTTCGGGAGGCAGTGGCCAAAACGACGGGCGCACAATCCAGCGTCCGCTACCTGGCGGTGCCAGCGAGTGACCACAACCCGACGCCGCAACGCGAAGTTTCAGTGTATTCGGTAGTCGCGGAACCGGCGACGCGGCTTCCCGACCTGACTAATCCAGACGGAGGCCAATCGCAACGCGAAGCTGCGGCAGCATGGCAGGGTCGCCAGTCCAACCAAGCGGTCGGGCTCAACCCACGATATACCTTCGACAATTTCGTCGTGGGCGAAAGCAACCAGCTGGCTTACCACGCCGCGCGCGCCGTCAACGCGGGTGAGCGCGGCGCCACCCCCGGTTACAACCCGTTGTTGCTGTACGCCGGCTCCGGGATGGGCAAGACCCACCTGCTGCACGCCATCGGAAACGTGGCCCGTCAGCAGAGTGTTTCGCTCCGCTACGTAACGTCCGAACAGTTCACCAACGAGTTCGTGTCGGCGATCAACCGCCGGGCGATGCCGGAGTTCCGCGAACGCTACCGGAGCGTCGACCTGCTGCTGCTGGACGACGTGCAATTCCTGGTGGGTAAAGAGCAAACGCAGGAGGCGCTGTTCCACACTTTCAACGACCTGCACCAGGCGGGGGCGCAGATCGTTCTGACCAGCGACCGCCCGCCCGAGACCATCACGCCCTTGGAGGACCGACTACGCTCCCGTTTCCAATGGGGATTGGTCGCCGACATCCGCCCGCCCTCTCTGGAAACGCGGCTGGCGATGCTCCATTCCTGGGCTTCCGACAGCGGATCGGAGGTGCCGCCGCCGATGCTGGATCTCATCGCGCAGCGCGTCAGCCGAAACGTGCGCCAGCTCCTGGGCGCGTTCAACCGGGTGGTGGCGAGCTCACAGCTCTTGAGCGCCCCACTGACCGCAGAAAGCGTAGCCGCGCAACTGGACGCCATCGTGGGACCGGATGCCCGCGCGGAGGTGACGCCACAGCAGGCGCTGGGCAAGGTGGCGCGTCATTACGGGCTGTCCACGGAACAGATCCTCGGCCGCAACCGCACGGCTGCGGTGGCGCTGGCCCGGCAAGTGACAATGTACCTGTTAGTATCAGAACTCAACATGACACCGACCGGCGCCGGGCGTTTCCTGGCGGGCCGCAACCACAGCACGGTTATCCACGGGGTTGCTCGGGTGCGACAGGGCATGGAATCCGATAGTCGCCTGAAGCACGCGGTCCTGGCCATCACGGAAACGCTGAACGACTGAACCCTTCACTCCACGAACCGTTCCAGGAGGCACACATGACTACAAGCAGCAGCCTGACCATGCAAACCGTCGTTGGCACCGGCGAAGCGGGCTACAGCGGCGATGGCGGGCCGGCGGCATCCGCCACCCTTCGCGAGCCGTTCATGTGCACATTCGACCGCGCGGGCAACATGTTCTTCTGCGAGGCGAAAAACCACGTCGTCCGGCGGGTTGACACGTCCACCGGGCACGTCACCACCGTGGCCGGCACGGGGGAGGTCGGCTACACGGGCGATGGAGGTCCGGCGACGGCGGCAACCATGAACGAGCCCTATTCCCTTGAAGTTGACGGTGACGGAAACATCTACGTCGTCGACCGCCTCAACGCCGCAGTGCGCCGAGTCGACGGAAACACGGGGATAATTACGACGGTAGCGGGCACCGGCGAGCCGGGATATTCAGGCGACGGCGGACCAGGCGGCGAAGCGCAGTTACGCGAGCCCAACGACTGCTTTCTGGACGGGCGCGGCGGACTGCTCATCGCGGACATCCAGGACCAGCGCATCCGCCGGCTGGACCTGGAGACGGGCATCATCGACACCTTCGCGGGCAATGGCGAAAAGGTTCGCGGCGGAGACGGGATGCCGGCACGCCAGGCGAGCATCCTGGGCTCCCGAGCGGTGTGCATGGACCACCACGGGAACACCTACATTGCCGAGCGCGAAGGCAATGGCGTCCGCGTGGTCACCGCGGGCGGAATCATGGGAACCGTTGCCGGCGCGGCGGCGGAACGGGGATACACCGGGGACGGCGGGTCCGCGCTGGGCGCCACCTGGGGCGCGCCCAAGGCCCTGCGCTGCGACGCCGCGGGCAACGTCATCGTGGTTGACACGGAGAACCACGCCATCCGAAAGATCGACGTCAACACCGGCGTGGTAACCACCATCGCCGGAGGGCAATTGGGCGGGCACGGAGACGGCGGCCCGGCTACCGATGCCGGCCTGGACCGCCCGCACGGATGCGGCATTGCGGCGGACGGTCAGATCTACATTGCGGACAGCAACAACCACCGGATACGGGTGGTGGGTTAGGAAATTCCAGCCGGAGCCGAATCCTCCCGGGGCCTCTTGGTTTTCAGTCGCCGATTACCGGACCCGGGCCAGCTTCTGCACGCGCTGGTTGGAGGTGTCAGCGCCGTAAATGTTGCCTTGCGAGTCGGTGTACACCTGGTGGGCGTACTCGAAGGTCCTGCCCCGGGCCAGGATCTGGCCATCCAGGGTCAGAATGGTGAGGCGCGGCACCTGGTCGGTCACGTAGACCCGCTGCTCGGCGTCGATATGGACGCCCATGGGGCACTTGAAGTCGGTCCACTGGTCGATGAACTCCCCGTCAACGGTGAACACCTGCACCCGGTTGTTCTCGCGGTCGGCTACGTACACCCGTCCGTCGGCGGACACGCGGATACTGTGGGGCACGATGAACTCCCCGGGGCCGCGGCCGGGACTGCCGAACGAGGCAATCAGCGAGCCATCGGCGGACAGCCGGTGCACGGAGGAATTCCCGTAGCCGTCGGCGACGAAGAGCTCGCCGGAGGGAGCCACGCAAACATCGGCGGGGTGGTTGAACGGGGCCTGGAGCGCCGGGCGGTGGCGGTTGCCGATGGACGCCAGCAGTTCCCCATCCGGGGAGTACTTCAGGATCTGGTGGGCGTCCCGATCCACCAGGTACACCGAGTCGTCAGGGCCAATGTGGATGTGATGGGCGTCGGCGGGCACGCCGCCGCTGCCGTACCACGCTGCCAACGGGTTACCGTCGGGGTCGAACACGAGCACGCGCGGTCCCTGGCGTTGGAACACGTAGACCTGGTCCCGGCTGTCCACAGCCACGCCGCTGATGCCCTGGAAACCCTGGCCCACCGGGAGGCGGGGCCATTCCGGTTGGTATTCGTAAACGTAATCGCCCATGCCAACGGTGATAGCCATTTGGTTCGTCTCCTTGGTAGCGGTGCGGGCGTAGAGGGGTCACGTTCCCGTAGCGAGGCAGCGGCAACGGGAAGGTGACCGGATGGGTGGCGACAGCGGCCTGTGCTTCCGCCGTCGCCGGAATGAATGCAGTGGGTCGCAGATGGTGTTGTGGCTGGGCACCTCCTGATTTCGAGAAAGCGCAGGCAATTGAGAGAGTGCAGGCGATGGTATGTGTATGTGGACCAGGTTCCGAGCGATGATCAGCCCTACGGCCGGAGGATTTGCGCTGGGGTTTTTTGCTCTCATTGTCCATGGACACCGGGCCGGGGCTCGGGCATGGCGCGCTGTGGCGGGCGCGGTGGCCGAGGGACTACCCCGGGTAATCTGACCGGAGACAGTCCTCTTCATAGGCCGGTAGCGACTTGGATGCTGATGGAGTTGGCCGTGTACGCTCGGAGCCTGGTCGTTGGGAACTGGTAATCGCCTGCGGAACCATGATAGAGCATAAGTTCTGAATGATGCAAGGGGGCGTTGTCAACAGGCAACATTGCCTGGACAGGTGCGAAACGCTAACCTGTAATCGCAGCAGGGAGAAGCGACAAATGACGACCCAGCAGTATCGACAAGCCAGCGAACATTTCATGGCACAGGCCAGACAGGAACTTGCCGACGGCGATCTGCCACAGGCATCCGAGAAAGGCTGGGGCGCTGCGGTCCAAGTTCTCAAAGCCGTCGCCGAACAACGCGGTTGGGAACACAGCCAGCACCGACACCACCTCATTACAGTCAGCCGGCTCAGATCTGAGACCGGCGACGGAGACATCCGCCGCCTATTTCGGGCCGCCAGCGATCTCCACGAGAACTTTTACGAGAACACGATGCAGGCTTTTGAAGTCGCGGAGAGCCTGGATGATGTCGAGACCCTGCTGGGTAAACTCCTACCTCGGCTGGACCAGACGTAGTCTCGCTCTGGCTCGAAGAGCAGCCAAATTATCTCGAGGAAACCAGAGGAGGTCGTCATGGCCATTTCCACCAAAGCACCAGCACAGACTGAACCACGTTCAGTGGTATCGCATCCCTTGGATCCACTCACGGTGGACGAGATCGCCGAGGCGTCATCTATACTGAAATCGCAGCGCGGCCTGAGTCCGCGAACCCGGTTCGAGACCGTCGTGCTGCGCGAGCCGGACAAGGCGGTAGCGCTGGCGCATCAGCCGGGCGATCCGATACGGCGCGAGGCGTTCCTGGTCGTGCTGGACAACGACGCCAGGGCCACATACGAGGCAGTGGTATCGCTAAATGATCGCCGCGTCGTTTCGTGGGAGCACATACCCGGCGTGCAGCCCCGGGTGATGTTCGACGAGTTCGTGGAGTGCGAGGCGGCGGTGCGCGCCGACGCGCGGTTCCAGGCGGCCATCAAGAAGCGGGGCATCATGGACCCCAGCCTGGTGATGGTGGATCCGTGGTCGGCCGGCAACTACGGGTACGAGGATGAGGAAGGCCGGCGGCTGGTGCTGTGCCGCAACTTCGCCCGCTCCAGCCCCACGGACAACGGCTACGCCCGTCCCATCGAGGGCGTCACCGCCGTGGTGGACCTGAACAGCATGGAGGTGGTCCGGGTCGATGACTACGGCGTGATGCCGCTGCCGCCGGAGCCCGGCAACTACGGCGCAGAGTTCGTCGGCAAATTCCGTGAGGACCTCAAGCCCCTGGAGATCACCCAGCCGGAGGGGCCGAGTTTCAAGGTGGACGGCTGGAAGGTGACGTGGCAGAAGTGGCACCTTCGCGTCGGGTTCACGCCGCGGGAGGGGTTGGTGATCCATACCGTGGGGTACGAGGACCAGGGTCGGGTGCGGCCGATCCTGCACCGGGCTGCCCTGTCCGACATGGTGGTGCCCTACGGCGAACCCGGCAAGGACCACTACCGGAAGAACGCTTTCGACGCCGGCGAGTACGGCATCGGCTCGCTGACCAACTCGCTGACGCTGGGGTGCGACTGCCTGGGGGAGATTTACTACTTCGACGCCGCGCTCAATACCGGCAGCGGCGAGGCGTTCACCATACCCAACGCGGTGTGCATGCACGAGGAGGACTACGGCATCCTGTGGAAGCACACCGACTGGCGCATCGGGCAAACCGAGGTGCGCCGCTCCCGGCGGCTGGTGATTTCCAGCGTCGCCACCGTGGGCAACTACGAGTACGGCTTTTTCTGGTACTTCTACCAGGACGGCACAATCCAGATGGAGATCAAGCTCACCGGCATCATCAACACCGCCGGCATCGCCGATGGGGAGACGCCCAAGTACGGCACCATCGTGGCGCCTCAGCTGAACGCGCACATTCACCAGCACTTCTTCAACTTCCGCATGGACATGTGCGTGGACGGCAAGGAGAACTCGGTGTTCGAGGTGAACACCGTGGCCGCTCCGCCGGGTCCGGACAACCCCCACAGCAACGCCTTCTACGCCGAGAAGACTCTGCTGGGAACGGAGCACGAGGCGCAGCGGGTGATCGACCCCATGAGCGGTCGGTACTGGGTGGTGTCCAACACCTCAGCGAAGAACGCGCTGGGTCAGCCGGTGAGCTACAAGCTGATGCCGGGCGAGAACATCCTGCCCTTCGCACATCCCGAGGCCAGCATCATCAAGCGGGCGGGGTTCATGACCAAGCACCTGTGGGTGACGCCCTACCACCGGGACGAGATCTCAGCCACCGGGCCCTATCCCAACCAGCACCCGGGCGGCGCGGGGCTACCCGAGTACACGAAAAACAACCGGAGCGTTGCAGATACGGACGTGGTGCTGTGGTACACCCTGGGCTACCACCACGTGCCCCGGCCGGAGGACTGGCCGATTTCACCCGTGGCCTACTGCGGGTTCAGCCTCAAGCCGGTCGGGTTCTTCGACACCAACCCCGTGCTGGACGTGCCGCCCAGCGACCACTGCGGGGAGGCGTGCCACGGCTAGAGCCGCTGCGTACCCAGTTTCGCCCGTGTTGTCATTGCGAGTGAAGCGCGGCAATCTCGTCAAGGCAACGGACGCTGCTCCGGCAGCGAGACCGCCGCGTCGCCGCTCCTCGCGATGACAAACTGGGTACGCGTGAACCTCTAGACTACCCGCACCGGGTGGGCGACGGGCTGGTTGAAGAGGTAGCCCTTTTCGTTGAAAGGGACATGGTCGGGCTGAGTGTTGCCGGCCGCGTCGGTGGCGCGGGTCATGATGGCGTGTTCACCCGGCGGGGCGTCCCATTCGAACTCGAACCGGACCCACGAATGATCCGATTGGGCTCCGGAAAGGGCAGACCCGTTCCAGGTTTGGCCCGAGTCGGTGCTCCACTCGACCCGTGAAATCGTGCCCGCCGGGGAGTGCGCGTACCCGTGGATGCGGTGGCTTCCCGCCGACAGTTCCGCCGGCCAGGGCAGGGCCAGAGCGCTCTTGATCACCTGCTCGGTGACCGGTTGGCCCAGCGATTCGCCCTGTGGCGGGTACTCGTCGCCGATGAGCGTGTAGGAGGTGGTGTTGTTCCGGGTCCACAGCGGTTCCGATGAGACTACGATGCGACCCAGCCACTTGATGTTGGCGCTGCCCACCCATCCGGGAACCAGCGCGCGAACGGGGAACCCGTGGTCCCGGGGCAGCGTTTCGCCATTGAGCGCGTAGGCCAGCAGGGTGTCCGGCTCCATGGCCTTCTCCGCTGGCAGGACGTAGCGGAAGCCTTCCTCGGGTGACTCCACGTCCAGCCCGACCAGCAGCACGGATACGGCGTCGGGCCGGATGCCCGCCAGCGTCAGGACGTCGCGGAGCTGCGCGCCAACCCATTCGCCGTTGCTCACCGCCCCCGTCATCCACTGGGTGCCGGACGCCTCCTGGCCGTTCATCACGTCGAACATGGCGCGGTGATTACCCGCGCATTCCAGGTAGGACGTCAGCGTGCGGCTGGGCAGGCTGCGGATTTCCGAGTAGGTCAACTTCAGCGATTCCGAAACCGCGTCGCCTTCTACGGTGAGACGCCAATCGTCGGCGTCGAGATCAAGGCTGATGGAGTTGTTGCGCACGAAGAACAAGCGGTTGGGCGTGAGCATTCCCTGCATGTTTTCCAGCCGCGCCTCCAGGCCCTTGTCTCCGTGCACGATGAACGGCGCGGGGTCTTTGAACCAGGGGCCGGACGGCGCCGGATCAGTGACCGCAACAGACGGCTGCGATCCAGTCGACGCATCGAGCGACCCCATGTCCGCGCAGGCGGCCAGGACCGCGGTGGCGCCGCCGGCCACCAGCAGCCGCAGGAACCGGCGACGGTCCATCCCCCGGGCGCTGGCAAACTCCCAGAGCGAGGGCTTGCCCGGTGGTGTAAAAGAGAACACGTTCCTCAGGGTATCTGGTTTTGGGCAGTCGGTTGGACCGCCTAGAGTCTGTCGACGAATTTCGTCATTCCGGCGAAAGCCGGAATCCACGAATGCAGAATAGTACCAACTTTCTGCCGACAGCGATCTTCCTGGGTTCCTGCTTTCGCAGGAACGACGGTGTGATATTCAGTTTGTCAACGGGCTCTACGGCGCCTGCAGCATGGGCCAGAAGGTGGCGGCGGCCCCGCCCATCATCCAGTCCAGGTCTTCGGCGGACAGCCAGGGAAGAGCGGTCTTGCCCAGTTCCACCTGGCCAATGAAACCGCCCTCGCGCGACGACGGGAAGTTGGAACCCCACATCATGCGGCGAGGGGTGAAAGCCTCGATGACCCGGCGGAACAGGTCCTTGTCATCGTCGGACAGATCGGCGTATGGGCCCAAGCTGGTGCTGGAATAGCGCAGGCAGGCGTTGGGCAGCTGGGCCAGCGCCTCCAGGGCCACGGTCATTCCGACCTTGTCGGCGGAGTTGCTCCAGCCGGCGAAGTGGTCGGGCGCGAAGCGGACGTTGGGGTGCCGCGCGCCGATGTTGCGCATACGGTTGACCCGATCCGCCGTTCCACCGCCGCCGATGGAGATGGGGATGCCCAGGGACTCGGCGCGGTTCCACAGGGCATCGCAACGAGGGTCGTCGGGCTCGGCCTGGCTTTGCAGGCGCACGCCCCACATGCCGCGCTCGTTGGTCCAGTAGGAGAGCTTGTCGGCAGCGTCATCGGCCGCCGGGTCCAGGATGCCAACGGCGACGGTGCGCGGAGCGTACTGGAGCGCGCTGTCGCACTGGTAGGAGTTGTCCAGGCCATAGGTGCCGTTGGGCTGTACCAGGGTGGCGCACTCCACGCCGGCGTTGTCCATCTCCTGGATCAGGTCCTCGACGTTGTTGCTGACCTCGAGGGACCAGCCGGTGGCGTCGGGGTGGAGCGGGTGGGCGTTCCTGTCGCTGCTGACCACGTGGGTGTGGGTGTCGATGATCATGGTCGTAACTCCTGGAGGGATTGCCGAGAGCCGGCGCTGTCATTCTACGACATCGAAGTGATTTCCCAGTTCCGCGTGCGTACCCAGTTTCCTCAAGCCTTTCATTGCGAGCGCAGCGTGGCAATCTCGTCGCTGTAGGAGTCACTTCTTCGGCAGCGAGATTGCCACGGCGCAAGCGCCTGGCAATGACAAACTGGGTATGGGTAGTACTGGGCCGCTTCAGAACAGTTCCCGGCTGGCGATGTCCGCCCCTTCGCGCATGGCCCGCAGCTTCAGCCAGACGATGCCAGTCTCCACGCGGCTGGAGCCGGCGGAAGTGTCGAACCCGCAGTCGGTGCCGGCCAGCACCCGGGTGGGATCGCCACCGGCGGCGGCCACGGCCTGATGCAGCCGGTCGGCCACCAGCCGGGGATGCTCCACGTAGTTGGTCTTGGTGTCGATGACGCCGGCAACCAGCAACATCCCCTCGGGCAGAGGGAGATTGCGGTACACGCGATGCTCGTGGGCATGGCGCGGGTTAGCCATTTCCATCACCAGCGCGCCGACGTTGGCCTCGTAGAGCAGGTCGACGATGTCCTCCAGCGGCACGTCGTACTGGTGCGGGCCCTCGCTGTTTCCCCAGCAGACGTGGAGCCGCACCCGACCGCTGGGGATGTTGGCCAGGGCGTGGTTGATGGCGCGGATGTGCAGCGCCACCACGTCCCGGAACGCCGAGAGCGGCTCATCCTGGTAGGAGACGTGCCGCTCCATGGCGAGATCGGGGCAATCCAACTGCAACGTCAGGCCATTGGCGACGATGATCTCGTATTCCTTGCGCAGTTCCTCGGCCAGGGCGAACACGTAATCCTCGTGGCTGTCGTAGTAGCGATTGGCCAGAGTGAGGGCAACGATGCCGGGCGATGCGGCGGTCATGAACAGCTCTTCAGGCCGGCTGTCGGCGGAACCCACCACATCGAGAAACTCGCGGCATTCACGCTCGACCAGGTCCAGCCGTTCGTAGGACAGCGGGCCGACGCAGGTGGGAACGTCGCGCATCAGCTGCACCACTCGGGGCCGCGCCACCCCGGGAAACTCGTTCTGGTCCCGGTGGCCGCGGCGGGTCCAGGAACCGCCAAAGCCGCGCATCCGCTGGGTGACGTAGGAGGAGAAGCTGACGCGGGACTGCTCGCCGTTGTTGATGACATCGACGCCGGCGTCGATCTGCGCCGCGACGACTCCGGCGGTGGCCTCGCGGGACGCGGCGTACAGCGCCTCCTCGTCCGCCGGCTCGCCGCGCGACACGGAACCGAGCATTTCCACCAACCCTTCAGGCCGGGGCAGGCTACCGGTGTGGGTGGTCAGGATGCGGGTTTCGCTGTTCTTCATTGATGACTTTACTTTCGCGGGTCGGGAAATCTCATGCGCACCCAGTTTGTCATTGCGAGCGCAGCGTAGCAATCTCGTCGCTGTAGGAACCACTTCATTCAGCAACGAGATTGCTACGGCGCAAGCGCCTCGCAATGACAGCCGGAGTAAAACTGGGTGCGCGTGAGCCATGAACCGGGTTGCCCAAACGGGCCACGGCGCATATTATACTTTGGCGCTGTGGGTGAAGGCGCAAAAACAACGATACTTTCATGCGTAACGGAGTGAGAAATGGCAGTTGGTAGCACTTACAAGGTAGTTGAGCTGGTGGGATCCTCCAGCGCAAACCTGCAGGAGGCCATTGACGGCGCGATTGCGCGGGCGGCCCAGACCATCCGCAACCTGGACTGGTTCGAGGTTCGGGAAATCCGCGGTACCATCGACGACGGTCGGGCCAACTGGTACCAGGTCAAGCTGGGTATTGGGTTCCGAGTGGACGCCGGTGAAGATATCCGCGAAGACTAGGCCCCCGCATTTTCCGGTTTGGATACAGCGCCCGCCACCGGTGGTGGGCGCTGTTCCCGCGTGCGTGGCGTGGTGCGCTCGGAGCCACCCCGTCCACTCAGCGGTTGAGGGCCGAGAATTCGCTGTTGCATTCCCATGCTCGTTGCATCCGACATCAGCAAGGCTTATTCCGAGCGGACGCTGTTCCGCGGACTGAACCTCTCCATGACGGCCGGCGACCGCATCGCGCTGATCGGCGCCAACGGGTCGGGCAAGACGACACTCCTGGACATCCTGGCCGGCGACATCCTGCCCGACGCGGGGTTGGTTTCCGGGCGGCGCAACACCACGGTGGGATACCTCAAGCAGGAGCCGGCGCCATTCGCGGGCCGGTCTCTGCTCGATGAGGTGCTGCACGCCAACCCCGAGGTCGTTGCGCTGTCCGGGCGAATCGCCTCGACCCGGGAAACGCTGTCGGCGACCGCTGATCCGGGGCAACAGCGCGAACTGATGGATCGGTTGGCGCAACTGGACGCGGAGCTGGAAGCCGCCGGCGGAAGTGACCGCGACCATGAAGCCAAGGCGATACTGTCCGGCCTGGGTTTCAAGGCAAAGGACTTCTCCCGCGACATGAAGGAGTTCAGCGGCGGCTGGATCATGCGGGCCGAGCTGGCTCGCCTGCTGTTCCGGAACCCGGACGTCCTGCTGCTGGACGAGCCCACGAACCACCTGGACCTCGAGGCCAACCTGTGGTTCGAGAAATACCTGTCGTCCTTTCCTGGCGGCGTGGTCATTACGTCTCACGACCGCGCCTTTCTGAACCAAGTCGCCAACCGGATCCTCGCCATCGAGCCGGGAGAGGCGGTGCATCACCGGGGCAACTACGACGATTACCTAGTGGCCCGGGAACGGGCGCTGGAGGTCAAACAGGCCGCCGCTGCCCGGCAGGAACGCGAGATGCAGCGGCAGATGCGCTTCGTGGAACGGTTCCGATACAAGGCAACCAAGGCGCGGCAGGTGCAGAGTCGCCTCAAGCAGCTGGAACGGATAGAGATCATCGAGCTGCCCCGGGCGACACGCAAGGTCAACTATTCGTTCCCGGAACCCCCGCGCAGCGGTTCCGACATCATTCGGCTCAACGACGTGGGCAAAGCCTACGGCGAAAACGTGGTGTATCGCGGTTTGAACCTGACCCTGGAGCGCGGGGACCGCGTGGCGCTGGTTGGGCCCAACGGGGCCGGCAAGTCGACCCTGCTGAAGATTCTCGCCGGCGTACTGCCGATCGATGACGGGGAACGCAGGCTCGGCCACAACGTGATCACCGCCTACTACGCACAGCATGTCCTCGACCTGCTGCACGCCGACAATACCGCCCTGGAAGAATTGCAGGAGGCCGCGCCGTCGGAATCGGAACAGAACCTGCGCACCACCCTGGGCGGCTTTCTGTTCAGCGGCGACGACATTCTGAAACCGATCTCCGTGCTGTCCGGCGGCGAAAAGGCGCGGGTCGCGCTGGCGAAGCTGCTCCTGCAACCCAGCAATTTCCTGCTGATGGACGAGCCGACCAACCACCTGGACATCACGTCCCGCGAGATCCTGGCCGACGCCCTGGGCGACTACCAGGGTTCCATCTGCCTGGTCACTCACGACCGCACCCTGATCCGGCAGGTGGCCAACAAGATCATCGAGATCGACGGCGGGCTGCCCCGGGTGTATCCCGGCGACTACGACGGCTACCTGTACCGGAAACAACAGGAAGCGGAGACGAAACCCTCCGCTCCGGCGGCGGGCGAACCGACCAATGCCGCTCCGGACAAACCTTCAACCAGAGGAAGGTGGCGGAGGCCTCTGACCGCCAAGGAAGAAGAGGAGCGAGCCCTGAGCCGGAAGGCCCGGCAACTGGCGACGCGCATCGACGAGATCGGGGCGGCCATCACCGAGCGCGAAGCCGTGACCTCGGAGCTGGAAGCAATGTTCACCAACCCTGAACAATTCGCGGATCGTTCCCAGCTGGAAGACACGGGTCAGCGGTATCGCATCCTCAAGGAAGAAGAGCAGTCGCTGTGGGACGAATGGGAGCGGCTGTCGCTGGAGGCCGAGGACGTGGACCGCACGTTGGTTGCCCTGAAAGCCGGTTAACGCGGCGGCAGAAGGCGTGAACGACGCGACCCTCTCCATTGTGGGAGAGGGTCGTACTGTTGCCGGGGCTGTCGTCTCGGAGGTCAGCGGTTGTCGGCGGTGGTTTCCATTCTGGCCGCCTGGGCCGTCAGACCGGCGAAATCGACCACGGCGGCGGACTCGGGAAGGAGCTGCTGAACGCGGCGGGCCTGGTCGGCCACGGCCTGGAGACTGCCCTCGCGAGCCCAGTAGCTGCCGCGAAGGACCTCAGCGAACTCGGCCACGACCGCCGACAGCTGGAACCTTGGGGCACTTTCCTCGAAGGAGACTGCCAGATCGCCGCGCTGAAACTCCTGGTTGATTTCCACTACCTCGTTGAGTCCCACGTCCTCATAGCGCATGTAAACCGTCCCCAGCGTGCCGTCGGCGCCTTCGCGGAGTTTCAGCTCATAGAGCGCGGTCACGCTGTGTCCGGCTCCGATCTCTCCGGCATCCACCGCGTCGTTGCGGAAGTCGTCGTCGGCCACGTCACGGTTCTCGTAGCCCAGGAGCCGGTAGCGGCTGACAACCTCCGGGTTGAATTCGACCTGCACCTTGGCGTCCTTGGCGATGACCTGGAGGGTTCCGGTGAGGTCTTCGACGAAGATGCGGCGGGCCTCCGAAAGGGTGTCGACGTAGTAGTACGCTCCGTCGCCATCGTTTGCCAACTGCTCCATCAGAATGTCGTTGTAGTTGCCCATGCCGAAACCGATGGTGGTGAGGGTCACGCCCTTGTCCACATAGTCCTGGACTTGACGGAGTATCGATTCATGTCCGGTGTTGCCGACGTTGCCAACGCCGTCGGAGAGCACCATGACGCGGGTGATGCGATTGGACTGCACTTCGTCCACCGCCAGCCGGTACGCGACTTTCAGGCCGTCCTCGACGTAGGTGGAGCCGCCTGGCCGCAGGGAGTCGATGGCCTGCAGGATCTTGCCGCGCTCTCGAGCTTCAGTGGCTTCCAGCAGCACGGAGCCACGGTCGCCGTAGGTCACGATGGCAACCTTGTCGTCGGAACGGAGTTCGTCCACCAGCAGCCGGAGCGACTGCTTCACGAGTTCCAACCTGCCCTCCCGATCCATGGAGCCGGACACGTCGATGGTGAACACCAGCGTGGCGTCCTGGCGCTGCTCGTCGAGGAGTTCTTTACCCTGCAGTCCGACGCGCATCAGCCAGTGATTGCCGTTGCCGAACGGGGATGGTGAGCCGTCGACGTGGATGGCAAAGGCGTCATCGGTGGGCGCCTCGTACCCCTGGTCGAAGTAGTTGACGAACTCCTCCACTCGTATGGAGTTCTGGTCGGGCAGGTGCCCATCGTCGAGGAACCTGCGGGCAACGGTGTATGAAGCGGTGTCCACGTCGATGGCAAAGGTGGAGAGGTGATCGTCCTCCGTGTCGATGAACGGATTGACGCCGTAGTGCTGGAAGAAGGTCAGGTCGTAGGGCCTGTCGTTGACGGTGGCCGTGCCGCCGATGTTGTTGAAGCCCTCGGACTGCGGCGGCCCCGAGGCCGGCATCGCTGCCGACTGCTGCTGCGCGGACGCTGACGCAGGTTGCGCGGCGGCCGGAGCGGCGATAGCGGCGGTGGGTTGGGCGGCCTGAGCAGCAGCGGCAGGGGCGGACGTAGCGGCAGGAGCGGAATGGGCGGCCTGAGGTGCGGCGGCGGGTGCGGCGGGCGCGGGGGACTCCGCGCTGCCGCCGCAGGCCATTACAACCAGCAGCAGCACCATCAGCAGTGGAACGATAGCCTTGGTCAATATCGGGTTCATCTCATCGCCTCCTTTGATTTGGGTTTGGCGATGTCAAGGTTAGGTGTGCATTGCCTGTACACTGAATGACAGATGTGTAACACTCGGTCGATTTTATGCTACAGGGCTGTATCTTTTGCCAGGTTTCGGTGAAATTCTCACCTCCCACGTGAGCCGGTCGGGGATTACCGATTCCGACCTGGCCCGGCGCATCGGGGTGAGCCGGGCGACCCTGATCCGCTGGAAGGAGGGCCTCACCGCAAGGCCGCGCTACCGCGAGGATGTCCTCCGTTGCGCCGAGGTGTTGAGGCTCACGCCGGAGGAACGGGACGAGCTGCTCATCGCCGCGGATTTCGAGCCGGAAGCGCCGCCTGTCGATGCTCCACCCCAGGAACCGGCCCCCGATCCCGCGCCCATATTACCGGCCGAATCCGATGCGTCCCCGGTTCCGGCCGGGAGACGTTGGCGACCCTGGATAGTTGCGTCGGCGGCAGCGGTGGCGGTGGTGGCTGCCATCGCGGTGGGACTGGCGCTGATAGATTTTTCCGGCGAGCCGGAGAATCCCGTGACGCCAACTATAGAGGCTCCGGTCAATATTCCCGGCGAGCCTGACCATACCGTGACCGCTACGAGCGAGCCACCGGTTGATCCGACCAGTGAGCCTGACCACCCCGTGGCTGAAACCGGAGAGGCGCTGATCTTGATAGCGCCATTCGCCAACTACACGGCCGGCCAGCTGGAGTTCAACATCCGTGGTCGCCTCAGAGACAGCATAAATCGCGAGATCGCCGCCGCCGGACTTGAAGGCATCAGAATCGATCATTGGGTGGAAACCGTACCGGGGAATCGTGCGGCGTTGTCGGCCGCCGAGCAATCGGGCGCGGCCATCGTGATCTGGGGGGAATACGACAGCGGCAGGGTGCTGGCCAACCTGACTTCGACACCCACCGAGAACGAAACCCTCGGCCCGCAGGTTGTGGAAATCGCCACATCGCCGTCCGAACTGCCCACGGCCATCAACCTCAACCTGACCGCCGAGGTGCGTTCGGTCGCGCTGCTGGCGCTGAGCCAGGTGTACCTCCAGCGCGGGGAGTATGAGCCGGCCAAGACCGTACTCTACCAGGCGCTGGAGCATCCGCCCGCGGATCCGGCGGCCCTGGCCAACATGCGCTACCGATTGGGGCAGGCTTACCTGGGCGGCGAGTACGCGGACCTGGACGAGGCCATCTGGCGTTTCACCGAGGTGCTGGAGGTGCAGCCACGGTCCGCCTACACCTACGGCAGTCGCGGCCTGGCCTACCTGGAACGCGGGCGGCCGGGCGACGAGGACCTGGCAATCGCCGACCTGACCACGGCGTCCAACCTGGTCCCCCACCTGGCGGCGCCGTACTTGAACCGGGCCGTCGCCTACATCGCGCGGGGCCGGCCCGGAGACCTGGACCGGGCGCTGGATGATCTGAAACGGGCAATCGACGCTGGCGTGGAGGGACCCGGCGTGTTTGTCAATAGGGCAGCCGTGTACCTGGAACGCGGTAACGACGGCGACCTTGATCTCGCCTTCGAGGACTTGAAGCGAGCGATCGACATGGACCCGGAGCTGGCAACGGCATGGGTGAACCGGGGCAAAGCCCGGTTGCAGCGAGGCGAAGACGGGGACGTTGAACAAGCCCTTGCGGACTTCACGAGAGCCATAGACCTCGCCCCCGACAACCCGCTGGGGTATTACAACCGGGCGCTGGCGCACTCGGAAGCCGAGAACTGGGAGCCGGCCAACTCCGACCTGAAAGCGGCCCAGGAATTGGATCCCCGGGATACGGTGATCAACGACGCGCTGTGCCGGCAACTGGGCGTACAACGCCGTCCGGAGGAAGCACTGCCCTTCTGCGACCGGGCGTTGGAGCGAGCGCCGGACGGGCCGGCAAGGGATAGCAGCGGGCTGGTTCATGCCGTGATGGGTTCGGCCGACGAGGCTATCGCGGATTTCAGGGTCTTTCTGGACTGGGTGGACGCGTCGGAGAAACCCACCTGCCGTCCCCACTACCGCCCCAGCCGGGAGTCGTGGATCAGCGCGCTGGAGTCGGGCGGTAACCCGTTTGACGACGAAACGCTGCGGGAACTGCGGGTACGACCCGCCCCTCCGGGAGGCGCTCCCTGCTGAGCCACGGCAAACGGTCGCCACTGAAGGCGGCGGATTAGCCTTCTCTGAGCGGAAGGGCTAGGCGTCCCCAGGCGACCAGATCCAGTACCGGGAAACTGCGCCGGCGTCCACGCGCAGGTCGAAGCCGGTGATCATTTCGGCGTCGTCGGACGCCAGGAACACCGCCGCCTTGCCGTAGTGGGACGGTCCGGGGAGTTTGAGCAGAGGGGCTCCTCGGCTGGCGTCCGGCAGCAACCCCGCCGCGCGCTGTCCCAAGCGGGGGCCGGGCCAGTCCACGCCCCACCTGGCGGCCCGCTCCCGTCCTTCGGACTGGTCGGTGGCGGTTGGGGTCAGGCTGTTGACCCGAATGCCGTAGGCAGACAACTCCATGGCCACCGAGCGGGTGAAGTTGAGCATTCCGCCCTTGGCCGTACCGTAGCCCACGTTACCCGGCTCGCCTTGGTGCCCGGCGGTGGAGATGATGTTGATGACGTTGCCTTTGCGTTCCTGCTGGATCATCTGATGGGCGACGTGCTTGGTGAAGAGGAACGCGCCGGTAAGGATGATGTCGGTCTGGCGTCGCCACTCGTCCAGCGGCATGTTGAGCACGCCCTTGAAGTTGAACTGGGCCGCGCCGTTCACCAGGATGTCCACTCCCCCGAACCGCTCGGTAGCCTGGGCAATGGCGGCGAGGGCCTGCTCCTCGTCGGTCACGTCGCAGGCTACCCCGATGGCTTCGTGGCCCTCGGCGACTATGGCGGCGGCGCATTTCCGGGCCATCTCCTCCCGAATATCGACGCAGACCAGGTTCGCGCCCTCCCGAGCCAATTCCTCGGCAATGCCGCCCATTATGTTCGGGCTGGTGCCGGTCACCAGCGCCGTTTTACCTTCGAGTTTCAAACTTCAACCTCAACGTGGTTCATCAGAAGCAGGATTTGCCGGATTTTAAGGATTTTTGGGATTACGTTCCCCCATCCTGTGAATCCAAATAATCCTCGAAATCCTGCTTCTGACAAAGCGCCCGCATCCCTCAAAAGATAATGCTGACCGCGCCGTGCCACGAGAGCGCTTCCAGATCCAGGACGGCCCGGCGGTAGGCTATCTTCAAATCGCCGCCGTCCCGCCGCAGAACGTACTCGACGCTGCCCACGTAGGGCGCGCCCTCGCCGGCGCGAAAGCGGTACACCAGCACGTTGGAGTTCACCGATAGCTCGCCGTCGTCGGTTTCCGTTACGCGCACGTTGGAAATGAACCGGCGGGTCCGCGACCACGGGTACTCCCGGTGCGCATGGCGACTGTTCAGTCGCACCGCCCGGGCTCGCAGGCGGGTGATGTCATCGTCGATGAACACCAGGTCGCGCTTGGGGTCGCCCTCCGGCAAATCGGTGGTGGGAACGACGTAACGGGCGTCCTCGGTGAACAGGTCCACCCAGTCGTCCAGTCGCCAGTCATCCAGGAGCGCGGCTTCCCGGAAAAGGAAGTCCTCCACCTGTTCACGCAAAGTGGGTTGGTTGACGGTGGTCATGGTTCACCTGATGGGCGAGGGTCAGTCGTCGTCTGCCAGGGCCAGGGCAGGTTCCGCTTCCTCGACGGGCGCGTCCTGCACGTTGGTGTGGCTACGGCCCTGCATATTGGCGTGCCACTGCCGCCAGAACCCGCGCATCTGGAGCTCGTCGGTGGACTTGGCCGGCCGCAGCATTCCCCGGGAGATGTCGGACCACTCGGTTTCGGTGGCGCGAAAACCGATCTGGCAGGACTCCAGGGCCTCCACGTCGTCGGGAGTGGCGAAGCCGCCGGGGCCCAGGAAGGTCAGGAAACTGTCCAGCCGGGTGGCCAGCATCGCCTCGGACTCCTCCCGCGGCACCAGGTGCCAGGCGGTGACCTCCATGTTGTCGGGGGCCAGCGGCTCGAAATACCGGACGGTGATGGCCATGATGTCGTTGATCACCAGGTTGGGATAAATGATCAGGTTGCGCGAAGTATCGGCCATGCGGAAGGTGCGCTCTTCGCCGTACTTATCCACCAAACGCTGGCGGACCCGGGCGATGGGTTCTCGGGCCTCCTCGCCGAACAGCGGGTGCCAGTGGGCGATGGGGCGGCCGTTGCGCACCGGCGACTCGATGACGCAGTGGCCGTTGCCCAGGGCTCGCGCCTTGCCGACGATACGGGACGACGCCGTTTGACCGCTGTCGTCCGCGCCCAGGCCGCTGATGTAGTCCAGGTAGGTCTGATGCGTGGGGACCAGGTGATAGCCGTCGAGGCTGTTTTCCACCAGGAGCTTCCAGTTGGCCTTCATGGTGTACTTGTTGGAGCCGGCGACCATCCGCATCCCTTCCTCGGACTGGTCCATAATCAGGTCGAGGTACTCCTTTGCGTCGGCCAGATAGGTGACCAGGTCTTCGGCGTAGGGGTTGAAGTTGACGAAGTAGAAGCCGCGATAGCTTTCCACCCGCGGCGGTTCCTTCAGGCCAAGCTCGCCCCGGTCGAAGTTGGGGCCGTAGGCTTCCTGGTCGGGCACGCCGATGAGTTCGCCGTTGGTGTTGAAGGACCAGGCGTGGTAGAAGCACTGTAGGACGTCGGTGTTGCCCGCGTCGCGGCGGCAGATCAAAGCTCCCCGGTGCGGGCAGGAATTGAGGAACACCCGCACCTGGCCGTCGCGGCCGCGGGCGAAGAACAGCGGCCGCCCGGCAACCGTGCGGCGCCGGTAGTCTCCCGGGTTTTCCACCTCCGACTCGTGTCCGAGGTAGATCCAGCAACGGCTGAAAATCAGTTCCCGTTCCCGCTGGAACAGATCGTCGGAGGTCATGGATGACCGGTGGACCCTGAAGATGCCGCGCTCCCGGTCGTCGATGATCAGGTCTTTAATCTCCATAGGTTCACCCATATACCCAGCGTCGCGTTGAAGGTGTGGCAAGCCTAGTTTCCCCGGCCGGGGCTGTCAACATGATGGCGAACCTCACGCGTACCGAGTTTACGCCGGGGGTCGTCAGAAGCAGGATTTTCAGGATTACAAGGATTTTTGGGATTTATGAACATCCTGAAAATCTCAAAATCCGGCAAACCCTAATAGGAGCTACGCAGTTGAGCGCCTGCTCGCGCTTCGAGATTGCCGCGCTGCGCTCGCAATGACAGGTTCGAGCGCGTAAATCCTATCCTGGCTGGATTCCGGCTTTCGCCGCAATGACGGTAAACGTCGACACTGCCTAAACGCCCGGCCCCCAAGTTGTGCCAAAATCGAACCGGGACGCCAGTTGTCCCGTGAACGTGCTGGCGTCCTGCAGGGCCAGGTACACGGCCAGCGGGCCGATGGCACTGGGGTCGACCCGTTCGTGCCAGTCGCGCTGCGTCCACGGGATTGCCGCCGAGCCTTCGCTGCGCAGCCCGCCGGGGCTCAGGATATTAACGGCGATGTTGTAGTCGCGCACCTCGTCGGCCAAGCAGTAGCTGAACATGTGCACCGCCGCCTTGCTGGCGCTGTAGAGGACGCCGCCGCCCTGGTTGGGGTCGGTGGCCATACGGGAACCGATGTTGATGATGCTGCCCCGCCGTTGCTGCATCATAGTGGGGAGCACGGCGCGGCTGCACAGATAGGGGCCGTTTACGTTGACCCGCATCAGCTGCTCCCAACGGGCGGCGTCGATGTCCATGATAGTCTCGCCGAGAACCATGGCGCCGGCGTTGTTGAACAGCGCGTCGATTCTGCTGTACCGCTCCACGGCCTGCCGGACCATTTCGTTGACCTGAGCTTCGTCAGTTACGTCGCAGTCCACGGCCAGGACGTCGCCGCCGGCTTGCCTGATGTCGTTCGCCGTTTCCTCAAGGGTGCCGGCCAGGCCCGTCGGGGATTGCTTGCGGGCCGAGATGACCACGCTGGCGCCTTCCTCCGCGTATGCCTTGGCTATGGCTCGGCCCAGTCCCCGGCTGGCGCCGGTGACGATTGCGACCATTCCGTCCATCTGACCCATAGTTGACCTACCTGCATAAGTTGGGCGACGCTCAGCCAGCCCCCGCACGCGCGGCGTTGAACGGCGCCAGGTTCGCTATCTCAATCAGACCATCATCATCAGGGCCGTAATCGTTGGCACCCGCCGCGCCGCAGTTCGGGCCCAAGGGCGTGACCCCTACCCGGGGCAGATTGTTGTTGGGGATGGCCGCCAGCCACCTCTGGAATGCCGCGTCAGTAGAAGCGCAGAGCCCGGAGTTGTAGCCGAAGGCGAAATCCTTAAGCGCAGTCAGTTGTGCAAGGCTTGGAGGTAGCGAGCCCGTCAGCTGATTGCTGCTGAGGTCCAGCCCTACCAGGCTGGCGAGGTTGCCCAGCTCGGGCGGTATCTCTCCGCTCAACTGGTTGCCTCTGAGGATCAACAATCGCAGGTTGGCGAGGTTGCCCATCTCGGGCGGTATTTCACCGCTCAACTGGTTTTGGAAGAGGTCCAGCTGTTCCAAGTTGACGAGGTTGCCCAGCTCGGGCGGTATCTCTCCGCTCAACTGGTTGCCTCTGGGGATCAGCGATTGCAGGTTGACGAGGTTCCCCAGCTCTGGCGGTATTCCACCAGCCAACTGGTTCTCGGAGAGGCTCAGCGAATGTAGGTTGATGAGGTTGCCCAGCTCAGGCGGTATCTCACCGCCCAACTGGTTACCGGAGAGGCTCAGTGAACGCAGGTTGACGAGGTTGCCCAGCTCAGGCGGTATCTCACCGCTCAGTTGGTTGAAGGAGAGCCACAACACTTCCAAGTTGACGCATCCGCCGAGTCCGGGCGGTATTTCGCTGCCCAACTGGTTGCTTTTGAGGTTCAGCTGTTCCAAGTTGGCAAGGTTCCCAAGTTCGGGCGGGATTTCACCGCTCAACTGGTTGTGGGAGAGATCCAGCCGCTGCAGGTTGGCGAGGTTGCCTAATTCCGGGGACATCCCTCCGCTCAACTGGTTGTCGGAGAGATGCAGCGTCTGCAGGTTGGCAAGGTTGCCCAGCTCCGACGGAATGCTCCCCTTCAATTGGTTGTAACCAATATCCAGCTTCCGCAAGCCGGTCAAGTTACCCAATTGCCCGGGGATCGTGCCGTCCAGTGCATTGCCGTAGAGATCCAGCCGCTCCAGGTTGGTCAGGTCGCCCAGCTCCGACGGAATGCTCCCCTTCAATTGGCTATAACCAAGATCCAGTTCCCGCAAGTTGACCAGGTTACCCAATTGCGAGGGTATCGTGCCGCCCAGCGGATTGCCGTAGAGGTCCAGGCTTCTCAGATTGGACAGGTTGCCCAGTTGGGCGGGTATCCCTCCGCTCAGTTCATTGTGGTTCAAATTCAGGTCTTGCAGGTTAGGAAGATTGCCCAGTGCAGACGGTATCTCGCCGCTCAGCCGGTTGGCCGTAGCAGACGATGGTTCACACCCGCCAGGATCACAAGTGCCATAGTCGTTGCCCAAATCCACAACCAGGAGGTGGGTTAGACCGCCAAGGTGCGGCGGAATACTCCCCGACAACTGATTATCAGGGAGGTTTAGCTCCGTCACGCGCCCGTTGGCGTCGGTAGTGATGCCGTGCCATTCCCCCAGGGGCCGGTCACTCAGCCAATTAGTGTTGTTCGCCCAGTTCGTGCCGTGGGTGGCGTTGTACAGCGCCTCCAGCGTGGCGCGCTCAGACGATTCAGTTGGAGATGGAAGTTCCTGAGCACAGGCAACTCCAATTGAAAGCACAGCGACGAGCGCGAAACTGCCGACCAGAGCGCCCGGTTTGATCATTGGTCGCGCCACTGTCATGTAGCTTTCCACGACTTCTTGATGGGCGATTTCACAGGATACGTCACTCTGCTGTTGCATGGATAAACGGGATTGACAGGGTCAGGGATTTCATGACCCCGGGTTTACCTGAGGTATCCGGCGCGGTATGGCCGGCACGCCCTGGAGGCTGGACAAGTCCATGGATGGCAAGTCCACCTGGACGAAATCGTGCACGGCGTTGGCCAATTCGTTGTAGTCGTCGAACCAGGCCGCCAACTGGCGACGCCACGACTCCAGGCCGCCGCTGGCGTGGAGCTCGAAGGCCGCCTCCCGCCCGTCCAGGCCGGATGACACCTGATCCCAGGCCAGTTGCAGCAGCGCCGCCCGTTGCATGGCGGTGTAGCCGCCGCCACCGAAGGCGTCTTCCAACTCGGCGGCCATTACCGGATCCGCGAAGTCGGTGTCGGCCGGCGCGTTGATCAGCGACGAACCGGGGAGGCCGCGCAGGATTTCTCCCATGCGCTGGCGGACCTTGAGGGTGTTCACTCCCGCAGTGGCCACGTGGATCTGGTTGGCCAGGGGATGCCCACTGACCGAGATTTCCTGGTCCAGCTCCGCCGCCCTCATGCAGGTGCGGCTGGTCTGTACGTTGACGGTCATCTCGACAAGCTGCTCGATGGTCTGCGCATTGTCTTTGAGGCCCATGATCTCGGCCAGGGCCAAGCCTAACCCCAAGGACAGCTCGGCTTTTGCCAGCCAACCGTAGCTGTGGTGCCAGAGCATCCAGCAGACTAGCGATTGCTTGCGGTTGCGGTCGGGGGCTTCTCCGGTGAAAACGCGGCTGCGGGGGATAAACACGTCCTCCATCCAGACCATGGAGTCCAGCTCGTCGAACCGGCCGCTGAGGGGCGACAGGAACAGATTTTTGTGCCGGGCGGCGGAGCGGCGCGACACCACCCGCAGGCCGGGCGCGTTCACCGGCACGATGAACCAGAGGTGTCTCCCGCTGCCGGCCGGCATGTCATTTCGGGTGGAGATCAGCAGGTCTTCCGCGAAGGGCGTGCTGGTGTGCATCTGTATCTTGCCGCTGACCACGATGCCGTCGGCGGTTTCGCTGACCAGTTTCAGCGCGGCGCGTTCGCTCTCATCCGGGCGGAGCCGGGTGCCGATGAGCGGGCCGCCGCCGGCGTAGGTGACGAACCGGCCGCTGTCGGAAACGTACTCCAGGTACTCTTCGGCCTTGGCAATGTCCTCCGACGAGTTGTCCAGCCGCTTCATCACGTTCTGCAAGCCCAGGGAGATCAGTTCGCCGTAGCCCGGGGTGTGGGTCATGTTCCCGCCGGTGATGAAATGAACGGCGCTGATCTCCTTTCCCAGGCGTTTCAAGTCGTCGGGGGTCTGCGGCGGGGTCATCGCGACGGGGCGGCGCTGTCCGTCTGCATCGGGAGGCGTTAGCAGGATGTCCTGCCAGTCGGGGTCGAAGTGGCGGTCGTACCAGGCCACGTACTCCTCCACCATGGCCGCCGTGGCCGGGTGGGTGGTGACGTCCTCTACGCGGCCTTCGCCCAGCACCCAGACGTCGCGCCCGTCGCGCAGGCTTTCCTTGTAATCAGCCCCGGTACGCATGTTTCACCTTCTCCCAATTGCCCGCATCCATTCGGCTAGACCATTTTGACATTTTGAAAATCACACCGTAGTTCCTGCGGAAGCAGGAACCCAGGAAAGATATTGCAACAGGGACGTTGGCCTTGTTGTGTACTCTCTGGATTCCGGCTTTCGCCGGAATGACGGAAAATGTCAACAGGTTCCAGCCATTGCCGATTGCGACCACTCCGTATTTTTGAACCGATTTGAGACTGTCCTACACGAATTGCGCTTCGACCCAGCCCTGGTCGAAGGGGGTCCAGAAGTTTGAAGTCAGCTTCAGGTTCTTGAACATCCAGACGCCGTCCACGCGGACGTACTCCTCGTCGTATCGGGCCGAGCCCCAGACCGCCCGGTCGCCATCGGCATAGGTGCACGGTTGGAACAGGTACCAGATGCCGGTGGCGGTGTCCCCGTTCACCTCGATGATTGGGTTCATCACCATGTGGACGGCGAAGGGCAGACGGTTGGGGGCGTTGACGAAGAAGTTGCGTATGCCGTCGCGCCCTTCGGCCCGGCCCCGTATGCCGCCGTCCCAGATGGCATCCTCCACGAACAGGCTGGCGATGCCGTCGGCGTCGTAGTGGTCGTCGCAGTAGGCGCAGTAGCGGGCCTTGAGGCGCTTGATTTCATCCACGTCTTCCAGTATGCGCAGCCGGCGTTCGATGTCTTCCAGGCTCATGGCTCAAGCTCCTCCGTATCAAGCAATTTGCATGGATGCACAGGATAGACGGGATGGAGCGATATGCGTCGCGGCGATCACTATCGGTCAACTCAATCCTGATCATCCTGTCCATCCATGCGGGTTCCCTCTGCCTAATCGCTGGCGAGTTCCTCGAAGGACGGTTCGGGCATCCCCGCCGTCCAGGTGGGGTCGCGCAGTTCCAGCCGGTTGCCGCTGGGGTCGAAGAAATACAGTTCGCGGCCGGTGAAGAAGCCCTGGGCCCGATAGGTCAGGTGGTCGATCCTGATACTCCTGCGGCGGAACTCCTTGCACGCCGTGTCGAAGGTCTCGGGCGAGACGGTGAACGAGTGGTGCGCGCCGCCGTTGTCGGCCAGCGAACCGTCGGTTGCGCTGGAACGCTCGCACAGCAGGATGTTGTGGTCGCCGACGTTGAAACAGGACATGACGCTGTTGCCCAGCCGGCCCTTGGGCTCAAGACCCAGCAACTCCCCGTAAAACTCCTCGGCTTCGTTCAGGTCGTTCACGGGGATCGACCAGTGGGTCACGCCTTCGATTTTCAAGACTGCCATGTCGCCTCCGATAGCGCGTATCGCGTGGTTTGACGTCCGGCTCGGTGTTGGGGGCCATTATAGGGCAACCGGAGCGGGTGGTACCCCTTTAACATGGGGATCCGGGCCTGTGCAAAGTCCGACGCCGGGGGATAATGTCAGAAGCAGGATTACCAAGATTAGAGGATTTTCGGGATTTATGAACATCCTCAAAATCTCAAAATCCGACAAACCTTGCTTCTGACAATGACTTTGCACAAGCCCTAATGGCAGGAAGCAGATGCGCCCGTGTTAGTATCGGACGACGCGACATCACCGAGGTGGACGATATGACACTGAAAGGCGAAGACTGGCTGGCGCAAACCGTTGAGGAAACCCTGGAACCGGAGCTGCAGATCTGCGACACGCACCACCACTTCTGGGTTTCCCGCCCGGAGCCGCCCGCGTACCAGCGATACCTCTTGCCGGAACTGGCCGCCGACGTGGGCAGCGGGCACAACGTCCGCTCCACCGTGTTCATCGAGGTGCGCTGCGAGTACCGCCAGGACGGGCCGGAGGAGATGCGGCCCGTGGGCGAGGTGGAATATATCGAGACCATCGCCGCGGATGCGGCGACGGGCAGCCACGGCCACACGAAGGCCGCTGCCGCCATAATCGGGCATGCCGATCTGAAACTGGGCGACGGCGTCCGCCCCGTGCTGGAAGCGATGGTGGCCGCCAGTCCGGGCCGGTTCCGCGGTGTCCGCCACTCGACGGGATGGGATGCCAGCCCTGAGTTGGTGCAGCGCGACATTCGGGGCGCCCTGTCCACGGAGGGCTACCGGGCCGGCGCCAGGGTGATGGCCGAGATGGGACTGGTGCTGGAGAACTCGCTGTATCACCCGCAGCTACCTGAACTGGCCGAATTTGCCCGAGCGGTTCCCGACCTGACCATCGTCCTGAACCATATCGGGGGCCTGGTGCGCGTCGGACCTTACGCCAATCGCGACGACGAGGTGCTGCCGGCGTGGCAGCAGGGCGTGGCCGAGGTGGCGCAGTGTCCCAACGTGGTGATCAAGCTGGGCGGCGTGGGACAGGTTCGCTACGGCTATAAATGGGACGCTCGGGAAACGCCCATCGGCTCCGAGGAACTGGCCGGGACGCTGGGCCCGCTGATGAACTACTGCATCGAGCAGTTCGGCCCGGACCGCTGCATGTTCGAGAGCAACTTCCCGGTGGACAAGCCCTCCTACTCCTACAACGTGCTTTTCAACGCCTTCAAGCGGCTGTCGGCGGGTTACACGGCGTCAGAGCGCGCCGCCCTGTTCCACGACACAGCCATGCGCGTGTACAAAATCAGCGACTGACCCGTCCGGCCGGAGCCCAGGCAGTGTTGACCTTTCGCGTCATTCCGGCGAAAGCCGGAATCCAGTGCGTACAAAATAAGGTCAACGTTCTGCTGGCAGTGATTTCCTGGGTTCCTGCTTTCGCAGGAACGACAGGGTGATTTCCCGAACGTCAACACAGCCTACAGCGTAATCCGCATCAACTCCTCGGAGAACACGATCTCGCCGTCGTAGATGCGGCTGATGTCGCCGATGCCCTGCTCCATGGGGCCGTGTCCGGACAGGTGCGGGCCGATGTGAACGAGCACGAGCTTTTTGACGCCGGCGACCTGGGCCATGCGAGCCGCGCCTGTAGTGCCGCACTGTCCGCCGGCCTCGCCGTTGGCATCCATCACGGCCTGGTCGTCCCAGCACATGCAGAGCATCATGTCGGCGCCCCGGGCCAACTCGGTCACCGTGTCGCAGGGCTGGGTGTCGCCGGTGAAGATCACGCTGCCGTCGGGCGTATCCACCCGGTAGGCCAGCGAGTCCAGGTAGGGCTGCACGTGCTCGGCGGGCGCGGCCGTCACCTCCCAGTCCGGCCCGCTGAAAACCTTGCCCGGCCCCACGTCAGTTGCCGACACCGACGGAGCGGGCCGGGGCAGGGTGCCGCCGCGATTGACGAATACGGCCTGGCTCAAGGGATGGTTCACCCGAGCCTTCCAGTCGTGGGAGAAGAGGCCGTTTTCGCCGATGATGCCCTCGGTGATCTTCTCGGTGAGGTCGGGGCCGAACACCTGGAGCTGGTTCTCCTTGCCGATGCTCTGGTCCCAGCGGCACAGCAGGAAACAGGGATAGTCGATGTCGTGGTCGAAGTGATGGTGGGTGAAGAAGAGGTAGTCCACCTGGGTGGGGAAAAGCCCCGCCTTGACCAGCTTGTGCGTGGTGGCCGGCCCGCAGTCGAACATCAGGTGCTGGTCGCCCAGCTTGAGCACATGGGAGCTGCCGAAGCGGGTGGGCGTCGGCGTGGGAGTTCCGGCGCCCAGGGTATAGATTTCAGCCATTGTTGATCCTCGCCGTATCCTGATTGGTTTGCCGGCACTGCGCTAGCGCCGTGCGGATGATCCGTCGATCCTATCACGCGGGAGGGAACCGGCTCACGCGTACCAATTTTGTCATCGCGAGGAGCGTAGCGACGTGGCGATCTCATTACCCGCAGAATGGCCCCTCCAGCAACGAGATTGCCGCCCCCGCATCAGGTGCGGGGTGACGTTGCTTCGCTCGCAATGACGTTTCAGACAAGTGATTCCGAGTGAGACCGGACCGGCGCTTGTATAATCCGGCCAGAAGGATCGCCGCGTCGCTTCGCTCCTCGCGATGACAGATTGTGTGAGACCGCGGTGACCAACGGAGGTGGAACATGGCAACCATAAACTCGGTATTGGGGCCCATGGACACGGCGGACCTGGGGTTCACGCTGCCCCACGAGCACCTGATCGACTCGACCGCCGGCATCCGCAACACCTACCCCGAGCTGGAATTCCGGGACCAGGCTTTTGACATGGCCGTGGCGTCCTTCGGTGAGGCCAAGGCCGGCGGCGTCGACACCGTGGTCGAGGTTTCGCCCATGGACCTGGGGCGGGACGTGGCGCTGATGAAGCAGGTCTCGGAAGCGACCGGAGTGAACTTCATCTGCTGCACCGGCTGCTGGCTGGACGTGCCGCGCAGCTTCTGGGGCCGCGACAAGGACTTCATCGCCGACCTGTGGGTGCGGGAGATCGAGCAGGGCATCGAGGGCACCGGAATCCGGGCCGGCATCATCAAGGTGGCCACCAGCGACCCGATCACCCAGCATGAGGAGTTGATGCTGCGAGCCTCGGCGCGGACGCACCTGCGCACCGGCGTTCCCATCACCACCCACACGCCGGCCCAGTCGCGCATCGGCGAGGAGCAGGTGCGCATCCTCAAGGAGGAAGGGGTCGAGCCGCACAACATCTACGTGGGCCACATCAACAACACCATCGACCCCGAGTACCATCGCGCGCTGGCACGCCTGGGCGTCTGGCTGGGCTGGGACATCAACAACCCCGGCGGCCGCCCCAACCTGCCCGGCTGGCAGGAGCGGACCGACTACCTGAAGGACCGGCTGGACGAGGGCATTGCCCCCAACATGATGCTGTCCCACGACTGGAACGTGGTGCTCTCTCGCATCAGCTCGGAAGGGTTCCCCACCCGCGACCAGAACCCCGACGGGTACCTGTGGCTCAGCCGCGCCATCATCCCGCGGCTGACGGACGCGGGGGTGCCGCAAACGGTCATCGACCGCATGATGATCGAAAACCCCCGGCGGTACTTTGAGGGTAAGCGGCCGTCGGATTAGTGGCAGGGAATTGTCAGAAGCAGGATTTTCAAGATTCAAGGATTATCAGGATTGCAACCGTTCCGTGGCGGAGATCTCCCGATCCTGATAATCCTGAAATCCGGTAAATCCTGCTTCTGACGATTTACACGAGGGCACATGTATAACGCCACGAATGGAGTTGCATCATGACGCCAGGACGGTTCCATTTCGTCAGCCAGGTGGGGCGCGTGCCCTCCATGACCGTGCCGTTGGACCTGCAGCAGGAACTGCGGTTCCAGCGCCTGATGGAGGAATCGATCATGATCGACCTCCACCAGCATCCCATGGTGCTGCCCGAGGACTTCAGCCAGTACTGGGAGTACCTGCGCAGCGACCGCTACGTCTGGGGCTACGAGGCCGTGCGGGCCGGCGGCTTCACCGCGGTGGGCACGGCCAACGTCTTTCGCGGGATGCTGCACACCAACGAGATGTCCTTCATCCGCTTCTCCGACCTGTTGGAGGAGGTCAGCATGATGATCTCGGACATCGCGCAGAACGACGACGTGCTGCAAGTCAGCAACGCGGACGAGATCGAGGCGGCCAAGGCGCAGGGCAAGGTGGGGTTCCTGCCCACGGTGGAGCACCTGGCCATCGGCAACGAGCTGAACCTGGTGGACGTGCTCTACAACGCGGGGGTGCGCCTGGCCGGCCTGACCTACAGCCGCAAAGCCTACATCGGCGACGGCATCTTCGAGCGCAACGACGGCGGCCTCAGCGACTTCGGTCTGGAGGTGGTGCAGCGCATGAACGAGCTGGGCATGGTCGTCGACGTGTCCCACGCCTCAGTGCGCACCGCCCTGGACGCCATCGAGGCGTCGGAAACTCCGGTCACCTTCAGCCACGACGGTTCCTACACCCTGTCCAGCGACAGCTTCCAGGCCCGCCGCCTGCGCCGGGACGAGGAGCTGCTGGCCTGCGCGCGCAAGGGCGGCGTCATCGGCATCACCGCCGTGCCCAACCGGTTCAGCAACGACCCGGAGCAGAGCATCGAGTGCGTGCTGGACCACTACGACTACATGGTCAACCTGGTTGGCATCGACCACGTGGCCATCGGCACCGACACCAGCATCGGCGACTCGGTGGGCGTCGGCGAGGTGGTGATGGGTCGCCCCGGCCCCGCCCCGGCGCGCTACATGGACGGTCTAGAGTCCCCGGCCGACGGCAAGAACATCATCCGCGGCCTGATCGCACGCGGGTATTCGGACGAGGACGTGAGGAAGATCGCCGGCGGGAACGCGCTGGCGCTGTTGCGGCGGGTGATGGGGTGAGGATGGGTGGCGATGCGACTCAGACAACTCAACATGGCGGTGGCTAAGCGTCGCACCTAAGGTTCAACGTCAACGCTCTGGGCTTTGCGCTTCGGATTTCAAGAAATCGAACACGGTTACAGCGACCAACACCACGATAGCGACAACCGGTGCGATATCCATGGTTCCTGACGTACCGGTTCGCGCATATTCGTTTACAACGTATTTAGCAGCAAAATACGCAGCGAGCACAAAAACGGTTGACTTACTGAACGTCACCGCCAGTCCCCAGCTACTAGATTTCCATGCTTGCCATTCTTCTCTAACGGTTAGCCGTGTATATTTAATATGTCGCAGATATGTTGGATATAATGCGATTAGCATGGCAATATAAACTTCCATGATGTAAAATCCTGAGTTTAGAAACTCTTGTTGTACGGATGAAATGTATCCAATGGAGACAGTGGAAAGGAACAAAAATATGCTAAGACCAATCACGAAAGGATCAAATTTTGATGCAATGTATGAAATGGCCCACATCCAAAATCCATATCCTGCGACAATGAAAAGTGTATATTCATCTATCCCGCTCGTTAAGGCGAGCGGGACGAATATCAGTGCCACAATTAGAATGGGGATTGACAACCACAATCCAAACCATCTCATGCGATGTCGGGCGTTTTGCTGTCTATGCTCGTCGCGAGAAACGGCCGACACGTAAAGTCCATACATTGGCCATAGCAATTCAAGGAGCTGTTGTAGGCCTAGATACGAGTGAGATTCAGGCGGCCGAGAGGCCACCTTGCTGATCCATACTTGCGGGCCATCGTCCGTCATCATCCAAAAAACGGAGTACGTTCGCAGGTTGTCGTAATTGTCGTCGTCCAAAGAAACCGAGTTCCAAGCGAGCTCGACCGCGCTGGTGTTGTTGCCAGGCCATTTGGTGAATTGAAGGGCTTCTTGCAATTCCTCCCGCGATATTACATCGCCAGTACGGCCAATACGGTGCAACGTTCGATGTCGGTCTAAATGTTCGAAGAATAAACGCGCGACAAACTCATAGTCTGCATTGGGCAAACAAACTATGCAAAGATGTCCGTCGATACGATGTTCTGCCAATTTTGAAGCGTTCAAACGAGACCTCCGCCGGTGAAACGAGAAAAAGCGACCCTCGGCGGATGTAGGCGCGCCTGTTACATATCGCGCGTACGATAGAGCGAAACGCATAAGCATCCCGAGAACGGTAATCGAGCTTGCGACCGCGACCGCCATACCAAGCCATTCGGGAGGCCAAATCACTCTAGGAAAATACCACCACCAAGCGCCCGCTAGGGCAAATAGCACCACCAAGGGAGCAATTGGATTGGGTGAGGATTGGACCCGAGTAGGTACTCCGGCTAGGGCTACAACAGCTGCAACTGCAAAGCCTACAAGGCCCGAGATCTGCGCTAGCATCAGGGTCGACAAAGGCCAAGCGGAGTTTGCAGCCCCGGCTGTAGCGACTGCGACTATCGCAAGACCAATAGTCCATCGCCAACGCCGAAATTTGCGAATGTCAGCTAAACCGAACATAGACGGCTCGATATCCTTACTTTCCCAGCTATGAGACCACAATATTTCCGTATGGGCATTATAATTCAAGCCTGAGACCATCCTTACGGATAAGAGGTCGGGTTTCGCTGATGGCAGGCTGATTTTGCGTCGATAGCGGACGCCAATTTCCGTATATGCAACCGTGTCTAACAATCTAGGCGTTCTTGGTGATACTTTTCTTGGTTCGCGAGATACGTTCCAAATGACTGGCCAAATCAATTGTGATGGATAGGTATGGTTGCCGTACAGTTTTCATAATTTCACGCGGCGTCGTTCAGTTTCGTTCTCCCTCCCAGACACGGGCGATACTCTACCAACTGCATATCGTTGTCGTCGAAAGGCGACGGCCTGCACTATGGCGAGGTTGCGTAGGATCACGTCCAATGGCGGCTGTCGCCAGCGTCAATTAGCGCTACGCTCACACGCTCAGCTCCAAAATGTACAGGCCGCCCTGGAGGCGGTCGACCACGTACATGATGCCGTTTTCGTCCACGTGGACGTCGTTGGTGCCGTTGGCGTCGGCGCCCTCGGGAATCTGGGGGATGTAGTAGGCGACTTCCTCGGGTTGGAAGGGGTTGGTGGTGTCGAAGATGCGGATGCCGCCGTTGAAGAAGGTGGCATACACCAGGGTGTCCGATTGCAGGGACAGGGCGCCGGGGCGGTTCTCGTGGATGTTGTGCGGCCCGTAGCGGCCCGGCCAAGCGGGGCCGTCGAATGCTGGGGGCACGGCGACGCCGGTGAAACCGATCCTCCCGCCGACGTCAGATTCACGCCAATCACCACCGCCGACGTGCATTCCTGCGGCATAACCACCGAAGGCGCGGTCAGGTGCTGGGGCCTGACGCTGCGCTGAGGTTGGGTCGAAAGCAGCAGAGGCGGCCAGGCCGCGATACAGCGCGGGCCGCTGTATCTTGGGTCCGGGCTCGGCCTGTTGATTGCCGGCCAGTTCGCCGGTCACACCGGCTGGGCAGCCGCGTTGCCGAAGCCTGCGGAAAACCCTTCGGATGCCCGCGCTTCCACCCCCGTGACGCCGGGTTCGTCGTACCGGCGCACCACCAGCACCGGCGCGTTGGCATGGCGCACCACCCGGTCCGTCACGCTTCCCAGCACCAGCCGGTTGATCCCGCTCCGGCCGTGGGTCGTCATCACGACCATGGTGGGCTCAGAGCCGGCCATCTCCACGATAGCTTCTGCCGGATTTTGGCCCTGCTGGTGGCTCGCGACCACTTCGCCGCCAAACCCAAACTCCCGGGCCAACCGTCGCGACGCGGTCGCCAGCGACGCCCTGGCGTCGTCGGAATCGGCCTGCACCAGTTCCTCGGCTGAAATCAATCCCGGTTCCGCAGAAGCGCGGTCCAGGTATCGTCGGTAGAAATCCGCAGTACCCGTAACCTGCAGCAGCAGGATGCGCGCGCCCAGCCCGGTGGCAACGGCCGCGGCGTGCGGCAACGATTCCTCCGATAAATCCGACCCATCCAGCGGCACCAACACCGTTTTCACTTCAACCTTGTCTGCGGGCCCGGATTCGGCATTGCTGCGGATCAGAAGCATCGGGTTGGGAACGGAGTGCAGCACCTTGTCCGCGACGCTGCCCAGCGCCCAGCGGGTGATGCCCCCGCGTCCGTGCGTGGACATCACGACCAGCGCCTCCGGTTCGCGCACCAGCCAGTCCACCAGGGAGCGTGCCGGCGCGCCCGGCAGGGTGGTCGCGGTGGCGACCAGACCCGCCGACCTGAGCCCCTCCTGGATCTGGCCAAGGTATTTGCGCGAGCTCTGCTCCGCATCCGCCAACATTCGTCGGCCCGCCTCGGCCGACTGCCGGTGGCGGGCCGGAGGCGGAAGGATGTCGAAGGCTTCCACCAACTCGATGGGGATCGCCAGAGATCCCGCGATAATCCGTGCGTAGGGTAACGCCATCTCGGAAAATGGGGACCCATCCAGGGGGACGATAATTCTCGAATACATTATCGTGCGGTCTCCATCACGTTTGCCAACGCCTGACCCTCGCCGTAATTCTACCATTCGCCGCATCAGACCGGCCCGAAACTCTGTCCAGAATACGCCTCACGGCAGTAGCGGTTTTCGCCATTAAAAGACGAGGCCAGGACCGTTGCCGGTCCTGGCCTTCGCGCGCCAGGGGGCCCAAAGCCCCCCGGCCCTATGTCTCGTCCCTGTCAGTCGGTGCGACTATCGGATCGCCGCTACGCCACCGACAGGGACCTGACACGGGAAATGCCATTTGTGGTGCCTCGTGATCAGAGAAACCACTTCCTACCTCCTGTGATGACGACGGTTCTTCCGTCGGGCTATGGTGGGCGGGGTTTCCGACTCCAACCCCGGCACCTTGAATACAGATTATACGGATTGGCAATACTTGTCAACCCTTCGACAGGCTCATGCGTAGCCACTTTCTTCAATCGTCAGAAGCAGGATTTACGGGATTTTATGATTGGACAGGATTGGGAGATCTCCACCATCGAACGGTGCCAATCCTGATAATCCCGAAATCTTGAAAAATCCTGATTCTGACGTTTCTCGGACGCAAGCTGAGTACTCGTGAGGCCCTTGAACACCTTGCCACTCGAGCTTTCAAAATTCACGCAAACACGTCAACATCTCACGTCTCGTCATCGGCTTGCCCTTTGCTATAACGGGCTTGTTACCGGGAACGGCAGCATCTCGCCGGTTGTTTCGCACAACTCGCTGCCGCCCGGCCGTTTGTAATATCACCGGCTCGACATTCTGAGCCGATTGGGTAGAGGTAGGAACCAACCATGCCAGATGAACGTGCACACGAATTGGCACAGCGCCTGCGCAAGGCCGAAGAGGCCGCCAGCTATATGGAACGCCTGGAGACGCTGGCATCCGAGGCGCCCACCCTGCGGGAACAGGTCAGCCTGCTGCAGCGCATTGAGGAGCGGGAGAACCACCGCAAGGAGTCCATCGAAAACGCTCGCCTCGCCCTGTCCCTGGCTGCGGAAGCCCAACGGGAGCTCCCGGAACTGATCGCCAGCGCCGCCAACCTGGTCAACCAGATGGCTCGCGCGCTGCGCGAGGTCGACACCTTCCGCCGCGAGGCCACCGCCGCCCTCAGCGTCGTTGACCGCATGGACTACGAGGACGAGCTGGACCGCGCCATGGAGGAGTACGAAGTGGACGAGGACAATCCGATGCAGCGCGACGCCCAGTCCGTCCGGATGCTGGTCGCCTCTCGCCACGGCAGCACTCGCGTCCGGCGCATGATCGACGAGATGTCGCCGGGTTTCGAGGTCTTCGCCGGGTGCAACCTGAATGCCGACGCCATGCGCGGTGAGCTCACGACTCTCATCATGGCCAAGCTCGCCGCCGAAGCCGAGGCCAGTCGCGGGCCAGGGCCGGCAACGCGCCGGCCAGCCCCGCCACCACCTCAAATGTCCGAGCCGGCCGCGCTGGTTGCACAGGAGAGCACCAACCCAGCCGGAGAGTGACCGGCGAATCCGCATATCGAACGCACCGGGGGCGACCGCTGGTCGCCCCCATTTTCGTGTATCAACTGTCCTGGTTTCGGGTACTATACGGCGCACGTTTTCACACCGTGAGAAGACCCTACCGAGGAGATGAACACCATGGCCGATAAGCAAATTCTGTGCGCCATTGGCGTCGACCTGGACGCCGTTGGCGGCTGGTTGGGTTCCTACGGCGGCGAGGACTCGCCCGACGACATCTCCCGGGGCCTGTTCGCCGGCGAAGTCGGCACCCCCCGCCTGCTCAAGCTCTTTGAACGGCTGGAGATCAAGACCAGCTGGTTCATCCCGGGCCACTCCATCGAGACCTTCCCCGACGAGTGCCGAATGATCGTGGAGCAGGGCCACGAGGTGGGCATGCACGGGTACTCTCACGAGAACCCCATTTCAATGTCTCCGGAGCAGGAAGAGGCGGTGCTGCTGCGCTGCATTGACCTGATCACCGAGGTTTCGGGCAAACGGCCCCGGGGCTACGTCGCGCCCTGGTGGGAGTTCAGCCACGTGACCAACGAACTGCTGCTCAAGCACGGCATCAAGTACGACCACAGCCTGATGCACAAGGACTTCGAGTGCTACTACGTGCGCGTCGGCGACAAATGGACCAAGATCGACTACGCCATGCCGGCCGACTACTGGATGCACGCCCTGGAGCGCGGCCAAGAGACCGACCTGGTGGAGATTCCGGCCAACTGGTACCTGGACGACCTGCCCCCGATGATGTTCATCAAGAAGTCGCCCAACAGCCACGGCTTCGTCAATCCTCGGGACATTGAGCAGATGTGGCGGGATCAGTTTGATTGGCTCTATCGCGAGTACGACGACGCGGTCTTCCCCATCACCATCCACCCTGACGTCAGCGGCCGCCCCCAGGTGCTGCTGATGCTGGAGCGCATTATCGAGTACATCCGGGGCCACGACGGCGTGCGGTTTGTGACGTTCGAGGAGATCGCCGACGACTTCCTGGCACGGCACCCGCGGCAGAAATCATAGGCTGTGGGCTCGTGGAGCGAACCGGAACGCAGGAGATGAACATGCGCAGTATCGACATTCACGCCCACCTGACGCCGCAGTGCTTCTGGCGTGCCACGGAAAACGGCGGCGACTGGCACACGCTGCGGCGGGAAACGGACGCCAACGGCCGTCCCGTCCTGGTGTCGGGAAGCGCGCGGGGCCAGCTGCCGCCCAAGGCCAGCTGGACGCCGGAGCAACGCCTGGCAGATATGGACTCCCTGGGCGTGGACGTGCACGTGGTATCGCCCTTCGGCGGGTTCTACAACTACGACATGGACACCGACGTGACCATCGCAACGTCCCGGGAGTGCAACGACGAGATCAGCCAGATGATGAAATCCTGGCCCGATCGTTTCTCCGGGCTGGCGACGTTGCCCATGCAGGACGTGTCCGCGGCCATCGCCGAGCTGGAGCGGGTCATGGTGAACCTGGGGTTCAAGGGCGCGATGATCGACGACAAGATCAACGGCAAGCTGCTGGACGAGCCGGAGTTCATGCCCTTCTGGAAGGCGGCCGAGCAGCTGGGGGCGGTCATCCTGTTTCACCAGTCCGGCGACACCATCGTGGACGCGCGCATCAAGCGCTACCACCTGCCCAACTCGGTGGGCAACCTGGCCGACCGCACGCTGACCTTCGCCGCCCTGGTGATGGGCGGCGTGATGGACGCCTGCCCCGACCTGCGCATCTGCCTGTCCCACGGGGGCGGCTACGCCTGCTACGGCGCGGGCCGGATGGACCGTGGCTGGGAGCGTACTCCTGAGTCCCAACGGGTGGCGGCCCTGCCGCCAAGCCAGTATCTCAATCGGTTCTACTACGACTGCATCGTGTATGACGAGCGGGCGCTGCGGTTCCTGATCGACGCCGTGGGCATTGACCGGGTGGTTTTCGGCACCGACTGGCCCTACGACATGGCCCAGGACTGGCCCGTTTCGTGGATCCTGACCATGGACAGCCTGACTCAGGACGAAAAGGACGCCATCCTGTGGAAGAACCTAGAGACGCTGCTCGGCATTTGACCGCCGGACGCCCGTTTTGCATTCCACAAGCCCGCGTATCGGAGGATCACTTGTGAGACACATCGACGTTCACACCCACCTGGCTCCGCAGATACTGTGGCAAGCCTTTGCCGGCGGCGAGGACTGGCACGGGATGCGATACGAGGCCCGGGGTGATCAGGAGTTCATCGTCGGCAACGGCAAGCGCATCCTGATCAACTCGCCCAAGATCCGGTACACGCCGGAGGAACGGCTGGCGGACATGGACGCCGAGGGCACCGACGTGCAAGTGGTGTCAATACACACCCCGCTGTTCCCGTACCACTGGGAGACTGCTGAGGCCATCAAGGCGTCTCAGGAGGTCAACGACGAGATCGCCGGCATGACCAGGAAATGGCCCGACCGCTTCGCCGGCTTGGCGACACTGCCGGCGCAGGACGTTGACGCCGCCATCGCCGAGCTGGAAAGGGCCGTGAAGGTCCTGGGCCTCAAGGGTGCTGAGCTGGACATGGTGGTCAACGGCCAGAATTGGGACGAGCCGCATTTCCTGCCGCTGTTCAAGGCTGCCGAGGAACTTGACGCCCTGCTGTTCTTCCACCCGCAGCCACAGGACAACATCATGGCGCTGGAGCGGACGCTGCGCTACGGCATCCCCAACAGTGTCGGCGTCGTGCTGGAGGATGCCCTGCTGGTGGCGACCCTGATCTTCAGCGGCGTCCTGGACGAATGCCCCAACCTGCGGGTCTGCATCGCCCACGGCGGCGGCGGGGCTTGCTTTGGCATGGGCCGGCTCGACCACGGCTGGCAGGTGCGCTCGGAGGCGCGGGTGAACATCCTCAAGCCGCCCAGTGCATACCAGAAGCAGATCTACTACGATTTCCTGACCAGCAGCGAGGCCGGCCTGCGTTTCCTGATCGACAGCGTCGGCGTTGACCGGGTCGTGATCGGCAGCGACTGGCCCTTCGTGGGTTGGGACCCCTCCCCCGGCGGTTGGCTGGAGAGCCTGACCACCCTGTCCCAGGAGGAAAAGGAAAAGATCTCCTGGAGGAACCTTGAAGCCCTGCTAGGTATCTGACCTCGAAAGAACCTCAGCCGACGGGCAACTCCCGTCCCGTATCAGACGCCTCCTTGACACGGTCGAGGAAGCGATGAAGGCCCACGGCGGTATCGAACGTCGGCAGGCGACTGGTCTCGCCCGTCCGGATGGCCTCGGCGAACAGGGCGTACAGCTGCCCCACGTTGAACGGGTCTCCCTGGGGGAAGTCGTCGGGGACGTACACGAAACGCTGGGGGATTTCCAGGTCTTCCATCGCGTGGTTTCCCTGCGCTCCCTGTATCCGGAGCATCTCGCCGCGCTGGGATGAGACGCTGCCGGTGACGATCAGCGTGCCTTCGCGGCCGTAGATCTCCATGCGGTACCCGCTGCCGGCCCAGGGCACGGCACCGACGTGGACCGATGCCGCGGCGCCGCGCTCCAACTCGCCGGATACCCGCACGTTGTCGGGCGACATGACATCGACGTATTGCTGGGTGTCGGTCTCGTACCACTGGCGGACCTGGTTGGTCACCATGCAGGCCACCCGTGCGAAGTCGCCCAACACGAAGCGCAGGGCGTCGATGACGTGGCCGGTGGCGATGGTCAGGGTGTTTGCGCCCATGGCGGGATCACGCTGCCAGGTGCCGCCGGATTGGCGGTTCACCGGCCCGTCGCGAAACGTGGTAACGGTGCAGGTCATCACCTCGCCCACGTAGCCGGAGTCGATCAGATCCTTGACGTACATCAGGGCGGGGCTGACGCGGGACTGCAGGCCCACCGCCGTCTGCACGCCCTTGGCCCGGGCCAGTTCCGTCAACTCTTCGGCCTCGGCGGTGGTACGACCCAGGGGCCACTCGGTCAACACGTGCTTGCCCGCCTCGATTGCGGCCTTCGTGGGATCATAGTGGGAGGGGACCCGCACCACCACGGCCACGGCGTCGATGTCCGGCGACGCCGCCATTTCGTTGAAATCGTGGAACGCCAGCTTCGCGCCAAAGGCCTGTCGCGCCTCTTCCGCGCTCTCCGGACGGGTGGTGCAAACCGCGGTGAACTCGACGTCCGGGCTGGCCAGTAGAGCCGGGAAGTGCGACTGGCCGGCCCACGTCGAATTGACGTTGGCTCCCACGAAGCCCAAGCGAATCTTGTCTGTCATATCACAAGCTCCAGAGTTGCAATCGTTGCACAACTGTCAGAAGCAGGATTTTCAGGATTAGTCGGATGGTCAGGATCGAGAATATCCTGAAAATCTGCTCGATCCGGCAAATCCTGCTTCTGACGTTGCTTTGCGCAAGTCCCATTACTCCAGGGAGTCGGGGTTGATGGGCGTGGGCATGGCCTGTACCGCCGGCAGGACCTTTTCGGCGAACAGGCGCAGGCTTTTCTCCGCCTTCTCCCTCGGCATCCCGCCGTAGAACATGTGGATGACGACCTTCTCCAGGCTGATGGTCCACTGCAATGTGCGGATCTTCTCGATGATCTCGTCAGGCGTGCCGATGGGCTGAGTGGCGCGGCGGGCGTTGAAGCTGGCGTCGGCGGTGCCAACGTCGGCCTGCTGGCGCGTCAGGTATTCCTCGTAGCCGCGTATGCCCTCGTAACCGGGGTTGTTCCATTCGAAGTAGTGGTGCTGCGCCGCCATGAGCTGGTTGTGGAAGTAGATCCACCCCTCCTCGGCTTCCTCGGTGGACTCGGCGCAGTACATCCACAGCAGCGTGGTGGGCTGGTCGGGCGGCAGGCTGAGCTCCTTGCGTATCCGGTTGAAGCGGCGCACCTTGGCGACCATCTCGTCCACGTCGTCGCCGGCGACGAACATCTGGCCCAGGCCGTTCTCGGCGGCCATCCGCGCCGACGCCTCGGTGGTGAACGCCACCTTGATGTCCCGGGTCAGTTCGCCCTTGTGCCGGGCCTGGGGCCGGATGGTGGTCGGCGGGATGTCGTAAACCTCGCCCTGGAACTCGAACCGTTCCGCGCCGTCGGCGGCCTTGATGGCGTTGATCACGTCGTAGAAGTACTTGTGGGACTCGCCGATGGGGTAGCCCAGAGAGGCGTACTCGTGGGGCGCGATGCCGCGGCCGATGCCCAGGTGGAGGCGACGTCCCTTGAGCAGGATGTCCAGCATGGAGAGCTCGGACGCCAGCCGCACCGGGTTCCACCAAGGGGCGACGACCACCGCCGTGCCCACGTCGACCCGGTTGGTGCGGCCCGCCCAGTATGCCAGGTACTGCAGCGGGTTGGGCTGCATGGAATAGGCGGAGCCGTAGTGCTCCGTGGCCCAGATGGAGTCGAAGCCCAGCGGCTCGACCAGTTCTCCCATGTAGAGGGTGTCGTCCATATTGCTGGCGTCGGTTCGCGCCGGCGGCCGGTCGTAGTCCTCGGCCAGCAGGCGGGGCCAATCACCCTGGTTGTAGCCGGTGACCATCACTCCACAGTGCATTTGGTGTGTTCCTCCGTCAGGTTCGCCTTGTCATTCCAGGCGCGGTCAAGCCTGCAACGCGGCGATATGCGGTGCCAGTATAACCGTTCGCGCCGGCCGACACCGTGGCGCGGGCGTGGCCTCGACATTCACCGCCGCATTAAGTCTTCCAGGCGGCGCTTTACGTCGGGCCATTCGCTGTCGATGACGCTGTAGAACACCGAATGGCGGTCCATTCCGTCCCAGGCGATGCGGTGGTTGCGCCAGGTGCCCTCTTCCACCGCGCCCAGCCGCAGGATCGCGCGCCGCGACCGCTCGTTGCGGCTGTCGGTTTTGAGGCAGACCCGTCGCGCGGAATGGTCCTCGAAGGCGTGAGACATGAGAAGGTACTTGCACTCGGTGTTGACTCCCGTGCGCTGCCACGCCGTCCCGTACCACGTCCAGCCGATTTCCAGCGCGCGGTTGGGCCGGTCGATGTCCAGGTACGACGTGGAACCAATAGCCTTGCCCGATGCCAGATCCACCACCGCGAAAGCCAACCGACCCCCACGGCTCACTTCGGTCAAGCACTGGCGGACCCAGGCCTCGGCATCCTCAAGGCCGGTGAAGCCTGGCCGCGGCAGATACCGCCAGATCTGATCATCCGCCCCAGCATCGTACAGGTCTGGCACATGCTCCAGGTCCAGGGGCTCCAAGCGCACCACTTTGCCGGTCAGAGTGACCGGCTGCGGGTCCAGTTTCCGGGTAAGTTCAGTCGCCATGACTTCTCCAGGTTTCTCCGATTGGGCATTTCAGTATATCGCGGGCTGGAGTCGGATCATCGGCGCTGGCGGGTAGGGCATCGAAATCAAAGTGATCGTCAGAAGCAGGATTCAATAGATTGATTGGATTAGCAGGATTAGGTGCAGGGCAATCGCGTCTAAATCGATGATGATGGCGGTGTTGCATCTATGGCACATGGCAGCGGCCGAGAGTGAATTTTACCTGGATAAACAGGATGAACGGGATGGACAGGATACGGTTGCGTTGACAATGCAGCCAATCAGTTTGGGAGTAGCGGGTTTTCTGGGCGTCGGAGTGCGAGGAAGTGCGGTGTGTTATCAAACAAGAGATGTGGTCCGCGCTTGATTATCGATAGTGTTAATGAAGCGATGGCTCTGGATTGGGTGGATACCTGCTGTGGGACGGCTCCAATCCTGATAATCTTTCAAATCCGAATCCTGCTTCTGACAAGTTCCCGCAGTAAAGTGGGTACGCGCGAGGGTACTGAGGTCGTGAACGATGCGTATAGACGTGGGCGAATGGCAGATCCGAAGCTACCGCGGCGAGGACGCCGAGGCGTTGGCCCGCTATGCCAACAACCGCAACGTGTCCCGGAACCTGCGCGACGCGTTTCCGTACCCGTACACCCTGGCCCACGCGGAGACCTGGATCGACCTAGTCCTCAGTCAGAGTTGGAAAGGCAGGGGTAGAAGCGATGGAATTTGGTTC
>JAPPMU010000037.1 GCA_028873965.1 Chloroflexota bacterium
GACTATGACTCATTGCATCCTACTTATGCCAGTACAGGTTTGATCGAGTACTAGGCAATCTCTATCGCTGTCGCCTCATCGCCGGGGACGGCCAGGCAGCTGATCCCGCTTCGGTCATCGTCAAGCTGCCCAGCTCTGATGCCATGGCCTTCCGGTTCAGCCGGTGGCTGTCCCTCCACCGTCGCGAGTACGTTTTTTACCGGGACGTCGCGCCGCTGGGCTACGTGCGGGTTCCCACTCTGTTCTACGGTGATTTCGACGCGGAGAGCAACCGCTTCGTCCTGGTGCTCGAAGACCTCGGCCACTTGAGGGGGATACCGCAAAGCGTTGGCGTTGACGCGACGCGGGCGCGCTGCGCCATGCGACAGCTCGCCGGACTGCAGGGGCGTTTCTGGGAGGCCGATGATCCGGCCCTGTCCGCCTGCGGCGATTTCCTAAGCACCAGGCAAAGACGCATCATGCAGACGGTCTATCTGCTGACCCTTCCCGCGGCGTTTGACCGGTTCGGCGACCTGTTCACCGACCGAACGCGCCGGCTCGCGCTGGAGTTTGGGTTCCGCATCGCCGCGCATTTTGCCGCTCTTTCCGCCGGACCGAAGACCGTTGTTCACGGCGATTTTCGCGCGGACAACATGCTGTTTGGCGACGGGGAACAGGACGCCGCGGCCCTCATCGACTGGCAGGGTTGCGGCATCGGGTGCGGCATGTACGACGTCGCCTTCTTCCTGGCAACCAGCGTCACCAGTGACCTCCGGCGCCGCATCGAACGCGACGCCCTGGACGAATACCACGACATCGTGAGCGGTTCCGGCGTGGAAAACTACACGCGCGAGGACTGCTGGCACAGCTATCGGCAGAACATCCTGGGCACGCTCATGCCCATGGTTATCGGCTGCGGTGCGATGGACATGAGCGATCCACAGCTGGTGGGCCAGTCACGGGAGCTCCTGAGCCGAGTGCTGACGGCCATAGAGGAACTGGACTCGTGGGAGTTCATGCCCCGGCGTGAACCGTTTCTGGCCCACGGTTGGGGCTTTGCGACGTTGTCGCGATGCGCCTACCCGCCGTACCGGCTGGCCCTTCGCCTGGGGCGACTCCGGAAGCGCCGCTGATGGACGGCGGAGAGACTGTGGGAGACTTCGCGCCTCCGCCTCGCCGTCAGGTCGTTTTATCGCTGGTGTGTGTGGGGCTGGCCATGTTCCTGGCCGCCCTCAGCCAGACCGTAGTCGCCAGCATCATGACCTCCATCGTCGCCGACCTGGGAGGTTTCGACCGCTACACCTGGCCGGCCACCTCGTACCTGGTGGCTGCCACCGTGGCCTACCCCATCGTGGGCCGGCTCAGCGACATCTATGGTCGCCGGGCATTCCTCATCGCCGGCATCGCGATCTTCATCGTGGGTTCGGCGCTGGTGGGCGTCAGCGCATCCATGAACCAGGTCATCGCCTTTCGCCTGGTGCAGGGCATCGGCGGGGGCATTGTGATGACGTGCAGCTACGTTTCCATCGCGGACCTGTTTCGGCCCGAGGACCGGGGCAAGTTCGTCGGCGTCCTAGGCGCGCTGTACGCGGTGGCGACCGTGGTGGGACCGATCATGGGCGCGTTTGTTGCCGAATGGCTCTCGTGGCACTGGGTGTTTCTGTTCATCGCCCTGGCCGGGGTGCCGGTGCTGGCCCTGACGGCGTGGATCTATCCGAGATCGGTTCTGCTCACCCGTGCGGAGGGATTGGATTATCCAGGCATGGCAGCGTTGGTGTTGGCCGTCGCGCCGGTGGCGCTGGCGCTTTCGTCCGTCGGCGTGCTGTATTCCTGGGATGCTCCCCAGGTTATTGGACTGCTGGCATTCGGGTTGGCGATGGCGGGACTCTTCGTGGCGATTGAGTCCCGGTCCAGGTCGCCCATCATGCCCCTGGGGATATACCGGGATCGGGCGGTGGCAGTCGCCATGGTGATTACGCTGCTGACCGCCGCCAGCCTGCACGGGTTCGTGCTGTTCCTGCCGCTGTACTTCCAGGTGGCGTTGGGCGCTTCCGTTTTCCAAGCCGGGTCGCTGCTGGCGCCAATGCTGCTGGGGATCGTGGTGGGGGCGATCCTGGCGGGCCAGATGCTCTCCCGAGTCGGAGGACACTATCGGTTGCAGGCGCTGGTGAGTACCGCGCTGATGGCGGGGGGAATGTACCTCTTTTCCACGCTCGGCGACGGCGGAGGATTCGCCCGGAACAGATCGGTTCTCTACAGCCAGCTATATCTGATGGTCACGGCGCTGGGCTTCGGCGGCGTGGTGGCCACCCTCTCGGTGGCGGTGCAGAACGCGGTCCCGTACCGGGACGTGGGGGTTGCGACGGCTGCGCTGCAATTCTCCCGGTCGTTGGGGGGCATGATGGGCCTGGCCATCACCGGCGTTGTGATGGTACAGAGGTTTCGCTTGGGGGTAGAGGCCGCGGTTCCCGATGATCTCGGGGCTGTCCTCCCGACGGGGCTTCTTGCCGCGGTGAAGGACGACCCTCGGGCGCTGTTGGATCCCGCCACGGCCCGGGCGTTGCGGGAATCGCTTGCCGAGACCGGCATGGGAGATGTCATGGTGGCCGACCGCCTGCTGAACCAACTCAACCTCGCCCTGACGGACGCGTTGAGCGACGTGTTCACCGTGCTGTGGATCGCCGTCGCGCTGTCATTCGCCGCCGCGTTGTGTTTGCGCGTCCGTAACGAAGATGGTCAGCGCCAGTAACGGAGAGTGTACCGCTGACCCGATTCGCCACTCCCGATCTGGCCGGAGCCCGCTGCACAGCGGGATCAGGGTTCAATAAGTGCAGAGGGCATTCGTACCGAGTTCGGCGCACCGGCCACAGCATTCGTCATCGTCGAATCCGAAATGCGTTCGGATATAGTCCGGCGTATCGACGCCGGCCCGCGCCGCGTCGACTGCTTCAGAAACCCTTACCGCTTTGCACACGTACAGAAACATAGGCTCCCCCAAATCTGTAATGTGCTTCAAGAACCCATGAGCCTCAATCTACTCTCACCAAGCCTTTGTGTCAACACATAATCAGCGCTCATGCGTACCCGCTTTCGGGAGTTCGTCAGAATCAGGATTTCCAAGATTATCGGACTTTCAGGATGCTGCCGCCAACGCGCTAACCGACCCAATCCTGATAATCCTGAAATCCGGCAAATCCTGATTCTGACGTTCTCCGTCGCAAACCGGGTACGCACGAGACAACCAGCAGTGCCGTCGGGGTTATTTGTTTCGCATCGATACGCTCTGGGAACCCCTCAGGTTCACTATGCAGCCGAGTTGCCGGGAAATGGGATGTACTATTTGATAAAAATATTAAGTCGGGCATAATATCAAGCGGATGTGCAAGCGTACACTTGCTTATCGCTTGAATGACCTACGATCCCTATAGTGCCGCCGGCTACGGGTTGCGCTGCCACTCGGTCCCGAGACTGGGTATTGCCGGAGTCACCGGGAACGCAGGCTGAGCAACCCTGCCGCTGATCAAAACACAATCCGGCGCGCCGGTTGGAACCCCAGCCTCGCGCATCCGCGATTTTGAAAGGAGTGGCAGTGTCTGACGACAAAGAGACCATTGACACGGGGTCGGTAACATCTGGCTCCGTCGTACCATCGGCCGGTGTTTCCGATCGGGCTGCCGGTTGGGGCGGCGCCTTCCTGATTTTGACCGCGTTGATTACGGCGGTCATGGTGTACGCGCGCGTGGCATCCGACGCGGACCAGGGAACATTCGCGGAATCGCTGCGCGCGGTTGCCGAGAATCGGGGAATGTACAGCCTGTTCGGCGCGGCCCGCCTGGCGTCGGGCTTGACCCTGCTGGCAGCCGGCTGGTTCCTGCTGCGCACCTGGATCAGCAGGGATCGCTGGGCGACGCCGTGGGTGCCTTACCTGTTCATCGCGTCGGGCGTCTGCACCGCCGTATCTGGCGCTGCTCGTTGCGGCGTGGTTCCAGTGGCAGGTGGGAGGCGCCCTGCGTAAAGTGGCGCCGGGCTCCGTTGTCCTGGGTGTGGCGATGCAGTTCATCTGGCTGGATGCGGCCTCCATCGTCCACCCCATCGTGGGCGGGCTGTTCTTCCTGTGGCTGCTGGTCATAGGAACGATGCTGGCAACCGGCCGCGTGGAACGACACTTCATCGCCAGGTATGGCGACGTTGCCGCAACCGGCAAAGCCCAACAGCCAAGTGAAGGCTGATCGGAGAGGATTAATTGAAGATCACGGTGATTGGATTGGGATATGTCGGTATTGTGGCCGCCTCCTGCCTGGCCAACCGAGGACACCACGTTACCGGAGTTGATGTTGACCCGGAACGTGTGATGATCCTCCGGTCCGGGCGGTTGCCCATCGTTGTTGTCGGCGTGGAACCCGGCGACACCCGGTCACTGGATGTGGTGAGCGGGATGAATAACGGGAACGACGCTCCCCGTATCGTCACCGACATCACCAGCGCGGAGATGGTCAAGTACGCCAGCAACGCCTTCCTGGCGACACGGATTTCTTTCATCAACGAGATGGCCGCCCTCTGCGAGCGGGTGGGAGCGTCCATCGACACGGTGAGTCAGAGCCTGGCGATGGACCCCAGGACGGGAAGCCGGATCCATGCCGGAGTTGGCTACGGCGGTTCCTGTTTTCCCAAGGACGTTCGCGCCCTGGACCACCTGGCCCTGATCAGCGATGCCAACGTGGATCTGCTGCGTTCGGTGATCACGGTGAACAACCGCCAACGGCTGCGTCCGCTGCACGCGCTCAGGGAGCGTTTCAATGGAGGCATTGGCGGACTGTGCGTCGCCGTGTTGGGACTGGCTTTCAAACCGGATACGGATGACGTCCGCGAGGCGCCGGCGTTGGACCTGATCCGCGCATTGATCGATGATGGCGCTTCGGTTAGCGCATACGACCCGCAGGCTGGAAACAGCGCACGGCGGCATCTGCCGTCGTCCGTCGCGCTGGCGGACGATCCGGCGGCGGCAACCAAAGGCGCGCACGCGGTCGTCCTCATGACCGAATGGGATCAGATCGTAAATGCCGGCTGGGAAACCATCGCTCAAGGGATGCGGCCGCCTCGTTATCTGTTCGATGGCAGGAACGTGCTTGATGCGGCGCTGATGGAACGGCTTGGATTCGAGTACCGGGGAGTGGGACGCAGTGCGGACGTGAATGGGCATGTACGAACCGGGCCGCGTCCGGTCCAAGGCGCCAACGGGAGGCACGCATGAGGTGCGTCGTCACCGGAGGATGCGGGTTCATCGGGACGCACCTGGTTGACCGATTGGTGCGCGACGGCCACCAAGTAATCGTGCTGGACGATCTGTCCACCGGCAACCTGGAGGGGCTCAATCCGTTGGCGGAACCTCTCTATTGTTCCGTAACCGACTCGCACGCGCTGGCAGCCGCCACCGAAGGGGCCGACGTGGTGTTCCACACTGCGGCCTGGGCTCGCATCGAGCGATCCGTAGCAGACCCGGTCGGGACTCACGCGGTCAACGCCGGAACTGTTGCCAGCAGCAGCGGCGCCCAGCGTCCGATGCCGAAGCGTTGGTCAATGAACAGGCCCCAGAGACGGTAATAGCGTTCGGAGAACCCGAGGTGTCCCCCGAATATCTCGGCAGTGCTCCACTCGGCGTACACCACGCTGACGCCGTAGGGAGTGAGGCCGCCGAAGACGTGCAGATGGAACCAGGCGAACAGGACGGCCGACATGCCGCCCGCCGCCGTCAAGGCGATTCGCGACGACCAGTCGGCCCTGAGCAGGAAGTAGCCGGCCACCGGCAGTGCCAAAGCGACGTATTTGGAGCCCAGCCAGCACAAGGCGGTGAGCGTAACGGCGAGGTACAGGGCATCGTACAAACCCGGTTGTTTCCGGCGGGTGGCGATCAGCAAACCGACGACCAACACCAACGCCGCCGGAAACTCCGGGTAGATTTCCGTAGAGTAAATGAACGCCGTGGCCGTCAGCCCCACGCCCAGCGCGACCAACCAGCAGATGGCGCGTAGTCCTGTCAGACGGTCGCCGAGCACGAAGGCCAATGCCATGGTTGCCGCCGCCATCAGCATCAACTGAACCTGAACGCCTCGCAGTCCCGCCAGGGCGAACCCGGGGATCACCAGCGCCGACAGGCCGGGATTGTGCGGGCTGAGCAAACGACCGTCGGGGGTGAGGGCGGATTGATACCAAAGGTCGTCGGCATGGTCGAAGAATGACCGGTACGACTTGGCCTCATACTGGTTGCGCAGGTCCAGGTCGCCATCGGCCAGCAGGCTCTGGGTGCTCAGCAGGTAGAATGGCTCGTCGCCGGTGATGGACGCGCCGCGACTGGCGCGGATATCCACCGAGAAGGCGTAAGCCGCCGATAGCAAGAGGAAGAGAGCCACCGCCCACAGCAGCAGCTCCCTTCCGCGAATGATCCAGCGTATGTTGCGCGGAAACGTTCCCGTCATCACGGCAAAACGTCGGTCTCCCTCAGTAGCTTGAGAGTACCCTCGAGGTCGTTGAGGTTCCCCAGGTCCACGTCGGGCGGGTCAAGCGACGCCATTGGCGGCAGATCGCCGACCGGCTCGACGCCGGCCGACACCGGATACTCCTTGATCTGCTGGGCGAAGTAGGTCTGCGCGGGTTCCCCGAGCAGGAAGTCCACGAACTCCACGGCAATGTCCTTGTTCTCGGACACGTCCAGGATGCCCACGCCGGCCACCAGCACCAGAGCTCCCGGATCACCGTTGCCGATGTAGTGGTTGCGGGCGCCGAACCCTTGCCCGTGTTCCTCCAGGAACCGCTCAAGGTAATAGTGGTTAACGAAACCGACGTCCACCTCGCCGGCGGCGGCGGCGGTCACAATGGTAGTGTTGTTGGGGTAGTCAACCGCGTCGTTGTCCCGAATGCCCTCCAGCCATTGACGCGCCGCGTCCTCGCCCAGCTGCAGGCGCAGGGCCGTGACGAAAGCCTGGAATGAGCCGTTGCGGGGCGCCCAGCCAACGCGGCCTCTCCATTCCGGCTCGGTGAAGTCCAGGATGGACAGCGGCAGATCCGATTCCGGGTCGATGGCGTCGGTGTTGTAGATGATGGTTCGGGCCCGGCCCGACGTGCCGATCCACAGGCCGGCGGGAGAACGGAACCGAGAATCCACCTTGTCCAGGGTTTCCTGTGGTATCGGAGCGAGCATTCCGGAGTCCGCCAGGATGCCCAGCGAGCCGGGATCCTGCATGAACACCACGTCGGCCGGCGTATTGTCGCCTTCTTCCAGCAGCGTGGCCGCCGTGGACGCGCTGCCGGAGTACTTGACCCGGATGTCAATCCCGGTCTGCTCGCCGAAGGCCACCAGCAAGGGGTGAACCAGCGTTTGCGAACGGCCGGAATAGACGGTGAGGGTGCGATCGCGGTAGTCCGCAGGCGCGGCCGGAACCGGAGTCGCCGTCGGGTTTGGGCTGGCCGGCGCCGGTGTCGAGGCCGATGCTGAACCAGACGCCGCTGGGGAGGTTGGCGTCGCCGTCGGGTTTGGGCTGGTCGCGGCCGACGCCGACACCGATGTCGATGCTGAACTCGCCGCCGGTGGAGAGGTTGGCGCCGGCGCCGGCGGGGGCGGCTCAGCGCCCCCGCCGCAGGCCACCGCCAGCGTCAACAGCAACAGGCCGGCCGACAACCGGAAAGCCCTGATGCATCGTCGAGATAGGCTCTTCATGCTTTGGTTCTCCTATGCTGGCCCGATGAGCCTATCACTAGTACTCGATCAAACCTGTACTGGCATAAGTAGGATGCAATGAGTCATAGT
>JAPPMU010000034.1:0-1464 GCA_028873965.1 Chloroflexota bacterium
TCCTCCGCATCCGGATCGCCGTTGAGGAACCGGCCCTTGTCCAGGATCTGCAGCGTGCCGTTGTTGCCGCTGCCGTAACCGAGGTACATGTAGTCCCCATGCACGAACGGCTGGTGCAACCCGGAAATCGAATACTCCGGCATGGGCCCTTCGGCGGTGGGTTCCCAACCCGCCAGAGCGAAGTCGCGGATGTGTCGGGGCGCCTCCGGGTTGCTCAAATCAAAGGCCTGCAGAACGCGTGTGACTCGCCAGCCTTCCGGCGTGCCGTTGAAGTAGCCCACACCCGTCTCGCACTCCCACTGGATCTTGTGGGTCTCACGGTTGCCGCGGCTCGACTCGGGGCGTGAGGAGACACCCGTCTCCGCGATGGTGGACAGATCCTCCGGATTGGCCGGATCGGTAACATCCAGCAACTCGTAGGCGAGCAACCCGTTGGTGCGCACGGCGTAGACACGGTTCGGATCGCCTTCCGGCAGTATGTCGCCGTCGCAAACCTGTACATGTTGGGTGCCGCTGGCTTCTTCGCCCGTGGGCGGTACGTGCGCAAGCATGACCGGCGATGTGGGATCGGTGACGTCCAGGATCGACAGGCCGTTGACCTCCATCTGCTCCGTCAGCGGGTTGACGGCCTCGCCTGCGTGGTGTCCTACGAAGAGGATGCGCCGGTCCCCGTAGGCGTGCACGACGGGTTGATAGGCCGAGCGTGCCTGAAGGTCGTGGTGGCCCACCAGGGCCATGTTCCGCGCCTGGAGGTGCCCTGCGACTACGGTGCCGCCATTGCCGCCATCGTCCGTGGGCGCGTTGCAACCGGCCAACCCAAGGGCGAGACCGGCCACGCACGCTGGAGAAATGTTCAAACCGACCTTTTGCACTGTGTAGTCCACTTTATCGTTCCCTCGGTTCATCAAGGTGCCTTGCCAGCGTCCTTGTTGCCTTGCGAGTGATGAAGATGGTCAGAATCAAGGTGGCTATGAGTCCGGCGGCAAACAACACGGTTCCACCGGTTCCGGCTTCGAACTCACCCTCCGCGAGTTCGGTCAGCGACCGCGCTGTGGAGCCGATGTAGACATACAGAACGATGGCGGGCGCCATCCCGATCCAGGAGGCGAGCACGTAGTCCCTGAAGCGCACGGCCGTGAGCCCGAAAGCGTAGTTCAGGAGGTTGAACGGAAACAGCGGCGACAAGCGCGACAGCAGCACGATCACGAAGCCTTCCTGACCGGCCGCCTTGTCCAGCGCGTCGAACGTGCGCCATTCCGCGACCTTGCCGGCAACCCAGTCCCTGGCGAAGAACCGCCCGACCAGAAATGCCGCACTGGCGCCCGCGAGGCTGCCGGCCGAAACCAGCATCGCTCCGGTCGGCACTCCAAACGCAAACCCCGCCGCCAACGTAAGAATAGTGCCGGGGACGACCAGTACCGTCGCAACCAGATACATGCCGATGTAAAGGATCCACGCCAGATA
>JAPPMU010000034.1:1564-7639 GCA_028873965.1 Chloroflexota bacterium
AAAACGAAATCAGGTCAATAAGAAAAAACTATCACCCTTCAATCACAAGTATCGTATATTAAATTTTCCGAGTTCACAGGAAGTGGAGAAGATGAAGAAAATCGCCAGCTTGCTGGTATTGATCTCAATCGGGGCCCTCACGTCGCCCCCGGCCTTGTCATCCGGTTCCATCCTGGCGGGCAAGGGCATCAATCCCAGAGACGCCTACACCCGCGGCAAGGCGCTCACGTTTCAGAAGCTGGTGTGCGCGGACTGTCCGCTGCAGAGTGGAAACCTGGACCGGACTCGCGCCGAGAGCCTCAAGGCGAGCCTTGAGGCGCGTGACGCTCTTGAAAAACCCGGCACACCCGACGACGAGTACATTCTGGTGCTGTGCCCGGGCAACCGGGGAACGGATTGTGACAGCGAAGTGGACGAACAGGAACTGGTCCACTACTACCTGACACGACGCTTCAAGCTCTGAGCACATTGGATTCGACAAGCATGGACGGAACAATCGGCCTGACCGGGGCGTACTGCCGTGAATCGTAAGTATCCTATTGCCTGGATCGGGACCGCGACCGTCGCCCTCTGCGCGTCGTCGGCGCTTGCCGCAGGATCGCCCTGGCTTCCCCCGCCCGGCGGGGGATCACTCGCGGTGTCGTACGTGACGCAGAGTGCTACCGAGTTCTACCGCAGCAGTGCGAAGCGACCGACACCCGGCGGGGGCCTGGAACTCGCTCAGGATACGTTCTGGATCGATGGAACATACGGCCTTGCAGATGCTGTGGCACTGGATTTTCGAGTTGGCCAGGCCAGCAGTTCATTTGCAACCGGGCCGGGACTGCCTCCGTCTCAGGCAAACATATCCGGCTTGGCGGACTTGAATCTGGGCGTGGTGTGGCGCGTGGTGGACGAGATCGTGCGGCCTTCCGCTCCGAGCGTTGCGTTACGCGCCGCGGCTATAAAGGCGGGCGACTACGATACCGGCTACATCAATTCCCTGGGCGACGGCGGCGACGGCCTGGAGTTTTCCGTGATTATCGGCAAGTTTGTCTCCGATCGCTTTGCGCTTTCGGGCGAAGTCGGACAGCGCACCCGCAATTCGAACATTCACGAAATTCCGGATAGCGTGTTTGCGCGCTTCCTCGCCGGCGTGATCATTGGGAACCGGCTCAGCCTGAGCCTCAGTTACGAAATCGATGACTCCAGGTCCGGCCTCGAGATCGGAGGCCCGGGCTTCTCGCCCAGCCGATTCCCCGAATTGCAGGAAGACGTCCAGCTCGCCGGCGCAACGGTCAGCTATACCGTATCCGATCGCGTAAGCGTCGGCGGGTCATTTGCAAAGGTTGTGGATGGCCGTAATACGGCAGCGTCCGACGTGCGGAGCGTTTCCTTCAACTTTTCGTTCTGATTCCCGGCGCGGCTCGTAACGAGCGGCGGAAATCCTCACGGCTGGTTCAGCGCCCAGTCGTAGTCGTACTCCACCGCGCCGTCGAAGACTCGCAGTCGCTCGGCGAGGTCCTCTTCGGCGTGGTGCACTAGATGCTCCATCACGCCGTCCTCGCTCCCGCCGAAATCAGCCACCCACCAGTCGTAGATGCTCGAGATGACGATGAAATCCTCATCGACGACATCCACGCCCCGCGGATGGTTGACGTAATCGCGCGCCCCTGCCTCGAGTAGCGACTCGACATTTTCGGCGGTAAACGCCGTCGGGAGCAGGTTCGGACAACCCAGGCTGGCGCAGTTGACGGCATAGTGGATGCGACTGTCGCGGTAGATCGGCCGCAGGATGCCATGTTCGATGTTGTCCAGCGTCAGGTCGAGGCCGGCGACGTTGGCCCGCACATCACCCCACGGGCCGATGGGAATCAATCCGCCCACCGCCAGCATGCTATCGCTGATTTCCCGGATTGAATCGACCGGATACGCATCCACGATCACCTTCACGGTCAGGGCGTTGTAGAAATTGATCCAGTAGGCCTTCTGCTCCAGCCGGGAGTATTGGCGCGGATCGAGCCCCTGAAGATGGGCCAGGTATTCCGAGAGTTTGGCGCTGTCCTCGGCGCTGGTCTCGAGAGACGCGTAATCGACGCGGTTGATCCCGGAATCGTGAGAGTGCAGATACCCGTCCAGGATATCCTGCCAGGCACCGTGATCGATTTGCGCCGTATTGGTTTCATCGCTGGCGTCCCAGGCCGGAATGAGATTGGGCTCGGTCTGGGCGTTGGCAATACCGTGTGCGAGCACCGCACCGAAGAGAGTCATCTTGATCCGACTTCGCCGCACCATGCTGCGGTTCTCCCCCCTGCTGAAGTTCCTACTCACCCGCGCTCCTCTCTCTCCTGCTGAACCCGTTTGGAAAGACTCGACACGACACCCCGTATCCACAGCCACGCGATCGTTGACAGGATGCCCGCGCCGGCGCCGATGACCCCACGAACGGTACCCCCGACCTTGGACTTGCCAAAGCGCCGTCGCTTTGTGTCAACGGTCACTTCAACCAATCTCATTCTAGATTGGATCCCCTTGACCTGCATCTCCACGGTCCAGCCGTACGCGGTAGCGCGCATATTCAGATTCCGCAGGATATCGGCCCGGATTGCCCTGAAAGGTCCCAGGTCGGTGACCGGATATCCCCACAACAACCGAATCATTCGACTTGCCACGTAGTTGCCGATCCGTTGCGGCACCGACAACGCGCCGCGCTCGCTGCGTCCGAGCGTTCTGGAACCAACGGCAAGGTCCGCGCCGTCGGCAATGGCGTCGAGCAAAGCCGGGGATTGGCCGACGTCAACCGACTGATCGCCATCCACGAAAAGGATCACGTCGACATCCTGAAGTGCCTCGATCGCCGCCAGACACGCCGGACCGTAGCCGGCCTGGCGCTCAACGACCACGCGTGCCCCGGCCTGGCGCGCCTGCAACGCGGTGGCGTCGGTCGAGCCGTTGTCGCAAACAACCAGATCGTCGATGACACGGCGCCCGTCCAGCGTGCGCAGGTCCAGGATCGCCGTGACGACGGGACCGATGTTGTCCTGCTCGTTGCGCGCCGGGATGACAACACCGACCGTAAGGTTTCTGTACATCGTGTGGCGTGCCCCTGGCTGCCTCATCCGGACGGAGTCGAGCGCCGTCGCCGGACCAGGTCAAAGCCCAGCGCCGCCAGAATCAGCCCGAACTCCAGTAAACGGACCCAGAGAGGCTGTTGATACGACTGCAGGTCGGGGGCATTCAGATTGATTCCGGTCACGTAGCTCAAAAGAACGGCGAGGGAGGCCGTCCACGCCCAGACGCTTGGGACGACCGTCGCAAACGGCAGCACCCAGAGCAGGTACCAGGGATTGATCACTGGCGAAACGACCAGAAAGACTCCGTAAATCCAGTCACCCCGTGGAACACCCCCGGCGGCATTCTTGACGTATTGTGCAGCATAGAACAACCAGAATGTCGCAAAAAATACGCCCAGACCTACGACGACATACGACCGCTCCAACACCGTCGTCACCAGGCCGAACACGGCCGAATTGAACTCCCACTCCCGCGCAAAGATGCCTAACGACTCGAGATCCGTACCGCCGGACAGCGCAAACGGCGCATACATTGCGGTAGTCGTAATGCCAAAGAGCACCCAATACCTGAACCGCGCACGCACCAGGACCAGCGGCGCCAGTATCAACGCGAAGACCTTGGCGGCGGTGGCCAGTCCCAGGCAAATCGCGGTGCTTCTCCAATGTCCGGCACGCGCGAGGACGATTGCCGCAAGGAGCAGACACACGCCGATTCCGTCCGGATGCGCCGTAAAGGCGATCTCCTTGACCACCAACGGGCACCAGGCGTAAAGCATGACGTTGCGGGCCGGCGCCAGGCGCAGCAACAACGCAACGGTCGCCAGGTCAAAAAGAATCAGTATCGACTGCAAGGCCGCAACACTGGCCGGCTGCACCCAATGGCTCAACAGGAAGACAAGTTGCGTCGTCGGGGCGTAGATCGTCGGCAGTTCGGGATTGTTGATCCGATTCAGCACCGCCTGAAAGGCCGCCGGAACCTGCGGATCCACGAAAAACACATCCGGCGCGACGCCGTAGGGCGTACCGCTTGTCGCAAAACGGTACCCGTCCCACAGGTATCGATAGAAGTCGTCCTCGAATATTGGCCCGCCGATCAGGCCACACAGTCTGAACGCCGCGGCCCACAACAACAGGCGGCCCAGCGGAAACGGTTCATCGCCACGCCGTAGATAGAGGAATACCCCGAAGACCGGCAGGCCGGTCCAGGCGATCAGCAGAAAAAACTCCGGCAGGCCAGGCTCACCGGGTTGTCGCGCAAGCCAGGCAAGTGCAGCGTAGCCCAACGTGCACCAGAGACCGGCGGCGTCGACCCATCTTCGGGCGGCAGTGCCCGGCCGTTTGCGCCCAACTTCGGTCGCGGGCAGCAGCCATCCTGAAATTTCTGCCAACAGTGGCGGGAGAGTCTTAATTGTTCAATAAATTTCAGTAAGTTAGGTCGGGTGCGAACCTGAACTTCGCACTTCGCAGAGTGTACCCAAGGGCCTCCCGGTATTCCAGGCAGAGGGATCGGCGTCTCCAAGGCAGACTCCCAAACAGACTAAACGGTTACAATCACTTCGAATCGCAACGATACACAGGGGTCGCGAGTCATGGCGAAGTCCTTTGAGTTCATGACAAAGGTTCTTGTCCAGGTGGCGATTGCGGCGAGCCTGGCAGCTTCCGCCGCCGCGGCCCCCAACATCGTCATCGTGATCGCCGACGACATGGGCTGGGGCGACGTGGGGTTCCACGGCAGCGAAATCCGGACGCCGGAACTCGACCGGCTGGCCGCCGGCGGCGTCAGGTTCGAGCGCTTCTACACGTACGCCCTCTGTTCACCGACGCGCGCGGCCCTGATGACCGGCCGTTCGGGCATCAACACCGGCATGCTCGGCCCTTCCAATCCCTGGTACCCGCGCGGTCTGCCGGTGGACGAAAAGCTGATGCCGGAATTCTTCCGGGAGGCGGGTTACCGGACCCACGCGCTGGGCAAGTGGCATCTGGGCCCCAACGAACCCCAGTACCACCCGATGAATCACGGATTCGAGAGCTTCTACGGCCATCTTCACGGCTATCTGAATCACGAATCGCACACACTCTTCGGCCGTGTCGACTGGCAGCGCGACGGCAAGACCGTCCACGAGACGGGCCACGCCACGCAACTGGTCGTCGCCGAAGCGGTGAGACAGATCGAGGAGCGGGACCCGGATGCGCCCTTCCTGCTCCACGTGGCCCTCGACGCGCCTCATGCTCCCCTGCAGGCGCCGGAGGACGCCATCGCCGAATACGCCCATGTGGACGACGAGCGCCGCCGCATTTATTCCGCCATGATGACTGATATGGACCGGGGAATCGCCCGCATCACGGCAGCCCTGGAAGAGGCGGGGATCGCGGAGAACACCTTGCTGATCTTCTTTTCCGACAACGGCGGTTCGCTGAACCTCGGGGCCGACAATGGCCCGTTGCGCGGCGGCAAGGGCAGCCCCTTCGAGGGCGGCACCCGCGCGCCCGCTTTCATGTACTGGCCCACGGTATTGCCCGCGGGCGCCGTATTCGAAGAGCGGATGACCGTAACGGATCTCCTGCCCACGCTGCTTGCGGCGGCCGGCGCCGATCTTCACGCCTCCAAGCCCATCGACGGCCGCGACTTCTGGCCCGCGATCGCCGGCGGGGCACAGGCTCCGGGCGGCCCCGCCGTGCTGAGCCATTACGGCCGGGGCGTCGTTCAGCATGCCTATTTCAGGGACGACTGGAAACTTGTTCGCGCCGTGAACGACCAGGGCGGAACGGACGATCTGCTATTCGATATCCGCAACGATCCCTACGAACAGCACGACCTGGCGGCGGCGCATCCGGATACTTTCCGCCAGCTCGTAGCGGAATTGGACGCGATTCCAAAAGCCGAGCCCCTCAGCCTGAATGCGCGGCTGCCGGACATGACCGCGCCGGGGTCGCCGATGGCCTGGGAACCGGACAACCGGCCGCCCGGCGGCACGCCCTACGCGGAGAGCGGACCCGTGCCCTACCCCGAGGGGAACTACCC
>JAPPMU010000036.1 GCA_028873965.1 Chloroflexota bacterium
GGGTTCCCGCTTTCGCGGGAACGACGGGTGGACTTTGAAAAGGCCCTGGCCCCTCGCGCGTACCCGTTTCGCTGAACTGTCATAGGACTTACGCAGTTGGGAGACTTTACACCCGTCATTCCCGCGAAAGCGGGAATCCAGTGGCCGAAATCGTTAACAGTGTTCCAGATTCGTTCACTGTGAAGCCTATGGATTCCTGCTTGCGCAGGAATGACGGGTTTGTAATTTCAAGTGCGTAACTCCTATGTCATTGCGAGCGCAGCGCGGCAATCTCGTTGGGACAGGGAACGCTGCTGCGGGAACGAGACCGCCACGTGGTTCGACAAGCTCGCCATGAGCGGCTGCGCTCCTCGCGATGACAAACTGGGTACGCGTGAGCGTTCACTTGGGCATGACCGTATCAGACCGAGATCCGGCTGCTCACCGCCGGCGGCACATCGGATGCTATCGATTGAGCAGCTATTGGCAGCCCCACCAACCGCCATCCACCGATGGCCAGCAACTGCCGCCTGACTACGACTGGGACTATCTCAAAGACAACAAAAAGAGGGGGCGGCCAAGTAACCGCTCCCTCGCTTTGTGTAGCTAAGGCGTGTCGTCAAATTGAGTTTCCAAGCGTCAAACCGCTCCATTTCCGTCATTCCCGCGAAAGCGGGAATCCAGAATCCCCGGCTGTGTCAGCACGATTTGGATACGGAAACGCCTGGATTCCTGCTTCCGCAGGAATGACGAGATAATTTAGGAATGACGAGATAATTTGACGACACGCCCTAGGGAGATAAATCCCAAAATAAATCGGGGCGACCGGCTGGCCGCCCCAAGCGCATCATCGCGCCTTCTCGCCCGCTGCCTTATGTCTCCGGCACGAAACTGTAGTACCGCACTCCGGCCATCGGCACGCCATACGCCAGGGTAGGCGGGGAAATGCGGCAGGCGCGCTCCGGCGCGATCTCTTCCTTGTGGGCTCCAAACTCGGTCAGCGCTTCGGCCAGATCCCTTTCCACTTTCTCGGTCAACAACCCGGTGACTTGCTCTTGATCCACGGTGACTAGACGTTCATTGACGGTAACCATCGCTCCTAGCCTCCTGTATCGGTGTTGCCTCCACATTACGAACCGCAATTTTGGTTATCATAATCAGCGATACCGACGATGTCAACCCTCAAAGTCATTGTCAGAATCAGGATTTTCGGGATTATTGGATTTTCGGGATTTATGAACATCCTGAAAATCACAAAATCCGGTAAATCCTGCTTCTGACGTTTCCCGCCGTCATTCCATGCGCCGTATCCGCGGAGCGCCCAACGTCGCGGCGACGTTGATGGCTACCAGGGCCACGCCGTTGATCAGCAGAGCGCGGGGGGCGCCAACGAACCCGGCCAAAGCTCCTATTCCAACGTGCCCCACCGGGGCGAACCCGACGCTGAGCACCCAGGACCCCATGGCCCGGCCCCGTTCCTCGTCCGGCACCAGGTCCTGCATCAGCGTTTTGTACAGCGTGTCCACGGCCATGGCGCAGGCGTTGACGAACAGCAACACCGCCATGAAGGTGTAGATGTTCACCGACAGCGAGAACGCCATCAACCCGCCGCCAAAGCCCAGGGCGGTTGCGAGGGTCATGAGACCCTTCTTGCGCGCGGTACCCAGCGCCGCCAGGATCCACAGTCCGAGCAGCCCTCCCGCCTGCCGTCCGGCGGTCATCACCCCCAGCCCCGTCGGCCCCACGTGCAGCACGTCCTTGGCGAATACGGGAAACAGCGTCATGTGGGTGAAGCCCAACACCTCAGTGGTAGCGGTGAGGAACATGAGCATCAACAGAATGGGATATTCGCGCACCAGCCGGGCGTAACTCGTCAAGTTGGACAGGACCGATTCCGACGACGCACGCAGTGAGCGCCCCTCGTTGTCGATCAACAGGGTGGCGCCGGCTGACACCGCGTAGAACGCAGCGGACGCGATGAATTGCCAACCGGGGCCAACCAGGTCGATCATGGCGCCGGACACCAGAGACCCGATGATTCCGCCGCCCTGCATCGCCATGGCGGCCAGGGCCAGACCGTTGAGCGCCAGCCCGGATCCCACGATGTCGTAGGTAAACGCCTGCCGGATGGTGATGGTGAAGGCCAGCATACTGCCGAGGGCGGTCACCAACGCAATCAATGCCCAGACGTTGACAAAACCCTGGAGCAGCATCAACCCCATCAGCAGGGCGACGGCCGAAGCCGCCAGCGTCCCGACCCGCAGCAGGGTGCGTCGCGACCACCGGTCCGCGATGGCTCCCGACAACATGCCCAGCACGAAAAATGGCAACATCCGGGCGGCCGCCGCGACGCCCACCATGAACTCCGACCCGGTGAGCTCGTAGATGAGCCAGCCGACGGAGACCTGCTCCATCCCGGTGGCCAGCGAGTAGAAGGCCGTTGACGCCCAGAGCAGGCGGAAGTCCTTGGTGCGGAGGGATGCAGCCCAATTCCACATATTTTCACAGGGCTCGAATGATACACCGGGCAAATCCACACCCCCAACCATACGGGCAGACGGTTTGTTGGCGGGTTTCTCCGGCCCAGTGGCGCGCTCACGCGTACCCATTTCCCCATTGGTCATTGCGAGCGTAGCGTGGCAATCTCGTTGCTGGAGGAGCCGTTCTTCGTGTGACGAGATCGCCGCGTCGCTGCGCTCCTCGCGATGACAAAATGGGCACGTGTGAGGAAATCCAGGAGGTTGCTCTGTTCGGAATATTCTGGATTCCGGCTTTCGCCGGAATGACGGTGAAAGGAGAACCGAAAGACCCTGGCCCGGCGGCGCGGCGTTTTACCAGCCACTATGGATGTTGTACACTTACCCCAACCTTCTCTAGGCAGGCCTGTACGTGGCGCAAGTTACAGTAATCGGCACCGGACTCATCGGCACCTCCCTGGGCTTGGCCCTCCGCGCATCCAGCCTGCGGAACCTCACCGTGGTTGGGACCGATGCCGACAGCGCGGCCCGTTCCGGAGCCCAGCGAAAAGACGCCTTCGACCGCGTGGAAGGCCGCCTGGGCAACGCCATCGCCGAGGCGGACATCATCGTCCTGGCCACGCCGGTGCTGGCCATGCGCGAGCTCCTGGAGGGCATGGCCGACTACCTGCCCGAGGGCTGCGTGGTCACCGACGTGGGCAGCACCAAGACGCAGGTCCTCCAGTGGGCCGACGAATACCTGCCCGACTCGGTGGACTTCGTGGGCGGACATCCCATGGCCGGCCGGGAAACCCCGGGTCCTGAGAATGCCGACGGCACCATGTTTTCCGGCAAGCCCTACTGTGTCATCCCCAGCCCCCGGGCCAGCGAACGCGCGGTGGGCGAGATATCCACCCTGGCCGAGGCCGTGGGCGGCGTGCCCTACTTCATCAGCGTTGACGAGCACGACAGCTTCGTCGCCGCGGTGAGCCATCTGCCCTTCGTCCTGTCCACCGCCCTGATCGGCTGCACCAGCAAGTCCGCCAACTGGTCCGACATCGGCCAGCTGGCCTCCTCCGGCTACCGCGACATCACCCGTCTGGCGTCGGGCGACCCGATCATGCACCGGGACATCTGCGTCAGCAATGCCCAGCCCATTGTGGCCTGGATCGACGCGTTTATACGGGAGCTCTACGAATACCGTAAGCTCCTGGATACCGACGGCGAACCACCCGACACCGACGCCGTCGGTACTGTTTTTGAGGACGCCATGCTGGCCCGCAACAAATGGCTGGCCGGAGAGGTCAATCCCCGCGCTCGCGAACTGGAGAACACTCCCGAGTACCCGACGTTCAGCCAGTCCATGGGCCAGATGTTCCTGGGCGGCTTCGCCGACCGAGCCCGCCGCATGATGACGGGAGGGGAGCCACCCAACAGCAGACGCGGCAACGACCGCGACTCGGGCAACCGGCGCTGACCCGACCGCCTGCTGTCTACTTAGCCGTCATTCCAGGCGGCAACGGGCGTTTCTTATCGGCCGTATCCTGCAAATCCCGTACATCCATGCAAAACTAACCGGAGGAACGCAGGTGGAACAGATCATTCGCAGCCCCGAACGCCTGGCCGGTTCCCTGGCCGTGCCCGGCGACAAGTCGGTGTCCCATCGCTCGCTGATCCTCAACGCCATCGCCAACGGTACTGCCACCGTAACCGGCATTTCTGATGGCGCCGACGTGCGTTCCACCGCCGCCTGCCTTCGCGCCATGGGCGTGTCCATCGACCCCTTGGACGAGCCCGGGAGTTTTCGCGTCGCCGGGCCGGGCCCGAATTTGGACGAGCCGGCCGACCTGCTGGACGCCGGCAACAGCGGCACCTCCATGCGGCTGCTCTCGGGCCTTCTGGCGAGCCAGGACTTTCTGTCGGTGCTGTCCGGCGACGGGTCGTTGCGCACACGGCCCATGGGCCGCATCGTGCAGCCCCTACAGCAGATGGGCGCGTCCATCATGGGCCGCAATGGGAACACCCTGGCCCCGTTGGCCATTCGCGGCGGCACCCTGCGCTCCATCGAGTACGAGATGCCCGTGGCCAGCGCGCAGGTCAAGAGTTGCCTGATGCTGGCCGGCCTGGCGGCGTCGGGCCCCACCGTGCTGCACCAGCCGGCGCTTTCCCGCGACCACACCGAGCGCATGATGTCCGCCATGGGCGCACGGGTCGAATCCGATGGCCTGGCCCTGACCCTGCATCCGGCGGAGCTGCAGGCCGTGGACGTGGCGGTGCCCGGCGACATCTCCTCCGCTGCCTTCTGGATGGTTGCCGGCCTGATCCACCCCAACGCCCGGGTGACTATCACCGGCGTCGGCCTGAACCCCAGCCGCGCCGGCATCATCGACGCCCTGCAGATGATGGGCGCCGGCGATTCCCTGCGCCTGGAGAACGAGCGGGTGGAGGGCGGCGAGCCCGTCGCCGACGTGGTGGCGTCTTCGGCCAACCTTCAGGGCATCGACCTGGGCGGCGAGATTATTCCCATCATGATCGACGAGTTGCCGGTGCTGGCCGTGGCCGCGTGCTTCGCGGAAGGCGACACCATCATCCGCGACGCCGCCGAACTGCGCGTCAAGGAGTCGGACCGCATCGCCACCACGGTGTCGGAGTTGACCCGCCTGGGGGGCAGCCTGGAACCGCGGGAGGACGGCATGGTCATCCACGGCGTCGGCCGCCTGACGGGCGCGGAGGTGGAGAGCCACGGCGACCACCGGCTGGCGATGTCCATGGCCGTGGCCGGCCTCGCCGCCTCGGGAGAGACCACCATCCACGGCGCTGAGGACGCATCGGTGTCCTACCCGATCTTCTGGGAGCATCTCGCCAGCCTGGTTGGCGACGGCGAATAGACTGGCAACGGCAGCTGACACCGAAGACGACGCAGTATCCAGTGGAAGCATCATGGAATCCCCGCCAGCCATCGTTACTTATGCATGGATTGTGCAGGGTGGTATCAACCTGATTGGAATTAGCGTCATCCTTTTCATCTTGATAAAAGGCAAGGTGTACCGACTGGGCAAGTTTTTGGACGAAATTTCGTCCGAGAACGCCGCTTTACAGAAAACCAGCGACGCTTCGCGAAAGTCGAAGCCGCCTTACGGGAAATACCGCAGCCAGCTATCAGGCAGCGAAACGGGTGGGCATGAGTGAGCTGCCACAGGCCAGCCCGGCTCCGCCGCTGCTGGTGGTGATCTCCGGACCGTCCGGAGCAGGCAAGGGCTCGGTGCTGGCCGAGCTCAAGAAACTGGAGCGCCCTTGGCATCACGTGGTGACCGCGACCACGCGGCCCATGCGGACGGGCGAAGTGGACGGGCAGGACTACATCTTCCTGGACGTGGACACCTTCCTGCGCATGCGCGAGCGGGACGAGCTGCTGGAGTCAGCGCAGGTGTACGACCGCTGGTACGGCGTTCCCCGCCAGCAGGTCCGCGACCCGCTGATTGCCGGCAAGGACGTTATACTGGAGATAGACGTCCAGGGCGCGGCAACCATCCGAAACATCGCCCCGGAGGCCCTGACCATCTTCGTGATGCCCGCCAGCATGGACGAACTCCGCAGCCGCCTGGCCGGCCGCGGCACCGAGGATGAGAGTGAGATGCAGCGCAGGCTGGATGAGGCGTCCGTCGAGTTGGGACGTATGCACGAATTCGACTATCGCGTGGTCAACCGCAACGGACAGTTGGACGACGCCGTCCGCGAAATTGACGCCATCATCACTGCCGAGAAGTGCCGGGTGAACCCGCGGTTGGTTCAGTTCCTCTAATAACTTCCGTCGTTCCGGCTAATTACTTCCGTCATTCTGGCGAAAGCCGGAATCCAGGAGTCGATATGACCACCACCGAAACCCCACTGCGTCCGCGCCTGCCCGACTGGCTCAAGGTGCGCATGCCCGGCGGCCCGCGCTACATCGAGCTCAAACAGCTCATGCGCGACAGCCAGCTCCACACCGTGTGCGAGGAAGCCCACTGCCCGAACATCGGCGAGTGCTGGGAGCGCTCCGCCGCCACGTTCATGATCCTGGGCGACATTTGCACCCGCGCGTGCGCCTACTGCGCCGTCACCACCGGCCGACCCGGAACCCTGGACTTGGGCGAACCGTTCCGCTTGGCGTCCACGGTCAAGCGCATGGGCCTGAAGTACTGCGTGATCACTTCGGTGAACCGCGACGACCTGCCCGACGGCGGCGCCGGCATCTTCTCCGCCTGCATCAAGCAGGTTCGGGCGGCCGTTCCCGATTGCCGCGTGGAGGTGCTGATTCCTGACTTCGACGGCAATTGGGATGCGCTGGCGAAGGTGGTGGCCGCACAGCCGCAGGTGCTGAACCACAACATCGAGTCGGTGGAGCGCGTGTTCCGCCGGGTCCGGCCCAGGGGCGATTACCGGCAGTCGCTGGAACTGCTGCGTCGGGTCAAGGATCTCGATCCCGAAATGCCCACCAAGTCGGGCATCATCGTGGGCATGGGCGAGACCGTCGACGAGGTGAAACAGACCATGGCCGACCTGCGCGCCGCGGACTGCGACCTGCTCACCATCGGCCAGTACCTGCGGCCATCCATCAAGCACATCCGCATCGACCGCTTCTACACCCCCGCCGAGTTCGAGGAATTGCGCGTTGCCGGCGAAGCAATGGGCTTCAAGCACGTGGCGTCCGGCCCGCTGGTCCGCTCCTCCTACCACGCCGACGAGCAGCACGACGCAGCTTCAGAGCCGGCAGCCCCAAAAATCTAGTTCGCAACCGACGTGCGGATCATTGCAAGACGGACACTAAGGGAATTCTGGCAGCGGCACCCAAATGCCCAGGAGGCGCTTGAGGCCTGGTATGCGGAGGTACGTAGAGCTGACTGGCCCAGCCCAGCTCCGTGATCCGTCGGTTTCCTCAAGCGAGTATCGTAGGGTCCACCCGCGTAGTATTTCGGATAAAGGGCAATGACTATCGCCTGGTGGTTGATATTTTCTACCCCGGACGTGAGATTTACATCCGCTTCATCGGCACTCATGCAGAATACGACCGCATCAATGCTGCGGAGGTTTGACCATGGCCAATATCCCCCACATAGCCAACGAAGAGGATTACAACCTCGCGCTGGCACGCATGGACGAGATATTTCACGCCGCTATCGGCACGCGCGAGGGTGATGAGCGCGATCTCCTGTTCGATCTGATCGAAGCGTACGAGGAGCGGCACCATCCTGTTAATTTACCCAGCGTTCCCGCAGCTATTGAGTTCCACATGGAACAGCTTGGGCTTACGCCCGGGGACCTGGCTCCCCTGCTGGGGAGCCAAAAGGTGGCAACGGCAGTGCTATCGGGCAAAATGGACATCACGATCGCCATGGCCCGCGCCCTGCACAAGCATTGGGGGATACCCGCCGAGGTCCTTTTGCAAGAACCATCGGATAATATCAAGCGAGGGATCACTGAACCGGCAATACTCTAACGACAAGCCATGTCCCGGACATTGCGAAGTAGTTACGACGGATTAATCTACCCCTCGTCCCCAGCCCACCGGAACCACCTCGCGGAACTGGCGCATCGCCTCGATGTGCTGATCCACCGAACTCAGGGGCCCGCGGCGGGCCTCCGCCATGACGTGGGTGCCGCCCAGGGACTGCCAGCCCTCCACCTCGGCCAACCATTCGTCGGGCGACTTGTCGGGCATGCGGATGCGGCCGGCGAGACCAACGTCGGAAGGCTCACGGCCGGCCTCGGCGATGTAGGTCTGCATCTTGTCCAGCACTCCCCGCGCCGTGTCGTCGGGGCCAAAGCTGGGGAACCAGCCGTCGCCCATGCGGGCGATGCGGCGCAGCACCACGTCCCGGGGCACCGGGCCGGCCGACCCGCCGGCGCCGAACCACACCGGTATGGGACGCTGCACGGGAAGCGGCTTGATCCCAGCCGAGCGCACAGAGTGCCAGCGGCCGTCGAAATTGACCACCTCATTAGTCCACAGAGCCCTCATCAGGTCGATTTGCTCCTCGGAGCGGATGCCCCGGTTGGTGAAGTCCTCGCCCAGGGCCTCAAACTCCACGTGGTTCCAGCCCACGCCGATCCCCAGGGTCAGGCGTCCGCCGCTGAGCACGTCGATCTCGGCGGCCTGTTTGGCCACCAGGGCGGTCTGACGCTGGGGCAGGATCAGGATGCCGGTGATCAGGCGGATGCGCGTGGTCAGGGCCGCGATGAACGCCAGCGTGGTCAGCGACTCGTGGATCACGCTGTGGTGGGTGTAGTAACTGCCCCGCACGTGCTCGTGGTGATCGGGGTCGGCGCCCAACACGTGGTCGGCGATGAACAGGTAGTCGAACTCCATGCCCTCCACCGCCTCCACGTAGTCGCGGATGGCGGCCGGGTCGGGACCGATTTCGGTTTGCGGGAAGATGGCGCCGATTTGCATGGGAACCTCAACGTGTAGCTTTGGCATGGATAAACAGGATAAATGGGATTCTCGTTGGTGATCCTGGATTCCGGCTTTCGCCGGAATGACGGTTTATTGCCGATGTAGACTAGCGGCGGTATTCGTCGCCGCAATCGCCGATGATCCGGTACAGGTCGCGGGCATCGGCCAGCACGGTTTCGATGGCCTGATTGTCGTCATCGTCCAGGGAGAAGCCGAAGAGCCGGGCGTTTTCGGCGATGTGTTCCGCCACGCCCAATCGCGCGCCGATGATCACGCCGGCAACGGCCGGCTTGTCCAGGATGTAACGCTCGGCAACGTTGGCGATGCTGACCTCATGCTTGTCGGCGATGCGTCGCAATATCGAAAGAAGTTGCTGGAATAGCTGCCAGCCGCCCCAGGCGTCGATCATCTGCTTGTACTTACGCAGGCTGGCGGTGTTCAGCTCGGCCGAACCGGGTTCGGGCTGGCCCAGGTAGCGATCCGACAGCAGGCCGCCGCAGAGGACGCCGTAAGGCAGCAGCCACACTCGTTGCTCCTCGCACACCTGGGACATCCGCACTTCCGGGCGGCGGTCGATCAGCGAGTACTGCACCTGATTGGACACCACGCGGACTCCGTGGTCGGCGATCTCAACGAGCCGTTCGGTGTCGAAATTGGTCAGGGCTACGCGGTGGATCTTGCCCTCGTCGCGCAGCGCCGCCAGCTGTTCCAGGGCATCCAGGTAACGCTTATCGCGGTACTCCCACCAGTGGAATTGCAGCAGGTCCAAGCGGCCAACGCCCATGCGGCGCAGGGAGATGTCCACGTTGTTCTCGACGATCTGCCGGGTCATCGGCCCCGGGCGCGGCACCCACTTGGTGAACGCCTGGATCTCGGACACGGCGGCCTCGCCCCGTTCTGCCGACAGCCGCCGTCGGAACTCGCCGATGAAGTCCTCGGCCGGGCCGTAGTGGTCGGCCAAGTCCCACGTGGTAAAGCCGGCGTTATGGTACGCCAGCATCGCATCCAGAGCCGCGGCGGGATCGATGCGACCGTGGGCGCCAGACACCTGCCACATACCATTCAGGATACGGCAGATGGGCAGGCCGTCGACGAAACGGAGGCGGGATTCGGGTGGTAGGGACATGGCGGTACTCGTATAGCGAGGGAGGTTAGCGAGGTACGGTTGCGCTATCGGCTACTTCGGCAATGGCATCCAGTACAGCAATGACTTCCAGGTCAATTTCGTCAGGTTCGATATGATCGACCAGCGTATGGTAATCTGACTTTGACATAGTGTTAAATTCACCCAGCTTTTTGTAGAAAGCCGTAAACACTGGCGGTAAAAATTGCTCAGAAACGTTCAAGTCACCATCCCATGGCGAGCTTAGGTTCACCGTTTGCAGCGCACTTTCAATTTCCTCAATGGCGTCGACCATCAGGCTTCTGGAAAGAGGTACATTGTGCCCCGACTCTACCCAGCGTTCTAGAACTTTTGGAGAGCAGAAATAATTTTCGATCTCACGCTTCGCCCAAGTGTATTCTTGTAAATCGTCGTGAATATCACTGGGCAAGCCCCTATCCAACCGATCGAACAAGGCATAGCCTTTCAGACTTGGGAGGGCCTCCCGTAAACCCCAAAAGTGTTGCCGGGCCTGCATCGGTTGATTTCCAACGTAATGCACGTAAGGGCGCGTTAGTACGTATTCTGCTGGGTGCTGCAATCTTCGGGAGAAAGCCTGCAATATGGCCAAATCTGTAGAACCTTCGAGGTACAACACCCAACCTTTCTGACGAGCTTGGAGATAATGTTCAAAACCAATCTCCGACAAAGCCTTGAAAACTTGACTGCTACGACCGTCCATGCGATGCGGAGTACCAATGAAGGCGGTCACTGTGTGCCGTCCTGCCGCCTCGTTCAGTATTATCTCAGAGTGAGTGGCGATCACCAATTGACTGCGTTGTTGTTCGGCGGTTTCGGTAATCGCCTGGTATATTTCCCGTTGCCGGAGAACTTCCAAATGGGCGTCCGGTTCGTCAAGAAGGACTACTGAATTAGGGTTCAGCAACATATACGCTGCCAGCAAGAGCGTTTGTTGGAACCCCCGTCCAGACGACGACAGGTCAAGTTCGCGATTGGGCATATAAGCGTCTTTGTAGTGTAAAGTGATTTCGCCGCGTTCCGAGTTGTATTGAGGTGGTAGGACGGTCGCGCCAAAAATCTTTTGCATTAGCGGCGTCAATACTTCATTCCAAAGATCGTTTCCAGGCTGCTGATACACTTCGTAGCAAAGATTGCGCAGCACCTCGGCGGTACGGCCCTCTCCTATCAATACGTTCACGGCCCCGGGTTGGAGCAGCACCTCCGTTGATGATAGGCCGGACATCGGCGGTAGGAAAACTACGCGCTCCTCCAGCGCAGCATTGGGGATAGCCATTCTCTCTTCACCATCGTCGATTCTCAAAGGACGACAGTAGATTGATTCGGGATTGGCATAACCAAACGCCAGACCGCAAACCCATTCTTCACCAGTGCTGCTAACCCCCTCTACAATTATCTCGATGCGGACATTTTCGATGCTTGGTCGGCCTTCGCCTTCCCTGTGCCTTCGGGTTTGCAATCCTCGCCACAGTAGGTTGGTTTGTCTAACGGGCACCGAAAGCAAATCCAGGCGATTTATGGTCCCTCCGGGACTAAAGGGCCTGGTACGTGTCGTTCCTCGGAGCTCTCGCCACCTCCGCAAGCCCAACCCCCATAGAGACAGGGCCTGTAGCGCGGTGGTCTTGCCGGAGTCATTGGGGCCGACGAACACCACGACGTTATCCAGTTCGACGGTGACGTCTTCGAACTGCTTGAAATTGCGAACTGTCAGCTTGGTCAGCATCTTTGCGGTGGCTTCCCGGTAGTCAGCATCGCGATTGTACCATCCTGCACGTTTCGACATACCGCCCCTGTGTTAGGATGCCCGCATTCAACCCTTCAGATGCAGCCCTTCCCGCCCCAGCACAGGAGACACTGCCATGACTACGCAGCAGCCCATCCGCATCGGACTGATCGGCGCCAACATCCACCAGGGCTGGTCGCCGCGGGCGCACCTGCCCGCGCTGGCCGCGCACCCCGACTTCGACCTGTCCGCAGTGTGCACAACGCGGGAGGAATCGGCCAACGAGGCCATGGCGGCGTTCAGCGCCGGCAGCGCGTGGGACGACTACAACCGCATGTTGGCCGACGCCGACATCGAGGCCGCCACCATCTCCCTGCGCGTGCCCAGCCACTACGAGCCGACCACCGCTGCGCTGCGGGCCGGCAAACACACCTTCACCGAGTGGCCGCTGGGGCGCACCACCGCCGAGGCCATCGAGATGGCCGACTTGGCCCGGGAGCAGGGCGTTAAGACCATCGTCGGACTCCAGGCGCGGGCCAATCCCGCCATCGTGCACCTGCGCAACCTGGTGGCCGACGGCTACGTGGGGCGGGTTATGACCTGCCACGTCCGGCTGATGCGCGAGGGTGTGCTTTCGCGGGATTCGGGGCGTACTTGGCAGCGGGACAACGAGCTGGGCGCGCACACGCTGACCATCGCCTGCGGGCACACCATCGACGCCCTGTGCAGCGTGGTGGGCGAGTTCGCCGACGTGGCCACCGTGGTCAGCACGCAGGCCGCCACCTGGCACGAGACCGACACCGGCCAGGACCTGCCGGTGACGTCGCCGGACAACATCCTGGTCAGCGGGAACCTCCAGGGCGGCGGCGTGGCGTCGGTGCAGATCGGCAGCACGCCGTGGGCCGGCAGCGGCTACCGCATGGAGATCTACGGTGAGGAGGGCACGCTGGTGGCCGTCTCCGTGGATTCGCCGCAGTTGCAGCAGGTCAGCATCCGGGGCGCGCGCGGGGGCAGCAACGAGCTGCAGGACCTGACGCCGGCCGAGGAACTGCATCTGGCACCTGAGATGCCCGCCGGTTCGCCCTACAACGTGGGCCAGCTGTACAGCCAGTTCGCCGCATCCATCCGGGGCACGGCCAACGGGGACGGGCTCCCCGACTTCGACCACGCGGTGGGCCTGCACCAGTTCATCGACGCCATCCGCCAGTCCAGCGACGAGGGGCAGAGGGTGAATCTGGGATAAATGAGCGACTGTCAGGACTACCGGAACGACTGGAGCGAGGTCGGACAATTATGACTACGACTGCCAGGATTTACAGCGGTATGCGGATGTCTCCCGAGGAGTTCCGCAATTTGCCGGAAACAACCCCGCGGTGTGAACTGGTCAAGGGAGTGTTGTACATAATGCCGGAGCCTGCGCTCGACCACCAGTTTCTGGTGCATCTGCTGTGGAAATACCTGTTTGACCAACTGGCTCTGGCCGGCGTCGCGCACGCCTATAGCTCGGTGAATCTCGTACTGCCCGCAGAGGATTACCTTTCGCCGGACATCATAGTCGTAGCATCCGGTCGGGCCGAGATGCTGGGCCAAGTGTGGGTGAACGGCTCCCCGGATATTGTGGTAGAGGTGCTGTCTACAGACCGCCGTCGGGACTTGGAGCGCAAGCGGGAGCTGTATGAAGCCGCCGGCGTGCCGGAGTACTGGATCCTGGACGGCGACGCGAACACGCTCACGGCGCTGGAATTAGGCGATGATGGCCGCTATCGGGAACGTGCCGTACTGACCGCTGCCGACACACTGACGACGCCGCTGTTCCCGGAGTTCAGCCTGCCTCTGGCGCAACTGTTTGAGCATCCGACGCGCATCCGTCGGTAGGGGTTAGCCGGAAAACGCTGCCAGCGCGTCGGAATGAGGAAACTAGCTATGACCACTACACCTGACATCAAGACCGGCACGCGGATGACTCTGGCGGAGTTTCTGGATTTGCCCCGGCAAGAGCAGCGCTGCGAACTCATCGACGGAGTGGTGTACATGGCCGCGTTCCCGATTCCCGATCACCAATTCCTGGCGACCGTGTTGAGCACGCATTTAGTTCTGCAAATCATGGAAACCGGGCTGGGCATCGTGTATCAGGTGGCCGGCGTCGTCGTATCCGACAGCAGCGCATTGGGGCCGGATATTGTGGCCGTGCGATCAGAGCGGGTTGGCATCATCGGCCCAACGGTCATTGACGGTGGTCCGCCCGACATCGTGGTGGAAGTGTTGTCGTCCAACCGGCACGCGGACCTGGTGCGCAAGCGCGAATTGTATGAATCGGCCGGCGTGCCGGAGTACTGGATCATTGACGGGGACGCCAACACCCTCACAGTGCTGGAGTTAGCCGAAGATGGCACCTATAGCGAACGGACTGTCCTCACCTCTGCGGACACTCTGACGACCCCGCTTTTCCCCGAGTTCAGCCTGCCCCTGGCGCGGCTGTTTGAGCACCCCGCGCGAGTGCGAGCCCACGATTAGCACACAACGCCGAACGCAAAAACCGAGGGGCGGGTTGCACACCCGCCCCTCTTGCTTGACGCGATGCCGCAGCGCCTAGTCGGCGGTGGTCGTCGCCGTGCCCGCGGCGGTGGCGGAGTCGACGATGGGCTGGTTGGTGCGCGCGTCCACCTCGAAGGGGGAGTAGAGCTCCAGTTCCTTGCCCATCTCGCGCACGGCGGGAATGACTTCCTCGCCCATGAGGCGCAGGCTGCGCATCTGGTCATCGTGGGTCATGGCACCGTCGCCGTCCCAGAAGAAGACGCTGCCCGGCCGCAGGTATTCCAGCACCTCGCGGATCTTGGGGATGACGGTCTTGGGCGTGCCGGTGATGATGGTGCTGTCGGCGACCTGGTCCTCGAAGGGACGGCGGTTGGTGCCGAAGCGGCCGGCGGGCCCGAAGGCGGCGGCGGACAGGCGGCGCGACGTGCGGGAGGTGTGCCCCGGCAGGTTCATGATGGCGGGGTTGATGCCGCCCTCGTTGCCGGCCAGGAAGGGGTTGCTGACGCCGGAGAGGTACTTGCGCCCGACTTCCTCGGCCAGCTCCTCGGTCTCGTCAACGTGTACCTTCCACAAGTAGGCCACGTTCTGGGTCCCCGACTCGTAGCCGTTCTCGGCGGCGGTGTCGTGGTACAGCTGGAAGGCCTCGCGGGTGGGCTCCAGGCGGGTGGCCAGCAGGACCAGCGGGTAGCGATGCTCGGCGCACCACTTGACCGTCTCCACGGACACGGTGGACGGGATCCAGATCTGCGGGTGGGGTTCCTGCAGGGGCTTGGCCCACGGGTTGACGTAGCGGTAGTGGAAGTGCTTGCCCTCCCAGCGCCACGGGCCGGGCTCGGTCCACGCCTTGATGATGAGGTCGTGGGCTTCCTCGAACCGCTCGCGGTTGAAGTTGGGCGGCGAGTTGTGGGACCAGCTCTCGCGGCCGCCGCCGCGCACGAAGCCGGACACCAGGCGGCCGTGGGAGATCATGTCGATCATGGACAGCTGCTCGGCCAGCCACAGGGGGTCGTCCCAGATGGGCAGCACGTTGCCCAGGATGATGATCTTCACCTTTTCGGTGATGCGGGCCAGGATGGACGCGCCGACGTTGGTGACGCCCTGCATGCAGAAGGGCGTGGAGTGGTGCTCGTTGAGCATCACGGCGTCGAAGCCCATCTGCTCGGCGTAAACCTTCTCGTCCAGGTAGCGGTTGTAGAGCTGGGCGCCGATGTCGGGCCTGTAGTGGCTGTTGGAGATGCCCAGGTCGGTGCTCTGGGTGCCCATCAGGCCGGAGTTTTCATCCTGCCAGGGCTGCTCGGTAAAATGGCCAATCAGCATAACGGCTGCTCCTTAACTGCGTTGCGGTACGGATGTGTCAATGATGGCCGCAGTTTAGCAGGGGACGAGGGAGGGGGCAAGTTGAATTAGCCGGAGAGGCCGTCGACACACCACTATTTGCCGAGTCGACCATCGGCCGATAATGCTGCCGGCACGGTGCCCGCACGGCAACGACGATGATGATCGGCCACGAAAGGGACCGAGACGTAAGATGCGTTGTCCCCAACCGGGCGGCAATCTTGCACCTGAGTGGATGATGGGCGCGCGTGGCTGGGTCGAGGGTCTGCTCACTATTCTACCGGAAGATTGAATTCCACCTTGCTTTGAATGACCAGCTCATGAACCATTTCGTTGACTTTGCCCATCTTCATAACTTCTTCGAAACGCTCCAACAGAATGGGGATATTTATCAATTCTTCTATACACTCCATATAGCGATTGACGATGGTTTCCACGTTGTACATTCTTGTTGCTTGAGCACGTATGGTGGCGGTCAGATTGTCAACTGTTTCGCCGGATTTGACGACGAATGTGATTGGAAAGCGTTGTACTTTGTCAATATCCAAAAAGTATTTTCGGACATCTGTGCTTTCCGTGACTTGGAAGAAGCGACCCAGTGGACGCATGACGAAATCGATGCCGCCGTCGTTAGCATTCGTGCGACCCGTTTTGTAAAGGGCAATCGTTTCCGGGTTGACTTCATCGGGATCCCATCCCCAAAAAACGGTCCAATCTCCGTAATAGCATTTGAGAATGGCGTAACTGACGATTTCGAAAATCCTGGCATCAACGTCGGGCTGGACCAAACTCGAAATGAACTCGCGCACTTTTTCCGGCGATTCCTCTTGAATATCCCTGAGTCTTTCGCATTGCGTTATAAATCTCTCGAATGAATCGCGCTTTGCATCAACATAAGCGTCGATGATCGCGATGACAGGTCCAGCGATGTTGTATTTCTTGCTATCGGCTTCCACGATCAAAAGGTTTTCGTTGATCCAATATCGGTTTGTGTCGTTATCGCGCAATATGGGCACGAATTCGCAGGTCGGAAAGTACTTGCGAAACTCTTCGTTTAAACGGCTGTTCAGCGCGTGGTTCTGGAGCTTTTCGCCGAACGGCAGCTCGCGTTGTCGTGTGAATAGGTCGGTATAACGGGCTCCTTCATACGAAGCATACCCGGGCTTCTGGTGGTATCCCTTGTTGATATAGTCCTCCACCAGAACATACAAAGCGTAATGATTAGCGAACGATCCGCGTGCTTTGGACCCTCTAGAAGCTGAGCGCGTTTTGATATTCAGATACTGAAGCATCTGGCTTCGTTCAAATACAGAATCAGCGTTAGACTGAAACTCTTCACGAAGTATGCCAGTGATTTGGTCGGTGAATTCATGGGGAGTGGTCATAATAAGCGGCCTCCGCTGATAACATTCGGCCGTCGATGAAAGCGCTTCACTGGTGGCGAAAGGGGTTCATTGTTGTAACTGTGAGCGATGTCGAGCCGTCGAACGCCGATCTTGAAAAACTCTTCCTGTAGCTCGATGCCGATACTGGCTCTTCCTAGCCTCTGAGCAACCGCAGACGTTGTAAACGTACCCGCGAAGGGGTCCAAAACCATATCCCCCGGGTTGCTGCTTGCTAGGATTATTCGTTCTAGGAGCGCTTCTGGTTTTTGAGTAGGGTGGTTTTCGTATTCGCTCATGCGATAACGGACTCTGGGAAATTCCCATACATTGCCCGGCACTTTGTCGTCGTTGTAGGGTTTGGCAGTGCGGCCGCGGTAGTCAATCAACTTCCTGTTCGCACCGGTATTTGTTTTTACGAGTATGTCATGGGCATTGAAGGTATAGCGCTTTTTGTTTTTGACGCAGTGGAAAATGGGCTCGTACTTCGAACCAAAATATCGCTTCGCTTGGACTCCTGAACTGTCGTAATGCCAGATAATGCGGGACAGTATGCCCACCCGCTCACGCAAAAAAAGGTCAAAATAAGGTGCGCACTGCGTACTACACATCACGTATAGCGACCCGGTTCCATCCAGTTTAGCGATGCACAGGTCCAGCCATTCATAGCACCACTGCATGTAAGTTTCATCATTTGGCCATTTGTCGTTGAAATTCGCTAATCGTTTTCCGATGTTGTACGGAGGGTCAGCAAAGATTAGTTGCACGGAGCTGTCAGGGACCTCATCGTTCAAAATGGGTATAGCATCACCCAGATAGATCGTGGTGCTATCTTTGGCCATCCGGATTGGAACCGGTGAATGCGCAGAGGTCATGATACCCTCGGATATGCTGGGGTCTGCCTGGTCACAAAAATCGTTGTCGTCAACGAGATTCTGAGCAGGACTAATTCCGGTGGCGTATGTAACCACTAGGTAGTGAAGAAACACGAACTGATCTGACAGGGTCTTGGGAGCAGCTTGGTCAGAGTACGTCTGGAAATTTTGCTGGCTCTTTGTTTGCCAGGAGCCCATTTCGGAGTCGTTGGGCGCGAAAAGCAGGTCCAAGCAGCCCCGGATCAACTACGCCAGAAATGGTACTCCCAACGCGTTCAGAACTGCGTTTGCAGTGTTTGGATGAAGTGGCATCTATTCCACTCAGGGAAATTTAGTCACGAACCACCGACAGATAGTCCGTGTGCATTGAGTGGATACTGCGTCTCGGATCACTGCCCAATTCACAGATGATGCTATCATACACCGAACTTGCACTATCCGAAACGAGGTCCAAAACCATATCCATCGCCGCAGCAACTTCCGTTGCCCGCATCCTCAAGCAAGAGGGTGTCGAGTGGGTTTACACCTTCCCCGTTTGCCCGGGTGAGCAACATCATGGGCACGAGGGCGTGCTCAGGATCATGATGCGAGACGGCCGCTACGCCGTGGCGCGGGCCGACGCCTACTCGCGGGTCACTGCTAGGTAACAGGTCGGCGCTCGACGATTACTACGGGTTCTGCGGCGGGGGTAGGAGCTCAGCGAGGGGGATGTTCCTTTCCTCGGCCACTTTGGCCAGCCATTTTTCGTAGCGCTGCGCCGCGGCAGCTTCGCCTTCCGCCAAACCCTCAGCCATTGCCTCGGCGCGCATTTTGGCGCGCCACTTTCTTCTCTCGTCCAGCGCCCAGAACATAAGCCTTGCTCCTCTTTCAGCCAGCACAGCGACCATGGCGTACAGGACTGCGGCCAGGTCAACCAAGTGGGCCGCCGGATCCAGACTGGCCGGTGGCTGCCATTGTCCGTGCTCCGTCCAATAGGTCAGCAGCAGCGTGGCTGCGAAAATCCCGAAAGGAGCGACTATGGCGTGACGCCGCAGCCACCGCCTTTCTTCCCACCACTCATCCATATTTTCCCCAGTCTAGCATAGTCGCCGCAGCGTCCGGCCGGCGGCGTGATACGGCGGCGATGGTAGCAGCGCCGGCGTGCCGCCGGCAGTGGCCGGGTGTCATCAAATTACGGACCCATTGCCCGCATTCTCAATCAGGAGAGTGTCGTGTAAGTTGCCACCTTCCCCGTGTGCCAGGTGAGCAACGCCCGGGGCGCGGAGTGGCTCATGACGATTTCGTGCGTGGGGCATGTATAATCGCACCAAACCGGCGAGCCGATCCGGAATATCGGACCGGTTCAGGCATCACGAAGGGAGGTACGGAGAAATGACGACACAAGCGATGCACGCGCAGATGGGAGGAAGCACCGGCGGAGGCGAGGAGCTCATCGACGCGGGCGCGGTTACCTTCGGGCTGGTGTACCGCACCGACGTGGGCGCCATGAGCGACGAGGGGATCTGCATCCACGTTTACGGCAACGACGTCGAGGGCGACGACAAGGAACTGCTGCGGTTCGACTGCTTCCGCATCGGCCCGCACTACCACTACCGCAACGGCCCCATCGGCCAGAACGACCGGCTGGAGCTGGACTTCACCGCCGAGGGCGACCCGCTGTCCTGGACGCTGGACAAGATCCGCAACCGGCTGCCCATCATGCTGATGCGCTGCCAGGCCGAGTCCACGGCGCGCAACGTCGATCAACGGGACGTTGACGCGGCGATCCCGCACATCGTGGCGTGGGCGGAGACCAAGACGCACAACCGCGGGTAGGTTTTTCAAGCCCGGACCACCGGGTAGTGAACAACAGGGCTCGGCGATTGCGACGCCGGGCCCTTTCCCATTCGTTGCGGACGTGCGGGCGTTGCGTGGTAACTGTTCAGATTTGATGTGACCAGCCCACCCCAAAACCGTCATACCGGCGAAAGCCGGTATCCAGTAAATCCTTGCTGTGCTCACGTTTGCTGGCGGCAGGGATTTCTGGGTTCCTGCTTTCGCAGGAACGACGTGTAATCCACCAGGAAACCCATCAACACTGAACAGTTACGTTGCGTGATCGGCTCTGGACGGCTACGCGCCGGCAGAGTATCTTGCAGGCTGCTATCCCCACCCGTATCGAGGTGTCGGCAACATGAGCCAGAGCAACGACTTGGAGCGGATCTACCAGGAACTGCGCCGGAGAGCGGTCGCCCAGTTCGGCGAGGACCGCGCAGTGGAGCTGGAATCGTACCTGCGAACCGCGGCCGAGCAGGTATTCGACGTTGACAATGCCGAGGTCCACCCGGACCTGGAACCATTGAACCAGGAATAGCCGCAACTCGACCCCGGGCCTGATGCGTACCCGGTTTGTCATTGCGAGGAGCGGAGCGACGTGGCAATCTCGCTGATGGAGAGGCGACCCTTCCGGCAAACGAGATTGCCGCGCTGCGCTCGCAATGACGTAGGAGTTACGCACTTTGATTCACCATCCCGTCATTCCGGCGAAAGCCGGTATCCAGGGACTCTGTGGTAAATCAATCCGGAACAAAGTTAACGATTTCGGTTACCGGGTTCCCGCGAAAGCGGGAACGACGGCGCACAATCTGCCCAACTGCGTAAGTCCTATGACATCTTGATCTTTAGACCGTACCGGCGAACGGCAAACCCACCGCGGCGCGCATACCGCTTACAGCGAGGTTGAACCATGCCTGAACTCCACGAGCTTTCGGTGGCCGAAGCCGCCGCGCAGATTCGCGAAGGAACCCTGTCGCCGGTGGCGCTGGCCGAGTCGCTGCTGGCGCGCATCGACGCCCTGGACGGCGACCTGCTGGCCTGGGTCACTATCGACCGGGACGCGGTGCTGTCGGCCGCCCGTCAGCGCGAGGCGGAGGTGCAGCGGGGCGATCCGCTGGGCCTGATCCACGGCGTTCCGGTGGGCCTGAAGGACATCTTCTATACCGAGGGTATGCTCACCGCCTGTGGATCGAAGGTGTACGCAGACTTCGTGCCGGAATTCGACGCGACCTCGGTGGCCAACATCAAGGCGGCCGGCGGGATCATCCTGGGCAAGGCGGTCACCACCGAATTTGCCACCTCCGACCCTTCGCCGACGCGCAATCCCTGGAACCTGGAGCACACCCCCGGCGGCTCCAGCAGCGGGTCGTCCGCGGCGGTGGCGGCGCGGATGGTTCCGGCGGCGCTGGGATCGCAGACCGGCGGCTCGACGTGTCGGCCGGCGGCCTACAACGGCATCGTCGGCGTGAAGCCCACCTACGGGCGCATCTCCCGTTACGGCGTGGCTCCGGTGAGTTGGTCGCTGGACCACGTGGGCATCCTGACCCGCACCGTGGCCGACGCCGCGCTGATGCTGACCGTGCTCAGCGGCGCGGACGACAACGACCCCGGCAGCCTGCGCGAACCCGTCCCCGACTTCAGCGCGCAGATGGCCGAGCACGACCGGCCGCCGCGCATCGGGCTGGTGCGCCAGTACTACCAGGACTATGCCACGCCGGAGATGTGGGCGCACACGGAGGCAATCGCCAACCAACTGGCGGAGGCCGGCGCGGAGGTCGAGGAGATACCGCTGCCCGACAGCTTCGCTCACGTGCACCACTTCCAGCGCATCGTGATGAACGTCGAGTGCGCCGGGTTCCACGAGGTCAACCACCGCACCCGCGCCGCTGACTACGGCCCGCGCATCCGCGCCGGCATGGAGATGGGCATGATCATGCCCACGTCGGCGTACCTGAAGGCCCAGCGGCTGCGGCGGCAATTCCGCGCCGACTTCAGCGAGATGGCTGCCAGAGTGGACGTTGTGATGACGCCGGCGATCCCGGCTCCGGCTCCGCGCGACCTGAACACCACCGGCGACGCCGCGTTCCAGGTGCCGTGGACGGCCGCCGGGTTGCCCACGGTGGTGGTCTCGACGGGCTTGAGCGAGCTGGGGATGCCCATGGCCGTGCAGTTCGGCGGCCCGTGGGCGCAGGAAGGCAGGGTCCTGGGCGCGGCGCAGTGGTGCGAGCGGATTGCCGGGCTGAACCAAGCGCCGCCGGTGTAACCGCTCAGACAGGGAGGGTTAATATGCCCACTAACGAGGGACTGTTGAAACGCATCACGGCACGCCCCGACGTGTTCGGAGGGAAACCGATTATCCGCGATATGCGCATATCAGTGGAACTCATCCTGAGCTTGCTGAGCCAAGGCGCCGATATGGACGAACTACTTGACGACTATCCGGAACTGGAACCGGAAGACATCCGCGCCTGCCTCGCCTACGCCCACGCCGTCATTGTCAGGGACACGCTCGCCGCGGTTTCAGTAGCCGAATCGTGAGGTTCCTGGTGGACAGGTGCGCCGGACGCCGCCTGGCAGAGTGGCTTCGCAATGGCGGGCATGACGCGCTTGAAGCCCAAACCATCGGCCCGGACCCCGGCGACCAGGCATTGCTGGAACTGGCAGCATCGGAGAATCGGGTCCTCATCACGATCGACAAAGATTTCGGAGAACTGATCTACCTGCACAGAATGCCGCACGCTGGACTGATACGATTACCGGACGTTCGCATGGCCCGGCGGATCGAAATCATTGCAGAGATAATTGACCACTATAGTCGCGAGTTAGAAGAACACGCCGTGATAACCGTTCATGGAGGTCACGTTCGCGTCTCACGACCGCCAACGAACTGAGGTATACACACGGAAGGCCGTTGATGAGCGTGGCGACCAGCGGCAGTGCAACTCTGAACTTTTATTGATCAGGGCCTTTTCAAAGCGAATTCGTCATTCCCGCGGAAGCGGGAAACCAGCAGGTCGGTATGTTCGGAATGCTCTGGATTCCGGCTTTCGCCGGAATGACGGTTCAGGCTGAAAGGCCACCGTACGGAACTTTGAAAAGACCGTGATCAGACGCCGGCCCGGTTGCGCGCCGGCGGCGGCGCTGCTAATCTTGCGCCGCTATGTTTTCGATCTTCAAGCGGAACCGGGACGCGGTCAACCGACAGCAGACCGACGCCGGGGTGAAGCGGAGCCGGGACAGCTGGTTCGGGCGCATCCGCAACCTGTTCGCGTCGCGCGCGTTGGACGATTCGGTGTGGGACGAGATCGAGGAGATCCTGATCTCGGCGGACGTTGGGGTGGACACCACCATGGCGGTGCTGGACGAGTTGCGGGCCGAGGTCCGGTCGGGGCGCGTTGCGGACGGCGAAGGGGCGTTTGAGCGGCTCAAGGAGCTGATCGCAGCGGAACTGTCGGCGTCGGACGACCCGGACGCCTGGCTGGATGACGACAGTGTTGCCTCCCCCTACGTCATACTGGTATGCGGCGTGAACGGGGTTGGCAAGACCACCAGCATCGCCAAGCTGGCGCACCACTTCACCGGAGCGGGCAAGAAGGTCATCCTGGGGGCGGCCGATACTTTCCGAGCCGCCGCCGAGGAGCAGCTGGAGATCCTGGGCGAGCGGGTCGGCGTCGACGTGATCAGCCACCAGCACGGCGCTGATCCGGGCGCGGTGGCCTACGACGCCTGGCAAGCCGCCCGGGCGCGGGGCGCAGACATCCTGATCGTGGACACGGCAGGACGGCTGCACACTCGCCAGAACCTGATGGACGAGCTGCGCAAGGTCCGCCGCGTCATCAACGGGCTGGACGAGGCGGCACCGCACCAGGTGCTGCTGACGCTGGACGCCACCACCGGGCACAACGGGCTGACGCAGGCGCAGGCTTTCACCGAGGCCGTGGGCTGCACGGGGATCTTCCTGGCCAAGATGGACGGCACCGCGCGGGGTGGCATTGTATTGTCGATACGACGGGCGCTGGGAGTGCCGATCCTGTTCATCGGCACCGGCGAGAGGCTGGACGACATCGCACCCTTCGACTCCCGCGAGTTCGTGGACGCCATGCTTTCGCCGACCGCCTGACGGCCGGGCTGATCCATAGCCGTGCAGGATATTCTCGCCTGGCTCATCGCCCTGTGGGCCCTGTCGCTGGTCGGGTTCCCCATCGCATCGACGGTGTGCGGGCTGGGGCGGTTGGCCGATCGCGGGTGGGCGGTCTCCCGGGTTCTCGCGCTGCTGGCGCTGGCGTGGGTAACGTGGATCGGCGGCACGCTGGGCATCATTCCCAATTCCCCGGCCGGGATCGCCGCCGTGCTGGTGATCATGGGTGTGGCGGCGGCGTGGCTGGCCTACCGGCAGCGGGCCGAGTTGGCGGACTTCTTTCGCCGGCGATGGGCGGTGGTTACCACCACCGAGCTGACTTTCCTGGTTATTTTCGCCTTCTGGGCGCTGGTGATCAGCGAGGTTCCGGCGATCAACCACACGGAAAAACCGATGGACTTCGGCATCCTCAACGCCGTAGCCAACGCCGATAGGTTTCCGCCGGAAGACCAGTGGTTGTCGGGGCACAGCGTCGCCTATTACTACGGCGGTCACTACGTGGCGGCCATGCTGTCGACCCTCACCGGCGTGGCGACGGACAAGGCGTACAACCTGGCCGTGGCCACCATTCCGGCCCTGCTGGCCGCCGGAATACTGGGGCTGGTGTACAACGTGCTGCGGCTGGCCGGAGCGCGGGCGTTTCCGGCGCTGGGAGCGGGGCTGCTCACGGCGGTGGGAATTACGATGCTGGGGAACCTGTCCGGCGTGCTGGAACTTGCATACGTTCGAGGGGTGGGCGCGGACTGGTTCTGGGAGTGGGTGGCAATCAAGGGCCTGGAGCCGCCGGCCGGCCCGATTGGTCAAGGGATCCGGGGCTGGCTGCCCGAAGGGTTCTGGTGGTGGTGGAGAGGCACCCGGGTGATCGACACGCTGACGGAAACGGGAACGTCGCTGGACTACACCATCACGGAAGTGCCGTTCTTCAGCTTCCTGCTGGGCGACCTGCACGCCCACGTGTCCGCGCTGCCCTTCGTGACGCTGGCGCTCACCCTGACGCTGGCGCTGCTGGTATCGCCTTTCGCGCCCGGGCTGCGCTGGCTGCGCCGGAGGCCGGGCGAGGCGGCGGCCCTGGCCCTGGCCCTGGGCTCGCTGGCATTCATCAACGCCTGGGACTTTCCGCTGTACCTGGCGATCACAGCCATGACGACGGTGGCCTGCTGGTCCGCGTGGCGCATCAACCGTGCGGAACGGAGGACGGACGACAACGGAGTGGCGTCCACTGCCACGCTGGCGCGCGCCACGGGACGCTCGGCCCTGCTGGTCTTCGGTCTGGCGGTGGCCGGCGTGGTCCTGTTTCTGCCGTTTTACCAGTCCTTCGACAGCCAGGCGGGAGGCATCCTGCCCGTCACCGGGCCGGCGACGCGCCCATTCCTGTTCCTGGTGGTGATGGGCGTCCCCGCATTCCTGGCCGGCGCGCTGGTGGGCAGATCGCTCCTGGCGCTGGGATCGCCCACCACGGGGAAGCGGGAACTGGTCGCGCCGGTGGCGGCATTCAGCGCCGCGCCATTTTTCCTCTGGCTGATTGCGGTGGCAGTGCTGGTTTCCCTGCGTCCGGAGGAGACCACACTGGCGGACGGGTTGGTCTGGCACCGGTTGGTGCTGGCGGTGCCGCTGCTGGCCATGGGCGGGCTGGCCGCCTACTGCGCGCTGGTGCTGGCGGCCAACCGGCGTCCGATGCAGTGGCTGGTGTTCGCGCTGATCCTGGCGGCGGCGGGGTTCTATCTGCTGGCCGGAGCCGAGCTGTTCCGCATCATGGACCTCTTCGGCAACCGGATGAACACCGTGTTCAAGGTGTACTACCAGGCCTGGATCCTGCTTGGGATTGCCGGCGGGGTGGGCATCTATTACATTGTCGCCGGGCCGTACCGCCTGCGTCCATCGGACTATCGATTAGGGTTGTTCAGGGCCTTGGGGGTCGCGTGGGCCGGCCTGGCGGCGGGCCTGATCCTGGCTTCGGCGTACTATCCCGTGGCCGCCGTGCTGGAACGCACGGCGTGGTTCCAGGGTGGCTCGGGCTTTGGCGACAACACCCTGGCCGGACTGAACTTCCTGCGGCGCGGCGAGCCCGGGGAATACGACGCGATCGTGTGGCTCAACGACGAAGCGGGACCGGGCCGCATCGTGGAGGCGGTGGGCGACGGCTACAGCAGCTACGGGCGCATCTCTGGCGCTACCGGTAGGGCAACGGTGCTGGGCTGGGAGGGCCACCAGCGGCAATGGCGGGGCGACGACAGCGCCTTCGCCGGCCGCAGCCACGACGTGGAGATGATTTACCGGGGAACCAACGGGGCGGAAACCCGCCGCCTGCTGGAGGTTTACGGCGTGCGCTGGCTCATCGTAGGCCCGCGAGAGCGGGAAGCCTACGGAGACGAAGTGGACGAACGTATGGAAGAATGGACAGCGGAAGGTTGGCTGACACCGGCCTTCTCGTCAGACGATGTGACAATCTACGAAGTGGTCAACAATTAACACTCAAACCTGGAGGCAACCATGGAATTCAGCGACGTGCGCAACTTTTTCAGCAGCAACCACCGGGGGGTGATCAACACCTTCCGCCGGGACGGATCGGCGCAGACCAGCATCGTGGTGTCCGGGGCGTCGCCCTTTGAAGGCGATGACGGGCCGGTGTTCGTCATCGTGCGGGGCACCTCCGCCAAGGCTCGAAACCTACAGCGGGACAACCGCTGCAACGTGATGGCCGTGGCCGACGATTGGCGGCAGTTCGCCGTGGTGGAAGGCACCGCCACGCTGCACGACTACCGGAACACCGACGCCGAGGAGATGCGTCAAATGCTGCGGACGGCGTTCCGAGCGTGCGGCGACCACGAGCACCCGGACTGGGAGGAATACGACCGGGCCATGGTGCAGCAGGACGCGGTGATCGTGCGGGTGCAGCCGCAGCGGGTGTACGGGCTGATACGGCAGGGACAGTAGCGCCCCGGTAACTGTTCAGAGTTGATGGGATCCCTTGTCGGAAACCCGTCGTTCCTGCGAAAGCAGGAACCCAGAAAGTCTATGCACCGGCTACCATGAGTACAGCGAGGATTTTCTGGATACCGGCTTTCGCCGGTATGACAGCTTTGGCATTGGGCCGTCACCTCAAACGTGAACAGTTACGCGCCCCGCCGCGGTTTGACACTTGCGGCGGGGCCGGGCTACCCTGCTAAATGCCTGCCATCCTCCGCCGCAGGAAACACCCCACGCTCAAAGGATTTTGACTATGGCAGCTCAGTCGCCAGAACAGCCTGGCAGCGCGGACGGACAAATGGATGACACTCGGTATCAGGGTAACCTCCTACTGGCGCGCGTCAGTCTCGTGGTCGTAGGGGGTGTTCTGCTGGCCTTATTAGCGCTCGTGCTGGTAATGGCTTTTTTCGGGGATGCGCGGCAGTCTGACCTGGCCCTGAGTATGCTTACCGTCGGAGGGCAAGCCCTGGGCGGCGGCGGCTTTGTGCTTTTGGTGGCTTTCGGCATTAACCGCCTGATCAGGCGGTAGGTCGAGAACCCCGAAAATAGGAGCCTATATTGAGCGCCGTTGCGATGCCACTGACTTGGCTTTGGGACAGGCGCCGGCTGTGATGGTTACACCAAACGAGGATAACAGCGATGACCAATCCGGAAAGACGTCCAGCAACGAGCCGGACGAGTCATTGCCTCAACCTGCTCCCACGCCGGTTGATCTACAGCGCGAGCGTTTGGCCGTAAAGAAAAACCGAGACCGGCTTCAGCATAAACAGCAGCTCAAACAGCTGGAAAACGAGGAAAGGCGGAATAGCAGACTGCACCGACTGGCCTTGCTTGGAATTTTCTTGGCGAACCTCATTCTGGTATTCTTGCTGGTGATGGCTTTTTTCGGTAATGAGCGACAATCTGCCATCGCTCTGCAAATACTAAACATCGGTGGTAGGGTGATAAGCGGCGCCGGGGGCATATTCCTGGTATGGTTCGTTGCGAACCGTCTCATCAGGCGTTAGCAGCGGCGGGTGTGCGGGCTGATACGCTACGGCTTGGTTCCCACCGCGCAGTGGAACGGCGTGGATATGAAGAAGGTGCCGTCCGACTGGGCCTGCGCCGCCGCCGCGCGCCACTCCGCGGCCTCCTCGGCGTTCAGGGTGGGCAGAATGCCGCCCTGCATGAATTGGAGACGGTCCGGCTCCGCGAAAGTGCTGATGAAGGGGAACATCCGGGTGTTCTGCAACCCCAGCCGGGCGAAGCGCTGGTAGAGCGACGAATCGTCACAGCCCTGGGGATGCCCCGGATCATCGACCCACGGTGGCGACTCGATCCTGGTCTTGAGGTCTGAGCGCAGCGGCAGGTTCACCCAGCGGTTCATGTCGTGGGCGTGTCCCAGCACTGCAATGCGGCCGCCGGGCTTCACGACCCGAACCAGCTCCGGCAGCATCAGGTCGGCGTTCACCCGCTGGATCACGGTGCTGGAGAAGACGACGTCGAAACTGTCGTCCTCGAAAGGCAAGGCCTCGGCGCTGCCCTCGTGGAAACTCACCAGGTCTTCCATGCCCTCGCGTCGGGCGATGTCCGCCGCCTCCCGCAGGAAGTACGTGTTCACGTCCACGCCGGCGACGGGGTTCCGACGATCCGTGCGGCGGGCCACCCAACGGCAGAGCACGCCGGTGCCGCAGCCGGCCTCCAGCACGCTTTCGCCGGTCTGGATCTGCGCCGCGTCGATCAGGCTGCCCACGGCGGACAGGTAACCGGGAGTGCGGCCCCGGCCCTCCAGGCTGCCCACCATGCCGAGGACTGGTCCGGTGAGGGTGATAACGCAGTAGCGGTCGGTAAACGCGCTGATGACAGGATCCCATTGGGCCGGGGCCGCGCCCAATGGCAGCAGGACCAACGGCGGCCCGGATCCCTGGACCCTGAAGTAGATGTCGTCAACCTCGCCTTCTTGCGCCGAAGGAGATGCGTCGGGCAGGCTATTGGCGGTATCCGCGCCGGCCAGGAAGTCGAGCATGGCCGCCATCATGCCCTCGCCCTGCTCGACGCCGATGTCGGCGTAGTTGTTGGGGTAGCCGTAATCCGCCAGCGTGACCTTTGCCGCAGACGGGAGGCCGGCCAGGTTGCGATCGATGGTATCCGTCGCGCCGCCGCGGTCGGCGTTGAATACCAGCAGACGCTCACCCAGGGGAGCCAACGCCTGGGAATCGAACCCCAGCGGACAGACCAATGTCATCGAGGCAATGGCGTCGGGATGATTTACCGTCAATCCCCGCCAGTCGCCCAGGTTTCTCGATGCGAAGTGGGCCCGCTGGATGCCCAGCTGCCGCAATACGCCGATGATTCTCTCGTCAACGGGAGCTTCTGCATGTGTCGTCATCATGTCCTCCCGGCCGGAACGGCCACTTGGTTTGGGACTTGCCTGCATCTGACGTATCTCTACCTTGCCACGATTTGACAGTTATGGCTAGGTAGTGCATTAACCTATCAGCCACCTGCAAGGGCAGGCTAGACAGCGACCATGGCGGACGAAATTTTCGTCCAGCGCGGTGGTGGTTCAGCACCCCGACAAGCATCGCTGACATCACGGGAGGGTCGTTGTAATCATGACCAGCAAAGTAACAGTTCTCGATGTAGAAACGACGGGTGTGGGAAACAGAGACCGTATCGTCGAGATAGCCACTCTAACCCTGGACGTGGCAACCGGAGAAGTTGTAGACCGCTTCGAAACTCTGATCAATCCGCAACGCGACATAGGTCCCACTTCGATCCACGGCATTTCCGCCAGAATGGTGGAACTAGCTCCTACCTTTGAAGAGGTCGCCTACGCTGTAGCACGGCGAGTGGACGGCAGCATTCTCGTGGCCCATAATCTGTCGTTTGACGCCAGATTCTTGCAAAACGAGTTTGAAAGACTGGGAGCAGAATTCGACCCGGGAAATGGGATTTGCACCCTGCAAGCGACCGGTATGAAACTAGCGGCGGCTTGCGAATCGCTAGGGGTGGCGCTTAACAACGCACACCAGGCTGCGGGTGACGTTGAAGCGACCGCGATGTTGGCAATGAAATGCGGGCTACCGTGGGAAAATTGCGAACCTGCCATCGCCGAATGGAAGGGTAGGGAAAACCCCAGACGAACCGTCGTACGGGCGGCGTATGAGACGGAAGAACGAGACGTGATCTCTCACTTGCTGGATTATGCGGATATCAGTTTCCTCACAGACCGCCGCTTGATTTACGCGGACGCATTAGACCACGCCCTGAACGACCATGAACTCGATGCTGATGAAAGGGCTGCGCTATCACAATTGGCGGATCTCCTTGGGCTGCAGACTGAACAAGTCGAGCGCATTCACCGCCAATACCTGGAAAGTATCATACTGGCCGCGCAGAGGGACGGTAGAATTTCCGATGCGGAGCACAACATCATCACGCGGATGATGGCGTCGCTAGGGATATACGACGTGCCGGTTCCTCCCATCACTGATACTGCACATGCAATCAATGATCTTCACCTGACATCCATCTGCTTTACAGGGGAAGCAGTGATCGACGGCCACACTTACACCAGAGTTCACATGGAAGCAGTAGCCGCATTACACGGGATTACACCCAAAAGCTCAGTGTCTAGAAACTGCGACTTGCTGGTCGCGGCAGATCCCGCCAGCAACTCAGGAAAGGCGAGGCGTGCGCGCGATTTGAACATCCCGATCATTGGTGCGGCAGAATTTCTGGCGATGTTCGGTACAGGAGCCTGAGGCTTCACAAAAACCCGATCAGGAAAGATCCCTGAGTAAGCTCTTGTCCGAATGCGCTCGTCTCAGAAGGGGTCTCAGGGTCTTTCTCATTCACTTCGTTATCCACAACGAATGGTGCTTGGAGAAAATACAGAAACTCATCCTCGTCCCATACGACAATTCCGAGCCTTTCGGCCGTGACTCGTTTGCTCCCGGGAGACACCCCCGCTACCAGTCGATAGGTCCTGCTGGAGACGGACGAAGAGGTAGTGCCGCCTAAAGCCTTGATTTTGGACTCAGCCTCCCGCCGTGTCATTGACGAAAGAGCTCCTGTAACCACGAAGGTCCGACCCTTCCATGGCTGGGCTGATTCGTCAACCGGGGCTAGTTCCTGCCAGAGCTGGACACCAGCGTCACGTAGGCCCGCGATGGTCTTCTGGTTGCCCTCATTGGCAAAATACTCGTTGATACTCCGGGCAATTTCATAACCGACGCCGTCGATCTCCTTAAACTCTTCAGCCGGAGCAACTGCGATGTCGTCGATGCTGGCATAACGGCCGGCCAGCAATTCGGCCACTTCGGCGCCGACGTGCTGGATGCCCAGGGCAAACAGTATGCGGGCCAGGGGGCGGCGTTTACTCGCCTCAATGTTAGCGAGGATACGCGTAGCGAGTTTGTCACCCATTCGGCCCAGTGCCGTCAGTTGCTCACACGTCAGCGAGTACAAATCCGATACGTCGGAAACCAGTTTGTGATCAATCAGGATGCGGCACCACTTCTCGCCCAGGCCGTCAATGTCCATGGCGTTGCGGGCGACAAAATGCTTCAACGACTCGAAGAACTGCGCCGGGCAGGCCGAGTTTGGGCACCGGTGTGTGATGTTTGTTTGTTCTTGACCTTTTAGCTTGACTGTACGTTCGCTTCTGATCACCCGAGTACGGCATTCTGGGCAGTGGTCCGGCATCTGAAATACCGGGAAATATTGCCGCCATCGGTAATGAATGGGTGCAAGGATTTGAGGAATGACGTCGCCGGCGCGCTCGATTTCCACCATATCGCCGACGCGAATGTCCTTGCGGTGAATGTCTCCCTCATTATGCAGGGAAGCATGCCGCACGGTGGCCCCGCTAACTATCACTGGCTGTAGGATGGCCTGTGGGGTAAGGATTCCAGTGCGGCCCACGTTGATGTCGATGCCTAACAGGTGGGTCACGGCGCGTTCGGCGGGGAACTTGTAGGCGATGGCCCAGCGGGGTTCGCGGCCGGCGAAGCCCAGGGCGTTCTGCTGGGTAAGGCTGTCCACCTTGACCACCAGGCCGTCCGCCTCGTAGCTCCAATCGTGCCGTTGTTCCAGCATCCGGTCGTAGTAGTCGCAGACCTCATCGATGGTGTCAAAGACGCGGTTCGCCTCATTGACGCGAAAACCGTAGGACCGCAGCCGTGCCAGGGCCTCCCAGTGGCCGGCGGGCATGGGCACGTCGCCGGTGTCGTTGAGGCTGTACACCCAGATTTCCATGTTGCGGTCGCGGACCACCTCGGGGTCCAGCTGGCGGATGGTGCCGGCGCCGGTGTTGCGGGGATTGGCGTAGAGGGTTTCGCCGTTGCGGGCGCGCTCCTCGTTCATCCGCTCGAAACTCTCCAGGGGCAGGTAAACCTCGCCGCGCACTTCCAGTTCAGGCGGGAAATTGCCGACCAGTTGGCGGGGAATGCTGCGGACTTCACGCAGGTTGTTGGTGACGTCCTCGCCGGTTTGCCCGTTGCCGCGGGTGGCGCCCAGGACGAAAGCCCCGTCGCGGTACACCAGGCGCACGGCGAGGCCGTCGATCTTCAGCTCAGCCACCATGCTAAAGGGCTGGCCGTCCAAAAGGTCGGTGACGCGACGGTGCCACGCCTCCAGGTCGTCCCGGCTGAAGGCGTTGGCGAGGCTCAGCATGGGGATGGGATGCTGGACCTGGGGGAAGCGGTCGGAGGCGCTGCCGCCGATGATCTGGGTGGGCGAGCCGGCCGACCGCAGCTCGGGGTGGGCGGCCTCCAGATCGCGCAACTCCCGCATCAGCGCGTCGTACTGCCCGTCGCTGATGACCGGATCGTCGTCGTTGTAGTAGCGCTCGTTGTGGAACCAGATCTGGTCGCGAAGCCAGCGGGCGCGCTCGGCGGGATCGCCAGGGTCAGGCAACGGGGAAGAAGGAGTGCTCATCGGGGTCGTCCTGCTGTTGATGCCTCAGAGTTACCGATAGTATAGTCCCGGTGCGCTGGTAAACGTCAGAGTCAGGATTTTCAGGATTCAGGGATTACCCGGATTAGGACCATTCCATGATGGAGGTCTCCGAATCCTGACCAATCATAAAATCCCGCAAATCCTGCTTCTGACAGTTTGCAAAAGCGGGTACGCCTGAGGATCGCGTGCACCACCCGCGTTGCTGTTATCCTAGAACCAGTTGCTCACTAACCCACAACCAGGAGGCGACCACCATGCCCGCTGCTGCCGACGGCCTGATTTCGGCCCTGGAAAACAACTTCACAACCATCGACCTGGCGTTGAGGGACCTGGATAACGACGAGTTCGGGCGCATCCCCGCCCCCGACTGCAACTCGGTGGCATGGATTCTATGGCACCTGTCCCGGGTGATCGACTCGTTCATCCACACCCGGCTGCGGGACCTGCCCCAGCTGTGGGACACCAACAACTGGGAGCAGCACTTCGGGATGCCCACCGACGGCGAGAACCGCGGCCTGGGCTGGACGCACCAAATGGTGTGCGACTGGCAGCCGCCGTCCCGCAAGTTGCAGATGGACTATTTCGAGCAGGTTCGTTCCGCCCTGCGCGAATACCTGCCCGGCCTCACCGAAGCCCAGATGCAGCAGGCGAAGATCATCCCGCCGGTATCGGAGCCGCGCACCGTGGCGGCGGCGCTGGGTCAGATGACGTGGGATTGCGTATCCCACGGCGGGCAGATCGCCTTCCTGCGCGGGATGTACAAGGGGATGGGCTGGCACCGGTAGGCCGGCTGTCCATCCCCACAGGGTCTTGTGGTTTTCAAAATCCTTATCCTGTCGTTCCCGCGAAAGCGGGAACCCAGAGGGTCTTTGCAGTAGAGGACTCTGGATTCCGGCTTTCGCCGGAATGACGGCAAATGGAGAACCGAAAGCCCTTGGTCATCTCCAATTGGGATGGTGGTCAGCTCCGCCGGGGGCGGCCGCGATCGGCGCTGTCCACCATGATGGTGACCGGGCCGTCGTTCTGCAGGCTGACCTGCATGTAGGCCTGGAACTCGCCGGTGGCGACGGTGAGGCCGGTCTCGCGGAACATCTCCACGGCCAGTTCGTAGAGCCGGTTGGCCGTCTTGTGGTCGGCGGCGGCGGTGAAGTCGGGACGCCGGCCGCGGCGGGTGTCAGCGTGCAGCGTGAACTGGGACACCACCAGCAGCTCGCCGCCTACGTCCAAAGCTGACAGGTTGAAGCGGCCCTGGTCGTCGGCGAAGATGCGCATGTTGACGATCTTTTCCACCAGGTAGCGGGCGTCGGAGTCATCGTCTCCATCCGCAACGCCCAGGAGCACCACGAGGCCGGCGCCGATGCGTCCGACCTCGGCGTCGTCGATGGTGACGGACGCGGACGTTACCCGCTGGATCAGGGCGCGCATGGTCTCGGGTGATGGGTGCCGGGCAATGGAAAGGCCGCACCCTGGGGCGCGGCCCGTTTCGTCGTATGGCCGAAGGGATCGATCAGGCCGAGTCGCCGGCGGCGGCCGCGGCCGGAGCGGGCGTATCGGAGGAGGAACCGGTGTCGCCGGACGAACTGTCGCCGCCGCTGCTGCCGTTGGACGAGCCGGAGGACGTGGATTCGGAGGTCGACTCCTTGCCGTCTTCCTTCTCGACCGGGCGCTTGGGACGGCCGTAGTCGGTGGTGTAGAAGCCGCTGCCCTTATAGATCACCGGCACGGCGTGGAATACCCGCTGGCCGGCGCCGCCGCACGATGGGCACTCTCCCTGTCCAGCTTCGCTGAATTTCTGAACCAGCTCGAACTCGTCCGAGCACTCCGTACAGCGATAATCGTAGCGCGGCAAACCTGCCCTCCTTGGTATGAAGAACGCCGCCGGACTTGCTGAAGCCCCGGCCGGCCTGTTCCGTGTGTAGCGCGGGCGGAGTCTAGCACTGCGCCCGCAACCGGTCAATTTGCGGAGGCCGGCCCAGCGCCAGCCCCCAATGGCCTACCGCCGCTGCCGGCGTCGTCGCCGGGCCGCCCGCTGGGCCGCCAGACGCTCCTTCTGCGCCTTGGAGCGGAAGAACCGGCGGTCCTTGAGCTCGCGCAGGATGCCGGCGTGTTGTACCGACGCCCGGAATCGATTCACCAGGCTCTCTGGGGTTTCGCCGTCTCGCGGCGTTACGTAAGCCATGCAATGCTCCCGATTACGTGTTTCTGGATACTTCCAAGTAGGCCCGACTATAACACGCCCGTGTGGAACGCCGCAAACGACGCGCCAACCAGTAACTGTTCAGACTTGATGAGACCAGTCCACCCCCAAACCGTCATACCGGCGAAAGCCGGTATCCAGTAAACCCTTGCTGTGCTCACGTTTGCTGGCGGCAGGGATTTCTGGGTTCCTGCTTTCGCAGGAACGACGTGTAATCCACCAGGAAACCCATCAACACTGAACAGTTGCTCCAACCAAAGGCCGGTGATGGAGGTCAGGCGGGCAGCGCGCCGTCAACGGACTCGATGCGCCCGTCAGCCATCTGGAGGCGCCGGTCGGCCATGTCGGCCAGCAGCAGGTCGTGCGTGGCCGTAACCACGGTGACGCCGCGACTGGCGCCGATGTCGCGCATGATGCGGCCGATGGTCTGGCCGGTGACGCTGTCCAGCTCGCCGGTGGGCTCGTCGGCGAAGAGCACGGACGGATCGGCGACCAGGGCGCGGGCGATGGCGACGCGCTGCTGCTCGCCGCCGGAGAGTTCGTAGGGGCGATGGCCGGAGCGACCGGTGAGTCCTACCAGGTCCAGGGCCTCGTTGGCTCGGCGGCGGCGGTCCCGCCACGAAACGCCGGCGATGTGCAGGGGCAATTCCACGTTCTCAAAGGCCGACAGCAGGGGGATCAGGCCGAAGGACTGGAAGACAAAGCCGATGCGGTCGCGGCGCAGGCCGACCAGTTCGCGTTCGGGCATCTGGGACAGTTCGCGTCCCTCGAACCACACCTTGCCGGAGCTGGGCCGGTCAAGCCCCGCCAACAGGTTCAGCAGGGTAGTCTTGCCCGAGCCGGATCGTCCCACCAGGGCGACGAACTCGCCGGGCGAGATGCTGACCGTGACCTCGTTGACCGCGCGGACGGCGCTGTCCCCTTCGCCGAACTCGCGGACGACCGATTCTGCGGCCAACGCCGCCGTCACCTCCGCCATGGATTACCTCACCCCTTGTCCGGCGCGCCGTTGCCGTTGCGGTTGCCCAAGCGCTCGGCCAGGTCCAGGAACCGCGTCATCAGCAAATCGCCCCGTTCTCTTTCAGCCTGCAACGTTGCCAGAAATTGCTCACGCTCCTGGCGGTTCTGCTCACGCTCGGCGGTTAGCATCTCGATGATTCCCTGCTGAAAGGCGCGCTGGTCCGCCAATTCCTGAGCGCGGGAGATGCGTTCTGCCTCTCGGGCCGTGCGTTCCGCTTCCTCACGTCGTAAACGATCCGCTTCCATCTGACGGTTTTGCATGATTGTCCATAGCGTCAAGAACATATCCAACCCCCCCGAAAAACGCCAGCCACAGCAGCGTTGCCGCGGTGGTATTCAGAACGGCTGCCGATATGGTATCAGAAAGCTCCTCTTCCGCCGCGCCGTAGGCCCACAGCGTCAGCCATAGAACTCCGCCGCCAATCAGAACGGTGAGCGCCAGGTAGAATGCGATGCCCGCGGCGAGCGAGAGCAGATGGCGTCGAGCCGGCCGGTGTTCCTCCATAACATCGTCAGGGAGCGAGCCGCAGGCCGGCAATGCGCCTAGTCGTCGGCGACGGTTTCCCACCGCTCTCGGCTGCGATGGGGAGCCGAGGCCGGGCGCAGGGTTATCGAGCCGGTGTCCTCGTCCATGCCGGCGGTGGCCAGTCCCTCCAGCGACAGCTGTTCCACGTATTCGCGGGGCAGCTGGAGGCGGCCGGCGCGGTCAACCACCAGGTACTCTTCCTCCCGGCCCTCATCGCCCCGGTAGGACGACATGAGGTAGGACTCGGAGCCGATGCGGCCGTCGCGGATGCGCACCACGCGGTCCACCCAGCGCGCGATGCCGGCGTAGTGCGTGACGATGATGATGGTCACGCCGAACCGCCGGTTGATGCGCTGGAGCATCCGGAAGACGTCCTCGGCCATGTTGGTGTCCAGCTCGCCGGTGGGTTCGTCGGCCAGGAGCAACGGCGGGTTGTTGGCCAGGGCAACGGCGATGGCCACCCGCTGCTGCTCGCCGCCGGACAACTCCGAAGGGTAACGGCGCGACTTGTCCCCCATCTGCAGGGCTTCGAGCAGTTCCTCGGCGCGTTCGCGGCGTTGCCGCTTGGCGGCGCCGGCGATGGCCTGGGGTAGCTCGATGTTGTCACGCACGCTCAGGTAGGGCACCAGGTTGCGCCCGGTGGCCTGCCAGACGAATCCGACCTCGCGGCGGCGATAGGCCACCAGGTCCTGGTCGGTGATGTCCAGCAGATCGCGGTCGCCCACGCGGATGCGTCCTGCTGACGGGCGCTCCAGGCCGGCGAGGATGTTCAAAAGAGTGGTCTTGCCGGACCCGCTGGCGCCGACGATGCCGATCAGCTCGCCGGATCGGACCTCCAGATCGACGCCGCGCAGGGCGACCACTTCCAGGTCGGCTGGCTTGTAGATCTTGAAAAGATCGTTGGCCTCGACGTAGGCCGTCACGGTTTCATCGTCGTCGTCAGCGTCCGGCCATGGTTCCGGCGCCGGAGCCGGTGCGGCCGGCCGCGCGCCGTTGTCGGACACCGGACGTGGCGGCGGAGATTCAGCGACCGGGGCCTCCTCCGGTACGGCCGCCGATACGCCGTCAGTGGCGGGAGGAGCCTCGGGGATCTTCTCTGCCGTCTCCGGCGGCGCCGCTGCCACTACAACGCTTTCCTCAGCGGCGTCCGCTGCGGGTTGTTCTGCGGTCAGGCGGGCGCGGCGCTCGGGCGGCATGAACTGGCGAGCGTAGTCGTCGGCGTTACTATCTTGCGGCGAAGTGGACATTCTGTACCATCTCGGAAGCCGTGTTGCGTCAAATCCACGGCATTATAACGTGCAATGCGGTGGTGTGGCAGCGTTCAAATGGGAAAGGGCGAGCCGGTGGGCTCGCCCCGTTGCGAGATGTACCGGATGCTCGACGCAATTATGCGGGCTTGCGGGCCGACACCTTGACGCTGGCTACGTTCAGGGGTACGTCATCCTCATCGAGTCGGATCGACTCGTCGATGGTGGTAATTTCAACGAAACCGGCGGACTCCATGCGGCCCAGGTAGGTCCCGCGGTACTCGGCGCCGCCGATGCACGAGGCCCAGGACTCGGCGTCGGTCAGGCGTGGGCCATCCTCGGTCAGGGCCAGCATGTCGGATACGTGGAGGCGGCCGCCGGGGGTGAGCACTCGGAAGGCTTCCCGGAACACGGCGTCCTTGTCGGGGGACAGGCAGATGACGCAGTTGCTGATCACCACGTCAACGCTGGCGTCGGGCAGGGGAATATCTTCAAGATGGCCCTGCATGAACTCGACGTTGGTCAGCCCGGCGCGGTCGCGGTTGGCGTTGGCCAGGGCCAGCATCTCGGGGGTCATGTCCAGCCCGAAGACCTTGCCCGACTCGCCCACCTGCTCGGCAGCGATGAAACAGTCGATGCCGCCGCCGGAACCCAAGTCGAGCACCGTTTCGCCGGGGCGCAGGTCGGCCAGGGCGGTGGGGTTGCCACAGCCGGCGGAGGCGGCCATGGCCTCCACGGGCAGGCCCTGGAGCTGGGCTTCGTTGTACAGGGCCATGGCGCGCTCGGTGTCGGCGGGGCTGCAGCACACGGTGGCGGCAGTATCGCCGCAACCGCAAGCCATAGCGTCGTGTCCGCAGTCGTCGGCGCCGCAAGTGCCATGACCGCAGTTCTCTGCGCCGCAGCCCTCGCCCTGGGGCGTGACATCAGTCAGCTGGATCACCCGCAAGGCGCGCTGTCCGTAGTGCTCCTGGACGGCCTGGCGGATTTCGTTGGTATTGTTGGGTACGGTCGTCATCAGCGCCTCCCGGGTGTTGGAATATGCAGGTTGGATAAGGGTAATGCTACGCCGGCCGCAGGCCGGCGTCAAACGGGCTCAGGTGGTTCGGGTTATAATTGGCCGACGTAGCCTCATCAGATCGACAAACACGCAAGAGCATTTGTCCATGACCACCATCAATGACATTAGCGATCTGGCCAGGATCCTCCAGGAGAGACCGGAATGGCTCAGCGCCATTCGCGGACTGGTCCTCACGGAGGAAGTGCTGCGGATGCCGGAAACAATGGCCGAGTTGACCAAGACGGTAGAGGAGTTAGCCCGGCAGACCGCCGAGCAATTCCGCGTCGTCAACGAGCGTCTGGGACGCCTGGAAACGGATGTAGGCGGCTTGAAATCCGACATGGCCGAAGTCAAGGACGACGTAGGCGGCCTGAAATCCGATGTCGCCGAACTGAAAGCGGAGCAGAGGCGCACTAACCGTCGATTGGACCGCGTCGAAAGCCAACTGGGCGCGGTAAGGGGCGATGTATTCGAGATCACTGCCGCACGCAAGATACTGCCAAGCGTAATCCAGCAGATGGGTTTATATCATTGTGACCCCATCGTTGGCCCAGGGATCAATTTGGCACAAGACCGTATCAACGATATCCGCCAAGCTGAGCAGGCGGGTACTGTGGAACGGAACTCCGACCAGGAAGTTGGGCTGGCAGACATAGTGCTGTACGGCAGGCAATCCAGTGACAATGAACCGATCTGGGTAGTGATCGAAGCCTCGGCCAGGATTGACGAGCATGACATCACCCGCGCCAGGCACCGTGCCGACATACTTGCCGCGGTGTATCGTGAAAACTCTGCCGCAGTGGTCGTGGGCGAATCCATTGACGACCGTGACCAAGCCAGGGCCACCGACGCAGGAGTATCCGTGATCACGGTTCGCCCAAGGTATCGGCCTACAGAAGGAGACGACTGACCATGAGAATTACCGGCGGCACCACGCGCGTTTTGCAGACACCGGCGGACAACCCGCTGGTGGTGGGCATCGACCAACCGGGCACCCGCGAGTTCGTCACCCTGGAACTCCACACCGACGAGGGCATCACCGGCATCGGCCTGACCTTTTTCGGGGGGCCGCTGGTGCACGCGCTGCGGCGCGCGGTGGACGACCTGGTGGAACTGGCGGTGGGCGAGGATCCCATGAACCCCGAAGCCGTGTGGGGCAAGCTGATGGACGCCTGCTCGTCGGCCGGGCCGGAGGGCATCCTGTCCCTGGGCCTGGCGCCCATCGACATGGCGGTGTGGGACATCAAGGCCAAGGCGCTGGACCAGACCGTGTGCAGCCTCATGGGCGGGTACCGGGACCGCGCGCCCACTTACGCCAGCGGCGCATTGATGCGACCCATGGGACTGGAGTACCTGTCCGAAGCCGGCCCGCGCCTGGTGGAGCAGGGATTCCGCCAGATGAAAACGCAGATGGGCGCGGAGCCCACGGCCGCCCGCGAGGTGGCCCGCATCCGCACCTTGCGGGATGCCATTGGGCCCGATATCGACCTGATGTGCGACATCAACCAGCTCTGGAACGTGAACCAGGCCATCCAGATCGGCAGCATGGTGGAGGAGTATCACCTGTTCTGGCTGGAGGACGTGGTAGCGCGGGATGATTACCAGGGCCTGGCGCGGGTCGCCGACGCGCTGACCACTCCCATCGCCGCCGGGGAGTACGTGTACGGCATCCGGCCCTTCCGCCACATGGTGGAGCACCGGAGCATCGACATCGTAATGGTGGACCTGCTGCGCGCCGGCGGCATCACGCCGTTCCGCAAGATCGCCGGCATGGCGGAGGCGTTCAACCTGCCCGTGGTGTCCCACCTGATACCCGAGGTGCAGGTGCATACGATCGCGGCGATACCCAACGGGCTGACGGTGGAGTACATGCCGTGGTCGCTGCGGCTGTTCGACGAGACGCCGGACATCGTGGACGGCGACCTCGTGGTTCCCGACCGGCCCGGCTTGGGCCTGTCCTTCAGCCAGGACGCCATCGCCCAGTACCAGGTCGCCTGAACGAAAGTTAATTTACATGGATCAACAGGATATACAGGATAATTATTTCAATCCTGTTCATCCTGTTCATCCATGTAAAAACTGCATTCCTGGCACAACTAATTGAGGAGTTTGATCAATGGCTACCTACCAGTTGCGCATCTACACCATCAACCGCGGCATGATGGATTCCTGGCTCGGCGTGTTCAACGAGCACATCCGGCCGCTGCACGACCGACTGGGGATCCCCGTGGTGTCCAGCTACGTGAACGCCGACCGGACGGAGTTCATCTGGGTGCGCCGGTTCGACAGCGCGGACCAGATTGCGGAGAAGGAAGCGGCCTACTTCGCGTCCCCGGAGCGCTCGGCGCTGGGTGACCGCCCCACCAGCCACATCGCCAAGATGGAAGTGCGGGTGATGGACGGAGTGGAGACCGCGGCGGCAGCGTAGCCCACGCTCTGATGCGTAGGGGCGAATCGCGATTCGCCCCTACGTGGTTTCCGCCGGCACCTGCTCGGCCTGGCGCGCGTGCCAGCCGGCGTTGACGCCGGCCCAGTAGTCTTCCCAGTTGCGGCGGGTGTCGGCCTCGGTGGCGCCGTCCCAGTAACCGGGCGACACCAACGGTAGGGCCTGCTCCACGCGGATGAGGACCACGGCGCGCACGCTGTCGGCCAATCCGGTCACGTTGGGTGCGCCGTTGCGCATCCGCTCCTTCACCTCAGCCTCAAGCTCGTCGCCGGAGTGGACGGCCACGGTGCCCTTGAAGCGGTAGCCCTTGCGGGCGAACTGGTCCACGACGTTGATCTCGATGGACGGGTTGTGCTCCAGGTTCCGCATGGTGCCCGGTGACGCCAGGTCGGTGAACAGGATGTGATCGTCGTCCCAGATCATGGTGGTGGCCTTGGGCGACAGGTTGGGAGTGCCGTCCGGGCAGACGGTTGCGGCGAAGATCAGGCGCTGCTCGGTCAGAACCCGCTTCATGTCATCGGTAAGAATGCCCATGTTTGGTGTCTCTCCGGTTGCTAAAGTTCCTTGACCATCTCGCGGTGAGGGATGCCGGCTTCCTCAAAGACGTCGCCGACTTCCCGGTAGCCGTGGCCGGCGTAGAAGGACTTGACGTATTCCTGGGCGTGGAGGGTGATCTGCCGGAAACCGCGGGCGCGGCCCTGGTCTTCCAGAAAGGTCAGCACCAAGCCGCCGACGCCGGCGCGGCGCCGGTCCTGTTCCACCGCCATACGCCCGACGTGCGGACCCTTGCCATCCACGTCGGGCAGGAGCCGGCCGGTGCCGATGATGACCCCGTCATGCAGGGCCACGGCGTGGACGGTTCCCGGGTCAGTGTCGAACTCGTCCAGCTCGATGTCAGCGGGGACGCCCTGCTCACCCACGAACACGCGAATGCGCAGGCTGAACGCGCCCTCCAACTCGGCGGGCGTTTCGACGACCTTGACGGTGATGTCTGTGGTGGATGGCATGGGAGTTCTACGCTCGATTACGTATCGAAGACGTCGCGCACGGCGCAGGAGAAGCCGGGCAGCACGTCGCCGCAGTCCAGCGTATCGTCCTCGGTGAAAGTCCGTGTCGGCCCTTCCGACGGCAGGGCCCTGACGCTGCGCGCTTCCGGGTCAACCACCAGAACCAGCCGGACGCCGAAGCGCAGCCACATCTGCGCCTTGTCGTACACTTGCGCCGGGCGGTCGCTGGGCGACACCACCTCAACCACCAGATCGGGAACCACCTGGGAGTATCCCGGCACCCGCGCGCCCAGGGGCAGCCGCGCGGCGGATATGAACGCTATGTCCGGCTCCCGCACCGTATCCGGGTTGCGCTCCAGCTGGATGCCGGAGTCGGAGGCTACCACACGCCCCAACCGACGGGGCCGGACGAAGTTGCGCAACTCGGTCGAGAAATTTACCACCACTTCGCCATGTTCCTGTCCGCTTGACACGGTTTCGTGCAGTACCCCCATTATCAGCTCGCCGCGCACGCCCTGGGCATACAGTTCCAGGAGATCGTCGGCAGTAAGCAGTTTTTCCGTAGTGGTAGTCATGACGTGTTCCGTGAGAGCGCGGAAAGCGCTGACGTTTTTAGCCAGTCTAAGCGCGGGCCGTACTTGCTTCCCGCATCTACAGTATACCGTCCAACTCCAAACGACGGCGGATAATGGACTTGACGAATGACGGCAGCTCTTCTCCAGCTTCTTGGGCTACGGCATTTATCTGGTCGTATTCTGCTGATTCCTCGCCGGACCAAATGATGTCTAACCTGCGAATATCACGCATGGCTATGTGCGTATAGTCTTCGGGAAATGCCCAGTAGCAGGTTCGACAATTGTCAGAAATCTTCAACGACCAATTCTCGCAATGTTCACAGCTCCAGGACTTCGCCCGATTTGCTGACGGGCACAATAGCATATAGTCGTCCACGTCAGTGGACAGTTCCTCGTCACCAGATATTTCGAAGGGAATTCGGTGATCAACCTGAAGCTCCCTTTCGGGGAACGGCTCCAAGTATATGTTGCACTTGGCACCATAGCGTTCAAACAAGGAACTCTTGATGGCCGACGATATGGCCGTTCGACCCGACAATACGGCCGACCGCTGCTTGGCGGGGTCACCAAACCGGTACGCACCGATTGACTTGCCGTCAGAGCCGGTTACCCGGAAGGTTTCCAGCGGGATACCTAACTCCCTAACGTCACGGGCTCCTCTGGGAGGGTGATTATAACCGTACAGGTCTCTCAGTTCTTCGGTCGTGACGAACCCGTGTTGCAGGATGTGGTCGATTACCGTTTTTGGGCGCCTGGCCTGGACGCTACGCACCAAATCCAGGAATTCAGGGGGCAGATCTTGGTTTGTCATCTTGCTGTCTACCCCGGTGCAAACGATAACAAACCGCGTTCCGTATAGCCGCCCAAACGCTCCATGAGCGCGGGGGACAAGTACAAAGATTCGACAGTGTCCTGGTCCTGGCCTAGCAGTGTGGACTGGCTGGACTTCCCGGCGTGTATTTCCAAACGAACGAGGCGGAGTTCTTCCGGGAGCGCCTTGCCGTGGGCTTTGTCTCCGGTGCGGCCGTCGTAGCTGACCATGAACGAAATGCCTTTCAGGTTCATCAGCGACAGTACGTCGGCGAGTTCGTTGTACGTGACGCCGCTGAAATAGCGGTGGTCACGTGAGAACGAAGTGCCTTGATACGGGGGATCCATATAAACGACGTCTGCCGGGGTCGCATTCAACACAACGTCTCGGAAATCTACAGCCGACAGGTCCGTTCTACCGGCCAATAGGTTTGAAACGGCGTAGATCTGGCGCCTCATTTTCGAGGGCTGCATTCCGTTGCGACGCTTATCCAGACTCTGGTTGAACAAACCGTCAGAACTGTAACGCACGGCGCCTTTGACAATACGAGCTAACAGGTACAGCAAATGATGGGGTAAATGTGTTCTGTTGAATTCGGAGCGCACCCGGTAAAAGTGCTCATGACTGTCGGGATATTGGGCGTTCCACAACTGCTCATACTGGAACGCCAACTCACCGGGACGATGCAGTATCTCATCCCAAAGGTCCATCAAGGTCGTGTTTACGTCGTTAAGTTCGAACCTGGATGCGACCCCGTGGAAGGCAGCGGCGATTGAAACCGCAGCTGATCCGCAGAAAGGCTCGATCAGACGATCCGTGTCACTGGGCAGTCGCGGCAAAATATGATGCGCTATGTTGCGCTTGCTACCCTGGTATGGAAATGGATGTGGGACTGATGAAGCCATGATGTCGCCTTGACGGTGGAGGTTTCAATAAAGGCGAGTACGACGGCGCGGCGCTTGAGGCAACGGAGCGGGATTGAGTCTATCACTCGGCATTTGCGAACGGCAAACCGGAAAAACGCCGCCGCCGATAACGCGCCGGCGGCGGCAAATTTGGTCCCGATGGCCTACCTTGGCGCGGTTGGGTTACCGCACCAGGTTGGGGGTCACCTCGGCGGGGATGCCGCCGGCTTCCATTTCGCGGCCGCGGGTCTCGACCTGCGGGATCACCGAGGCGAGGAGATCTTCGTCCAGGTCGGCGGCGACGCCGGGGTAGCCGGCGCGCTCCAGCATGGCCTTGAGCTTGCCGGTCTTGAACTGGTCGAGACACCAGCCCAGCGGGTCGGGAACCAGCGTCTTGTCCCAGAAGATCCGGTGGTTCTTGTTGCGCGGGCCGTAGTGGTAGTGCGGCTCGTCGCGGAAGCAGTCGAAGGCCAGCAACTCGGTTTCCTCGGTGAAGACGCGGCCGGTGTTGCCCGCGAGATCGCTGAGGACGTGGATGGCCAGCCCGCCGTCGCCGGACGCCTGGCGGCGCATCTCCAGGCCGAAGCGGATGTTGCCGGCCTCGATGATGTCGGTGCCCCGGTTGTGCTTCACGGTGTTGCGCTCGCCGGCGAACTTGACCCGCGCGGTGGCGTCCACCTCGTCCAGGGCCGCGTTGACGGCGTTCATATCCAGCGATCCGGCGGCGTCGCTGTAACCGGCCCGGGTCAGCATGGCGCCCAGGTTGCTGCGCATGGTCTTCACCGACCAGCCGATGGGGTTGCCGTCGACGGTGTGGTCCATACGGTAGTGGACGTTCTCGCGGTCCGGCCCGTAAACGTAGCTCTTCTCGATGTCGAAGCAGTTGAAGCGCAGGGCGGTCTCCCCGCCAACTTCCGCCAGGATGACCACGCCCTGATCGGAGTGGTCCTGGATGTTGCCGTCCCACAGCTCATGCTGGACGATGAAGGTGACGTTGCCAGCTTCGTATCGGACGCGGCCAGTTTGTGTCGTCATGGTCAGTTTCCTCCCTTTTTGAGAACGAAATTAGGCGAAATATAACCGGGCGGTTTCGCAGGTGTCAAACCGGGCGAGTTAACGCTTAAGCGTACCCAGTTTGTCATCGCGAGGAGCGCAGCGACGTGGCGACCTCGTTCCCGTGGCGGCGTTCGTTGCCTTGACGAGATTGCCGCGCTTCGCTCGCAATGACGGTTTGTGTGAAACTGGGCACACGTGAGGGGCGAGTTAACGCGATTGACAACGCCCTGCCGTGAGGGTATCATTAGCACGTATGGCACCCCGTCCGCAGTGAATGGTTTGATCCATTCCCCGGGCGGGTTTTTCTGCGTTATGCGCGTCGTAACCTACATTGATGGTCAGAATCTCTACCATCTTGCCCGCGAGGCTTGGGGAACCGATGGCGGCATTCTTGACGCGCCGTACAACTGGCCCAGCTACGACGTTGCCAAGCTGGCCACCGCTCTGGCAGGCCTGAGCCCGGATCGTACTCTGGCGAAGGTTTGCTTCTACACTGGCGTTCCAGACTCAGGACGATGGCATCAGTTCTGGAACAGCAAGCTCCGGCGTCTGCGTAACCAAGGGATTATCGTTACCCGTAGCGCAGTGAGTCGCCACGGCCGAGAGAAAGGCACTGACATTAGCCTGGCCATAGACTTGGTAACGGACACTTACGAGCAAGAATATGACGTTGCCATTATCGTCAGCCAGGACGCGGATTTTGCTCCGGCAGTGCGGCGGGCTAAACAAGTGGCGCGAAAGCAGGGGCGGTTTGTGACCATTCAATCATCTTTTCCTGAAGTTCTCGGAAGGCAGTCGGCGGGAATTGGAGGTACGACGTTCATTCCCATCAACAAAGCGCTTTACGACACCTGCCTGGAACCCGGCCGATATCAACCCCCGTAGCAGTCCGCCACCCGGCTACATCCCCAGCGCTTCCCGAATCTCCTTCAACTGGTTCAGGTGCTCGCCCCAGTGCCGTTCCAGGCCGTCGATGAACGATTGTGCCGTGCGTTGCTCGTGGATGCCGCGGTGCGGCAGGTGTGCCAGGGCGGTTCGTCCCTCAAAGTCGTCGTCGCCGGCATTGGCAATGGCGTCCTCGGCGGTTTGCAGGATGGCCAGGGGGCCGGCCAGGGCATCGCCAATGTCGGCGGCCATCCGCTCGGGCGTCATGTTGCTGATGTCGGGCAGTATGGTGACCTCATCCCGGGTTCCACCCAATACGCCGGCGATGACGCTGCCGATGCCGCCCTCCGGTGTGTCCACCAGGTGATAGAGGACTTCACGGGCACACCAGCCGTCGCCGTCCTTCCAGTCCAGGCAGTAATCCATCCCGTCCAGCAGCGCGGTCAGTTCTTCGCGGATGCGGTGGACGGTGGCGAGGTTAGTAGCGCGGTCGGCCATATTCGTACTCTCCGGTTGCGTTTTGAGGATCGTCTTGCTCTATGGCCGGCGCCGGCGGCTTGAGCCAGCCGGCCACCAACCACAGGCCGCTCACCACGAGCCACGCGAGGAAGGCGATGCCGGATATCCGGTGCATCACAGTGGCGGCATCGACCCAGATGAACAGCATGACGACGCCGATGATCACGTCGGCCACGGCGGACACCTTCAGCAGGCCGCCGGCGCGCCACTGCACCGGCCCCAGGGCGATCAGGCCCAACCCGGCCAGGGTGAAGCCCAGCTTGCCCGTGATCCAGCGGGCGGCGTCGAGGCGGCCGGCGGTTTCAAGCATCCGCGCGTCATCGATTGCGATGGCGGACGGGCCGATGGTGGTCAGCATGATGGCGCACACGCCCGAAACAATCGTTACCACGCCGGACAAGGACAGGGCGGTCATCGCCAGCCGTGCCGGCGCCGGGCGGTATGGGGTAGTCACCGACCGCATCAAACCGGCAGCCGCCAGCAGGAAAACTCCCGAAAAGATGCGCGCGATGGCGCTGTAGGTGTAGGGCAGGGTGTTAGTGGAGATCGCTTCGAGGGTGAGCCGCAGGGTAGGCTGGTCGGCGTCGGCCATGAGCCGAGTGGGCACCATGACGGCGGTGGCTACGGCGGTGAGGAGAAGCAGGACGCCAGCGACGCGGGCGCTGCCGGCAAAATGGGTGGTGACGAACATATCGATCAGTCGATCCTGATGTGCAGATTCAAAATGATATGAGACTTTGTGACGGCTATGTTAGCGTGTCAAAAGCCGAGCAGGGCCTTGATGCAATCAAACTTCCAGACCAGAGCAATCGCGATGACCAGCATCAGGTAAAACGGCCAAACGGCCGTTGAGCGCAGACTTACCGGCAGTTGCTTGTTGACCGCTCCGGTCGGACGCACCACGTACAGATCTGGCAAGGCTATCCCGCCGTCGCTATGGAGTTTGAGGACAAAGGCGTTGTACGAATTGCGAAAAACCTGCTCCAGGGCCAGATAATAGGCGTCAAGGAACAGAAACAGCAGCGTGGGCAGCAGGGCCAGCAGGGCGTAGTCCGTCGTATCCGTGCGGGCCACCAGCACCAGGATTGCCGCAACCAGGACGACGCACCAGTTCTTGCAGGACGCGCTGTTGTCGGCCATGCGCCGGATGACGTCCTGCAGGATGGTCAGGTGCGTGCGCACCGCCTCGGAATTGGCGTCGTATTCCGGTTGGGTGGACATGGCGCTCGCTGCATCATTGGTCGCGCTGTCTGATGGCGTCTTCGATTCATGTCGCGGTGCAGCCGAATGCTATGAGACCATTCTAACACCGGGCTACGCGGCCGCCGCTTCCCGTTCCCTGCCCGGTATGGCCAGCGACGCCAGAAAGCCCACGCCGTAGATGCCGCCGGCGATGAAGAAGCCGTACTGCCAGCCCAGCCACTCGATGGGGCCGAATATGAACACGGCTGCCACGGCCCCGAAGAGGACGTTGTTGCCCCACATCAGGCCGAGGAAGCTGGACTCCAGCCGGTAACGGGCGGCGACGTCCGCCGCGGCCGCCGAGGTGAGGTTGATCACCGTGAAGTGCTGCAATCCGTACAGGGCGACGCACACGGTGACCCAGACCGAATACTGCTGCCCGCCCATGGGAATGGCCAGGGTCAGGGCCGTGGCAAAGGCCATCAGGAACACGATGAGCGACTTGCGTCCCACCCGGTCGGACAGCGCGCCCAGCAGCGGGGCGGTGACCATGGCCGGCCCCACCATCAGCGCCAGGTGGGCCGAGGCCTGGAAGGTGTTGATGCCCAGCGCCTGGGTCAGGTACAGCGGCACCAGGAACAGCATCGATCCGTCGGCCATGCCGCGCACCGCAGCCACGGCGAAGATGGCCCACAACCGGGTGCCGCGGAAGGCCACGTAGGTGCCGCTCCACACGGACCGGAGCCGTTGCCCCAGATCCACGTTCACCGGCGGCGCGTTGCCGGCGTGGCGGAGCAGCCCGTAGATGACGAAGGTGGCGACGAACATGATCGGCGCGCCAAAGGCCAGGATCCAGCGCCAACTGATGGGCTCCAGGCCCAGCTCCCAGCCCACGATCAAGCCGTCGGAGGCCTCCCACTGCAATGCGCCCAGCAGCAGGATGCCGGCGATCATCGGGCCCACCACGTCGCCCACGCTGCCGGTGGAGCGGTGCATCGACAGGAACAGACCCCGGCGGTTGGGGAAACGCTGGGCCAGCAGACCCAACGCCGGCGGGTGCCACAACGCCGCGCCGGAGGACGCCAGCGCCAACGCCAGCAGTATCACCGCGTAGGACGGGGAAATCGCGATCAGCAGCAGTCCCACCGCCGTGAGGAAGGCGCTGATGGACAGCACCCACGCGATCCGGTGGTGGAGCAGGTCGGAGAGGAACCCGCCGGTAACGCTGGTTATGCCCGCCGCCGCCGAACGCACCGCCACGATGGCCCCCACCTGCAACGCCCCCAGTCCCAACTCCACGGCCATCACCGTGGTCAGCAGCGGGATGCTGTTGGAGATCAGATGCTCGAAACCGTGGGCACCGATGAGGGTGGACGCCAGCACCCGGTTGCCGGTGCGGCGTTCACCCGTCACCGGCGCATCGGGAAGCGTCTCCTGAGCTGTGGCCAATCCGATTATCCAAAAGCCTTCGTCGACAGGTACGCGCTATCTGCGCTGAGCCTCACGACGGTGGCCAACGGTCAAAACTGCTATGGTCCGGGTATCGAAATCATAGGCAAACAATACTCGCCAGGGGCCAATGCGCAGTCGCCATCGATCGGAGTAACCCCGCAAACGTGCCACGTCGCCTTGCCCGGTGGCGGCCAAACGCTCTATGACTTCCTGCACACGCTCGGCCACCGGAGGGTCAATCGCCCTCAAGTCCCGTTCGGCGCGCCTGGTGTAAGCTCTGCGCCAATTCACTGCCCGCTATTACCCTCCCGGCATCGAGGTCTGCTTCGGCTTCCTGCAATGCGGCCAGGGTTTCTGCGTCCAGATCCTCGTCGTCTTCGGGGGCTGACAGTAGCAATTCAAGCAAGGGATCATCGGTTTGGGACGGATCGGACGGCATGGCTCCGGCGATGTCTTTTCCGGTTGTCATTTCCCGGCCTCCTTTACGGCAATTATATTGCGGGCCAAAATGTCCGTGTTTGCCCAGTGCCGTCAGTATCCTCGGTAAAGGCTGAGGTCGGGCCAATTTGATCAGGCTCTGTGATCAGGCCGGCATGGGGACGGCTTCGGGCTCGCGCGGCTTGCCGGGGATCAGCAGCGAGATGAGGAAGCCCGCGAAGTAGATGCCGGCGGCGATGAAGAAGCCGTACTGCCAGTCGAACCATTCCACCGGCCCGAAGATCATGAAGGCGGCGATGGCTCCGAACAGGGTGTTGTTGCCCCACATCAGGCCGAGGAAGCTGGACTCCAGCCGTCGGCCCGCGGCGATGTCGGCTGCGGCCGCCTGGGTCAGGTTGTTCACCGAGAAGTTCATCATGCCGTAGATGGCGACGAAGATGGTGATCCACGCGGTGTAGCCCTCACCGCTCACCATGATGATCGCGATGGTGAGCATCGTGGTGACGCCCATGATGAAGATGATCAGCGGGCGACGGCCGATGCGGTCGGACAGCGAACCGATGATCGGGCCGAAGAGGATGCCGGGAAGCACCATGAGCATGACGTGGACGGCGGCCTGGAACTCGCCGACGCCCAGATGGATCAGGTAGAGGGGAACCAGGAAGACCAGGGAGCGGTCGGCCATTCCCCGCACGGCGGAGACGGTGAAGATGGCCCACATGCCGGTGCCGCGGAAGGCGTCCTTCATGCCGGCCCAGTTGGTGCGGATGCGCGCGCCGATGTCCACGTTGACGGGTCGTTCGCTGCCGGCGTTGCGCAGCAGGATGAAGATCACCACGGTGGCGACGAACATAATCGGGGTGCTGAACCCCAGGATATACCGCCAGTCCACGGTGCCCCAGGGGAGCGCATACGAGACGCCCACCTCGGCTCCGTCTGCACCGCCGCTCCAGGTGAGGGCACCGGCGATTAGAGCTCCAGCTGCCAGCGGGCCGATGACGTCGCCGATGCTGCCGGTGGAACGGTGCATGGATATGAACAGGCCGCGCCGCTCGGGGAAGCGTCGGGCCAGCAGGCCCAGGGCCGGCGGATGCCACAGCGCGCTGCCCATTGACCCCAGGGCGATGGCGCCCAGGATCAGGATGTAGGAGGGGGCGATGGACATGAGCAGGTAGCCCGTGCCGATCATCAAGGTGCTAATGGCCAGCACCCAGGCGACCCTATGGTGGAACAGGTCGACGAGGAAGCCTCCGGCGGTGCTGGTGATGCCGCCAAAGATGGAGCGAATGGCCACCACGGCGCCGACGCTGAGCGCGCCCAGCTCGAATTCGGTGATGATGGCCAGGATGATGATGGGGATGCTGTGGGCGTACAGGTGCTCGAAGGCGTGGGCGCCCACCAGGGTGGTCGCCATCACGGAGCCCTTGGTGCGGGGCGGCGCGTCCTGCGTCGCGGGTTGGGAAGGACTGACGCCGGCTGCCTGTGCCATGTAATTCGCTCCTCAGATAGCGGCCAGGGGCGGAATTTGGCGCATTATACACGACGTGAGCCCAGCCGCCGGCCACGCCGATCATGCACCGGCGACGGTGCGGAATGAAAAACTCCCCGCGACTGTTTTAGGATCGCGGGGAGTTGGCTTGAGCGAGGCTATTCCGTGTTCAGCGCGTCATGGCGAGCTGATGCCCGTTGCCGCTTGCAGTTGGCCGTCTGCCCCAATCACGGTCAGGTTCACCGCGTCAGATCCCTGGTTGTCGCCAGGCCCGTACTGGAGCGTGAGGTCGTCTATGGTAACGGTCGTGGAACTGCCCAGAACGCTGAGGAAGCACTACCGGCTCAGGTTGACGCCACATGCCTCGAGTCGCTCGATGGCCAGTCGTCCCGCGATGTAGCCCTCCAGGGAGATGAACCCGGGGGTCTCCTGGGGATAGTATGCGGTCAACGCGCTACGGTAATTGGCCACAACCATGCTGCTGGTATCGGTGGGCAGCGGCACGACTTGCGTGACGTAAACGCCTGCTCCATCCGAGCCGAGTTCTTGCGCCAACGCGTCGCTGCCCACGAAGGACACCGCCAGGAACGTGGGGTCAGGCTCCATCTTCATGCGCAGCTTCTCGATGATCCGCGCCGAGGGCTTGGGGCCGCCGATTATGATGACCGCGTCCGGATTGGCTTCCGAGATCCGGAACGCCGCCGAGTTTATGGCCTCAGTGTTGCGCCGGTAGTACCAGGACGCTACGGGTTCCATACCCCGGCTCGCCAGCGCATTCTTGACGCCGGTGAGCCCGTCGTTGCCGTACGAGTCGTTTTGGTACAGCACCGCCACCCTGGTCTTGCCGGCCGCCGCCAGCAGGTCAATCATTTTCTCGGTTTCCTCGTAGTACGAGGCGCGGAAGTTCAGGACCTGGGTGAGCTCATCGCCGCGCAGGAGCTGAGCTCCGGTGAACGGGGCGATGAAGGGCACTTCGGCGTCCTCGGCGAGCGGCAAGGCCGCCCGAGATGTCGGCGTGCCAACGGCGCCGATGAGCGCGAATACCTGGTCTTTTTCGATCAGGTCCTGGGTATTGTCAAACGCCGGGTCGGTTTCGTAGCGATCGTCCTTCGTTATGAGATTCAGCGTGCGGCCGTGCACTCCACCGTCGGCATTTGCCTCTTTGAATGCTGCGTCGACGCCCATCATCATCCCTTGGCCGAGAGCCTTGGCAGGCCCATCCAAAGCGGCCGACTGTCCGAACTTTACCTCGGTGTCGGTGAAACCGGGGCTGACCGGATCTTCCGGCGGCAACGGTCCCGGATCCGGCATCGCCTGCGCGGCAGCGGCCAAACGATCGATTTCGTGCAGGAGTTGGTCCAATATCTTCTCGTTGGTGGCGATACGTGCGTTTTCCTGTGCCACCAACTCGAGCCGGCTCGCCAGGCGATCGAAGTAATTCTGGTCTCCGCTGCCGGCAGCCACAAATTGCCGGGCGAGCGGAATCACCTGTCGTCCCAAGTTGGGACCACCGTGGTCTGCCAAGTACTCAATATCTCGGACGATACGGCTGTTGACCCCGTCGTAACTCTCCTGGATGCGTGCCACAAATGTGGGGTCCTGCATGAGGCTGGCCACAAGCAGAAGCGTATGACCCAATGTCACGTTCGTCCCGAGGCTGTCCATATGGGAGTAGCGGAGAATGTCCTCGTCGGAGAGTGCGGTACCATCGCCGACGTTGGTCATCACGTGATAGAACTGATTGTCCACGCTGGCGGCGGCGGCCGGAAACAGCGTGTCCCTGTTGGTTTGCGTCAAGGTCTCCCTGCTTCTTGTTTCTGCCACCACCGCGCGGAGCAACGCGGGCCTGTCCCTGAGGATCAGGTTCGTGTTGGCTTTGAGCCGGTTCACCAGGGTTTCGATTTGCTGGACTCTCGCTGCGTGGCCCTTGCCGGACAGGGCTTCCACTTGTTGATCCAATGCGGTTATCATGGCCCGGTATCCGGGGAAGTCCGCCTCGCTGGTTGGCAGCGGCTCAGCGACCAACGCGCTGGCGTGCCGGGAAATAGCCAGCGCGGCGGCGAGAACCTCAACTGCTGCTTCGGCATCTACTTCCACCGGCAATCGGATGATGTCCCATTCCGACGGAGCGGAGGTTACGCCGTCTTGCCGGCTCCTGACCCTGAACGCGTAACCGCGGGCCGGATCGGCTAGCAGATTGCCGATGGTCTCACTTTCCCTGTCGTCTTCGGACGCTTCGACTGGCTTAGACCGGATCAGACCCGTCCAATTTTGGCCGGCGTCATAGGCCGCCCATGCCGCGTCCAGGTCCACCCATTGGACGACATAACCCGTTGCGCCGTCCACCGCGTCCCAGGACACGATTGCCTCTCCCATACCGGGCCCCTGGACCGCTCGCACGTTGGCAGGAGCAGCCAAATCCGTCTGTGCGTCCACAACGTTGCCCAGCGCAAACCACCCGCCAGCGACGGCCAGGGCGGCTGCGGCAACAAACCCGAAGACCGGGATCAGAATACGTCGTGTTTTCATGTCAGTTTCTCTCCGTCAGCGGTTGTATGGTAGGCGTATATCACCGTGCTTGATCGATCGCCTGGCGCGGATTTTTCGATGGCGCGGCGGGCGCGCGACCCGCGCCGCGCAAGATGGGTGGGGATAGTTATGAATGTCCACCCGGCATGGAAACCCTAAACGTGGACCTAGCCGTTTCTAGGCCCGTCGGTCGTCCACACCTCTCACCAGTTGTAGGCACACCCGGGGGATCTGTGTACCCTGTTTGCGCGACTATTGGTCTCCACAATGCCCCTTCCCAAACCCAACGCACCATCGCCACCGCACATGTGCGTACTATATTCGACCGTACCCTCACTAACGGACACAGCCGGTCATTCTTCAATTCGGCGCGCGCAGTATATGGGCTAGCACCGTATAACGCAAATGCGCGCAACTCAAAAGTGGTAGAACATCTCCTGAAGTTCGTTGCGATTTGCCGTGGTCGTTAGACCCAGCATCAGCAGGATGCGGGCCTTCTGCGGCATGAGGTTGTCGGACACGATGAAACCCTGTTCGTCCTTGCGCGGCGTCATCACCACGCGGCCGGCGATGGAACGGCTGGCCAGCACCACGGGCATACCGCCGGCTACGGCAGACTCGGCGGCGGAGATGACCGCCGGCGGGAAGGTTCCCGCGCCGAATCCAGCTAAGACCAAACCGGCGCGTGCCCCCGTTTGATCTGCGTGGGCGCGCACCGCGTCGATGAGCATCCCGTCAGCGCCGGCGTAGGCGTGCACGATGTCCACCCGGGGCAGGTCGCTCATGCCGTCCACGCGGAAAGGGGTCTCGACGGTGTGCTTGCGGATGGGGCTACGGTAGAAGACCACCTGATGATCGGAGTCGGCGTAGCCCAGGAAGCCGAGTTCGTTGGCCTTGAAGGTTTCCACCCGCAGGGTGTTGGCCTTGTACACCTCGCGGGCGCAGTGGATCTCGTTGTTGAGCACAGTGACCACGCCCATGCCGGCGGCCTCCGGCGTGGCGGCGATGCGCACGGCGTCCAGCAGGTTGAGGTCGGCGTCGGTGCTGATGGCCGTGGGCGGACGCATGGCGCCGGTGATGACCACGGGCCGCTGGGTCTTGACGGTCAAGTGGAGGAAGTAGGCGGTCTCCTCCAGGGTGGCGGTGCCGTGGGTGATGACGATGCCGGCGGTGTCGGGCTCGTCGCGGTCAATGGCGTGGATGCGCTCGGCCAGGGCAATCCAGTTGGCGGGGCCGATGGCGGTGCTGCCGACGCTGACCATGTCCTCGGCGATGACGTTGAAGTTGTCGCCGATCTCGGGCACCCGGGCCAGGTTCTGCTCGATGGTCAGGTGGTCGCCGATTTCGGGGTACAAAGTGTAGTCCATGCGGTCGGGGCCTACGCCGGCGATACTGCCGCCGGTGGCGATGATGTGGACGGTGGGATTGGGCATGGTACACTCCTAATGCTGACGCGCGTCCGGCACGGCCAGGATGTCAGCCGGCTGTTCCGGCTCGGAGTCCGCGCTGGCCTGTAGCAACTTCCTGGCGGCGGCAATCAGCTCTCTGGCCCGTTCATCGTCAAAGTCAGGAACGTCGAATCCGTGGACGATGGCGTTGCGATAAGCCAGCATATCGGACAGATAAGCGTCGTCGTTTCTTGAAATTGCGCCATGATAGACCGCTTGGCCCAGGATGTAGCCGGAATGAGTGGCGCGCCTGATTTCCACACCTTCCGCGGCCGCCAACGCTCTAACGGCTGCTTCGCAGGCTGACCAGGCCAGCAGAAAGGCGGCCTCGGCGAATCCCATGGCTAAAACTTTTTCCGCCTGGTTGATGCGTCGGTCTATGTGGCTCTCTGTGAAAGGCTGCGCGCTTTCCGGCGCGTCCAGACGCTCCGGTTCACCAACCAGCAGCAGGTCGAAACTCCAACCGGGCCTGGCGCTGATGGCTTCCGCCAGTTCCGTCATTTGAGGAGTGACGGCAAGCGACGTTCTGGTTTTTACCTCAATCACTCTGGTTTCGCCGTCTTTGCGAACCACCAGATCGGCAATGAATCCGGGCATAAAGTCCAAGGGGATTTCCTGGAACACTTCATAGCCCCGGCTGCGGTACTCAGCCGCCTTCTTGGCGACGAATTGCCTTTCGCTGATAGCTATGTCTTCCATCAGAAATTGACCTCCCGTAGCGGCGCGTCGTCGATAAGCACGTGCACGAACTCAGCGTTGCGATTCAGGGATTGGCGCAGGATGGGCGAAGCATTGGATATTTGGGGATCGTCTTTAAGATTGCGTTTGCGGCAAGTCAGGTCGGTTACGGCGGCATCGTCGGAATAGACTAGCCCCTTCAACGCGTCCAGGATCGGTTTGGGCATATTGTCAACGTCCAGCTCGGCGCGGTCAAAGAGGTGGGTAATCGACACCGCCAGCGCGCCGTCAACGGCAGGCTGCCCACGCCAGAGCCCGGCGGCGGCGTTACGCACTTCCTGTGTCCATTGCCTGACCAACTCCCTACGGCGGGCCTGCTGCGACACGGGAGAACGGTAAATTACGAACTCGAAGGGCAACATCGCTATCGTAGCAGCAACAGCGCGGTGGCCAAACTCAGAGCCAGGGTCATGCTACTGTGCGCCCCTTCCGGCAACTTGCGGAGTTCATTTACCAAACCGGCCAGATATTCTTTGTCTCGAACAGCAACCATGATCCAAGCGCCTCGCACGTCCGAAGAATACCGGGAATTATAGCAATTTGTTTGGCGAGGCTATTAGCCACTCTGATCTCGTGCAACGCCAGAAGCTCCGGCCGGCTGTGGGGTATAATCGGCGGGACTTATCCACTCCACGACCATCAGGAGACACTCAATGCCCCCCCAGCAATACCAGAACCCGCCCGGTCTCGTCATCGAGGGCACCAAGCGCTACCACGCCGTCATCAAGACCGACAAGGGCGACATGACCGTCATGCTGCTGTCCGAAGTGGCTCCCCTTACCGTCAACAACTTCGTCTTCCTGGCTCGGGAGGGGTTCTACGAAGACAACCAGTTCCACCGGGTCATCAACGGGTTCATGATCCAGGGCGGATGCCCCCGCGGCGACGGCACCGGCGGGCCCGGCTACCGCTTCCGCGACGAGGAGGTGACCCGCTCCTACACCCGGGGCACTCTGGCCATGGCCAACGCCGGCCCCAACACCAACGGCAGCCAGTGGTTCATAGTCCACGGCGCGGACGTCGGCCTGCCGCCCAACTATACCATCTTCGGGACGCTGACCGAGGGCGACGACGTGCTGGATGCGCTGGCGACCTCGCCGGTCCGCCAGAGCCGCAGCGGCGAAAACTCCCAGCCCACGGAACGCCTGGCCATCCACAACATCGAGATTACGGAGACCGACCTGGGCTAGGGAAGTATCCCCTACGGGCGAATTGTCAGAAGCAGGATGCCCAGGATTTAATGGATTACCGGGATTGGAACCGTTCCGTGATAGAGATCTCTCAATCCTGTCCAATCACAAAATCCCGTAAATCCTGCTTCTGACAATATAACCGGCGGGCGATTTACGAGTCGCCGGCGGCGGGCGCCGGGGCGGGCACGGGAACGGCGGCCGCGGGGGCCGTCGGGATCTGGGGACGCTTGGCGAAGAGGAAGCAGATGCCGCCCAGGAAGTTGAACCCCGACAGCACCAGGAACGCCACGGTGTAGGACTCCTGCCAGTCGTACATATATCCCGCGAAGGGGCTGGCCGCCAGCAGGAGGATGTTCATCGGGATGGTGCTGATGCCCAGGATCTTGCCGAAATTGCCCCGGCCGAAGTACTCGCCCCGGATGGAGGTGGTCAGCGGGTTCCGGCCACCGAATCCAAAGCCGAAGGTCACGGCGAAGGCGTAGAACATCCACAGGTGGGTGCTGAAGGTCAACAGGACCACCGCGCCGGCCTGGATAGTGGTGAAAATGAAGATGCTGACGCGCTTGGGGAACCGGTCGCCGACGTAGCCGCCGATGAGCTGCGCCCACATGGCCACAAAAGTGTAGGTGGTCACCACCCACGCGGTGTGCCCGCCGAATCCGGCGTCGTGCAAAAACAGGCCTAGGTGGGTCATGATGGCCAGGATGATCATGCTGGTCAGGCCATGACCCACGGCGATGAGCCAGAATGCCGAGGTGCGCACGGCCTGCTGGGCAGTCAAGCCCTGGGGCGCGGAAGAGCCACGCTGGGTTCGCGACGCGGACGCGGCTTCCCCATCCACCTGCAGGCCCATGTCCTCCGGCTGGTTGCGGATGAAATACGTCAGCGGGAAGGCGGAGACGAATACCACGATGGCGATAATCAGGGCCGTGCCCTGCCACCCGATGGCGCTGCCGATGCCGACTCCGATGAGGGGCACGACGATCAAAGCGCCGCCCCGGCTGATCCAGTTGGCCCAGCCCATCGCCGATGCCATCCGCCGGGAGAACCAGTTGTTGATGGTCGTCATCATGGGCACCCAGCTGCCCATGCCCTGCCCCAGGGCCATGATCATGAAGGCGAAGTAGAAGGTGTAGAGAGGCGAAACCGGCCAGAATTCGGCCCCGATTTGGGAGAAGGCCAGGAACCCGAAGCCCAGGATGATGAAACCGATCAACACCATCTTGCGGCCACCCAGCTTGTCGGTAAGGTAGCCTTCAATGGGGCCCATCAGGCCCCCCTCAATCCGGGTGAGGGTCAGGGCCATGGACAGAGCGCCCCGTTTCCAGCCGAACTGGGTTTCCAACGCCACCGCCCACAGCGTCATGGCGTGGAACATGGGCACCGTGGCGATGGTCATCACGAAGCCGGTGATGCCGACGATGTACCAGCCGTAGTAAATGTTGGACGGCAGAATACCGAACCGGCGCCCGGCGGACGGTGCAGAGTTGCTGGACATGGCGATTAAGGAAAACGACGCAACGCGACGATTGGCGTTGCGCATCCGGGCGCATTTTACGCCTTTGGTGAATATATGCACAAGGCATAAAGGATGATGACGAATATCACAGGACTCTATTCTGGCAGCGCATACGGACGGCGGGATTGCCCTGGTGCGTACCCAGCCTGTCATCGCGAGGAGCGTAGCGACGTGGCGATCTCGTTGTCGCAGCGACGCCCGGCTACCCCAACGAGCTTGCACCCCCGCATCAAGTGCGGGGTCGCAATGACACAGGAGTTACGCAGTTGGGCAGATTATGCGCCGTCGTTCCCGCAAAAGCGGGAACCCAATAACCGACATCGTTAACTTTGGTCGAAATTGATTTACCACCAAGTCCCTGGATTCCGGCTTTCGCCGGAATGACGGGTTGGTGAATTCAAGTGCGTAACTCGTATGACAATCGGGAAAGCCGAAAGACCCTTCCGCAGGGTGCTCCCAATGACAAACCCATGGCAAGTGAGTAAAGTAACGCATCGATATTGACCATCCCGGAGGTGCATCGTGAGCAGCGCGCGAATCAACGGAATTGACCTGCACTACCAGAGCTACGGCGAGGGCGAGGCCATCGTGTTCGCCCACGGCGCCGGCGGCAACCTGCTGAGCTGGTGGCAGCAGATACCATTCTTCTCCCAGCAGTACCGGTGCGTGACCTTCGACCACCGCGGGTTCGGCCACTCGTACGACGAGCCCGACGGCCCGGGGATGAACTCCTTCGTGGACGACCTGCGCGGCCTGCTGGACCACCTGGGCATCGAGTCGGCGCACCTGGTGGCGCAGTCCATGGGCGGCCGGACGATGCTGGGATTTGCCGTGGCCTATCCGCACCGGGTCAAGAGCCTGGTGATGGCCGACACGGTGGGCGGGATGAACGTGCCGGAGGTGGTCGAGCAGCAGCGCATCTGGGCGGCCCAGCAGGCCAACAACCCGGCGGCCAGCGGCGACATCGGTTACCGGGCGGTATCGCCCCTGTTCGTGCAGCGACAGCCCAACCTGGCCAACCTGTACCTCCAGGTGTCGCGCACCAACCCGCCGCGTCACACGCCGCCGGGCGGCACGGCGGCCGGTCCCAGCGCGGAACAACTGGCGAACCTCAAGGTTCCCACCCTGTTCTTCGTGGGCGAGGACGACCAGATCTCGCCGCCGCAGGTCATCGAGGCCGGCGTGCGGGCCATCCCCGGCGCACGTCTGTTGCGGGTACCCGAGGCCGGCCACTCGGTCTATTTCGAGAAGCCTGACATCTTCAACTTTGAGGTGCTGCGGTTCATCGAGAGCGCGGTTGGCGCCGGTGCGCGGGAGCCGGTGGCGGCGGCCGCTGGGGCGAGCGACTAGGTCGCGTTGATATTTCGAAAATCACACCGTCGTTCCGGCGAAAGCAGGAACCCAGGAAAACGGTTGCAACAGGCACGTTGGCATTGTTATGTACTCTCTGGATTCCGGCTTTCGCCGGAATGACGGTAAACGCTAACAGGCTCTAACACCTGTCAAGGATTCTCATGACTCAATCAACTGTGAATCATCAGCAGAACGAGCCCGTCGTGAAGTATTACCCGGACACCGAAACGCTCTACGTTACCAACGGCAAACCGTTGGGAGAAGGCGACAACGTCGCCAAAGACGTGGTGGTTTTCTACGACCAGGAAAACGAGTGCGAAGTGGTTGGGCTGTACATCGAATGCGCTGAGCTGGTGCTCAAGCCTTTCGTGGATGCAGTCCTGGCTAAATATGGGGTGTCAAAGGTTGGTACAAGTGGATAACTCGCGAGAGTTCGATTCAGCAACCGGAGTATCCGTCGAACAACAGGACGGCATCGCCACCCTGTCCATACACGGTCGCACTCACCTGAACCTGCTGGGGCCGGGGGTGTTCCGGGACCTGCGGGACCGCGTTGAGGAGTGCGGCAGCGATCCGAACGTGCGGGCCATCATCCTGCGCGGGGCCGGGGAGCGGGCGTTCTCCGCCGGCGTGGACCTGCGCGAGATGAAGGACCTGAACCCGCTGACGGCGGAGCGGTTCATCCGCAGCCTTCACCGGGCGGCACGCATCCTGCTGGACGTACCCGTGCCCGTGGTGGCCGCGATACAGGGGCCGTGCCTGGGCGGCGCGCTGGAGCTGGCGCTGGCCGCCGACATCCGCATCGCGTCCGCCGACGCAATCTTCGGGCTGCCAGAGGTGCGAGTGGGTCTGCCCTCGGTGATCGAGGCGTCGCTGCTGCCGCCGACGGTGGGCCTGGGCCGGGCGCGAAAGATGCTGCTCACCGGCGAGATCATCGACGCCGGGGAAGCGCATCGTATCGGCCTGGTCGACGAGGTGGTTGAGCACGACGCAGTCCACGAAAGGGCGATGGCAGTGGCCCGGGAGTTCCTGGGGATGGCCCGGCCCGTGCTGGCATCGCAGAAGGACATCGTGGCCAGGTGGCTGGAGCTGGGCGAGGCGGAGTCGGCGGAGTACACCATCAATGCCTTTGCCCTGGGGTTCGCCGCGCCGTACCCTCACGAGGCGATGACCGCGTTCCTGGAAAAGCGGCCGCCCCGTTTCGACTGAGAGGATCAAGTTACGAGTTGCCACCACAACCAAGGTGTCATTGCGAGCGCAGCGCGGCAATCTCGTCATGGTAACGGAGTTGCTACAAGATCGAGATCGCCGCGTCGCTGCGCTCCTCGCGATGACAGGCTGGACGGGCAACAAACTGGAGGGGTACACCCAATGACGGAATCCACCGATCTGTTTCACATCATGCACACCACCCGGGCAATGCGGCGGCTCAAGCCGGACCCGGTCCCCGACGAGCTGATACATCGCATACTGCAGGCTGGTCAGTGGGCCGCCAACGGCGGGGCCAACCAGCGCTGGCGGTTCCTGGTGGTCAAGGACCGCAGCATCAAGGAGCAGGTGCAGAAGTGGTACCAGAAGGCGTTCGACGAGGTGGTCGGCCCGCGCTACCGGGGCAGCGAGCCGCCTCCCGGCTCCAGCCCGGGGCGGTATCGCCGGCAGCACGACGCGGTGGAGTACCTGACCGAGCACTACCACGAGGCGCCGGTATGGATCGTAGCCTGCCAGGACGACGGAGCGGAGCCGCCGTCGCGCTCGGCCGGCGCGTCCATCTACCCCGCAGTGCAGAACATGCTGCTAGCGATCCGAGCGCTGGGCCTCGGCTCAACTCTGACCAGCCGGCACCTGCGCCACGAGAAGGAGGTGGAGGAGATCCTGGGCCTGCCGCCAGGGGTGCACTCCTACGCCATCCTGCCCATCGGCTACCCCATGGGCAACTTCGGGCCGGTGCGCCGGGGGCCGCTGTCCGACGTGGTGTATCTGGACAAGTGGGGCGAGAAATACCTGGAGGAATAGATCCGTTGGCGTCTCGGCGCGTACACCAGGCATAACGGTCATCGGTTCAGGAGGGAAAACCAATGGCGGAAACGTATCGCGCTGACCATGTGGGGAGCCTGCTGCGACCGGACTCGGTGCACGAGGCGCGACGAGCCTTCCAGGAGGGCCGGCTGGCCGCGGACGAGTTGCGCGCCGTGGAGGATGCGGCCATTCTCGATGCGATCGAGCGGCAGCGGGCCGCCGGCGTCGCCGTTTTCACCGACGGCGAGTTTCGCCGCACCGGGTTCCAGAACGATCTGATCGAGGCGGTGGACGGCTTCGTCATGCCGGAGCGGCCGGCCGTGGTGCGAGTCTGGCAGGGACCGGGCGGCGAACCTACCGAGCAGGGCACGCGGCAGGTGGTGGGCGCGAAGCTGCGACAGGTGCGCGGCCTCACCGACAACCAGTGGGGGTTCGTGCAGGAGCACGCGCCGGGACCGGTGAAGATGACGCTGCCCAGCCCCAGCCAGTTTCCGGCCATCAGCTACCAGCCCGGAGTGTCGGATCAATTCTATCCCACCCGCTCGGACCTGCTGTGGGAAATCGCCGGGTTCATCAAGGCGGAGATCGCCGCGCTGCTGGATGCCGGTGTCGACTATATCCAGATCGACGCGCCGCGCTACAGCTACTACGTGGACCCGCGCTGGCGCGAGCACCTGCGGGAACTGGGCGAGGACCCGGATGCCATGTTCGAGGAAGCGGTGAACGCGGACAACTTCTGCCTGGAAGGGGCGCAGCGGCCCGGGGCGACGATCGCCATGCACATCTGCCGGGGCAACAACCAGAGCAAGTGGTACGCCGAGGGCGGCTACGAGGCCATCGCCGAGCGGCTGTTCGGCTCCCTGGCGGTGGACCGGTTCCTGCTGGAGTACGACACGGAGCGCGCCGGCACCTTCGAGCCGCTGCGCTTCATGCCCGACGACAAGATGGTCGTGCTGGGCCTGGTCAGCAGCAAGGAGGCAACGGTGGAGTCGCGGGACTACCTGCTGCAGCGCATCGAGGAGGCCAGCGGATACGTGCCGGTAGAGCGCCTGGCCCTGAGCCCGCAGTGCGGGTTCGCGTCAACGGCGGCGGGCAACCTGCTCACCGAGGACGACCAGTGGCGCAAACTGGAGCTGGTGGCCGAGGTGGCGCGGGAGGTTTGGGGCGGTTGACGAGGGTCCTAAGAACCCCTAACAGAAAGGGTTCAAGCGCCGGAAGCAGATGATTGAACAGCCGAG
>JAPPMU010000067.1:0-2613 GCA_028873965.1 Chloroflexota bacterium
TTTTTTTTTTTAAAATAAAAATCCCCTTTACAAAACCCCCCCCCCCCCCTTTTCTCCCCCCCCGCGGGGGGGGGGCCCTCCCCCCCCCCCCCCCGGCCGGTATCTTCAGCGGTCCCTCAACGTGAGCTAGAAGCCCCAGTTGGCGCCCACCCGGAACATTCGACCCCGCGGGTCGTGGACCAGTGTATTGGCGGTGAGGAAGGTCTGGCCCTTTCGGGGAATCTCTTCGTCAGCCACATTGATCACACCGGCGGTGAACGTTCCGGAGCCGCCGGGCAGGATGTAGTTGTAGAGCAAATCCAGCGTGGTGTAGGCGAACTCCTCGGTAATGCCTTGCGCGGCCGGTGCATCCTCGAACAGCGAGGGGATGTGGCGAAGCGTCGCTCTGGCGTAATGGTCGCCCCGGCGCCAGTCGAATCGCGCGATACCCATCCACTCCGGCGTCGGCGCCCCCAGGTTCGAGCTGTTGTGAGATCCGACTCCGCGGAACACCCGGTCCTCGGAGGTGAGGTCGTAGGTCAGCGTTTTAGTGCCCTGGAAGCCGAGTCCGAATTCGTTGCCGCCGGACTCGAAAGTCCAGTTCAAGTCGAAATCGACGCCGTCCGTATCCAGGTAGTCCTGGTTGATGTAGCTGAGTTCGAACCGAACGATATCCTGGGCCACCAGCTCGCTGACCACGTTGCAGGGCGCCGGACAGGTGGGCGTGCCCGCATTCGGGTCCAGAACGATGCGCGGATCGTTGAACGTACCGTCGGCGATGTCCTGGTTGTAGAGCACGGTCGCATCCTCGGCCACCACCAGGTTCTGGAAATCGATGCTCCAGTAGTTGACGTCCAGGGTGAAGTTGTCGGTCACGTCCCAGGTAAAGCCAAGGGTCAGGTTGTCGGCCTGTTCCGGTTGCAGGTTGGGATCGCCGACGGTAATGGCGCGGGCATCGATCAACTCACCGCCGAGAGTCGCCTGGGCGCCGCGGCCCAGCGTGGCCCCGAAGATCTGCAGTTCGCCGGGAACCCGGAAGGACGTGCCCGCCGTCGCCCGGAAGAAGAGATTGTCTGCCGGAGTCCATAGCACGCCAATCTTGGGATCCGTCGAGCTGACCTCGCCATAGTCCTCGAACCGTGCGGCAAGCTGAACTTCCAGGTCCTCGGCGGGAAACAACACGACTTCGCCGAACAGGGCATCCGCGTCGCGGTCTCCCTCGTAATCCAGCAGCGGGGTACTGAAGAAACTGAACGCTCCGTCGTTGCTGAGGGTATCCCAGTCGATGTTGAAGCTCTGGTTCCTGACCTGGGCGCCGACGGCAATTCCCGTGGGTCCACCCGCCAACTCCCCAAGGCTGCCTGTCAGCACCAGGTCCAGGGTGGTCAGTTCGGCGTTACCGCTGTTGATTCGCTCCGCAAAGATCCAGCTGAACAATTCCGGGTTGTTGTAGTTCGGGTCGCCGGGTGACGCCAGATGAGCGTTGCCCAATGGGTTCCAGCATGCATCGCGGGTTGCGAGTCCCTGGCAATTGAGGGCGAGACTCAGGCGGTCAGCCAGCGTGTCGCCCTGGATCACCACGGTGTCGTTTTCCGACCATGTCGTGATGGCGGACCACTGCCAATTGTCGTTGATGTCACCGATCAGGGACCCCGTCAGGCGGTAAGTGTCCTGCGTTGAGAGGTTCGTGACGGCCTCCTGGATGGGGCTGCCCATGCGGTACCAGAGCGCGTAGTCGGCGATAGGCAATCCGGAACGCGCGTTCTCGGCGATGATGCCTGGATTGGTGGCCGGCACGACGGGCCGTGGGCCGCTGATCGGGAAGCCGTATCCCGAGTGGCGGCCGAATCGCCCCTGTGCAAAACCCATTTCGACCTCCGCCCTCAGGTTGTCGCTGAAGGTGTGGTCGATGGTGGCCAGGCCGACCAGCCGTTCGGTTTCCGAGACGATGTTGCGCCCGAAGCTGAGCAACAGTCCGCAACGGCCCGGTCCCATGCCCGTGACGGGAATACCTGCCCTGAGTCCCCCGCCCAATTCCTCGCTGCCGCACAGTGGATCGGGAAAGCGGCCGCCCGCCCCCATGGCGCTGGGCGGTTGCAGGCTGCCCGGATTGCCGAAGCTCGACTGGATCGAGATCAACAGGCGGTCTTCATCGAAGAGTTGTTCAACGTCGAGCAAGTCACGGTCCGTATAGTCGAATCCGGCGACGACGCTGGTGTTTTCGCCCTGGGCGCCGAAGACTCCACTCACCGTAAACTCGCTGGTTCCCGAGCGGTCGGTATTGAGACCGCGTACAGCCACCTCGGCGCCTTCGAAGTTGTCGCGCGTGATAAGGTTCACCACGCCCGCCACGGCGTCGCTGCCGTAAAGGGCCGAAGCCCCGTCGGTCAGTATCTCAACCCGTTCCACCATGATGGAAGGGGTCAGGTTGTTGATATCCACGGCCACCGTACCGCCACCGCCGGTGGATCCGTCAACGGTCTGTCTCTTGCCGTTCAGGAGCACCAGGGTCCCCCGGGGCCCGACGCCACGCAGGTTGATGGACGTGGTCGGCGAGGTGCCGTTCTCCGTATTGAGCAGCGCGATGCTGCCGTTGGTGATGGTCATGTCCTTGAAGATCTCGGCGAACGAGTT
>JAPPMU010000067.1:2713-7480 GCA_028873965.1 Chloroflexota bacterium
CGAACTCAATGGCAAGGCGGAAGTGAAAGTAATCTGCGGGTCCAAAAGGCATTCCGCTCTCATTGCCCGGACAGTTTCGTTAGTCCATACTCGGATGTTGTGTACGGGTCAGTACATGTCAGCGGTCATGCCGGACGCGCTTGCTTCTGCGCGCACCTGCGCATGGATACATGGGGGAAGTAACGATGCGCTTGCTCGCCTTGATAACTTTGGTGGCTCTGTCATTTGCCGCACGGGGTCAATTTGCCGGCATACCCGCCAGCGACGCGCTGGGGGGCGATGATCTGGCCTACAACCCGACTTTCATCGGCGGCGTTGCCAACGGCGGGAGTACCTCGAGCGGCGTATGGTGACCCAGTGCCGTGACCTTGGACAAGGTCAACAACAGACTGATGGTCGCGGCGCCGGGCAACAGCCGCTACGACGTTTACCAACTTGACGAGAACGGCCTGGCGGCGCGGACGCATGCCGATTTCAGCGTCGGCCGTCCGCTGATCGGGCGCGGGTTCGCCCACGCGCCGCTGGGCACCGACGAGACCAATTTCCCGGGACAGGCCACGTTCGATTCGGTCAATCAGCGGCTGTTCGTCTCCGACAGTTCCGACCTGCAGACCGAGCGCGGCGCCAGGATCATGGTATTCGATCTGAGTCCTGAATCGCTGGCAGAACTTGAACGCAAGGAGTTGCCCCATGTCATCGCGACGCTTGGCCAGCCGGACGAACATACGTGGGACCTGGGCGTGGGCCCGGCCAAGATCGGCGGGTCCGGGACCGGGCTGGTGGACCAGGAACGCCAGTTGCTGTTCTTCTCCGACCGCGGCAACAGCCGGGTGCTGGTCTGGGACATCGACCCGGAACGTCTCGAGACCGGCGTGGACGCCATCGCCGTCATCGGCCAGCCGGATTTCTACACCCGTGAGGCAGGCACCGGCGCCGGCGGGCTGAGCAGTCCGAACGGCCTGGCCTACGACCCGCAGCGGGAGAACCTGTTCGTGGTGGACCGCAACCGGGTGATGGTTTTCGACGTAAGCGACCAGGCCCTTGATCGGGTCACCGGGTTCGAGGCCTTTGCAGTGCTCGGACAACCGGACTGGGAGTCCAACGAGCCCAACGATGACCTGCGCAAGTTCAGCAATGGCCCCATTTCGGTGGACTACGAATTCGATCGCCTGCTGGTGGGTTCCTTCACCAGGAACCGGGTGATGATGTTCGACGTGTCACCGGCCCGGCTGGAGGGCCCTTCCAATCCCGACGCCATCGCGGTGCTGGGGCAGCCGGATTTCGAGAGCACGGATCCCGCCGTTACGCAGACTCGGCTCACGATGACGCGGGTCACCGTCGACACCGAGCGGCAGATGGCCTACGTGCCGGACGGCTACCCCGCGGGCAACCGGATCAATATCTTCGACATTCATCCCGACCGCATGCAGCAGACGCTGACACCCATGATCAGCCAGATCGGCCACATCAACCCGGACGGGGACCCGGATTTCCTGGCGCGCTCGGCCAACGCCCGCATCACGCCTCGCGCGTGGACCCAGGGCAGGGACGTGACGGTGGATACCGTGGACCATCGCCTCATCATGAGCGACAACTACAGCCACCGCGTGATGATATTCAAGCTCGATCGCATGAATCGCCTGCTGGAGCGCGGCGCCACCTGGGTGTTCGGCCAGGAGGACCCCGCCAGCACGGTGCTGCTGCCGGGCCGGGATGCAACGACCATCAAGCTGCCCCTGGCAGTGGAATACGACGAGTCCCACAAACGCTTGTTTGTCGCCGATTCGTGGAACAACCGGGTGCTGGCGTACGACATGAGGCCGGGCCGGGTCGAGAGCGGAATGCCGGCCTCCCATGTGCTCGGGCAGAAGGACTTCACGTCCTATGAGCCCGCAGCGGTGCGCAACCGGATTTCCTTTGGCAGCCGGGACGGCCGCGGTATCGGTCCCTCCGGCGGCCGGTCGGCCGAACTGTCCATGGATGAGTCGACCCAGCGGTTGTTCGTCACCGACGGCAGCAATCACCGGGTGCTGGTCTTTGACGTGCATCCGGACCGGATCGAGAACGGCGCCGACGCGCTGGCCGTCCTGGGCCAGGATGACTTCACGTCAACGCAGGTGGGGTTGTCCGACACGCATTGGAACCTGCCTGGCGACCTGGTGGTGGACGAGAACCATCAGCGGCTGTTCGTCGAAGTACCGTTCCAGAATCGCGTGCTGGTCTTTGACGTGCATCCGGACCGACTCGAGAACGGTCAGGCGGCGTCTCATGTGATCGGTCAATCGGATTTCACAAGCGAAGAGCCGGCGATCTCGAGTCGCAGGATTCGCCAGCCCGACGGCATCTCATACGATTCGCGGAATGATCGCCTGTATGTCACCGACAAGGGTCACCAGCGCGTTCTTGTCTTCGATGTGCACCCGGACCGGATGCAGAACCTGCCCGAGGCGATCTCGGTTATCGGTGAGCCGGATCTTGACCACGCCCGATCCGGTCCCGGCGATCCGAGGCACCATCCCGACCGGTTGCACGATCCGCGCGGCAGCTATATCGACGCCGCCGATCAGCGGCTGTTCCAGACGGAGGGCCTGAACGGGCGGATGACGGTGTTCACGCTGCCGCGTGAGAGCTATCGCATCGATCTTCCGGCGCGTTCGAATCTGCGCTACGCCTCGCTGGATGCGCATCTTTCCACCGGACCGCAGCCGCTGGAGACGGGATACGCAGTGGCGAGGCTTGGCGAACCGGGTCGGCTGGCAGGGCTTAGCACACACCTTGCGACTCGGCCGGTCATGCATGACCAGAGCGAGCGGGAGAGTCGGAAGTTAATCTCGGCGGCGTACCTGCCCGCGGCTGCGGCGGTGAGTTCGGCATCGCTCTACGTGGACGCCCGGTATGGGCGCGACGTACTGGTTTCCCTTGTAAACACCCATTCGGAAGCGGCGGATATCCGGCTGGAGTTTGAGGGCCTCGACGGGGATCGCCTGAGCGAAACGCGCCGCATCCCCGCACAAGCGCAGTTGCTCGAAAGGGCGTCGAGGCTATTTGACGGGCGCAGCGGGTCGCTGCACGGCGTACTGCATGTCGCAGCGGACGTGCGCGTGGCCGTCACCGGCCTGCTGGAAGTCCCCGATAGACGCGGCGACATGCTGCTGGTGCCGGCCCCGCTTGTGGGTGGTCAGGGTACGCCGTCGGGACAGGCCACCCAGCGGAGGGTGCTTCCTGTGTTGACGACGGGAGCGGGGCATGACATCGATTTCGTGTTGATGAACACGGACGACCGGCCGGTCAGAGGCGAACTCCTGGTTACCGGCCAGGCGCCGGTGGCCTACGAGATCGAGGCCGGCGGAGTGTTCGTTCACGAGTCTCCGTCGAGCGCTCAGCCGCTGCTTACCGGCAGGGGCATCGTGACGGCTCTTGAGGGCGTTGCACCGGCATCGTTTGCTTTGGCAACATCGTCGCGACGCGACGGCAGCCTACGCAGTGTACATATCGTGACGTCGCACCAGGAAGGCACGCTGTTCTGGGCACCGGTGGACACCTACCCGGACGTCCTTCATCACGGCGATATCGACGCCGAGTTGAGCATCGTGAACGAGGGCCTCGTCCACGCCACGCTGTACCTCGAGTTGTTTGATATCGACGGCGAGTCCAACGCCAGCTACGAACGCACCGTGCCCCTGGGTGAGCGGACGCAGCTATCCCTGGAAGAGGTATTCGGCCGAAGCCCGATCCGGGGAACGCTGCGCGTATTTGCCGATTCCGCGGTCTCGCTGACTCTGCAGGAAACAACGGTGACCATCGACGACGAGATGATCGTGACTGACGTACCCTTGCAGGCAACACCCGAAACCGCATCGGGCGAAATCATCCTGCCGGTGTTTCGTAATGGCGACGGTCAGGCGACGGAGATCGTGCTGATCAACACCGACCGCCAGAGCTACGATGGCGAACTGAGCGTTTTGTCGCCTCAGGGCGAGTTGCACTCGATGATCTTGCGATGAGCATGACGACTTCCATTCACAAAGGAGCTTTGCCCGGTGGGCAGACGGATGGTGTACGGGGCACTATGATGCCGGCCCGGTTAACGTCATGCACGCCCGACGTATGATGTGATCGGAATTCCAGGTCAGAGACTGGGAGGGAGACAATGGGCAGAGTATCTTTTTTGTTGGCAGGGCTGCTGGGTGTCTGCGCCGCTCAAGCACAGCAGACCGGAATTCCCGCCAGCGACACGCTGGGGGCCGACGATATCGCCGGCAATCCCACGTTCATCGGCGGCGTGGCCAATGGGGGAGGCACGAGCCACGGAGTCTGGTGACCCGGCAGCGTGGCCTTGGACAAGGTCAACAACCGCCTCTTTATCGGACATCACGGCAACTCCCGCTACGACATCTACCCGCTGGGCGATGACGGGCTGCCCGAGCAGCGTCACGCCGACTACGGCATCGGCCGCAATCTCATCGGGCGCGGCTTCGCCTTTGCGCCGCTCGGCCGGACCTACCTGAACTTTCCCTTCGGCGGTTCGGTCGACGAGGTCAACCAGCGCCTGTTCGTGACCGACAATGCAAGCCTCGGCCCGCCCGGGTATCGCATCATGGTCTTCGACGTTCGCCCGCAGAGCCTGGCGGAACTCGGGCGCGGGGAGCTTCCCGAAGCCATCGGCGTGCTTGGGCAGCCGCATTTCGAGACATGGTCTCCGGGGGAGGGTCCCGCAACGATCGGTGGCGGCGGCTCAGGCATAGTCGATTCCGAACGGCAGTTGTA
>JAPPMU010000007.1 GCA_028873965.1 Chloroflexota bacterium
TCCCCGGACATTAGCACATTTCTAAAAATCATATTAAGACGCGATTGCCCTGGGCGGCAACGCTTCATTTGACTCGCTAAGGTACGCAACCTAAAATGCCCGAACCGCGGACTTGCTCGATCCGCAAACTGGCTGCGGCTTTGGTTGGCCGCCTTCGCTTGAAGCGGACCTCGCCGATGGTCGAATCGCGCCCACTGACAGCAGACGAAGGATTGTTCCCACCTCAAATGGGTAGTAGCAGGGCTGACACCGCAGCGCGAAAAACGGCGGATCACTTTCCTGGCATGTCAACATTGTCAGCATCAGCCCCTGAAATCCTGCGGGACGCCGAAACCGGAGCCGAGATTACAAAATGGTCCGGGACAGCCCCGTCGCCTTGGCAGTTGTTTTGCGGGCAAGCGAATCAAGCCCTGCGTCGGATCGACGATGAGTCGATCGACTGCGTGGTCACGTCCCCACCTTATTTCTGGTTGCGTGATTATCAGGTTGACGGGCAAATCGGTCAAGAAGAGACAGTGGAGAATTACGTGAACGCCATCGTCGAGGTGATGGCAGAGGTGCTCCGTGTCCTGAAACCGTCTGGCACGCTTTTTTTGAATTTGGGCGACACCTACTATTCTGGGAAAGGACGACCCCAAGGTTCCGATAGAAAAAGCTCAAAACGCAGAATAGGTTTACGGGCAGTGGACAAAAGTGGGGGCTTAGGGATAGGCCTACAGAAAAAATCAGTGATCGGGATACCTTGGCGGGTCGCGATCGAAATGTCTGAGAGAAATTGGGTTTTGAGGTCTCCTATCGTCTGGCGACGACCCCATTCGCTATACGAGCCGGCGAAAGATCGGCCCTCGCGGAGTTATGAGCATATTTTTTTCTTCGTCAAATCACGTTATTATTTCTTCGATAAATCGGGATTGCCTCAAGATGGAACGGAAGACGTTTGGACGATTCCTGCACATACCAAACTGAACGGAGCAAAAGACACAGCCCCTTTCCCTGACGAGTTGGTGGAACAATGTTTGGCGGTGGGCTGCCCTGAGGGCGGCACGGTACTGGATCCATTTTGTGGTAGCGGGACCACGATGCGCGTAGCGCTACAGCGGGGGTGTCCTGCTATCGGCGTAGAGTTGAACAGCTCGTTTTGCGACTATATCCGCCGTGAATTGGCGTTGTTGTAGCATGAAATACTTCACGAATACCCAGATCCAAGAAGCGCTGACTGTTTTGAGACCGTACAGCGTGTTTTTTTCCACGACCTTTTTGGTTTTGAAGCAAGCCCAAGTTCCGGTAGGGTCTACAACGGGTTTCGGCCTCGACGCGGCCACCAGAGAATTTCTCAACCAGCACTTCCGAGTCCATCCCGGGTCTGAACATTTTTTGCGGGTCGACAGGCAGACTCGGAGAGACCAGGATTGGTCCAGTCCAAAATACGCAAGCACCTCACTCCAGTCCATAAATACACAGACGTTCCGGGAAGCGCTCCTGCACGAGCGCAACCGCAACTCATGGGGTTGGCATGAAGATTACGTGAGACGTTTGGCCTCAAAGTTGCCTCGCAACTCCCAGAAGTTGCCGTTGTTCCATCTTGCGGTATGGTTGTACAAATACGAGCCTTGGGATGACGATGTCGTCCGAGTGGATGTCGTTGACCGCATTATGGACGATTACGAAATTAGCACTGATGAACTGTCGGCACTTTTTGAGATGTCACCTTACTCACAAATTCCCGACCAACAGGTTTTCCAGCCTCAACCAGTATCATGGCATCAGATATTGGAATCGTTTTCCCGCCCACCCGACGTTCCAGCCGAAAACAGCGGGGTTTTGAGGCATTTGGAAACGGCATTTCTGGGGCCAACTTTACGAACCGTGTTCGCCCCCGCGAAACGCATGAATCTGATCACTGGAGACAATGGGTTGGGCAAGACGTTCCTTTTGGATTTAGCCTGGTGGGCACTAACCCGAGATTGGGTAGATTTACGACCGACGCCACTCGATCCCACACCTGGGAGAACACCAAGCATCCAATTTTTAGTCGAAGGCGGCGTGAGTTCGCGCCCCGTCGTTGCCGAATATGTGGGAGGTGATTGGCAGCTTGCCTCGGATGAATCTGGCCTGCCATGCCTCGTCGTATATGCCCGCGTAGATGGTTCGTTCGCGATCTGGGATCCGGCCAACCGCACCTCGCCTCAGTCCCCCCTCAGTCGCGGGTCCGGGATCAAATTTACCAGAGAAGAGGTGTGGGAGGGCAAACAGGGACAGATTGAAGGCCTGATCCGGGACCTCGTCCGTTGGCAGCAACGGCCGGACCTCTATCCGGGGTTCGAAGTTTTCCAGGCAGTACTTAATCAAGTATACCCCCCCGATTTGGGTCCGCTTGCCTTGGCCAAGCCAGTGCGTATACCGTATGACCCACGAGAAATCCCTACCTTCAAACATCCGTACGGGGACGTACCTATTCCGTTTGAATCTGCCGGAATCAGGAGGATCATCACGTTAGCCTATTTGCTTGTATGGGTCTGGGAAGAGCACAAGGTCCATGCACACCACCAGGGAAGGCCGGAGGAACGGCAGATGGTTGTGCTGATCGACGAAGCTGAGGCACATCTGCACCCGAGATGGCAACGTGTCTTCCTGCCTGGCTTGCTGGGAGTGGCTCAAAAACTGCACAATGAGATGTCTGCCCAATGGATTGTGTCAACTCATGCTCCTTTGGTTATGGCTTCCACGGAAGGGGTATGGGATCCCAACGTGGACCGTCTGTTTCACATCTCCATTGATCCCGAAGGACAGGTCGTGTTTCGCCAGCGTGAGTATGAGAGGAGGGGACCGATCGATTCATGGCTGTCTTCCGATCTGTTTGAGATCCAACACCCAGGCTCATCTGAACGAGAGAGGGTCATTCGAGAGGCTATCGCTCTGCAAATGAAGGACGACCCTGACGAAAACGCGGTACTACGCGCCACAAATCAACTTAGGCAACATCTCGCGCCAGAAGATCCATTTTGGACACGATGGATTTTTTTCGCGGATTCGTACGGAGTTGTTTAATGATCCCCGTTACGCAAGCCGCAGAACCGCCCGACTTTGATGCCAACGTCCGTCAACGCGGCTTGGTATTTCTGGCCAGGGTGCCCAATCCTAATGGTAACCAATGGAATAGCCACTCCTATTGGGCGGACGCGCTCGGGGATCTGCACACATCATACGATGACGTGTGCGCATACTGCGGGTCTTTTACATTGAGAGCAGCAGGCTCAGTACCAGAATCCAGTTCAGTAGACCACTACATACCCAAACAAACGGATCCCCATAGCGCGTACGAATGGGACAATTATAGACTATGTCGAGCTCGATTGAACCATCGAAAAGATAACCATCAGGACGTCCTTGATCCCTTCACGATACCCGAAGGGTGGTTTCAGTTGGATTTCAGAACCTTCCTCATTCGGCCGAGCCCTGCCCTGGCACCAGGCGAGCGGGAGCTAGTGTCCGCTACCATTGATCGCTTGCAGCTCAACGCCGATTCGGACTATGTGGATGAACGCGTTCGGGTAGTTCGGGCATACTGCCTACAAAAGGCTACCTTCGAGGATCTTAGCAGGCGATACCCATTCATCGCCTCAGAAATGACGAGGCAAAACTTCGATGTCGATCTTTTGCCCAGTATGTCTACGGGCTTCAAAATGCGCCCTTAAGTGCGCAACTCGCTTGTTGGTGGCGGAAATTCCGCCAATCGGGAGCTTTGCCCACAAAAATCCGCAAAACTGCTGACTTTTCGGGCAAGGTAACGCCTTGTGCTTTTTGGGCAAGTGTCCCACTTTTCGGGCAAGTGCTGGACTTCTTGGGCAGGAACGACTTTTCGGGAAGGCCTACAATGACCCCATAGACATCCATCATGCGAACTGGCACATGTCTCGTGCGAACGAAATGCGCATAACACCCTCAGGAGGTCCTCCCATGGCTGCAACCATCGACACCCGCCTCCCCATCGGCGACATCCTCGACCAGCAGACCGACCGCTATGCCGACCGCGAGGCCCTCGTCCATACCGCCACCGGTGACCGGTTCACCTACCGCCGGTTCCACGCCGAGGTCGAGCGCGTCGCTCGTGGCCTGATGTCCATCGGCATCGAGAAGGGCCAGCACGTGGGCATCTGGGCCACCAACTACACCGAATGGGTGCTCACCCAGTTTGCCACTGCCAAGATCGGCGCCGTCCTGGTCAACGTCAATCCCGCCTACCGCACCCACGAGCTGGCCTACCTCCTGGAGCAGTCCCAGCTCACCGCCCTGATCCTCATCGGTCGCTTCCGCACCTCCGACTACGTCGCCATGGTCAACGTGCTCATCCCCGAGTTGCTGGAAACGCCCTCCGGCCAACTGAACTCCGCCAACTTCCCGCACCTGCGCCACCTCATCTTCATCCCGCCCCACGACCAGTCGGAGGCTGCAACGCCCGACGGCATGTGGCGCTGGAGCGACCTGCTGGACAAAGCAGATCAGGTCACTCCATCCGAACTCCGCGCCCGCCAAATCCAGTGCGGCCCCGACGACCCCATCAACATCCAGTACACCTCCGGCACCACCGGCAACCCCAAGGGCGCCACCCTCACCCACCACAACATCCTGTCCAACGCCCTCCACGTCGGCGACTGCATGGAGATGAATGAACGCGACCGCCTCTGCATCCCCGTGCCTTTCTACCACTGCTTCGGCTGCGTCATGGGCACCCTCAACTGCGTCGTCCACGGCTCCACCATGGTGATTCCCGCCGAGCACTTCGACCCCCTCCAGACCCTCACGGCCATATCCGACGAGCGTTGCACCGCCGTCCACGGCGTGCCCACCATGTTCATCGCCCAGCTCAGCCATCCCGACTTCGCCCGGTTCGACCTACAGTCCCTGCGCACCGGCATCATGGCAGGGTCACCCTGTCCCATCGAGGTCATGCGCGAGGTCATCGACCGCATGGGCGCCCAGCGCGTCACCATCGCCTACGGCCTCACCGAGGCCTCGCCGGTCATCACCCAGACCCTGGCCGACGACAGCATCGAGCGCCGCGTCTCCACCGTGGGCAAGGTGCTGCCCAACGTTGAGGTCCGCCTTGTTGACCCCGAAACCGACCAGGTGGTCGGCGCCGGCCAGCAGGGCGAGCTCCAGACCCGCAGCAGCATGGTGATGCTGGGCTACTACAACATGCCCGATGCCACCGCCGACGCCATCGACGCCGACGGCTGGCTCCACACCGGCGACCTGGCCACTGTCGATGAGGACGGCTACTACAAAATCACCGGCCGCCTCAAGGACATGATCATCCGCGGCGGCGAGAACGTCTATCCCCGGGAGATCGAGGAGTTCCTCTACACCCACCCCCAGATCGACGACGTGCAGGTCATCGGCGTTCCCGACCAGCGCTTCGGCGAGGAGGTCATGGCCTGGGTCCGCCTCAAGCCCGACGCCGACGCCACCGAGGAATCAATCCGCGACTTCTGCCGCGGCCGGATCGCCCACTACAAGGTGCCGCGCTACGTCAAGCTAACCGACGAGTTCCCCATGACCGTCACCGGCAAGGTCCAGAAGTTCATCATGCGCGAGCAGTCCATAGAAGAGCTGGGCTTGCAAGCCGCCGCCGGCGTCCAAACCGCCTAGCGCTCCGTGCTCTCGCAAGAAAACCGTCATTCCTGCGCAAGCAGGAATCCACTCGCCTTGCGCCTCGCCTATTCAACCCGGGGCGGCGCTCCCAGCAAGGCAACCAACGCCTCCGCCTCCGCCGGACCACGCAACTCGATCACCCGCAGGTGCGGGAAATCGCCGTCGTCCAGTATCCGCCGGTACTTCCGTCGTATCTGTCCGTGGCTGGTGATCGCCCACAGGATGATCGAATCTCGGCTGAGGAACGACTGCCTGAAACCTTCCCGGTTCCCCGAGAACAGCTCTTCGCGGGTGATCACCCGCCTGGTGGTGCGGGACAAAGCCCGCCACAGCACCACGCGGAAGGGGTAGTTGAGCCACACCACGGCCGTCGCCCGTCCCCAAACAATGTCCCGCACGGCACTGTAGTTGCCGTCCATCACCCACCGTTCCGCACTCGCAGCCTCGCCGACCATCCGCCGGACCTCATCCACCGGTCGGAGTTGCCAGTCGGGCATCCAGTGGATACCGTCCAGCTCAACGTGGGGCGCTCCCAGAACCCGCGAAAGCAGCCGCGCCAGCGTCGTCTTGCCCGAGCAGCTCGTCCCAACCACAACCACCCGCTGCATCGCCCGCTTGGTGTCCTGATCCACTGTGACCATGTCAGCGTCCCGGTAGGCATCTGCCCGGCGATACATGGGACCTAGGTACAGCTACGACAAAACTAGAGATCACCTAACCGTCTGGGCCGTCCTCGTCTCGGACCCGAACCGAGGACCGACGTTCCAACGCGCGGTATAGAAAAGTACCTACTAAACTGCCGATTGATACGAAGAGGAAGCCCAGTCCAAATCCGCCGTGCCCAATCGAAGTGAGCCAACCTCCTACGCCCATTCCAGATAGGGCGATGATCGTCGCAGCCACGATCCCCCAAATGCCACGTGAATGTTCGTTGGCGATAGCCTTGTTCACTGACTGAAGCGTCAAACTCTCCAGACTCAACTGCTCCCGCTCCATGTCCATACGGTGTTGCTGACCTTTCTCCCCCATTGTCAGTATCCGGTCAGAACTGCCCGGGATTTGTCGCTCGTATTCCGCAAGGACGTGCGGAGGCGGCAGCGGTCCGTGCCATTCAGTGCCAACAACCACCCGGGGCAGGTCACTTTGAGAATCAGCCGGCGGTTGGGCCGGCTGATTCTGGTTGAGGTCGCTATTTGCCTCAGTGTCGCTCATCTGGATGCTTCCGCAGGTAAATGCTCATCGACAGGTTCGTTTGCGTGTGCTCCAATAGCGTCTCGTAGGCACTGGCCAACCTCTTCCCAGACAATTCTGATGGCCTCGCTTTCCGCCTCCGCGCCGGATGGTGCGTGTAGTCGACGAAAACGCAGGTTGTCGTACATGCTGACGAGCCGGTGCGTGTGGTAGGCGTTCAAGCCACCCCCAAAGTCTATGACGCTGGCCATGCCGTCTGCAAACGCATTGCCCATGTGCGGCAATCGTATCATTCGGTGTTTGATCGTCATTGCTGTTAACCTCCCCTTACGGCGAGCGTTGCTATTCAACGCGATACTCGCGGGTGGATAAGCAACCCAAGGTCGGCGACGATACAGATCTTTCTTGGAAAGATTAACCCTTCGGATAACGAATGCCGAATGCTTGCGTACAGCGACCCTTTCCAAGAAGTGGAAGTCTGTTCGGCCCCCCATTGGTCGCCATTTCTACAGACCTCTCGGCGGCAGTTAACGCCAAAAAGCTGCTTGGGCGCGGATTTTGTTAAACGTGCTTGTCTTGTAATGTGCAGATGAATTGTACCACCACACCCACCCTAGCCGTATCCCGCCCCGTAATCTACAATGGATGCGCTATCCGTACCCGGCGCACCGCAAACTGCGGCCATCCGCGCCGTCACCCGTCAGGAGGGACCTGTTGTGAAGGTAAAAGCTGCCGTTTTGTGGGAAGTTGGTCAGCCTCTCGATATCTGCGAGGTCGACCTCGATGAGCCGAAGGCCGGCGAGGTATTGGTGAAGGTCGGTTCCGCCGGCATCTGCCGCAGCGACCGCCACTTCATGCACGGCGACGCCCCCATCGCCATCCCCGTGGTGCTGGGACACGAGGGCGCCGGCACCGTCGTCCAGACCGGCCCGGGCGTCACCCTCGCCTCCGAGGGCGACCAGGTAATCCTGTCCTTCGTGCCCGCCTGCGGACGCTGCCGCTCCTGCCTGGAGGGCCACAGCAACCTCTGCGACCTCCACGCCGCCACCGGCGCCAACCTGCTCGACGGCACCACCCGCCTCCACGCCGGCGACCAGGACATCCACCACATGGGCAAGGTGGCCTGCTTCGCCGAGTACGCCGTGCTCCCCGAAACCGGCGTCGTGCCCGTCGCCAGCGCCATCCCCATGGACAAGGCCGCCATGATCGGCTGCTCCGTCACCACCGGCGTCGGCGCGGCCCTCTACAGCGCCGAGATCAAGGCCGGCAGCACCGTGGCCGTCATCGGCTGCGGCGGCGTGGGCCTCAACGTCATTATGGGCGCCGCCCTGGCCAGCGCCGGCCAGATCATCGCCGTGGACATCCGCGAGGCCCAGCTCGAGTTCGCCATGCGCTTCGGCGCGACCCACACCGTCAACGCCGCCGACCAGGATCCCGTCCAGCAGGTCAAGCAACTCACCGGCGGACGCGGCGCCGACTACACCTTCGAGGTCTTCGGCAGCGGCGACACGACGAAGGCCGCCTACGACATGGCTGCCAAGCGGGGCATCGTCACCGTCGTCGGCATCGCCCCCTGGGGCCAGGAAGCCGGCATCAACGCCGTGGACCTGGTGCGCAACGAGAAGACCCTGCGCGGCTCCTACTACGGCTCCGCCCGCTCCCGCACCGACATGCCCGTCATGGTCGACCTGTACCAGTCCGGCAAGCTCAACCTCGACGACCTGGTGGTCCGCCACTACACCCTCGACCAGATCAACGAGGCCTACGACGACCTCGACCGCGGCGAAATCGGCCGCGGCGCCATCATGTTCGACTAGCCCCGCCCGCTCAGGATCGCGCGAGAGGGGCGAACCCGTGTTTGTCTCTGCTCGCCTCCATCCCCGCCAAAGGAGCGTTTATGATGGTGGGAGTCACCGCTTGGGAAGTGGTGGGCATTACGACCACCATAATGCTGGGTTTCACTGGTCTGGCTCTACTCGTGCTGTGGATTGGCATCAAGATTGGCGAGCGAACCGGGCGCAAGGTGCCGTCTGCCCGGAGCCGGAAGCAGTAAGCTCGGAGTTTTGTTATGGCTGCTGACAGAGCACAATTGTTGGCGCAGGATTATGCCCGGAATGCGCGGGATTTGCTGGCGGAGTCAGACCGGAAGTTTGCGTCCCGCAAGCACTTGTCGGCTTCCGAAATGATCTGGCAAGCAACTGCCCAGGCGATTATGGCCGTAGCCGTTCACCGAGGCTGGCACTGCGACGGGACCCGCCTGTCTTTGAGAAACACAATCGAACAGTTGGCCGAGGATGAAGGAGACAGCCTAATATCCTTGAAGTACGTGTATGCCGAAAACTTTCGGGACAACGCGAAGTTGGACTTCATGGAGTACCGGGAGTTGGCCTACGACAGTGCTAAAGCCAGAGACTTTATCCGTTGCCTGCTGGCCAAGGCATGTTGACGGAGGATCACGTAAGAACCGCGTTGGCTTTTCTGGATGCCTCGGACCGGGAGTTCGCATCCGGAGACAAACTTCAAGCATCGGAAAAACTCTGGGGAGCCGCCACGCACGCCTTGATGGCTATAGCCATGCAAAGTGGTCGTCGCCTCGGTAGCCATGGTTCCTTTAGAGATACGGCAGAACGACTGTCGGACGAGCATGACGAGCCATCAATCGAATACGGCTTCGCCTTTGCCGAAAGATTTCACCGTCACTTTTACCATGACGATTTGCTTGATGCAGAATTGGATATTCTGCGCCCCAAGGTACATGACTTTGTCTACAGGGTATTGTCATTGCTCGGTTGAGGAGATGTAAAAATGCCCCGCCTGTCCGTCCTGTCCGAAGTCCAGCGCCAGATGCTCCAGTTCTTCCCCTGCATGGAAGCCGACGGCGCTCCCTGGACCCCGCTCTCGAAGCCGCTGTCGCAGAGCACGGCCGCCATCGTCACCACCGCCGGCCTCCACCGGCGCGACGACCAGCCCTTCAACCGCGACCATCCCGGCGGCGAGTCCACCTACCGCGTCATCCCCAGCGACTCCGACCCGGCGGACATCGTGCAGAGCCACTTCAGCATCGGCTTCGACCGCACCGCCATCTACCGCGACATCAACATCACCTTCCCCATGGACCGGGTGCGCGAACTGGCCGAGCGCGGCGTCATCGGCTCCGTCGCCCCCAACCACTACTCTTTCATGGGCGCCCTCCGCGACTGCACCGTCGTCGCCGAGCAAACCGGACCCGAGGTCGCCCAACGCCTCAAGGCCGAAGGCGTAGATCTCGTCCTGCTGACCCCCACTTGACCCCTCTGCACCCACGCCGTGAGCGTGCTCGCCCGGGTCTTCGAGGAAGCCGGCCTGACCACCGTTGCCATCGCTCTCGTGCGCGAACACGCCGAGCGCGTCCGCCCGCCCCGGGCCCTGTGGGTGCCCTTCTACTTCGGCTACACCATGGGCAAACCCGACGATCCCAAATTCCAGCACCAGGTCCTCGCCGCCGCCCTGGCCACCCTGGACGCCGAAACCGGCCCCGTGCTGGCCGACTACCCCGAGGACGCCGGCCCCATCGGGCTGCCCCAGGCATCCGAGGTGACCGCTTCAACCAACGGCGACGCCGACAAGCCCGTTGTCTCCAAACCACTCGACGCCGCCGGCGAGATCACCGCCCTGCGCGGCTACTACGAGCGCTGGCAGGAACAGCGCGGCCGCACCGCCGTGGGCGTCACCGGCATTCCGCAGAGACGGTTCCGGGGCATCATCCGCTTCCTCGAAGCCTATGCCGAGAGCGATGAGGCCGACATGGATGAGCGTCCCGCCGACGTGTCCGTGCCCCAGTTCGTGCGCTACTGCGCCGACGACCTCAAGGCTTTCTGCTACGAGGCCCGCATGGCCCAGCGCCCCGACGCCAGCGAGGCCGACATCCACACCTGGTTCTGGGGCGAAACCGCCGTCGGCGCCCTCATCGACAGCATCACCCAACGCCTCAACGCCACCGGCGACGCCAAACTCCAGGCCACCGCCTACGGCTTATCGCGGTAGATGTCCGTCTCCATGAAACCGGCCGCCCGGCCACCGGTTGGGCGGCTGCTGTTTTTCGCCGTCATCGCCGCCCTGAGCGCTGCGATTGCATCCGGCAGTTGTTCGCTTCACGTTGGCGTGGACGCCATTGAAACCGGCGAAAGGTCAATTGCTAATTTCGTCCTGATCTCCGTCCTTTTCCCAGCCGGCCTCGCGCTGGCCATTGGCTCCCTGTACCTCCTCCTGAACCGGAAGCCGCCAGCAGCAAGATTGTTTGCCATCATCGCTGTCGCTGCCTATGTCGCCGGTATGGTGGGAGCTTGGTGGATGATCCTTTTGATCCCGGCGATTTTGTCCCTTATGGTGATCGTCGCCGGCGGGCTGATCTGCCGGTTCACCGATGAGTTGGGATACCACACTTACCGCTCGTGGCCCGTTGCCGTTGCGTCCGGTCTCGCCATCGCCGCCGCAACCTTCGGATTCGTGGCCGGCTTCTGGGTCAATTTCGACATCGGCACCCTGTCCTTTGATGGCAGCGGTACAGGCCCTTCGTTCAACGCCCTTCCCTTCGCCCTCGTCGCCGGCAGCGTTCCGCCCCTCTGCGCCGCCGCCGGATCCTGGATCTGCTGCCTGCTCATCGACAATAATAGCCGACGGTGGAGCCCCCGCTAAACGTCCGCCCCAGCGTCGCGGTAATCCCTTCCTGCTTCAATCCGGCGGAGCCGGTCGTGTACGCCCCGCCTGACCATCTTCATCCTCCGTCGTCGAACCCGGAGCTATCGACCTCCCGGGACGGCTTCTCCCGCTTCCGGCCAGGCGTCCGGAGGGCCGGGAACATCGGCGGCCATGGGCCCGAACGCCACCACGTCCCTGGCCGGCGGTGCGTCTGATCCCAGGCTGTGCTGTCCGTCCGGCCCCCAGCCCGGCGGGAAGCGCAGCGCCCGCACCGGGTAGCTGATGACAATTCCCGCGGCGCTCAGGCGCGTCTGCAACCGCTTGATCAACTCGCTCCGCACCCAGAAGCTGGCCAGACGGTCCTCGGCCTGGATGAACAGCCAGAAGTTGATGTTGCTTTCGCCAAAATTGTCGAAAGCAAAGTAAGAGCCATACTCGCTGACTGCGCCGGGATAGTTCTCCAATACCTCGGTCATCACCTCGCGGCTGATGACCTCCGCCCGGTGCAGGTCGCTGTCCAGAGCCACGCCGCAAACGAGATATACGTTGACGTGCACGTCGGGCTTGTCGTAATTGGTGATGATCGTCTCGGCAAACCGGGAATTGGGTATGACCACCAGGTTGTTGGTCCAGGTGCGCAGGCGGGTGCTGCGCCAGTTCACGTCCACCACGTAGCCGGCGATGCCGTTTTCCAATTCGATGTAGTCGCCGGCGCTGATCACCCCCTCGGTGATGACGTAGGTGCCGGCGAAAAAGTTGCTTAGGGTGGGCTGCAAGGCCAGCGCCACCGCCAGGCCCCCGATGCCCAGGCCGGCGATGAGGGGGCTGATGTTGATCCCCAGGATGTCCAGCGACACCATCCCCGCCATGACGAACACCACTACCACCATGCTCCGGCGCGCCAGCGGCAGCGCCCAACTCCCGGCGCTGGCCGCGTCGGCCTGTTGCAGATACTCCTGAAACCAGCGCAGGGCGGTGGAGCCAACCGAGCTGATCATGTACGCGCCCACCGCGATGGCCGCCACCGAGAACACCCGATCCGCCACCGTATCGACGGTGTGCGGCAGTTCCAGCGGTATCTTTACCGCCAGGTACACCCCCAGCAGGATGATGTACGCTGTTATCGGCCCCTTGGCGTTGGACACCAAGTGATCGTCCAGCTCTCCCGGGAAAACGCTGGTCACCTTCAGCAGCAGGCGGAACAGGATCCGGCTGAACAGCACGGCGAATAACACCGACCCGGCTATGATCGCCAGGCTCACCAGCAGGTCCTGCCAGGTCAGCCCGACGGCCTCCGCCGCCGCGACCGCCTCCAGCCACCAGTTGTTCAGGATGCCTACCATGACTTGCCTGCGTTCCCCCGTCCGCCGTGCTTAGGTTCTCACGCGTGCCCAGTTTCACAAAACCGTCATTGCGAGCGAAGCGCGGCAATCTCGTCGCTGGAGGAGCCGTTCTTCGTGTGACGAGATCGCCATGTCGCTGCGGTCCTCGCGATGACAAACTGGGTACGCATGAGGATTAGGTTGTGTTGACATTTGAAAAATCACCCCGTCGTTCCTGCGAAAGCAGGAACCCAGGAAATCGCTGCTAGCAGAACGTTGACTCCATTTTGTACTCACTGGATTCCGGCTTTCGCCGGAATGACGCGAAACGTCAACACTGCTAGTTTCCCCGGAAAAGCGCCAGAGCTTCGACGATGCGTGGCAGCATCTCTCCCGCCGGCCCAGTGACCACAACGTCCGCCGTCGCCGTGAGCTGCGTAGGCTCGGGATTGACCTCGATGATCCTCGCCCCCCGCTCACGAGCCACCAGCGGCAGTTGTGCCGCCGGGTTCACCGCTCCCGATGTCCCCACCAGCAGCATCGCGTCGCACCGCTGCGTCTCCGCGAAGCAGGAATCCAGCACGCCACGTGGAATGGGCTCCCCGAACATCACCGTGTCCAACTTGATGACCCCGCCGCATTCCCCGCACACCGGCGGCACGTCGGTGATGGCGTGCTCCGCCCGTGGACGCCGCCAACCGCACCCGATGCAGCGCAGGTAGTTGCGATTGCCGTGGATCTCCAGCAGGTTGCGGCTGCCCGCCCGGCCGTGCAGGTCGTCCACGTTCTGCGTGATCACCGCCCTGATGATGCCGGCAGACTCCAACTCCGCGATGGCCACGTGACCCGGGTTGGGCTCTGCGTTGTCCACCGCGTCCTTGAGATCATAGGTCGGGTTTCCCGGCGTCACCTCGTCGTTCAGCCGCTTCTCCCACCAGTCCTGCGGGTCCCGCGAGAACACCCGGTACGACAGGTTGCTCGGCTGCCCGTACTTGGTCCACAGGCCGTCCGGCCCGCGAAACGACGGTATGCCGCTCTCCACCGAAAGGCCGGCGCCCGTAAGCGCGACGGCATACTCGGCGGTCGCCAGGATTTGAGCAGCGGCGGTTATCGTTTCAGTATTCATATAACGCAATCTCGTCAGAAGCAGGATTTTCAAGATTTGTGGATTATCAGGATTGGAACCGTTCTGTGATTGAGATCTCCCAATCCTGTCCAATCATAAAATCCCGTAAATCCTGCTTCTGACGAACCGCCCCAGCCATTCTCATTCTTCATTAGACACCGCGCCGTCTTCCACCCGGAAGTAGGCCGCGCTGTCCCCCAGGGCGGCGCGAACCGGCCTGACGTCGGTGGTGGTGATCAGAGTCTGGCGATACCGGGCCACCTTTTGCAAGACCCTCTCCCGCCGCCCGTCGTCCATTTCCGAAAACACGTCGTCCAGCAGGATGACCGGGTCATCACCCCGTGTTTCCGCCAGGTATTCCGCCTCCGCCAACCGCAGCGCCAGCGCGATGGTCCGGGCCTCGCCCCGCGACGCAAAGGACGCCGCATCCAGGCCGTTAACGTGCATCGCGAAGTTGTCCCGGTGCGGCCCCACCGCCGTTACTGCCGTGGCCTGCTCCCGCGCCGTGCCCAGTTTCAGCTCCCTCTGGAAAGCGGCAGCCGTGTCCGCGACGCATTCGCCGGGCGACACACTGGGACGATACGCCAGTGCCAGATCCTGTCCCGGTTCGCCCAGTTCCGCGTGCTGCCGACAGGCAAAAACGGCCAGCCGCGCCAGCGCCCGGGACCGTGCGAAGGTTACCGCGGCCCCCGACTCGACCAGTTGCTCGTCCCAATACGCCAGTTCCTCCGGATCCACGTGACCTTCCCGACGGCGCCGCAGCAGGCCGTTCCGATTCCGCAGGGCGGCCTGGAACCGTTGCAGCGCCTGTAGATAAGACCGGTCCGCCTGGCTGATCAGCACGTCCAAATAGCGTCGGCGATGCGAGGGCCCGCCCAGCACCAGGTCCAGGTCGTCCACGGAAAAGAGCGACGCGGCAATTCGGCCAACCAGGCCGGATGCTGTGGCCGGTTGACGGTTGACCCGGATCTGCTTCGACACCGGCGGCAGCGTCGCCGTTCCGGGGTCGTCGGCATCACCGCCTCCATCGGCCCCGGCCTCTCGGACCGCCGGTTGGTAGCCGACCACCACTGTCAGCGATTCTCCGTCGACGCAAGCGGTTCCGGTGATATAGGCCGCCGCGCCCTCGCGCGCCGCATCAAAGTTGAGCACCTGCCGCTCGCGCTCCGTCCGGAAGGAGCGGCCGACGGCCAGCGTGTAGGCCGCCTCCAGCAGGGACGTTTTGCCCTGCGCGTTGCCGCCGTGGAACACCGACACCCCTGCCGGCGGCGCGACGTCCACTTCACGGAAATTGCGGTAGTTGACGAGGCTGAGCCGCGTGAATCGGGCCAATGCGCGAACCCGCACCGGTTAGTGGTCGGCGTAAACGTACCGGCCTTCGTGCTCACCCGCCTTGGCCAGCAGCTGGAGCAACGCCTGATCCGCTTCCCGTCCGAACCCGATGGTGTGCACCATCAGGTTGGGTACTCCGTCCGAGGAATTCAACAGGTACACCAATTCGCCTTCGCCGGTGGCGCTGGACGATTCGACGCAACCCATTCCTTCAGCCACCTGGAGCTGGGGCGGGCACGCGGTCAGCGCCGCCGGGTTGAAGGTTGTATAGGTCGGCGTGCCGTCTGCGGCGGTTTGCACGGTGCAAACTTCGCCCTCCGCGGCTCCCGCTCCCGGCGGGCATACCGTCGCTCCCGCCGGATCAATCACCTTGAACCCGCCGTCGGAACCGTCGGTCAGCAGCACGATCACGTTGAGCCTGCGGTCGCGCTCCTCGGGGTCCTGTTCCGCCAACAGCGCGTGGGCTTCCTCCATTGCGTCGTATATGTACGCCGGCCGGTCCTGTGTGCCCATTTCGTTCACCGCCGTCAGCCACGCCGCGACCGATTCACCCGACTCCTCGAACGTGGCCATCGGAACCAGGGGCTCGCTTTGGTCGGTGAATGTCATCAGCGCCGCCCTGCTGTTTTGCGCCGCTGGCCCTTCGCCCTCGTTCACGTAGGGAAGGACCACGTCCAGCAGCGCCTTTTTCACCACCGGCAGATTCCCGCCGTCCTCGATGCTCCGGCTCACGTCCACCAGGAACACCGTGTTGGTGTTGCCAAAGTACAGGGAGGCCAGGACCTCGTTCAGCGGCGTGCCCTGTGGAATCTCTTCCGACGCCGCGAAGTCCGGCACGTCTATGCCGTCGCTATTGGCCACCAGCCAGTAGATGCCATACGCGATCGCGGCCAGGATGATCAGTGCCAGCAGGATGCCCAGCACAACCAGGAGTTTCCTGTAGTCGAACCCCCGTTGGGGCTCTCCGTAGCTGATGTGGTACGTCACCACGGCTGATCACACCCAATCAATCACGAGTGTCGTTCAGTTGTTACGGGCGCACCCTTCGCAGTAACCGTAAAAGTCAACCCGCTGGGAGGAGATCTGGAAGTCCGTATTCTCACCTATCGCCCGTTGCAGGTCAGCCACGCCGTCCTGGCCCACGTCCGCATCCACCACCGCGCCGCAGCCCAGGCACACCAGGTTGGCGTGGGGCGAAAGGTTGGCGTCATAACGGGACTGCTTCTGGAAGGGCAGTTCCCTCACGATGCCCGCCCGCTCCAGCATCGCCAGCGTGGAGTACACCGTCGCCAGGGTCACGTACGGGAAGAAATCCCGCACCCTTTCGAATATGTCGCGCACCGTGGGGTGGTCCGCCGAATTGACCACCACCTCGGCAATGGCCAGGCGCTGGGGCGTCAGCCGGATCCCCAGTGGCTTCAAACGTGCGACGAGATGTTCTTGCGTGGTCACAATATCGAACTCATCAATCGTATGGATTACCCAGTATAACACCGCCCGCGTTATGGCGTGCGACGGCGGAGCGCCCTCGCGCGTACCAGCTTTCGTAATTCGTCAGAATCAGGATTTGCGGGATTTTATGATTGGGCAGGATTGGCAGATCTCCATCACCGAACGGTTCCAATCATGATAGTCCCTGAAACTTGAAAATCCTGGTTCTGACGTTCCCCCGCCACAGACTGAATACGCATGAGGGTTGCCACGATCCTGGTCAAATCAGAATATCCTGTGCATCCCGTTTATCCTGTGCATCCCGGTAAAAATACTCGTCCGACATTAGGAAATAAGTGCGCGTGAGGCGATTGCTGCGATCACGTTCACGGGTCAGCCTGGCTTGAGCCGGTTTCTCGCGGCCTTTCGGATGGCTCCTGCCGTCCTCGCAATAGCCTGTACAGAGCCACCACAAAATACAGCACTGAACCGATCGTCAGTATCGTCCCGGCGAGAATAATCACGCTGACGACAATGAGCAGAAGAACGTCCGGCATACGCGGCTCCAGCAGACCTCAGCCCATGACTGGGCATTTACAAGATACAGACTCCCCATCAGTGCGGCAACCGTCGGCGGCGCGACCTTCAGCGTCCGGCACATTCAGCTGCGCCGCAAAACGTAAGTGGGGGAGGCTGTGCAACCTCCCCCACTTGCGCGTCGCAATGGCTCGGCTTACAGGCGTCCGCCGCCGCCGGATACCCGCTCGTTAACCCCGTAGAAGAGCGAGTCCAGCTTGTGGAACACCTGGATGCGGGAGCGCGCAGTCTCCACTACGAAGATCCGGCCCTCGTCGTCGCACTCCACGGCAATCGGGCCCCAGAACAGCTTCTCGCGATCCAGGCCCTGGGCGATCTTGCGCTCTTCCCACATCTCGGGATTGGCGTCAATCTTGCCCTTGCCCCAGGTGGAGATCGTCCCCTCGCCGTAGGTCATCCCGGCGTAGGAGCCGTCCGGATGGAAGATCTGCATCCGGTCGTTGTTCCAGTCGGCAACGTAGATCGAGCCCTCGTTGTCCACCGCCACGTCGGTGGGACGGTTGAACTGGCCCGGGCCGTCACCCGTCTCGCCGAACTGCATCAGGAACTTCCCGTCGGCGGTGAACTTCTGGATCCGGTCGTTGCGCCAGTCGGCCACGTACACGTTCCCGTCCTGGTCCGTCTCGATGCCGAATGGCATGTTGAACTGGCCCGGGCCGTCGCCGAACTCGCCCCACTGGCCGATGTACTCGCCGTCCGCGGTGAGCATCTGCACGCGGTGGTTGTTGCAGTCCACCAGGTACAGGGTCCCGTCAGACGCGAACACCATGCCGGTGGGCTTGTCCCATTGGCCGTCGCCGTCCCCCGGGCGTTCCCACTTGCCGAGGTACTCGCCGTCGGGAGAATAGATGCTGATGCGGTCCAGGTACTCGTCCGCCAGGTACACGTTCCCGTTGGGACCGACGGTTATCGCCGTGGGCCAGATGATGGCGCCGTCCGTGGAAACGGACTCGCCGTCGCCCTGCTCGAATACGCCCTTGGCGAACTCACCGATGAACTCCTCGCCCACGGTGCACATGGTGATTCGCTTCCCGTCGGGCCGGTAGTCGTAGGAACGGTTGGCGACGTACATCACGTCTTCTTCGCCTCGCGCCATCGCCGTGGGGTTGCGGAACCCCGGGCCGGAGAATTCGGCCCGGCCGATGGTGTGGCTGTACTGCAGGTCGATGCCTACGCTGGGCAGCGCCGTGGGATCAATGGTTGTGGTCATAAGATATTCCTCCGTTGGAACGGATGACGGGTGTTTCGGCGGGGTGGGGGACGGATGATAATCCGCCCCCGCTGTTCCGCCTAGATGAAGTTGAACTTCTCGAACGTCCCGTTCACCAGCGGCTGAGCATCCAGACCCATCCAGTTCTCGATCAGGTCAGTGTAGATGCTGCGGAAGTCGTTGTTGAAATGCAGGTCGCCTTCCAGGAGCTTATCCTCTTCCAGCGAGGGATACTCGCCGTACATCCCGCCCTTCACGTTGTCGCCCACCACGAACGCCACGCCGCCGCTGCCGTGGTCGGTGCCCGAACCGTTGTCGTGCACCCGGCGCCCGAACTCGGTGAAGACCAGCAGAGTCACGTTGTCGCTGGCGTTGTGCTCGCGCAGGTCGTCCATGAAGTCAGCGATGGCGTTGGAGGTATTGCCCCACAGGCTCGCGTGCGCCGCCAGTTCACCGGCGTGGGTGTCAAAGCTGTTGTACGGAGCCGTGGTGTAGAGGATCCGCGTGCCGAACCCGGCCAGGTGCACCTGGGCGATGTTCTTCATGTATTGGGCCACCACGTCCTGCCCGTACTCGATGCTGGAACTGTACATCTCCGGCGCCGTGCTCAGGATGTCCGCACCCTTCAGGGCGTCGGTTCCCGTCTGGGACAGGTATTCCACCACCGCGCTGCGTCCGATGGTCGGCGAGTACATCTTGGAGAAGATGTCCAGCGCCTCCATGCGCTGTTCCTCCGCGTCGATGCCGGTCAGCACTCCGTAGGTGGCCAGATTCCCGACGGAGGCGACGGGCACGCCCGGGGCGGCCAGCGCCCGCGGCAGCCCGCGGCCGAAGTTCACGCCGGTCAGCACGTTTTCCTTGTTCGGGTCAATCTCGCGGATGGCGCGACCCAGCCAGCCCTCGGTACCCTGCTTGTCGGGCTCGCAGGTGTGCCAGATGTCCATGCTGCGGAAGTGGCTGCGGTTGGGGTTGGCATAGCCCACGCCCTGGATGACGGCGACCTTGCCCTCGTCGAACAGCCTCTTCAGCGGGCCCATGTTAGGGTTCAGGCCAACGTACCCGTCCAGGTCCAGGGCCTGGCCTTCAGGCACCCGCACCGATGGGCGGTTGTCGTAGTACAGCGGGTCCCCGTGGGGCACCACCGTGTTCAGCGCGTCGTTGCCGCCGGAAAGCTGGAGCACCACCAGCACCGGATCTTTCTTCGTAGCGGTCATGTTGTTTCTCCTTTCGGTGGAGTAGGTGGCGTGGCGTGTGGGTCGTCGTTTGCGTGCGATTGCACGGCAGCAACTTAGAACCAGCGCCGACGCGGATTTTCTAAAACTGGTGGCGGCTCTGTGAATAGTTCGTCTTTGGCCTCGGCCTCTTCACGACGCCGGTTCCATTCTTACCAACGTTGGTGGACTTCTTGCTTAGCTTTGCGCAAGCGGCGTTCAGTCCAAATTTCTGCGAGAACCATTTTCGCTTCCCAGGCAAGTCAATCCCTATCGGCTTTCCGGTTCGGGCGGAGGAGGGGGAGGTTCGGTAAATGCTTCACCTTTAGCTTCGGCCTCTTCCCGCCGCCGGTTCCATTCCGACCAGCGCTGATGCACTTCTTCCCGAGCTTCCGCACGAGCTTCCTGCACCTTGCGTTTGGTCCACATTGCGCCGATAACCACTCTGCTTGCCTCCGTGATGATAGGCGATACGATGAGAGCCGCTCCGCCGGCTTTCAGCAATTCGCCAACGACGACGTACTGAACTGCTTGCCATCCAATTGTCTGTTGCGTCGCCAGCACGAAAAGCGTGTTGGTGACGGTCAGGTAGGCGGTGATTGCATTGAATACGGAGAGATACCAACGTACTGCTTCAGCAGGAATGTTGGGAATACTGACGCGTACGTTCCGCTCCGCTTCATCTCTCTTGTCGCGCATTCTTCGCTCCGTTGGTCGGCTGCCCCGGTCGCCAGTCGGACAACCGGGGCAACCGCAACCGAACGATGGTTAGGCGAACTGGTACTCCTGCGTGCTCACGATCAGTTGCAGCGTCTGAGCGATGGTATCCGAGTACTCGGGCGTCCCCGGCGCCGCGTTGCCCACGAAGGCAACCAACTGGTCACGGGTGTCGGTCGCCAACTCGTAGGCTCCGACCATCTCCAAGCACCGGTCAACGATGCCGTCCGCGGTATTCACCTGCTCGCTGTCCAGGCGGGACACGATCTCGCGAACTCCGGGCAGGCTGGTGTTGCCCACCTGGTCGGCGGCGAAGTTGATCCGCTCCACCAGCGTGCCCGAGTCGATCCACTCGGCGCCGGTGTGCCAGCCCTCCACGGTGGGCGGGTTCATCAGGTCCTGCCCCATGTACCGGATGGTGTTGGCCAGCGGCTGCAGGCCCAGCTTCGGCGACGTGAAGTCCTGCACCAGGCGCATCGTGCCGATCACCACCTCGGTCGGGCTCTTCACCTTCTCGAAGCGTGCGTTCTTGAAGAAGTCGGAGTTGAACATGACCCGCAGCATGGCGGTCAGGTTGTAGCCCGAGTCGAAGTACGTCTGCTCCAGCAGCGCGATGGCTTCGGGGTCCCGCGGCGGCGTGTTCTGCCAGGCCGGCACCTGCACCTCGTCGGCCACGAAGAAGTTGTACAGGTGGCGCGACACGAACCGGGCCGCCGACTGCTGCCGCGCGATGATGTCAACAATGTCGTCGCCGTTGAAGTTCCCGGTCTCGCCCAGGAAGGTCTTCTCGTCGTTGTCGTGGTCGTACGGGTTGTAGATGAAGTTCGACTCGTAGCGGCCGTAAGGGTATCGAGGCACTGCGTTGGTGATGGTCCAGCCGGTGAACGCCCGGGCCGCTTCCTTCACGTCATCCTCGCTGTAGTTGGCCTCGCCGTCCATGCCGACGCCAAGGGAGAACAGTTCCAGGAGCTCGCGGCCCCAGTTCTCGTTGATCGCGCCCTTGTGGCTCATGCAGTTGTCCAGGTAGAACACCATGGCCGGGTCGCGGGCCAGGCCCTTGAGCAGGACGTCGAAGTTGCCCATGCCCAGGTCGCGGAACATGTCCAGCTGCAGCTGGATCTGCCGTCCGTGCTCGCACTTGGAGTTGCCCGTGCACAGGATCCCATGCCAGAAAATGGCCATCTTCTCCTGCAGCGGGCGCTTGGTGTTGATCATCCGGTAGGTGAGATACGCCTGGTTGACTTCCAGGGCGTTCATTTCCTTCCAGTCGACGAAGTGCCGCTCCAGGATGTCCATTTCCAGGTCAGGCTGTGAAATGGGGTTCAGCAGTTCTTCGACGGTGGCTTCATAGCCGTTGGCGGCGCGCTGTTCCAGCTCGGCGTAGGTGGCGCCGAAACCGGCCCGACGCATCAGGTGCGCCATCTGGGCAATTTCCTGGTTGGTGGGCATTGCGTGTACCTCCTGGGGGTTTTGTGGCGGTTACAGTCTCAACCGTAACGATTAACGACGGTTTCCGCACGCGATGACCACCGCCAAAACGCGCACGCGACAACCATCGGGAGATGGCCGCATACTACTCGCCGGCCCGTTTGAGTGTCAAGAAAACGGGAGCGCGGCCGCGCTCCCGTTCCAGGCAAGTTGTCTTCATAAAGGCGACGAGATTCGTCAGGCCGACCTACGCAAGCCGTATGAATCTGCTTGCGCCACGGGTTGCAACATGGTTGCAACGATTCGATGCCGCCACCCATTGTCGAACAGAACACGCACCAGTAACGTGCCGAACTCATTGACGATCCCTTCCACAACGCCCGTCCCGTGGAGTTCGTGGGCGACGTGCTGCCCTTGAGCCAGTCGGACTTTGTCCATTTCCCTGAGCCACTCTGCGCGCCTTGCCAGCGTTTCAGCATTCTTGGCTGCAGCTCGTGCAATTGCCTGCGGGCTCAGAGGATGGGTATGAGACTTTGGATCTCGCCATGATTCTGCGCGGGTAAATATCGGGCGCTGAGTCCAGTCGTCTATATGGACCGGCAACCACCGGCTATTTTCCAGCCGCTTGGCTTCTTCCCGTAATGGGTCCAGCAACCGCTCCGCTGCCGCGATACCTCGCTGCCTCGCTGCTTGCAGACGCTGCGCACGTTCGGCCTCAAACTTTTCCTTGCGCTCCTGGGCGCCGGCTTCTCGGTGCTGCTGCCTGGTTTCAGCGGATTGACGACGGTTCTCTTCGTCGCGTCGCAGCCGTTCGGCTTCATCGCGGCGTTTTTGCTCCCTGGCTTCCCAACGGCGTCGGCGTTCTGATTCTTCCTCGGAGACCTGTTCCGACGGCTTTACCTCACGACGACGCTCTTCCTCCCGAAGCCGCCTACGTTCATTCGCCGCACGCCGCCTGGCCGCCTCATCTTCCTCTTTGCGACGACGTTCTTCTTCCGCTTGACGACGCCGTTCATCTCTCGCCCAGCGACTCAGGCGCTGCTCCGCACCATGATCACGTTGCTCAGCTTCCTTTTCGATCTGCCGACGTTGGGCCGATTCTGCTTCGCGTCGCCTGTCTTCTGCGGCTTCGCGTTTCTCTTGCTCAGCTCGTTCCTGCTTGCGGCGTTCGATTTCCTCACCGACTTTCCGTTTAGTGTCATCTTCATCATCGTAGGTAACGCTGGATTGCCCGCGAGCGCTCATGCGCCTTCGTCGGGTCAGCCTTTCATAGGCAGCGTTAATCTCCTGAAAACGTTGCTCGGCGTCAGGTTCTGAATTGAGGTCGGGGTGAAATTCCAATGCCTTTCGGCGGTAAGCAGCTCGTATTTCGTCAATGCTGGCATTCCTAGGTACACCCAAAATTCGGTAGGGATTCATGGCTTTTCAACCTCCAATTTTTATTGGAGCCACCCTAACACAAAATCTACTATTGATCAAATATTGGTAACTAAACCCATTAATATTTACACTCCGTCGCTTTGGAAGCTTGTCAGTGTGGGGTCATTACTTGTTAATGTCAAAGTTACACAGTACGGTTGCGCTAGTCTGAACCAGGCCTCGGCTATACTGGTTTCGGGAAATCTACGCGACAGAGAGAAACCCCGCCACCCGCTCCTTCACCCATTCCCCCACCTCCCCCTCAAACGCCGGCTCCGGCGGCGGCTCGTGATACCGAGCTACCAGACCGTAGCGGGCCGTATGGTGCATCCCGTTGATGATGGGACCCAGATCCACCGTCAGCGGTTCGTCCTCGGGAAGCAACGGCAGGATGAAAGGCGGAATCGGCTGCTGGACGCTAAAGGGGTACAGCAGCGCGCTGGGTCGTTGCCAGCCCTTGCACACCAGGATACGGTAATCGCTGGGCGGTGGCGGCGTCTCCAGCGGCATGGGCTCCCCGCCGCGCAGCAGGTCAATCTCTACCAGATTGGCTCCGCTGCCAACGATGACTTCGCGCTTGCGCTCATAGCGCTGCCGCTCTCGCCCCGTAGCCTTGTTGGTGGGGGACAGGACCTCAATGATGGTAACCAGTTCCTGATCCGGCATGGCTTCGATACGCAGCCAGGTAACCTTGACCTCTCGCGGCATCCGTACCCTTATTGCGTAATCTTCCACCGGGGAAGTGGTGACAGCGGAGGCTCCAGTAGCAGGGACGGCTTGCGCCGCCGGTCCTGGGGGTTCATCGGTGACCAGCGCATCCGGGATCATGAACGCTAGGTCCGGCGGCGGCCCCGTAGGGGATTCAATATCTACCCGCTGTTCCAATTCTACGCGGTAACGGGCGGGAAGCTGCGGCCCCAATCGCTCTGCCAGGACTGCAATCAGGCGATTATGGAACCCCGGCCAGATGTGCCGATGTTCCAAGTACGGATTCATCCCCGGAAACGGGTTGTCATACCTCATGGCACCATGTCCCGCTCCGTTGCCGGGCCTACCCCTCGGCTCACCCGCCCCGTCGCCGCTTGTGCTGCCGCAGGATGCAGTCGTCCATGATGACGCCCAAGCCGGCTTCCCGCGCCCGCTGCGCCGCCGCCTGGTCCACCACGCCGTCCTGCATCCACACGTACCGCGCCCCGATGCTCACCGCGTCGTCCGTGACGGCCCCGGCAAACTCGCTGCGCCGGAACACGTCCACCAGGTCGATACTCAACCCCTCGGATTGCGCCGCCGCCCGTGCCGACTTCAAGTCCTCGTAAGACTGCTCGCCCAGCACCGTCGCGCCCTTAAGCGCCGGGTTCACCGGGATGATCCGGTAACCCTGCGACTGCATGTAGGCGGTGACTCCATAACTGGGTCGGCCCGGATTGTCCGACAGGCCCACCACGGCGATGGTCTTCACGTTATCGAGAATCTCGTCAATCAGGTCCATTTTGCCTCCTTGTCATTGCGAGGAGCATAGCGACGTGGCAATCTCGTCACGATCGGATCGATGGCTGACCACAACGAGATTGCCACGCTGCGCTCGCAATGACCGGTGCTGGATCTACCGGCTAGCGGTGCTGTCGCTGCTGGTGATGGTGATGTGTCCCATGTAGCCGTTGGCCGTGGCGCCGTGCCAGTGGTTCTCCCCGGCCTTGATCTGGACCACGTCGCCCACGCCCACGTGATGCTCCTCGGTCTCGTTGGCCACGATGCCGTTGCCCACCGTGATCACCAGGATCTGGTCGCTGCTGTGCACGTGCCACCCGGTCTGGGCGCCCTTCTCGAAGTTCACCACGCTGGCGTTGAAGAAGTCGCTCTCTCCCTCGGGAATGATCGGTTGACGGGTGCGGTGCACGTCGCCGCCGGTCCATCCCGGCACTGCCTCCGCCGTTCCCAGCGGCACGTGCTCCACGTTTGCAATCCTTACTACGCGCATGATTTTGCCTCCTGGTGTGTTTGTGTGTGGCTGTAATGTCAGGCAGAGATAGGCTGCCGCAACTGCTCCAGTAACTCCGCGTCCGTCTCGAACTCCAGCTCCAGCAGACCGCGAGCCATCCGACGGGCTACCCTCTGGTCTTCGTCGTTGCCAGTCGTGAGTAGCTCGCGTATGTCCTTTTCCGTCTCGATGCGAAACTCCGGATCGTTTTTCAACATCCGGCGCACGCCAATTTTCCAATCTTCAGAGCGTGGCATATTCATAGGCATGTCCTCACCGATTTTGGTAATCCCGCCAGCTCTCTTTGGCTCTGGCTATATCATCGTTTTGGTCGCTTTTGTCGCCGCCGCCCAGCAGAACTATCAGCGTAGGGCCATCCCAGGCGAAGTAGATCCGATAGCCGGGACCGAAGTGGATCCGGCGCTCAACCACGCCTTCGCCTACACTGTGTGAGTCTCCCAGATTGCCCTCTGTCATTGTCTACGATTCTGGTAATGCGCTGCCGTACCGGCGGGTCCAGCCGTTCCAGCCATTGGTTGAAGGGACGTCGGCCTCGCCAGTCAATGTATGCGCGGATTTCAATCATACCGCCATTCTACCAGCGGACCCCGGCGGCGTTTCGCCTCAGGCAGAGATGGGTTGCCGCAACTGCTCCAGCAACTCCGCGTCCGTCTCGAACTCGAGCTCCAGCAGTCCGCGAGCCAAGCGATGTGCAACACGGCGGTCTTCATCGTCGCCGGTGCTGAGCAACTCTCGAATTCCTTTGACGGTTTCGGCGTGCAACTCTGGGTCACGCCGAATGGCCCGACGCTCTTCAATCTTCCAATCTTCAGACAGAGCCACAATATGCTCCCTTAAAGCTTTCGTTCCCGGTAATCCCGCCACCTTGCTTTGGCCGTGTTGATGTCATTTTGCTGGCTGCTCTTGTCGCCTCCACCCAACAGTGCTATCAGTTCGGGACCATCCCAGGCGAAGTATATTCGGTAGCCCGGACCGAAGTTCGCTCGGCGTTCGATTACGCCTTCGCCCACGGGTCGAACGTCGCCAAAATTCCCCTCCTCCATTCGACCCAGAATTCCCTGGATCCTACGGCGAACCGCGGGCGACAGATCGTTCATCCAGCGACTGAACGGACTCCGCCCCCGGTGGTCCAAATATGCCCGAACTTCCGGCATGCAGTAATTCTAGCACCGGCCTTCCAGAGCTATGGACGCCTTTCTGTCATTGATCCAAGGCGGAGGCACACGTTGGTCGCCCCCGCCGCGTCGTCTTTCTCCCTTACTTCGCCGGCACCGGCACCCCCGCGATCTTCACCGGCACGCTGCCCACGGTGTTCCGGCTGGTGAAGTACAGCGTCTTCCAGTCGGCCCCGCCGAAGCACAGGTTGGTCGTCGCCGGCTGACCGTGCACTACGATCCCCAGCGTCTCGCCGCCGGCGTTCATGATGTGCAGGCCGCCGGAGCCGCCGCAGTACACGTTGCCCTCGACGTCCACCTTCATCCCGTCCGGCACGCCTTCGCGCTCGCCGCGCAAGTCCTTGAACAGTCGGTCCGACGCCAGGGCGATACTCCCGTCGTCCTGCACGTCAAAGGCCCGGATGATGCCCCGCCGCGAGTCGTTGATGTACAGCACGGTTTCATCCGGATTGAACGCCAGGCCGTTGGGAACCACGAAGTCGCTCACCAGCAGGGTCAGCGTCCCCAGGTCCGGCGAAATGCGATACACGCCCGATATGGTCTGCTCCCACTGCTCCCGAGGTCGCCGGAACGTCCACGGATCGGTGAAGTAGATGCTCCCGTCCGACTTCACCACCACGTCGTTGGGCCGGTTCAACTGGCGACCCTGGAACTGGTTGGCCAAGACGGTGGTCGATCCGTCGTGCTCCAGCCGGCTCACCCGCCGTCCGTCGTGCTCAGCGGCAATCAGCCGACCCTGCAGGTCGCGGGTCAGTCCGTTGTGCCGGTTCACCGGCTCGGCCTCCACGGTCACTCCCGACCCGGGGGTGTACCGCATCCGCCGGTTGTTGTGGATGTCGCTGAACAGCAGGTAGCCGCCGTCGCTCCACCACACCGGACCCTCGGCGGGTCCCTCTGCGCCTCCGTATCCGGAGCCGTGCTCCTCAATCGGCGCGTCGGTGTCGATAATGGCGTCCAGGGCGGACGATAGCTTTTCGATTGGCATGGTTGCGCCTCCTGGTGTGTCCGGCGTCTGCTCCGGCGGGCCGGCGACGCCTGCGAAACTGGGGTAGTTGGCGCCGCCATTGTATGCCCGCCAACCGGGCCGCGCAAACGTAACCGTTCAGACTTGCGGGCAAAGTGTCATGGGACGTATGCAGTTGGACAATTTGGGAACCGTCATTCCTGCGAAAGCAGGAATCAAGTGCGCGAAATCGTTAACTATGTTCCCACTTCGCCCACTCATCCCGTTTATCCTGTTTATCCATGCAAATTGCCTCTCTGTGGCAAGCGATTGCCCTATATCGGTCTCCCTTTGACGTTGCGCCATGGACTGCCGGGATAAGATACTTGCGTGCGCATAAGGTCGGATATCCATACCTAACACTTGCCCAAATCGGGCCAACGATAAAACCACACATGTATTTGGAGCGTGAATCTTGGCTGCATCACCAGTGAATGAACACATCCGCTACGAACCGGACGAACATCCTCCCCATCTGCTCACCATCGGCGCCGGCTTCCAGGCCGCCCTGCTGATTATCGGCGGGATTGTCCTGGGGGTCGTCATCGTCTTCCGCATCGCTGAACAGCCCGCAAACTATATCGCGTGGGGCGTCTTCGCGGCCCTGCTCATCAGCGGCATCACCACCGTCCTCCAGTCTGCCCGCCTCTGGCGCATCGGCGCCGGACACATACTTATGATGGGCACCTCCGGCGCGTTCTTCGCCGTCTGCGTCGCCGCGCTGATCCAGGGCGGCCCCGCGCTGATGGCCAGCCTCGTAGTCGTGTCGGCCCTGTTCCAGTTCGCCCTGGCCGCCCGCCTCTCCTTCCTGCGCGGCATCTTCACCCCGGTGGTCTCCGGCACCGTGATCATGCTCATCGCCGCCACCATCATGCCCATCGTGTACGACATGGTAAGCGACGCGCCCGAAGGCACCGAGTCCTTTGCCCCGCCACTGGTCGCCATCGTCACGATCCTCGTCATCGTCGTGCTGGTTCTCCGCGCCCCGGCCTCCTGGCGACTGTGGTCCCCCGTCATCGGCATCGTCGTCGGCTGCGCGGTTTCGGCTCCATTCGGCATGTACGACGTCCAGTACGTCAAGGACGCCCTCTGGGTTGGCGTGCCCTTCGGTGCCTGGCCCGGCTTCGACTTCACGCCCGGCGTGGAGTTCTGGGCGCTTCTCCCCGCCTTCATCGTGGTCACCTTCGTCGGCGCCATCGAGACCATCGGCGACGGCGTGGCGATCCAGCGCGTCTCCCGCCGCCGTCCGGGAGCCACCGACTACCGCGTGGTCCAGGGAGCGCTCAACGCCGACGGCGTGGGCAACTTCCTGTCCGGATTGGCCGGCACCCTGCCCAACACCACCTACTCCACCAGCATCAGTCTGGCCGAGGTAACGGGTATTGCCGCACGCCGCGTTGGCATCGTGATCGGCGTCGTCTTCATCGTCCTCGCCTTCTTCCCGAAGGCTGCCGCCCTGCTCATCGCCATCCCGTCGCCCGTGGCGGCTGCCTACGTGGGCATCCTCATCGCCCTGCTTTTCGTCCAGGGTTTGCGGATCATCGTCCAGGACGGCCTGGACCACCGCAAGGCCACCGTGGCCGGCATCGCTTTCTGGGTCGGCGTCGGGTTCCAGAACGGCGTGATCTTCCCCGAACTGCTGGGGGAGGGCTTCATCGGCGTCCTGCTGGGCAACGGCATGACCTCCGGCGCCATCGTCGCGGTGGCGCTCATGGCCTTCGTCGAGCTCAGCAAGCCCCGTCGCCGCCGCCTGCGCGTTCCACTGAACGACGACGCGCCCCAGCAGGTGGACGACTTCCTTCGCGCCTTCGCTTCCCGCATCAACTGGAACCCGACCGCCTCGGATCGCCTGGCCGCGGCCGGCGAAGAAACGCTGGTCATTCTCTCCCAGGACGAAGATCCCACCGAGTCGGATTCCCCGCGTCGCCTGACGGTCAGCGCCCGCCGCGAGGGCAACAACGTGGAGCTGGAGTTCGTCTCCGCTCTGGAGGGCGAAAACGTCGAGGATCGCCTCACCTACCTCAGCGCCCTCCCCGTCGTGCCTGACGACGGCGAGGTTTCCCTGCGCCTCCTCCGCCACTACGCCTCCTCCATCCGCCACCAGAAATACCACGGCCTCGACGTCGTAACCGTCAGCGTCGCCAGCACGACGTGATTTCCCTCCACGGTTTGCTCCAGACCGGCTGCCTTATGCGGGCAGCCGGTCATTTTTGTTCCCGCCACGACGCGGATTGCTCACGCGTGCCCAGTTTGACCCGAATTGTCATAGGACTTACGCAGTTGGGAGACTTTACACCCGTCATTCCCGCGAAAGCGGGAATCCAGTGGCCGAAATCGTTAACAGTGTTCCAGATTCGTTCACTGTGAAGCCTATGGATTCCTGCTTGCGCAGGAATGACGGGTTTGTAATTTCAAGTGCGTAACTCCTATGTCATTGCGACCCCGCACTTGATGCGGGGGTGGCAATCTCGTACCGGAAGCAAGTTTCGTACCGGCAAGGCGAGCCGACCCCCGACGAGATCGCCACGTCGCTTTGCTCCTCGCGATGACAAAACGGGTACGTTTGCGGCATATATCCTACTTGCACACTCCCACGCACGGTTGCCATAATGGAACCCATGAAATGTGAATGTAATAACGTCAGTAAACATATACGTAATGAGCAAAAACTAAACCCTCGTTTTACGATACACCATTAGACAGGCATCCCTCATGGCTGAAACTTCCATAAACGAGACCGTCCGCTACGAACCCAACGAAAACCCACCAAGCTCGCTGCTGATCGGCGCCGGATTCCAGGGCGCGCTGGTCATGGTCGGCAGCATCGTCCTCACCGTGGTGATCGTTTTCCGCATCGCCGACCAGCCGGCCGATTACATCTCGTGGGGCGTGTTCGCCGCGCTGCTCGTCAGCGGCGCCAACACCATCCTGCAGGCGGTCCGGTTCTGGAGGTTCGGCGCCGGCCACGTCCTGGTGATGGGCACCTCCGGCACCTTCATCGCGGTCTGCGTCGCGGCGCTGGTGGAAGCCGGCCCGGCCGTGATGGCGAGCCTGATCGTCGTCTCTTCCCTGGTCCAGTTCCTGCTCGCCGCCTGGCTGCCGACGCTGCGCCGCGTCTTCACGCCCGTGGTCACCGGCACGGTGATCATGCTCATCGCCGCCACTGTCATGCCCATCGTGTTCGACATGCTGGCCGAGATTCCCCAGGACGCCCCCGACATGGCCGCTCCCGCCGTCCTGGTCGCAACCCTGTTGACGATCCTCGGGCTGGTGCTCCGCGGGCCCAAGCCGCTGCGACTCTGGTCCCCGGTCATCGGCGCTGCCGTCGGCTGCGTGGTCGCCGCTCCTCTCGGTCTCTATGACTTCCAGCTGGTTCTGGACGCGCCCTGGTTCGGCGTTCCCCTGGGATCATGGCCGGGGCTGGACTTCACCCCGGGGCACCAGTTCTGGGCCCTTCTGCCCGCTTTCGTCGCCGTCACCATCGTCGGCGCCATCGAGACCATCGGCGACGGCGTGGCCATCCAGCGGGTGTCCCGCCGTCGCCCCGGCGCAACTGACTATCGCGTCGTGCAGGGCGCCCTCAACGCCGACGGCCTCGGCAACTTCCTCTCCGGCATCGCCGGAACCCTTCCCAACACCACCTACTCCGGCACGATTCCCCTGGTCGAAATCACCGGCATGGCGGCGCGCCGGGTGGGCATCGCCATCGGCGTCATCCTGCTGGTCCTCGCCTTTCTGCCCAAGGCCACCGCCCTGCTGATCGCCATCCCCAACCCGGTGGCCGCCGCGTACATCACCGTATTCTTCGCCCTGCTGTTCGTACAGGGCATGCGCATCGTTTTCCGCGACGGTGTCGACCACCGCAAGGCCGTGGTCGTCGGCATCTCCTTCTGGGTCGGCGTCGGGTTTCAGAATGGGGTCATCTTCCCCGATCTCATCGGCGATGGCTTCTGGGCCGTACTGCTGGGCAATGCCATGACCGCCGGGGGCATCGTGGCGGTGCTGATGTCGGCCGTGTTGGAACTCACCAACCGCCGCGGCCGCCGCCTCCGGCTCACCCTGGACCAGGAGGCGCCAAGGAAGCTGGACAACTTCCTGCGCGCCTTCGCCGACCGCCTGGATTGCGACGCTGCCGCCGTCCACCGAGTAACCGCCGCCGCCGAGGAGACTCTGGCCATCTTGTCCCGGGCTGACTCGCAAGATGCCGGAGCGACCAGCCGCCTCACCGTTCGCGCCCGCCAGGACTCCGGCAACGTGGAGTTGGAATTCGCCTCAACCCTGCCCTGTGCCAACGTCGAGGACCGTCTCACCCGCCTCGCCGACCTGCCCCCCGAACCCAACGAACGCGACGTTCCCTACCGCCTCTTGCGCCACTACGCCTCCGAGGTCCGCCACCAGAAATACCACGGCCTGGACGTGCTAACCGTCAGCGTAGCCGGCGAAAAGTGAGCGGCTTGGGTTAGCGATACCCGCGATTTACTCAATCCCTAGACAGGGCGGTTGATGGCATAATGAAAGTGCAGTTGGTAAACGGCCGTCAAGACACTGGTACACCATGATGACCACACCACCGGCAACATACCCAGTCGATCACCGCGCATTGCCTGTGGCCCGAGCGGCCTTCGATACTTCGGAGGCAGAATTGGTCATACTGTTCGGATCCCGAGCCCGCGGCGACTACCATGAGAAATCGTCGGACATCGACGTCATGCTCGTCCAGGAGCGGGAACCCGATGCCAGCCGCAAAAAAGCCGTTGCCGAATTGGCGGCCGCGGCCGCGATGCAAGCCTATGGTCACCCGGTCCCTGTCGAGCTCGTTTGGCGCACGCTGGAGGAGTTTCGCTTCAATCGACGCTACGTTAACAGCATCGAAACCAACGCAGCACGAGATGGAATAGTCATGCCTCGCGACCCGGATCACTACCGTCCCCGCGACTACGAGGATGAACACACCGAGTACGCCTACGACTGGTCGAACTACCACGAGCGTCTGAGACACGCCGAAACTCACCTGGACGAGTTCATTTTCCTTGCCGAGCACAACCGCAGCGACCTGGCAATTGGGCAACACGCACAGAACGCGCTGGAACACGGGATGAAGGCGCTGTTGGCGGCGGCCGGCGGGCAGTACGCCAACACTCACGACATCGGGGTCCTGCTCGGCAACGTCCGGCATTTCGATGCCGGCCTCCGTGACTTCAGACTGGCAATACCTCCGGATGTATACACCGAATACGAGGGCGAGGCGGAATACCGGGCCAGGCGACAGCCTCAACTCACCCAATTCCCGGACTTTGCCGACAAAACCGTTGGAGACATCGTCCGGATCATAGAGCGAGCCAAACTGCTCCGCGCGCAAGCCGACGCCCGCTCCCAGTAACCGTCGTCATCCCGGCACGGTGCGAATGATCCTTCGCCCCTCCACTCAGTCATCACATCCCACCCATCCCGTCCATCCCTGCAAAAATCCGTGACACCACGCTTCTTGACCAATCCGAACGGAAGTTCCTATACTGATTACATCACGTGAAATCCAGTCCGGTTCCAGCCAGAGGTCACCACGGGTCGTTCACGGCCATCCGTCAGCATCCAAAATCGCAACCCGGTTCCGCCTGCGACCATCGCGCGCCCAATGCCTCAGCGGGTTCCCTTCACTGGGTGTTAGTGACGACCAAGCGCCATACCGCGACGCAGTCTTGACCACGCTGCCTCTGTATGTACAATGCCATCCACCAGCAAGAGGAGGAAAAAAATGGCCACGGAAAGCAAACCCATTCACAACGTGGATCTGGCGGACCTTATTGCGGCCAACAAAAACGATACCGGGTCAAAGGAACTCGAAGAAATTATGGTCAAATCCGCCAGAGAAAGCCTGACCATCGAGGAGATACGGGAGCAGCGGCTCTCTTTCGTAATGGGTATGCTCTCTCGCAATTCCACCATGACCCGCGAGGAAGTGCGCAAGCTCCTCGAAAGTCACTATGGATAAAGCATGAACCTCTCCGAACTCCCCGGTGGCGAAACCAACCCCATTTACCAGCAAGTGGAGGCTTCGAACAACGCCCGGCAATACGGGTTCCTGTCCTCCATGATCCAGGCCGCCATTGCCAGCAATAAAACGTGGCTGTCCGAATCCCTTGTCAAAGCTATAAACTTCCACGCCATAGTGGGTCTCCACGATCAGGCAGGACAGTACCGCTCAGTTGAGGTATTGGTTGGCAATCATCAACCACCGGAAAGCTACCGTGTGGCGTCGCTGATGGAGGATTTCGTCAATGCCGTAAACCGAAACTGGGAGACGGCCACCGCGCTGGACTTGGGGTCCTGGGCTCTGTGGCGTCTCAACAACATCCACCCCTTCGTGAACGGCAATGGGCGTACTGCCAGAGCCGCCTGCTACTTCATTTTGTGCATCAAAGCCGGTGGTCTACTACCGGGAAGTCCCATCCTTCCAGAAGTCCTCAGCCAGGAACCTGTACGTGCTGAGTACGTCGCAGCATTGCAACTGGCGGACCAGGGCAACATGAACGATTTGCTTGCACTCGTTCAACGGTTGATTACTCAACAACTTCAATAGCGGCGTAGTGACGGTCCACACCATCAAGGTCAAAGGCTTCAAATTTTCCCGTGCCCCATCGTCCTGCCAAAAGCCCCGGCAGAGTTGACAGCTTTGCGGTTGGTAGTGGAGGCCGTTACATCCCGTCCATCCCTGCAAAAAACCTGTGGCATCACACCTCTTGACCAATGCGAACTGATGTTCCTGTACTGATTACATCACGTGAAATCCAGTCCGGTTCCAGCCAGAGGTCATCACGGGTCGTTCACGGCCATCCGTCAGCATCCAAAATCGCAACCCGGTTCCGCCTGCGACCATCGTCCGCCCAACGCTTCAGCGGCGCGGTCGCCAGGGGACCCAGCGACAGTCCACTCGCTGCGTGCCGGCCGGCGTGAAGCCGTCCGCACGATCCAAGTCGGGCAAAAACCTTGCGTAAATCCCCCGGCCGTGGGGGCTGACATCGACCTGAAATCCTCTGGCATACTGGCAAAATCATACGAACCGACCAACCGGGAGCGAAACCGAGAACACAAACCGAACATACTTACCAGGAGCGAACATCAGTGAACGCCACCCACCCGCGGCCATCATCGCCTGCATTCATGATTCCACGCTTCCGACGCCGAGACCGAATCTGCTATCCTCGCTGCATGGACAGGAAGTCTGCGGGGGAATTCGCATGAACACAGAAGACGGACTGGAGCCCGCTCCGGAAAACCTGACGCCGGAGGGACGCGCCATCGTGCAGCGGCTGGACGGTGTGATCGCAGCGCTGAAGGATTTCGGGGACAAACAAACCGAGATTAACCGATCAGTGGACAACCAGCTCAAACGGGTGGATGAGCGGTTTACGAAGATCGACCAGCATCTGGGTTACCTCCGCGGAGCGCACGCCGCAAACGCGGCGCAACGGAGCGCCGACATGATCGCAGACGACATGGGATATCAAATTGTTGATCTGCTGCCACGAGAAATGCTCATCGGTTTCGTGAACATGGCTCGTGCTTCTGGCAAAGCCGAAAGTGATGTCCGTAGCTTCCGTGAAGCCGACTTGATCATGCTGGTCCGCGATGCCGATGGGCAACCGGCCTATGTCGCTGTGGAGGCATCCTTCACTGTGGCCGCGAACGACATCGAACGTGCCAAACGCAACGCGGAATACCTCCATGAGTTCACCGGACTCCAGACACGGGGCGCCGTGGCCGGAGTCGACATTGCCAGCGGACAGCGCCGGAACGCTCTCGCTGTCGGGGTCCACTGTTACACGATCCCAGTGAAAGACTTGGAAGCGGATTAACCACCCGAGACCCGCCCGCACAATACGGACTTTCCACTCGGTTGACAGCCACCTCGGCAGGGAACTGTTTCGTGCACACACCCATCCTTGACACCGCCAAAGCCCCAAACCTACAATAGTAGGCCGTTTGGGAGATTACCGAAATGGATTACGCAATCGTTAAAACCGGCGGCAAGCAGTACCGCGTCTCGCCCGGCGACGTGCTGGACGTCGAGCTGCTGGAAGCCGAGGAGGGCAGCACCACCGCCCTCGATGAGGTTCTCGCCGTCTCCCGGGACGGCCAGATGCGCTTCGGCGCCCCCACTGTGGAGGGCGCCCGGGTCATCGCCGAGGTGCAGTCCCACTACAAGGACCGCAAGATCATCGTCTACAAGTACAAGGCCAAGACCCGGTACCGCCGCAAGAAGGGGCACCGGCAGAACTACACCCGTATCCGCATCCAGGATATCGACACCGGAAGCCCGGCTCCGGCAGACCAAACCCAGGCCGCCACCGAGCCCGAGACAGGAGAATAGTGACATGGCCCACAAAAAGGCTGGCGGCAGCACCAACAACGGCCGCGACAGCAACGCAAAGCGATTGGGCGTTAAGAAGTACGGCGGCGAGCGCGTCACCGGCGGCTCCATCATCGTCCGCCAGCGCGGCACCCGCATCCATCCCGGCACCAACGTCGGCGTGGGCAAGGACTACACTCTCTTCGCCAAGATCGACGGCCAGGTGACCTACGAGTGGAAGGCCAAGGGCAAGCGCCGCGTCAGCGTTTACCCGGTAGCCGACGCCGTGGCCGCCGCGGCATAGAGGTGGCAACATGAAAGCAGAAATCCATCCCCAGTACTTCAAGTCCACCGTCACCTGCTCCTGCGGCAACGTCTTCGAGACCGGCGCCACCAAACCGGCCATGCGCGTCGAGATCTGCGGCAAGTGCCACCCCTTCTACACCGGCGAGCAGCGTATCGTGGACACCCAGGGCCGCATCGAGCGTTTCAGCCGCCGCTTCAACCTGGACGGCTAGCGCACTCCCTCAACAGGAACCCTTTGGCGGGAGCCGGTACCGGCTCCCGTTTTGCTATAACTACATCCCCGAACCGGAACGCTCCACTGCGCAAAAACGTCTCCGCGGCAATCTCGCTCACGCACACCCGCTTTCGTAAATCGTCAGAATCAGGATTTTCAAGATTGCGCGATTATCAGGATTGAAACCATCCGGTGCTGGGAATCTCCCAATCCTGCCTAATCATAAAATCCCGCAAATCCTGCTTCTGACGTTTCCTCATCGTGCCCGCGAACCCCCCGGAGAGGCGCCCCCATGCCGCGCTACGTGCCCAAAGCCGTCCGTGAGTACGGGCGCATCTACCTGGCGGAACGTCTGGCCGAGCACGGCTGGCAGTGCTTCATCGCGCGCCGCAGCCCCAACGAGGACGAGGTCATCGCCGGCATCCCGGAACAGGCCAGAGAAGTCCGCCTCAAGTTCCATTCCCAGGAACACAGCCAGGCCGTGCGGTTCTACGACGCCGACGGCCTCGACTGGGACTGGGAGTACCTGGTCATCAGCACCGAAATCCTGGCCGACCTCCCGGTGACCTACCTCCTCTCCCGGGACGACGTTCGCGAAGACGGCCGGCTGGACGAGGAGTTCGGCGGCGCCCTGTGGCTGCAGCCGGAAGCCTTTTCCGAGACGATATTCCGCGAAGCGTGGCACAAGCTGGATGGCTAGCTCCGCCTCAGACTCCCCGCCCGCCGGTCCCCAGACCACCCGGCCGCTATACGGCGGCCAGGCGGTCATCGAAGGCGTGATGATCCGCGGCGTCCGCCATTACAGCTTGGCCGTGCGTCAGCCCGACGGTCACATCTTCTGCGACACCGAGCCCGTCAGCTCCCGCTTCTCCGGGCGCATCCGGCGCGTCCCCTTCGTTCGCGGCGTCCTGATTCTCGCCGAAACCCTGTGGTACGGCATGAAGTCACTCCAGCGTTCCGCCATCATCGCCGCCGGCGAGGCCGACAACGCCGAGGGCGCCGACTCCTCCGCCAGCAAGTGGGTCATGGGGCTCACCATGGCCGTCGCGCTGGCCCTGGGCATCGGCGTCTTCCTCGTCCTGCCCCTGCTGGCCGCCCGGTTGCTTGAAGTGTGGATCGAGTCGCGATTGGCGAGCAACCTCATCGAGGGCGTCATCCGCTTGATCATCCTGGTGGGCTACGTGGCCGGCATCTCCGCCATGAAGGACATCCGCCGTGTGTACGCCTATCACGGCGCCGAGCACATGGCCGTCCACGCCTATGAGGCCGGCCAGCCGCTGACCGTGGAAAACGTGCGCCGGCATCCCACACCGCACCCGCGTTGCGGCACCGCGTTCCTGATTACGGTGGCCATCGTGTCCGTGGCGGCCTTTGCTATTCTGGATGCCGTGCTGTATTCGGGGCTGGGCTGGCGAGTCTTGTCGCGCATTGTTCCGATCCCCGTGGTGGCGGCGGTCAGCTACGAGATCATCCGGTTCGCTGGAGCCCACCGGCAGGCCTGGTTCGGCAAGGCATTGTCTTGGCCGGGTCTCGCCCTCCAGCGCATCACCACCCGCCAGCCCGACGAGGACCAGATCCAGGTCGCCATCGCCGCCATGGAAGCCGCTCTAGCCGCCGACGCCGAACCCTCACCCGTGCCCGACCAGCGCAAAACTGCCGCATAAATTTGCTGCCATCCCGTACCGTCTCACCACCACTTCGTCATTCCTGCGCAAGCAGGAATCCAGACCCCCGGCCTCGCAGCCGTCTCCCCGTTGCAGACCCGTCGGCACACGCCCCGACGTCAGCCCGCCGGCAACCTCGCAGTGTGATACATTGGCGCCGGCGATCCCGGACCATCAGGCCCGTACAGAAAGGTGCAACATGGCTGACGTTCCCGACATGCAGATGATCCCCTATCTCACCGCCACGGAGCCCCGCAACTTCGTCGAGCAGGGCCTCCAGCGCTACAACGAACTGCTGGAGCGACTGGCCGACCAAATGGATGTATTGTTGCTCCGCTCCCAGCAGGGCCAACCCATCGACGCCGACCTTGCCGAGCAGCTGACTTCACTGCGCGAAGCCCTGCGCCCCCGCCACGGCCTGTGCATCGACCGCGCCTGCTTCTCCTGCCGCGTCCACGAAGAGGCCATCAAGGAACACGTCCTGCTGTACGTCGACTGGAAATTGCCCGGCACCGTCCAGCAGCTCGAACGCCTGAAGAACCGGAATTGATCCGATCCTCCACTGTTCCGGTTAACGCGCCACCGCCACGATGTGGAACATGTGGCGGAAAAGTTGCCCCGCTCCCCGCAGCAGCGACTTGAGATCACGGTTGGCATCCGGCCGCACGTGCCGGAAGATGTCGGTCTCGGTGTAATAGACCTCCACCTCCGGCCTCTGCTCCCCCAGCGCGTCGACCAGTCTCCTCGACTCCCCCACGGGTATCAGCGGGTCGCCCACGTCGTGCATGACCCGCATCGCCGTGTACGCGCTCCACTGCCCTACGTGATGGGAAGGCGCTATGGAATCGACCTCGGCCCGGAAGTCCTCCGTAAGCTGCGCGTACCGCCACCTCGCTTCACCGACGTAGCCCACCCCGGCCAGCAGGGCGAACGCCGCCTCCGTGGATAGGGGAACCCTCTGATTGGCGTCGTAATCGCTGCCCCCGGCAATGGCCCGCGCCGCTTCCTGATGCGTCGGGTCGTCAATGGAATCGATCAGCATGTTGTTGTACACCCGGCGCGTCAGCTGGTCCACCTCCCAATCTCTGTCGCCATCGTCTTCGATGGCATGGCTCGCGGCGATCTGCACCACCAGATCCGATGTGTCGTAATATCCGCCGAAAGCGTTGACGAAGGCGATATCGTCGGCGATCCGCGGGTCGGCCGCTGCTACCAGTGCAAAGGACGCGCCCACCGAGAACCCGGCCAGCCCGACCCGCTCCGGGTCGACGTATTCCTCCTCGCGCAGATGCTCGAAGGCCGCCACCAGGTTGACGATCTCCCCGGCGTCGATCTGCGCCTGCTCACCCATGGTCGGCGACCAGTAGTACATCACCGCAAAACCGGTCCGCGCCAGCGCCTGCCCCAGGTTGATCACGTCCGGGTCGTCGGCGCCGGCCGCGTTGGCGCCCAGGAACACCAGCACGGCGGCCCGCCGCTTCCCATCGGGAATCACGTACACGTCGGCCTCGCCTTCCGTACCGTCGTGCCGTTGGAACGATATTTCCCTCCGCTCCGGTTCGACGGTGATCCACGGTTGAAACTTCGCCGGCGACGGCAGCACTTGGGCGGCGAACGCGGCGGTGTGGATGACCGTGGTCGCCGGCTTGAACAGCGCCAGCACGGCGACGATTGCTACGCTGCCTATTATGGTGGCAACGTAGATTCGATAGGCGATTCGTCCGAGGGCGCGCAGCATTGGTTGCGCCATATTGTCAGAATCAGGATTTGCCGGATTAGGAGATTGACAGGATTGGAGTCGTCCGGCGCCAAAGAGTACCCAATCCTGAAAATCCTGAAATCCGGCAAATCCTGATTCTGACGAAAGGGCGAAGTGTCGCCATTAGACCCGCACCCGGCTGATCATCGCCGCCGAAATCAGCCGCGTCGCCGCCATGGCCAGGAACACCAGCGGCCACGGGCTGCCCGTCATGTCCAGCAGCACGCTGAAGATCAATGCCTGGGCGCCGGCATACAGGTAGCCGTGGGCATCCAGCACCCCGGCCCCGGTGCCGGCCATCTTGCGGCCCGACAGGTCCACCGATATGGTGGAGATCAGCGACACCCCCATGCTGATCCCACCCCAAAGCATCAGCGCCGCCCCCAGCCAGGCGTTGGACGGCGGCGCCAGCGCAATCGCCACCAGCGCGGCGGCCGACAGGAAGCAGGACGCGATGACCAGCGGCCGCCGTCGGCTCCCCAGCATCCGGTCCGATATGAACCCCGACATCGGAGGCGCGATCAGGTATCCCAGCGGTAGCAGGAACGTGATCAGCACCGTCTGGGTTATGTCCAGTCCGCCGGCCTCGAAGTAGTAGAGCGGCACCCATGTCGTGAGGCCGTAGCGGGCCACGTTCTCCAGCCCCTTCACGTGGCAGGCCAGCTGGAATCGCGAGTTCTTCAGGAGCAATTTGTAGGGGCCCAGGCCTCTCAGTTCCTCTTCGCTCACCGACTCCGGTGCGGCTGAAATCTCGTCCTCCTCGATGTACTCCGGCAGCCCCACCTCCCGGGGCCGGTCCCGCGTGGTGAAGTAAAAGGCGATGCCCAGCGCCATGATGATCAGCGGCGGATACCGGAACGCCGCGCGCCAGCCCCATTCCGCCGCTACCCAGCTGCTCAGCCACCACATCAGCAGCATTGCCCCGCCGGTGACGGTGCCCAGGATGCCCATGGCGATGCCCCGTTCCCGGCGGGGCCACCACTGGCTGATCATGCTGATGGCCGGCGACCAGCACGCCGCGTTCACGAAACCCGCCATGAACCACGGAATGGCCATGGTCAACGCCGAAGTTCCAAACGACGTGGCCCAGTTGAACACCGTGGTCAACACCGCGCCCAGCGTCACCCACAGCCGCAGCCCGTAAGCCTCCGACATCCGCCCGTGCACCAGGTCGCCCAGCATGAACCCCCACAGCAGCATCGCGTTGATGATGCCGATCTCAATGTTGGTCAGCTGCAGGTCGTCCTTAATCAGGGGCGATGTGGGCCAGAAATTGAACCTCCCGGTATAAACAAACAGGTAGAAGGCGCAGAACGAAACCAGCACCTGCCACTTCCACCGGTGGTAGCGACGCGGCAGGTCATCATACGCAACCGGGCCGGATAATGCGCTCATCGTGGTCTAATGGGTCGATGCAATGCGCTCTGCCACCGGCCGCCCCGCGCTAAAAGGCGCGGCTCACGGGTTGTTCGACAGCCGCGTCCTCAATTCTATCTTCGGCCAACAGGATGCCATCCTCTGGAAGGTAGTCGTGGTCAAGCAGCGCGCCCTTCTGGCGTTCCAAAATAAAAGGAGCCGCAAAATTATCGCCCACCCGAGCCAGATACCAACCTTCGCGCGAGCACTCTAGCAATACGGCGCGCAAATCGCGCGTACCTGACCGCAAATCGCGCAAATGCTCCAGGGGTACGCCCGTTACCAGATAGCGGTCCGCATCGGGCTCCGAGTCAATCATCGCCCCGAGGCAGCGGCCTCCGCTGTCGTCTTCGCCCTCGAACACCTGAACGCCATCGTAGTACATAAGCGTTGCGACGAGTCTTGCTATTTTCATAACGCCACCACCAGGCAATTAGCCGGAATATCGTAGTCGGCCAGTGGCCACCAGGTGAAATGGGAACGCCCACCGGTACGCTGAATGTACCCGGCCCCATTGCCCAAATTCACCTGGCAGATTGTACAACCACGAAAGTTTCGCAAGTTCAACAGCAGCCGCGTTTCTCTGATGTCATCGTGAACCGAAAGCCCGCGCGCCCGGCACTCGGAAACGTTGGGAAAGGGACGATCCGGAAACATCGCACGTTGCGACCTGAAGTCAGCATCCCGGGGCGGGTCGTGCCGTACAACGCGATAGACAACGAGAGGCTCCGTTATTTCCGCCGCTTCGGTCGGTGGACAATCCACCGGCAAAGGTTCACGAAAAGTCATCGGAAGGTTTAATAGCAAGACCGCCGCTGCCGATGTTACAGCAGCGGCGGCGATGCCTGGGGTTTATTCGATCAGCGCTTGCTGTGCAGCAGTTCCTTGGCTTCGTCCAGCAACTCTTCGTCGCTGCGGCTGAGGTCCAGCGGGTCCCCGTGCGGCTGCGGTACCGGGAAGCCGGTCTTGTAGTACAGCTCGATGCGGTTGCCTTCCGGATCGAAGAAATACATCCCAAAGGCGTTGCCGTGGCTGACGATCCGGTCGATGGTGCAGTTCTCGGCGTCGATACGCGCCTTGAACTCCCGCATGTCCTGGATGGACGGTACGCTGAAGGAAATCTGCTGGATCACCTTGGCGTCGTCGGATGTAACGCGGCCCTCCATCAATACGAACTCGTGGTGCTCGGCCACGGGATCGGAACTCATGAACACCATGCGGCGCTGCTCCAAGTCCTCGTCGGCGATCTTCAATCCCAGCACCCGGCTGTAGAAATCGCGCATCTTCATCAGGTCGGTGGCATAGATGCCTACGTGTCCAAGTCCGCCAATCTGGGCCATGGGGATACCTCCAGTTGATTTGGTTCGGTGTGTTGTGGCGCAACGTTAGAGCAGCCCGCGCCGGGTGTCAAGGCTGCGATCCCCTCACGCGCGCCCACTTCGCGCAACCTGTCATTGCGAGCGCAGCGCGGCAATCTCGTCAGGGCAACGGACGACGCTCCGGGAACGAGATCGCCACGTCGTTTCGCTCCTCGTCATGACAAACCGGGTACGTGTGAGCGCGATCCTCTATCGCAACTGCACCACCGTGACGCCCGCGGCGCTGCCGCCCTCACCCGGCTCAGTCGCGGCAACCAGCGGATGGCCGGAAAGGTATTCCCTGATGGCTCGACGCAGGGCGCCCGTCCCCTTGCCGTGCACGATCTTCAGCGACGACATCCCCTCCAGAGCGGCATCGTCCAGCAGAGAATCGATCACGTTCAGCGCCTCGTCCACCCGGTACCCGTGCAGGTTCACTTCGGGGCTTATCGTCCGCTTGCTCTCGGGCCGCCGATAGACCACGCCGGCCTGCTCCGCCACCGGATGCAGCCGGTCGGCCGGTCGATCCAGCTGGTACACCGGCAGCCGGGCCTTCATACTGCCGATGAGCACCTCGATTTCCTGCTGTTGGTCGGGCGCGGTTACCACTTCAACCGGACGGGACACCCCGCGGATGTACACGCGGTCGCCCGCCCGCAGGTCGTGGTACCACGGCGGACGCTCCACCGGGATCGGCGCCCAGTTCGGGGAGACCACCTCCCGTTGCGCCTCCGCCAGCCGCTCCCGTTCCGCTCGCAGATCCACGTCGCGAGCCTGGGCATCGGTGACCACGGATGAACGCTCCAGCGACCTTTCGGCGCGGCGGATCCGCCCGGCCAGGTCCACGATCTGCTCTGCGAGTTCGCGGCGGGCATCCTCCACCAGTTGGGCCTTGGTGTCCTCCACCGTTTCCAGCTCGCGGACGATGTCCTGTTCGCGAGCCCGCGCCGAGTTCAAAGCCTGTTCGGCCTCCAACCGCAGCTCGGATACGGTGAGCCGCTCCTCCTGCAATTCCTGCAGCAGCTGGTCGGTGCGCACGTGGCTCGGCTCCAGGTGCGACTGGGCGCCGGAGATGACCGCGTCCGGCAGGCCCAGCCGGGCGGCGATGGTCAGGGCGTAGCTGCGGCCCGGTATCCCGTGGGTGAGGCGGTAGGTGGGTTCCAGCGTGCGCGGGTTCAGGTCCACGCTGGCGTTGACCATTCCCGGCTCCTCCTGGGCCAAGCGCGCCACGTTCCGGTGGTGCGTCGTCGCCACCACCATCGCCCCCAGGTCCCGCAGGTGCGACAGCAGCGCGATCGCCAGGGCTGAGCCCTCCTCCGGATCCGTGGCCGAACCCAACTCGTCGATCAATATCAGGGAGTCCGACGTTGCCACCGACATGATCCGCCGGATGTTGCTGATATGGCTGCTGAAGGTGGACAGGGACTCGAAGATACTCTGCTGGTCACCGATGTCGGCGTACACGCCGTCCAGCAACGGCATAACCGCGTCGTCCGCCGGAACCTGGAGGCCGGCGTGGGCCATCATGGCCAGGAGGCCCATGGTCTTCAGGGCAACGGTCTTGCCGCCCGCGTTGGGGCCGGTGATGACCAGCACCGGGTGGCCTTCGGCGATGCTGATCGTGGTGGGCACAACCTCGCCGGTTAGCAGGGGATGCCGGCCGCCCACGATGTCCATGCGCCGTGTCTCGTCCGCGCCCAGCAGGGTGGGAGGCACGGCCTGCAGCGATGCCGCGTAGCGCCCCTTGGCCGCGGCCAGGTCCAGCCTCGCCAGCAGGCTCAGCATCAGGCTTATGTCATCCGAGTACCGGCCCACCATTTCCGACAACTGGCGCAGCACCCGCTCCTCTTCCCGTTGCTCCGCCAGGCGGGTCTCCCGCCAGCGGTTGCCCAGGTCGATGGCCGGCATCGGTTCGATGAACACTGTGGCCCCGCTGTCGGACACGTCGTGAACGATCCCGGGGGCTTGGCCCTTGAACTCCGTCTTGATGAGCAGGACCATGCGTCCGTTGCGCTCGGTGACGATGTCCTCCTGGATGACGCCGGAGCGCTGGTACCGCCGCAGCGACCGCTGCATCACGTCGTTGAGCGAAGACCAGGCTGAGCGCGATTCGCGGCGCAGGCGACCCAACTCCGGCGACGCCTCATCCAGCACCTCGCCGGCAGGCCCGATGGCGCGATTGACGGCGCTCTCCAGATCGGGCAACTCCGGCAGGTTCTGGGCAATCGCCGCCAGCACGGGCAGGTCGTCGCGGCGGGCCAGGGAGCTTCGGTTCCATCGGGCTGCCGCCGCCAGCGCGCCCACGTGGCGCAACTCCTCGCCGCGCAGCACGCCGCCCAGCACGGCCCGTTGCACCGCCGGCCGCAAATCCTCGCCCGGCCCCAGTTCCAGGGCGCCGGTGGTGTCCAGCAGGCGTCGGGCCTCGGCGGTTTCCTGCTGCCGCACCGCGATGTCGCGCGGGTCCGACGAGGGCGCAAGCTCAACGGCCAACTCACCGCCCAGGATGGTGCGGGTGGTCTCAGCCAGGCGGAGCCGGATCTGGTCGAATTCCAACAGCCCAATGGCGCGCTGAAACCCCGCCTCGGGTGGAATGGGCTGATCCTCCGCCGATGTCATGGCGGAATTATATCACCGTGGGAATTTGGACGGCTTTACAGATCCAGTTCGCTATGGGAACCAAGACGCACTAGCTCTAGCGTTTCAGTGTCTGGCTTGCGATAAATCAGAAGCAAATCGGGATGAATGTGGCATTCTCTATGGCCTATCCATCTTCCGGCCAGCGGATGATCTTGGTATCGTTCGGGGAGGGCTTCATCTACGTGCAGAAAAGCAATTGCCTGCTGTAAGTCATCGTCCAAGGTCCGCGATACTGACCTCGCTTGATACGCTTGTACTCCCGTCGGAAGCGTCGATTGGTTCTAGTCCTCCTCATCGTCATCATCATCATCATCCTCGTTTAGGTAGGCCATCAACTCCTCAACGGTGTCGAATGAAACCATTTCTCCATGCTCAGCCTCCTCCATCGCCGCTATCGTTTTCGGGCCGGGGATGATGCAGGAGAAGGGTAAATCACCTTCGTCGGCTATGTTTTGCATCAGCAAGTAAAGCGCATCAGAGATAGTGAGGTAGTGACATTCCAGCACCGCCTGCACCTTATCCCACGTCTGCCGGTCAATGCTGGCGGTGGCGCTGATCTTGACTTCGCTCATATCTGCAAACTCCTGATTGTCTCGCTGTCTGAGTATATCCAACGTCATTCGTCCCAGCTCAGCGGGTACAGCCGGCACTGGTACAGCATGGCCCCAACCTCGTCCAGCGAGGCGCGATTGGGCTCGCGCACGTCCAGGCGGCGCTCCAGGATTATCGGAGAGAGGCGGGACAGGGTCTGGCTCTCCTTGAGAAAGCCGTTGACCGTCGCGGCTTCACCGCCCAGCGCAACGTAGTCCAACTTGTGCATCCAGGGCCTCCACTGCTTGTCCAGGACGCCCGACGCCTCTGCGTACAGCCGGTGGATCTGGTTTTCCCGCACGCGCTGGAACCTGCGCTGGGAGGTGCCTCCGGCGTGATGCTTCCCCTTCACGTAGCGGGTGTCTGTCTTGGACACGGCCAGGCTCTGGCCTTCGTAAACCGCTATGGCGTAGCGGCCCAGGCGCACCAGGGCGACGCCGATGGTCAGTTCCGCCGACAGCATCATGCGCAACGGCCAGTCGTAGATCATGTCCCCCGTCCACATGCTGTTCAGGGGAAACGGAGGCAGAACCGCCAGGCCCGCGTTGCCGATGCGAAACGCGACGACGCCGGTGGGAGAGCGCAGGACTCGACTGCCGGCCCGCTCCAGGGTTGTGATCCAGGCGCCCGGGTTCCGGTCCTGCGACAGCGTGAACATGGCGGAGTCGTCCCGCGCCGCCTCGCCGGGGAAATAGAGCGTCGCCGACCGATCGGCGGCCTCCGATCGCGCTCGGAGTTCGGTCAGTAACCCATCCATGCGCTGCGCCGACATCGTCTGCCCGGCGCGAATGTTCAGGTCGGATAGCACACTCTCGCCCCCATGGTTAATGATAACCGATTCCGTAACCGAAACTTTCCAAGGTATGTGCAATAATGCTACGCCAGCGAAAATGCACAGATGCCCGTAGAGGATTTGCAATGGTTTCCCACGATTCACCCAGCGATCCCGGTTCAGAAACACTCTCCGCCCACGAACGCCAACAGCGGACGCTGCAACGGCTGGACGACGGACACTCCGCGCTGCTGGACGCGCTGGAGGGCCTGGAACAATCCGAGGCATTCCTGGGATCACGCTGGTCGGTCTGGGAGGTGATGCAGCATCTGCTCACCGAGAGCTTCGTGGAGGCGTTGGAGCAGATCGCATCCGGCCAGCGGGAGATGCTGCCCGCCTTCGACGCCCGCACCGACCGCATCGCCGCTGACGTGGCCAAACTGGAGGCCAACTACCAGCGGTTCCGCAGGCTGATAGTGGGGCTGACCGAAGAGCAACTGGACCTGCCCGCCACACCGTACAACCCCGAAAACAACTACCCCGCGCTATCCCTTCTGGACCTGATCGAACGGGTGTCGGGGCACGAGGGCAATCACGCCCGTCAGGTGGTGGAGACCCGCAAGTACGTTGCCGCGTTCCGGTCGGCGGAACGCGCCGTGACCGTAGCTGGACTGGGCATCGGCGACCGGCAGGGTGTGCCCACCGCGACCCGTGAGCTGCTGTCCAACGCCGATTACGTCATCGGATCCCAGTCCGCCCTGCCGGTCGCCCGTCCGTGGATACGCGCGGTGGAGCTGGAACTGCGCCCCGACAACCGCGAAGAGCTGGTCAACCGGCTGGTCCGGGACATCAGGGCCGGCCTGTGGTCCATGGTGGTGACGTTGGGTGACCCGGCGGAATCCGCCCCCGGACTGATCCGCCAACTGGAGCAGGCAGTGGGAACGGTTTCCACCGTCGCCGCGCCCGGTTTCTACCGGCTGGCGCTGGACCTGGTCGGCGTCTCTCCCCTGGACGCTGTCTGTACGTCAGTGGAGCGCATCGGCGAGGAAGCGGGAATGCTGAATGCCAACGGCCGGGCGCTGATCGTGCTGGGGTCGGAACACGCCGGATCGTGGCGGGAGGCCGCCGCCGCGTTGGCTACCTCCGGTATCGATGCAACGCGGGCGGTGCGGCACGTCGCGAACCTGTCCGGACAGGCGACGGTAACCACCGCGACCCTCGGGGATGTGTTGGAAACGGAAATCGGCGACGCTCCTGTGGCGGTTGACTCGGCCCTGGTCCTGGCCGGAGCGTGACCGCCCCGGCCGTCGCCATGCGGCGGGTATAATACTCGGGCAATACTGGACATCAACCGGGTTCGCTGCGCGGCGAACCCAGGACGGAGGAAGAGCAATGGCAGAGCGGATTGGATTTGTCGGGTTGGGAATCATGGGCAAGCCGATGGCGCGGAACCTGATGACTGCGGGCTATGAGCTGACCGTGTACGACATCGTTGGCGAGCCGGTGGAGGAGTTGGCCACGGAGGGAGCCACCGCGGCGTCATCACCGGCCAGCGCGGCCCAGGGCGCCGCCAGGACCATCACCATGCTGCCGGACTCGGCCGATTCCGAGCGGGCCATCCTGGGGCCGGAAGGCGTGCTTGAAGGCGCCGATCCGGGATCCGTCATCATCGACATGAGCAGCATCGCCCCTTCCATGTCCCAGAAGATCGGCGCCGCCTGCGCCGACAAGGGCGTGGAGTTTCTGGACGCTCCGGTAAGCGGCGGCGAGCCCGGGGCCATCGCCGGCACGCTGGCGATCATGGTCGGCGGCGACGAGGGGGTCTTCAACGCCTGCGAGCCGCTGTTGCAGGTCATGGGCGGCAACGTCGTGCTCACCGGAGACGTAGGCGCCGGCAACATCACCAAGTTGGCGAACCAGATCATCGTCGCGGCCAACATCGAGGCCCTCAGCGAGGCGCTGGTCCTGTCGCAGAAAGCGGGCGTGGACCCGGAGCGCGTGTTCAACGCCATACGGGGCGGTCTGGCCGGCAGCGCCGTCATGGAGGCCAAGGGACCCATGATGCTGGACCGGAACTTCCGCGCCGGCTTCCGCATCCGCCTGCACCAGAAGGACTTGCGCAACGTGCTGCAAACGGCTACCGAGCTGAACGTGCCGCTGCCCGTGACCGCGCTGGTACAGCAGATGCTCGGCTCGCTGGTGAACGACGGCGAGCAGGAAGCCGACCACTCGGCAATCCTGCACTTCATCGAGAAAATGGCCGACGTGGAGGTGAAGCGCGGCGGCTGATATGCTGGAACGCGCCCGGAGGCGGGTCACGGATTTCACGTCGGATTGGGCCATACCGATTTCCCTCGGTTTGGCCGCCGCGGCGACGGTATGGGGCATTTGGTATGTGACCAAAGCGCAATGCACTGCCATCGCCGCCGCCAATGGATTGTGCAACCCAAACGCCATCGCCCGCTTCATTGACGTAGAAATACTGCTGCAATCCGGGGGCTCCGCGCTGGCCGTGGGTGCACTCAAAGGAGGTTACAACCGGTTTATCATGCGCAGAACGCTCAACGAGGAACGCATAGCTCGGCAGCAGGCGGAATTGGAGCTCGCCGAGGCACGCAAGCGAAACGAAGAAAACTTCGCTCGAATCCTTGCGCTTCGCGAGGAAGCCCTCCGGCAAGCGGAAGCGGCTCGGGAGGAAGCCTATCGCCAAGCCAACGCCGACCGCGAGGAAGCCCGCCGGCAAGCCAGCGTGGATCGAGAGGAAACCGCCCGTATGTTTGCCGAAATCCTCAACGAATTCCGCGAAGAACGCCGTCAGAATGCCGCCGCTCAGCAGGCCATGCTGGACGCCGTCCTGCGTCTCACCGAGCGAAACGGCTCAAACTCGCGAAACGGCGACTGATCAATCCTCAAACCGCGCCCGGTTCCACGCCAGCGCGGCCCGCAGCCCCTGCTCGGCGCGGATGCGGGCGAACTCAGCGTGCTCGGGCGTGTCCGCCGTGTCGAACTGGGTCATCAGTTCCAGGTTGTGGTTGAGCGCCGAGAGGAACCCGGCCGACTCCAGTGCGCGGTTCACCGAGATCTTGGTGGTCTTGATGCCGACGGCGGGGATGTTCCGGATCTTGTGCGCCACCCGCAGGCACTCGGTCATCAGGTCATCGTGGGCCACGACGCGGTTGACCATGCCCAGGCGCGCGGCCTCGTGGGCGTCAACGATGTCGCCGGTGAGCATCATCTCCTTGGCCATCGCCAAGTTTATCGAGTATGGAGTGATCAGGAAGGGCGCGCCGTAGCCCAGGCGGATTTCCGGCTCGCCCAGCATGGCCTGGTCGGACGCGATCTTGACGTCGCAGACCTGCACCAGTTCGCAGGCCCCGCCCAGAGCGTAGCCGTTCACCGCGGCGATGACGGGCTTGCTGAGGTTCCACACCATCAGGAAGGTTTCGATGTTGTACTTGAGCCGTGAGCGACGGCCGTCAACGGAAAGGGGCTCTCCATCCGGCCCGCCAACCTCGGACTCGATGTCGAAACCCGCAGAGAAGGCCCGGCCGGCGCCGGTCAGAATGATCACGCGGACATCGGGGTTGGCCTCAATGCCCTCCAGCGCCTCGCGGAACTCCGCCATGAGGGTCTGGCTGAGGGCGTTGAGCTTGTCCGGGCGGTTGAGGGTCAGGTAGCCGATGCCGTCCTGCTCGTCGTAAAGCAGGGTTTCGAAAGCCATGATTCGTTCCTCGTTCGCGTTGGATCAGGGCAGCGTGCACACTGATCCTCTTCGGCGCGACCACACACAGAGACCTACGGGCCGACGATCTCTACCGACTGGATGGCCACCGGGTTCACGGGGGAAGAGCCCTCGCCGCCGGTCTGGGTTGGCGCGGTGGCAATGGTGTCGATGGTCTCCAGGCCCGCCACGGTCTGCCCGAAGATGGTGTAGTTGGGAGGCAGCGCGTAGTCGGCGTGCATGAGGAAGAACTGGCTGCCGTTGGTATTCGGCCCGGCGTTGGCCATGGCCATGACGCCCCGCGAATAGGGCCGATTGACCGGCTCGTCGGCAAAGCGATAGCCGGGGCCGCCGCCGCCTGTGCCGGTGGGGTCGCCGCCCTGGATCATGAACCCGGGTATGGTGCGGTGGAAAATGACGTTGTCGTAGAAGCCCTCGCGCGCCAGGAACACGAAATTGTTGACGGTGTTCGGCGCGTCGCCGGTCAGCAGCTCAACGGTGATCGGCCCGGCGGTGGTGTTAAGCACCGCGGTGTAGGATGCCCCCGGGTCGATGGACATTGCCGGCGGAGACGACCATTGCTTGATGGAGCGGCCGCCCGACACGACCACGGCGGGGGTGGGCGCCGACGATGCGCCATCGGTCGAGCTGGCGATGCGCGTGGCTGGCGGAATATCCGTTGCCGGGGCGGAGCCGGAGCCGGCCGGTGCAGACGTGGGCGACGCCGCCGGCTCAGGCTGGCCCAAGGGCGGCGGGGTGATGAGGTTGCAGGCCGCGAAGCTCAGCACGGCGACGCCGGCAAGCAGCAGCATGGAAAGGACTTTGGTTCGAGTTATCATGGCACCAGGTCAGTAGGGGCGTGTGATCTTGGCCACCTCTTTCAGGGCGTCCAGTGAAAAATCGGGCGACTGGCAGAGGCCGATGGTCTTCTGCTCGTAATCGGCTATGGTGCTGACCATATCGGGGATGCGGTCGGCGAGCTCGAAGGGGATGTTGGTGACGCCGTGCTTGTCGCCGTGGAGCAGATCGCCAGTCTGTACGGTCAGGCCCCCCACTTCGATGGGAATGCCCATGTCCACCATGTGCACGTAGGCGTGGGATACCGAGACTTCCTTGGCGAAGAACTGGAACCCCAGGGCTCGGACCTCGTCCAGATCGCGGACCGTCCCGTCCGTCGCCACGGCCACCGCGCCCAGGGCCTTGTGGATGTTGGACTGCACCTCGCCCCAGTAGGCGCCGATGGGCGGGTTGTCGATGTCGTGCAGCACGATGAACCGCGGCTCCGGCACCGATACGATCAGGTCCCACCAGTCCTCGCGGGCCACGCTCCGACCCTCCGGCCGGTTGGCGGAGATGACGCCGGTGACGGCGTAACCCACCAGGGGCGGGAACTCCTGGAAAACGGTCTTGATCTCCGGCATCATGAAGCCGGCGTTCTTGGGCCGGAAGTTGAACCCCTCGATGGCGTTGCAGATGCTGGGAGAGTCGATTTTGGACAGAGCCTGCAGCGTGGCATCGCTTACGGTCTGATACAAAGCGGAACCTCCGGTGATGGCTGACAGAATACGCGCCGGCCCTCCGCCGGCGCGGCCACAGGATACCACAAATGCCCGGGCCGCGATGACATCCGCCTTGATCGGCAGCGTTCCGTTTTAGCCGGGTTCCGCGTGTTCCGGCAACATGGCCTCATTGATGCCCGCCCAATGCTTCAGCCGCCGCGTTTCCCAATGCTCCGGCGCGTCGCCGAGCCAGGAGACACCGGAGGGCTTGTAGGCAGGGTAGGGGCAGCAGAGGCTGGCCGCGTGTTCGGTGTTCATAGATCCAACAGCCTCAGGAGTTCCGCAATGGTCAATTCGTGATGCTGCGCTATGCTTTTCAATATGTTCGAGAGCGCCTTTATCTTGATCGGATTATGTTGCGGAATGACCTCGTGGTGTTCACCGTTCACCTGGGTTGTGATGCGCACATGAGAACCGCGCTGCCTTACGGCTTCGTAGCCCAATCGCCGCAGTGCTGCCAGCAGTTCCGCGCCGCTCACGTCCCGGGGCAGCCTCATGCGGTGAAAACCTCCTCGCGTACGAAATGCAGCCGGATGATCCGGGGCCGGGAAGCGGTGTCGTCAAAGTAGCAAGCTACGGCTTCCTTGACGTTACAGCGGAGCTCTTCGAGGGAATCCCCCTGGGTGTGGATCCCGTACCCCAGCGCGCTGGCGGCAAACCCACCGTCCACCTCGTCCTCGGTTACCTCGAAGATAATTTCAGTTTGAGACATGGCTATCTCCTGTTGATGTTGTCAATGAACCGTTGGCCCGATTCCGTGATGCATATGGAGTTGGCCCCTATTTTGCAAAAGTTGGCCGCCGTTAGCTTGGCAAGCGCTCCCTCAAATGGCGTCCAACTTGGCGTTGATGGCCCTCCATCTCCACAAGATGGGTTCCCCAAGTCTGGCAAGTCCCTGGTAAGGTCGGCCTTGCGGCCTGACCTGGATGATGGGCTTGTTAAGGCTGCGCGCAATGTCAGTTTCCACGATGACGCCCGGAGCGTTGTGGGTGTCCTGGCCAATCAGGACGACCACCGCGTCGCACTGGCGTATGGCGTTCCTTGCTTTGTTCTTCCAAGCCTCGTCAGGATAAGATTCATGGAGCGAACAGTCGCGGATGCGATGATTGGTTTCTTCTTTGGCCTGCCGGTAAAAATTGTTCTGAAGGTCCTTGTCTTTATCGAACTCAAAGCTCACGAAGATATTGAGGGTGGGCATAGATTCTCCTGTGTCGGGTCGGACTGCAATCGCCTCTTCATCCGATTATCTCCGCCAGCAACCCATCAGTTCTCTGCTCCAATCCAAATTATAGCAGCGCGGATATCCTCCAGCGGGCGCGGGTCGCCAGCGGCACTTGCCGGCCGCTCTAGCCGGCATATCGGCCGTGTCTTGATTATGCGCATCTCACAATACGTGATAGTTTTCCGTTCCAGGTGGTTTATTCTGTCAAACGCTGTTGCCGGTGCGGATAGGGGCCAATAATTCTTCGCCCCTACGGAGAAATCCACCCAAATTGCAACGTTGCCGCCATGCGCTCTCATCGTGGGCCACGCCAGGGCCGATGTTATACTGGGAGCATAAGCAACGAGTTTGGATATAACGGGTTGGCCGGGGGAAGGTTATGACCGTTCTGGTAACCGGGGCCACGGGGCTGTTGGGACGACGGGTAGTCCAGCAATTGCTGGAGACCAACCACGAAGTGCGCGTCATGGTGCGCCGTCCGGGCAGCGAGAGCGTACTCGCCACGCCGCCCACCGACGTTTGCTACGGGGACGTGAGCAACCCCGATGCCCTGGCCGAGGCCTGTCGCGACGCCACCGCGGTGGTCCACCTGGTAGCGGTGATCCGCGGCGGCCCGAGGCAGTTCGACGCCATCAACCGGCAGGGCGCCGCCAACGTGGTCGAGGCGGCCAAAGCCGCCGGCTCCGTAAAACGGTTCATCCACGTTAGTGCCCTGGGAGCCGACGACCGGCCACGCCTCCAGTATCTCTACTCCAAGTGGCAGGGCGAACAGGCGGTGGCGGGCAGCGGGCTGCCCTACGTGATCCTCCGCCCGTCGCTGATTTTCGGTCCGGGCGACGAGTTCACCACTGCGGTCGCGGCGCTGGTGCGCACCATGCCCATCGTTCCGGTGATCGGTTCCGGCAACAACCGCCTGCAACCCATCCACGTCGACGACGTGGCGCGCTGCATCGCCCTTTCCGTCAGCGGCAACATCCGGGGCAACCATACCATCGAGATCGGTGGGCCGGAGCAGCTGTCCTACAACGAGATCGTGGGCGTCGTCGCGCGGACACTGGGTCGCAAGGCGCGCCGCCTCAACGTGCCGGTGTGGAAGATGAGCCTGCCGGTAACCATCATGGAGAAACTGACCCCACGGGCGCCCATCAACCGGGCGATGCTGCAACTGGTAACGTTGCGGAACGTCGCCGAGCCCGGCTCCGTGGAGCGCGCCTTCGGGTTCCGGCCCCGGCCACTCTACGGAAACATCGACCACGTCCGGAACATCACGGCCGGCCAGGCCATCCGCATCAACCTGGGCCTGGCCGCGGGCAGCTAGCAAAGATCGTGCCGGCGAGTTACCAAGATTCGGTCGCCCGGCTGTTGGGCCTGGTGGACCACGAGCGTTCGGCCCCGGCGCAGCCGCGGCAGAAGCGGATCTACGACCTGCGGAACGTGGAGCGCCTGTTGGCGCGCCTGGGCAACCCGCACCGGCGCCGTGGAATCGTGCACGTGGCTGGCACCAAGGGCAAGGGCAGCACGGCCGCCATGGTGGAGTCCATCGCGGGGGCCGCCGGATATTCCACCGGATTCTATTCGTCGCCGCACCTGCATTCCTTCTGCGAGCGTATCCGTCGGGACGGGAAGCCGGTCTCCCGGGACCGTTTCGCGGCGCTCACCGACGCGGTGTGGCCGCACCATATCGACAACGCCGCCGACCCCGACGCCGGGCCGGCGACGCTGTTCGAGTATCTGACCGCCATGGGTTTCCGGTGCTTCGCGGAGGACTCGGTAAACGTCAGCGTCATCGAGGTCGGCCTGGGTGGGCGTTTGGATGCCACCAACGTAGTAACTCCCGAGGTCAGCGTGATCACCCCCGTGAGCCTGGACCACATGGCGATCCTGGGCGACACCATCGGCGAGATCGCCGCCGACAAGGCCGGAATCATCAAGCCGGGAACCCCGGTGGTGGTCGGGCCGCAGTTCCCGGAGGCGATGGAGTCCATCAGCCGGGCTGCCACCGCGCAATCGGCGCCGGTCATATGCGTCGGGGATGCCATCACCTGGGCAGTCGAGGAAGCTTCGGCGGAGGGTCAGCTCCTGGAAATACACGGTCGCCGGGATGCCTATCGCTTGCGGCTGCCCCTGCTGGGAGATTTCCAGGGAGCCAACGCGGCCACGGCGGTGGGGGCAGCGGAGTCCCTGGCCGACGCCGGATACGTCATCGACCGCCGCGCGATCATCGCCGGGCTGGAGTCGGTCGAGTGGCCCGGACGCATGGAGGTCCTGGCCCGGGAGCCGACGCTGGTGGTGGACGGCGCGCACAACGACCACTCGGTGGCAACCCTCCTGGCAACCCTGGACGCCTACGTGCCCCACCGCAACCTGATTGTGGTGGCCGGATTCTCCCGGGACAAGCAGGTGGACGCGATGGTCGAGTTGTTGGCGCAGCGCGCGCACCGGGTGATCGCCACGCGCTCGCGCCATCCGCGCTCCATGCGCCCCGCGGAGATCGCCGAACAGTTCCTCGGTCAGAGTGTGCCAGCGGAACGTGTTGGGATCACGACGCACACGGACGATGCGATAGCCGAGGCCGTAGCATCGGCGGACACTGATGACCTGGTGCTGGTCACGGGATCCCTGTTCGCCGTCGCCGAGGCCCGCGAGGCCGTCCTGGGCATCGAGCCGGAGACGTATCCCGACCTGCTCCCGCCCGATTTACGCTAACCGGAGCGCGACTGCTACAATTGTCGCCATGATGCAGATCGAAAACGGGCGGCGGCGGGTGGTGGTGACCGGCCTGGGGGCGATTACCCCGCTGGGCCTGAGCGCGGACAAGTTCTGGGCGAACCTGGTGGCCGGCGTGTCGGGCATCGGCCCGATGACCCTGTGCGACCCCACGGATTACCCCTGCCGGATCGCCGGCCAGGCCGACGATTTTGACGCCACCGATTACATCGACCGGCGGGAGGCGCGCCGCATGGCCCGCTTCTCGCAGATGGCGGTGGCGGCCGCGTTGCAGGCAATCGCAGACGCCGGCCTGGACATGGCGCAGGAAGACCCGTATCGCGTGGGCGTGTTGCTCGGTAACGGCAACGGAGGCTTCCCCACGCTGGAAGAAAACTGCCGGATCCTGGCCGACCGGGGCGGGATGCGTATGTCGCCCTTTTTCTTTCCCATGATTCTCCCCAACATGGCGGCCGCCAACGTGAGCCAGTACGTGGGCGCCCGCGGCTACAACTCCACCGCGACCACGGCCTGTGCCGCGTCCAACAACGCCATCGGCGAAGCGCTCCAGGCGATACGGCACGGCATGGCCGACGCTATGGTTGCCGGCGGCGCGGAGGCCGGCATCAGCCAGCTTGGGTTGGCCGGATTCGCCGTGATGCGCGCGCTCAGCACGCGGAACGAGGAGCCGCAGCGGGCCAGCCGGCCCTTCGACGCCCAGCGGGACGGGTTCGTCCCGGCGGAGGGCGCCGGCATCCTGGTGCTGGAGGAGTTGGAGCGGGCCAAGGCCCGTGGAGCCAACATCCTGTGCGAACTGTCAGGGTTCGGGGCCACGTCGGACGCCGGACACCTGGTTCAGCCCCAGGAGACGGGGGAAAGCGCGGCCCGAGCCATGGCGGGAGCGCTGGCGGATGCGGGCCTGGACATCGGCGACGTCGACTACATCAACGCCCACGGCACGTCCACACCGCTGAACGACGCGGTGGAGACCGTTGCCATCAAGCGCCTGTTCGGCGACGCGGCTTACCGGATCCCCATCAGCAGCACGAAGGGGATGATCGGGCACGCCCTGGGAGCGTCGGGCGCGCTGGAGGCAGTGGCGTGCGTCAAGACCATCACGGACCGGCGCATCCACCCCACCGTGAACCAGGAATCGTCTGACCCCGACTGCGATTTGGACTACGTGCCCAACGAATCGCGGGCGGCCGACGTGGACGTGGTTCTGTCCAACGCCTTCGGGTTCGGCGGGCAGAACGCCTGCCTGGTGTTCCGGCGCTGGGAGGAGTGATCCTCCCTCGCGCGTACCCGGTTTGTCATCGCGAGAAGCGCAGCGACGTGGCGATCTCGCTGGGGTAACGGTCATTGCTGCGGCGACGAGATTGCCACGCTTCGCTCGCAATGACTGTTCGATTGAAACTGGGTACGCGTGAGGTAATCCTCAGCTTTGCGCCGGGACAAAAATCCGCCGGCGCGTTTGCGTGACGCCGGCGGGAAGCGCGTTGGGATCTTTAGCGAAGGCGGCCGCCTAGTCTGCGGCGGCTTCGGCAGTCTGTCCGGCGAGCATCTCGTCGAGCATTCGCTGCAAGGCCATAGTGTGGCTGCATACCCGTCGGGTCGCAAAGAAGGCGCATTCGCAGTTCCAGTCTCCGTCGCGATAGGCGACCCGGTAGGTATTGTGGTTGCCGATGAAGGAAGCCTCGAAGGTGTGGATGTTCACCCGCTCCGGTTCCTCGGCGTACTTGCGTGCCTTGTCAACCTTGCCGATGTAGCTCGAACTCATTTCAACCCCCGCAGTGTGATAAGACGGGGATGGAACCCCGCCTGGTCTCTAATGGTACCGGCATCAGCCGGAACTGGTCAACAACCGGCCGGCCTCACGCTGGGAAATTTCGTACTGCCCACTGGGCAGAGCGGGTCCATGCGTGTAGCGCAGTACCGCCGGAGGCGGGTGGTATGGCGCTTGCTGACCCGGTGGATCTCCGGCGGCACGCCTGGGCCGGATTCCTGCCCTGGTCAAGGTGCCTGCACCTTGGCCCCGGATGTTCTCTGCCGCATTGATGTCGGCGTTGTGAGATGTCCGCGTTGTCAAGGGACAAATGGCCCTCACCAGGGCCTTTTCAAAGTTAATCCGTCATTCCGGCGAAAGCCGGAATCCAGAACATTCCCAACACAGCGACCTGCTGGATCCCCGCTTCCGCGGGAATGACGGTTCGGGGTGAAAGACCCCATCCGGGACTTTGAAAAGACCCTGGGCGCTGGCTTTCACGGCTGCCCGTAGAGGACGATATTAGTGATCGTTCGTTTGTCGGTTGGGCTCATGGCGTGCAGGTTGTTCAGGGCCGCTATTGCGCGGTCCAGCCATTGACGGGCCGAAACTAGGTTGAAAACAGCGTTTGGGTTGTAGGGCGTGTCGTCAAATTATCTCGTCATTCCTAAATTATCTCGTCATTCCTGCGGAAGCAGGAATCCAGGCGTTTCCGTATCCAAATCGTGCTGACACAGCCGGGGATTCTGGATTCCCGCTTTCGCGGGAATGACGGAAATGGAGCGGTTTGACGCTTGGAAACTCAATTTGACGACACGCCCTAGTCGGCCGTTTCTCGCGTGGCTTTCAGGTTTATGAAGTTCTCGCTAAACTCGCGACCGTTTCTGTCCAGCGTGAACATGTGATGCTGGAGTCGGGCCGCCGCGTAACCGTGACGCATCCTGCGATAGGCGTCGATCCAGTCCAACGCCATTGATGGGTTCGCCGGAGGGCCGATGATGTTGTCGGCGTTATTTCGTGCCAATGCGTGGAATACCGCGTAGTAGGCTGTGCTCACGGCGCGGTGGAAAGTCTCGCGTGACACTGGCGTACCATGGGCTGCCCGATTGAGTGTATCGCGCACCGAGCCGATCAGCGCCCAGAGATCCAGGGGCGTGGGTGGCTGAAAAGGAATACCCGGTTGGGGCGCCGTCACGTAACGTCGTCCTCCCGGTCGATGTAGGCGACCGCGGGTTTGTCGAAGATATGTTGGCCCATGAGCCTTTCGTGCAGTCCGAGTTCAAACTCCATGATGGCGTCCTCGTCGAGGGGCGGATGGCCCGGTTCAAAGTACACCGTCATGTAGTTCACGTCCCGCTTCTTTCGTCGTATGCAAGTGCTTTCGATGTGACTGATGCGGAATCCTTCCCCGAGGTGTCCGGGCAAGTCCTTGCGGATTATCTCTTCCGTTACTTGGAGGGCGCGGTTTGTCCTGTACATCATAACGCTCCGTTGCCGGCGGTCGGGCGCGGCTTTGACAAGGTCAACGTATAGGCTGCTGGGGTGCCGGTCAATCTACTGGTTGTAACTGTTCAGACTTGCGGGGAAAATGTCATAGGAGTTACGCACTTGAAATTACAAACCCGTCATTCCTGCGCAAGCAGGAATCCATAGGCTTCACAGTGAACGAATCTGGAACACTGTTAACGATTTCGGCCACTGGATCCCCGCTTCCGCGGGAATGACGGGTGTAAAGTCTCCCAACTGCGTAAGTCCTATGTCATACGAGTTACGCACTTGGATTCACCAACCCGTCATTCCGGCGAAAGCCGGAATCCAGGGACTTGGTGGTAAATCAATTTCGACCAAAGTTAACGATGTCGGTTATTGGGTTCCCACTTTCGCGGAAACGACGGCGCATAATCTGCCCAACTGCGTAACTCCCGTGTCATTGCGGCCCCGCACTTGATGTGGGGGTGGCAATCTCGTTGCTGGAGGGGCGATTCCTCGGGTGGCGAGACCACCACGTCGCCGCGCTCCTCGCGATGACAAACTGGGTACGCACGAGACTGCCGGCGCGCCTTTCCGGGGCCGTGCGGGTGATCCACCCCGGCGCGCCCGGCTGCGAAGAAGGTCACTCGGCGCTCGGTTCCGATGGCCTCGGCGACAGGGGCAGGGCGACGAAGACCACTGCCGCCACGACGAACAGCGCCGCGATGTAGTAAACCGCCGCCTCGAAGCCCAGGCTCTCATAGAGCGCCCCGGCAATGAGCGGAGAGAACACCGACATCAGGAAGGCGATGGATGCCACCATTCCCAGGCCGGTGGTTGCCACGTCGCGGCCAATCACGTCGAAGACCGTGGCGACCAGGATCGGTTGGTCGGGGTACAGGAACAACCCCAGCAGCGCGATGGTGATGGTGAGCGGAACCCCGGTGTCGAATATCGTCAACGCCAGCGCGGCCAGGCATGACCACGCCAGGCCGGGAACCAGCACCTGCTTGCGGCCAAACCGGTCGGACAGCATTCCCGCGGCCGGCTTGGCCACCAGCCCCACCGCGATCAGCAGCCCGATGTGGAACCCCCGGTTGGCCGGTCCCATGTCAAGATCGTTGCTGAGATACAGCGGCAGTATGGTGACCAGCGCCACCAGGGCCATGCCCCGGAAGCCGCGGACGGCGGTCAGGCCCCACAGGACGGGGTTTCGCAGCAGCTGGCCGGTGGCCTCAACCCGGTCGGCAAGCTCGACCCTCGGCTCGTCCCTGCCCCGCCCGATGTTGCGCAGAGACCAGACGGCGCACGCCGCCAGGAAAAAGGGGACCACCGCGTACACGCTGAGCAACTCACGCCAGGTGAGAAAGGCCAGCAGCGCGCCGGTGGCCACGGGGCCAACCACGTCGCCCACGCTCCCGCCAACGCCGTGGGCGGCCAGCACAACGCCGCGACGCTCGGGGAAGTGGTGCGAAAGAGACGCCGAGGCGGGCAGGTGCCAGATGGAGTGCGAGATCGCCACCACCGCCATGCCGATCAGCAGCAGCGGATAGACCGGCGAGACGCCCATGGCCAGGCAACCCAGGGCCGACACCGCCAGGCAGGACGCCAGGAGCTGCGCCCAGTATCGCCGGAGAATATCGACCACCACGCCGCCGGGAAGGGCCACCAGGCCCGACGCCAGCTCGCGGGCGGACAGGATGCCGCCGACCCCCACCGTGTTGAGTTGAAACGCCTGCTGGATTTCGGGCAGCACCACGACGAAGCTCTGCACAATCCAGTGGAACACCACGTGCCCGGTGGCCAGGCCGGGCACGATGATCCGCCCACCGAAGGCGGGCGCCGGTTCTGCGGTTGGCCGGGCGGTATCTGGATGCTGCATGGTTCGGTTATGTCCTCGCTATGCGAAGCGGGCCTCCGCTATGGGTCAGACGGGCCACAAGGTCACCGGACGTTGGCCCGGCGCGAGTTTGCCGACGGGGATCCCGCGGGAGTGCAGTATAGCAATCCAAAGCCGACGCGAAATCAACGGAAAATGGCTCATCTGTACCCAGTTTGTCATCGCGAGGAGCGCAGCGACGTGGCGATCCCGTTGCCGAAAGATACCCCGTTGCCATCACGAGATTGCCACGCTTCGCTCGCAATGACGGTTCGTGTGAAACCGGGTACGTGTGAGCGGAAAATGGCGGTCGCAACGTGCGCCGCGCGGTTGCCGCGGCGCGGAGACCCGGCTGGCCGCAACACGGCAAATAACGTGGTCCCCAATCAAGACCGGCCTGAAGTGAGACGTTGGAGAGCACGGCGTTTCTTGACTTTGACTAGGGCCAACACTAGGATATGGATAGGGCAAAAACATCCCGAGCCAACGCTCGGACGGATTGAGGAGGATCTGATGCTAGAAATCGTCCTTGCCGTCCTGGCGGCAGCAGGGCTAGCAACAGGGATAGCAGCAGTGGTTTGGCTGCTGCTGTCAACCAAGAAGGGCGGAAACCAACTGGAACGCAGCCGCGAGGAGGCTGCCGACACCATCACCCAGGCCGAAGAGGAAAAGCGCACCATCCTCCTGCAGGCGCAGGAAGAGGCGCTGAAGATCCGCGAGGCCGGTGACAAAGAAATTACGGAGCAACGGCGCGAACTCAACCGCATGGAGCGCCGTTACATCCAGCGAGAAGAACAGCTCGACCGCAAGCTGGAGTCCCTGGAGGAGCAAGAGTCGGAACTGGAAAAGCGGGAAACGCACGCCCAGTCCGAGCTGCAAAAAGCCGAGGACCTGAAACACCAGCACAACCGGGAGCTGGAACGGATCGCATCGCTGTCCATCGACGAAGCGCGAGACATCGTGCTGAAGCGTGGCGAAGAGGAAGCATCCCACGAACTGGCTCGCCGCTACTATGAGTTGGAGAAGGAACACCAAACCCGGGCGGACGACAACGCCCGACGCATCCTCACCCTCGCCATAAATCGTCTTGCCACCGACGTGGTGTCGGAGAGCACGACCACTGTTGTTTCCCTGCCCAACGATGAGATGAAGGGTCGTCTCATCGGCCGTGAAGGACGTAACATACGGGCCCTCGAGGCCCACACCGGCGTGGACATCATCGTTGACGACACGCCCGGAATCGTAACGCTATCCTGCTTCGACCCGGTCCGCCGGGAGATCGCCAGGCTGGCGATGACCCAACTGGTCAAGGACGGGCGCATCCAGCCCACCCGCATCGAGGAGGCGGTCAACCGCGCCGAGCGCGACATCGAAGAAACGATGTGGCGGGCCGGCGAGGAGGCCACCTTTGAAGTCGGAGTGAGCGGGCTGGACCCTGAGCTCATCAAGCTGCTGGGGCGGCTCAAGTATCGCTATAGCTACGGCGAAAACGTGCTCACCCACTCCATCGAGGTGGGCTTGCTCGCCGGGATGCTGGCTTCCGAGGTCGGCGCCAACGTGCAGACGGCGCGGGCCGGCGGCCTGCTCCACGACATCGGCAAGGCCTTGACCCACGAAATACCCGGTCCGCACGCGGAGATCGGCTACGACCTGACGACCCGTAACGGCGTCGGGTCCCTGGTCTGCAACTGCGTTCTGGAACACCACGACGACGACCATTCCAGCATCGAGTCGTTCCTGGTGGCCGCTGCCGACGGAATCAGCGCCGCCCGCCCTGGCGCGCGCAAGGAATCCATCGAGCAGTACACCAGGCGACTGCGGGAGCTGGAGGACACCGCCTACAGTTTCGACGGCGTCCAGCGCGCCTTCGCCATCCAGGCCGGCCGGGAGGTTCGGGTGATGGTCAGTCCCAAGGACGTGGACGACGTCGCCTGCGCCAGCCTGGCCCGGAACATCGCCGGCAAGGTGTCCAAAGACCTCCAGTTCCCCGGCCAGATCAAGGTCACGGTGATCCGCGAAACCCGCGAGGAGAGCATCGCCAGGTAATCACCAGGCTGGGAGTAACCGCGCGACCGTAAGGGGCGACCGTGCGTCGCCCCTTACCGCGTTGCCCTTTCAAAATCGAGGTTGGCATTCCACTAACCTTCAAGCCGTCGTTATCGAGGTTGGCATTCCACTAACCTTAAACCGTCATTCCGGCGAAAGCCGGAATCCAGAGTCCCTTGCCA
>JAPPMU010000017.1 GCA_028873965.1 Chloroflexota bacterium
AATGACATAGGACTTACGAACTTGGACTCCCACACCCGTCACTCCGGCGAAAGCCGGAGTCCAGAAACCGCCAAGTGCTTGATTTTCGGAACGAAACTAACAATTTCGTCCCTGGATTCCGGCTTTCGCCGGAATGACGGTGGGTAAACGGCTCATATACGATTGCCCGCCCCCTCAAACTCCTTTATGGCCACGAAATGGAAGTTTGGGCTCTACAACTGTTCAACGGGCTCAGCCTGAGCTCAATCCTGCTGCTGATCGCGCTGGGTCTCGCGCTGTCCTTCGGGTTGATGAACGTCATCAACCTGGCCCACGGCGAGTTCATCATGATCGGCGCGTACACCACCTACGCCCTGCAGCAGGCGGCGCTCAGCTTCACCGGCGACCCGCAATCGGGAATTACCTTCCTGATCGCCATTCCCGCGTCCTTCGTGGTCGCCGGAGCGGCGGGGTACGTGGTGGAGAACGCGCTGATCCGGTTCCTCTACCGCCGCCCCCTGGACACGCTGCTGGCGACGTGGGGCGTCGGCCTGTTCCTGCAACAACTGGCCCGGTCGATTTTCGGCGCGCCCAACGTGCAGGTAGTGTCTCCGCCGTGGCTGGGCAGCGCGATCAACGTTACGGCCGATCTCGTTTTGCCCGTGAAGCGCGTCTTCATCCTGGCGCTGGTCACGGCCTGCATCGGCGGCCTCTACTGGTACATGTACCGTTCCAGCGAAGGGCGCCGGATGCGCGGCGTGATGCAGAACCGGGAGATGGCCGCCAGCCTGGGCGTTTCGACCCGGCGGGTGGACAGCTTCACCTTCGCGCTGGGATCGGGCCTGGCCGGCATCGCCGGGTGCGCGCTGACGCTGATCGGCCCCATCGGCCCGTCGCTGGGCACCTTCTACGTGGTGGACGCCTTCATCGTGGTGATCCTGGGCGGGCTGGGCCAGGTTCCGGGAACCATCCTGGCGGCGCTGATCATCGGGATGCTGAACACCATGCTGGAGTTCGGCACCACCGCCGTGGTGGGCAAGGTGCTGGTGTTCGCCATGGTGATCCTGTTCCTGCAGTGGCGGCCCGCCGGCCTGATGCGGGCCAAGGGACGGTAGGCGGATCATGACGACCATGTCATCCATCATGACGGCGGTGCGCAACGCCTCTGCGCCGGTGCGGGTCCACGATCGCATCGGCTCGTGGATCGCGCCGGCGGTCATGCTGGCGGTGCTGCTGCTGGCGCCCACGATCCTGTCCGACTTCCGGATTGCGCTGCTGGGCAAGTTCCTGACCTTTGCCATGCTGGCGCTGTCCCTGAACCTGATCTGGGGCTACGCCGGGATGCTGAGCCTGGGGCACGGCGTGTTCTTCGGCCTGGGCGGGTACGCCATGGCCATGTACCTGAAGTTGGAATCGGCCGGCGGCAAGCTGCCCGACTTCATGTTCTGGAGCGGTTTGACGGAGTTGCCCTTCTTCTGGGCTCCCTTCAAGTACGCCTGGTTCGCCATACCGATGACGTTCATAGTGCCGGCGGCGCTGGCCGGCGCCCTGGGGTACCTGGTGTTCCGCAGCCGCATCACCGGCGTTTATTTCGCGCTGATCACCCAGGCGCTGGCGCTGATCGTCAGCATCCTGTTCATCGGCCAGCAGGCCTACACCGGCGGAACCAACGGCATCACCAACTACACCACCATCTTCGGCTACCCGCTGAACGCGCCGTCGATGCAGCTGATCCTGTACTACGCCAGCGTGGCCGCGCTGACCGTGGCCTACCTACTGTGCTGGTGGCTGATCTCGTCGCGGCTGGGCCGGCTGCTGGTGGCCATGCGCGACGACGAGAACCGAGTGCGGTTCTCCGGCTACGATCCCGCGCTGCTGAAGACGCTGGTATTTTCGCTATCGGGCGGCATCGCCGGCGTGGCCGGCGCGCTGTTCACGCCGCAGGTGGGCATCATCTCGCCCACCATGATGGGGATCGTGCCGTCCATCGAGATCGCCATCTGGGTGGCCGTGGGCGGGCGTGGCGTGCTGCTCGGGGCAGTGATCGGCGCGGTGGTCGTGAACGGAGCCAAGAGCGGCCTCAGCGAGTCATTCCCGGCGGTGTGGCAGTACTTCCTGGGCCTGCTGTTCATCGGGGCGGTGCTGCTGTTCCCCGCCGGCATCATGGGGCTGCTGCGCGGCGAGGGCTGGCGGAGGCCGTGGTGGCTGTCGCGGGAACAGGTCAAGAACGTGATACGCGAACGCATTCCGGGAGCCAGCCGATGATCAACAACCGACCATGCCATACCGCCGCCATGCCGAACGCCAACGGATCCCGGCCGACGCCGGATCTGAGCCAGCCGATCCTGTCGGTGGAAAGCCTGACGGTGAGCTTCGACGGGTTCACCGTGCTGGACGAGCTGGACTTCTCCATCGGCTACGGGGAGATGCGGTTCCTGATCGGCCCCAACGGCGCGGGCAAGACGACGCTGATCGACGTGATCACCGGCAAGTCCAAGCCCAGCAAGGGCCGCATCATCTTCGACGGCGCCACCGACCTGAGCCGCCGGCAGGAGTACCAACTGGTGCGGCTGGGAGTGGGCCGCAAGTTCCAGACGCCGTCGATATTCGCCAGCCTGACGGTGTACCAGAACCTGGAGGTCACCCTGGGCTTCCGCAGCCGCATCACGCAATTGCTGGGCAAGCTGCGGCGGGAGGAAGGCGACCGCATCATGCACGCGCTGGAGGAGGTTGGCCTGCAGCATCGCGCGCAGGACGTCGCCGGCGGGCTGTCCCACGGCGAGAAGCAGTGGCTGGAGATCGGGATGCTGCTGGTGCAGGAGCCGAAGCTGCTGCTGCTGGACGAGCCGGTGGCCGGCATGACCCGCCGGGAGCGCGACCGCACCGGCGAACTGCTGCAATCCATCGGCGGCGCGCGGTCGGTGCTGGTGGTGGAACACGACATGGACTTCGTGCGGCAGTTCGCGCAGACGGTTACGGTGCTGCACCTGGGCAAGGTGCTGAGCGAGGGCACGATGGAAGACGTGCAGCAGGACCCCGAGGTGATCCGCGCGTACCTGGGCAACAGCCGGTCGCAGCGTCCGCAGGCCGGCCGGCTCAACGGGCGGCGCGAGGCGGAACACGCCGCGCCCGTGGCCGCGGACTGATGATGAGAACCATGTTTCGCCAACCCGAACCGTTCCTGACCATCCAGGGCCTGTCCGTGGGCTACGGGCAGAGCCTGGTGCTGAACGACGTGGCATTGGACGTGCCGGAGGGCCAGGTGGTGTGTCTGATGGGCCGCAACGGCGTGGGCAAGACGACGCTGCTCAAGGCGATCATGGGGCTGCTGAACCCGCGGGCCGGCCAGATCAGGTTCGGGCAGTCGGATATGACCCGCTGGGCGCCGCACAAGCGGGCCAAGGCCGGGTTCGGTTACGTGCCCCAGGGGCGACACATCTTCCCGTACCTGACCGTGCACGAGAACCTGCTGATGGGGCTGGAAGCCTTCGCCGGCAAGAAGGGCCGGGCGGAATCGGTCGAGAAGATGTACGGCCTGTTCCCGGCGCTGAAGATCTACACGAAGAAGGTCGCCGGCACGCTGAGCGGCGGGCAGCAGCAGCAACTGGCGCTGGCCCGGGCACTGGTGCGTGAGCCGTCCCTGCTGCTGCTGGACGAGCCCACCGAGGGCATCCAGCCGTCGATAGTCCAAGAGATCGAGGATCTGCTGCACCGGCTGCGGGAGCAGAATGAGACGACGATATTGCTGGTCGAGCAGTTTTTGGACTTCGCCCTGGGCATCGCCGACTACTGCTACGTGATGGAAAAGGGAGCCATCGTGCTGGAGGGCTCCGCCAGGGACCTGGACCACAACCTGGTCCGCGAGTACGTGGCGGTGTAGGCGCCGGCGCGAAACGCGATACGAGAGGAACGATCATGACAACTGAGACATCCACCGCACGGGATTTCGTGCTGAGGACCGCGCGGGAAAACGACGTGAAGTTCATCCGCCTGTGGTTCACCGACATCCTGGGCAAGCTGAAGGGATTCGCGGTGACCGCCGACGACCTGGAGGACGCGCTGGAGCGCGGCGTGGGGTTCGACGGCTCGGCCATCGACGGTTTCGCCCGCCATCACGAGAGCGACATGCGGGCCTACCCCGACCCGAGCACCTTCACGCTGCTGCCGTGGAGGCCGCGCCAGAACGCCGTGGCCCGGATGTTCTGCGACATCCGCCAGCCCCGGGGCCAGACCTTCCCCGGCGACCCACGTCAGGTGCTCCGGCGCAACCTGGACAAGGCGGCGGAAATGGGCTTCACCTACAACGTGGGCGCAGAGCTGGAATTCTTCTACCTGAAAAGCGCCGGCTCGCCGGAACTGCTAGACCACGATGGCTACTTTGACCAGCTCTCCAGCTACCCGGCGTCCGACCTGCGCCGCGACACGGTGCTCAACCTGGCCGAGATGGGCATCCCAGTGAAGTACTCCCACCACGAGGGCGCTCCCAGCCAGCACGAGATCGACCTGGAGTACACCGACGCCCTGACCATGGCCGACAACCTGATGACGGCCAAGCTGGTCATCAAGGAGCTGGCCCAGTTGCAGAACGTGTACGCCACGTTCATGCCGAAACCGATCTCCCGCATCAACGGGTCGGGATTGCACCTGCACCAGTCGCTCTTTGCCGGCGAGGACAACCGGTTCTACGACGCTGATGACGAGCAGTACCTGTCGATGCTGGGCAAGCAGTTCATCGCCGGTTTGATTGCCCACGCGCCGGAGATAACCCTGGTGACCAACCAGTGGGTCAACTCCTACAAGCGGCTCATCCCCGGCTACGAAGCGCCGGTGTACGTCTCGTGGACCCACGTCAACCGCTCCGACCTCATCCGCGTACCCAGCTACGAGCGGGGCGAGGAATCGTCCATCCGTATCGAGTACCGCGCGCCCGACCCGTCGTGCAACCCCTACCTGGCCTTCAGCGCGATGCTGGCCGCCGGCCTCAAGGGCATTGAGGAGCAGTACCAGGTACCGGCTCCCGTGGTGGGCAACGTGCAGGAGATGTCGCCGCAGCGCCGCCAGTCCCTGGGCATCCGCACCCTTCCGTCCAGCCTGGGCGAGGCGATCAACCTGGCCGAGACCAGCGAGCTGCTCTATGAGGCGCTGGGCGACCACGTGTTCAACAGCCTGATCGAGAACAAGAAACTGGAGTGGGACGAGTACCGCTCGGAGGTCACCGACTACGAGGTCTCCCGCTACCTGTCCACGCTGTAAGGCACGAGGCAACCCACTATGATGCTGACCCCACGGGAATCAGAAAAGCTGCTGATCTACGTCGCCGCCGACCTGGCGCGCAAACGGCAGGGTCGCGGGCTGAAGCTCAACGTGCCGGAGTCGATTGCCCTGATTACCGAGGCGATCCTGGAGGGCGCGCGGGACGGCCGGACCGTCGCCGAGGTGATGGAGCTGGGACGCCAGGTACTGCGGCGGGAGGACGTGATGGAAGGTGTGCCGGAACTGGTGGACATGGTACAGGTGGAGGCCACCTTCCCCGACGGCACCAAGCTGGTGTCGGTGCACGATCCCATCGTATAGCGGCCGCAAGGACAGTGATGAGCAACCCCAGCGCACACTACATCATCGCCGACGAGCCGGTTGAGATAAACGCCGGCCGGCCCACGCGCACCGTCTCGGTGTGGAACACCGGCGACCGGGCCATACAGGTGGGCTCGCACTTCCACTTCTTCGAGGTTAACCGCGCGCTGCGGTTCGACCGGGAGGCGGCCTTCGGGATGCGGCTGGACGTACCGGCGGGAACCGCCGTGCGCTTCGAACCTGGCGACCGCAAGGACGTGACCCTGGTGGCCATCGGCGGCGCGCGACGGGTGCGCGGCCTCAATGGGCTGACCGACGGCAGCCTGGACTCGCCGGTCATACGCGCCCAGGCCCTCGAATCAATTTCCAAGCGGGATTTCCTCAACCAGCCGTCGAACCCACAGGAAACCAGCGAGGCGTAACGACATGGCCCGACTCAGCCGCCGGCAGTACGTGGACCTCTACGGGCCGACCGTGGGAGACCGGTTCCGCCTGGCCGACACCTCCCTGGTGTGCCAGATCGAGCGTGACCTGCTCAACCCCGGCGATGAGCTGGTGTTCGGCGGGGGCAAGTCGGCACGGGACGGCATGGGCCAGGCGTCGGAGGCCACCAACCGCAACGGCGCGCTGGACCTGGTCATCACCAACGCTATCATCATGGACCCTGTTCTCGGCATCATCAAGGCCGACATAGGGGTGCGCCACGGGCACATCGTGGCGGTGGGCAAGTCCGGCAACCCGGGCGTCATGGACGGCGTGCATCCCGATATGGTCGTGGGTCCCGGCACCGAGGTCATCGCCGGCGAGCACCTGATCGCGACGCCCGGCGGCGTCGACTCGCACATCCACATGATCGCGCCGCAGCAGGTGTACCACGCACTGTCCAACGGCATCACCACGATGATCGGCGGCGGCACCGGGCCGGCGGACGGCACCAACGCCACCACCTGCACGCCGGGCCCGTGGAACATCGCCCGGATGCTGGAGGCCGCCGAGCCGCTGCCGGTCAATTGGGGCCTGCTGGGCAAAGGCAACGCCAGCGACCCCGCGCCGCTGGAGGAGCAGATCGCGGCCGGAGCCAGCGGACTGAAGCTCCATGAGGATTGGGGTACCACACCGGCGGCCATCGACTGCTGCCTGGCCGTGGCCGACCGGTTCGACGTGCCGGTGGCGATCCATACCGATACGCTGAACGAGGCGGGGTTCGTGGAAGACACCATCGCGGCCATCGGCGGGCGGGCCATCCACACCTACCACACCGAGGGCGCCGGCGGCGGCCACGCGCCGGACATCATCCGCATCGCGTCGGAGTTGAACGTGCTGCCCTCATCCACCAACCCCACGCGGCCGTACACCGTGAACACGCTCACCGAGCACATGGACATGCTGATGGTGTGCCACCACCTCAGTCCGCGAGTGCCGGAGGACGTGGCCTTTGCCGAGAGCCGCATCCGACCGGAGACCATGGCCGCGGAGGACGTCCTCCACGACCTGGGCGTGATCAGCATGTACGCCTCGGACTCGCAGGCCATGGGGCGGGTGGGCGAGAACTTCACCCGCCTGTTCCAGACCGCCGACAAGATGCGCCAGTTCAAGGGCAAGCTGCCCGAGGACTCGCCCGACCACGACAACTTCCGCGTCCTGCGCTACCTGGCCAAGCTGACCATCAACCCGGCCATCACCCACGGCATATCGCACCTGGTGGGGTCGCTGGAGCCGGGCAAGCTGGCGGACATGGTGCTGTGGCCGCTGGGCAGTTTCGGCGCCAAGCCCAAGATGATCATCAAAGGCGGGATGATCTGCTGGGCCGTCATGGGCGACCCCAACGGGTCCATACCCACCGCCGAGCCGTCCTTCTATCGCCCCATGTTCGGCAGCATGGGCAAGGCGGTTGCCAGCACCGCGCTCACCTTCGTTTCAAGTGCGGCCTACGAGGCGGGCGTCCACCGCGACCTCGGTCTGGCCCGTCGGGTCGAGCCGGTGCGCGGGTGCCGCACTATCACCAAGCGGCAGATGGTGCGCAACGACGGTATGCCGGTGATCGAGGTTGACCCGGACACCTACACGGTGCGGGTGGACGGCGAGATCGCCACGGTGCCGCCGGCGGAGCGCCTCAGCCTGGCGCAGCTGCACTTCCTAGTCTAATGTCTCACGAGTACCCACATTCGTACAACTTGTCATTGCGAGCGCAGCGCGGCAATCTCGCTCCCGTAGCGACCACCGTTGCCCCAACGAGATTGCCACGTCGCCACGCTCCTCGCAATGACAAACTGAGTACGCATGATCCTATACTGTTCACCGACCATGACGAACTTTGACGGGCGGCACTTCCTCGCCGCCCTGCAACTTGCCGACTCGTTCTTCCCCTCGGGTACCTACGCCCACTCCCAGGGGCTGGAAGGGATGGTGACGCGGGCCTGGGTCGCCAACGCCGACGACCTGGGGGAGTACCTGCGCAACCTGCTGGCCTGGTCGATCCTGCCGTGCGACGGCGTGGCGCTACTGAATGCCCACCGCACCGCGCAGGATGCGGATCTGGCGACACTGGTTGACATCGACTGGCATCTGCACGCGATGAAACTCCCTGAAGAACTGAGGGTGGCGTCCTGCCACGCCGGGCGGCGCATCCTGGACGAAACGGCCCCGTTGCTCCGGGGGCGGGCTGGGTCTGCCCTGCATGGCGAGTTTCGGCAAGCGGTGATGGACCGCAGCGCGCCGGGCACGGGAGCCGTCGCCCAGGGCGTGGCGTCCTGCGCGGCCGGCATCGAGGCGGAATCTGCCCTGCTGATGTTCTGCCACAGCTTCGCGGTGGGCGTGCTGGGCGCGGCGCAACGGCTGCTGCCGATCACACACTCGGAGGCCCAGGGCATCCTTCACGCATTGCACGAGCCCGTGATCAGTGCGACGACGGCGTTGCGGCATCGCGACTGGCGCGAGATGACATCCTTCGCGCCGCAGACGGACATAGCGGCGATGCTCCACGAACACGACGACGTGCGGATGTTCGCCAGCTGACGGCCGTCCACACACCGGAAAAACCGACGGGAGAAAAACAATGAGAAGTGTTCCCCGAATTGGCGTGGGCGGGCCGGTGGGCTCCGGCAAGACCACGCTGGTAGAACGGCTGGTGCCCATGCTCCTGGACCGGGGCCGGCATCCGGTGGTCATCACCAACGACATCTTCACGCGCGAGGACGCCGACCACGTCACGCGGACCCTGGAGGGGGTATTCGACACCGGTCGCATCCGGGGCGTCGCCACCGGAGCCTGCCCCCACACGGCGGTTCGGGAGGATCCCAGCCTCAACCTGCTGGCGGCCGAGGAGTTGACCGAGGAATACCCCGACTCGGACATCGTCCTGATCGAAAGTGGCGGCGACAACCTCACGCTGACCTTCAGTCCCGCCCTGGCCGACTTCCAGATCTACGTGATCGACGTGGCCGCCGGCGACAAGATACCTCGCAAGCGGGGGCAGGGCATCACCCAGACCGACCTGCTGGTGGTGAACAAGACCGACCTGGCTCCCTACGTGGGCGCGGACCTGGACGTGATGCGTCGCGACCTCAACGTCGTTCGGGGCGAGCGTCCGTATGAGTTCACCAACTGCCGCACGGGTGAGGGACTGGACGCGGTGCTGGACAGGATCCTCGATGCTGTTGGACCTGGAACCGCCTGTTGACGCCGGCTCGGCCGGACAAAACGGTTCGGTCGCGCTGGTACTGGAGCGGAGGGCCGGCCGGACTCGGCTAACGCAGTGCCGCACCAGGCCGCCCCTGCTGGTCCAGCAGGCGCTGTATCCGGACGATGCCGCGCCCGACATGGCCTACGTGTTCCTGGCAAATCCCACCGGAGGTCTGCTTCAGAACGACCGCCACCGCATCGCGGTGTGCGTCGGCGCTGGCGCCAAGGCCCACGTGACCACCCAGAGCGCAACCAAGGTCTACACCATGACCGAGGGTGTCGCCGAGCAGCGGTTCCATCTCAGCGTCGCTGCGGGCGGGTACCTGGAATACCTGCCCGACCCGTTGATACCCTACCGGGACGCCAGCCTGGAGCAGGAAGTCGAAATCGTTTGCGAGCCGGGCGGCGCGCTGCTGTTCAGCGACGTGATAACGCCCGGCAGGGTGGCAATGGGGGAGTCGTTCCGGTTCAGGAAGATCTCAAACCGGGTCACGGTGCGAGGCCAGAGCGGCCGGCCCGCCTACCGGGAAGCCTTCGACCTGGATCCGGGAGCGGGGAACCTCACCGGGGTTGGCATATTGGGCTTCGGGGGTCAGCAGGTCTCGGATGACGCATCCGCACGCACTCTGGGCTCGCTGCTGATAGTCTGCGACAGCCAGCCGGCGCGTTCGATACTGGACCGGGTCAGGCATTCCCCGGGATGTTGCCTGGGGGTTACCGCCGGCGCTTCGATGCTGCCCGACGGCAACGGTCTGGGCGTCAAGATGATCGGCCAGGATTGCGCGGCGGTTCAGCAGGCCCTGACCCGGGTATGGTCGATTGCTCGACAAGAGCTGCTTGGTGCGGCCGCGCCGGGTCTGAGGAAGTACTGAGGAGTACATACTCACGGAAACGCGAAGCAGGCCGTCAGTACATGAGCCCTGGCGGTGTCCGATTCCAGCAGTCAGTCAGCCAGTGGCGCAGGACGCAGTGTAACCGAGCACTGCGGCGAGCCAGGCGGGCCGGTCAGACGTCCGCGGCTGCGGTAACGGCGTCCGCCCGAGTGGGGTGGATCACGATGAGCTGGTCGAATCCGCTGGTCTCGAACACGGCGCGCACGTCGCCGGACAGAGAGCACAGGGCCAGGCTGCCGCCCTGCTGCTGCATCTTGCGCGCCGCCTGCATGATCGCCCGGAGGCCGGCGCTGCTGATGTAGTCGAGCCCCTGCATGTCGATCACCACGGCCCGGCCGGCGTTTCCGGTGATGGACTCCAGCTCTTCATTGAAGATTCCGGTATTGGATCTGTCCAGCCGCTGGTCGGCCAAAACCAACACGGTTGCGCCGTCCGGGAGAGCGTCGATGGCCATGAGTCGGTCCTCTACAGGTGGAAAATGTGAGGAATGGGAAACGCTCACAGGCGGCCGGGTAGGTGAACCGGAATAAGATGCGGCCGACATTGACCGATTCTGGCGGCCGGGTGGAACGAATAGCAAGGTAACGCCGGGGGAGTTTCCGGCGATTTGCGAACTCTGACGGCCACGGCGGGACTGAAGGGCAGTCCGCCAGCCAAAGAGGCCCCTCGCCGTGGGTCAGGGCATCGCCGGGAAAGCGTTACCCCGGAGTTGGTTCGCATCCCCGACGCTTTTCCGGCGCCCGTGCCGGAGCATCAACCGGTGAACCGGGACCATACCTCCGGCAGGCGGTCCATGGCCTGCTCGGGCAGCGGGCCCCGGGCAGCGAATTCGACCGACTGCTCCAGGTGCTCCATGCTGGAATACCCCACCAGCACGCTGCTCACTCCGGGGTTGGTCAGGGCGAACCGCAGCGACGCCTCAACCAAGCTGTCCGCGTAACCCTCCCGTTGCAGGAACCGGAAGCCTTCCGCCCGCGACATATCCTGGTCATAGTCGCGGCCCGAGCCGATGGGCGCGACGCTGGGCACCGCGACGGGATGCCGGGTCGGCTCCAGGCTGAGAGCGCCGGCCGCCAGGACGCGGATCACCAGCACTCCCATGCCGTTGTCGGAGGCGCGCTGGATCTGGTTGCCGTAGTCGGGCATGTCGAACCCGGACGGCACGGCGACGCCGGCGCTGGGGTTGACCAGGTTGTACACCGACTGGATGGTATGCAGAGATCCCGAGTCGATGACCCGGTGCAGGGCCGCGGTCTCGCCCACGGCGGTCATTCCCCAGAACCTGACCTTGCCCTGATCACGCAGGTCCTGGAGCGCGTCCACCACCTCGCCCAGCGTCTCCTCGGGAGAGACCGAACCGCCGTCGGCTGCGGACGCGACGTGGTTGTGCATCTGGATCAGGTCGACCTGCTCTCGCTGCATCCGGGTCAGACTCTCTTCAACCGAGGCGATGACGTTGCCCCGGATGCGCCCCGGCTCGTGGGTGGTGACGCGGAACTTGGTGCCGACGTAGACATCGGCTGACAATTCCTTGAGCACTCGCCCCAGGTTGGTTTCCGACTGGCCGTCGCCGTAGGAGGAGGCGGTGTCGAAGTAGTTGATGCCCAGCTCCATGGCCCGGGCCACAGCGGCGACCTGGTCGCTGTGCTCGCCGCGGATCATCAGGCCGCCCACGTTGCCGCAGCCGAACCCGATCTCTGACACGTTGATGCCGGTGCTGCCCAGTGGTCGATAGTCCATCACGTTTCCTCGCCCAATCTGGCATGTGCGCTCTGATGATATGCGCCGGGGAGGGCCGGGGCAATCGGCGGTCGCGGGGTGGCGAATTTGAATGACCGAGCCGTCATGGTGATGAAGGGCCTGCTTGAAGTCGCGAATGGAGCGAGACGCGCTATCGTCGTTCTGCAAACATAGCATCCATATCCCCTTTTGCGAAGCCATATAGGTGTATAATGTGCTGCCTATGTGCGCCATGCTCAATTTGATAGGCGCCCCATACGAAAACCCCCAACATCAGACGACATTCTTCCCGACAATAAGAGACATGCAAACGATGCTGGAAAAATTAGATGTGCAATTGAACGTGCTGGATCGGCGCAATCTTGATCCTGAAGCCCGACAACAACTGATCGATGCTCCAGAATTTTCTCGGTTGCCAAATGACATGAGCTTAAGGCTGTTCGCCCTGCCGGCCTCCGGCCCGAATCATGTGACCGCTGAAATTCAAGGTGCCGCAGTGCTTATCATGTACGATTGGGTCATGCAAATCCAGGCGGACAACATGATCCGCTGCGTGCAAACTTTGTGCATCATCGTAAACGCCATCATTCGAGAAACGGGGAAAACGGTCGCCTTGCACCTCGTGACGCCAGTGGGCGGCGAGGATCGCTTGCTGTATCGAATAATGGAAGAGGAGGATCAACGTGCCAAAAGTCGGGACCGTTTCAGGGACTTGAAGATCGGCGTAATATCTAGCATCATCGGCGGTATAGTGGTTTTATTGGTTCAGTGGTTTATCTTTGGAGGTTTGTTGTCATGACGGCTATGTCACAAGCGGAGGTGGTCGAACGCGCAATCGAGGCTGCGGAACTACATGGGTTTCGCGCAGAATCACCTCGCCCCAGGCCGACGCGGCGGTTATTCTGGCAGCGATCGCGCGCGCCCGAACCGATGCCCGACTTCCTGGTCAGCCGCGGAGAAAAATCCGCTGCAGTCGAGGTTAAGGCATACACCCCGTTGCTTGGAGCGGTATCACAAACGCGGGAGTACGCCGATCATTTCTCGTCACAAGCAGTCCTTTGCGTCCCGGACGACTCCTTCGAACGGATACCCGGCAGCGTCCATGACTATGCAGACCACCTCAAAGTCCACTTGTGTCGGGTGTCCGACATTGGTGAGACGCTGAAGGACTTGCTGGAATAGCCTATCCATCTGCTGGATGATGCAGATCGCTTCCAAATAAGTGGCTTTGCCTTCTCTGAAACCGCGCCCCGGTATCCGGGGCGTTTTGGTGTCTTGTGGCCGGCGACTGTCTCATCGAGCGATTCGTTGATGAGTTCCGGTTGCGCTAATTGCGTTCTCCGCCGTGGTATCATCGCCCCGCATTTTGGACTGACAACCCACTTTCTGGAGGCGCACCGATGGCTACGAAACCGGCACTTTCCACCGAACAGATCAAGGCGGCGATGGACGCCATGCTGGCCAAGGCTAACGAGACCCCCGACGCGCCGGTGGCCATGGCCATCGTTGACGCCGGCGGCGAACTGCTGGCCTACTTCACCATGGAAAACCTGCGCGTGTTCAGCCGACGTCACGCCCGCCGCAAGGCCTACACCTCCGCGATTATCGGCCGGGATTCGGGCGAGCACGCCGCCGGCCTGGCCGCCCAGGGCCGCGGCATCGCCGACATGGGCGACCCCGGGTTCACCTACGGCCAGGGCGGGCTGGTCATCATGAAGGACGGCGTGATCCTGGGCGGCATCGGCGTGGGCGGCTACCCCAGCGGGCAGGCCGACGAGGACCTGTCGCGGGTGGGGCTCGAAGCGATGAACCTGTAATCTCCCGGCACAAGCCGGACGTGGCATGGATAACCAGGATGGACGAGATACGGATACTGAAGCCATGATCCCGAACATCCTGTTCATCCATGCCGATTGACCTACGGAGGTGAAGCGATGGCGGACTGGAATTTCACGCACCGCACGGCGCGGGTGAACGGGGTCAACATCCACTACGTGATCGAGGGCGACGGCTACCCGGTGGTGCTGCTGCACGGCTGGCCGGAGATGTGGTTCTCGTGGCGCAAGCAGATCCCCGTGCTGTCGCAGGACTACCAGGTGATCGTTCCCGACATGCGCGGGTTCGGCTCGTCGGAGAAGCCGCTGCACGACTACCGGACGCGGACGGCGGCGACGGACATCTACGAGTTGGTGCGGCACCTGGGACACGACAAGATCGCCATCGTCGGGCACGACATCGGCGTTCGAGTGTCCTACCGCTACTGCCTGGACCACGAGGCTGAGGTGGACCGGCTGGCCCTGCTGGACGGGACGCATCCGCTGGAGCAGTTGGGGCCGCAGACTCCGGAGGGTGTCCGCGAGCGGTGGCACTCGTACTTCCACCAGATACCCGACCTTGCCGAGCATCTGGTGCGGGGCAACGAGGAGGCCTACCTGCGTCACTTCTATCGCAACTGGTCGGTGAACCAGGCGATGATGTCGGACGAGGAGGTGGCGGTATATGCCACGGCATACTCCCAGCCGGGCGCGTTGCGTGGCGGGTTCTCGTACTACCGGGCGGCGGCCTACGAGGATCCGCCCGACTGGCGGGCCGACGCCGAGCGGGTACTGGACATTCCGTTGCTGTACCTGTGGGGCGAACGACGCCAGCGCACCTCGGCAGCCAGTGGATTGGATCCGGAGGCGTCCTGGCAGAAGGCGGCGTCGGATCTGCGAACGCAGTTCATCGCCGGCGGCGGGCACTTCCTGCATGAGGAGAAGCCCGACGAGGTGAACGCGGCCCTGCTGGCGTTCCTGGGCGAGATCGGGAGTTAGGGTGGAAAGCGCTATGCTGGGAGTGCCTAGGGAGTGTTGAGATGACTACGCCGGAGCCCAAGCCGCTGCTGACGCGGGAAGACCTGCCACTGGACGCCATCGCCGAGATCTGCCAGCGGTGGGGCGTGCGGGAGATGGCGGTTGACCCGAGCCAGGTCCGCCCACCGCCAGACCCTGATTACGCGCTGGAAAAGAATCCTTTCGTAGAGGTTGACCTCTACCTGATTGCCGACTTCGGACCCGGCAAACGGAGTTGGGGATTCAAAAAGCATCACTTCGACGTGGTTGAAGACTTGTACAACCTGCTGGGTTGCCACGTGTGGATCATGGATAAAGAAATCCTTGAGATGCACATAACCGACGGCGTCGAATGGGCGTGGCGTGAAATGGAAGGCAGAGATGTTATTTACACCGCGGGATGAACTTGGCCCGAAACCGGATGACCGTTTTCACCTGGTGGAACATTGGTGCCAAGTAGTCGGTTGGTTGTGCCAGCAGTACGATCGAGAGTACGCGGATGGCGAGTTCAGGACACGTTGGGCCGTCTATCATACTATCGCCTTAATTGCTGATACTGCGAAAGACCTCGACGATGAAACCCGTGCTGCGATGACTCACGTCAACTGGAAGGACCTGTCCGGTCTGCGAACCTTCCTGGTGCATCGTCCCTGGGCAGTGAAGTCCCAAATTGTCTGGGAAGCTGCCATCGATGATATACCCGTGCTGCTGGCGGAGCTGCGTCGCCTCCAAGCAGGGTAGGCGAATAGGAACCCAAACGCATCGGCCGGGCTCCGGCACAGTATCAACCGATCTGTTGACAAATCAACAGAATTATGGACAATATAGCGCGTTCAGTTGCAGATCGTGCCCAGTCGAAGCAGTACCAAAACCGAAATGGCAGATGAAACGCGCACAGGAGGCAGTCTTATGACAAACCCAATGATGAAAGGCAACCGGGGCAGCGGCGGAGGCAACAAAAGCGGAGGCCGGGGCAGGCCCGCCAACGCACCAAGCACTACGGGAAAACCCTCCGGGGGAGGCCGGGGCAACAACTCACCGAAGAAATAAATCCACGCAGCCTTAACCTGGGCATCGTCTGCAATTGAACGAATCCATATTTGCCGTAACCTCGTCCAGGAGGCTTATGATGGCGCCGGTAAAGCCACGGAATTACGAGTTCAACGCTGCCAGCATCTCCAGCCTCAGAACTCGGCTCAAAATGAAACAGACCAAGATGGCCGAATTGCTCGGAGTGCCGGCTAACACGCTATCGCGCTGGGAAACCGGTGCCACCAAACCGGATGCTGAATCATTAGCTGCGATCTACTCAATTGCGATGGAAAACAACATTTCTGTTAGCTTTTTTGAGGAGAAACCCAAGCCGCGTCCTGCTCAACCGCAACGCTCGCGGGCAGTCGTTGCGGCAGATTTTCAAAATTTGGGAGTTTCGGCGGGAGCCGTGGCAGCTTTCAATGATTTCGTCCGGAGTGAGGTGAAACGGCGTGTGCCAAGCGCCGCAAACCCGCTTTTTAAAGCGTTCTCCAGCCCCAACCAATCAACAGAAACCGATGAATTGCAACGCCGCCATTGGAGGATATGGGAAGACCAAGGCGATTGGGATGGTGACATCGCCCAGCAGATCAAGAGCGACTGCGGCCATGATCCAAAAGGCACTACAGTGTTCTTGATAACAAGGGACGGAGATTTCGCGGACCTTATCACAGAGCTGAAGCACAATGGTGTCAAGGTTTATTTGATAGCACACCCGAACACCAGCAAAAGATTGTTGGATACAGTTGGCAAACGGAGCGTCATCACTTTGCCGCCTAACCTCAGATAGTTGAACCGACTTGACTATCCACGCAAAAGGCCCCGCCGGTGAGCGGGGCCTCTGCTTGGGTAGATGCTATGTGAGATCACTCCCGCAGGGCGGGGCCGACCTCCTCGGCGTAGAGGCGGATGGACTTCTGGACGTTCTCAGCGGGGACGGTGCCGCCCAGGTTGGGCTCCATGATGAAGCCGGTCAAACCGAGGTCGTCGCGCAGGGAGATCAGGCGCTCAGCCACCTGCTCGGGCGTGCCGTAGGCCACCCGGTCCACCAGCAGGTCGTCGTAGGTGGTGTTGAGGAGCTGCTCGGCGCGTTGGCGTCGCTCCGCGGTGGCGTTGGCGCCCTCGGCCTCCACGGTGCGGATGTAGGTGTCGGCGGTGCGACGGAAGGCGCGCATGGTACTCTCTTCCGTGTCGGCGCGGACATCCTCCATGGAGTCGCCCACGTAAATGGGCATGCGCACGTAGGCGTCGTCCACGTCGTGTCCGTTGGCGGCGGCGGTCTCGCGGTAGATCTTCAGGTTGCTGGCGACCTGCGGGATGCCCTGGCCGCGCACGCCGGTGACCAGCGGGAAACCGAGCTCGCCGATGATCCGGAAAGTATCCACCGAGTTTGCGGCGATGCGGATGGGAGGATGGGGCTGCTGGTAGGGGCGCGGCGTCACCACCACGTCGTCCATGTCGTAATAATGGCCGTGGTGGTCGAACCGGTAGTTGTTCCAAGCCTTGAGGATGATCTCCAGCGCCTCGGCGAACCGCTCGCGGCTTTCGTCGAAGGGCACGCCATAGCCCTGATACGAGCGTGGGAAGCTGCTGCGCCCGATGCCGAAGTCCAGGCGTCCCCTGGAGACGTTGTCCACGGTGGCGGCTTCCTCGGCCAGGCGGATGGGATGGGCCAGGGGCAGCACGCTGACGCCGGTGCCCACGCGGACCCGCTCGGTGCGGGCGGCGATGATGCCGGCCATCATCAACGGAACCGACGAAACCGACGGGATACCGGCTCCGCCCGGGTCGGTGGGCGTGCGCGGCGCGGCGAAGTGGCGCTCGGCCAGCCAGACGCCGTCGATGCCCTTTTCGTCCGCGAGCTGGGCCACGGTGAAGGCTTCGTCGAAGGCTTCGTCCTGGGTACGGCCCTCGCGGTAATCGCATTCCATTACCAGACCGACGTGCATGATGATCCTCCCATGGTTGATTCACAGCGGTGCGCGTCGCAGGCGACGGGATTGCCGCGCTGCGCTCGCAATGACAAGAAACGGCTAGCTTTCGATGTAGGTGTTGGGCGCCGTCAGGAACCGGGTGCGGCATTGCAGCGTGCAGAAATAGTACCACTCGCCGTTGTAGAAACTGCGGGTGCCGGCGTCGGGGTCAACCTCGTTGGCCCCGTGCATGGTCTGGCCGGTGGTGGCGCGGGCGCTGTCCTCGTTGATTACGGTCTTGCAGACGGGGCAAACGGGATCGGCGGGCATTGTCGGGGTCCCTCCTGTTATGGTCAAATTCTCCTCGTCATTCCGACTTTCGCCGGAATCCGGAGAACCGTTGTCGTAGCGGGCAGTTGCTCCTGGCAGGTCAGGCGACGGCTTCGATGTTCATGCCCAGGCGCACCGGGCCGGGCTGGTCCAGCAGGGCACGGGCGACGCGAGCCCGGTGCTCGAAGCTGGTGCCCAGGCGCATGGTCCAGGCGGTGACGCGCCGGTACCAGAGGTGCAGGTCGAACTCCATCATGAAGCCGATGCCGCCGTGGATCTGCTGCGAGGATCGAACCGTGGCCTGGCACTTGTCGTTGGTGAATGCCTTGGCCTGGGATACCTCTACGCTGTAGGGCAGGCCGGCGTCCAGCTTCCACAGGGCCTCGTAGGTGAGAAGTTGGGCGCCGTCCACCGCGACCACCATGTCGGCGCAGAGGTGCTGGATGGACTGGAAACCGGCGAGCGGGCGGCCAAAAGCTACACGGTTCTTGGCGTACTCGATTGCCATCTCGGCATCCTTGCGGGCCGCGCCGACGATCTGGGCGCACAGCAGGGCGGTGCCGGTGTCCAGCATCTCGGACGTGGCCGGCCAACCGGCGTTGACCTCGCCGATAACGTTGCTCAGGGGGATGCGGACGTTGTCCAGCGCGATCTTGCTCTGGGAGTCCTTGGCCAGCGTGGTCAGGCGCGTCTCGGTGATGCCGGCGGCGTTGCTGGGCACGATGGCCAGGGTGATGCCGGCGCCGTCGTCGCCAGATGCGGCGGTGCGCACGGCCATGACCACCATCTCGGCGGCGGAGAAGTTGTCCACGAAGTGCTTGATGCCGTTGATGACCAGGCTGTCGCCGTCCACCTCGCCGCGACATTGCACGGCATCGGCGCGCAGGCGCGGGTCCTGCTCCTGAACCGCCCAGGTCATGATCAGATCGCCGCGGGCGACGCGAGGCAGGATGCTCTGCTTCTGCTCGTCGGAGCCGTGGTTGGCGACGGCCAGGGCGGCGGTGGCGGTGCTGTGGAAGGGCACCGGAGCGATGGCGCGTCCGCATTCCTCCAGGATGAGGCCGAGGTAGGTGACGGGGAGGCCGCCCCCGCCGTAGGCCTCGGGCAGGGAGATGCCGAACCAGCCGAGGCTGGCCATCTGCTCCCACAGTTCCACGGAGTAGCCGCGCTCGTCCTGCTCAATGGCGCGGGGGAGACTGGGCGGGCATTCCGCGTCCAGGAACTCCCGGGCGGCGTTTTTGACCATCAACTCTTCTTCGGTGGGTAATACGTTCATCGTGCCTCGGTGTGGGGTGTCATTCGGTCAATACGGTGTTGGTCAGACCAGCGATCAAGTCAATAAACATTTCTACGTCGTCGAGCCGGCCCGCTATCATTTCGGCATCCATCCAATCCTGGTAGAAATTCTCATGCAATGCGCTGGCGCTAACTGCCCATTCCCGCGCCATGCGGTTGCCTGATTCCTGCGCCAGTAAATTCACGACGTGGTTGAAGTGGCTATGGCTGCGATAAGCATAATCCCGGGCATCGGCATAAACTTTGGCCGCCTGGGCCGCCGCTCCCCAACCTTTTTCTGAGGCCTGAAGGAGAGCTCCGTCAGCCAGGTATTGGCGGCTCCGGCGCAAGAACTCGCCACAGATTTGACCGTGATCGGCTCCGAATTCAGACATTTCGTGATCTCTGTGATTTATCACGGTTTTCAACCGCCGCTTTAACCAGCGCAACCAACTTAGATACATCGTCTAAGTCATTGCCAATCAGTTCGGCGTCCAGCCAATCCGGCTTCGCATGAGCGTTATCAAGAAGCAACTTTGCGCTTATCGACCAATTGCCCGCTTTATTGCCATCCGGCTCTTGCTTTAAGTACCGCGTAACCTGGCTCAGATAGTTGCTGCGGATGTGGTCATGCCCCATGGCTTTGGCATAGGTTTTGGCAGCATATGTGGCTGCTTCCCATCCTTTTTCCGATGCTACAGCGAGACAACCGTTGTCCATGCATTCCCAGGCGCGGCTCAGGGTATCGTCCGCGCTTTGCGGCGGATCGGCAATGTCCTTGACCAATATCGCCAGCCGTTGCACGTCATCCAACCGTCGGGCGATGCCATCGCGGTCGAGCCAGCCATATTCGACATTATCCGACAGTGCCATCGCGCTGACCGCCCATTCGGCGGCGTTACCGTTGCCCAGACTGTCCTTGACCAGTCGGCGCGCGCCATCCGTGAAATCTACATCGGGTCCAGCGTAATCTGCCGTGGCGCACACAGCCGCCTGCCAGCCCGCACGAGAGGCCGAGACCAGCTCACCCCGTGCCAAAGCGGCCCGGCTCTGACGCAGGAAATAATCGCAGGATTCGACGAGGACGGGTAACGGCCGTGTCATCGCGGCGACTCCGGCGGCGACTAGACCCGGGGCATGCCCAGGCCGCGGCGGGCCACCTGGTCGCGCATGACCTGTACGCTGCCGTGGTTGATGCCGCTCTGGAAGGCGCCCATGAGGTTGTGGGCGAACACGCCGCTCTCGATGGCGTCCTCGGAACCGTTGAGCAGCTGGCCGTAGGGCCCGAGCATCTGGGCGATGGTCTCGGTGGTGCGGACGCCGTGCTCGGGGGCGAAAACTTTCTCGGCGGAACCCTCATAGGTGAAGTTGCCGTCACTCTCCACGATGGACATGCTGCGCATGGTCATCAGGCGGCAGACCTGGCCCTCGATCCACATGTCGGCGAGGCGGTCGCGCATGGTGGGGTCTTCGCGCATGGCGTAACCCTCGATCTCGTTCTCCTTGACCCAGTTGACGATGTCCTCGTCGCGCTGGATGGAGATCAGGTAGCGGGAAGCACCCACGCGGTCGAGGTTGAGACCCATGGCGCCGACGTACCAGCCCTGGTTCTCCTCGCCCAGCATGCAGGAGGCGGGGACGCGGACGTTTTCGAAGAAGGTCTCGTTGGTGCGGTTGTCGCCATAGGTGGTACCCAGGGGCGCCGGCGGGTTGTTCTGGATGGTCCACAGGGGGCGCACGGTGATGCCCGGCGTGTCCATGGGGATCAGGAAGATGCTGATGCCGCGATGACGGGGAGCGTCGGGATCGGTGCGGGCCATCAGGTAGATGTGCGTCGCGTAGTGGGCGGCGGTGGTGTACATCTTCTGGCCGTTGATGACGTACTCGTCGCCGTCGCGGACGGCGCGGCACTGGAGGCCGGCCAGGTCGGCTCCCGCCTGGGGCTCGGTGAAGCCCAGGGCGAAGGAGATCTCGCCACGGATGATGCCGGGCAGGAACTCCTGCTTCTGCTCCTCGGTGCCGGCGGCGAGGATGGCCGGAGCGCCGGAGCCGGCGCCGCCCACGGTGATGCCGGCGCGGGCGAACTCCTCTTCCACGATGTACTGGTCGATGCGGCTGCCGCCCTGGCCGCCGTACTCCCGGGGCCAGGAAATGCCGATCCAGCCCCGGTCGGCGATCTCTTTGTACATCTCGCGGGTCTTGGGTCCGCGCCGGCGGATGCCGGTGTCCTCGAGCTCGGCGACGATCTCGGGGGTTACGTTTTCCGCAATGAATTGCTGGACTTCGGCGCGCAGGGCTTCCTGTTCGGGGGTGAATGCGAATTCCATAGCAACGCTGCCTCGTGAAAGAGTGTGCCGTTCGTTTACGCCGTGCAATTATAGCGGGTCGGGCGGGAGGTGTCATTCCGCCAACTCCCCAACGCCGGGTGATACAATCCTCGAACGGAGGCTTGAGATGACTACCGCCAAATCCGGGTTCAAGATGCTGCCCTACCGGCGGGGCGGCGATATTGACTACGCCAGTCTGGAGTTCAACCCCGACCGGAGGGATGGGCCACCCGACCACATGGACCAGCTCAATGAGATCGACGAGATCATGGGTCTCTTTCGCGCCCGCTTCACTGACTTCGGGGAACGGCCTGACGTTTTTCTGAACCGGGAAACGTTCATCTGCTATGACCCGAGCAACCTCAACGTGCGGGTGTCGCCGGACATCTACCTGGCCTTCGGTGTTGACGCGCAGGCGATTACGCCGCGCCGGCTGTACCTGCCCTGGGAAGTGGGAAAGCCGCCGGATTTCGCACTGGAAGTGGCGTCGGAAAGCACCGGCGGGGCGGACGTAAGGCTCAAGCCGCGCATCTACGCCGCCATCGGCGTGCCGGAATACTGGCGCTTTGACCCGTCGGGAGGCGCGTATCACGGCGCGCCCCTCAGTGGGGGCCTGCTGGTTGGCGGCGCCTACCGTCCCGTTCCGCTGACCACCGAACCCGACGGCATCCTGAAAGGGTACAGCCCCATACTGGAAATCAGCCTGGCCTGGGACGAGGGTTGGCCGCGGCTGTACGATCCCGCTGCCGGAACGTACCTGGAGGGCTGGCGGGAAGTCTGGCACGCTCGCCGGGCCGCCGAAACCCGCGCCCTTACCGCCGAGGCGGAAGCTGCGCTGCTCCGGGAGCAGTTGCGGCGGTTGCGATCCGAAGGCTGACCTGTGGGTTGGCACTGGCGTGCAGTTTGCCTACGCCAACCCATGCTCTGAGCGTGATTATCTGCAATATGGCGAAGTGCTGTTCAACAATACCAATAGCACTTCACTGGTTGGAAAGTCTGTGGTTTTCCGAGAACATATTTCCGCCGTATGCTCAAACCACGTAACGCGCCTGCTGGTGAAGGACGACATTGAACCAGAATTTGTAGAGACGGTTTTGAATATGCTGCAACGGAAGGGGTACTTCGCCCGACTCTGTACAAACTTCAACAACCAAGCCGGCATCAATACAACAACGTTATCGTCCGTAAGATTGCCTATCCCGCCCGAATCGGAACGCGAAAAACTGGTTGCAGCGATGGACTCCGCACGTGCGGAGCGCAGGGCGAAGCTGGCGGAGGCCGACGCGCTGCTGGCGGGAATTGACGACTTTCTGCTGGACGCGCTGGGCATCGCGGCGCCGGCCGAGGATACGCGGCGGGTGTTTGCGGTTCGTGGTCAATTCGCGGCCAATCGTATTGACCCGCATTTTCATTCGCCGGATTTTGCGCGAATCGGTGAAATGTTGTCGCAAGTACACTGCGAACCGCTGGGGAAGTTAGCCACGTTGTCAAAAGAAACTTGGAACCCTCGAGATCACGAACAGCCAACGTTTCGTTACATCGAAATCAGCACGGTCAGCCCACAGACCGGAGAAGCCCATTGGAACGAAGTTTTAGCTTCGGAGGCACCCAGCCGAGCACGGATGCAGGTCAGGGCGGATGACATCATAGTTAGCTTGACTCGTCCGCATCACGGTTCAATCGCCCATCTTGGCCCGGAGTTTAACGGCTGCATCGCGTCCACGGGATTTGCAGTGATTCGTGGAGTGGCAGAATACGTCAGCCGTGAATACTTATGGTGCGCCCTGCGCGCCAAGTTCTGCTTGCAGCAGATGCGCCAGCGGGCCAGCGGCGGCAACTATCCAGCCATCACGGAATCCGAGTTGGAGAATGTCCTGATACCCGTCCCGGATGCCGAAACGCAGGGATACGTTGCCGACGAAATCGGGCGACGGCGAGAGGAAGCGCGGCGGTTGCGGGCCGAGGCGGAAGCGGGATGGGAGGGGGCGAAACGGTGGTTTGAGGTACAATTGCTGGACACAGCAAAGATGGTCAGATAGGGGAGGTAAAATGAAAGTTCTTCTGATTTTTGTAACGCTTGGCGCGCTAGGCGGGCTGGCTACTGATTGGATTGCCGCTGGCTTCATGGGCATATCGCTTGCGTCGCAATGGTGGCACTGTGCGGTAGCAGGGGCCATAGGCGGGACTATTGGTATTGGAGCCGCAGCAGCGAATTCGTCGACACGCTCTGCCTTTTGAGATTGGCACCATGGGGGCAAAAGATATTACAACTTCCAAATCCAGACGGGTGTGGACGGTGGTCGACGCGCGGGCGAACCTGGCTGAGGCGCTGAGCTGCACCACGGTTCGCATTTGACAAGATTCGGGAAATGATCTATCCTTGCTAGTGATAGACCCCCCCACGCCTCTCGTCAGATCGGCGCACCAGGGGGGACGTTTTTTTGCGACGCCCAGTCGCACCGCCACCCACGTATGAGCGCATACGGCTCGGCATCTACCGCAGACCAGATAAAGGGTCTGGTTGATCGCGGTTTGGTCATCCCCGACGCGGATTTCGCCGTTCGGTGCTTGACTCACATCGGCTACCACAGGTTGCGCTCCTACTGGATTCCGTTCCGGTCAAGTCGAGAATCTGCGGCCCGCTTTCGTACCGGCGCTTCGTTCGACCAAGTGATAACGCTGTACATGTTCGACCAGCGGCTGCGTTCTTTGCTTCTGGAAGCGTTGAGTTACGTCGAAATTTCGGTACGCAGCCAGTGGTCGATCCTGGTTGCGCAGAGCTCTAACCGGGGAGAATTCGCTCTCCAGGACGCGAGCCTGTTTGACCAAGCCTACTATGCAGGCAACTTGCAAGAACTCGAACGTAACTATAATCAAGTTCGCAAGCAGAACCGTATTAGATTTCAAGATGCGAGCATTTGGGATATAACGCCGACGATGTCCTTTGGAATCTTATCAAAATGGTTTTCCACTCTGACCGATCAAAGGCTCCGGCAATCCATATCAGATAATTACGGGGTGGATGAAACCATTCTCGAGAATATCCTCAAGCATCTTGCTTTGGTCCGCAATATATCCGCTCACCACGAGCGTGTTTGGAACCGGGCGATGGAGATCAGCCTGGCAAGGCCGCGGCGGCTGGGCGGTTCGAGCGGCCTTGCCCTTGGGTTCAATGCCGGCGACAGCAGAAAAGTTTACAATACGCTCGTCATTGTCGTCTATCTGCTGGACATTATCATCCCAAACGGAGATTGGGCGGAACGCCTGATTGCCTTCCGTGAGGCCGTGTCAGATAATTCCGCGCCTTACCGCAGAATGGGGTTTCCGACGGGATGGCGTGAATTCGCAATTTGGCAAAAGCATTTGCCGAAATAGAACAGCATTGGTCCGAAAAGGCCATAAGCGGCAACGACGATTCATGCGGTCGCCACTACGGGGCTGTGGGTTGCATGCTGAGTCATGGCGTTGCTCCGGATTGGATGCTGCGATTGTACGTTCTATTGTAGCATCGGGGCGGGATTGCCACCCCCGCATCAAGTGCGGGGTCGCAATGACACAGCAGGGACATAGCTCGCTGCCGCCTGTGCTAAACTGGCCTGAAAATCATCCCAATCGGCCAGGAAAGTACCTTGCAAAACACAGCAGTCTCCCCCGCCGCCGGCGTCGCGCCGGCCATCCTGGACGCCGCCGCCGTTGCGCAGCGGATCGCCGACAACGTGGCCACGGTCATCGTCGGCAAGAGTGACGTGATCGAGATGGCACTGGCCGCCCTGGTCGCGGAAGGGCATATCCTGGTAGAGGACGTGCCGGGCGTCGGCAAGACGATGCTGGCGCGATCCATCGCGACGTCCATCGGCGGGACTTTTTCGCGGATCCAGTTCACTCCCGACCTGCTGCCCAGCGACGTGACCGGCGTATCGGTGTACAACCAGTCCTCGGGCGAGTTCAGCTTCCGGTCCGGCCCCATCGCCGCTCACCTGGTGCTGGCCGACGAGATCAACCGCGCCACGCCCAAGACCCAGTCGGCGCTGCTGGAAGCCATGGAAGAGCGCCAGGTCACCGTGGACGGGGTCACGCACCCACTGCCCCCGCCATTCCTGGTGATCGCCACGCAGAACTCCATCGAGTACGAGGGAACCTTCCCGCTGCCGGAGGCGCAGCTGGACCGGTTCCTGATGCGCATCAACGTGGGGTATCCGCGCTTCGAGGAAGAGATCACCATCATCGCGCAGCAGGAGCACTCGCATCCCATACTGGACCTGGGGCCCGTGGCGACGCCGGAGCAGGTGCTGGGGCTGCAACGGGCGGCCCAGGAGGTGTACGTCGACGGCCTGGTCCGGGAGTACCTGGTGGCGCTGGCGGAGGCCACCCGCGAACACGCCGACGCGGCGCTGGGAGCCTCGCCGCGGGCGTCGCTGGGCCTGTTCCGCACCGGACGCGCGCTGGCGCTGGTGCGCGGCCGCGACTACGTGCTGCCCGACGACATCAAGGAGCTGGCGGTGGCCGTGCTCTCCCACCGCATCGTGCTGACGCCCGCCGCCAGGATGCGCGGGGTCCGAGCCGAACAGATGGTGAGCGATCTGCTGAACACCGTACCGGTGCCGGGGGCGCGGTAGGCAGGCGATGGGGAGGGCAAGGTATGTACACGTTTGACGTTTTGGTTTCTAAAGGCAAGTTGTCCGACGGGTCAACCTGCTATGCAGCGTGGTGCTCCTACCTGTATGGCGTCTGGGGACAGGGCGATACAGAGGAGGAAGCCCTGACGGAAGTCAGGTTGATGATGACCGATGTCGTGAACGATCCGGAAGACCTGGCTGAAAGCCTGATCGACCCCGAGGTAGCGGCAGCGGAGATGGCGGACATGATCCGCGAACGTGAGGCCGAAGGCGTCCTCTGCTGGACACAGCAAGTACATGACCGTTGACGAATTCCGCGAAACTATGAACGGGAATATTCCCGAGCGGTTCACCAATCCCCAGTTTTGGAACAGCTGAGCAAGATGGACAGAGCGTCGCCCTAGTGCCCGTTTGCAGGCAGCGCGTCGAGACCCAAAGGGAGATCAGAACATGCACACCTTTGATGTTGTTACGTGGAAAGGGACTTTGTCCGATGGTTCGACCTGCTACTCGGCCTGGTGCTCATACGTGCTGGGGGTGGGAGCCCAAGGGGACACCGAAGCAGAAGCGCTTGAGGGAATTACTGCCATGATGATTGACGCCATCGACAACCCCTGGCCCGACGGAGCCGCTCTGGCAGACGAGCGAGCCGCCGAGGCGGAAATGGCTGGTCTGATGGTAGAACTGTCTGACGAAGGCATACCATATCGTGTACATCAGGTGACCCTAGCCATCCCGGAAACGGCCGACGTCTGATGCCTCGATATGGCAATGTGCGGTCCCGGGAACTCCGGAACCTGCTTCTCCGAATGGGGTTTGTTGAAACTGCGCGAAATGACCACTGGCGTTACCGGCATTACGGACTGCGGCTGCACACGTTCGTCTCATTCGGCAATAAAGAAATAGATGCCGCGTTCATGGGCAAGATCATAACCACCCAGCTGAGCATGACCGTTGACGAGTTTCGCGAAGCTATGAACGGTAATATCCCCGAGCGGTTCACCAATCCGGAATTCTGGAACAACTAGATGGTCGTCCGTCATGATCAAGTCTCTTATCAGCCAACACCGGCGTAAAATACTGTTCAGCCTGCTGATCCTGGCAGTGCTGTTTTACTCTCTGGGAACCGGGTTCTCTTTCTTCTACCGGTTGCTGTTCACGCTCGTGTTCCTGGTCATCATCGGATACGGTTGGGCCTGGCTCAACCTGCGCGGCATCGAGGTGCGGCTGACCCGGTTGGGTACGCGGGGGCGCGTGGGCGATTACCTGGAAGGGCAGATCCAGTTGATCAACCGCGCACGACTGCCCAAGTCCTGGCTCGAAGTGATGGAGGACACCGACCTGTCGGAGCCGGGCGGGCGCACCGTGGCCCTGGTCAAGGGACAGGTGCGTTCTTTCCGCATCGCCACCTACCTGTCGCGACGGGGCATCTACCGCACGGGGCGGGTGCGGGTCACGGCCCGCGACCCCTTCGGGCTCTTTCGTCTGAGCCGGACGTTTCTCAACGACCAGTCCTACACGGTGCTGCCCCGCACCGTGCCGCTGCCCGATCTGGACCGTCGGTTCGCCAACCTGCCCAGCGACTCGGTCTTTTCCCGCCGCACGCCGGCAATAACCCCCGAATCATCCACGGTGCGCGACTACGCCCACGGCGACAGCCTGCGTCGCATCCACTGGCCGTACACCGCCCGTATGAACCGGCTGATGGTCAAGGAGTTCGACATCGGCGTGTCGGCCCAAGCGTGGGTCCTGCTGGACATGGACCGGCGCTCCCACCTGGGCGAACCGCCCGACAACACCGAAGAGCTGGCGGTGACCGTTGCGGCATCGCTGGTGCAGCACTGGGACGAAACGGCTGTTCCCGTCGGCCTGGCAGCGAACTCCGCCGACCTGTGGATGCTGAACCCGGACCGCCGGCCGGCCCAGCTGGGCATCCTGATGGAGACCCTGGCCGGCATCCGCGCCGACGGGTCGCTGTCGCTGGAGCGGTTCATCTACGACCTGCGTCCGCACCTGTCGGGCTTCAACACGTTGATGGTGATCACCGCCTCGCGCCGGCCGGAATGGACCTCCGCGCTGGTCAGCCTGCGCCGGCAGGGGATCAACGTCACCGTGTGCTACGTGGACCACACTTCGTTCGCCGAGCCCGGCGGCGAATCGAGCACCGGCACCACCGGTCAGACCGTCGCCGAGTACCTGGCCCAGCACGACATACCCATCTACATCGTGCGGCGGGACGGTGACATCAACCTGGCCCTGTCGCGTCCGCTGGCGGTAGGAGGGACAAGAGTATCCGAGGGCGGCGGTGATCACCGCTCAGCCGACGGCGAGGGTGAGCCACAACCCAGATTGGTTTCCTGATCCGGTTGATATGCAAGCATGCTCCGGAGCAAAATCACCATATCTCGTATTCTTCAGCCAATTCATTCAGTACCCGAAGGCCCGGCTCAGCCCGATCAACCAACTGTGGAAACAGTTTGAACATAACGTCGTCCGATAGTACGAAATCATCCACTGCACGCAAAGCATCCGCGTATTCGCCACGTCGCATCGATTCCAATACGCTGCTCTGTAATTGTTCTACTTTGTCGAAGCGGCCCAGCATTCCCAGCAATACCATACAATACAACTCAATAATATCAACCACATTGTCGTGCACGTCAAGTAACATGGCTCGGGTATTATGCCATTCGATTTCGCGCTCAAAACGGCTGTTGTATAAATTACTATCCAATATTTTTCTCCTTCAAAAGATTGTGGTTTCGATAAATCCGGTCGATGAGTTTTTCGTTTTCTTTGGCTTTGGTATCCGCAAAGGCTTCCAGTTGTTTTACTTTTACCGTGTATTGGTGTAGTAGACGCTGTATTCGTTCGTCTTCTTTGTGATCCATGTTGAACCTCCTCTCTGTGATTGCGCCAGAGAATGCGGGGCCTATAATGTTACACTACGCCATTAAGACGGTTTTGTCAATTATAGTTCTACCATCCTGCAGATCCGTGTAAAATACACCCATGGCAACGATCACGGCCCCATCCCCACCTTTGACGCAGCCCTCGCCTGAGGCTAACCCGCTGTTGAGCGGAGCCGGCGCGTTCCGCTGGTTGCTGTCGGTGCTGACCGCGCTGCGGCCGCCCGACGGGTGGATAGCCGCGGGCCTGCTCCTCCTCAACATGATCATCGTCGTATGGTCGGTGGAGGTGGCGGACTGGGCGCCAACGCCTTCGCTGGTGCTGGTCATGATACTGGCGGTGCTGACCGCCATCCCGCTGACGCGCATACGCCTGTGGACCGCCGCGGTGCTGCCCATCGGGCTGCTCGTCGGCATCGGCGTGATTATCTGGCAGATGGTTATCGCGGCCCCGGACGAGTTGCAGGTCGCCACCGCGGCGGAACTTTTCCAGCGGCTGGGACTGTGGGTGGCAGCGGCCCGCAACGAAGGCATCAGCGTGGACCCCCTGCCCTTCGCGGTGGGACTGATGATGGCCGCGTGGCTGTCGGGCTACCTGGCGGGATGGGTATTCTTCCGCTACCGGAACTTCTGGGGCGTGTTTGCCCTGGGAGCGCTGGGCCTGATGTCCAACCTGACCTTCCTGCCCGAATCCGCCAGCATCTACCTGGCGATCTACGTTTTCACCGGCCTGCTGCTGGTGGGGTGGGTCCAGTCGATGCGCTCCCGCCAGCGCTGGGACGCGGAGGGCCGCGTTTACGACGGGCACCTGGGCATCCTGACGGTGAGCGACACGTCGCTGGTGGCGATAGTGGCCCTGGTGATCGCGTTCCTGCTGCCGGTGGGCGGCCAGTGGGGTCCGGCCAACGCCTTCTACTCCCTGACGCGGGCGCCCCTGGTGTCGTGGGAGGAGGACTTCAACCGGTTGTTCGCGGGGCTGCCGGCGAGGCGCCCGCTGCCCTACCGCATTTGGGGCGACACCATGGCGTTCCAGGGCACCATCAACCCCACCGACACGCCGGTATTGCAGGTCAACTCGCCGGTGCCCCTGTACTGGAAGGCGCGTTCCTACGCCACCTACACGCACGAGGGGTGGCTATCCGACGGCACCGTGCTGCGGGAGCCGGGCTGGAAACCCGAGTACAGCACGCCGGACCCCTACCAGGAACGGTTCAACGTGACCTTTGAGGTCATACCCAACTACGACAGCCGGAGCCTGTTCGCCGGCGGTCAGGTGATCGGAGCGAACCGCGACGTGCGGGTCGAAACCTTCGATTCCCCCCGGTACGTGATCGACCCCAACCTGAACAGCGAGACCGACTTGCTGCCATCGGCCCTGCGGCTGGCGGTGGACGGCCTGCGTGACGCCGTGTCCGCGGACGCATTCGCCGCGGCGGAAACCGTGGCCGGTGTACTGCCCACGTCCTTCGTGCTCGAATCAATCGAACGCGATCCATCGGGCAGCGTCGTCAACGCCGTGATCGGCGAGATCGTGCCCTCCGAGCCGGACGTTCTGGCCGTGCGCGCGGCCGGCGGGGCTGCGGAGGCCGGAGAGCCCTACCAGCTAACCGCTTCGGTGTCCTCCGCCAAGCCGGAGGAGTTACGCACCGCCGGCGAGGAATACGCCCCCTGGCTGTGGTCACGGTACACGCAGTTGCCCCCCGACATGCCACCGCGGGTGGCGGAGTTGGCGCGGTCAATCACGGGCGGGGCGGAGACGCCTTACGACAAGGCCGTGGCAGTCGAGCAATATCTCAAGAGCAGCTACACCTACAACCTGGCCATCGATCCGCCTCCCTTCGGCGCGGACGGCGTGGACTACTTCCTGTTTGAGAGCGGCCAGGGCTACAGCGAATATTTCGGCTCCGCCATGACCGTACTGATGCGGAGCCTGGGAGTTCCGGCCCGCATGACCACCGGCTACACCACCGGAAATCTCGCGGACGGTTCGCACATCTACGTGGTCACGGACCGCCACAGCCACGGCTGGACCGAGGTGTTTTTCCCGGGCTACGGCTGGATTCCGTTTGAACCCACGCCCGGCAGGGACATCCCGGTGGCCATCCCGCCCGAGGAACAAGCCAGGAGAGCATTGGAAGCCGGCGACACCACAGACGTCGATGATCTGCTGTGCGAAATCGAGGAAGAGTGCGAAGACTTCGAGGACGGGTTGGACGAATCCGACCTGGTAAGCGGCGATCCCATCCGCGAAGGCTGGACCGCCACCGCGCGCAACTATCTGCCCTGGATCGGCAGCGTCGCGGGGGTCGTGGTGGCGCTGGCCCTCATCGCATGGGCCCTGTGGCGGTGGCTGTTCGCGGCGCCCCGCGACGTGCCGGGCGCGTACCGCCGCCTGCGTCGCCTGGGTCGGCTGGCGTCGGTTCCGCTGCGGGAGCACCAGACGCCGCATCAATGGGCAGGGATGCTGGCCGCAGCCGTGCCGGAGCAGGCGCAGGAAATAAGGCGCATCGTCAACGCCTACGTGCGCCATACGTATGCGGGTCGCGATGATCCCAGCGCGGATGCCGACACCGGCATGGTCGAGGCCTGGAAGACGGTTCGCGGGCCGCTGGCGTGGTACGCCCTGCGCCGCCGGGAAGTCTAGGTAGTGTTGACGTATTGAAACCCCATACCGTCATTCCGGCCTTGAGCCGGAATCCAGTGCTCCTAACAAGCGTAGCACCTCGAATGTATCTATGCTCAAATTCAATGGATTCCGGCTTTCGCCGGAATGACGGAAAATGTCAACCTGCCACAGAAACCGCGGCAATCTTGACCGGGCAGCACTGGACGGCGACGCAATGAGTTCAGCAACCGAAGAGCATGAGATGCTCCACTACTGCCTGCAGGAGACGCCCTTCGGGTGGCTGGCGCTGCTGGGTAACGCGCGGGGGCTGCTCCGGGTCAGCCTGCAGCCGGAGCCGCAGCCGGCTCTGGACGGCCTGGGCAACGCGATGGACGACGCCGAGGAAAACGCAGGGGTCTTCGAGGGTACGCTGGCGGCTTTTGAAGAGTATTTCGCGGGCAGCGTCACCGCCCTGGACCGGATACCGCTGGACCTCTCCGATGCCTCTCCGTTCTTCGGGGCGGCGTGGGTTGCCTGTCGCAGCATACCGCCGGGGGAAACCCGCTCTTACCAATGGCTGGCCGAAGCCGCCGGCAACCCCAGGGCGTCCCGTGCCGCCGGCCAGGCGATGGCCAAAAACCCCTTCCCGCTGATCATCCCGTGCCACCGGGTGGTGGGCAGCAGCGGGGGTCTGCACGGGTACGGCGCCGGGGGCGTCGGCGTCAAAGCGCGCCTGCTGGAGATGGAGCGCAATCGGGGCACGCTGCTCTGAGCGGTTGGCGTCCCCGATGCGCTCACACGTACCCACTTCGCACAACCTGTCATTGCGAGCGAAGCGTGGCAATCTCGTCGCTGGAGAGAGCGTCGCTCAGGCAACGAGATCGCCACGTCGCTGCGCTCCTCGCGATGACAAACCGGGTACGAGTGAGCCCCGATGCGTTGTTGCGGTCTATCCGCCCGACGGGTATTCTGTACCGCGATCCAATCCTCTCAAATCAGCAACGACAATCGCGCTATCCAACCGCGTCGGCGGCAGGAGGTAATGACGATGGCAGGACAGAAATTCACATCCTGGGTACACGGGTCCGCGATGACCGGAGAGTACCTGAACCGTGTCACCTCGGTGCGCCACTGCGGGCCTTTCGCCCGCATCGAGGGCAGCGAGGGGCAGAACGCCTGGATGCACTTCGCCATTCCCACGCCCACGGTGCAGAACGGGAACCGCACCAAGGCGGAGTCGGTGTCGGTGTCCTTCCGCGCGCGGTCGCACGCCAACGTGGCCGAGGTGCTGGTGTACGACGGCGAGAAGATCATCGCCGAGCACCTGGGCATGGCCATCAAGGGCGACAACCTGGACGCCAGCTTCGAGATCCCGGGCGCGCCGGAGGTGGACCGGGGGATCAACGTGGTGGTAGGCGTCACTTTCGACCAGGGCGCGCCGGACATCCGCTCAATGCAGGTGGAGATAGTGGGCGTGGGCGTGGACTTTGAGGGCTGACGCTTTCAGGCAACCGCTATCAACTTGAGGGGCGGGTTCCAAACCCGCCCTCATTTTATGGTTGCCAAAGCCGGTCCTCCGACTGCGCAGCCCGGCGCAGCGCATTATCCAACGTTGCAATCAGCACGCCACGCCGCGTGGCAAGTTCCAAATACACCGCGTCGTAGATCGTCAGCCGATACGTTTTGGCAAGTTCATAGGCGGTATTGAGGTCGGTATCGTCGTCCGTGTCAATCGGCAAAGCGGCCAGGGCAGCAAGATGTTGACCGGCCCGGACCGGGGACAGCCGATTCATCCTCTCGGCCGACAGCAGAACATTACGCAACTCAAGGTGCCATAATCGCGGCACCAACGCGCTCTCCGCAGGCAGCAGAGAGAACGCCGCGTTGGCATAGGGTTCGTTTTCATCATCCAGAACCCATGCTGCTGCGACGGAGGTATCCAACGCCAAAGTGTTCATCAACGTCGTCCGTAACGCCGCCAATCCAGGATGTCCCGCAAACTATCGGAGACGGTCTCCCACGGCTCCGGCGACTTGCCGTCGCTTTCGCCGCTCGCCTTTTCCTTCTCTCCGGAGGAGCTGCGTTGGGATTTCAGGGACGGGGATGGAATGGGCGCCGGACAGAGATGGGCGACCGGCTGGCCGCCGTGCGTTATCACCACTGTTTCACCCTGCTTTGCCGCTTCCAACAGCTCGAACAGGGTGAGTTTGGCGTCGTAATCCTCAACTTCACGCATCATTTCACCTCCGGCGTACCAGATGTCGGATGGCGATTACACCCCTTCCACGATCATCACGTTGGAGATGGTGGAGGCGATGCGCAGTTCCTTGGGGCCGGCGTAGTCGTCGGAGTAATACCAGCCGTTGGCCTTTTCGAGGCTGTCGAACTCCAGGATGACGGTGCGGCGGGCCGGCTGGTCGCCTTCCACCACGGTCACGTCGCCGCCGCGCGCCAGGTAGCGGCCGCCATGCTTTTCGATGGTGCCGGGAACCTGCCCTCGGTAGACCTCAAACTTCTCCGGATCGGTAACTTCAATCGTGGCGATGATGTAGGCGGCCATGGGTCGTCTCCTTGCTGAATGGTAGCCGGCAGCGTGTGCGCTCTGCGGTCGATGCCATTCTAACCCGCCGCCGTCGCTGGCCGCCACGATCATGCGTACCCAGTCTGTCATCGCGAGGAGCGAAGCGACGTGGCGATCTCGTTGGGGTAACGGTCGTCGTTGCGGCAACGAGATTGCCGCGCTGGCGCAACCGGTCATAGCAGGCGCCCAGTCCCACCTTGCTGCGGGACACCGACAGGCTGGCCAGATACAAGACTCGCTTGATCCTGGTGCGTCCGCCCGTGTGGCCCGATAGCCCCGCTTCCAACCACTGACTCCGGACCAGGGCGCCGGCCCGGCCGACTTGGGACAGCCGGTTCTTCTCCTGGGTCCGCTGCGTCACCGGCTGATCCCGTGGCCCCAGCAACTCCAGCAACAGGCTGGGGTCAGCCTCCTGGGCCAGCGTGGCGGGCGGTTGGAAGACCCGGCCATACCGGGACAACACCACCGCGTCCAAGCCGTCGGTCTTGGCCCGGTAACCGCCTTGGCCTGGTAACCGCAGGCCCGGGCAAAGTCCCGCACCTGATTGGGATGGGTGTTGGCAAAACGCCGCGCTTTGCCTTCGTCCACCGACACGTCCAGTCGCCCTTTGCCCACGTCGATCCCCGCCATGGCTCGGCTCAGCTGTCGCCTCCGTCTGACCCTATGGGATAATGGCGGCGGCGCGGCTCTCCACACTGGTCATGCGGGTCTGGTTCCCGTCTATCCCTTCGGAGCGGCCCGGCGCCTTCCGGGCCCAGCTCACCCTATGACAGACGACGCGCCCCTCCCCCTATCACGCAAATTGGCCCATCTACGGGACATCTGCAACATACAAATGACAGGTTTGCGGAAACTGGGTTACGCGTGAGCGTGAGCATGAGCGATCGACCAAACGGCAACGGCGCATCCGGCCGCTTTACGGTGAGCCTGGGCGACTTTCGCACGGAGCTTGACTTTGCGGTTGACGCCGGGCGCATCCTGGTGCTCTTCGGACCGTCGGGAGCGGGCAAGACCACGGCGTTGCGGACCATTGCCGGCCTGGTGCGGCCCGACGCCGGGCACATCGAGATAGCGAGCCGCACGGTGTACGCGGACGGAAACGGCGCCGGCGGGCGGCCGGTCTGGGTGCAACCGCATCGCCGGGGCGTGGGCTACGTGACGCAGCAGAACCACCTGTTCCCCCACCTGACCGTGCGCCGGAACATCGCCTACGGCCTGCGGGAACGAGGCAGCGATGCGGCTCAGCAACGTGTTGCCGAACTGCTGGAACGGCTGCGGTTGGACGGGCTGGAGAACCGGCGGGTCTGGCAGCTGTCGGGCGGGCAACAGCAACGGGCGGCGCTGGCCCGGGCGCTGGCTCCCCGGCCCGACCTGCTGCTGCTGGACGAGCCCTTCGCCGCGCTGGACATGGAGCTGCGACGGGAGCTGGGGTCGGAGTTGCGCGCGACGGTGCGCCAGTTCGACGTGCCGGTGATCTTGGTGACCCACAGCCGGGAGGAGGCCCTGGCCCTGGGCGACGAGGTGCAGATCATCGACTCTGGCGTGACCGTGGCATCGGGGCCGCCCCTGACCGTGCTGGAGCAGCCCGGGCGCGGCCGCGTGGCTCGGCTGGTGGGGGTGGAGAACCTGCTGGAGATGCGTGTGTCGGCGCGGCTGCCCCAGGACGGCACCATGGTCTGCGCTGCTGCGGACCGCCTGCTGGAGACCCCACTGGCGGACGGCTGCGCGGTGGGCGATCCGGTAACCGTCGGGATCCGGGCGTCTGACATCATCCTGGCGGCGGGGCCGCTGCCGGAATCGTCGGCGCGAAACACCTGGGCCGGCGTAGTGTCGGAGGTGGCGCTGCGGCCGCCGGGCTACGAGGTGACGCTGGACTGCGATGGGGTGCCGCTGCGCTGCCACATCACGGGGACGTCGATGGAGGCGATGGGAATCGCGACCGGGCTGCCGGTGTGGGCAATCTTCAAGGCATCATCGTGCTTCCTGCTGAGCGATTAGGTGCCTGCAGTAGAAGCTGAACCTCATCGTAAGGGCTATAATCTCCGCGACGCTAATCGGAGGGTTATTGCCGATGCCTGGTTACAAGGGGATTTTGTTCGACATGGACGGAGTGCTGGTGGACAGCGAGCCGCTGTTCCACAAGGCGGTGAACGTGATGGTGGTGCGTTGCGGCGCCGCGCCGATCACGGAAGAAGAGAACAACCGCCACCTGCTGGGCACGACGGTGGAGGAGACCTGGGTGCGGGTCAAGGAACTGCGCGGGATACCGCAGACGCCGGCTGAGCTGCTGGCCGGCTACAACGAGGTGGTGAAGGACGTGCTGCGCTCCGACCTGGTCGCGCGGCCGGGAGTGCGGGAGTTGATTGCCGAAGCGCAGCGACGGGGCCTGCCCATCGCGGTGGCGTCGTCGTCGCTGCGGGAGTGGGTGAACCTGAAGCTGTCGGTGATCGGGCTGACCGAGGCCTTCCCGGTCAGGCTGGGCGGAGACGACATCGAAAACGGGAAGCCGGCCCCCGACATCTACATCAAGGCGGCGCGGTTGCTCGGTCTGGAGGCCACGGAGTGCGTGGCGATTGAAGACTCGCCGATTGGCCTGGCGGCGGCCAGCGCGTCGGGAGCCTACACCGTGTGCACGCTGACCGATTCCACGCGCCACCTGGACCTCTCGGCGGCGGACGTGATCATCGAGAACCTGGAGCACTTCGACTACGGGCTGCTAGCGGAGGCAAACTAGACCCACTCGCGTACCACGCGGTTGCGCAATTGCCGTGCTGCGCTTGCAATGACGAGCTGCGTGTGCACGTGAGGGGCTCTGTTGCATTAGCATAATTGGACTGCTGGAGCGTGTTCCAAGCATCGGCGACAAACCCTGCGCCCATAGACATTGCCGGTGAAATCCTCGTCGCGCGCCATTTTTCGCAGCACATCCCAATCTTGTGTGCTGTAAAACTTGATACCGTTGTACCCGCAAGCAGTACCAGGCCGTCCGCCCGGATTAAACAACAGCGCAGTGGAGTGATGGAAAACGCGCTGCATTTCTGCCTCGTATTGTTCTTCCTCTCGTCGCAACTCCGAAAACGTCTTTTGGGGCCGGACGACATTGATTAATTGGTCAAAGACCCCAATCATGGCCTCTACGCGGTCAGTTCCCGCCCGGAGAGATGCTTGGATACGTTCCTCGTTGTACTGCGCCTCTTTCCGAGTCCCAAATGGCAATGCCATGCGGACACGGAAAGACCCTTTGCCAGCGGTGGCCTCAGACAAGCCCGCCGCGTGTTCGGACCAACGCGCAGCCGGTGCGTTGGTGTGCCCCACGTAAAACGTCCCATCGTCAAACTGGAGCACGTATGAAAAGAAGAACGCGGGGTTGGCTTTTTCATCTGCCCTGTTCATGCGGTCGCTATTCGTCATCGTTATTCGTTCATCTCCTTGTTTTCAGTTTCTTGAGTGGAACCCTACCCCGCTGATGCAACAGAACCCGCGAGCAGAACTACCCCCGTCGCCGGCGCCGGCGATACCCCGGAAGGCCGGGGTAGGTGCCTTCCTGCAACACCCATTGGAGCCGCTGCATCAGGGCGCGGGCCTCGGCGGCGTCCATCATGGACAATAGCTCGGCCACGTCGCCCGTTGGCGCCAGCAGTTGCCCGCACAGGCTGCGCAGGGGCTCCAGCAGGCGATCAGGGATGGGTTCGTCGGCGAAATCCCAGATGGCGGTGCGGATCTTGGTGTCCGCGTGGAAGGTCAGGCCGTGGTCGATGCCCCACAGCTTGCCGTCGGGGGCGCGGATGACGTGCTCCGGCTTGCGGTCGGTGTTGTTGGCGACCAGGTCGAAGCAGCAGATCGTGCGCAGCTGATCCGCGTCGCAGTCGCTCAGTTCCTCACGCGTGATGGTGTAGTAATTTTCCCGGGGGTTGTGGTCAACGTAGAGCTGGACGGAGCCGATCCCGCCCGGACCTTCGCGGATGATGGTGAGCGGGATGAAGTCCCAACCGAGGATGTGGCTGAGCAGGTAGGCCGCGTATTCGCGCTTGTACAGGGTGCCGGAGGGGAAATCCCACAGGGGCCATTCGCCCTGCCTGGGCTTGTAAATCGCCAGGGCGTAACGATCTTGCAGCGAGATCTCGGCCAGGTAGGTGTAGTTAGAACCCTGCCGGGTCAGGTCGCAGCTCAGGATCTCCCCGTGCCGCAGCAGGTCAAGGTCGGATGGCCCGTCGGTGACCACGGGAACAAGCAGCCGGCCGACCGGCTAGCCGGTTTCAAATACGGCGTGGCCGTTGGCGCGGGCGCAGCGGTGGCCGTCGGGATCGATGGGCGCGCCGCACAGGAAGCATGGGGGGCGACCGGCGGCGCAGATTCGCAACGCCTGGTCGGCCAGCGCTGACGACTGGTCCATGGTCATCCAGAAACTCACGGACGTCTGGGCGCCGGCGTCCGGGTCGTCCTCGTCGCCCTCGTAGGCCTGGATGACGAAGCAGTTCGCTTCCCTATCGTATTCCAACTGCATCTGGCGGGCGCGAAAGTCCTGCTCCAGGGGATCGCCCATCCAGGGGCTCTCGCCGGGAGTGCTTTCCTTATCGCCCACGGCCTCGCCCAGCTGCTTCACGGCCTGCTGGAGATACAGCGCCAATTGCAACAGCTGCTCTTTTTCGAGCCAGATGAAGGACTGCGCTCTCCCGGCCTCCGCCACCAGCCGGAAGGTGCGCTGACCGGGACGCCCAAAGGTTTCGGCGGACACGGACTGAGCCGCGCCCATCTTATAGCGGACTTCGCGTTCTGCCATGCGGCTATGATAGTCGCCGACTCTTAAGCTGGCAAGTGGCGATCTGCCCTGCCCTCAATCCTTCAGCGCCGGTATCACTTCCTTGCCGAACAGCTCTATTGACCGCATGGTGTCCGCGTGCGAGAGCTGCCCGCCCTGCGCTTCCAGCAGGATGGAGCCGATGCCCAGCTCGTCGCGGATGTGGCGCAGCTTCTTGATGACGGTGTCGGGGCTGCCCACCACCAGGTGGTAGCGGTCCTGAAGCTCCTGGTACGACATCTCGTGCAGTGGCGTTGGTCGGCGGGCCGCCACCGCCGCGGCGCCGGCCCGGGACGTGTAACCCGGAGGCGACCAGTACTCGCGGGGGCCGCGCAGGGGATAGTTCATGCGCCACAGGAACGCCTTGCCCGACTCCTGCGCCTTTTCGTCGGTGTCGTTGACGTGGGCGCAGATCATGAAGGCGAACTTCTCGGGCCCGGGCTCCCAGCCGTCGGCCGCGGCGTACTCGCGGTAGCGGGCGAACAGGTTCTTGGCGACGTCCAGCGGGGTCAGGAAGGCGGCGTAGGTGTAGCGGTGCCGCGCCGTCCACTGGACGGTCTCGGGGCTGCCGGTGCCGGGGACCCACACCGGCGGGTGCGGCTTCTGGATGGGCAGCATCCACGGGTTCACCGCGCGGTAGTGGTAGTGGTTGCCCTCCCAGCGGAAGGGACCGGGCGTGGTCCAGGTCTTCACCACCAGGTCGTGGCACTCCTCGAACCGCTCGCGGTTGTGGATGGGGTTGGTGTTGTTGGCCCAGGACTCGATGCCGATGCCGCGCACGAAGCCGGAGATGATGCGGCCGCCTGAAATCACGTCCAACAGGGCGATCTCCTCGGCCAGGCGCACCGGATTGTCCGACGTGGGGAGCATGTTGCCCAGCATCAGGATCTTGGCCCGTTTGGTGATCCGCGCCAGGATGCCGCCGGTGATGTTCACCTCAACGTCCATGCACGACGGTGTGTTGTGGTGCTCGTTGATCATCAGGCCGTCGAATCCCATCTCCTCGGCGTGCTGGTATTCGTCCAGGTAGCGGTTCATCAGGCCGCTGGCGGTCTGGGGGTCGAAGTAGGTGTTGGGGAAGGTGAGCCGCATGGACGGGAACTTCTCGGCCTCCGACTCCGGGAACTCGGCGTAGGGCATCTCGGTGAAGTAGAAAACGTCCATCAGTTTGCCTCCTGCTTGGGGTCAGTCGCCGGCGTCGCCGTTTCGCACTGCGGCCAGAAAGCCGGCGAAACTGGGGCTGCGCTGGGCAATGGTCTGCGCATCCAGGGTTTTTGCGATTTCTTCCGACACGGTGGAGGTGTAAGTTTTCGTCCCCAACAACTGCATCAGGTGATGCTTGGGATTTTCAATCCGGTCAGGTTGATTTGGGTTAACATTGCCCACGTCGCGTCCCAGATAGACCCTGAGATTTCCAGCGTCGGCGAAGTACCAAGCTTCGAGATGCCATTGGGCGTAGGCGTACAAGAGACTGGGAACGTGCCGCTCGACATTTGCGCGCTGCAAGCCCTCTTGCAACGGGCGCAAAACATCCTCAGTTGTCTTGCCGTCTGTGTCAATTAGCACCACGTATTTGTCGGGGGTTTCCTCCGTGAAATCATACAGAGAGTCGTAAATTATGGAAGCCACTATGCTGGGCAGGAGTTTTCGGTTTCGATCAGGTATACGCACTTCCACTGCAATCCCTTCCGCGCTCAGATGCGTCAGCAAGTGCGGCAAGGCCATTTGTTCCGTGCGACCTGATGCGATGACCAGAACTCGTTTCACCATATCCGCTACCATCCAAATCCCTTGGTTTCATGATGCTGCCCCAAGCTGAATCCTGATGCCTCCAGCGCTTTGCGCACCCCTTCCGGGTTAGCCTCGGGTTGAACTAGCGTGCCGCGAATTTCATCGCGCTTGACCACATTGACGGCAGCGGGGTCATCCAGAAAATCCAGCAGGAGGGGGGAGTGCGTGGTAATCAGCATTTGAATGCGGCCCTGCGCTCCTGCAACGTGCTGAACGAAGTTGAACAGGGCCGTTGGGTGTACGTAGTTTTCGGGTTCTTCTATTCCAATCAACGCAGTTTCGGGATGACCGTAGAGCGCGGTCATCAGCGCCAGCATGCGCAGCGTCCCGCTGGAAACCCCCATCTGGTTCACTGAGAATTGCAGGCCGGGTTCGCGCTGCACAAAATAGAAGCGATCTTCGGACTCTCGCGGTTCGATCCCGTCCGGCAGCCCAACTATGGAACGGGTTGCATCCACTACTCGTTCGAAAATCTCCGGCGACAAACGCTTCAAGGCATATAGCGTCTCGCCGAGATTCCGTCCATAAGGATCAAATCCTCCGGTATCGGGCAGGTTCCAGTCTCGCCGCAGCAGGAAGGGGCTGGGGTCGAAGAAACCCCATCTCCCGACGAACTCCGCGACTTGGCGGGCTGGGAAAGACGCATCCACCGCCGCCGCGGCAAGAGCGCAATCCATTGGCTCTTGCAACAGGTTCACCCGTTCCCCTTTTTCGCCAGACCACCACCAGCCTCGGCCGGATTCGGCGCTGAGCAGCTCTATGGGTGGATGGCCGCTGGGCGTTTCGTGTACGCGCTCTACGACAGCAAAGTCGTAATCTTGCCTGACCAACCGTACCGACCACTCAAATCGCCGTCCGTCTCCACTGTTGAAGGTAACGATAAGCTCAACCTGGCTGGCCTCCTGCCCTTTCCAGGCCAGATTAAGCATACCGCCGCGCGAGAACATCGGCCCGCGAAAATCACGTGCCCGGACCGCCTCGCTGAGAAAGCGGAGCGCGTCCAGGATGGCGCTCTTTCCCGTGGCGTTGGCGCCGATGAACACCGCGAGGTCGCCCAATTCAATGGTTGCATCCCGGATGCTGCGGTAGTTTTTTATGGTGAGCGTCGAGAGTTTCATCGGCCAGCCCCTTAATCGGGGCGCGAAACTTGAAACAGGAGCTTACGCGCAGTATAGCAGGTGCCAGAATAACCCTTTGCCGTCCAGATTTGGCGCGGGACGGACACCTCAAACACGCACGGCAACAATCCGGCAGAATTGTTGACATTTTGCGGCACGCCAGCGCGCAGCCCGTAGTCGCGTGCATGATAGATTGGTCCGTCGCCGTATGATGTAATCCCGCTACTTACTGCCCCAAGGGAGCACTCATGCCCACTGCATCAACACCGGATGATCACGCTGCCAATCTGCGCAACGCGCTGGTCGATAGCCTTGTCAACAAGGGCTCCATCGTCACTCCGCAAGTGCGCGAGGCGTTCGCCAGCGTGCCCCGGCACCTGTTCGTGCCCAACGTGGACGTCGCCTCCGCCTATGCGGACCAGCCTGTCTTCATCCGCTGGGACGATGGGATCCCCATCAGCTCATCCACGCAACCCACGATGATGGCCATCATGGCCGAGCAGTTGCACCTGGAACCCGGCAGCCGGGTGCTGGAAATCGGAGCCGGCACGGGCTACAACGCGGCCGTCCTGGCCCACATCGTCGGTCCAGGCGGCAGCGTAGTCACTGTGGACATTGACCAGGACATCGTGGATGAGGCTGCTGGGAACCTGGCACGAGCCGGTTACCACGATGTCGAGGTCGTCTGTGGGGACGGGTTCGCGGGACACATCCCTGAGCAGCCCTACGACCGCATCATGGTCACCGTGGGAGCCCAGGACGTGTCTCCCCATTGGGTGGAACAGTTGCAGGACGGCGGGATCATGGTCGTCCCGCTGTGGTTCCGGGGTTATCGTGTCAGTGTTGCCTTGCAAAAGCGCGACGGCTTGCTCGAAAGTCTGTCCGCGTCGCCGTGCATGTTCATCCCCATCCGCGGTATCGCCGACCGGAACGAGGGATATTACCCAATCGGCGATGCCAAACAAGACCTCCCGCAAACGTTCGTTGGGATGGAACGGGACGACCCGGACCGCCGTCGTGATCTGGAGCGAATATTTACCCAGGAAGTACAATCCCGAGAAATCAGGCGTTCCCTGCAAGGCCAGTTTCATACCCACGACCTTTCCTCCGGCCTCTACATGTTCCTCACCATTGATCCTCGAATCAACATCGTTCATTGGGAGACGCGAGAAAATCTCTTCCAGGGTGCCGGTTACGCGCTGATCGACCTCGAAACCATGAGCGCTGCCGTGCTGGCGGACGGCCATCCGGACCGGGCGATGGTCTATGGGGGCGATGCGGCGTATCCCGAGCTGACCCGCCTTCTTGACCGGTGGGACGAGATGGGCCGCCCATCGATCCACGATCTCCGCATCCGCGCGCTCTCCGTCTCTCCGCCATCCATACCGGAAGACAATTGGGTAGTCGCCAAGAGATCGGCCTACACATGGGTCATGTCCTGGGACGGCTGAAACATCGCCCACGGCACAACGAGTAAACCGGTCGACGTCGGAATGAATTCAGTATCAACCGGTTCGTCACATGTGAGGCCCAATTGCGGCATAATCCGCGCGTATGCGACGCGAATCGGGCGTTGACATTCATACCGTCTTGCAATACTTTGTATCGTCATAACGAAAGGCTGCTTACGAGCACACGCTGATAACTGGATCCAGCAGTCGGGAGACGCAGCTGATGAGCACGCAGCAGGACTTGCAACAGGAAGTCGTCCGCCTCAACGCGCTGCTGGCGGAACGCGACCAGGAGGTCGCCTCCCTGCGCACCCGCCTCACCCTGGAGGAGAGCGGCCGTCGCGCTCCCATCGTCCGCGGGCAAACCGGCGCCGGCGACGTTCCCGGCTCCGAGACCTTCCACGAGGCGCTGCACGGCCTGGCGCTGGTGTCCCGGCTGCGGATCGGCGCCCACCAGGCAGCCCTCAGCTACGTGCCCGACGGCGATTTCAAGGCGGCCATCCACACCCATTCCTTCTCCGAGAAGTACGCCCACTACAACGCCTACGACGTGATGCCGACCGGGCACGGCATCTGGGGCCTGGTGGTCCGGGAACGCGCGCCGATCCGGATGACCCGGGAAGAACTGTATTCCAATCCCGAGTTCAAAGAATTCAGCGGCCTCAAGACCGACCATGGACTGGAACACCCGCCCCTGCCGGGCTGGCTGGCGGTGCCCGTGCTGCGCCGCGATGGCGGTCTCATCGGCGTGGTGCAGCTCAGCGACAAGTTCGAGGGCGAATTCGACCAGGCCGACGAAGACCAGCTGGTGCAGTTGGCCAGGTTCTATACCGCTACTTTCGAGCTGCAATACGTGTACGAGGACCTGCGGAGGCTTACCGGCGCGCTGCGTCAAGCCACGCGGGAATTGCGTCGCTCCAACGCCGAGCTGGAGCAGTTCGCCTACGTGGCCTCCCACGACTTGCAGGAACCCCTGCGCATGGTCACCAGCTACCTGCAACTGCTGGAGCGCCGCTACAAGGCGAACCTGGACGAGGATGCCAGCGACTTCATCGCCTTCGCCGTTGACGGGGCGGCCCGGATGCAGACCCTCATCCAGGACCTGCTCACCTACTCCCGCGTGGGCACCCGGGGCGCCGCCTTCGAGCCCACCGACTGCCAGGCCGTGTTGGATCAGGTGCTGCAAAACCTGGAGATCGCCATCGCCGAGAGCGACGCCGAAATCAACTCCGGCCCGCTGCCGAACCTGTCGGCCGACGCCTCGCAGCTGGCCCAACTGATGCAGAACCTCGTGGGCAACGCCATCAAGTTCCGCGGCGATAGCCCCCCGCGCATTCAGGTCGCAGCGACCCCGCGGGACGGCGACTGGATGTTCTCGGTGCAGGACAACGGCATCGGTATCGACCCCCAGTACTCGGAGCGCATCTTCCAGGTGTTCCAACGACTGCACGGGATAGGGCAGTACCCCGGCACCGGCATCGGCCTGGCCGTCTGCAAGAAGATCGTGGAGCGGCACCACGGGACCATCTGGGTCGAATCCCAACCCGACGCCGGCGCGACCTTCTTCTTCACCATCCCCACGGACCTCGACTCTAATCCCGATCCCGGACGAGCCGCCACGACAGGCGGGCCAGTCGGTTGATCGCAGCGCCCTAGACATTAGGCAGTGCTGACATTTGGGGAAGTACCCGTCGTTCCTGCGAAAGCAGGAACCCAGAACAGCCTCCACGACAGGAACATTGACCTCATTCTGTACTTACTGGATTCCCGCTTTCGCGGGAATGACGGTAAATGTCAACACTACCCAGTCATAACCCCCACACGGAGCGCAGGGGAGGAAGGCGATGACACAACAATCACGCCGCAGAGCCATCGAAATTCTCCTGGTCGAAGACAACCCCGGTGACGCGCGGCTCACCCGCGAAGCCTTCGCCGACGCCAGCGTGTCCAACAACCTGTCCGTGGTGGGCGACGGCGAGCAGGCCATGGCCTTCCTGAGACGCCAGGGAAATTATGCCGACGCTCCGCGCCCCGACCTGATCCTCCTGGACCTGAACCTGCCCCGCAAGAGCGGACGCGAGGTGCTGGAGGATGTCAAAACCGACCCGAAACTGTTGTCCATCCCCATCGTGGTGATGACCACCTCAGAAGCGGACACCGACATTCTCAACTCCTACCACCACCACGCCAACGCTTACGTCACCAAACCCGTCGACCTCGATCGTTTCATCGACGTGGTCAGCAAGATCGAGGGGTTCTGGCTCACCGTCGCCAAGCTGCCGCCGGAGTGATCCGCCTGCGAATCATCCATCACATCATCAACGCGCCGGTTGAATCCACCTCATGCGTACCCGGTTTCCCAAACCTGTCATTGCGAGCGCAGCGTGGCAATCCCGGCACTGGAGAGAGCGTCTCTCAGGCTACGGGATCGCCATGTCGCTTCGCTCCTCGCGATGACAAACTGGGTATGCGTTAGTTCAACACCGTGCGCCACCGTAACGACAGAGCCGCCACGAGGTACGAAAAAGGAGGCACAGCGCCATGACTACACGCTCCCCGGAAAACCCCATTGAGGTGCTGCTCGTCGAGGACAACCCCGCGGACGCCAGGCTCACCGAAGAGATTCTCAAGGACTCGGAGTATGCGGTGAATCTCTCGGTGGTCGAGGACGGAGAGGCCGCCATGACCTACCTCCGCCGCCAGGGCGAGTACGCCTACACTCCCCGGCCCGACCTGGTCCTGCTGGACCTGATGCTCCCCAAGAAGACCGGCCAGGAGGTCCTGACCGAGATCAACGAGGACGCCAACCTGCGCACCATACCGGTGATGATCCTCACCGGAACCGCGGCCGAACAGAGCCTGCTCTGGTCGTTCAACATCTCCCCCGGGCGGTTCTGCCGCAAGCCCATCGAGGTGCACCGCTTCGACTCGGCGGTGGCGCAGCTGGAGTCCCTCAGTGAGCGGCCGCTGGTCATGGCAACCCCGCCTGTGGAAGAGCCGAAGCGCAGGTGGTGGTGGCCCTTCGGAGGGTAAACGGACGCTTTCTCCCTCCTGTCATCGCGAGGAGCGCAGCCGCTCATCCTGAGCCCGTCGAAGGATGAGCGAACTCGTTGCCGCAGCGACGACCGTTACCCTGACGAGATTGCCACGCTCCGCTCGCAATGACAGATTGCGCCAAGTGGGTACGCATGAGGCCACCATTGGGTTGACATACCCGGGGCGTCCGGGCATCGTTGATGCATGCGCGCCCTGCTGGCCGGCATCTCCGGCGTCAACAAGAACATCGTCGTCGCCAACCTGCTGACCCGACTCCGCGCCCACGGCGAAGTGAGCGCGCCCGCTGGTTCGGATGCTCTGGCCGCCGACCCTGGTGAACTGCTCGCCGCCAGCATTGAGGACGCCCTGGCCGCCCAGGGCAACGAGCTGGCCGGCGTGCTGGCCGCCTTTCGTCCCACGTACCAACTGGCGGCATGGAAACGGGCCGGCGAGGCCATCGCGGAGCAGATCGAGGCGGCCGACCCTCGCCACAGCCTGATCGCCGCGCACTTGACCTACTACACCAGCGGCCGGCAGTTTTCCCTCATCGACCTGCCCACCATCCGGCGGTGGCGGCCCGACTGCATCATCACGCTGGTGGACGACATGCTGGACATCCACAGCGCCCTGGCGCAGCGTGACGCCGAGCGACACACCAATTTCCGGTTGCGCCTGCGGGAGATCCTGGGCTGGCGCAGCGCCGAGATCGCCATGGCCGACCTGCTGGCCCGCAACCTCTATCCCGAGCGGGCCGTGCCCCACTACGTGGTCAGCATCAAGCACCCCGCGGAGATGCTCTACCGCCTGATCTTCGCCCGCCGGCAGTACCCGCTGGTGTATTCCAGCTTTCCCATCACCGCCATCCGCTACGACGCCGAGCTGCGGGCCGCCGTGGACGACATACGCGCCGAGCTGCACCGTCGGTTCATCGTCTTCGACCCCCTGACGCTGGACGAGGGCACGCCCCAGGTGTTCGAGAAGGCCCGGGCCGCCTGCGCCGACGCCGTGCCGGAGATCACCATCACCGCCGACGAAGCCCGCTGGCCCCTGGAAACCGCCGGCGCGCTCACCGAGGGCCGCACCGATCCGTATCCCATGACCCTGGACCCCCGGGAGGCGCTGGAGGTATGGGACGACATGGAGAACCAGGTGCGCCACCGGGACCTGACCATGGTGGAGCAGGCCCAGTGTGTCGCCGCGTACCGCATCAACATGGGCGGACGGCTCTCCACCGGCATGTACTCGGAGCTGCTGTACGCATCGCACACCGCCGAGCCGGCCCGGCCGGTGCTGATGTACGCCGACCCGTCCGACGGCGGGCTCGACCACCCCTTCCTGCGCAACTTCAACCACCGCACCTTTCACGATTTCGAGGCCTGGTTCGACGCCATCCGCCAGATCGCGCCCAGCGCCGCGGCGGACCCGCAGCGGCCATTATTCTGAACCGATGTCGTCAGAAGCAGGATTGTCAGGATTCGTCGATTTTCCGCATTGGAACCTTTCGGTCATTGAGCTCCCCCAATCCGGCCAAATCATAAAATCCCGTAAATCCCGATTCTGACGATTTACGTATAGCAGTGAGATCACTCACCGGGGTTCCACGCACCATGAACGAAGAACTGCGCCGGTTCATCAAGGAGTGCCTGGAGAAGGGCATCGACCGGGACGAGATCCGCAACGTGCTCCTGGAGGCCGGTTGGCAGGAGCGCGACGTGCGCAGCGCCCTGGACGACTTCGCCGACGTGGACTTTCCGGTGGCGGTGCCCCGTCCGCGGCCTTACCGGCACGCGCGGGAGGCGTTCCTCTACCTGGTCTCCTTTATCGCCCTGTACGTCTTCGCCTTCAGCCTGGGGGCAGTGCTCTTCGGCCTCATCGACCATACCTTCTCCGACTCCCTGGACCGCTACCGTTCGTCGCCTTCCACGGCGGATGCCACGGCCATCGCGGCGGTAATCGTGGCGTTTCCTTTGTACTTGATCCTGATGCGCCGGTTGACGCAGGCCGTCGCCACCGACCCCGAGCGTCGCCAGTCCCTGGTGCGGCGGTGGCTCACCTACCTGACCCTGGTGGTGGGCGCGGGCATCATCCTGGGGGACATCATCACGCTGCTGGCCAGCCTGCTCGCCGGCGACCCCACGGTGAACTTCTTCCTCAAGGTCGCCGCGGTGCTGCTGATCGTCGTGCCGATCTTCGGCTATTACCTGTGGGACATGCGCCAGGCAGAGGACGATCTGTCCGCCTCAGCCGCGCGGGCCGCTCCTGTCCTGCGGGGCCTCGTGATCGCCGCCGTGGTGGTCGTGGTGGCCACCGTGGGCTACTCCATCTACGTGGTGGGCACGCCGGGGCAACAGCGCAACGTCCGCCTGGACGAGCAGAGGGTCGACGACCTGCGCATCATCTCGCAAAACATCGACCAGTATTACGAACTCAACGGCGAGATGCCCGCCAACCTCTTCGACCTGCAGGGCCCGCGGTACTTCGTCCAGTCCATCGAGGACCCGCAAACGGGCCGCCCCTACGGGTACCATCTCGTAGGCGGCACGGACTACGAGCTGTGCGCAGTGTTCAACACCGAGAGCCCGGAGCGGCGCGACGAGCGGCGGCCGTTCTCCGAAGCCATCTGGGACCACGGCCCCGGCCTCACCTGCTTCCCGCTGACGGCGGAGGGAGAGAGGTAGGAGTCGAGCAGGATTCGTCAGGCGACTGCGCGTGGGCGCCGGTCAATTACGGTGCGTATAATGGGACGAAGCCGAAGGACCAGCCAGGGAATTTGGCCCCGGCCTTCGTTTTACCTTACGGCAAGAATTCGGCTCGGAGCGCACCATGCGCGATCACGTTGCAGATCCACACGCGCTGGCAGCGGCCCGAGCAGCTCAGGCTCGGGTACCTGATGCCACTGTGATACTGTTTGGTTCCCGTGCCACCGGCAGGTATCACCCGGGTTCAGACATAGATCTTCTGATCGTTACTGACGAACGAGATCCGCTTGGCGCTGAGATCCTGGCACGCAAGGCTGCGCTAAATTACTTCAGGGCAAATCCACCCCGTGTTCCGGTGGACGCAATTGGCATTCACCGCACCCGGTTTGACCGATGCCGCAGGGCCAATCAGCACATCGCCGGCCAAGCGTCGCGTTATGGAATCATTGTGAGCGGAGAAAAGATGGATCCCGCCCCGTCGAACGGAGATCGATATCCGGATCACTGGCCGGAAACCAGACGCCGAATCGAACGCGCAGAAGCCTGGAACCAGAGCCTCGCTGACGTGATCGAGAACCAACACCAGGAGTTGGTGGGATTCACCGCTCAACAAGCGGTCGAAAATGCCCTCAAGGGCTGGCTGTCAGCTTACAACGACGCGAGAACGTTCGGGCACGACCTGACTGAACTTTGGGACGATATCCAGGACATCGAGGATTGGAAGGACCCCGAATTGGGCCGCGTTGCTGAAGCAGGCAGCCAACTCTTCGGCTTCATTCGTTATCCCAGTCCAGATGAGCCTCACGAATACATGGACTGGCTCACCGATTACGCGGCCAAGTATCGGTACGCAGGAACCGCCCATGTCATGGCCATCAACGAAAGACAAGAACTTCTGCAATTGGTCAATCAGTTCGTCGTTGCTGTGCTGGCAAGAATCCACCGTCTCAGCGGAACCGACCAAAGCGACGTTTGAAGAAACTGGGCGTGTCGCTGATCCTGAGCCACACCTCGCTGACTAATCCACGGATTGACGCGCCCCCGCCGTTTTTCGTAAAATCGTCCTATCATCCACTCCCGCAGCGGAGGTTGCAAAACCATGCCCATCACACAGAACGGCGTCGAACTCACCGTCGAGATCTCGGAAAAGGCCGCCGAGAAGATCAAGTATTTCGCCGACAAAGAAGGCATCACCGACAATATTGGCCTGCGCGTCGCCGTCAAGGGCGGCGGCTGCTCCGGCCTCACCTACGACCTGACCATTACCGACAAGGAACGCGAGTCGGACAAGATCGTCGAGCAGTACGGCGTCAAGGTGATGGTGGACAAGAAGTCCTACATCTACCTGGTCGGCACGCAGCTGGACTTCTCCGACGGCCTCAACGGCAAGGGCTTCGTCTTCGAGAACCCCAACGCCAAGAAAGCCTGCGGCTGCGGCACCTCCTTCGCCGTGTAGCCGGCGCGCCAAACCATACCGACGCGGCGCAGGGGCGGGTCTGCAACCCGCCCCTGTTGCGTATCCGACTGCACTCGCCGTGTCATTGCGAGCGAAGCAACGTCACCCGGCACTTGATGCGGGGGCAGCAATCCCGTCACCACCCAGTGTGTCATTGCGAGCGGAGCGCGGCAGTCTCGTCAGCAGGACGACCACCCCGGCAACGGGATCACGACGTGGTTCGACAAGCTCACCATGAGCGGCCACGCTCCTCGCGATGACAGGATAAATGTGTACCCATCCCGGAGGACCCCGATGACCACCACCATCGACGCCCATACCGCAGAGGAGTTCCGCGCCGCCACCGAGCGCGCCGCCGTGTACCCCGACGACTCCGGCATCCTGCTGCTCACCGGGGAGGACGCCCGCGACCTGCTCAATCGCCTCTCCACCAACCTGATCGACCCGGAGGCGCCGGCCGGCGAGGTCGCCGTCACCGTGCTCACCAGCGACCGCGGCCGCATCGTGGACCTGGTGTACGTAATCCACTGCGGCGACCATCAGGTCGTGCTCACCAGCCCGGGCCAGCAGCAGAACGTGACGGACTTCCTGGACAAATACACCATCATGGAGGACCTGGAGGTCGAAGACATCACGGAGAAGACCTCCCTGCTGCGGCTCACCGGGCCGGACGCCGCTGAGCTGCTGGGCCGGGTGTCGGACGACGGCATCCTGGTGGTGGAGCCTCCCACCGACCCCGACGAATCGGAGCGCATGCCCACTCGCTACCTGCTGGCCGATGATCCCGAAGACGCGGCACGCATCGCCGCCGACCTGGAAGCGGCCGGCGCGGCCAGCATCAGCGCGGCCACCGCTGAGACCCTGCGCATCGCCCAGGCCCGGCCGGCCCACGGCTCCGAGATGAGCGACACCTACAACCCGCTGGAGGCCGGCCTCATCGGCGCCATCGACTTCCACAAGGGCTGCTACATCGGACAGGAGGTCATCGCCCGCCTGGACACCTACCATAAGGTGCAGAAGTACCTGGTGTCCCTGAGCTTCGATGCCGACCCTGCCCAGGCCGGCACGCTGCCCGGCTCTCGTCTGGTCAACGACGAGGGCGCGGCCATGGGCCTGGTGACGTCGGCCACGGTGGTTCCCTCTGCGGGCGACGCTAGCATCATCGGGCTGGGCTACGTGCGCACCGCGGCAGTGCAAGTCGGCGGCGCGCTGCGGGTAGTCGCTGAGGAAGGAAACGGTGACGGCGACACTGGTGTTACCGCGCGCATTACCGCGCAACCGCTGCTGTTCGGCGGCGAGAAGCCGGGGCCGGGCCGGTAGCTGCGGTCATCTGCACAAGGAGATAGCTATGCTCAAGACCGTCAAAGCCAGATTTATCAACGGCGCCCTAGTTCCCTTCGATACTCTGGACCTCAAGGAGGGAGACGAAGTCCTGGTAACAGTGGACACCAAAACCGCCGTGTCCGCCATGTCTGTCGAGGAAATGACCGAACGGTCAAAGGCGGCCGCCGGCGGCTGGGCGGGTTCCATAGACGCGGAAAAGTTGCTCCGGGACATCTACACCTCCCGCCACCGGGGCTTTGATTGCGACTGCATCTACTGTGCGCCGAAAACGTGACGGTATGAGCAACTTGCTGGACACAGACTGGGCCATTCACTACCTGAACAACAACCCTCAGGTGATGCGCCGCTTGGACTCCCTGCGTCCAGACGGAATCGCCATCAGTATCATATCGATAGCCGAGCTGTACGAAGGGATCGTGAACAGCTCCGACCCAGAAGATGACGAAAGGGAATTGTTTGACTTCCTGCGCCCATTTCCCATCATTGACTTGAATGTCCCCATCTGCCGGATATTCGGTGTGGAAAGGGCCAGACTCCGAGCGGCGGGAACCCTCATCAAGGACATGGACTTGCTCATCGGGGCAACCGCGCTGCACCACGACCTGACGCTCCTGAGCAACAACCGGCAGCACTTCGAGCGGCTGTCCGGCCTGCGCATCATATCCGTTTGAACGCCCTCGGCCGTGATCATGGCCTTCCCAACTAACCCAGACACTTCGCAACGCTTCGCGCCCCTGGTCGAATACCTGGAGCGCTGGCTCACGGCCGCGCCCGCCGCGGGCCTGTCCATGGCCGTGACCGACCGGCGAGAGACGCTTTTCACCACCGGCGTGGGGTACGCCGACATGGCGGCGCGGAGCCCGGCGCTCCCCGAGACGACGTTCCAGATCGGGAGCATCGGCAAGTCCATGACCGCGCTGGCGCTGCTGCAACTGGTGCAGGCGGGCCGCCTCGACCTCAACGCCCCCATCAGCACGCATCTGCCCTGGCTGGCCCTGCCCTCCCGCTACGGCCCGATCACGCTGCGCCACCTGCTGAGCCACACCGCCGGCCTGCCCGCGGGCACCGACTTCGCCCCCGCCGCCCGCTACGAGGGCTACGCCCTGCGCTACACCGAGGCCGCCTGGGAACCCGGCTCCCGCTATCACTACTCCAATACCGGTTACAAGCTTCTGGGCTGGCTCCTGGAGGACGTGACCGGCCTCGATTACGGAAGCGTAATCCGCCAGCGCGTCCTGGAACCCCTGGGCATGCATTCCAGCGCACCCGTCATCAGCCATCGCACCTGGCACGGCATGGCCACCGGCTACGTGGACCTCCACGACGACCGTCCGCGTCGGCAGAACGACACCCTCATCCCGGCCCACTGGTCGGAATACGCAGTGGGCGACGGCAGCCAGGTGTCCACCGCCGGCGACATGGCGCGCTTCGCCCGGCTCTTCCTCAACGGTGGGAGGGGAGACGCCGGTCCCATAGTCTCGCCGGCCATGTACCGGCTGATGACCACCCCGGTCATCGAGATGCCCGGCCGCTGGGGCGACCGGCATGAGTACGGCTACGGTTTCGGCGTGATAATCCACCGGGCCGACGGCCACGACTTCATCGGCCACGGCGGGAGCACCGTGGGTTTCCATTCCATCATGATCACCGACCAGACCGACGGGCTGGGTGTCGTCATACTGTGCACTGGCTCCGGCGGAGACCTGTATGCGCCGGCGCGCTACGCCCTGCGGTTGGCCGCCGCGATCCGCGATGGCGGACAAGTTCCCGAAGCGCCGACCTTATCGGATCCCACACGGCTTGAATCTGCCGACCGCTACGCCGGCCAATTCGTCGACGAAGTATCCGGCATTGCCCTGACCATAACCGCCGGGGATGGCCAGCTTCTCCTGCACCGTCAGGACCGGCCCGCCATCACCCTGGAGCACATCGCCGGCAACACCTCCTGCGTTCCCTATGACGAGTTCGATCCCTTCCCCCTGCGCTTCCGCGCGCCGGAGGACGCTGGCGGCGACGACGCGATGGTCGAGATCCACCACGGCCCGCGCATTTACGTCCGGGAGGGCAGCGCGCCCCTGGTTGCGTCGGTTCCATACCCTGCGGAGTGGGACGCTTTCCCCGGCCACTATCGCAGCCACGCCCCCTACTTGACCAGCTTCCGCATCATCCTGCGCCGGGGCCGGCTCTACATTGCATGGCCCAACGGCGGCGAGGAACCACTGACGCCGCGGGCCGGAGACCCCGAAGTGTCGCCACGCTTCTACATCGGGACACCGGGCGAACCCTCCGCAGAGTGGATCCGGTTCGACACCGTGGTGGGCAGCCGGGCCTTGCGTGCCCACTGGGCCGGCGGTGGCAGTTTCTACCGGGTGTAGCCGGCGTTGGCCCGTGCCTTCCCGTCCACAGGTATAATTCCAGCCAACACACGCCGTGCCAGGCGAGGTTTGACATGACCACCGCCAAGACGCCCAAGGCCCCACCCGACTTCACCCTGCCGGACCCTCCCAAGTCCCAGGACGAAAAGATGACCGCCTCCAAGCACCTTTCCCTCACCGGCGGCGCGCACTTTCTGGCCCAACACCTCGGCAACCCCGAAACCACCATCGTCGGCGCCGACCTCTACCTCATCCCCGTCCCAACCACCGAGCTGACCAGCATGGCCGGCGCGGTCTATCCCGACCTCCTGGTTGCCTTCGACGCCGACCCGGCCCTTTATTACGCCCAAAACGGCTACGTCATCTCGGAGCAGGGAAAGCCGCCCGACTTCGTGCTGGAGGTTGCGTCGCCCTCCACGGGACGGAGGGACACCGTCGAAAAGCGGATCCGCTACGCCGAACTGCGCATCCCGGAGTACTGGCGCTTTGACGAGACCGGTCAGTACCACGGCGTCCGACTGGCCGGCGACCGGCTGGTGGATGGACGCTACGAGCCTATCGAGATTGACCAATTGCCCGACGGCAGCCTCCAGGGCCACAGCCCCATCCTGAACGTGAACCTGCGCTGGATCAACGGACGACTTGGCTGGTACGACCCTGATACCGGTGAACACATCGCCACGATGGAGTCTGAACGGGAAGCCCGCATCCAGGCCGAGGCTAGAGTTCAGGAATTGGAAACCCAGCTACGCCAACTGCGCGGCGAATGATCGCTCCATTACTACGCCGGCCGTATCCGCCCATCATCGCCGGCCGTGAGCAGCGCCTCGAATTTATAGCCACGCTGCCGGATAGCGTCGCTGCCGCCCTCGTTGCGGTCCAGCAACGCCAGCACCAGGCCCACGCTACAACCGGCTTCCTCCGCCGCGTCGATGGCGTGGAACAGCGACCCGCCGGTGGTGCAGGCGTCGTCCACGATGGCTACGGTTGACCCCTCCGGCAGCGGGCCCTCGATCATCTGCCCCATGCCGTAGCCCTTGGCCTCCTTGCGCACGATGAAGGCCGGCAGCGGCGCACCCTGCTGCCACGATGCCATGGCCGCGGCGGTCACGATGGGATCCGCGCCCAGGGTCGGCCCGCCGATGGCATCCACGCCGGCCTCGGCCAAGAGCGGCAGCAACGCGTTGCCGATGAGGTGCGCCCCCTCCGGGTCCAAGCTGAGCAAACGGCCATCGAAGTAGTATGTGCTCTTCTTGCCCGACGACAGTGTGAAGTCGCCGTACCGGATCGCGCCCCGTTCCACGGCCAGCTCCAGCAATCGATCTGCAATGTTCCCGTCAGAAATGGTCATACTTGCTCCGTCGGTCGTTCCCCTTGACGCAAAACGTCAGAAGCAGGATTTTCTGGATTGGCGGATTGACAGGATTAGGTGTTGCTTGCCGCTGAACGGTTCCAATCCTGGTAATCATTAAAATCCGGTAAATCCTGCTTCTGAGGATTCCCGATACAACCCGTGCTCGGCAATGTATTGCGCCACCGCGTCCGGTATCCGGTAGCGCGTTGACTGGCCAGCCGCCAGCACCCGCCGCAGTTCCGACGCGCTGAAATCCACCCGCGGCCCGGCCACCGACACCACCGCGCCGGCGTCCAGCGCGTCCGCAAAGCCCTCTCGCAGCACCGCTATTCCCTCCCTGGGGCCACCCGGCCGTTCGATAACCGCGAGACGACACAGGGCCAAGATGGCTTCCGGTTCCTTCCAACGGTGGAACTGGTCCAGCACGTCCGACCCCACGATGAAGTACAGCTCCGCGTCGGGAGGAAACTCGCGCCGTACCTGCCGCAGCGTATCCACCGTGTACGTGGCCCCGGTGCGCCTGATCTCGCAATCAGAGACGCAGAAGTCGGGATTATCCGCCACCGCCAGCTGGACCATCTTCAAGCGATGATGCGCCGGCGTGATGCGCTGTCCGGATTTAAGCCACGGTTCGCCCGCCGGCAGGAACATCACCGTTTCCAAGTCCAGCGCGACCCGCGCCGTCTCCGCGATCAGCAGGTGGCCCAGGTGCGGCGGGTCAAAGGTGCCGCCCAGGATACCGATGCGGCGTCGGCCGGACTCCCCCGCCGGCATCAGAACCACTCCAACTCGGCGTCGCCAATGCGAATGGTATCGCCGGCCTCGATGCCAGCCTCCTGCAGCCGCTGCGCGATGCCCAGGCGGCTCATCTCCCGCCACAGTTGCAACATGACCCGGTAGTCCCGCATGTCGGCGCGCCCGGTGAGCCGCTCCAGCCGCTCCGACTCCACCACGTAGACATCGCCATCCAGGTGGAAGCCCAGCGGAGGCCGCTCCCGGGATGTCCTCGCAACCGGGAGTTCATCCTCCCACTCTGAGGCGTCGATGCCATCACGGGGAGCCTCGGCCAGGATGCGGACGAGATCGCCGAGCAGCCTGTCCACGCCCGCGCCAGAAACCGATGATATGAAGTGGATCCGCGTCTCCTCGTCGGTGCCGGCGAAACCATCATCCATTGCCATGGCGCGGCGCAGTTCTTCCTCGATGACATCCCGCAACTCGTAGGTCTCCGTGGTGTCCAGCTTGCTCACCGCCACCACCTGGGGCTTGGCGGCCAGCATGGGGCTGAACTCGCGCAACTCGCGGTTGAGCATCAGGAAGTCCCCCGCCGGATCGTCGGACATTCCGTCAATAAGGTGAACGTAGGCCCGGGCACGTTCGGCGTGGCGCAGGAACTGATGCCCCAGACCGATGCCGCGGTGCGCGCCCTCCAGCAGGCCGGGGATCTCCATCATCACGAAGTCCTGACCACCGTGGGTGACCACGCCCAGCACCGGCTCCACCGTGGTGAACGGGTAGTCGGCAACCTTGGGCTTAGCCGCGGAGCAACGGGAGATCAACGTGGACTTCCCGGCGTTGGGCTTGGCCAGCAGGCCCACGTCGGCCAGGAGCTTGAGTTCCAGCCACAGGACGGAGTACTCGCCCTTGTCACCCGATTCCGAAAGCATCGGTTCTTGGTTGGTCGACGAAACGAACCGGGCATTGCCCCAGCCACCCTTACCACCCCGGGCCACCAGCACCGGTTCATCGGTAGTGACGTCTGCCAGGAAGTCCTTGCTGCCGTCGCGGTGCATACGCCAAACCACGGTGCCCAGGGGCACGCGGATCTCGGTATCCTTGCCGTTGGCGCCGCGCTGGTTCTTGCCCTTGCCGTGGGTCCCGCGCTGCAGGTAGAAGGTGCTGTTGTACTTCAGGTGCAGCAGCGTGTTGATGGACGAGTCGCCGACGATCCAGGCGCTGCCGCCGTCGCCACCGTCACCACCATCGGGTCCGCCGCGGGGCTGGTACTTGAGCCGGAGAAAGCTGATGCAACCATCGCCGCCGTCTCCAGCTTTAACGTTGATTCTTACGGTATCGATCATTTCACGGTGGAATATTTAAAGGTAGCAATAACGGTATTAAGGTCGTGGATATTGTTCATAACCTGGCATATGAGCATGGGATGCCCGTTGATAAGGCCGTTTTATAAGTGGAAATATCCGTTGGTATTACCAACGGGTTCGGATAATTTGGTCGATAATGAGCAATCGGTGACGTGGCGCGCTGACAAGGGAACGGGAAGTGCGGAGTTTGTCAGTGCGATACCCACGCGGCTTGCGTAGTTCATCAACGACTTATGAACGAACTATCAACGTTATCCAGATAGTCGGCCAGGGTCACGATGCGAATGTGCTGGAAGTTGCGCAGGGCCAACATCTGCCGGTCGCCGGTCACAATCAAATCCGCATTGGCCGCGGCGGCGCACTCCAGGATCCTGTTGTCGGGCTCGTCGGCGAGGACCGACAGGGTTTCCGTGGGCGTTACCAAGTGACCGAATTCCCGTACGAAAGCTCGTATCCCTTCCAGTTCGACTTCCGTTCGCCCGAATTTGTCCGCGAGTACCCGTAAGAGCTCCTTGATGATGGGACAAGAGACAAACATCAAGTCACGTTCAGACCTGATGTTCAGGAGGACTTGGGCGGCGCGTCCGTGGGGAATTCAAATGCAGATACTAATATGTTGGTATCGAAAGTGACTCTCATGATTCCAGGTATCTGAAAATATCCTCTTCACTGAATAGCCCAAGTCTCATCATACGAAGGTGCCAGCCTTCGTGAATCTTGGCCAGTTGTGCGTCAAAATCAGCCTTGCAAGCATCTCGCAGGGAATTGGCAACGAAATCGTCCAGCGTCTTGCCATCACGCTCTGCCATCCTCGCAACGGCGTCGGCCAAATCAGCCGGTAAGGAGATAGCAATGGTTTTTATTGTATTGGTGGTAGTAGTCATGGTGATGCCCTCTTGGCCCTTAATGCCTGCGACTCCAATATAACTGTCGGTTTACAAGGCGGCAAGGGGAGTCTACTTGTGCCCCACCTGCCCGTTGTACCAGTCCAGGATGCCGCTGCCGGTCCAGAAGGACACGCCCTCCAGCTGGGTGACGTATTCCAGCAGCCGGTGGAAATGCCCGATGCGGTGGGCCGCCCCGGTGATGTATGGGTGCATGGATATGGCCATGACCCTTGCGCTGTCCTCGCCCTCGGCCAGCATGATCTCCAGCGAGTCCTTGGCACGCCGGAACAGCTCCGGCGCCGAGTGGTGCTGCACCAGGTAGATCGGGATGTCGTTCAGCTCGACGGTGTAGGGGAGCGCCACCAGCCGCCCCGAGTTGACCTTCATCTCGTAGGGTTGGTCGTCATTCACCCAATCGGCCACGTACTCGAACCCCTCCTCGGCCAGGATGTCCGGCGTGTGGTAGGTCTCCGCCAGGCCGGGGCCCATCCAGCCCCGGGGCGCTTTCCCGCTGAACTCGCGGATCACCTCGATGGTCTTGCGGATGGTGGCGCGCTCGTCCGGCTCCTTGTGCAACACCTGCTGGATGTAGCCGTGGCCCAGCAGCTCCCAGTCGAGATCCAGGCAGGACCGGACCATCTCGGGGTAGGCCTCGCACACCGCCGCGTTCAGGCTGATGGTGCAGGGCAGGTTGTGCGCTGCCAGCGCCCGTTGCATCCGCCAGAAGCCCACGCGCATCCCGTAGTCGTACCAGGAGTAGTTGGGGACGTCGGGCGACACGGCCGCGCCCTGGGGCGATGGCAGCACCGTCCGCGCCATGGGCTGGTCGATGTCCCACTCCTCCACGTTGATGATGAACCAGACGGCAACCTTCGCCCCGTCGGGCAGGGTCAGCTTCGGCCGGTCGAAAATGGGCGAGAACTCGGCGCGGGGGTTGGGCATGGGGAGGGCCTCCGGGGATAAGCATCGGTCTGGGCACTTGGTCGGGCGTTACAGGGTGCGGAGGTATGTCAGCAGTTGATCGGCGTGGGGACAGGCGGCGGCGACGGTTTGAGGGTCGAGTTCGCTGAGCAGCTCAAAGGAAACGCGACCTTTGCGATACGGCTTCTGACAGGTGCGCGTGGACTGCGCTAGTACGTTCATTACCGTATCGCTAGGCACGTCCTCCAAGTTTGGCCATTCTCTGAAGCGGTTTTCGTTGAGAGACGGGCCGAAGAAGCGGCGCAGCGCGTCACGGTCAGCGAGAAACCACGTCTCCATGACTTGTACCATAAGATGGGCGCTGTCGTCGTCAGCGCCCGGTAGCTGGTCCCAATTGTCCTGGTTTCGCAAATGCTGCCATGCAGTATTGCCCGCAGTAACCGGCCCCTCACTGTCAACCAGCAAAATAATCACTTCATCAGGTCGCTGATTTTGCAAGGCCGTGTTGAACTTGTCGAAGGTCTGCTCCCGTCCGCCGCCAGGTATCACTTGGGGCATTTGACCTTGCAGTCCGGCTCTGCGCAGGAAACTGCCCCACCCCTGGCGGAATATTTCGTGATTTGAACGTCCTTCGCCACCACCTTCCACGTACAGTTTCACTCTCACCATCGGTTGCCTCGGATTTCGCCGGTACTCCAGAGATAACCCAGACTGTACTTGTCCAACCAAACGGATAAGTACTCAGGGTCGAGACGCTCAAACCGGGATTCTCCATCGTGCTTTTCGCAAACCACCACGCTGGATACGTGGTCCTCGAGGGCGTTGATTAGCACTCGCGAATGCGTAGTCACCACCAGTTGCGCCCGCTCCGATGCCTGGATAAGCATCTCCCCGATGCCCAGGACGACGTCCGGGTGTAGACCTAGCTCCGGCTCTTCGATCACCACCAGCGGCGGCGGGTTCGGATCCAGCAGGATGGCCGCCAGAGCCATGTAGCGCAACGTTCCGTCGGACAGCCGCGATGCCGGGATGTATCGTTCACCTCTGCCCCGTTCGACCAAAAAAAGCTCAGCTCGTCCACCGCCGACTTCGACGTGAAAATTGTCGATGCCGTCATAGAGTTGCTGCAACGACTTGACGAACTTCTGTCGACTGTCGCCCCGCAGTTTTGACAACACCAGTGGCAGGTTCTCCCCGCGTTCCGTCAAGAATGTGCTCGGTTCGTCCGCGCGGGGCGAGTGACGTAATCCTGCGTCCGGTCCAAACTCCCAGTTTCGGTACAGGCGGATTTGGCGATATCGGTCCTGTAGCCAACCAAGTTCGGGGTATAGGTCGGGGTCTTCCCTTTGCGACAGGATGGACGCATCAGGAATTAACCGACTACGGGCGATTCTCCTTTCGCTACGAGGGTAACCAGGTTCATCACCCGTTTCACTAATTACTGTGCTACTCCCCACAACATAGTAGTAAAAGGCAGGTTCGGTCTCCCCAGCATTGGGCTGTTGATCTTCAACAGTTTCTCCCATGACCTCGAAACGTTCACCCCGCCGCGCGATTCTCAATACGTGCCGCAATGGCATCTTGCCATTCGGATAGTTGACCACTGCATCAACGCCCGCCAGTCCCGGCGCGTCGTCCCCTTTCCACAGCCATTCCGAAATGCCGCCCATGCGCCGCACTGGGGCTGACAGGTCCCGCGGAGCGGCCTGCAGCAGTGCCAGTGCTTCGATGAAATTGGACTTGCCCGATCCGTTCGGCCCAATTAGCACGTTCAGCGGCTCCATCGGCAGGTCGATCCCCTGCGGGCCGAAGGACAGCATCCCGCTGATTTTCAGCCGGCGGATGAGCATATTGCCGGAATCGGGAGTACGTGGCCGGGCCGGTTCTTCCCGTGCTCCGACGGCGGGATCAATGGAGGTCATGGCCCGGCCTCCCGGATGGGCGGTTGCACAGACGGAACGCGCCTTACAGGCCCAGCGCCTGCGCTCCCAGCCGGGCCAGGTCCTCGTCCTCCTGGGCCGACAGGCCGCTGACGCCGATGGCGCCCAGCACCAGGTCGGTCTCCAGATCACGCACGACGACGGCGCCCTGCACGGCCACCAGCTGGGAGTCGCCGAAGTCGGCGATGTTGCGGCCCTCGTTCTTCAGGCGCTCGGCGTAGGCGTTGGAGTCGGAGCCGGACATGGCGGAGGTGTAGGCCTTGCTGACGGCCATGCGCTGGGGCAGGGCGCGGCAGTTGTCCATCCGGGCGTAGCTGAGCAGCTTGGCGTCGGCATCGACGATGGCGATGGCCAAGGGGCGGTCGGGTTCCTGCTCGGCCTGGTCCAGCATGGCGTTCATGGCGGAGCGGACCTGGCTCAGGCTCAGGGTGGGGCGATTGTACATGGGAGGCCTCCGTGGGATGCGACGGCGGGGAAGAATCGATCAACGCCGGCATTCTACACGGGGGCCTACGGGGGCGGCAACGACGGACGTGGATGCGCAACTGTTCAGGGTTGCGGGCAAATGTCATAGGACTTACGCAGTTGGGAGACTTTACACCCGTCATTCCCGCGAAA
>JAPPMU010000027.1 GCA_028873965.1 Chloroflexota bacterium
TGGCCTTTCACCCCGAACCGTCATTCCCGCGGAAGCGGGAATCCAGCAGGTCGCTTGGTTCGGTATGTTCTGGATTCCGGCTTTCGCCGGAATGACGGATTAACTTTGGAAAGGCCCTGTGTCGGCAGGCAGGGCCTTTTCAAAGTCCCGGATGGTGGCCTTTCACCCCGAACCGTCATTCCCGCGGAAGCGGGAATCCAGCAGGTCGCTGGGTTCGGAATGTTCTGGATTCCGGCTTTCGCCGGAATGACGGTTCGAGTTGAGGGAATGGGGCCGGCTTTCGCCGGAATGACGGATTAACTTTGGAAAGGCCCTGATGAGTGCGACGACCGCGGCGACGCCAACCGCGATTCGGCCTATGGTATGCTGTTTGCCAGTTTGAGCCGGAGGGTTTGGAGATGGCACGGGTTCCTTACGTCGCACGGGAAGAGCTGGACGCGGACGGTCAGGTGATCTACGACCGGATCCGGGAGGACCGGGGCGCGGCGGACGTGGGCCTGCAATTCCGGGCCCTGCTGCACAGTCCGCAGGCCGCCGGCTACCTGACGTCCATGGGCGCGACGCTGCGGTTCCAGTCATCCATGTCGGATGACCTCAAGGAACTGGCGATCATCCTGGTGGCCCGCGAGTGGGACTCCGGCATCGAGTGGACCGGCCACGCCGTGGCCGCCGCCAACGCCGGCGTGAGCGACGAGGCCATCGAGGGCATCCGGACGTGGAAAGCGCCGGGCTGCCTGGAAGGTCAGCAGGCTGCCATCGCCCGTTTCGTGCAGCAGATGATCCGGGAAAAGGACGTCTCCGACGAGAACTTCGAGGCGGTGCGGGCGTTCCTTGGAGATCGGGGCGTAGTTGACCTGACCATGACGGTCGCTTACTACTCGGCCCTGGCGCTGGCCCAGATCGCGTTGCGTCCGGAAATGGGCGGCGGACGAGAGTCAACCCTGTAGGGTCCAGCATGGCGCTGCGCCGGCCACCGGCGACGCGCCACGCTGGATGTTCGGGCGATGAGCAGCGCAACCGCGGACAGGTTGTTGGGTCGCTTGGCCGGCCTGCTGGAGTGGCACGGGTTGGGCTCGGCCGCCCTGACGCCTCGGCCCCGTGGCGGGCGCCTGACCGGTGAGGATGCTGGCGAAGTCGCCGCCCTGCTCGACCAATTGACGGAAGCGGACGCCGGGTTGCAGCGGGGACAAAGCCCCCGGAGCCTGATCTTCGGAAACGGCTGCTTCGCCATCGGTCGGTACGCGGAAGCGTACACCGTTTACCACGGGATGGCCGCGCGGCGTCCCGACGACTTCGCGGTCCGGTTCAACCTGGGTGTTACCTGCCTGCGGCGCCGGAAGCCAGAAGAGGCGGTGGACGCCCTGAGCGCGGCGCTGGAACTCGACGCCCTGGCCGCGCCGGCGTATTACCAGCGGGGCAACGCTCGGGACGACGTGGGTGATGCGGAGGGCGCGTTGGTTGACTACGCGACGGCGATTGACCTGGACCCGCTGTATCTCCAAGCCTACTATAACCGGGGCATCGTGCTCAACAACCTGGGCCGGTACGACGAAGCCATACGTGCCTTCGACGCGGTGGTTGCGCTCCGGCCCGACGTATCCAACGCCTACCTGAATCGCGGAGTGGCGCGGGACGAGACCGGCGACGGCGCGGGAGCGGTTGCCGACTACGACGAAGCGCTCCGACACAATCCAGACAATGCCGACGCACGTTTCAACAAGGCCCGGGTCTGCTATCGGCTGGGCCGATACGGCGACGCGGTGGACAACTACACCGCCGCCATCGAACTGCGTCCCGATGACGTGGAGGCGATCAACAACCGCGGGTTGGCCTTTGATGCCCAGGGTAAGTACGCCGAGGCTATCGCTGATTACGACGCGGCTTTGGGCCTGCGTCCGGACTTCGCGGAGGTGCTGAGCAACCGGGGCGCCGCGCGGGAAAGCCTGGGCGACACCGAGGCGGCGCTGGCGGATTACCTGGAGGCGCAGACGGTGGTGCCGGAATTTGCCGCTGCCTATTACAACGCGGCCCGGCTCTACGCCGACCGGGGCGACATCCCCAAGTGCGCGGAGCAGCTATCGGAGGCGGTGCGGCTCCAGCCGGGCTTGTATGCCGAGGCGGAGTCTGACGAGACGCTGGGCTGGGTGCTGGACCTTTCGCGTATGCGGGACGAACGGCGCAGAGATTAGCCGAGTGAGCGGCGGCGGCGTTCACTCGGCGTTTCGGAGCCAGTTTCTCAATAGCCTGGCGACTGCACTCACAAGCCACCCAATCCCACTCAGCGCGCCCACAATCCCCAAGAACCTGTCTATGGTGAAATGGTCAGTCAAGTCAACAACTACGACGATAAGAAAAACTAGACCCAATACAAAAACCACTAATACTAAAGTAGTCGCTATAGCTTTTGCCAAGTTTCTATACAGCACGGCTATCTCCTCACGTTGATACCCAGCACCGTGATAAAGCCTGACACCCCGATAGCGATGCCCGTGACACCCAGCAGCGCGATACCGGTAAGAGTAATTGGATAAATTTGGAGAACGTAGTGCCCCAGCAGGAACACTACGAGGCTGATCGAGTATCCAGCCAACGAGGCTGTGAATATCTTATCCCACATGATGCTACCCTCTCTACACGTACTCAGAGTGTAAGCATGGCGTAGGCCGCCGTCAAATACAGTCGAGGGTCAATCCAGTCCAGCGGCCAAACCCCTAGGGACGGTCGGGTTCACCCTCCTCGTCCGGCGGGAGAACGTCCAGCAGGATCGCTTCCTCGCTGAGACGGGCGGCTTCACCGAGGACTTCGGGGCGGTCCTCAATGAGGATGTCGGGATCGATCGCCGCGGCTTTTTCGGTGCGGTGGTCGGCATGGGTGAGGATGTTGTGAGTGATGACCACCATGGCCAGGGCGGTCAAGCCAAACATGACGGCCCAGTCATGCCCGCGCAGGGTGTTGAAGGCCAGCATGGCTCCGAACCCCAGGAAAATGCCGATGGAGGAGCGGAACACGGAGCGCCGGAACAGCAGCACCGTGACGATCCCGACGGCTATTCCCACAAGGATGTACCAGTTCAGGTAGGCCAGGGAAACGCCGACGAGAACCACCATGCCGTCCCCGCCCTTGAAGCCGGTGAATATGCTCTTCCAGTGGCCGGCGATGGCAGCCGCGCCGGCGACCATGGCGGCCAGATCAGGCACCCCCAGCATCCAGGCCACGATTACCGCCAGGCCGCCCTTGATGACATCGCAGGCGAAGACCAGCATGCCGCGGCGGCGGCCAACGTGCCAGAACACGTTTGCAGTGCCGGCGCGCCCGCTGCCGGTGGCGAAGATATCCACGCCCTTGAGGCGCGCCACCAGGTAGGCGAAGGGAACGCTGCCGAGCAGATAACCGACCAGCGCCGCCGCGAGCACGCGGGGAACCAGGGGCAGCAGGTCGTCAAGAAACATCGAATGTGAGGTCAACCGGTCGGGTGGGCGCAAATGATAGCACAGCGGGTTTCCATCAGTACGGGTTCTGCCCTACGTATAACCAGTAACCGATCTGCCCGCGAGATACCGATTGCTCCACCCGATCCAGCAGGCCAGGAGCGGATTCGGCCAAATCCGCGGTGAGCTCGGATGAGGGCATACCCACCGCGGCACCCAGGGCCAGCTTGCCCCTCAGGTCGGCCAACAGGGCTGCCACTTCGTCGGTGAGATTCTCAGGTTCGCCGGTGATGAAGCCGGAGCGCTCCAGGAGGCGTTGGTAGCCGTCCGCGGGCAGGGCATCCGTGAGACACAGCATCATGCCTACGGTGCCGTCAAGTTCCGGCGGCAGGCTGCCGGGCTCGACCGTCACGTCGGAGATGCCGACCACGCCACCCGGCCGGAGCAGCCTGCGGACGCTGGAGATCGCTGATTCCTTGTCCACGAACAGGCTGGTGGCGCACTCGATGATGACGGCGTCAAAGGCGCCTTCCCGAAAGGGCGGCATCTCGGCGTCGCCCCGCACGAAGGAAACGTCAGCGGGCACGGGCTGTTCCAGGGCACGCCGGCGGGAGGAAACCGTCGCCTCCGCTCCCAGCTCCAGGCCCACCACCTGGCAGCGGAACACCCGGGATAAGGCGGTGGCGCTGGTACCCAGCCCGCACGCGAGGTCGAGGACGCGCCAGCCCCGCTGCAACCCCATAGCGCGGCCCAGGCGGTTGGTGGCGCGCAGCCCGCCCGGATGCAGGCTGTCACCCAGGATGAGGCGGGCCAGTTCCGACGAATAGAGGTCGGCGCAGCAGATCTTGGCGGCGTAGGTGTCGAGCATTAATTTGTCAGCCAATGATGCCGTTGTCACTTACCAAGATATGCTCTTGCGGCATCCACACCACCTTGTTCCTTACGAAGTCGTTCGCAATTGCGGCAGTATTGCCACTTGCGGTCTGGCAAGCGGTTAGCAGTGGCAAAACTGTCAAACGGCAAGGTTTTTTCGCAAATGCTACAAACTTTGTAAGCCACTGTATTACCTCCTTAAAAGTCGGTCATTCATTGCGAGCCGAGGCCAGACGGATCTTCTGCCGGCCCTGCTCCATGGTCAGCTGCTCACGGATCTGCTCACGGTAGCCCACCGAGTTGTAGGAGCAGAAGGGGATGGCGCGGCCGTCGGGAGTGAGGATGCCCACGCAGCACTTCATCACCTGCTTGACGTTGAAGGTCCAGGCGTCCAGGAAGTCCTTGATGGCAATCTGGAAAACGTGTTCCTTGAGGTGGTTGACCTCGTAGGGCAGGTCAAGGCCGGGTCCGCAGGCGCACTCGAATTGGCCGGCGGTCTGTTCGGTGCCGGCGACGGCGGAAGCAGACCACAGTCCCTCCAGCGCGGTTTGAATATCCGCAGCGTTGGGAGCCTTGGGCAGCGCGCGGTTGGTGATGTAGTCCAGGTACTGGTCGATGTCCAGCAGGCGGGGCAGCGGTGTGACGGTGTCTCCATCTACGAAGAGGTACGAGTTCACCTGGCAGGTGGGGAAGCAGCAGGGTACGGGAACGAAGTCCTCCAGCACGAAGCGGCCATCGGTCTGGTCCACGATGCCGTGGATGATGTCGGGGATGGTGACCCGCGTCATGGGGTCGAACTCGATGTGCCGGCCCACGTGGGTGACGGGCTGGAACACTACGCCGCGCACCGCGGGGTGTTTCAGGCCGAACTCGACGATGCCGCCCACTTCGTCGGTGTTCACGTCGCGTTCGATGGCGGCCACCAGCACGGCGGTCATGCCGGCCTCGGCCAGCCGGTCCAGGGCGCGCATCTTGGTATCCAGCAGCGGCTCTCCCCGGATGGTCAGGTAGGTTTCTTCGCGCAGGCCGTCGAACTGGAAGTAGACCACCGGGTCCAGGGCCTGCATCTGCGCCAGGAACCGGTCGTCGCGGGCCAGGCGCACGCCGTTGGTGTTGATCATCACCTGGCGAATTCCCCGGTCCTTGGCGGCCTGGATCATTTCGGGCAACTGCGGGTGGATGGTCGGTTCGCCGCCGCTGAACTGGATCACCTCGGGGTCGCCCTCGATCTCCACGAAACGATCCAGCATGGACTCCACCTGTTCCAGGGTCAGGCTGTAGCCGGCGCCGGCATTGGCGAAGCACACCGGGCAATCCAGGTTGCAGGCGGTGTTGACCTCGATGAGGGCCAGGCAGATGTGCTGCTTGTGCTCCGGACAGAGGCCGCAATCCAGGGGGCAGCCGTCCTTGACCTCGGTGCTGAAGTCCAGGGGGATGGTGCCCGGCTTGTTGAACCGGATGCTGCCGACGTACATCTCGGCGTCGGAGCTGATGATGCCCTCGAACCAACCATGCTCGGGGCAACGCTTCCGCATGTAAACCTTGTTGTCGCGGATGATTACCTGGGCGTCGATGACCGCCTTGCACTCGGGGCAGATGGAACGGGTGAGTTCGTGAAAGATATAGTCGGCGTCCTGTTTTATGCGGTTGGCAGTGGTCATGATCCGGCTCCGGTTCGCAGCGCCGTTGATTGCAACACCGCGCTAGGCAAGCGGAGTCGGACGAGCGCGCATTGTAAAGGTGTAAAAGAGGTTGGCCCATTCATTCGTTGTCCTCAGGGAACAGACGATAAAGCTCACCTTGACCGGTGTAGGGATGGCGTCGGCAATACGGAAGAAAGCGACGCCGTAGGGAGCCGGCAGGCGATTAAGATGAACGAGACGGCCGAAGTCGCGGTCGCCAGATACGAGCAGACGGCCGTTTGCAGTCGCCAGATTCAGGATGTTTCGGTCGGCTTCGCTGGGCATGATTTGGGCGACGTGGAGCGTGTCATGGCCTTGGGCGCGCAACGGAGCCAGCACCTCCAGCGGCATATTTTCGTCGATTAGAATTTGCATGGCGCTACAAAGAACATCGGTTGGCGTCACAATCCGCCGGACCAAAAACCGTCTCTTCAAAGTCGGCCCAAGTGGACAGTGAGAGCGGCTTCCCGGTGGCGGCATATTCCTGGCACGCCCGGATGCTTTCATTGGTAAGGCGGGGATAGCTGGCAATGATGGCCTCGTTAGTAAAACCGGCGTGGACCAGGCCCATCACCAACTCAACCGAGAGCCGCGTGCCTTTGATAGTAGGTTTGCCGCCCAGAACGTCGGGGTTCAGGACAATGATGCCATTGACGTCCATGCCGTGCCTCCTTGTGGTTCTCAAATCTGGACAAAAATAGTGTCCCAGAGCGGTTCGGCAAGACCGTATCGATCCGTGTACAGTTGATGGCCCGCCAGCACTGGAACAGCAATGCCTGTTTTCTCAGGTGGCCCGAAGTGTCGAAGCAGAGTTTCCAAAGCCCCAGCCTGCGACCGCACCCTTTTCACGTGGGCTTTGCGAATGGTGAAATCCGCTTCAACACGTACATAGACGGGAATGCCATCAGAAGCGCGACGCCCGCGGAAACGGGCACTTCCGGCCATGAGATCGACAGCAGTGCTGTTGCTGATTACGCCGCAGGCGACGCCCTCATCGACGAGGCGTGAATTTTCAAAGTACTCAAGAGGTTCTATATCGCTCAAACCCAGCACCAGGGCGAACAGCTCTGAACGGCGCTCGCAAAGCGCTTTGATGCCGTCATATTTTACATGGTCAGCATCCATTAACTGCCCGGACAACGGGTCGCAGATGGTCCCGCGATTGTCCAGAGCCGCTCGCAGTTCAGCAAAGGTCGTAGGTTTGGTCGTGATGTCGGATGATGACGTGGCGGCCACGGCACGATGGCTTCTTTCTAGTTCAGATACTTGGCTGGAATCGTCGGGTCCGTGCACAACGATGCCATAGTGTGCCAGCCTCTTCCGCATCACAGCCACCGCCTCCGGGTTGTTGTCGATCAGTGTGAACTCCCGTCCTTCCCGGTGGGCCGCCTCGCCCAACGTGCCGCTGCCGGCGAAGAAGTCCAGCAGCCGGTCGCCGGGGTTGGAGTGGACGCGGACGATGCGGCTGACGATGGCCAGGGGTTTCTGCGTCGAGTAGCCGGTCTTCTCCCGGCCGTTCACGATGGTCTGCCACCACACGTCGGTGGGCGTCTTGCCGCGAGCGGCCTTCTCTGGGCCGACGAGACCGGGAGCCATGTAGGGGATGCGGTCCATGGCGTCGTAGTTGAAGGTGTAGTTATTGGGATCCTTGGCGTACCACAGGATGTTGTCGTGCTTGGCCGGCCAGCGGGTCTTGGGACGGCCGCCGTAGTCATAGGCCCAGATGATCTCGTTGATGAAGGATTCGCGGCCGAAGATCTCGTCCAGCATCACCTTGCAGTAATGGACTTCGCGGTAGTCCACGTGCAGGAACAGGCTCCCGCGGTCGTCCAGCACCCGATACGCCTCTTCCATGCGGGGGCGCAGGAACCCGATGTAGTCGTCGAAGACGTCGGCGTACTGGCTGGAGCCGATCACCTGCGTCCGGTAACGCCGGCCCTGGAATCCGGTGCGGTCGCCGTCGGGGTCGGGCGTGACCCGGATGCGGGTGCGGGACTGGGACTTGCCGGTGTTGAAGGGGGGATCGACGTAGATCAACTGGAACGCGCGGTCGGGCAGCGTCCGCAGGACATCCAAATTATCGCCGAGTATAATCTCGCCCATCCCGTGCCTCCGATGCGAGGCCGCATTATCCCGTGCGCCGGTAACCGGCGTCAAACCGATGAGTAGTCTGCCCCTCACCCCAACCCCTCTCCCGCAGAGGGGAGAGGGGCTTAATGCAGGTGATGACTATGACCCAAAACAACCATCCAGCCGGCCCGCTGGCCGGCGTCAAGGTGCTGGACCTGACGCAGATCATGGCCGGCCCCATGTGCACCATGCTGCTGGCAGACATGGGCGCGAACGTAATCAAGATCGAGCGTCCCGGCACCGGCGACGACACGCGGCGCATGGGATCGCGCCTGACCCACGACATTGCCGGCGGGTTCCTGGCGCTGAACCGCAACAAGCGCAGCATCGCGCTGGACCTGCGCTCCGACGCGGGCAAGGCGGTGTTCCGGCGGATGGCGGAAACTGCGGATATCGTGGTGGAGAACTTCCGGCCCGGCGTCATGGACCGGCTGGGCCTGGGCTACGAGGCGTTGGCGGAGATCAACCCCAAGCTGGTGTACGCCAGCATCTCCGGCTTTGGCGGCACCGGCCCCTATCGCAACCGGGGCGGCTTCGACCTGGTGGCCCAGGGAATGAGCGGCCTCATGTCGATCACCGGATTCCCGGGTGGGCCGCCGGCCAAGGTGGGCGTGCCCATCACGGACATCGGGGCGGGCAGCTTCACCGCCTTCGGCATCCTGGCGGCTTTCATCCACGCCCAGCGCACGGGACAGGGCCAGCAGGTGGACGGGTCGCTGCTGGAGGCAGGCATCGCGTTCACGGTGTGGGAGTCGTCGGAGTACTTTGCCAACGGAGAGGTGCCGGGACCGCTGGGGTCGGCCCACCGGGTCAACGCGCCGTACCAGGCCCTGCGCACGAAGGACGGGTACATCAATATCGGCGCGGCGTCGCAGCCCACCTGGGAGCAGTTCTGCCGCGCCATCGGGCAGGACGCGCTCATCGATGACGAGCGGTACCTGGAACCCAACGACCGCAAGGCGCGCGAGGCGGAGCTGGCCGAACTGCTGGAAGGCATCCTGGCGGAGCACACCACCGCCCACTGGATGGAGCAGCTGGAAGCGGCCGGCGTGGTCGCCGGACCCATCTACGACATGGAGCAGGTGTACAGCGACGAGCAGGTGCTGGCCCGGGATATGAAGGTCACGCTGGACGATGCGGAACTGGGCGAGTTGAACCACATCGGGATTCCGGTGAAACTGTCAGAGACGCCCGGCAGCATCCGCCACCGCGGCCCAGCGCTGGGCCAGCACAGCCGGGAGATACTGGCCGAGCATGGCTACACTGATGAGGAGGTGGACGCGCTGTTTGAGGCGGGGGTGACGTCTATTCCTGACGCGCTTACAGCATAGAGACGGCAAGACAGTTTCGATGGATACTGTGGCAACATTATGACTTGGACAAATATATGGTCAGGGCTGCGCTATGCGCTCTTGGCGATACTGATTGGGATTGCCGCGTCAGCCATCATTAACGGAGCAATTCTACTGGCGGTGTACAACTTGCCAGAACAAATCTTGACCGAGCCCCCAGCAAGTCAAGTGGTCAGTATTGGTATGGTTTTGCTGGCAGCTCTGCTTGCCACCGCGCCACTCATAGAGTGGTGGTACAATCACCTGCGTAGCTGGCTGGACGTAGCTTTGGATGGTGGGGGAAGGGACAATGAAACCGCAGACTAGGCAAAAAGTGATCGTACTGGCATTTGCCTACGGCGTTGCGATTACCATAGCAATACTCGGCTTCGCGCTGGGCTGGTGGGCGGCGCTGGCTTCGCCCGCCGGTTAGGGCAAGTAAAAACAGTACGAGCTATTCCGGCGGCCGGCTGGGAAACTCCCGATCATAGTCAACCGTCCAGCCCAGCTCCACCTGACGGTCCAGCGGTACTGAGGCCGGGATGCGCGCGCCGGCCAGAGTTTGCCCGATGGCCTCCGCCTCTTCCAATTGGGAGATTTGCGTTCGGTTAGGGCCAGCAGATCAGACAGGATGGGAGCGTTGTCCTCGCCCAGCATCGGGGCCGGTTTGCGGATATGCACGTCGTTGCCGGACATGCGCCACCCACGCGAGAGGTATTCGCGCCGGCCCAGACCGGTCTTTGGATGGTGGTCGGCGGGCTCGAAATAGCCGCGTTCGCGGAAGTGCGGATCGCCGAGCATGTCCCGGCCGTCCAGCACCGGGCCGGAGGGGACGCCAGCGGTTTGCAGGATGGTCATCACGTCGTATTTGGTGCGAGCCGAGGTCCACTGCGAGATGATGGCATCCAGTTCGTCCTGGTTGCCGTGGCGCGTCACCGGATCGGCGAAGCGAGGGTCCGACGCCAGTTCGGGCGAGCCAATGGCGTTGCAGAAGGCTTGCCAGTCGGCGTCGTCGCGCACGGCGATCACGGCCCATTGGTCGTCGCCCTGGCACGGGTAGCAGCCGTGGGGCGACATCGATTCGTGGCGGTTGCCCAGGCGGCGACTGCGGCGGCCGTTGAAGGCGTAATCCAGGACGCCCTCGCCCAGGAAGGACACTCCCACCTGGTACATCGCCAGGTCAATCCACATGCCTCGTCCGGTCTTGGCGCGGTGGATCAGGCTGACCAGCACCGCCAGTTGCGCCGTCCAGCTGGCCAGGAAGTCGGTGTAGGAGTTGGCGATCTTGTTGGGTACCGTGCCCGGCGAGGTGTGGCCGTTGGCGTCCACGTCCAGGTAGCCCATGAACGCGCCGGTGCCGTGGGTCGGCTCCAGTGCGGTGGCCATGGCGCCGAAGTTGGTCCACGGGCCGGAATGGCCGTACCCGGTGTTGGACACCATAATCAGGTCGGGACGCACGGACTTCAGGTTGGGATAGTCCAGTCCGAACCGGCGCATGACCCGGGGCGTGAAATTCTCCAGCACCACGTCGGATATAGAAACCAGTTCGCGCAGGACTTCCAGGGCGTCGTCCGAGCGCAGGTCCAGGATAACGCTGAGCTTGCCGTGATTGAGCGTCTGGAAGGTGCCGCCGCGCTCCCAGTAGAGCTCGCCGGGGTCGTTGTCGGGATACGGGCCGTTGAGGGTGCGGGTGGTATCGACAAACTGGTTGTGGTGGGTGTCCACCTTGATGACCTCTGCGCCCAGGTCGGCCAGGTAGGCGCCGCAGTAGGGCATGGCGAAGACCCGGCTGAGATCTACCACGCGGATACCTTCCAGGGGCAGAGAGCGTTCTGGCATCGTCATATCGCCCCCAATGCCTTAAGTTGGGTCAATTCGCCAGCGGAGCAGCCGAGTTCATCGCAATAGATCTCTGAGTTGTGCTGCCCCAGCAGCGGCGCGGGGCGTCGCACCTCGTAGTCCATGCCCGACAGGCGCGGACCCATGCCGGGATAGTCGGCATCGCCGGCCACGGGGTGGGACACGGTGCGGAAGAACTCCCGCTCGTGCAGATGGGGACAGTCGTGCAGGTCGCCGGCGTCCTGGGCCATGCCGAACACCAGCCGGCGCTCGCCGGATGCCTGGTGCAGCGCCTTGCGGTCCCACTGGGCCAGCCCCTTGATCAGCAGGTCGTGGATCTCCTCGCCGAACTCGATGCGGCCCGAACCTGACGCGAACCGCTCGTCCTGCAGCGCGGGTTCGCCGATCAGCTCGGCCACAGTTGACCACGGCTGCGATCCCTGCACCGAGGGGATCACGTAGCCGTCGCGGGCGGGCATCAGCTCCTCGAAGCCGGAACCGCGCACCGGGCGTCTCCCCTTGATGGCCCCCATGTAGTTGTAGTAGGGCAGCGCCTGGACGAGATGCGATGCGAGACACTCCACCGTGGAAACGTCGATGACCTGGCCGCGGCCGGTGAACATGCGCTGGAATAGAGCGGCCGACGTTGCCACCGCCGCGTTGATGCCGGCCACATAGAAGGATTGGTTGAGGGCGTTGCGCAATGGTTCCTGGTCGGAATCGCCGGAGTGATACATCAGGCCGCTGATCGCCGTGGTCACGATGTCAGTGGCGGCGAAATCGCGGTACGGGCCAGTCTGACCGAAGGGCGTGATGGAGGTGACGATCAGGTGGGGATACCGCTCGACAAGGGTTTCGTGTTCGAGGCCGGCGGGCCTGGCGTCGGGCGGGTAGTTTTCGACCAGCACGTCCGCCGATTCGAGCAGGCGGTCCAGCAACCCGGCCCCCGCCCCCGTTTCCACGTCCAGCGTGATGCCGCGCTTGTTGGTGTTCAGGTACAGGAACGGGATGCTCTTCTCGGGATGAGGATCATCACCGACGAATGGCCCCATACGCCGCGCTTCATCGCCTCCGCCCGGCGGCTCGATCTTGATGACGTCAGCGCCGTAGTCGGCCAGCAGCCTGCCGCAATACGGTGCGGACACGTACCCGCCCAGCTCCAGCACCCGGACGCCGCCCAAAGGCAGTCCGAAAGGAACGCCAGCCATTACCAGGGTTCTCCTTCCCAATCCAGCGGCAGCGACTGGCCCCGCTTGGGCAGGACGACGGTTGCAGTGCCGGAAGCAGTCTGGCTGCCCCGGTCGTTCTGCAGGTTCACGGCGCAGTCCACCAGGCCGAAGTCACCCTCCTCGCGTTTGCCGGTGACGATGCCAGCGGCGGTGAGAGTGTCGCCGGGGAAGTCCATGCCCCGGTGCTCCACGTAGAATCGCCGGAACCAGCCCTGGTCGCCGGCGAAGTCCAGCAGCAGTTGCCCCAGGTACTGGTTCTTCAGCGACCCGTTGACCACCACGTTGGGCAGGCCCTGGTGCAGCTGGGCGAAGGGCAGGTCCCAGTGGATGCGCGCGTAGTTGCCGTTGGCGGCGGCCCAGCGGATCAGGTGGGTGGTGGTCATGGGGCCCTTGACCACGGGCGGCAGGCTGTCGCCCACGGCCACGTCCTCGAAGTGCCGTTGGTCGCCGGCGGTTGGTTCCGGCTTGGGCAAGATCACCTCGGGATTGGGTGGGGCCACGTTCACGGTGGTCAGGTCATCGGCGACCTGGGCCACGTCGGTGGGCTGCTCGCCGGCCGGCAGCGCTCGGTGGATGCTGACCCGACGGGCGCGGCTGATCTCCGTGTCGTGCTGGTCGGTCTGGATCTCTTCCCGGACGATGAACACCAGCGCGCCGGATCGCCCCTGCTTCTCGAAGATGTCCAGCATGCGGAACCGGCGGGTGATCCACGTGCCGACGCGCACCGGCGCCAGGAACTGCCAGTCGCTGCCACCGTTGAGTCCGTAGCTGTTGAACGGCAGCGGCACCTCGAAGTGCCACTCCTGGCCGGCTCCGAAGTATCCGATGGGCGGGGCGATGTCCTTCCACGCGGCCAGCGGCGGGCAGAGCAGGCTGCCGAACCGGCTGCGCTGGGCGTAATCGGGGTCGACGTACAGCGGGTTGTAGTCCTCGATGGCGTCGGCCACGTCGTAGGTCATCTCCGCGCTGATGGGGAAGCGGTTGCGTTCGGGCTCCGATTCCACGCCGATCAGGGCTTTGACTTCGTCGGTGATCAGGCTGCCGGGCATCTGGCTGCTCCTTGTGGGTTCAACTCGCAGGGTCGCGCGAATTCTAGCCAAACGCGGTGGATTGTACAAACGGTGCGGCCACCTCACGCGTACCCGGTTTGCAATAGGTAATCGTCAGAAGCAGGATTTTCAAGATTTATGGATTGTCAGGATTGGAGCCGTTCCGTGGTGGAGATCTTTCAATCCTGCATAATCATAAAATCCCGCAAATCCTGCTTCTGACGATTCGCGGAACCGGATCCGCTAGACCACCCGCAGCAGTTCCCGCAGCAGCAGCGATACGCTGCCAACGACTGTCACCCCGACGACCACGTACCGGAACGCGCGCAAACTGATCCGGCTGGCGATGACCGCCGCGACTCCGGTCCCGCAAATCACTGCGATGCTGAGCACGCCGATGTTCTTGGCCGTCGTCGCGCCGACCAATCCGGTGACGGCGAAAAGCGCCAGCGCCAGCACGGACGCCAGGAAGAAGTACAGACCCAGCGTCGCCCTGATGGTGTCCCGCGACCAGTCCTGTTCGATGGAATAGAGTCCCGCCAGCGGCGCGCCCACGCCCAGCGTGGTGACCAGCAGCGTGGCGATGAAGCCGCATACCGGCGCGGCCCAGCGACTGCGCGCGCCGGGCAATCGGATCTGGAACAGGCTCATCACGCCCAACGCCAGGATGACCACCACGATGGTCAGCCTCAATGCCACTGCATCGGCACCGTGCAGCAGGAGCACGCCCAATGGGACCGGAGGCAGGCCGGCGACCAGGACTCCCGCAGGTTCAGGTGCCGCCACGTCTGGACCACCGTGAGCCCGGTGGTGAGCACGACCACGGCGTTGACGATCACCACCGCATCCCGGGGCGGCAGGATGAACAGCATGAACGGCATGGCCACGGTGCCCAGCCCGAAGCTGATGGTTCCCAGCACGATGGCCCCGAAGAACATCGCGGCCAAGCCCAGAGCCAGTTCCCAGCCGGCAAGCATGGGGCGGTTACGTGACGAAATGACACGAGGGCGTCGGATTATCGGTGAAAGATTTCGACCGCCTCCGCCGTTGGCGACGTACAATCGGTGCGCAGCGCATCCTGGGACAGCCCGGTATCAACAACCTCGCCCCGGCGCGGTACCCGTGGAGATTCAACTGTTGGAAACCATAAACTCGCGGATAAGCTCTTCTTCCAGGAAAAAGCCTTCGTCAGGTAGCAGGGAACTGTGCTCGAGTGGTTCTTCCAGAGCAGTGAGGCTCAGCGCGTCCGAAAATGTGCCGGAGGCGACCGTAATGAACCGCTCATGTGGCGGGGACGCCAGCAATAGCGTCCGCAAGTCAATCTCACCGCACCGGAACCGGCGCAAGTTGGACGGTGACACTCCGGTCACCAAATAGCGACCATGGTCACCTGCAGTTCCGACCATAGCGCCCAAGTAATTGCCGCCAAACTCGTCGGCAGCGGTGAAAATCTGGATCCCGTCGTAATAATCCAGGACGACGGTGGGCGTGATCGTTTTCATAGTTGGACCGTCCCCAAGTCAGTGTTGACCAGATAGCCCGCGAACGGCCACCAGGTACGATGCGCTCCTCCGGTTTTCTCCAGCTTGCCTGCGCCCAGATTTAGATCAAGTTCACAAACGAGATAGCCTCGAAAGGTCGGAGTGCGTTGACGATTTTCGGCACTACTACGCCTGTTATAAACGGATAACCCGCTGGCCTTGCATTCATTCTGTCCGAAATCATCTAGGGCGTGTCGTCAAATTATCTCGTCATTCCTGCGGAAGCAGGAATCCAGGCGTTTCCGTATCCAAATCGTGCTGACACAGCCGGGGATTCTGGATTCCCGCTTTCGCGGGAATGACGGAAATGGAGCGGTTTGACGCTTGGAAACTCAATTTGACGACACGCCCTAATGGTCGGAGTGTTCGGTATGACCTAAAATCTTCAAGACTCGGGGGCTGAGTCTTGACCAATCGGTAGAGTCTCGTCGGCGCGGTGATTTCTTCAGCGTCGTCTGGCGGGCAGTCGGGAGGTAGTGATTCATAGTATGGCATTCTAGGTACCCGTTCCGGCACAGCAATTGTAGTCAAGCGAACAAATGGCGTCAAAGCAGGATTTCTAGACTGCCGAAACCGGCCGCCCGGTCAGCGCGGGCGCGAAACGCGATATACTCGCGGAACCCAAGACTGTTTGAAATCACGCGGCTCCCGATCCTGGGTGCCGATTCTATCGAAGATCAGGAGCTTTGCTATGGCAATGAACGGTTCGACGGGAGTGCTGGACGGAGTACGGATACTGGAGCTGGCGCGGTGGCAGGCGGCGCCCCGGGGCGGGCTGATACTTCAAGACATGGGCGCCGAGGTGCTCAAGCTGGAGTGGCGCAAGGGCGCGGACCTGCGGAACTCCGGCCCCTTCGTGGGCGGCATGAGCGTACAGTTCGCCGCGTACAACCGGGGCAAGAAGAGCGTCACCCTGAACACGCGGCACGACAAGGGGAAGGAGCTGTTCTTCCGGCTGCTGGAGGTGTCCGACGTGGTGCTGGAGAACTTCCGCCCCGGCACCATGGAAGCGATGGGGTTCAGCTACGAGGAGATGTGCAAGGTGAACCCCGGCATCATCCTCGCCTCGGTGTCCGGCTTCGGGCAGTACGGCCCCTACCGCGACCGGCAGTGCTTCGATCCCATCATCCAGGCCATGAGCGGGTTCGGCGACCAGACCGGCCGGGGCTTTGGCGAGCCCATCATGGGCAACGGCCCGGTGATGGACCGCACCGCCGCCCTCCACGCGGTCATCGGCATCCTGGGCGCGCTGCGGCATCGCGACCGCACCGGCGAGGGCCAGTGGCTGGAGGTCGCCATGCTGGACGGCGGGATCACCCTGGAGGAGGTCGCCCTGGCCATGTGCTACGACACCGGCACCAACGACTTCGTGCGGGTGGGCACGTTCCTGCGGTGCAAGGACGGCTGGGTCACCACCGGAGCGGCCCGCGCCGGCATGTGGGAGCGGATGCTCAGGGTGATGAAGTTCGACGAACTGGCCGAGGACCCGGAGTTCGCCGCCCCCATGTTCGCCACCGACATGGCCGAAATCCGCATGGAACTGCTGCGGGAGTGGTGCGAGGAGCGCACCGTGCAGGAGGTTGAGGATGCGCTGGTCGCCGCCGACATTCCCTTCGGCCCGGTCAAGTCCATCCCCGAGGTGCTGGCCGACAGCCACATGTGGGAGCGCGAGGTGATGATGGAGGAGGACGCCCACGACCCGCCCGGCAAGAAGGTGCTGGTGCCGGGCCCCACGATCATCAAGTTCTCCAAGACGCCCACCTCCGCCGGGCCGATCCCGAAGTATGGCGAGCATAACGGCGAGATCTACGGCGACCTGCTGGGCATGTCAGAGAAGGAGATGGCGGCGCTGGTCGAGGAAGGGGTGATTACGTGACCTCTTGAGGAAACAGTCATTGCGAGGGGAACGTGGTATCGGGATCACAAAAGGAAGTGGCCGGTGGTGATTTTGTCGGCAATCTCTTGGTAGGTTTTCTCTCCTATATGGCGCACGGATGTAATGCTTCTCGTAGATGGGAAGTCGCCGCGTTTCTCGCGATAGTCCACAATGGCTTGAGCCAAACCGCTGCCGATCCGGGGGAGCTTGGTTAGATCGCTTACTTCGGCGGTGTTGATATTGATGAGATCGCCGATATCTTCAACAGTGCGGTAGGCGGATTCTGTCTCTGAAATCTCGCGGGTCGAGGAGGCTATAGTGAGTTGCTGGGTCTGTTGCTCGCGAACCCGATGGGGATGAGGTTCCATCAAGGTTGGCTGTGCTGTATTCGCGTCGTCAACTGGCCGTCCGATAGCCTCAATTGGGCGGTCATACAGCAGGAACTCGGGAATAGCGAGAGGTTTCACGTACTGCAAGGCTTCTGGCGGTTCGCATTTCAGCCGCTCTCTCAATTCCATTAGCAATCGTCCTAGGGCGTTAGTCCCGATAAGAGTTTCGCTGTCTATGGGTTTGGCTCCCCAAAAATCGTCACGGCGTGAGTGCTCAACGATGGGCATATCTCCAGTTTCCAGCAGGAATTCGCTGAATTTGTCCCAATTCTGGGCCAGCTTCACCTGCAAGCACCAGCGCATAATTTTGACGCGAACCGCATCCCAATCCGGCCGCGAAATATGACGATAGGGTTTGCCCTTCATCTTCGCGGTCATTGGGCTTTTCTGGGAGATTATCTCGCGCTGAAGCTCCGGCAGGTGGGGGAAACGACAAGCCTGATAGAGGGCTTCGGACGTACGGATTTGGACACCGTTGACGACCAGTGGAAAACCGCCGGCCATGTTGGATAAACCGCCGTATTTTTCCCGCGTTTTCAGGAAAACAGCGGAATTTGCACGATCATAGGTGCGGCTCTGACAGTCGCGGGTTACGGTAGTCATAATGATCGCCCCACTAGTTGTACGTTTTACGCGGGAACAGTGGATACCATCTGCCCAAGGGATGGTTGGGACCGAAAGCCCGATCCCCATACCACAGTGCCAACGGGCAGTTGTTTGGACAATTCCGGTAGGTGACGAACAGTGAACCAAATCCAGGGACGAAAGGTGAAAAGCCGAGAGGTTTGAGTGCCGTGCTGGGGGATTCGGCAAAACCTTGTATCTGGGTCCCCGCGTACAAGAACTCGCGCTCAAGCAACTGCCTATTCTGCTCACTTGTGAAAAGTCGGCTGGCGTTTGGAACCGGAGTTCGCGGCTCAAATCCTTCCTCGGTGTGAACCTCTGCCGTCGGCCAGAGTACATCGGCCAAGTTGCGGTGATATTTCCGATTTTCGAACCTATAGAACCGCCAGAACTGCAAGTCGACATCTTTGCCAATTTCGCTGGCAATTTGAGCAACTCGCAACTGGCACCAATGTTCGCCTCCTGTGTGGCTAGCAATGACACAAATGTAAACGGTAGATTTTTCAGGTGATGTAGGCATCCATTCCGTTAGGTCTCGGATGATACGGTTGCCAGTAAAGAGCGCGTCGTCAAGATACACAAAGGTTTGTCCATCGGACGTGATTTGGTCGATGTTCAACCCACACTCGTAGTGCAATGCGCCACCGAATAAATTTCTGATAGCAGACTGGCTCCCTCCGGCTAGCTGAATGTCCATGACATGTGCTCGACCCCAAAACGAGCTAGGGGACTGCGTCGAACGATTTGGCGGATGATTCACTAAGGTCCGCAACAATGTGAGCACTCTAGCGTTGGAATAGTAAGTGCGCTTAAGCGCGTAATCCATCTCCCGCAAAATCGGCACCTGCACATCACCGTCGAACTGCCTGATCCAACGATCGACATGCTCAGGTGTAGGCTCTGGGATTTCGCCAGCCCGGTAGTCTTTGATGGTGTTGGCAATTGAAGCCAGCAAGTCTTGGCGCTCAGTCATGGCTGTATCACCCGCCAAAGCAGCGCAACACTAGCACGGGAAGTTGCCGATTGCAACATTTGTTCACATATTGGACTTTTTTGAGAATTGGACAGGATTTACCGGGCACCCCGCGCACATCGCCCCCCGGCTGCCGGGGATGCACTCGTGGTCAGTGTATGGCCCGCCAGCCTGATACGACGCCGGCGTTTCCATCACTGCTGACAGGGTCGGCGATTTGGGCGGTGGCAGGCTGACGCCGGCGGCCTCGGCGGCGCGGCGGTCCTGGGCCTCGCCGAACAGGTCCAGGCGCAGCTGTTTGCCGGATGGCGGACGCTGGCCGGGGAACACTACGTAAGGCCAGGCCCGCTTGCGCACCACGCCCATGGCCTGGAGGTCGCGCCAGTTGTCGATGCTGTGGCCGCGACGGTTCTGCAGGATGCGGTCGGCGGACACCGGACCGATGCCGGGGATGCGCAGCAGCTGATCGCGAGATGCCACGTTGAGGTCGATGGGAAAGGCGTCCAGGTTCTCCATGGCGATGACCGTCTTCGGGTCCTGCTCCAGGGAGAGGAACCCGGCGTGGTCGAAGGCCAGGCCGATCTCGTCGCCGGAGAACCGGTAAACGCGGCGGAGCCAATCCATCTGGTACAGCCGGTGTTCCCGGCCGGCGTGCACCGGCGGCTTTTCCTCCATGGGCGTATGCCGGGCGGGACGGAAGGGCGGGTAGTACACCCGCTTCAGGTTCCAGTCGGTGTACATCTGGTCGACGCGCTGGTAGATCTGCCGGTCCGACTCGTCGGCCGCGCCGACGACGAACTGGGTAGCCTGGCCGACGGCGCCGCCCGTGGTGGACGCGGTGAGTTCGTTGATCCAAGCCATGGGATCGAGGATGTCCTTCTGCAAGTCTTTGTGGGGGCTGATGCGGCGCATCATGTCGGGTTCGGGCGTCTCGATGTTCACCGACAGGCGGCTGCCCAGCCGGTGGGCGCGTTCCACCAACTCGCGGCTGGCGCCGGGCATCACCTTGAGGTGGATGTAGCCGCGGAACCCGTGCTTCTTGCGGATGATCTCGACGGTTTCCACCATGCGCTGGGTGGTCTTGGTGCCGTCACCGGCGATGCCGGAACTGAGGAACAGACCGTCCACGGCCAGGCGCTGGTGCAGCTCCATGAAGGTGTCCGCCAGTTCCTCGCGCTTGAAAGCGTAACGCTTGCGGGGCACGTAGATGCTGTTGGGACAGTAGGCGCAGTCCATCTTGCAGAAGTCGGTGAACATCACCCGCATCAGGTTGATTTTCTTGCCGTTGGGCAGGCTGGCCTTGTAGATGCCGGGGGCCGGGTTCTTGCGCGGGTCGGAGTAGGCGACGCGGTTTGGGCCGCGTCCGAAGGAGCCGGCGGCGAACTTGCCGCTGAGGGAATGACCGCCGCTGTCGGCTTTGCCGGCGGTGAGGATGTCATCGGCAGCGGCCATGCCGCCGAGGATTTGCAGCTTGTCGTAGCGATCGGGCGAGGACTTGATGAGCATGGTCAGGCATCTCCTGTGAAGCCATGGCATCAGTTGCCCGGCGATATAGCGAACTCATGTTCGCACACGGACTGGCCTGGGTCAACACGTGCTTGTCATCCATTGGGTACCCGATTTGCGGCGAGGAATCGTCAGAAGCAGGATTTTCAAGATTGAGGGATTATCAGGATTGGAACCATTCCATGATGGAGATCTCGCAATCCTGCTCAATCATAAAATCCCATAAATCCTGCTTCTGACGATTCGCGAAACTGGGTACGCATGAGCCGCCAACGCTCACGCGTACCCAGTTTGTCATCGCGAGGAACGCAGCGACGTGGCGATCTCGTCATCAGAAGAATGGCCCCTACAGCAACGAGATTGCCATCCCCGCATCAAGTGCGGGGTCGCAATGACAGTTTGGGCGAAACTGGGTACGCGTGAACCGCCAACGTAATCTCCAGGTTCCCGGCGGTGTGTTACAATCTATGCACATACACCGCCGCTTTTAAGGCAGTCCGGAGAGGCTGGCAAAGCGTGAGCGCACACCACCGGAGCCGGTTTACCGCAGGGTAGCCCTCCGGGTCTTGACGCAGCCCCGCTGGCCCGCCGGACGACGGCAGACAGCAGGGGATTTTTATTTCCACCCGCAGCGACATCAAACCGCCGGCCGGCATCGACGAGGCCAACGCCCCGGGCCGGCAGATCATGGACGCCGACGAGATCCGGCGGGCGCTGACGCGGATGTTCCACGAGATCCTGGAGCGCAACCACGGCGCCGACGGCCTGCTGCTGGCCGGCATCCGCACCCGGGGGGTCCCCATCGCGGAGCGGCTCGCCAAGCATATCAACGACTCCGAGGGTGTCGCCGTTCCGGTGGGGCATCTGGACATCAACCTCTATCGCGACGACCTGTCCGAGCGGCCCCGGATGCGCGTGCGTCCCACCACGATGCCCGTGGACGTGACCGGGCGCAGCGTGGTCCTGTGTGACGACGTGCTCTATACCGGGCGCACCGTCCGGGCGGGAATGGAGGCCATCAGCGACCTGGGCCGGCCCCTGCGCATCCAGTTGGCCGCACTGGTGGACCGGGGCCATCGCGAGCTGCCCATCCGCGCCGACTTTGTGGGCAAGAACATTCCCACCCGGCAGTCGGAACTGGTCCGCGTGCGCCTGGCCGAAACCGACGGCACCGATGACGTGTGCATCCTGGACCGGTGGGTGGACTGATGGCGACCACGCAGACTATCGATACTGCCCTCACCTCTGGACAGGACCAGTCCGTCGTCAGCCGGCGTCGGCACGTGCTGGACCTGGACGATTTCACGGCAGAGGAAATAACCGCCGTCCTCGACGACGCGGCGGCCATGCGCGAGGTGCTGGCCCGCGACGTCAAGAAGGTACCCACCCTGCGCGGCAAGGTCGTCGTCACCCTGTTCTACGAGGCGAGCACGCGCACGCGGATTTCCTTTGAGGAAGCGGGCAAGATCCTCAGCGCCGACGTGATCAACATGACCGCCTCCGCGAGCAGTGTCGAAAAGGGCGAGTCCCTGCTGAACACCGGCCTGACTTTGCAGGCCATGGGCGTGGACGCCATCGTGGTGCGGCATCCCCACTCCGGCGCGCCGCATTTCCTGGCCCGCAGCCTGGACCGCGTGGCCGTAATCAACGCCGGCGACGGCGCGCACGCCCACCCGACGCAGGGCCTGCTCGACCTGTACACCGCGCGGGAGCATCTGGGCGACCTGGCCGACCGCAAGGTCGTCATCGTGGGCGACGTGCTGCACAGCCGGGTGGCCCGCTCGGCAGTCTGGGGTTTCGCCAGGCTGGGAGCCAACGTCGTCCTCTGCGGGCCGCCCACGCTGTTGCCCGATCCCTTCACGCCGGCGGGTTGGGGTCCCGGGGGCAACGGAGCGCACAACCCGCTGGCCAACGTGCGGGTGCAGCCTGATCTGGATATAGCCATTGAGGGCGCGGACCTGGTGATGGCGCTGCGGCTCCAACTGGAGCGGCAGAAAGTCGGGTTCTTCCCCAGCCTGCGGGAGTACATCCGCCGCTGGCAGGTGAACGACGCGCGCCTGGCCCGGGCCAAACCCGATGCCCTGCTGATGCACCCGGGCCCGATGAACGAGGGCATCGAGGTCAGCACCGCGCTGGCCCACGGCGAACGCTCCCTGATCGAAGAGCAGGTGACCAACGGCGTGGCGATCCGCATGGCGCTGCTGTACCAGCTGGTGGGCTCCGGGTCGGGCGGCGACTGATGATGGCGGGCGCGAACAACTCCGGACCCACCCTGATTGCCGGCGGACGGGTGATTGATCCCGCGAACGGCAGGGATACCATCGCCGACGTGCTGGTTGCTGATGGCGTCGTGCGCGAGGTTGCCGATAGCATTCCCGCTGAGGCGGTCGGCGAGCACGGACGGGTGATCGAGGCGGCGGGCCTGGTGGTATCGCCCGGCTTCATCGACATCCACGCGCACCTGCGGGAACCCGGCTACGAGTACAAGGAGACCATCGCGACCGGGGCGGCCGCGGCCGCGCGCGGCGGGTTCACCACCATCTGCGCCATGCCCAACACCGACCCGGCCGTGGATAATGAGGCGGTCGTGGAGCTGGTGAATCGTCGCGCCGCTGATGCGCTGGTACGGGTGCGCGTCATCGGGTGCGTCAGCCGCAACCGCGCCGGGAAGGAACTGGCCGACATGGAGGAGTTGGCATCGGCCGGCGTGGTCGCCTTCAGCGACGATGGCGACCCGGTGCGCGACGCGGGCCTGATGCGCCTGGCGCTGACCTACAGCCGGGACCTGGGCGCACCCATCAGCAACCACTGCCAAGACCACGCCCTCTGTCCGTCGGGCGTCATGGCGGAGGGTTGGGTCAGCAGCCGCCTGGGGCTGCCGGGGATCCCGGCGGTGGCCGAGGAGGCCATGGTGGCCCGGGACATCGCGCTGGCCGGGCTCACCGGCGGCCGTCTGCACGTGGCGCACCTGAGCACCGCCGGCAGCGTTTCCATGGTGCGCGAGGCCAAGGAGCGCGGCATCGCCGTGACCGCCGAGGTCTGCCCTCATCACCTGTGGCTCACCGACGAGTGGGCCCTGGGCGGCAAGGGCGATGCGGAGACGACGGGCGCCATGGCCTATGACACCGCCACCAAGGTCTATCCGCCCTTGCGAAGTCATGCGGACGTGGAGGCGTGCCTCGCCGGGCTGGCCGACGGCGCCATCGATTGCGTCGCCACCGACCACGCGCCCCACGAGCGCGCCAGCAAGGAGTGCACCTACAACGACGCGGCCTTCGGCATCAGCGTGCTGGAAACGGCGCTGGGCACCCTTATGGCGCCGGTGCACCGGGGCTCAATCGATCTGACCACCATGATCCATCGGCTGACCGTTGGGCCGGCCCGGGTGCTGGGAGATGCCTTCACGCCCTATGCTTCCCTGACGCCGGGAACACCCGCCGACCTGGTGATTTTCGATCCCAACGCACGCTGGACGGTGGACGTAACCCGGTTCGCGTCCCTGGGCCGCAACACCCCGCTGGACGGCGTGGAACTGCAAGGACAAGTCGCGGCGACAATGGTTGCCGGCCGGACCGTATTCGAGGAGGAAACCCTGTTGAAGCAAGGAGCAGACGCATGACCCGTCCGGTACACCTGGCATTGGAGGACGGCTCCGTCTTCACCGGCGAGTCATTCGGCGCGCAGCGGGACGGCTGGGGCGAGGTGGTCTTCAACACCACCATGACCGGCTACCAGGAGGTGTTGACCGACCCCTCCTACGCGGGCCAGATGGTCGCGCTCACCTATCCGTTGGTGGGCAACTACGGCATCAATCGCCGGGACTTCGAATCCCGGCGAATTCAGGTTTCGGCCCTGATCGTGCGCCAGCACTGCGACCTGCCCAGCCACGCCTCCAGCGACATGACCCTGGACGCCTTCCTGTGGGAGTACAACATCCCCGGCATCAGCGGCGTGGACACCCGGGCGCTCACCCGCCGGCTGCGCACCCGGGGCGTCATGACCGGCCTGATCACCGCCGACGATCCGGACCGCGCGTTGCAGCGCCTTGCCGAGATACCGCGCTACGACGACCTGGACCTGGTGAGCACGGTCACCACGCCGGGCGCCTACGCCTGGGATCACGGCGAACAGGAAGGTTACCCAACGTCGCCACCGCCGGCCGGCGTGCGGCGCATCCTGGTCACCGACGCCGGGGTCAAGTACAACATCCTGCGCCTGCTGCAGGCCCGGGGCTGCGAAGTCATCACCGTGCCGGCCTACACGCCGGCGGCGGATATGCTGGCCATGCAGCCCAACGGCATCCTGCTGTCACCCGGCCCGGGAGACCCCGAGCTGCTGGGCAACATTGTGAGCAACCTTGGTCAGCTCATGGGCAAGGTTCCCATCATGGGCATCTGTCTGGGGCACCAGCTGGCCGCCCGCGCGCTGGGAGCCGGCACCTACAAGCTCAAGTTCGGCCACCGGGGCGGCAACCATCCGGTGAAGGACCTGCTCACGGAGCGGGTGCACATCACCGCGCAGAACCACGGCTATGCCGTTTCGTCGGACAACCTGCCTCCTGGCCTCGAGGTGTCCCACATCAACCTGAACGACTACACCGTAGAGGGCCTGCGCCACCGGGAACTGCCACTGTTCACCATCCAGTACCACTCCGAAGCCTCCCCCGGCCCGCAGGACAACGAGTACCTGTTCGACCGCTTCCTGGAGATGGTGGACGACGCCAAGCCGGCGGGGCGGATGGTGTAACGTTCGATTTTCAACTGCGCCTAACCACATTGACCGGAGAACCCATCCAATGACCGGATTTACCGCCTTTCTGCTGGAGCAGGGCATCGAGACCCAGCTTCCCATCAGCCTGAACGAAACGCTGGGCCTGTTGGAAGAAACGGTGCCCACCTTCGCCCACGACGGACACAGCTACGTGCTGGCGGCGGTGAGCCGCGGGCAGCTGGGCGCCCGCTGGGAGCTGGCGGTCAAGGTGACGGATCCGGCCACCGGCCAGCCGATCAGCAACGAGCCGGTGGGGTTCGTGCACGCCATCAACGCCGGGCCCGACGCCACCGACTTCGTCATCCCGCCGCGCACGCCGGAGGGCGGCATCGACCTGGCCCACTTCGACGCCGAAGGGGCTTTCTTCGGCGCGTTCATTTTCCAGATGATCAACGCGCTCACCGAGCGCAACCTGATGGAACTGCCCGGATCCATGCCCCGTTTTTCCTGACGGATCAGGCCCTCCTCAAATCAGGGTTTCAATCTTCTGTGCCTAGGTTTGCGATAGGGTGAAACCCCCAATGAAGGGCGAGCTATTTGCTGCATTCCGTCGGGTTGCGTTGGCTGCGATAACTTTTTTGACGTCGCTGCTCATGGCGGTGATCTTGGTACGTTCCGGTCTTTTGCTAGAATGGATTATCGGGTTTTCAATCGATCCGGGTACTCAAACGCACGATATCATCAGTTTCGTGTTGGACGTAACGCTGGTTGGTTGTGCCGTTGTTTGGGCAATCACCGGCGCAGTCATTGTCACTTGGGAAGCCGTGGGCGCGGCCAAAACTTTTCTTAGCCAGACTGAGGATTAGCTGATGTTGGCTCAAGCGCGCAAATTGGTCAGGAGTACCCTGCCGCTCTCGAGTTGGGCGGTAGCGATTGCCGCCATTTCTGGGCTTTCACTCGGGGCCACCCACTTGGACGAGTCTTTGGACTTGGCTACTGCAATGGGAATATCGGGCTTTTTGTCAGTTGCACTGGGAAGTTGGTTGGCTATCCATTTGTACCATCTGCTGATTCGCGGATACGTCGCTTGGATCACAATCATCGAAAGACGAGCTGATGCCACACTGGCCCTTCTACCCGTTTCACCGTATGTCGGCGCACCAGGGGAGGATAACCTGCGGCGCACGTCTGCGGCGGCGCGCGCAGTGGCTTTCAGTTTCTATTTCACGATGTTCGCCTGTGGCGCATTTACGAGCTGCCTTTTGTACACGGCACTGACGTACCAGATTGCCGACCACACGGTCATCCTGCATTACGTTCCCATAGTCGCGATTTCCCTGGTATTGGGGAGCCTCATTGCCGGCCAGTGCCTCTACTTCGTCCATCTTCACTGGAGAATAGCGTCAATCGAGCGGCAGATGGGAAGAATTGACATGGTACCGCAGGTTACCGGACGAACAGCGGTTTTGGGCATCAGCATCACCCGCACCGAGCAATTCGTCCGTCGCTTTGTGAGCCTGCCTTCCGGGTCGTCGGAGCAGAGGGCACTTTAGAACGGCGCCGAACGAAGCATCCGCACTGCATACGACATAGGGGTCTCACTGAATTGATTAACTCTCCCCAACAACCCCGCAAGGTACTGGTCATCGGCTCCGGCCCCATCGTGATCGGGCAGGCCGCCGAGTTTGACTACGCCGGCACGCAGGCCTGCAAGGCTCTGCGCGAGGAAGGCGTGGAGGTGGTCCTGGTCAACTCGAACCCGGCCACCATCATGACCGACCACGACGTGGCCGACCGCGTGTACATCGAACCGCTCACCGTGCCGGTGCTGGAGCGGATCATCGCCGGAGAGCGTCCCGACGGCGTTCTGCCCACCCTGGGCGGACAGACCGGCCTGAACCTGGCGGTGGATCTGGCCGACGCCGGAGTGCTGGATCGCTACGGCGTGCGGCTGCTGGGCACGCCGCTGGAGACCATCCGCAAGGCCGAGGACCGGGATTTCTTCCGGCAGTTTTTGACCGACATCGGTGAACCCATGCCTCCCAACCGCACCGTGTCCACCATGGACGAGGCCCAGGCGTACAAGTCCGAGGTCGGCCTGCCCCTGGTGATCCGCCCGGCGTACACCCTGGGCGGCACCGGCGGCGGCATCGCCGACACCGAGGAGGAGTTCCTGGCCATCGTCGAGAGCGGGCTGGCCGCCAGCCCCATCAGCCAAGTGCTGCTGGAACGCTCCCTGGTGGGCTGGAAAGAGGTCGAATACGAGGTCATCCGCGACGGCGCCGACAACTGCATCACCGTGTGCAACATGGAGAACTTCGACCCCATGGGCGCGCACACCGGCGACAGCATCGTCGTGGCTCCCAGCCAGACGCTGACCGACAAGGAATACCAGATGCTCCGGACGGCCAGCCTGAAGATCATCCGGGGCCTGGGCATCGAGGGAGGGTGCAACATCCAGCTGGCATTGCGACCGCATCCGGACGCCATGCGCAACCGCCCCAACGACTGGGACGCCGACTCGGACTACTACGTCATCGAGGTGAACCCACGGGTCAGCCGCTCTTCCGCACTGGCCAGCAAGGCGACGGGGTATCCCATTGCGCGGGTGTCGGCGAAGATCGCCGTGGGCCGGCGTCTCGACGAGATACCCAACGCGGTGACGGGCAGCACCGGCGCGGCCTTCGAGCCGGCGCTGGACTACTGCGTGGTCAAGATCCCCCGCTGGCCCTTCGACAAGTTCCCCGACGGCGATCGCACGGTTACCACCCAGATGAAAGCCACGGGCGAGGTCATGGCCATCGACCGCAGCTTCGAGGCGGCCTTGCAAAAGGCCACCCGCGCCCTGGAACAGCCCAACACCTCCCTGATGTGGGAACACCAGGACTGGCGGAACCTGAACATCCGCGATGGCTACCAGCAACTGCTGGATGCGCTGCCCCTGGATCCCAACGACCTGCGGCTGTGGGGGCTTACGGCCGCCCTGCGTCGCGGGGTGACCCGCGACCAGCTGGTGGCGCACACCAGCATCGACCCGTGGTTCATCGCCGCGCTGGAGCGCATCGTGGACCAGGAACGGCGGCTGCTGGGCAACCCGCTGACGCCTCCCACTTTGCTCGCCTCCAAGCGGCTGGGGTTCTCGGACGCGGAGATTGCCACTCTCTCAGGGCTCCTGCCCGAACAGGTGCGGCAACTGCGCCTGCAACACGGGATCAAGCCCGTTTTTAAGATGGTCGATACCTGCGCCGCCGAGTTCGAGGCGGCAACACCCTACTACTACAGCGCCTACGATACCGAAAACGAGGCGCCGCCACTGGAGGGCCCCAAGGCTATCGTCATCGGCAGCGGCCCGATACGCATTGGCCAGGGCATCGAGTTCGACTATTGCAGCGTGCACGCGGCGTGGGCGCTCTCGCAGGAAGGGGTGGCCAGCATCATGGTCAACTCCAACCCTGAAACGGTATCCACCGACTTTGATACCAGCGACCGCCTCTACTTCGAACCGCTGGACGAGGAGGCCGTCCGCGACATCATCGACAACGAGACGGTGGGCGACAACCCGCCGCCCAGCCTGGTGCAATTCGGCGGACAGACCGCCATCAACCTGTCCCAGTCCCTGGCCGCCGCCGGCCTGCCCATCCTGGGCTCCAGCGCGGAGGCCATCGACATCGCCAGCGACCGGCAGAAGTTCGAGCGGTTCCTGGTTGACCTGGGCATCCCACAGCCTCCCGGCGGCACCGTGCAGTCGGTGGACCAGGCCCTGCGCGTCGCCCAACGCATCGGTTACCCCGTGGTGGTGCGGCCCAGCTACGTGCTGGGCGGGCGCGCCATGGAAATCGTGCGCAACGCCACCGAGCTGATCCGCTACCTGACCATCGCCACCGAGGTCACGCCGGAGCGCGAGGTCCTGGTGGACCACTACATGGAGGGCCGCGAGTGCGAGGTGGACGCGATCTGCGACGGAAAGCAGGTGCTCATCCCGGGCATCATGGAGCACGTGGAACGGGCCGGCGTCCATAGCGGCGATTCCATGGCCATCTACCCGGGCCTGAACCTCACTGAGCAAGAAGTCGACACGCTGGTGGACTACACCACGCGCATCGGCCTGGCCCTGGGCGTGCGCGGGTTGATGAACATCCAGTTCGTGCTGCAGGGCGGCAACGCCTACCGCAGCCCCAGCGTCAGCCCGTCCGACGAGGCGAACGACACCACCGTGTACGTGCTGGAGGTGAATCCCAGGGGCAGCCGGACCATACCGTTCATATCCAAGGTCACCGGCGTGCCCGTGGCCAACCTGGCCACCCGCGTGATGCTCAACGCCGAGCTCAAGGACATGGGCTACCAGGGCGGCCTCTGGCCCCGGCAGAAGTTGGTGGGCATCAAGGCTCCGGTCTTTTCGATGTCCAAGCTGGTGGGTGTTGACTGGTACATGGGGCCGGAGATGAAGTCCACCGGCGAGGTGATGGGCATCGACCGGGATTTCACCGGAGCGCTGACCAAGGCGCTGCAAGCGGCAAGCATCAACCTCTCGCCCGGCATGGGGGTGCTGCTGAGCATCTCCGACCAGGCCAAGGCCGACTCGCTGCCGCTGATCCGCGGGCTGGCCGACGCCGGTTGCCGGCTGTACGCCACCGAGGGCACGGCGGCGATGATCACCGCCATGGACCTGCCCGTGACGACCATCACCAAGCGCATAGGCCAGGGTTCGCCGGACGTGCTGGACGTGATCAACGACGGCACGGTGGGCGCCGTGGTCAACACCCTGTCGGGCGACTCCTCGGTGATGCGGGACGGGTTCTACATCCGCCGGGCCGCGGTGGAGCGGCGCATCCCCTGCTTCACGTCGCTGGACACCGCCCGGGCCGCCATGGAAAGCATGCTGACCGGGCGGGACAACTACAGCATCCTGACCACGGACGAGTACCTGGCCGCGCCTCTTTAGGGCCTTGCGCGTACCCTCTGTTGGAGATCATCAGAATCAGGATTCGCTGGATTGGATGATTTGCAGGATTCTACGTTGTCCTCCACCGGACGACGCTATCCTGCAAATCCCTGTTTCTGACGATCCCCGAAAGCGGGTTCGCGCAATGGGTGGAAACGCACAAAACGAAACGAGGCCCGCGATTGCGGGCCTCGCGCCGGGGATTATTGCCGGCCCTAGGGAGTGTCGTCAAATTATCTCGTCATTCCTGCGGAAGCAGGAATCCAGGCGTTTCCGTATCCAAATCGTTCTGACACAGCAGGCGGTTTTGGATTCCCGCTTTCGCGGGAATGACGGAAATGGAGCGGTTCGACGCTTGGCAACTCAATTTGACGACACGCCCTAACGGATCACCAGCACCGGCGTGTTGGAGTGACGGATCACCCGGTCGGTGACGCTGCCCAGGACCATGCGGCCCACGCCGCTGCGGCCGTGGGTGGTCATCACCACCAGGGAGGGCTGAGCGGCGGCCCGGTCGATGATGCTCTGGGCGATGTTGTCGTCCACCACGTGGGCGGTGTCGACGCCGTGGGCGTGGTCGATGGCCATGCGGTTGGTCACGTCCTCCAGGTAGGCGGCCACGCCTTCCGCGTCCTCATCGGCCATCTCCTCGGGCGAACCGGGGTCGAAGTCGGGGATGGCGCCCATCTCCGGAGTGACCACCGTGAGTTGGCGGCGGTAGTAATCGGCCGTCGGCGTAATCTGCAGGGCGGTGATGCGGGCCGACAGGGCGGCGGCCATGCTGACCGCGTGGGGAATGGCCAGCTCGGAAAGGGCTGAACCGTCCAGCGGCACCACTACAGACTTGAGTGACGCGCCGGGAGAGGCCGGGCCGGTAACCGTGGCGCGCACGATGAGCATGGGATTGGGCACGGTGTGCAGCACCTTGTCGGTGACGCTGCCCATGACCCAACGGGAGATGCCGCCGCGCCCGTGGGTGCATATGACCACCAGCGCGCCCGGATCGGTGCCGGCCTGGGCGACTATGACGTCGGCGGCCGGGCCGCGCTGGGTGGCGACGTTGACGGCGAACCCGGCCGCTTCGAGCCGCTGGCGGACCGGTGACAGGGAGGCCTCGGCCCGCTCCCGCGCTCCCATCTGCAACTGGTCCGCAACGCGCGGCGAGCGCGAGCCCAGGACGCTGCCGGGGAGGATGTCGTAGGCTTGGACGAGCTCAATAGGCGCCGATAGGTTGGAGGCCACCAGTTCAGCATAGGGCAGGGCCTGTTCCGCCAGGTCAGATCCGTCCAGCGGAACGATTATTTTCGAGTACATATGGTTTTCGTTCTCCCGGGTTTGGATTATCGCGGTCGAATATCGGCGTTACGCACCGGCGACGCCGAAATCAAGTGTACCACCGGCGGCGAACCTCAGGCGCCGGCGCGCCCGGGGCCGATGCAAAGTCATTGCGAGGAGCGGAACGACGTGGCAATCCCGTCGATGCAACCGGGCTTTCCCGTATGGGTCATGCTCCCGGAGCGAGATTGCCGCGCTGCGCTCTCAATGACAAAGGCTGCTTGGCATAATCCTGCCGTCGCACCGGAGTCCGGCATCGGGATTCACGCTGCTCCGCTCCCCGTGGTAACAAACTTTTTACATGTGAGAGGTTGCGACGGGGCGATTTAACCAGGGCAGTTCAGGTACAATATCAGCACAATCTGGACATTGAGGTCTGTTTCATGAGTTACAAGGCGGAATACATTTGGATTGACGGGCAACAGCCCACCGCCAAGTTGCGGTCCAAGGGCAAAATCGTACCGGACGGCGAGGATCCTCCCATCTGGGGCTTCGACGGCTCCAGCACCAACCAGGCGCCCGGAGAAAATTCGGACTGCGTGCTGAACCCGGTTCTGACGGTTCCTGACCCGGTACGGGGTGGGAACAACAAGCTGGTGATGTGCGAAGTGCTGCTCACCGACATGTCACCCCATCCATCGAACACCAGGGCCGGTTGCGCGGCCGCGGCCGAGCAGTATGCCTCGATGGACTTCTGGTTCGGCATCGAGCAGGAGTACACCTTCTTTGACGGGATCAAGCCGCTGGGCTGGCCGGACAACGGCTTCCCCGCGCCCCAGGGCGGATACTACTGCGGCGTGGGCTCTGACGAGGTTTTCGGCCGGCCCGTGGTGGAACAGCACATGGACGCCTGCCTTTATGCCGGCCTGCAGATCGCCGGCATCAACGGCGAGGTGATGCCGGCCCAATGGGAATTCCAGATCGGACCCATAGGAGCCCCCACGGTGGGCGACCACCTGTGGCTGGCCCGCTGGCTGCTGTACCGCATCGGCGAGGACGTGTTGACCGTTGACGGACGCCGGGGCATCAGCGCCACGCTGGACCCCAAACCGGTCAAGGGCGACTGGAACGGCGCCGGGGCTCACACCAACTTCTCTACCAACACGATGCGGGAGAACTACGACGCCTGCGTCGCGGCGGCCGAAGCACTGCAAACGCGCCACGACCTGCACATCGCCAACTACGGCGACCGCATCGAAGAGCGGCTGACCGGTCTGCACGAGACGTGCTCCTACCGGGAGTTCCGCTACGGCGTGTCCGACCGGGGCGCCTCGGTGCGGATTCCGTGGCAGGTCGCCCGGGACGGCAAGGGTTACATCGAAGACCGGCGACCCAACGCCAACTGCGACCCCTACACCGTGACCCGGTTGATCATCGAAACCGTGGGCGGCGCGGCGGCAGGCTAGAGCCCAACCAAAAACAGCGTTGAGCGGTGGGGGGGGGGGGGGGCGCCCCCCACCCCCTGCCCGGTTTTATACCACCCCCCGGGGGGGGGGGGGGGGGTTGCTCCCCCCCAAAAAAAAACCGGTGGGGGGGGGGGGGGGGGGGTTCCCCCCCCCCCCCCCCACCGCCTGTCATTTCACGCCACCGTTGCGATGTCCGTTCGGGCAAAGTCCTCACCCTTGTAGAGAAGAGGCAACCCCCGGACGGAGGCCAAGGCGTAGGCGAAGGTATCGCCGAAGTTCAGTTGGGCCGGATGGCCGCGCCCTTTGCCGTAACGGTCGTAGGCATCAGCAGCAAGTTCAGCTTGTGTCTCATCGAAAGGGACTATGACGATGGATAGTTCGGCGAGCAATTCCAGAACGCGCTGGCGAACAGCGGGGCCTTTTCCCATGGCGACGATATGCAGTTCCAACAGCGTTGCCGCCGAAATCAGGACGGGAGCGCCAGTCTCCATCTTATGATGGATCTCAAGGTATCCCGGTTCCTCCGCGGCCACCGCAATCAACGCGGACGTATCGGCGACCATCATGGCGGTATTCCGCGGGGACGGTTGGCATCGTCATCCAGATAGCCGGCCTTGGCCATGTCGTCGGCGTTTTTCTGGGCAACAGCGTCCTTGCGCTCACGGGTGTACAGCGGCTTGGGTTCTGCCGTACTGTCGTCGAGATATTCGAGCGCCATATCCAAAACTAGTTCTGTGGAGTCCGTGCCCATAAAGCCCAACCGTTTCGCAAGTCTGGCGATGCGGACTTCAATATCGGCTCCGGTCAATGTAGCCATATCAGTGCCTCCGCGATCATTTGGGTAGCCCGAACTCGTCGTATAGGTCGTCCTGCAACAATTGGGAAATCGATTTCCTTTCCGGGTTTGCATTGATGAGACTGGTGACATATTCGGCCCGGAAGCACTCTTGCATCGCCCGAATTTCCTTGTCGGTGTACCACCGCTCCCATTTGCCGGTGCTTTCGTCCAGATAGTCCAGAGCGGCGATGACTACCCGCTCCGTCGCATCCGGGCCGGAGAATCCCAGCCGCTCCGCCAAAGCGGCGACGCGGGATTCCATTTCCGGTTTCAGCGTGGTTGCCATATCGTTCTCCCTTCTCCGCGATTATTCTGCCACTCTCAATTGTACAGTGGTGGGGTCGACGCCGCAGTGTTGCAGTAATATTCGCGTGGCCCTCCTGCAACTGCTGGCAGCGTAATCGATATTGACCATCAGTAAGCCGTTGGCAATTGGTTTGCTGCGAAGAAACGCCTGGCCCGTTGGATGTATCGGTTGGGTATGGACAATGTAAATCTTTTCAGTATGTTCAACGGGTACGGTGTCTGTCGTAAGATTTCCGGAACTGTGTAGCCACTCTGCCGTTGCCACCAGAATGTCGTACCATCTCCTGATTTCCCGTGGGGCACTGTCCGGAAACTTAATCTCCGTAGGTGGATTGGTGTTTGTGGGAGGGTTGTATTTCCCCAGTGATGCCCACCCAGCCACAGGAGGTTCCTCCGGTGCGGGTGGGGATGGAGGAGGTTCCGGAGCAGGCTCTTTAGGGTCAAAAATCGACCGGTTGGCACTCCCCGGCTGCCCCGATGCCAAATTGGGCCGCCAGAGCAACAGCAGTTGCAGCGCCAATTCGTGGGCCGGCGTGTTGGCGATGCGCAGACTCAACAGCCGACGATCTTCCAGGGGCGCCTGCTTGAAAACTTCGTACAATTCCCAGACATTCCCATCAGTGATGACGGCGTGCCGCACTCCTCTGGCGTTCGCGTAATTCAGCATCTGCATGCGCTCATCGTCGTTGAGGGCGTGCCCGAGCCGTTTGGCTTCCACCATGGCAGCCGGTATGGACTCCGAGCCGTGCGGCGCGTAATCTGCCCGCCCGTTCCCGACACTGTACTCCGGCGTAACCAATGCCGGGCCGGACACATCCCAACCCAGCGCGGTTAGCAGAGGGTCGATTAGTGCCGTGCGCGTGCGGGTTTCGTTTTGTTGCAACGATTGGCGATGCGTTGCAATACGCTGTTGCAACGTTTCGATGACGCTGACCAGATCATCCAACGGCATGATGTCATCTGCTCCCGGCGTTATCAGGCGACTTGTTCCGCCGCCGCCAGCTCGCAACCCACGGCTTTGAGGGCTTTGGCCACCTCGCCGATGGGCGTGCGGTAGTCCAGATTGACGAGCGCGGCTGCGTCGTCCTCGCAGATGCCTAACCGCTGCGCCAAGTTTGCCCAGCTAATGCCCTGCTCGCGCATGGCGGTGTACAGGTCCAGCTGCGCAGCAACGACGGGCTGCACCGTCAGCAGCTCCTGCCCCTCTTGGAAACGGCTGGGCGCAGGTAAATCCAGATCGTGGTTGACATGGTGGCTGAGCGCTACCACCAGGCAATCCTCAGCGAGGATGAGGGCTTCCCGGAACGTAAAGCCTCCGGTGTGAGCCCACGGAATATCCGGAAAGGACACCACAAACCCGTTGCCGTCGTCCGGATTACCTTCAATGGTACAGGGGTACAGGTATTTCATCGTCAAAACTCCCTGGGGGTAATGCCCAGCTGGCGAAACATTGAAAACAACATATCTCGGGGGATCTCACCATGCTGTACTATCGTCTGACGATCTCCCAAGTAGAACGTGCCATGGCTCCCCTTGCCACGCGCCGGGTCGAACCGCCATTCCAGTCCGTTGCGGTGAGCGTAACGTCTCGCCCGCCGTACAAATTCACGGCCGTTCATGCGCGGACTATTACGCCGCTCTTTCCGACACAGCCGTCTCGCAGCCCACGGCGCGCAGCGCTTGCAGGACCTCTCCAATGGGCGTGCAGTAGTCCAAGCTCAACAGCCGGGCGGCGTCTTCGATGCTGATCCCAAGCCGTTCGGCCAGGTTCGCTCGACTGATGCCCTGCTCACGCATGGCGGTGTAGAGATCCAGCTGGGCGGCGATAAGGGGCTGGACGGTAAGCAACTCCTGTCCTTCCTGGAATGGGCTGGGCGTGGGCAGATCACGTTCCAGGTCGATGTAGGCGGACAGCGCGACAACCATACAATCCTCGGCCAGGATGATGGACTCCTTGAAAGTTTTGCCGCCGGTATTGGCGCCATATATGTCCGGGAACGAGACCACAAACCCCCATCCGCCCTCTTCTTCGTCCGGCCTGATGTTGCATGGAAAGGAGTACTTCACGATTCAAAACCTCCGCCTGTCAATATCCAAGTCTCTCAGCATATTCCGAAGCGTACCCAAGCGAATCTCTCCGTGCTGAACGGTGGTAAACCGCTCCCCGATGAAGATCCTGCCGTGGCTACCCTTTCCCCAAGCGGGATCGAAATAGAAATCAAGGCCGTTGGCCCTGGCATAACGCCGGGCGCGCCTCACGAATTCCCTACCGTTCATAACATCTGCGAGACGCGCCGGCTAAACGTTCTTACTCCTCCAGCGTCGTTATGTCCCCCGGGTCCAGGCCCAGCTCCTGGGCCTTGAGGAGGCGGCGCATGATCTTGCCGGAGCGGGTCTTGGGCAGCGTCGGCGTGAACTCGATCTCCGACGGGACGGCGATGGGGCCCAACTCGCGGCGCACGTGCAATTGCAGGTCGTTGATCATACGGTCGGAGCCCTCGCTGCCCATGCGCAGGGTGACGAAGCCCTTGATGACCTCACCGCGCAGTTGGTCGGGCTTGCCGATGACCGCCGCCTCGGCCACCTCCGGATGCGACACCAGCGCCGACTCCACCTCGGCCGAGCCGATGCGGTGGCCGGCCACGTTGAGCACGTCGTCGGCGCGACCCACCACCATGTAGTAGCCGTCGGCGTCACGCAGGGCCACGTCGCCGGAGGAGTACACGCCGGGGATCTGGCTCCAGGTGTCGGCGTAGCGGTCGGGGTCGCCCCACACGGTGCGGGAGAAGTGCGGGAAGGGACGGCGGATCACCAGGAAGCCGCCCTTGTCCGGTTCCTCGATGGGCTCGCCTTCCCGGTCCACGATGTCCATGACGGCGCCGGGAAGGGGCTTGCCCACGCGGCCGGGACGGGAGGTCATGGTGGCGGTGGTGCCCAGGCAGGGGCCGCCGGTCTCCGTCTGCCACCAGTTGTCGACCATGTGCGCCCACTCGCCGCCGCCGCAGATGTGCTCGTAGGCCCAGCGCAGGGCCTCGGGGTTCAGCGGCTCGCCGGCGCAGGTGAGGAAGCGCAGGGACCGCAGGTTGTAACGGCTGGCCGGCTCCTCGCCGTAGCGCATGAGCATCCGCACCGCCGTGGGCGCGGTGAAAATGACGTTGACGCCGTACTTCTCGATGACCTCGTAGAACACGGCGTTGTGGGGGAAGTCGGGCGCGCCCTCCCGAAAAACAGTGGTGGCGCCGGCCACCAGCGGAGCGTACACGATGTAGCTGTGGCCCACGACCCACCCGATGTCCGACATGCACCAGAAGACGTCGTTGTCCTTGACGTCCCAAAAGTTCTTGAAATGATAGTGGGTGCCCACCATGTAGCCGCCGTGGACGTGCACGACGCCCTTGGGCTTGCCGGTGGTGCCGCTGGTGTAGAGGATATACAGCGGGTCCTCGGCATCCATGACCTCGGCGGGGCAGTCGATGCCGCTGCGGGCCATGAGGCCATCGAAATCGGTCTCGCCGTCCCGCAGGTCCTCCACGGCCAGCTCGCGGCGGAAGACGATGACGTGCTCCAGGCTGTCGCAGCCCTCCACGGCCTCGTCGGCGATGCCCTTGAGATCGACCCGGTTGCCGCGGCGGTAGCCCACGTCGCCGGTGATCAGCGCCTTGGCGCTGGCGTCCTGGATGCGGTCGCGCAGGGACCCGACGCTGAAGCCGGCGTAGACCACGCTGTGGATGGCGCCGATGCGGGCGCAGGCCAGCATGCTGATGGCGCCCTCCGGCGTCAGGGGCATGTAGATGACGACGCGGTCGCCCTTGCCCACGCCCAGGGACTTCAGGCCGTTGGCGAAGCGGTTGACCTGCTGGGCCAGGCGGGCGTAGGTGTACACCTGCTCGGTTCCGTCCTCGCCCAGCCAGATGAGGGCGGCCTTGTTGCGCCGCTCGGTGGCCAGGTGGCGGTCCAGGGCGTTGTAGGCGATGTTGGTCTTCCCGCCCACGAACCAGCGGAAGTTGGGGTAGTCCCACTGGAAGACGTCGTCCCACTTGCGGAACCAGTGCAGTTCCTCGGCCGCCTCGGCCCAGAAGCCTTCGGGGTCCTCCACCGAGCGGGCGTACACGCCGTCGTAGTCGGCCATGGTGGCCTGCTCGACCACGTGGGGCGGAGGCGGGATCTCCCCGGCCTCCTGCAAAAGATGGTCAATCTGTCCCTGCTGAACCATAAAAGCGCACCTCGCACCTGAGCGTGTTGAGTGCGCCTATTGTAGCGGGAACGGCGGAATGATGTGTTGGGCTAGTTTGGCTTCGCCCTATGTTCAGAACCACATGGCTTCCCTGTACGAGACCTTCCCCGCCGCCGAAGCCAGGCGCATCGTGAAACGTTGGAGTTTCACCACACCCCAACACCGCGCGCGTTCGGTTGTGTCCCGTCAAGAGGTGTAATAGGGGTCATCCTAGTTGATGATGTTCAGGCAGCGGCCTCCAGTAAGTGAGTTGTGGGCAGGGCTTCGGCATCGCCGTTCTTGCTGAAGGTGAGGTAGCGACGGCCTTCGGCCCATTCATCGTGCTGTTCGGCCAGCACCGCGCCCACCAGGCGCCGGGTCGCCGCCCGGTTGGGGAAGATACCCACCACGTTGGTGCGCCGGCGGATCTCCTGGTTCAATCGCTCCAAGGGGTTGTTGGACCAGAGCTTCTGCCGGTGGAACACCGGGAAGGGGGTGAAGGCCAGGATGTCGGGGAGGGCGTCCTCCAGCAGGTCGGCCGCCTGGGGAAAGTGTTCCCGGAGTTGCGCCACCACCCGGGGGGCTGGTGGCGGACTTCTTCTGGAGAGAGTTGCTTGTAGATGGTGCGCACCATGGTGGCCACTCCGGGTTGGGATCGCTTTGGCACTCGGGTGAGCAGGTTGGCCATGAAGTGGGTGCGACACCGCTGCCAACCGGCGCCGGCAAACACCGTGGCGATGGCGTTCTTCAGGCCCCCGGCTTTCGCAGGGGCAGGCTCTGATGGGCATCGGAGATGACCAGTTCCACCCCGCTGAGGCCGCGAGCGTTCAGCGAGCGCAGAAAGGCCAGCCAGAAGGCGCCGTCCTCGCTGGCCCCCACGTCCATGCCCAGCACCTCCCGCTGACCGTGGGCGTTGACACCAGTGGCCACCACCACGCTGACGTTGACGATCCGCCCACCTTCCCGCACCTTCTGGGTGCGGGCGTCCAGCCACACGTAGGGATAGGGGCTGCCGTCCAGGGGCCGGTCCAAGAAGTTCTCCACCACTTCGTCCAACTCTCGGCAGATGCGCGACACCTGACTACTGGAGATGCCCTCGCAACCCAGGGACTTGATCAGGTCGTCCACTCTCCTGGTGGACACGCCCTCCACATAGGCTTGCTGGATCACCGCCAGCAGGGCCTTCTCACTGCGTCGACGCGGGTCCAGCAGGCTGGGAAAGTGGCTGCCCTCCCGGATCTTCGGAATACGCAGTTCCATAGTGCCCACCCGGGTGTCCCAGGCACGGCTGCGGTAGCCATTCACCTGCAGGGCTTCCCGCAGAAAGTCCACATCTCCGTCCACGCCACGCTTGCGTAGTAGTTCCAAAAGGTCCATGCTGTCCTTGGCCATCGTTGCCTTCCCTATCGGGTTCGTCGTTGTTGTTCCGATGTCGTTGTTGTTCCGGTAAGGATGACGCGGTGACCGCCTTATTGCCACCCCACTCCTCTTACACCACCTCCGGGGACTCTACTCTGAGCTTGTGGAGCCGGCGGCTCACACCGCCGGTCTCCCAACAGCTCCACCATGGCCACCGACCGCACCAAGCCAAGGTGCAGGCGGTCGATGGGATGAGAACCGGCATGGTGGCCCGCTCAATTGAGTACATCCGCAGAACTGTGGGCTGCTCCCTCTGGCCAGACCGTCCCAACCTTTGCCGGAGAGACGACACGGAGAACGGAGGACCGATCTGGGCCACGCAGTCGATGGCCCCGATATCAATACCCGGTTCCAAGGTTGAGGTGCAGATGGCGGTCGCGGTCCTGCTGCTCTTGAGGCGCCGCTCCACGTCCAGCCGATGCTCCCTGGACAGGCTGGCGTGATGGGGCAGGAAATCCACCGGCACCTTCGCGTCCTCGGACACTTGCCGCAGGGCATCGGCATACCACTCGACGTCCTGTCGAGAGCCGGCAAAGACGAGATTGGGGGTCCCCCGCAATCGTTCAAACAGGTGTTTGGCGACCGCCTTCTTTGATGCTTCACTGTCTCCTTCGGCGCCGGTGACGTACCCGCGAAGCTGGACGCCCACTTCACTTCCGTCCGCCGCGCTCTCCAGCAAGTCCACAGCATCGGGGACGCCCGCCCGGAGGTACTCTTTCACCGTTTCCATGTCAGCAAGGGTGGCCGACAACCCCGACTCTCCGGATGCGACGTCCCACTGCCAACTCCAATCGCGTGAGGAGCGAGCGCAGGTGGATGCCTCTCTCGTTGTCCAAGAGGGAGTGGAGTTCGTCGATAATGATTGCCCGGGCGCCGGCGAACAGCGTCGGGATTTCCAATCCCCTCAGCACGAACAGCGCTTCCAGAGACTCCGGCGTGATCAACAGCACGCCCCGCGGGTTCCGGCGGGCGCGAGACTTCACCGCTTGAGAAATGTCGCCGTGCCACGGATAGGGCGGCAACTCGGCCCGCGCGCAGAGGTCCTTCCATCCGGTCCAGCTGGTCGTTTATCGGCGCTCTGAGCGGCGCCACGTACACCAGGTCGAATCCTCCCGGTCCAGGTTCGGTCAGGACCGACGAGATCAGCGGCAGGAATGCGGCTTCCGTCTTGCCGCCTGCGGTCGGAGCGGCGATGATCAGGTCCTGGTCTTCCTCCAAAAGCGTTGTGATCGCACGCTCCTGAATGTCGCGCAGTTCGGTCCAGTCCTGGTCCCAGATCCAACGGCGAACCGGCTCAGCCAGCAGCTCAAAGGCCGAGGATGGATTAGAGCTTGAATGAGGTGAGCTCATCGTCCGCTCCGTCTTCGGCTATTCCATCGTCACCGGCGCCGGCGTCTTCCTCGTGGTTCACGGAACCGATCAGCGATTGCCACTGGACGCCCGGGTTCTGGTCCAGCACCGACAGCATGTTCACGAACTCTTTCACCGTGTTCCGGGGGTTCTGAAGTAGGCGTCGCCGATCCGGTTGGAGCAGTGCGCCATGAAAGCCGTCAATGCCTCGTCCGGCAAGCGTTTTCGTCGTCCTGCATCACCCGGCGGATGTTGGTCAAAAGCACGAACATGTCCTCCGGGGTCAGGTTGGCCAGCCGTACCACCGGACCCGACAGGTCGACCATCCCGTCACGCGCGAAGGTGTTCTCCGCCAACCGCGACTGGAGCGCCTGGTAGCTGTAGAGACCGCGGCGGGTGTCCATGAGGAATTCGGGCGTCCTGCCCATGATGAACCGAAGGTTTCGGGCGGTGCCCTGCAGCACGTCGTTCAATATGCGGAGCAGCTGCTCGTAGTTGGATTGACGCGACTGTGACGAGGCGATCTTGTACAGGTTCACCATTTCGTCCAGGGAAACCAGCAGGCCCCGGTATCCAGCTTCCCGGACGAAAAGCGCGAGGAGCTTCACCTGATCGTAGATGCTCGCGTCATCCACGATGGTGCGCACCCCGAGATCCCTGCGGGCGTCCGTCCTGGTGGCATATTCGCCCCGAAGCCATCGCAGGGCCGCGGATTTGAGCTCCTCGTTTCCGGTGTCGTACCCCTCCCAGTAGCGGGCGATGACGGCGGCGAAATCGTAACCGCCGGTCATCTCCCGCAGGTGCGCCAGCTTCTCCAGGATTACCTCTCCAACATCCTGTCCCGTCTCGTCAGCATCCCTGATGACCTGCGTGGCGAACGCTCCACCACCGAGGCCATGGCGCCACCCTCCGGCCGGCTGCGCGTTGCGGTATTGCGGGCCATCTCCGCATACAGGGAACGCGCCTGTCCACCGGTTCCGTGGAGCCGCCGGTCCGGCGTGATGTCCGCCGATAGCACCACCAGCCCTTTCTTCAGCGCGACCAGCCGTACCAGGTTCAGGAAAAATGTCTTGTCCGAGCCGTGGTCTCCGATCACGAACCGGATGGCCGAACCGCCCTCACCGATGCGTTCGATGTCGCACACCCGCGTCGTTCGCTCCCCGCGCCACAGGTTCGCGAGAGACCACGTTCGCCAAGTCGTCAGTTACCAGTTCCTCCAAAGCCTTGGTGGGTATCGGGGGCGTCGTAGGCAAAACGTCTGGAGCGTTATTTGTCCCACCAGCGCCCTTCTGCTTCCATCTCTGGAATAGTCTGAAAATGTTCAAGTTCATCCCCGCCCCGAGAGGTTGCGCAACGTGCTCCACGGCCTCGCCGTATGGCTCGACACTTCCTACGTTCTTATGATTTCGACGTCTCCGAAAACTCTCATACCAATTCAGCACGCGCAGGTGCGGGCTGACTCTATCCGGCGCCAGCCGCAGTGGGCAGGGCACGTATCTTTTCCCCAACCAGTTGCTCCGCCAACGCTTCTTCTCCCTGACCGGACGCATCACCCGCAAGGCCCGGCGCCTCACCCTGCATCTACCCCAGGGCTGGCCTTGGCGAAACCAGCTCAGCTCTGCCCTGGCGAGACTGCGAGTCCTGCTCCTCCCTTCCTGACGCCGTCCTCGGCGTTTGACCTGTCCACCATGCCGCCACACGCCTAGCCGATCAGCGCCCAGGCTGGGCACCTGACCGCCTCCGTCAGCGATTTGCGCTGATGATCGCTCCCAACGCCGCTACCACGGGCGGTCAACATCCCCCTGGCGTGACGTCCACATCCCGCATCGTCCATTTTCATCGGCATCAGGTCCTCGCCAGCCCGTTCCTTGACCCTTCATCCCTCGTCCGACTACCGCCGACGTTTCCCTTCGGTGGATTCGAGCTTGGGCGCCAGTGTTTTTCAGCGGGACCGCGGACCCGGCAAATTCGCCTCATCAACTCTGAACGGTTGCCTGCTTCGGGCTTTTTGTTGACATTCGACTTGGCGAATCCTAATATGCTGTAAATCGGCGCCTGGCTCAGTGTTTTGGGCTCGATAAACGGAGAGGCGGTAATGCCCCACCAAGAAGACATTCGATTGATGGCCCATCTAATGAGACGGGCAGGCTTTGGTGATACCCGTGAGGAACTGGAGGAGCGTGTCTCCAGAGGCTACGAAGCCGTGGTTGAGGAGCTTCTGCATCCAGAGCGGCAGCCGGCCATAGACGACGAACTGCTGTACCGGTTCTTCCCGGGTTATGAGGGGGCCGGGGCGCTGCCAATAAATCAGGCCAATTGGGTGTTCCGGATGATCAACACCCAACGTCCTCTGGAAGAGAAGATGGCCCTCTTCTGGCATCAGTTGTTCGCCACCAGCAACTCCAAGGTGGACAATCCGCTGGAGCTGACTCGCCAGATTGCCATCTTCCGTGAATACGGATTGGGCACTTATCGCGACCTCCTGGTAGAGGTTGCAAAGTCGCCAGCCATGATCTTCTGGTTGGACAACCAGGGAAATCGTGACGGCGCCATAAATGAAAACTGGGGGCGGGAGCTGTTGGAGCTTTTCTCCCTGGGAGTTGGAAACTACTCAGAGGATGATATCAGGGAAGCAGCCAGGGCCTTTACCGGATGGACGATTGCCCCGAAGATCCCCCGTAATCCTTACGGTCGTTTCCACTGGCTATTCGACTACAAACCTGAGGACCACGACGATCAGGAGAAGACCTTCCTGGGGCATACCGGGAACTTCAACGGCGAAGACATCGTGGACATCATTGCGGATCAACCGGCTACGGCCCGGTTCCTGGCCCGTCACCTTTACAGATTCTTCGTCGCCGACGAGCCCCATGTCGCCAGTTGGAACGTCACGCCACCGGTTGACCCTGAAGCCATCGAGTTGTTGGCGGATGCCTACAATGAATCCGGTGGCGACATCCGGGCTATTTTACGAGCGTTGTTCAACTCAGAGTTCTTCAAGAATGCCCGCTTCGCCCGGGTGAAAAGCCCGGCTGAATTGATCGTTGGCACGGTGCGCATGGCGGGCAACTATGAAGGCTTCAAGCCAGGATTGAACAATCTGGCGCTGGAGTGCGGTTGGCAGGGACAGGCGCTGCTCAATCCTCCCAGCGTGGAGGGTTGGCACACCGGCTCAGAATGGATCGACCCCGGCGTTTTGATGCGTCGGGTGAACTTTGCTGCGAGGATATTTGGAGACATCTCACTACCCGGCGTGCAGGCTATCGTCAAACGGGTGTTGGTGAATGTGCATGGGCATGGGGATTATTCCCCCCAGGCGATAGTGGAAGCTTGTCTCGACGCGATGGGACCGTTGGAAGTCAGTAGGGCGACCCACTCTGAATTGATTGCCCACGCCGAAAAATGCGGCGATCTGGCCTGGAGCACCCACGAAGAATTCAGGGCTACAATGCACAATGTGGGCAAGATCCTGACCTTGATTGCCGCCTCGCGAGAATATCAGTTTGCCTAGGCAAGCGCATACAACTGATGGAGAAGGATATTAAAATGTCATCAACCCATAAAGACCCTGTGCTGGTCGTGCTGGAGCTAACTGGGGCCAACGACTATCTCAATACGATTGTTCCTTATAGCAATCCCCTGTATTGGGATAACCGACCCAAGGTCCATATCCCTGAAGACCAATTGCTGCCCATAGATGACCAACTGGCATTCCGGGCCGGAATGGAGCCGTTGAAAGAAATCTACGACCAGGGCAACATGGCAATCATTCACGGGATCGGATTTGAAAATTCGCCCCGTTCGCACTTTCGCGCCATGGACATCTGGCATACCTGCGAGCCGGATTCCATCGGGATTGACGGCTGGCTCGCCAAGGTCGTCCGGGACTTGGATCCTGGCGGCGAGAACGTGCTGAAGGGAGTTAACCTGGGCCAGGGCCTGCCTCGGGCAATGGCCATGAAGGGGGTTCCGGTTACTTCTGTCAACCACCTTCCTTCATACGGTGTACTCTCATCAAATCCGGGAATCGCCTCCGAGCAAGATCGGATCCAGTTGTTGGAGACCTTTGCCCGCATGTACGCTCCCACCATCGGCACCGGACCGACCATGGAATATCTGGGACAGGCAGGACGGGATGCGTTGCGAGGAGCCGACATCATCCGGGTTGCTCCCGAAACCTACTCTTCAAACGTAGAGTACGCCAATAATGCCATCGCGAGGCGCTTCAGAGACGTGGCCCAAGTGCATCTGGCTGGCCTGGGCACCCAGGTCTTTTACACCTCCCACGGGCCCTTCGACACCCACTATGACCAGCTGGGACCACATGAAAAACTTTGGACGGAAATTTCCGGTGCCATACGCGACTTCTTCGACGACCTGCGTGAGCACGACGCCTCAGACGAGGTGGTTGTCATGTTGTTCAGCGAGTTCGGGCGCCGCGTCCGCGACAATGGCACTGGTACCGACCACGGAGCGGCTGGGGTAGCGTTCGCCATTGGCGACCGGGTGAATGGCGGAATGTACGGGACCTATCCCTCGCTGAAACCGGGGGATCTCACCCAGGGAGACCTGGAACCCAACTACGATTTCCGTGGCTTCTACTCCACCTTGGCGGAAAGGTGGCTGGGACTCGACCCGGTACCCATCGTCGGTGGACACTTCGAGCAAATGTCCTTCGTGTAGCTTCAGGGCCCCAAAATAGTTCGCGGGAGAGGGGATATGCTGACCACCGTCGCCGCCGGCCGGGTGTATGACTACAGCTACTGCATAGGCATGTACAGTCAGGACGGCAGGGGATTTTGGACTCCCCAAGATTTCGTCCTGGGATCGAACGGTCGAATTTACGTGCTGAGCCGCGGTGTGGAACAATTGGGTCAGCGTGTCACCAAGATCAACTTTGACCACGATTTTCAAGGACAGTTCGGGTCCGTCGGCGAGGGAGACGGCGGCTTTGTTTGGCCCCGGTCAATTGATTTGGACAGTCACGGCCGGGTGTTCCTTTCGGACGAGTATCTCAACCGGATAACCATTTACAGTGAAGAGGGTAGTTATCGATATCACTGGGGCAGGTCCGGCAGCGGAGACGGGCAGCTAAACGGACCGTCAGGAATTGCTTTCGACTCCCGGGGAACCATTTGGGTGGTGGACAGCTTGAATCACCGGGTGCAGAGTTTCAGCCAGATCGGTGAGTTTCAGTCCAAATTCGGGAAGCGAGGTGGCGGTGACGGAGATCTGGAGATGCCATGGGGCATCTGCATCGACCGTCAGGACAACATCTACGTCGCGGATTGGGGAAATAACCGGGTGCAAAAATTCGCCCCTACTGGAGAGTTGCTCGTTAAGTTCGAAGGCTCCAGCGCCGGGGTGGGTTCGCTTAAAGGGCCATCCGGTGTAGCCGTGGACTCAGATGGCGATGTATACGTAACTGACTGGGGGAACCACCGAGTCCAGATCTACGCCGCCGACGGCCAATATATTACGGCGCTGGTCGGTGACGCCCAAGAGCCTTCGCCATGGGCCCAGACCTACATCGATGCCAATCCGGATATCATCAAGGCCAGGCGGCGGACAGATCTGGAGCCTGAATGGCGGTTCCGGCGGCCAGTGGCTGTCAACGTTGATGCAGACGACCGGATCATAGTTTTGGAGTCCTACCATCACCGGCTTCAAATCTACAACAAGCTAAAGGATTACGAGGAACCCTCAATAAGCTTATAGGCGCCTCGTATTGAAGATCAGCATCCTCAGTATCGAGTACGGGGCAGGCTCTGCTGGCGCCGGCTGCGGGACTGGCAGCAAGCCGGAGTGTGGCAAAAGCTCCACGAAACGCTGTTGTCCCGATTGCATGGTGCGGACCGCCTGGACTGGTCCCGGGCTTGCGTGGACAGCGCGTCGGTGCGGGCCGTGGGGAAAAAGAGCGGCCCCAATCCTACGGACCAGGGCGAACCCGGGAGCAAGCATCACGTGCTCACCGAGGCCAACGGAACCCCCTGTCGGCCATCCTGACCGAGGCCAATCGCCACGACGTGACCCAGTTGCTGCCCCCCATATCCAGTACGGGGCAGGCTCTGGTGGAGGCCGCGCCACCGGTGCGCGGTCAACGAGGCCGACCCCGCCGCCGGCCCCAGCGGCTGCACGCCGACCGAGCCTATGACTCGCGGCGGCATCGTCAGGAATTACGGAGGCTCCACATCGCGCCGTCCCTGGCTCGGCGGGGCGCGGAACACGGCAGCAGGCTGGGAGTGTACCGCTGGGTGGTGGAACGGACTCTGGGGTGGTTGCACAGTTCCGCCGGCTGCGGGTGCGTACGAGCGCCGCGCCGACATTAAGGTCTCCGAGGTGCCGGCGATGAATTCGGTGATGGTCTCTTCGCTCATCTGTGGGAGCCCCGAGCGTCGTTTTCCCTACTGACGCCTTCGTTGCCGTAGCGCATCTTGTCCAGCAGGCCGCGGTACTTAGGTACGCACTGGAACGCGCTTGCCCAGCGACCGTTTCCGCCGGGGCTGCCCGCCGTAGCACGGATCGGTTTCAGGAGGCGATCCAGGGTGGCCGCGCTGGACGCCAGTAGCCGATCCCGCACCTCCGGGTCGAGATCAAGATGGCCATGACGCTCCATGGATTCCACCAGGTGGGGCATCGCCGCCTTCAACCGTTTCCCGCAGATTCGGTCCGCAGCTTCCCAGATCATGATCACCGCCTCTCTGATCGCCTCATCGTAGATACGCTGGCCCCGTGCCCGACGTGGAACCTCGTCGTCCTCGCCAACCTGGCTGAGCAACCTGATGCCGTGTTTGCGATGGTGTCCAGTGATCGCGATGAACTCATCCAAGATCCGGCTCTTGTCCTTCTTGGAGGAGCTCCGGTAGCGCTCTCTCAGCGTGACCAATAATTCTTGCTTTGCCATCCTGCTTATGCCTCCACCCACGTGGCTGCCTCCGCATTTTCGGTAACATTTTAGGTGAGGCAATGCGCAACGGCCATTGAACTCGAACCTGACGACGCCGGGCACTGGCGCAGGCGAGAGCACGCATACACCATCGCGCCCACACCTCAACTCCACAGGGGCGTCGCGGACGCCAGCCGAGCCATCGAGCTGGACCCACACCACCCTATGGCTACGGGCACCGCGCCATTGTGTTGACGCAACTTCCGACCCCGGACTGGTAACAGGCGTTAGCCGACATCAACCGGCACATCGAGCTGTTCCCGCACCACGACCCGGAAGCGTACAGGTTGCGAGCCTGGATACACGAAAACCTGGGCAACCACACCGAAACCGAAAAAGACCGCCGGACGGCTGAGTAGCCCGGTTGCGGCGGAGGTAGGGCCAAACCGCACTGCGTTGGTAATCCCCAAACCCGACACGAGAACGGCAGGGACGACGCCGACAGCTGACCGGCCCATACCTGGCCTTACGCGGGAGAGACCTGACCCGGTCGGCTTTGTGTCCCCGGAAGCAGCTCGCGAGAATCGGCTGTCTGACTACTGGTCTCTGTGTTCGGTTTTATGCCGTACAGACGTGTCCGGTCCGGTGCGCTTGTGTAGGTTTGTCCCACAATTGTCCCACGTCGGGGCGCAAAAGAGGGCGGTTCGTCCTTGTTTTCAGTATCAACAAGCGACGAACCGCCCATTTATTGATATTTTGGTGCCGAGGGAGGGACTCGAACCCACACACCTCCGGGAGGTAGCGGATTTTAAGTCCGCCGCGTCTGCCGTTTCGCCACCTCGGCACGTTTCAAAACCAAAAAGCGCAACGCCTAGTCAAGCCAAAGCGCTGCGCCGGGTTTCTCTGGCCTCGCGGGCCGTTCAGGTGATGACCGTTGATTAACGTCAAAAGTATGGAGGCGACGGGCGGATTCGAACCGCCGAATAGAGGTTTTGCAGACCTCCGCCTTAACCACTTGGCTACGTCGCCTCGTTCCTGCGCTGCGCTGTCTTGATCATCGTCACGTTGTCTTTATGCGACGGTGATGGTGCCGAGGGCGGGACTTGAACCCACACGAGCGAAAGCCCACGGCCCCCTCAAGACCGCGTGTCTACCATTTCCACCACCTCGGCTAGCGCATACGTGAGTATAGCATATGGGCGGAAACGTCTGTCAAACGGCTTGGCATTCTCTCGCGTACCCAGTTTGTCATCGCGAGGAGCGCAGCCGCTCATGGTGAGCTTGTCGAACCACGTGGCAATCTCGTTGCCTGAGCGACGCTCTCTCCGGCGAAGAGATTGCCGCGCTTCGCTCGCAATGGCACAATTGAAAACCGAAAGCCCCTGGCATTCGGAAAGCCGCTGATGCCCGGATAGCACGTCCAATCACCTCGTCGATCCGACCGATTCCGCCGGCTCGACCGATTCGGGGATGTGACCGGGACTGCCCCGACCGGGGACGAGGCCAACCCGGCCTGCTTCGACTGCAACGAAAAAGCGGGCCGGAGCATGGCTCCCGACCCGCCTTTCTTCCGAGCCAGTGGCTAGTTGACCTGATGTTCCTGGTTCAGGAGTTCCTTGGCCGCGTCGCCGATGTTGGCTTCCATGCAATCTCGCAGCGCGGAGTAGATGGAGCGTTTGATAGCGTCCATCATCCAACCCTCGAATTCGGGCGCCGTCTGGTATTCGTTCTTCACCACGATCAGTTGTCGCAAAGTTTCCAGGTAGTGCGACTGAAGCGGGGTCAGCGCCTCGGTTTCGTACTCCTCTACCTCGGGACCTGCCTGATGGTCCACGCCTATTGGCGCGGCGCTCACAACCGGATTTTCATTATCCAAATCTGTGACTTCTGTATTTTCTCTTTGTGATGCGCCCATTGCTCCTCTCCCAATGTCCGTCGGGGCGGCACCCGCGGCGGATGCTGAGCTCGACGCCATTATAGCACTTTTGGGGGCGCTCGAATACGACGTTGGCCTAGTTTACAAGGGATTTACGGTTTGGCAAGCCCTGGGCGCTGCTGCCACGCTAGCGGAGACGACCCCGGAATTGGACTGGCCGGTACCACCGCCGCCTGTTGGTGTGACCTGAAATACGTCCGCGAGTCGCCGCCGGTTTCCCCGGCGCTGAGCGGGGCGGACGCAGCGCCCGCCCCAACCGGCACGCATCTCCTGCGTTTAGACTTCCCGGAACTCTCCCTCCACGGTGTCGTCCGGGCCGCTGTCGGCGCCACCGGCAGCGGAGCCAGGGCCGCCCGCCCCCGGCTGGGAATATACGGCCTGCCCCACCCGCTGCAAGGCTTCGTTCAACTCGTTCATCGCCGTCTGCATTTGAGCCACGTTGTTGGCCGCGATGGCCGAGCGGAGCGCCTCCAGCTTGCCCTCGGCCTCGGCCTTGAGGTCGGCGGGCAAGGTCTCGGCGTTTTCGGTCAGCAGCCGCTCCGCCGAGTAGGCGAGGCTGTCGGCCTGGTTGCGCGTCTCGATTTCGGCGCGCCGCTGCCGGTCGGCCTCCTCATTGACCTCGGCCTCGGCCATCATGCGCTCGATGTCCTCGTCGGACAGGCCGCTGCTGGTCTGGATGACGATGCGCTGCTCCTTGCCGGTGCCCTTGTCCTGGGCGGACACGCTCAGGATGCCGTTGGAGTCGATGTCGAAGGTGACCTCGATCTGCGGCACGCCGCGCGGGGCCGGCAGTATGCCGTCCAGCATGAAACGGCCGATGGTCTTGTTGTCGGCCGACATGGGCCGTTCGCCCTGGAGCACGTGGATGTCCACGCTGCCTTGACCGTCGGCCGCAGTGGTGAAGGTCTCGGTCTTCTTCGTGGGGATGGTGGTGTTGCGCGGGATCAGCGCGGTGGTCACGTTGCCCAGGGTTTCGATGCCCAGGGTCAGCGGGGTGACGTCCAGCAGGACGATATCGCCCACGTCGCCGCCGAGGACGCCGGCCTGGATCGCCGCTCCCAGGGCCACCGCCTCGTCCGGATTGACCGAGCGGGAAGGCTCCTTGCCGAAGATCTGCTGGACTTTGGCCTGGACGGCCGGCATCCGGGTCATGCCGCCGACCAGGATGACGTCGTTGATGCTGCCCGCGTTGACCCCGGCGTCAGAGATTGCCTGACGGCAAGGCCCTTCGGTGCGGTCGATCAGGTTCCCGACGAGCTGCTCCAGGCGGGAACGACTGAGGGGCTTCACCAGGTGCTGCGGGCCGCTGGCGTCGGCGGTGATGAAGGGCAGGTTGATTTCCGTTTCCAGGGTGCTGGACAGCTCGATCTTGGCGCGCTCGGCCGCGTCGCGCAGCCGCTGGAGAGCCATGCGGTCCTGGGACAGGTCGATCCCGGTTTCGGCGCGGAACTCCGTGACCAGCCAGTTCAAAATGGCTTCGTCGAAGTCGTCGCCGCCCAGGTAGGTGTCCCCGTTGGTGGACAACACCTCGAACACGCCGGAGCCGAGGTCGAGGATGGTGATGTCGAAAGTGCCGCCGCCGAGGTCGAAGACGGCGATCTTGGAGTCAGTCTGCTGCCGGTCGATGCCGTAGGCCAGCGCGGCGGCGGTGGGCTCGTTGATGATGCGCTTCACGTCCAGGCCGGCGACCTTGCCGGCGTCAACGGTGGCCTGGCGCTGGGAATCATTGAAGTAGGCCGGCACGGTGATGACGGCCTCGGTGATGCGTTCGCCCAGCTTGGCCTCGGCGTCCTGGCGGATTTTCTGCAGGATCATGCTGGAGATCTGTGGAGGCGCGTAGGTTTGGCCGGCCATCTCCACGTGGGCGTCGCCGTTGTCGCCGGAGGCGATCTTGTAGGGCAAGCGCCTGGAGGCGTCCTGCACCTCGGGGTCGTTGAAACGCCGGCCCATGAGACGCTTCACGGAGAAGATGGTGTTGTCGGGGTTGGTAACGGCCTGTCGCTTGGCCGTTTGACCCACGTAGCGCTCGCCGCTGCGGGCGTTCACCGCGACCACGGAGGGCGTGATGCGGCTTCCCTCGGCGCTCTCAACCACGTCAGCCTCGCCGGCTTCGATCACCGCAGCCACCGAATTGGTCGTGCCGAGGTCGATGCCTAGAATCCTTGCCATTGTTGTAACTCCTCAATTAATTTCAGTCTGGATTCCGGCTTTCGCCGGAATGACGATGCAATTTACTGGTTGACCACCACCTGGGCCACCTGGACGACCCGGTCGTGCAGGCGGTAGCCCTGTCGCAGGACCTCGACGATGCTGCCGGATTCGGCGTCGCCGACCTGGGCCATGCCCACCGCCTCGTGCAATTCCGGGTTGAAGGGCTCGCCCAAGCACTCGATGCGAGCGACTCCCTGGGATTCCAGGAAGACTGCCAGCTTGCGCTGGATCAATCGTACTCCCTCGGCCCAGGAGTCGGATGCTTCCGTCGTGGGCGCGGTGGCGCCGCTTTCCAGGTGGTTCACCGCCAGGTCCAGCTCGTCCACGATGGGCAGCAGCCCGACCAGCAATCGGCTGTTGGCCTGCCGCTGGATGGTCAGCCGTTCCTCGTCATGACGGCGGCGGGCGTTGGCCAGGTCGGCGTGACCGCGCTGGACGGCGTCGGCCTGGCGGGCGATCTCCTCGTTGGCCTCCGCCAACGCCATGCGAAGCATTGCCGCCTCTTGTTCCGGCGTCATGGGAGGTTCGTCGGCCGAGCCTTCCTGGGGTTCGGCCGGCCCGGGGGCGTAGAAATCCGATGCAAGCGTACCCGGTTCGAGATCGTCGGGTTGCCGTGCGTCGGGCGGTTGGGTTTCATCAATTGCCATTTACATTTTCCTGAATTTTGGTTTCCAGTGTAATCCGGTCGAGATCACTCCGGCGCGGGCAGGCTGAGACTGTTGCACAACATGGCGACCTCTTGACGGATGTTTTCCACGACCTCCGCGTCGTCGGTGGCGCGAGCCAGCCGGCGGGAAAATACGCTCAGGTTGTTCACCAGCTTGAGCGCGAATTCGACCCCGGCCAGGTTGAGTCCCAGGTTGTCCATGAGATGCCGGATCAGCATAACCTTGCGGAGGTCGTCCTGCGAGTAGAGCCGGAGCATTCCAACGGTGCGCACGGGCTGGATGAGACCGAGGCGCTCGTACTTGCGCAGGGTCTGGGGATGCATCTCTAGCAGGCGGGCGGCCACGGAAATGATGTACACCCCTTCCAGCTCCATGTTAGGACCCGCAGCGTTGGCAGCAGACCCCGCCGCCTCCGGAGTTTCCGGGCCGCGCGTTGCCGCCGGAGACATCCCCTCGGGCCAAGCCGCCGGCGCCTCTACGCTGGGGGTCGGATAGGGCTCCAAGCGAGTGCGGCGGGTCTCGTGTCGGTTGGTCCATCGCTGTTGCATCTTGGTGACGCTCCATGCGTGAATTATATCACATGCTACGGAGGCAATATAGACTGTTGACACGGATCGTGTCAAGGCGTACCATCGAATCCAGCCACCTGGCAGCCGGCGGGCCAGCCCCAAATTACGACGCGCCGGGTGGAAAAGACACCGCAATCCAGTCAATGGTTTCCCGCGTATATCAGGCGAATTGGGAGGTTACGGGCATACACAGAGCGCATTGGATAACGAAAGCCTTCACAGTCCAAACCGGGAGGTGTTTACCATGCTGCATATCACACAGGCCCACCGCTGCAGCCGCTACACGTGTGGCTATCAGCACTATACCCGCCGTCGCCCCGGTTTCCTGCGGCGCATCGTCGCCGCGATATTCGGAAGAAGGAGGTAACCATGAAACTGAAGTTCAACGCCTGCCCGAAATGCCGCGGCGACCTGGAGCTGCGACGCGACGTATACGGCATGTTCGTCAGCTGCCTCCAGTGTGGATTGCAGCGCGACCTGGACGCTCCCGTCGCCGGCGTCGAGATGGACAAGCGAGAACCGGCCGCTGCGCCCGTCCAGCACCAGGAGCTTCTCAAGGCAGCGTAGCCGCCACGACGGTTGACAAAATGGGGGCGGGTTTTGCACCCGCCCTTCGTTTTGCAATTATCCGTCATGCCCGCGTAAGCAGGGATCCAGGGCATCGTTGTCGTGCAGGGCTCTGGATTCCCGCGTAAGCGGGAATGACGGACTAACTTTACCGGGTCAGCTCCGGCCAGAACCGCTCTTCCTGCCACGGGTCGGCGTTGTTGTTGTAGCCGCGCTGTTCCCAGAAACCGGGCGCGTCCTCGGCCATCAGCTCGATGCCGTTGACCCACTTGGCCGATTTCCACCCGTACCGGCTGGGGATGATCAGGCGCAGGGGCCAGCCGTGATCCTTGCCCAACTCGGCGCCGTTCTGCCGGTGGGCCAGGAGGCCTTCGGACAGGGCCAGATCCAGCGGCACGTTGGTGGTGTAGTCGCCGAAGCAGTGCGCCATGACGTGCTTCGCCTCGGGCGAAACGCCGGCGAGTTCCAGCAGGTCCGACACCAGCACGCCTTCCCAGGTCTGGTCCAGGGCCGACCACTGGGTGACGCAGTGGAAGTCGGCGTCCATGACCACCTGGGGCAGGGCGCAGAACTGCGGCCAGTCCAGGGTAATCTCACGCTCCACCAGACCCCAGACCCTGATGGTCCAGGTGGACAGGTCGATCTCCGGAGTGTCGCCGTAGGTGAGTACGGGGAAGGTCTTGGCGACGAACTGTCCGGGCGGGACTTTCTCGCCGGCCGGGGGCGCGATCTTGATCTGGTCGGGACGCTTGAGGCCGAACTCCGGCTGCGTGCCCGTGGTCTGCTGCTGGTTGGATGTGGTCATGAGAAAGCTCCGGGTCGGGTCACGGTGCGGCAGTTATGGTTCCGGCCGGGCCGTCGGTGATGCGGCCGACGACGGCGGCGCAGGGCGCGCCCTCTTCCCGGAGCGCAGCCACCAGGGCGTCGGCGCGGACGGCGGGAACTGACATGAGCAGGCCGCCGGAGGTCTGGGCGTCGCAGAGGAGCAGGCGGTCATTGTCGGTAAGGGACTCTGCCCAGGTCACGACGTCCGCGACGCTGCTGAGGTTGCGGTGGGTGCCGCCGGGGGCGACGCCGTTGTCCAGCAGTTCCCGAGCGCCGGGCAGCACGGGGACGGCAGCCAGGTTCACCTCGGCGGCGACGCCGCTGCCCTTGACCATGCTCTTCAGGTGGCCCATCAGGCCGAACCCTGTGATGTCCGTGGCCGCGTTGACGCCGACCCGCTGCATCGCCTGTGCCGCGGGCCGGTTCAGGGCGGCCATGGTCTCGACAGCGCCGGACATGACGTCGGGATCGACCACGCCCTGCTTGCCGGCGGTGGTGATGATGCCGGTGCCGATGGGCTTGCTGAGGACCAGGACGTCTCCGGCCTTCGCGCCGGCGTTGCTGACCTGCTTGCCGGGCTCCACAACGCCGATGACCGACAGGCCGTACTTGGGCTCGGGATCGTCCACGGTGTGGCCGCCAACGATGAGGCACTCGGCCTCGGCGGCCTTGGCGTAGCCGCCCTGCAGGGTACGGCCCAGTATCTCCTTGTCCAGCGACGCCGGGAAGCCCACCACGTTCAGGGCGATGAGCGGCTTGCCGCCCATGGCGTAGACGTCCGACAGCGAGTTGGCAGCCGCGATGGCGCCGAACTCGTAGGGGTCGTCGGTGATGGGCGGAAAGAAGTCGACCGTGACGATCAGCGCCGTCTCGTCGTTGATGCGATAGACCGCAGCGTCATCGCCGGTCTCCGCGCCCACGAGCAGGTCAGGGTGCGACAGCAGCGGAACATAACTCAGGACCTGGCCCAGGTCCTCAAGGCTCAGCTTCGCCGCTCAACCGGCGCAGTGAGAAAGCTCGGTGAGACGGATGGGTGGGGTTTCCAGTTGGGTCATGGAGTTAATTACCTCGCTCATTGAGGTGCTCGGCCACGCTCTTGAACCGCCACTTGAGCTGTTCAAACTTGCGGTCCTGCCAGCCCTTCGGACGAAGATGAGGGTTTTGCTCAATCCAGGCCATGGTCAGCGCGTGAATGGATATGTCGTCAAGCTTGCGGTCCCCGGCTCGCTCACGGATGAAAGCGCGTATCGCTCGCCGCTGCCGCATCGCGCCGACCAGAAAAAACGGCATCCAGAGCGGCTGGGTAGCCAGCAGAAACGCCACCCACGACATGATGGCCAGATGCCGCAGCAAGTCGAGGGTCGAGGATCGGCCGGATGGTGGTTGGGACATGGAAGTTTCCTGACGAATGGGAACCAGTGCGTAGCTACTGCTCAAATTGTTTCAGGAAGCCAATCCAACCCCTTGCAGGGATTCCTGCGAGAGGGAGGTCAAGCAGTTCCGAGATGTATCCGTCCATTATACCCATCCTCGCCAATCGCCCGAAATTGCCGCCGCTATCGCTGACGGGACGGTCGGCGACGTGGTCACTCTTGGCTGGATAAGGGTTGATCCCCTCCGGTACTGTGATCCTGGTGTCGGTTTTGGTTTGTCGGACGTTCGCCCACCAGTAGTTTCGGTATTCGGCGGCATATTTCGCTTGGGTGACGAACGGTTTGTAAGTTACCGGAACCCCCGACAAAACGTTGCTCAAAGCCCAAGGAACCACCACAATCAGGTCCGCGTCCGCGCACGCCCCTGCCGTGACCTGGAACCGAAAGTTCGGCATCTGCTCTTTAGACAACAGATACCAACCCTTGAGTTCTATACCGAGCACGATTTCCTGGCCGTTACGATCAGCTTTCAACAGCACATCCGGGAACACTTGTGCCTGACGCTGGAAGAAAAACCGTTGATAGTCTTCGTTGGGGTCCCAAACCGCCCGCATTCGGTTAAGCGTTGCCACAACCTGTTCTTCGATTGTTGCGCCTAACACCGTGTTGAGAGTCTGCAGGTCGGTCGCGGCGATGCCTTCGATGGCGGTTCGGCTGGTGAAGTGCGCCGGCACTGCGTAGATGGCGTCGATCACCCGGCGGTAAATCGAATAATGTTCCCAAGCATCGGCAGGTTGTGACGGATCAGGGGGCGGCATGGTAAGCAAGCCTTTCGCGAGCTGCTGCGAAATAATCAGGCAGTATTTCCGCGCTATGGCACTCTCGACCCTGGTTCACTGCGGCAATGGCGACAGAACAAAGCCCGCCGAATGGTTCCCAAACCACATCGCCCGGGTCAGACGTCGCCGCAATTATCTGTTCGAGAAGGCGCAACGGTTTTTGATTCATGTGTACGCACTTGTAGGCGTCTTTTATCCGCTCCCCTCCGCGAACTGCCGGTTCCCGCCAGACGTTGGTGATTCCGACGTCGCAGTGGAATTTTGCCCGCATCCGCGCCCAATCGTGCGCCGAAGCCGGGTTGACGCCGTCCAGACTGTAGTATGGCCTGCCTTGCGGATTCCCATGCTCGTTGGCATATCGAGCCAGCGACTCAAATGCTTCCGGCGGGGGGAAGTACCACATATGACACTTGGTCAAATATTTGCGCGTGGCAGCATTCTTAACCCCGCACGCGGCGTTGGCCTTGTACAACGGCAAGCCGCTACGTTCCCACTCCGACCGAACCCATTCCTTCAAACTCAGCGACGACCCGTCGATTCCGACATTAACCTTGCGAACGTATTGGGCGCACACCTCGGTGACCACGGGAAAGCGACGTAACGTCTTGCTGTTTGCATTCCCGGCGATATGCCCGACTCCTTTGTCCCATATATGACAGGAACGATACTCCCATCCGTGTTCTGCCAACACGGGATGTACGCTGGCCCAGCCGATTTCCGTATTCCAGAACCAAAGCGTGGTCTCCGGCAGAGACCGCTGCGACCAGCGGGCGACGTGCGGCCGATACCATTCGGGCAATGCTTCGTGAGAGACCGGATCACCGGGAAAGCTCCCCACACCGTAAGGGCCGTCAACGATTATGACCGTAGGCGACGGCCACTCGGCGGACACTTCCAGAAAATCCCCGCAGTGCAGGGTGGCACCGAACTTACGGTAAGGTGGCGGCGACTCGCGCGGTGAGCCGGACTCTTCCGCCACCCCGAAGAGTTTTCTCGTAACCATCAGGAGAACGCCCTACAGCTGGTACTCGGGCCGGCGCAGGAGCTGGCGGGCGATCACCAGGCGCATGATCTCGTTGGTGCCCTCGCCGATGATCATGAGCGGGGCGTCGCGGTAGTAGCGTTCCACGGGGAAGTCCTTGGTGTAGCCGTAGCCGCCGTGGATGCGCATGGCCTCCATGGAGACCTCGCCGCAGACCTCGCTGGCGAAGAGCTTGGCCATGCCCGACTCCAGGTCGATGCGCTCGCCGCTGTCCTTCTTGGCGGCGGCGTCGTACACCAGCAGCCGCGCCGCCTGGATCTTGGTGGCCATATCGGCGATCTTCAGCTGGATGGCCTGGTGCTGGCTGATGGGGACGCCGAAAGTCTCCCGCTGCTGGATGTAGCGCATGGAGGCGTCCAGAGCCGCCTGGGCGACGCCGACGGCGCGGGCGCCGACGTTGATCCGGCCCGTCTCCAGCCCGCTCATCACCTGGCCGAAGCCCACGTTCTCCTCGCCGCCGATGAGGTTCTCGGCGGGGATACGGAAGTCCTCGAAGAAGAGCTCGCAGGTATCGAGGCCGCGGTAGCCCAGCTTGTCCAGGTGGCGGCCCACCTTGAAGCCGGGGCTGCCGTCCTTCTCGATGACGAAGGCGGAGAGGCCGCGGTGCTTGAGGGAAGCGTCGGGGTTGGTGCGGGCCAGCAGGCAGAAGGCGTCGCCGGACTCGGCGTTGGTGATGAACATCTTGGAGCCGTTGACCACGTACTCCTCGCCGTCCTTGACCGCGCGGGTCTGCAACGCGCCCACGTCGCTGCCGCCGCCCGGCTCGGTGAGGGCCAGGCCGCCGCGCATCTGGCCGCTGGCGAGGCGGGGCAGGAACCGGTCCCGCTGCTCCTGGGTGCCGTAGTGGGTGAGCACGTAGGTCAGGATGTGGTGGGTGCCCAGCGCGCCGGTGAGGGCCATGTAACCCTTGCTGATCTCCTCGAAGATCATGGAGAACGTCGTGTAGTCCAGCCCCATGCCGCCGTACTCTTCGGGCACGTTGATGCCGAACAGGCCGAGCTCCTTCATCTGGTCGATGAGCTCGTAGGGCACGGTGTCGTTGGCGTCGTGGTCGGCGGCGGCGGGCTCGACCTCGCGGCGAACGAAGTCCCGCACCATGCTGACGATCTGGTTGCGGGCTTCCTCGGGGGTCCTGGTAATCGTGGTCACGGGGGCTCCTGTGCGGTTCGTCTGGTGATGCCGATCAGTCTATCCCAGCCCATGGGGAGGCGCAACTTGGGCGGGTTGCTCGCGCGTACCCAGTCTCAAGTGCAAGGTTCCAGATTTACCAGGATAAACAGGATGAACGGGATAGACAGGATAATTTGACTTAATCGGGGTCGGGGCAAACCCTGATGAGCACCCAGTTTGGCCTGAACAGTCAGTGCGAGCGCAGCGCGGCAATCTCATTAGAGTAGTGGGATCATTGGGGAGACGGCTCCGGCGCGAGGACGAGATTGCCACGGCGCAAGCGCCTCGCAATGACAACAACCAGAACAGTTGCGCGTCAGCGACCGCGCTTGGGGCACTCACCAAAAAGCCCGCCGGGGCGGGCGCCGAGGGCAAAAGAAATGGCTGGGGATACAGGATTCGAACCTGTGATACCTGATCCAGAGTCAGGCGTCTTACCACTAGACTAATCCCCAGTGTCCCTACAATTTTAGCAGGGGATGGTGGCGATTTTCAACGCGGGCAGCGGCATAAACCGCAGGCAGCACATGGCGCCCCCAATGTCAATGGTGGCGCATGTCGCAGCAAGGCTTTTCCAAAGTCCCGGATGGCTGCCTTGAACCATGAGCCGTCATTCCCGCTGCCACGAGAATCCAGCAGGTCGCTTGGTTCGGTCGGTATGTTCTGGATTCCGGCTTGCGCCGGAATGACGGATTAACTTTGGAAAAGCCCTGACGTGGCAGGCGGATGCCGG
>JAPPMU010000028.1 GCA_028873965.1 Chloroflexota bacterium
AAGCCGGAATCCAGAACATACCGACCGAACCAAGCGACCTGCTGGATTCTCGTGGAAGCGGGAATGACGGCTCATGGTTCAAGGCAGCCATCCGGGACTTTGGAAAGGCCCTGCCGGCCGGGGCAGCCGTGCCTTCGGCGCGTCCCGGTCTCAGTAACGACCGCAGGGCCATCGCATTTCAGATATCTCCAAATGTGAGGTTAAGCTGCCGCCACGGACGACTGGAACGAAAGGACTGCCGGGTTATCACCGACGCGAGGAACTGGCCTACGTGGACCCGCAATGGCAATGGGCCTGCCTGGACGCCCAGGGCCTTTTCAAAGTCCACCCGTCGTTCCCGCGAAAGCGGGAACCCAGAACCTCCCTATTGACGGCGGACCCTGGATTCCTGCTTTCGCAGGAATGACGATTGGGTGGCGCGAAGGTTGCCGCAGTGACTTTGAAAAGGCCCTGCTGGACGCCGCGGCCCGGTTACCGCCGAGACGGCGGTTCCGGTTCCCCAGCGGATACCCATTACTGCACCCGCCGCTATCCGGCGGACGCAGCCGCCAAAGCGAGTGCGCGCGAGGGCCTAATGATTTTTCGCTGACCGTGCACGCAGCGTATCCAGGACGGGGGACACGTCGCCAGGGATATCAGACGAGTGTTGCATCCAGTCGCCGGTGATTGGATGGAGGAATCCCAGCCGCGCCGCGTGCAGGAACTGCCGGCTCGTCAGGGCGCTGGCTTTGCCGTACACGGCGTCGCCCAGCAGTGGGTAGCCCAGGTAGGCCAGGTGCACGCGGATCTGGTGCGTGCGACCCGTTTCGAGTACCAGGTTGAGCAGGGTGTGCCCCTCCAGCTCCTCCAGGGTCTCGTAGTGAGTGCGGGCGGCGCGGCCGCCGGCGTCCACGGCCATCTTCTGGCGGTGCCGTGGGTCCCGCGCAATGGGCGCGTCGATGGTCCCCGACTCCGGAGTGACCATGCCCACGGCCACGGCGAGGTACTCCTTGCGAAACTCGCGGTTCTTGAGTTGTTCAGTGAGGCACTGGTGAGCTCGCTGGGTCTTGGCCACCACCATCAGGCCGGAGGTGTCGAGGTCGAGCCGGTGCACGATGCCCGGCCGCAGCTGGCCGCCGATGCCGCGGATGTCGGGGCACCGCGCCAGCAGCGCGTTGACCAGGGTGCCGTCGGGGTGCCCCGGGCCGGGATGGACCGGGAGGCCCGCCGGCTTGTCCACCACGATCAGGTGCTCGTCCTCGTAGACGGCTGACACCGGTATGTCCTGGGGGACCAGGTCCGCCGGAGACCGGGCCGGCGGGACCCACACCGTTACGGTGTCGAGCGGGCGAACCCGCTGGGCGGCGCGGGCGACGGTTCCGTTCACGGTAATCAGGCCGTCGGCGGCCAGGGCTTGCAGGCGACTGCGAGAGAGGCCGGCGGCGGTCAGATCCGGGATCTGGGCCAGCCACGCATCCAACCGAGAGGGGTTGGGATCGTCGCCCACAACAAATTCGTACCTCTCGCTTGTGCCCAATCCTGACAATCCTCTAATCCGGCAAATCCTGCTTCTGACGAGCTACGATGCGTTCGCGAACGCCGCAGTCGGCACAGCGCGCGCCGTTGGGCAGGGTGATCATTGCTCCGTCGCAAATCGGGCAGGCGGCGTAGGCGGATGCTCTGACGGGCTCCACCCGGGAGGATGGGTCCCGGTTCACCACCAGCACCCACGCCAGGATGACCAGGCCGACAACTATCGAGGAGTCGGCCAGGTTGAACACCGGCCACGGTCCGATGTCGATGAAGTCAGTCACGTGTCCCTGCCAGATGCGGTCCACCAGGTTACCCAGCGCACCGCCCAGCATCAGGGCGATGCTGACCCGCATCAGGATGCCGGGCCGTTCCTGGGTCTTGTAGATGTATGCCAGGACCGCCACGCCGACCAGCGAGACAATCAGCAGCGGCAGGTTGTTACCCTGGAACAGTCCGAAGGCGCTGCCGGTGTTTTGTACGTGGGTAAAGCGGAAGAATCCGTACACCGGCCAGGAGTGATGCCATTCCAGGGTCTGCCGGACGACAAACTTGGTGAGCTGGTCCAGAGCCAGGGACAAAGCCGCTAACTGCAGCAGGGTCCAATCCCGATAGATCGGCGTGCGATCTCTCCGCGGCCGGGACATGGGGTTAGGGTGTGGCCAGATGGTCCACGAAGAACTGCACGACCTTCTCGGCCATCTGGCGCTCCTGCCCCACCCAGAAGTGGTCGGCGCCGGGCACCACGTGGTAATCCGCCGGGGGATTGAACTTGCCCAGCTGTTCGTCGACGCCATCGGAGTTGACCAGACGGTCCCGGTCTCCGGTGATGATCATGCGTGGCGTCTTGTCCTTTTGGAGAGGGCTGTCGGTAATCGCCTCCAGGGACGGCGCGACCAGAGCGATGGCCCGGGGCTTTTTGTACAGCTGTTTGTGGGCGCAGATGACCCGGGTGCTGAAGGAATAGCCGCCGAGTCCGATCCGGTCGTCGTCCACGTCGGGCAGGGCTCCCAGGAACTCCATGGCCATCAGGGTCTCCTCGTGCTCCTTTTCGCCGTGTGCGTGCTCGCCCTGGCTGTTACCCACGCCGCGGAAGTTGAACCTCAGCGACGCGATGCCGGCGTCGGCCAGGCCGAAGGTCACAGCCACAACCACGTTGTTGTCCATGCTGCCGCCGTGCAGCGGATGGGGATGGCACATCACCACTCCGGGAAACGGCCCTTCGCCGTCCGGCAAGGCGATGATGCCCTCAAGGGTCATTCCTTTGGTTATGAAACTGACCGCGCTCTGTCGCATGGTGCCGCCTCCGGCCGATCTTGTGCTGATGGTGAAAGTCGGAACATGATAGCAGGTTCCGAGAAGAGATGGCCGGCGGCAGCCATCAGCCATTGTGCTAGAATGGCGCCGACCCGGCATACGCTGGGCAAACCGAGAATTCCCTTTGAATCTGGAGGCTTCATGGCAGTCATCGACCTGCGCAGCGACACCATTACCCACCCCACCGACGAGATGCGCCGGGCGATGGCCGATGCCGAGGTCGGCGACGACGTATTCGGGGAGGACCCCTCGATCAACGCGCTGCAGGAACGCGCCGCCGAGATGCTGGGCCAGGAGGCCGGGCTCTTGACTGCCAGCGGTACGATGAGCAACCTGATCGCCGCCCTGACCTGGTGCAGTCGCGGCGACGAGATGATCATGGGCCAGGAAGCCCACATGTTCTGGAACGAGTCAGGAGGCCCGACAGCGTTGTCCGGCGCCCAGGTCCGGCTAGTGCCCAACGAGGCCAACGGCCGGATCTCAGCGGAATCAGTGGCGAGCGCCGTCCGCGACGCCTCCAACATCCACGTTCCGGCGACCACGCTGGTGTGCCTGGAAAATACGCACAATCGTTGCAGTGGCGGCGTGATGACCCCGCAGGACACCCGGGAGGTGGTTGAGGTCGCCCACGCGGCCGGCGCGGCGGTGCACCTGGACGGGGCGCGGATTTTCAACGCCGCGGTGGCCCTGGAGGTTCCGGTATCCGAGCTGACCAAGGACGTGGACGACGTGAGCTTCTGCCTTTCCAAGGCCTTGTCCTGTCCGGTGGGTTCGGTGTTGTGCGGCTCCGAGGAGTTCATCACCAAGGCACGCAAGTGGCGCAAGATGGTAGGCGGGGGCATGCGACAGGCCGGCGTCCTGGCTGCCGCCGGACTGGTGGCCTTGGACACGATGGTTGAGCGGCTGGCTGACGACCATGCCAACGCCCGCCGCCTGGCGGCCGGCCTGGCCGATATTGATGGCCTGACCGTCGGTCCCGACAGCATCCACACCAACATTGTGATCTTCGAGGTTGATCGCGAGAAGGTCGGCGAGGCCCGCGAGGTCATCGCGGCCCTGCGCGAGGACGGAGTGCTGGTCAGCCACAGCCGTGAGCAGTCGCTGCGCATGGTGACACACCGGCACATCTCTTCGGTGGACGTTGACGAGGCGCTGTCGCGGGTCAACGGCACGGTGCGCCGCCTGGCCGCAGCCAACTAGAGGTCCGCCATGGCCGATTTCACCATCAACCGCGATACGACCGCGCTGCTCATCGCTGATTTTTACGCCGAGGCGATGGGCAACTTGCCCCACGCCGTCGAGCGCGGGGTGGTTGCCCGCACGGCGGGACTGCAGGCCGTTGCCCGCGAGGCGGGCCTGATGGTCTGCTACTGCGCCACCGTGTTCCGGCCCGGGTATCCCGAGATCAGCGAGCGCAACAAGACCTTCAGCGCGCGCAAAGCCTCGGGCCAACCGGCGGTCTTCGACCCGATCTCGCTGATCCATCCCGACGTGCGCCCCCGGGACGACGAGGTTGTGGTGGGCAAGCACCGGGTCAACGCACTTTTTGGCACCGGTCTCGACGTGGCGCTGACCGGAAGCAATATCGACACCATCATCCTGCTGGGTTACGCGACCAGCGGGGTCGTGCTGTCCACCACCCGGTTTGCCGCCGACCGCGACTATCGCCTGTACATCGTCGAGGACTGCTGCGCCGACAGCGAGCCGGACGTGCACGATTTTCTGATCGGACGCATCCTCAACCGTCAGGCGGACATCGTGTTGGCCGACGAGGCAATCGCGGCGATCCGCGCATCCTGAGACCGGCGGGACGCCGGCTCATGTCGATGGTTGACGACTGAGCCGGTCTATGCCTCATGCTCCGGCAATCCGCATCGCCCAACGCCGATATCAGCGTAGCCATCGACTCACGCCCGCTGTACGCCGGGGACACTCTCGATGTGGATGTCCTGGTAACCCCTCATCTCTCCTTCCAGGCGGCGTTGGGGGTGCTCCGGTTGTCACGTATTGAACTGGTGCGTGTGGATTCGGCGCGGGACGCCGTACCCCAGATGATGTTGCCCGGGAGGCGCGGCGGACGCACCGTCGGACCCGCGCACATCGACGAGGTATTCGCGGAAGACGTGGCCATGGAAGGAGGGGTTCCGCACCATTATCCGGTTCGCCTGCGTCTCCCCGATGCTGCGCCACCCACGGTGAAGGGCAAGTATGCCCGCATCTCGTGGGAACTGTCGGCGACGATATTGACCCGGGCCGACTGGTTGCCGACCGGGGACGGATGGCTGGCCAATCTGGCCCGAGGGCGGGCGGCACACTGCGAGCAGGAACTGGTGGTGTTCAGTCGGTCGGATGTCGACCCGCTGGACGGCTTGCCGTTGCTGGACGAGATTCCAGCCAGCCGATCCTATCGCAAGGTCACCATGGGTCTGTCTCTGGACTCGCCTAACGTGGCCAACGGTGGGATCGTGACCGGCAGCGTGTCGATCAACTGTCGGTCGGCGGTGAAGGCGCGCGAGTTGCGCGTCGAGTTGATGCGTTGGGAACGATCGGGGAGCAAGCAGGCGCGGGTCATCGAACACAGCGAGGTGCTGCAGCGCCCGGCATTACTGGCTGCGAACGAGGAGACCGAGTGGGCATTCCGGTTGGCGGTGCCTGACCCCCTGATGCCGACGATGTTGGCCAACCACACGTTCGTCGGGTGGCAGGTCCGGGCGGTCATCGATCGGAAGCTGCTCCCCAACCAATCGGTATCGCAACTGCTGCACGTATATACATCGCCCTGAACCCCTATGCGGGTCAATGAAGATGGTCCGAGGGACCGGGAAACAGGGTCCAACCGTCCATACACATTTCAACGCCAAGGAATATCTTCCTCCGGAGACCCATGGACGCTCAGATCCGCATGGCCACCGAACTCGACGCTGAGCAAATGCTGGCGATCTACGCTCCCGTGGTGCGGGAAACGGTCATCTCGTTTGAGCACGAACCGCCGTCTTTGCCGGAATTCCGGGATCGCGTCCGCTCAACCCTGAAGCGGATGCCGTGGCTGGTGTGCGATAACGACGGCGAAATCGCAGGCTACGCTTACGCCAGCCCGTTCCGAACGCGGGCAGGTTATAGATGGACGTGCGAACTTACCATCTACGTCCATCCCGGATACCGCCGCTGCGGCATCGGCCGGGCTCTCTACACGTCCTTGTTCCAATGTCTGGCGCTCCAGGGCTATTGCGTGGCGGTGGCCGCCATTACCATTCCCAATCCGGCCAGCGTCGCCCTGCACGAGTCAATGGGTATGCAGCGGATCGGCACCTACGAGAAAGTGGGCTACAAGCACGGCCAGTGGCTCGACGACGGCGTGTGGCAGGTGCAATTGCAGCCCATTCCCGCCGATCCGGAGCCGCCCGTGCCGTGGCGACAGGCTGCCGCCTCAGCCCGCTGGCATGATGCGCTTGGAGCCGGGCTGCCGCATCTGAAGGTATAGTCGGGTTACGCTAACGGGCGTTACTCCACCAGCGGCGCAACCTTTCGGCAATCGCGGCTTCCGAGCCCTGGTCCGACGGCTCGTAGTACTGCCGGTCGGACAACTCCGGCGGCAGGTATTCCTGTGCCTCGAAGTGTCCTTCGTAGTCGTGGCTGTACTTGTACCCTGCGCCGTATCCCATGCCTCGCGTCAGGCCGGTCACCGCGTTGCGCAGGTGCAGCGGCACCGGTTCGTGGGGTCGCCCGCGCACGTCGTCCAGCGCGCGTTCCAGCGCCATGTATGCGGCGTTGCTCTTGGGCGAGGTTGCCAGGTACACCGTTGCTTCGGCCAGCGGGATGCGGCCCTCGGGCAAGCCCACGAAGTGCACCGCCTGCTGCGCCGCCACGGCCACGGGCAGCGCGCCGGGGTTGGCGAGGCCGATGTCTTCTGCTGCCAGGATCACCAGCCGGCGGGCGATGAACATGGGGTCTTCCCCGGCTTCCAGCATCCGGGCCAGCCAGTAGAGCGCACCGTCGGGCGACGAGCCGCGAACCGACTTGATGAAGGCCGAGATCGTGTCGTAGTGGCTGTCGCCCGCCTTGTCGTACTGTGGAGTGCGGCGTTGCAGGGCGTCGGCGATGCCTTCCACCGTGACCCGGCGCTGGCTATCCTCGCCTGGCGGGGTGGACACCACCGCCATCTCCAGCGCGTTCAACGCCACGCGCGCGTCGCCGTTGGCGATGTTGACCAGGTGAGCCATAGCCTCCTGTTCCAGTTGGGGCGCCAGCGGGGCCAGGCCGCGACGGTCGTCCTTCAGCGCTCGTTCGATGATGGCTGCGACAGCGTCATTGTCAAGGGCGTTCAGCGTGAACACCCGGCACCGGGATAGCAAGGGCGCATTGACCTCGAACGAGGGGTTCTCGGTGGTTGCCCCGATGAAGGTGACGGTCCCGTCTTCGACGTGAGGCAGGATCACGTCCTGCTGGGCTTTGTTGAAGCGATGGATTTCGTCAACGAACAGGATCGTGGAATGCTGGTGGAGGGCCTGGCGTTCCCGGGCTCCGGCCACCGCTTTGCGCAGGTCAGCTACCCCGGCCGACACCGCGCTGACAGGTTCGAAATACGCCCGGGTCACGCTCGCGATGAGCCGGGCCAGCGTGGTCTTGCCGGAGCCCGGCGGTCCCCAGAACAGGATGGACGGCACGCGGTCGATTTCGATGGCCCGGCGGAGGACCCGGTCTGCGCCAAGGATGTGCTCCTGCCCGACGAATTCGTCCAAGGTGGCAGGTCGCATCCGCTCTGCCAGTGGGGCCGTTTGCCGCAAGCGCTGCTCGCGCTCGTGCTCGAATAGCCCCCCGGTTTTATGACTTGCGGCCATCGCTGGAAACTGTGAATTTGGCGGTTTATCCCCGCTACGCAAAAAACCAGATCCCAAGTATGCCCATGCCGATCAGGAGGAGAATTCCCCCGATAATTGCCAGCACAGTAACACCTATTCCCCCCTCAAACCACCCACCTACGAATCCGATGGCACCCGTACAGATGCCCAAGACACCGGCCAACGCGCCAATAACAACCAGCAACCAGCCCACGACTAGCAGCACGCTTTCCATAGCACTTCCTATGATGCAAAACCATAGCGGCAAGATTCAGTTCTCATTTGCTGGCGCCGGTATGGTCAGTATGATCACCTTGCAACGTTCAGCCATGGCAATAGCCTCTGGTGTACTACTGCTTCCAACCACGGCAGCGTGGACAGTTTGCCCGGTGACTTTTCGCAAAATATCTGCCCTGCTGGCGGCACGGGTCACGTCGCTGGGTTCTACGGTGATAGATATCTCCGCTGCGGCATGGACGGTATTACCAGTTCCATCTTGTCCGGTTATGACCAGATCGATACGGTTCAAGTCCTCGGCTTCGGCGTCGGTAATTTCATCAGAGTTGACGGCATTTGATACCAAGGGCCCGGGCTCCCAATCGGTGTGGGTAACAGCTGCGTTAATGATGTTCAGTTGCTTGCGGACGTGACGCTGCGCCAGTCGACTGGCCTCTTTCTCGTATCGTGCGCCGGTCAGATTGGCGACCCGGCCAGACAGGGTGGTCAGGTGCCCGTTCATCTGCGTTACGCGATCGTTGGTTTCCCGCTGCGCTTCGGATAAACCGGCGATGCTGGCGGTCAGATTGGAAACGTCAGTGCGTAGATTGTCGAGGCCTGTCGTAAGAGTGGCCAGTCGTGCCCGGTCCTCCTGAACCAAGCCCGCGACGGTTTGCACCAGCCGCTCGTGGGCGGCGGCGAGTTGGTCTGCCATCTCACTGGCGACTTGCGCCGTGGTGGCGGCCAGTTCGCTGAATTTCTCGATAAGGGTCGCTATGTTCTGGCTATTTTCCATGGCCAGCTGAGCAACTTCAGGCAAAGTCTGCGGGGGAGTATCGGCGGTAGTCATGGCGGATTCCTTCTGCGGCCGTGGCGCTATTTTACTATGGTAATGCGAATCATTCCCGGTCAGGCACTTTTAAAGTGCGGCATCACCTCGTCGGCGAACAGTTGCATCGACCTCCCGACTTCCTCGTTGCTCAACATTCCGCCGATGTTGAACCAGCACATGAATTCCTGGGGTTGGTACAGTTCCTGGTACTGCTTCAGCCGCTCGGTGACCCGCTGCGGATCGCCGATAGCGCCGAGCTCGTCGTATATGCCCTCATAGGTGAGCTGGCTGGCACGGCTGGATCCGCGCGAATTGTTCTGCATGCTTCGTAGGGTGCCCAGATAGTTGTTAACCGTCGGGGCGAAATCGGCTCTGGCGGCTTCGGAAGTCTCACCCACGTATACCGGCACGTTGACCACCACCTTCACCGCCGATTGGTCGTGTCCGTGCTCGGCCAGCGTGTCGCGGTAGTGGGCCAGCCCGTCGCTGACGCCTTGCACCGTGATGATCAGCGGGGTCACCAGGATGCTGTGGCCGAGGCTGCCCACCAGCGGGAAGGTATCGGCCCCGTTGGACGCAATGTACACCGGCGGATGGGGCTGCTGGATCGGCTTGGGTTCCAGGCGGATGCCTTCGGCCTGGTAGTACCGGCCGTTGTAGTCCAGCACGTCCTCCTTCCAGGCGCGCAGGGCCAGGTCCAGGCCCTCCACGAAGCGGTCGTTGCGTTCCTCGATGGGGATGCCGTAACCGCGGTAGTGGTTGGGGTTCGACCCGCGCCCGATGCCGAAAACGGCCCGTCCGCCCGACAGGACATCCAGGGTAGCCACCTCTTCCGCGATGCGCAGCGGATGATGCAGGGGCAGTAGGTTCACCGCGGTTCCGAGCATGATCCGCTCGGTGGTCTGCGACAAAGCCGAGGCCATAAGCAAGGGCGCTGGCATGACCGAGAAGTGCCGGGCGAAGTGCAACTCAGCCAGCCAGGCCATGTCGTAGCCAAGTTTGTCGGCAAGTTGGACCTGCGCCATCACGTCCGCGTAACGGTCGGCCGGAGTTTGGCCCTCGCTGCAGGGGATTTGGTAGAAGACGCCGAACTGCATTTCATCGCTCCCGGCCAAGTCGGTGTGAGGCGAAACGGATTTGTGCGGTTGCTATGCGGGCTTGCCGGGATTGCTCCTGCTGATGTCTGGCGGCGGTTCGTCAAAAGTTTCGCCTCGCTCCTCGGCTTGTTCCCGGCGCCGGAGCCATTCTCTCCAAAGTCGATTGGCGTCATCCTTGCCCCTCTGGTACGTCCGCTTTTCAAAAATCGTTGCGAATACCATTCTCATTGCCTCCATAAGCGGCCAGGTCGCGGCCAGCGCCCAGGCCACGATTTGGCCGCCATCGTCAAAGACCCTCTCCGCGGTCAACTGCCACGTCTCCGGCTGGTGATTGTAGGTAATCAACAGTATGTCTATCGCGATTGCTGCCGCTATGGCCAGGTAGAACGCGACGAAGGCTTGTGCGGCCCGTTCCGGCGGCACGCTGGGGATGCCGATCCATCCCGTCCGGTCATTCTGCTGTGGTGACATCATTATAGCGGGATGTTGCCGTGTTTCTTGGCCGGCAGGGTGTCCCGCTTGTTCTGCAGCATCTCCAGGGCGCGGATGACGGTGGCCCGGGTGGACGCAGGATCGATCACGTCGTCCAGGTAGCCGCGGTTGGCAGCGACGTAGGGGTTGGTGAAGCGCTCCTGGTAGTCGGCGATGAGTTCGGCGCGACGGGCGTCCGGGTCATCGGCGTTGCCGATCTCCTCACGGTAGATGATGTTCACCGCTCCGTCCGGGCCCATAACGGCGATCTCGGCGCTGGGCCAGGCGAGGTTAACGTCGGAGCGGAGATGCTTGCTGCTCATGACAATGTACGCGCCGCCGTAGGCCTTGCGCGTGATCAGCGCCACCTTGGGCACGGTCGCCTCCGCGTAGGCGTAGATCAGCTTTGCGCCGTGGCGGATTATGCCGCCGTACTCCTGCTCCGTCCCCGGCATGAATCCCGGCACGTCCACCAGGGTAACCAGCGGCACGTTGAAGCAGTCGCAGAACCGCACGAAGCGAGCCGCCTTGGCCGACGCGTTGATGTCCAGCACGCCGGCCAGGTATGCCGGCTGGTTGCCGACCAGTCCCACGGTGCGCCCGGCCATCCTGGCGAAACCCACCACGACGTTGGGTGCGTACCCGGCCTGGACCTCCATGAAGTCTTCATCGTCGACGATGTGGTACATGATTTCGCGAATGTCGTAGGGCCTGTTCGGCTCATCCGGAACGATACCGCGCAAGGCTTCATCGGTGCGGTCAACGGGGTCGCCGGAGCGGTATCCGGGCGGGTCGTCGAGGTTATTCAGCGGCAGGAAGGAGATCAGCCGGCGCAGTTCCTCCAGGCACTCTTCTTCGGAGTCCGATACGAAGTGCGCCACGCCACTGCGCGCCGCGTGGGCGTCGGCGCCGCCCAACTGCTCGTGAGTCACGTCCTCGCCGGTGACGGCGCGAACCACGTCGGGCCCGGTGATGTACATCTGGCCGGTTCCCCGAACCATGAAGATGAAGTCGGTGATGGCCGGCGAGTAAACGGCGCCTCCCGCCGACGGGCCCATGATGACCGAGATCTGGGGAACCACGCCGGAGTACATGGTGTTGCGCAGGAAAATGTCGCCGTAGGCGGCCAGGCTCAACGCGCCTTCCTGGATGCGGGCGCCGCCGGAGTCGCAGATGCCGATCATCGGGCAGCCCGTTTTGGCGGCCAGGTCCATCACCTTGCAGATCTTCTGGCCCACCACTTCGGAAAGCGAACCACCGAATACAGTGAAGTCCTGGGCGTAGGCGAAGACCTGGCGGCCGTCGATGTTGCCGTAGCCGGTAACTACGGCGTCGCCGAGGAAGGTGCGATCAGCCAGGCCGAAGTCGGTGGTGCGGTGGGTGACGAAACGGTCGATCTCGGTGAACGTGCCATCGTCCATCAGGGCGTTCAGCCGTTCGCGGGCGGTCATCTTGCCCCGCTGGTGCTGCTGGTCGATGCGACGTTGGCCGCCTCCCAGCGCCGCCTGATCCTGGAGGCGGAGCAGGTTTTCCAAACCCGGGTCGGTGAGAGCTTCTTCTGGTGTGGACAATTCCGGCCTCCGTGGACGATGCAAAGGATACGCTCGGCATGGCGGCAAAACCCGGGCGGCGTTTCGTGATGTCTTAGGCGGCTAAGTATAATGGTTCCGGGAATCCCGCGCCTTGCGACACTGGAGAAGGAATTGACGCCATACCGTCCACCCGCGCAACGCAATGCGCCCGACCTCGCGGTCACTGGTGGCGAACCCCTGGTTTGGGGCCGGCGCACCTACGTGATGGGCATCATCAACCTGGCGCCCGACTCCTTCTCCGGGGACGGCCTGTCCGGCGACGTGCAAGCCGCGGTCGATCAGGCGCTGCGAATGGAAGCCGACGGCGCGGACATGCTGGATGTGGGCGCGGAATCGACGCGCCCGGGCAGCACGCCAATCTCGGCGTCGGCGGAGGCGGAACGGCTGCTGCCGGCCTTGGGGGCAATTTGCCGCGCCGTGCGGATCCCGGTCAGCGTGGACACCTACAAGGCGCCGGTGGCGCGTCGGGCGATTGCGGCCGGCGCGTCGCTGGTCAACGACGTCTGGGGGCTGTTGGCCGACGGGAACATGGCGCGAGTCATCGCGGACGCCGGAGTCCCGGCCGTCCTGATGCACAACCGGCGGGAAGCGATTTACGACGACCTGGTGCCCGACGTGATCGCCGGGCTGCGTCGTATCGCCGAAATAGCGCGCAAAGCCGGCATTGCCGATCATAATGTCATCCTCGACCCGGGCATCGGGTTCGGAAAGACGGCTGACCACAACTTGGAACTGTTGCGGCGACTGCCCGAACTGCGGGAGATCGGCTATCCGCTGCTGCTGGGCGTATCGCGCAAGTCCACCATCGGGCGCGTGCTGGGATTACCGGAGGACGACCGTGTAGAAGGAACCGCGGCAGCCGTAGCCATGAGCATCGCCGGCGGCGCCGACATCGTGCGAGTGCACGACGTGAAGCAGATGGTCCGGGTGGCCCGCATGACCGATGCCATCATGCGCGAATGGAGGCCCAACGGATGGCCGAACCGGTAACAACCTACCTATGCCTGGGCGGCAATCTGGGCGACCGCATGGCGGCGCTGACGGATGCGTTGCGGCTCCTTGACGCCACGCCGGGGATGCGCTGCACCGCGTGCTCGTCGGTGTACGAAACGGAGCCGTGGGGGGTGAGCAATCAGCCTAGCTTCCTGAACCTGGTCGCCGCCTACGAGACCACCCTGTCGCCGGTAGACCTGCTCGCGGCGTGCAAGACGGTGGAGGAAACCGTGGGCCGTGTCGCCTCGTACCGCTGGGGGCCGCGCCTGATTGACGTTGACATCCTGCTCTACGGCAGCAAGGTGGTGGATTCAGTTGAACCGGACTTACAGGTACCGCATCCGCGCATGGCCCAGCGAGCCTTCGCGCTGGTCCCGCTGGCAGAGATTGCGCCGCATGCAATAGTGCCGCCGCAGGGCGATACTGTGCGGCTGCTGCTGGATGAAGTGGACGGCAAGGATGGCGTGGCGCGGTGGGGGGCACTGCCTGACCGCTAGGGGTCGTTGACACTGCGCAGCCGCTCTGCAACTACGCGCTGGAAACCGCAAACCGTTTCCAACAACCCCTGACGGTCCTCAATCGGCTGCGGTTTCGGATCATACTTGCTTCCCCGAGCGTACGCGCTCAACCATGCCAGATGCTCCGGCAGGTCGATGCCCAGGGCGCGGCCCGCAGCCCGTTCGGTGGCCCTGACTTCCGCCATCAGGTCTTGCAGTTCGTGGGTAGTCGAATACCTGCCGCCCAACGCTGCGGTGAGCGCCTTCAGGGTGTGCTCAATGGTTTGCTGGGCGTTGTAGCCAACTACCTGGTCACCCCGTCCAGCTGCAACTACAAGTTCCAGGGTAGCGCAGTGCTCTTCGGCGTCGTACAGCCGGAGCGCAACTTCTTCACGTCGAGCATCGTCGTCATAGTGCAGCCTCTGGTGTGCCATCCGGTTTCCATCCAGTGTTATGCCGTACTCAGCGACCCGGGAGGCCAGGCGGTTGATGCTGGGCAATTCGTCATCAAATTGCCGGGCGGTGTATTGGACCACATCCACGTGCAGCAAATGCCCGTAAATCCGCCGGACGGTTTCGCTCGCCACGTCGTGGGCGGCCCGTTCCCGCTCCGGGTTTTTGGAATTGTCGCCCACGATCAGCATCAGGTCGATATCGGAGTCCGCCCGGTAGTCGCCCCGGGCCCGGCTCCCGAACAGTATCACCGCTTCCGGCTCCAGGGCTTCATAGACGGCTTGGCCCACTGCCAGGGCGCGTCGGTCAAATTCTTGATGGCTGACGCGATCCATGCGCGCCATTCCGATGTTAGCATTGGTCATGGTTATCTCGTCCGCGCGGCCTTCCGCTCCCATCCATTCATTATAGTCATAGTCTGGGCAGCCGGTGGATACGCCCTGTTGCCGCGCCCAAAGCGCATTAAAGCGCACGGCCGCCGCCGGGCGACCCGTGCGGCGGCCGATTGCGTTACGTACCGGCGCGCTACTGGCTGCAGAACGGCAAACCGAGGTCGTCAAAGTCGTTCTCCGCAACCCGTTGCAAGCCCAGCGGGACGCAGCCGGTCAGTTGGTTGCCCGCGAGCCGGATTATTGTCAGGTTGACCAAGTCCCCCAACTCCGCGGGTATATTCCCGGTCAGCCGGTTATTGTGGAGCCACAACTGTTCCAGGCCAATCAGCATGCCCAGTTGAGACGGTATTGCACCTTCCAGTTGGTTCGTGTCGAGGGCCAGTCGCTCCAAGTTGGATAGGTTGCCCAATTCGGAAGGAATCGGCCCGGTCAGCTGGTTGCTTGTCAGGTACAACCGTCCCATATTAGACAGGTTGCCTAGCTGGGATGGTATCGTCCCGTCCAGCTGGTTGTTGCCGAGGGACAGATACGTCAGGTTTGTGAGGTCCGTCAACTCCGATGGTATCGTCCCGGTGCACGAGGTGCTCGCAAGGTTCAATTGTTCCAGATTGGCCAGGCTGCCCAGCCACACGGGAATGGGTCCTTCGGTCAACTCGTTATCCGACAGGTTCAGATGCGTCAGGTTCGTGAGACGCGCCAAGTCCGCGGGTATCTGTCCAGTCAGCTGGTTGTCGGCCAGCCAGAGAACCTCCAGGTTGCTCAAAGGACCGACCCACGCAGGTATATTCCCGGTGAGCCCGTTCCCCCAGAGTGACAAATGGGTGAGATCGGAGAGCATCGCCAACTCGGGCGGTATGGGCCCGGTGAGGCCGTTTTCCTCAATATCGAGTTCGGTGACGCGGCCACTCGCGTCGGTGGTTACGCCGTGCCATTGTCCAACTGGAGCGTCGCTCAGCCAGTTGGTGCGGTTGGTCCAGTTGGCGCCGCCCGTGGTGTTGTAGAAGGCGACCAATGCGGCTCTATCCGTGCCGGCATCGGTATCCCCTCCGGATCCGTCGGAGCACTCCCCGGTGGGGAGGACGATGCCCGGTGGCAGGGTGTCCCGCCCCGGCAAGAACTGCCAGCGAGGGTTGCTGGGCCAGAAGAATTCGCTGCTGACGCTTCCGCCGCCGCCACTATCGACGAAGTCGTTGCTGGTCAGAACGGTGAAGGCGTGGCGTGCGCCCAGAGCGATTCGCCGGACGGTGTACTCAGCGCGCCCGTTGCTGATCGGTATGTTCCGCGCGTTTACATCGACATAGACGAACGCTTCAATCCATTCTTGCGTGCAGCTCGCCTTGGCCAAGTGTTAATCGATCTCCATAGTGTCGGTAGGTGAAGACGTCGTCGGCGTCGAAGTCCTCGCCGTCGCGCCATTTCACGCCCGGGCGGAGGTTAAAGGTCCAGGTGCGGCCATCCGAGGAGTGAGTCCAGGATTCGGCCAGGGCCGGTTCGATCTCGTTGTCCGGCCAGGAGATGCCGGTGAGCCCCTCGTGGATGTAACTGATGACGATACCGGAGTAGGCGTCATCGACGTGTATCGGGTTGTAGGTGTGGGGTTCTACGGCCATGGGCAGGGTGAGTGTGCCTCCCCTTTGACCGACTTCAAGCACGAAGTTGTCTGCGTTCTGCTAGAGGTCCGTAGGGACGTCGCGGTGCGCGGTTTCCAGGTGCGGGTATTGCTGGGCTGGGAACGCGCTGGCGGGACGTGTCCCAATACGTCGATGCAGGGGGCCTCCTGCTCCTCGGGGAATATCACCTGCGTCGGCTTGGCGGCATCCTCGGCCGGCGCCCGACTTGCGCACTATCAGGTAGCAAACCTCGTCCGGGGAGTTGGCTACGTATCCGTCGTCGGTGGTGGGGCAAGCGCGAATGGTGGTGTAGCCGTTCCTGTCGGAACCGCGTATGACGAATCAGCGGTCGCCGTCGGGGTCAGTCAAGAAGTCCTGGTAAGCGATGGGACCACGGTCCTCTTGCTGTAACAGCCCATCGTAAGCCTGCCCTGGCCAGTAACCGGGCCACGCCGGGTCGGCTGCCGCGTCGTCCACCGGAAGAGCCAGTGCTCCTACCGCCGCGCCAACCAGGCACGCAATGACGACGATGCTGATTCTTATCAACTTCGCCACAGTTCCCCCTTGTGAAATGGATCTATCCCGCAATTTTGAGTATCAAAATGTCCGGCGCCCATTATAATCAGGGGGTCAACCCGCTACCCAGGAGGGCCGCGTCATGTCCATCACCGCTCTAACCCGCAGCGCCGTTTACGGCCAGAACGGTATGATCAGCTCCAACTCGCCACTGGCCGCCGCCGCCGGGCTCCGGGTCCTACAGGAGGGCGGAAATGCGTTCGACGCCGCCCTGGCCGTTGCGGCAGTGGAATGCGTCACCCTGGTGCCTGTGTGCGGTCTCGGAGGAGACTCTTTCATCCTTGCGTACGACGCCAAGAGTGGCCGGGTCACCAACATCAACAGCAGCGGGGTGGCCGCCTCGGGCGCGGAAGCCGAATACTACCGGAGCCAGGGGCTGGCCTTGATGCCGATACAGGGCCCGCACTCGATTTCCGTGCCCGGCGAGGCCGCGGCGTGGGAGACCGTGCATCATCGGTTCTGCACCATGCCCTTTGCCGATCTGCTGGCGCCGGCCATTCAGTACGCCGGTCGAGGGTTCCCCGTGTCGCCTCGTATCGCCCGGTCCTTCGCCGGCAATGCGGAACTGCTGGCGCGTTTCACGGCCACCGCCGACATCTACCTGGCCAACGGCGGGCGTCCGCCTCGGGTCGGCGAGGTCCTGGTGAACGGCGACCTGTCGAACACCATCCGCGCTGTAGCTGAGGGTGGCGCCGATGCTTTCTACCGGAGCGACATCGCCACCAGGGTGGTTGAAGGTCTCAATAATGCCGGCGCGCTGTTCACCGAAGCCGACTTTGCCGGCCACTATGCCGACGTCGGCGACGCCATCAGCGCCACGTACCGCGAGCACACCGTGTACCAGACCCGGCCGCCGTCGCAGGGATTCCTGCTGCTGGAGATGCTGAACATCGTCAGCGGCCACGATTTGTCGTCGATGACGCCCAACTCTGCGGACTCGATACACCTGCTGGTGGAGGCCAAGAAGATCGCGTATTCGGACCGCAACCGCCTCGCCGGCGATCCCAATTTCGTCGATTGGCCGCTGGACGGCCTGTTGTCGTCGGAGTACGCCGACATGCGGCGCGATCAGATCCATCCCTTCCAAGCCGGCGGTGAGGTCCGCCCGCTGACGCCGGTGGACGGCCGGGGAGAAACCACGTACTTCTGCGTGGCAGATGGAGAGGGTAACGCGGTCAGTTGGATCCACAGCCTGTCCAACGGGTTCGGTTCCGGCGTCGTTGCTCCCGGCACGGGGGTTCTGTTCAACAACCGGGCCGGCCGCGGTTTCAGCCTGGAGCCAGATCACCCCAACGTCATCGCGCCCGGCAAGCGCACCATGCACACCCTGAACTGCTACCTGACCACCGTGGGCGGAGAGGTCGCCATCGTGGGCGGCACGCCCGGCGGCGATGTCCAGCCGCAGGTTGGGATCCAGATGTTGACCAAACTGATCGACGGGGGACTACAGCCGCAGGATGCCGTGGAATCGCCACGCTGGCACAGCTTCCCCGGCACCGACCCGGCGACAATCGACCGCGCCGGCGAGCTTCGAGTGGAAACGGGTATGCCCGACGACGCGATTCGGGACCTGGGACGGATGGGACACAACGTGGTGCAGAACCCGCTGGGTTCCTACCACGGCGTGGTGCAGCTCATCGTGCGCGACCGCCGTCGCGGCGTGCTGGCCGGCGCCTCCGACCCACGCGGCGACGGCCAGTCCGTGGCCTATTGATGCTGCCGGGGTTGCCGGACGCAAAGCGCGTCTTCCCCACGACCGTCCGGATATTGGCAGCGGCCGGGGCCCTGGCTCTGGCCGCTGCGGCGTGCCAGCCCGCTCCGCCGGACAATCGCACGATTCCCCCGCTGACGCCGCCAGCAGCGGTTTCCGAGCCGACCGCTACGGTTCCGGCGAATGCGACGGGTCCACCACTCGCCGGATCGGTGGCGACCCTCGCGTCGCCGTCGGTGTCATCGGATGTTGTGGCGCGAACCGATCAGCGGATGGAGGCCCTGTCCGCCCGGATGGTGCGGCCCCGGCAGGTCGACGCCGATGTCCTGTGGGCGGTGTTGATCATGAGCCGGGTTTTCGGAATCGGGAGCGGCTCGCCGCCCGACCTTGAAGCCCCGGCAAAAATGCTGGAGATGTGGCACTCGGGAAACGCCTGCTACGCGATGCTGGAAAAAAACCTCGAGCGTTTGGGTACGGACAATCATCTGACGCCGGTGGATTTCAATGCCTTTGTCGCCCATGTTGAGGGCCGGCTGTCGGCCTGCCTGGACGAACAATGGCCGAAGGTTGACGCTGAACAGTTTTTTGCCAATCCCCATGCTCTTCGGGACACCCGTGTAACCACCTGGATTGACGTTATCTGGGAGTTTTCCAACTTCGAAGCCCTGACCGACCTGGAACAATGCCACGATGGCTTCTACGCCCACCTTCCAGATGTCGCGTCGGCAGGAGATGCACACGCGCTCGAAGCCGCCTGGGCGGCGGCAATGGTCGACTTTTCCGCGTGCCGGCAGGAGTCGATACGAAGCGAGCTACCGTTTATGGAGCTGAACGAAACGCGGATGTTCGCGTTCGAACTCAGCGATCGGTACACGCTGATTGCGCTGCAAACAACCGTGGGCGGGCACCTGGTCGCAATCTCGATGCAGCGCCCCTACGAAGAGTGCTGGCCGGACTTCGAGGCAAGCGTACCGGGGGTTGCGTTGGCGACGGGTCCAGCGCAGCTTGTGGAGTCCAGAGATGCCGCGCTGCGTGCGTTGCGCGCCTGCATCGAAGCGCTGCCCGAACACGACCCGTTCCCCCGGGCTGAGTTGCGCGGGTTCCTGCCGCAAGCGCCGTCGGATCAGGGATCCGGAAAGTAGTAAATCGCCGGCAGGCCGCGGTACCGCTCGTCGAAGTCCATGCCGTAGCCGACCACGAAATGGTTGGGGATGGTGAACCCGACGTAGTCGTACTGTACTTCAACCTCACGGCGTTCCGGTTTGTCCAGCAGGGTGCAGTAACGCAATGAAGCCGGGCCAAGGCTGCGGATGTAGTCCTTCACGGCCATGCCGGTATGGCCGGTGTCCGCGATGTCGTCCACGATGAGTACGTGCTGGCCGGCCATGTAGCGAGTATCCAATGTTCCGGTGACGCGCACGTCGCCCGATGACTGAGTGCCGCTGCCATAGCTGCTGGCCCTGACGAATTCCAGCCGGTGCACTTCGGCGCGCAAGATCCGCAACAGGTCGGCGGTGAAAACCGCCGCGCCCTTGAGCACGCACACAATTACCACACCGGTGGTCGCGTAGTCTCGGTCAATTTCTCGGGCCAGCGTGGCAACGCCGGCCCGGAGTTCGTCCTCGGGGATCAACAGGGTCAGCCCGCCATGTCCGGCCTCGACCATAACCCTGCTCCAAAAGTGGTCTAAACGTCCAGGTTCTGGACTTCGGTGGCGTGGCGCTGGATGAAATTCTTGCGCGGGGCGACCTGCTCGCCCATCAACATGGCGAACACCTCGTTGGTGTCCTCGATGCCGCCAACGTCGTCGATGTCGTTGATGGTCACCTTGAGCATCTTGCGCGCCGCCGGGTCCATGGTGGTTTCCCAGAGCTGGTCGGCGTTCATCTCGCCGAGACCCTTGTACCGCTGTATCGACGGCTCGGACCGCGTCGTGGACATGCGCTTCATCAGCGTGTCCTTTTCCTCCTCGGAGTAGGCGTAGGCGATGTTCCGTCCCCGCTGCACACGATACAGGGGCGGCTGCGCGATGTAGAGGAACCCGCCTTCGATCAGCTCGCGCATGCGCCGGTAGAAGTAGGTGAGGATCAGCGTGCGGATGTGCGAACCGTCCACGTCAGCGTCGGTCATGATGATGATGTGGTGGTAGCGCAGCTTGGAGATGTCGAACGCCTCGCCTTCGCCGGTGCCCACGGCCGAGATGATGGCCCGGATTTCCTCGTGGCTCAGGATGCGCTCCACCTTGTCCAGGAAGCGCTCCACGTTGAGGATCTTGCCTTTGAGTGGCAGGATGGCCTGGAACTGGCGGTCCCGGCCCATCTTGGCCGACCCGCCGGCCGACTCGCCCTCCACGATGTAGAGCTCGGACTTGGCGGGGTCGCGCTCCGCGCAGTCGGCCAGCTTGCCGGGTAGTGAGGTGCCATCCAGGGCGTTCTTGCGGAGCACCAGGTCACGGGCGCGCCGCGCCGCCTCGCGAGCGGCGTGGTTGGTCTGGACCTTTTCGATAACGCCCTTGGCGGCGGTGGGGTTTTCCTCCAGGAAGCGGGTCAGCCCCTCGGAGGTTGCGGCTTCCACGCGGCTGCGTACTTCGGGGTTGCTGAGCTTGTTCTTGGTCTGCCCCTCGAACTGCGGGTCGCCCAGCTTCACGCTTACCACGGCGACCAGCCCGCCGCGGGTGTCCTCGCCGCTGAAGGAGTCCTTGGGGTCCTTGAGATAGTTCTGCTTGCGGGCGTAGTCGTTGAGCACGCGGGTCAGCGCGGAGCGGAAGCCGGCCAGGTGGGTACCGCCTTCCGGGGTCAGGATGCAGTTGGCGAAGGTGCGCTCGTCCGCCGCCAGGTTGTCGTGGCCGTCGGTGTGATGGTACTGGAAAGATACCTCCACGTCGGCGTCCTCGGCGATGCGCTGGTAGTAGAACGGGTCGGGCATCACGACGTTGCGCTTGCGGTTGATGTTCCGCACCATGCTGGCCACGCCGGTATCGAAGAAGAAGCAGCGCTCGATGTCCCCGTTGCGCTCGTCGGTGTGGAACTCGCTGACCAGGCAGATCTCCAGGCCCTTGTTGAGATAGGCGGTCTGGCGAAGCTGGGCCACCAGCCGGCCGAAGTCGTAGGTGATCTCGGGGAAGATTTCGGGGTCGGCGTAGTAGGTGACCGTGGTGCCCTGCTTGCGGACCCGCTGGTGCTGCCGGAGGTCGGTGGTGGGTATGCCCTTGGCGTAGTCCTGGGTGTAGCGGACGCCGCCGCGGCACACTTCCGCGTGCAGCTGAGAGGCCAGGGCGTTCACTACCGAGGCTCCTACGCCGTGGAGTCCGCCGGAAACCTTGTAGGCGGCGCCGTCGAACTTGCCGCCGGCGTGCAGGGTGGTCATCACCGTTTCCAGGCCGGATACCCCGGTATCCGGATGGACGTCAACGGGGATGCCGCGCCCGTTATCGGAAACGCTGACGGCCCCGTCCCCTCCGATGCGGACGTCAATGCGGTCGCAGTGGCCGGCCAGGGCCTCGTCCACTGCATTATCCAGCAACTCTTTGATGAGATGATGGAGGCCATCCACCCCGGTGCTGCCGATGTACATTCCCGGGCGAACGCGGACCGCTTCCAGTCCTTTCAATACTTGAATATTGTCCGACGTATATTCGGACGATTCTTCTGTTGCAGTTATTGCTACTTGTTGGGTCATGCTGAATGATTTCTCCAATCCTGTGCCTCTGCAAACGTGCATATGTGAATACCATTACTGTGATGTAATACAACAGTATGCAGTATGAACACCCTTAGCATTGTACCAAATCTGTCGCTTCATTGCCATCATCCCGGTGTCATCAATTTGCGGATTTTGGGAAATCGGCCAAAGATTCCAGACACTGAGCGAGCTTGCAACGCATCCGTGTCAGTCGGGACGCGCTGCCCCGGCGCCTTCGCCGGGAGGCGCGTGATACCAGCCGCCAGAGAGCAGGCTGGAAATCGCCAGGCGCATCGGTTCAAACAGCGGTTCGGGCAGGTCGCGCAGGGGAAACCAGCCGGATCCGCAGAAAGACCCGTCATCGACCTGGGGTACCGGGTCTTGGTCACCAATGTCGCCCAGGAATTCTACGTCAACATAATGACGGTCATAAGCAACAATGTTGCTCAGGCAGAGTACGCGAAGCTCGCCTACTACTACGCCCAATTCCTCCAACGCCTCCCTGCGGGCGCACGCCTCCAGCGTTTCGCCAAACTCCAGGTGGCCGCCCGCCGAACCCCACGTCGCCTCGCCGTGGGCGCCCTGCCGTTGCGCCAGGAAGACCTTGCCGCCCCTGACGAATACCACTCCCACACCCACCAGCGGCCTGTCTGCCTGCGTACTCACGGCGGCAGTATAGCACGGGGTCAGCGGTGCCACGGGCGTCGGGTACACTTCGCTCCTCACGCGTACCCCTTTGTCGTCGCGAGAAGCGAAGCCGCTCATGGTGAGCTTGTCGAACCACGTGGCGATCTCGTTCCCGCAGCAGGGTTCCTTGCCCCAACGAGATTGCCGCGCTGCGCTCACAACGACATCGAGGAGAACCGGAAAGACCCTGCGAGTACGGCTGAGTTCGGTTGTCGGCCGGGAATGCCGGGTGCTAGACTGCCCCATCCCGCCTGTCCTCGTGAGTTTGCCCTGATGCCTGCTGAAACCGTCGACGAACTTCCCATTTCCCGCTCCGGCCAATCCGCGTTGGCGGTGTGCGAAACCGCCGCCCGCCGCGCCGGCCAACTGGTTCTGGAGCGGTTCCGTACCGATGTGGAAGTCAGCCTCAAGGGCCGGGCCAATGTCGTCACCGACGCCGATCTGGCCTCCGAAAGGCTGATCCTTGATTACGTCGCCGGCGAGTACCCCGATTTCGGCATCCTCTCCGAGGAATCCGCACCGGTTGCCGGTTCGTCGCCGTACACCTGGGTGGTTGACCCCATCGACGGCACACGTAATTTCGCCGAGGGTATCCCCCATTTCTGCGTGGTGGTCGCCATCGCCGACGGCGACCAAGTGGTCTGCGGCGTCACCTACGACCCGGTGCGGGATGAGATGTTTTCCGCCCAGAAGGGACGCGGGGCTTCCCTGAACGGACAGTCCATCACCGTTTCCGACCGCGACGACATCGACGAGGCGGTGCTGGGGTTCGACCTGGGCTACAACTTTGACCAGGCCAAGCTGCTGCTGGAACTGGCGGCGGGTGTCTGGCCTCGGGTTCAGGGATACCGCCTGATGGGCTCCAGCGCGCTCAGCCTGGCCTACGCCGCCTGCGGCCGCATCGATCTCTACTTCCATCACAGCCTGTCGGCGTGGGACATCGCGTCGGGCGTGCTGCTGGCGCGGGAAGCGGGAGGCCAGGTGCTGGACCGGGCGACGCTGCAGGACGCCACACTGTTTTCGCCGGGCCTGATCGTGTCCAACCCAACGCTGGTGGAGCAGTTCCTGGCCCTGACCGATGGAGCGGCTTGGCGCACCATGTGAACGCCGACCCGCGCCGCCCGCGAGTACCCTGACGGATGTAGCGCATGGGCGGTCGATGATAGTTTGAAGGAGGGATGTCCATGGTTACGCAGATTTTCGAGATGGTCCGCGAAGTGGGCCGGGTGCCGTCGTCGGAGGTACCGCTCAGCGCCGCCGAACAGACTCGCTTCGAGCGGATCATGGACCAGGCGGTGATGATCGACGTTCACCAGCACCCTTTCTTGTTGCCGGAGGACATGGACCGGTTCATCGAGTTCCTGCGCACCAGCCGCTACCAGTACGGTTACCAGGCGGTCGAGGCCGGGGGCTGGTCGGCGGTAACCACCGCCAGCGCGTTCAGCGGCTTCAAGAGCACCACCGACATGTCCTTCATGGAATACGAGGACATCGCCGCCGAGGTCGGCGGGATGCTGGCCGACGTGGCCACCCAGGACAACATCGTGCGAGTGGGCAACGCGGACGAGATCATGTCCGCCCGGCAGCAGGGCAAGATCGGCTTCCTGCCCACCCTGGAGCACCTGGCTATCGGGAATCGCATCGAGCGGGTGGACGCGCTTTTCGGAATGGGCGTGCGCCTGGCCGGCATCACCTACAACCGGCGGAACTTCATCGGCGACGGCCAGACGGAGCGGAACCCCGGCGGCCTCAGCGACTTCGGCGTCCAGGTGGTGCATCGCATGAACGACCTGGGCATGGCCGTTGACCTGTCCCACGCGTCGACGCCGACGGCGATGGACGCCATCGAGGTCTCCCGCGCGCCCACGGTGTTCAGCCACAACGCGTCCTACACGCTGCGACCCAACGGCCGCACCCGCAAGGATGAGGAGCTGCAGGCCTGTGCCCGCAACGGCGGCCTGGTTTGCATCACCGCCGTGCCCAACTCCCTGAGCGACGACCCGGAGCAGGGCATCGAATGCGTCCTGGACCATTACGACTACATGGTGAACCTGGTTGGCGTGGATCACGTGGGAATCGGCACCGACACCACCGTGGGCGACCACGTGGCGTTCCACCGCGTCCTGCTGGGTCGAGGGCCGGACCAACTGCCGGCGCCGTACCTCAACGGGCTCGAGTCGCCGGCCGACGGCAAGAACATCGTGCGCGGCCTGATTCGCCGGGGCCACTCCGACGAGGACGTGCTCAAGATAGTCGGCGGCAACGCCCTGGATTACTTCCGCCGCGTCATCGGCTAGCGGATTCGTGCGAAACTACTCTGTCATCGCGAGGAGCGTAGCGACGTGGCGATCTCGTCGGGGACCGACATCCGTCATGCTGACCAGATTGCCGCGCTACGCTCGCGATGACCCATAAAGCCCGGGCAAGGACTTTAGATCAGAGTGGACTATGGTTGAAAGGAAGAGCTGGGCGCACCTGGTAGGCAGCGTCCCGTTACCCGATGCGGAAACCGTGTTCCGCACCGTGAGCGACGCCTGGGGGCCGCATCTGCGGCGCATCTCCGACGGCGAGACTGGCCGCCGCGGCCGCTGGATCTGGTTCCAGCGGGAGATGTTGGAACAGCATCCCGCCATGGAGCCCGACCCGGACGAGCCGCCCTACGCCCTGTACCAGTGGGACGGCCAACTGCTGCGGGAGACGTCGTACATTCGGTTCAAGCAAAGCGTTGACCCGACCACCGTTGACTTTCCCACCGGGTACGCCGAGGCGGCGCTGGAGTCTTTCGACCTGTACGCGCGCATGCGGCAGGATGGTGCAATCCCTGCTGACACGCTTTTTCAGGTGTCTCTGCCCACGCCCATGGCCACGGCGTACATGTACGTGAGCCCGTCGGCGCGGGGCGCGTACATTCCCGCCTACGAGCGGTCGTTGCTGTCGGCGGTGGACGAGATTCTTGCCTCAACGCCGCACGACCGGCTGTCGATCCAATGGGACGTGTGCCAGGAGGTGCTCCTGTTCGAGGATTACTTCCCGCACCGGCCCGCCGACTACAAGGAGCAGATATTCGCGGAGCTGGGCCGGCTGGGTGATGCAATCCCCGGGACGGTGGACCTGGGCTATCACCTGTGCTACGGATCTCCCCGCGACGAACACCTGGTGATGCCGAAGGACATGGGGATTTTGGTCGAGATCGCCAACGGCATCGCCGACCCAGTGGGCCGGCGCCCTGACTTCATCCACATGCCGGTGCCGCAGGACCGCTCGGATCGCGAATATTTCTTGCCCCTGGAGGGCCTGCGTCTGTCTGGAGAAACCGAGTTGATCCTGGGCCTGATCCACCACGACGACACGCCCGGCGACCGCGCCCGCATCGATGCCGCTCGGGGTTTCCTCGGTTCTTTCGGCGTGGCCAGCGAATGCGGCTGGGGCCGCACCGACCCGGCGCGGGTGCCCGGCCTGCTGGAGAGCCACCGTAGCGCTGTGGAGTACATCAACGCCGGATGAACGCCGCCTGGATGAGGGAGTGTTGAGATGATTCAGCTTACCGAGGAAATGTCGAGCCTGATCAACCGGGCACGGGACGAAGGCTATCCCTGCATCGTGGCCACCGCCTCAGATGACGGGACGCCCAACTGCGGCTACATCGGCACGGTGCTCACGGTGGGCGACGATACGCTGATTTACCGTGACCGCACCGGCCGCAACCCGCTGGAGCACATCGAGGCGAATCCGAAGGTTATCGTTCTGTTCCGCAACACCGACCGGGACACGGGCTGGAAGTTCCGCTGCACCGCCAGCGTGCATCGCGAGGGGCAGGTCTTCGAGGACATGACCGACCGGTTGCTGGAATCAGGGTTGGTCAATGAGCGTTACCTGGAGGGCAGCGTCGGCGCCATCGTGGTTCTGCGCATCGACCAGGTGCTCACCCTGTTCGGAGAACTGTTGCAGGAGCGGGAGCCCGGCTTGCAGTGGTAATCGGATGGTCGCCTGATTGGCGGAGGGAGTGGGATTCGAACCCACGAACCCGTGAGGGTTAACGGTTTTCAAGACCGTCGCAATCGTCCACTCTGCCATCCCTCCGCGGCGCCGGACATCCATTGTAAAGCCGGCAGCCCGCAGGCGTACAGGCCGGCGAGTCTGTGGTTCGGACACGAGCGTCCCACCGCTATAATGTCCGGCACAGCATCACCTACGGAGCCGCTCAATGCCCGAAGACCTGGTCCGCGTTGCCGAAAGTTTTGTGCCGGAAATCCTGGCAAACTTTGACCGGATCGACGTGGAGTGTCAACTTCCGCCAGATCTGGCCGGCCGCATGGCGGCGCACAACCTCTTCTGCCTGTACGCGCCGCAGGCTCTTGGCGGCCCCGAACTTGACCCACTCACGGCGTTCCGGGTGGTGGAAATCATTTCCCAGGCCGACGGATCCGCAGGGTGGTGCGTGTTTAACGGCAGCGCCATCACCGCGGCGCTGGCTCGCCTAACCGTTGATGCGGTGAAGGAGATCTTCGGCGACCCACCGGCCATGCTAGGGTCAGGTTCGGCGCGACCGGAGGGCACCGCGACCATCACCGAGGGCGGGTACATCATCAACGGACGCTGGAACTACCTGAGCGGGATCGACCATTCCACCGCGCTGTTCCTCAATTGTCGTCTGCTGAACCCCGACGGTTCTCCGGCGCGGAACGACGCCGGCAGTCCGGCCATGCAAGTCGTCGTAGCGCCTGTCGCCTCGGGCACGGTGATCGACAACTGGACGACCCTGGGGATGCGAGGCACCGCGAGCAACGACTGCGAGTATTCCAATGTGTTTGTGCCGGCGCACCACTCCTACCGGCGAGGCGACCCGTCGTATCATCCCGGTCCGCTGTACAACCCGGCCCAGACCTCTATCCTGATCAGCTGGACCCTGGCGGCGGCCAACGCCCTGGGCATGGCCCGCGGCGCCATGGACGCATTCCACGACCTTGCCACCGGTTCCGGCACCACCAACTCGCCGATGCTGCTGCGAGAGCGGGCATACGTCCAGATCGCGTACGGAGAGTGCGAGGCCGTGCTGGACGGCGCGCGCACCTACGTGCTCGATGCCGTGGGCAGCATGTGGGACGCCCAGGTGCACCAGAAAGCCGACCTCATGGACCGCGCCGTGCGGTCCAGGCTGGCCATAACCCATGCCATCCGCCGCTCCGTGGATGTGGTTGACCGCTTGTTCAACGTGGCCGGCACCAACGCCATTCACCGCTCGGTGGGCTTGGAGCGGTTCTTCCGCGACCTGCACGTCAGCGGCCAGCACATATCAGGTCTGCCCAACAACTTTGAGTACGGTGGGCAGGTCCTCATGGGCGCGGAGACCACCGCTTCGTTGTACACCTGACAATGAGACAACTGGCCGAAATACTCGGCTACTTACCCGATGACATCAATTCAGTCGTCGCCTTGTTGGTGGTATTGATGCTCACTGCGATGGCATCCTACGGTTTCCTTCATCAGATCCGCGATGAGCGATTGCCTTTCGGAGCCGGTTCTCCCACTCTCCGGTCCATCATTGCTTGGCTGGCAGCCTTGCCTCCGGTCGTGGTTTTCGGGCTAGTTCTCTATGCCATCGGCAGCCTTTTTTGGTGAGTCTTGGCGCGCCCGCTTGATCCAATGCCAAAGCAGCGGGCCGGTGTCCCTTGCCATCCACCAAGTCATGACCGCGAATGCTGCGGTCCAAATCAAGCAGCCAACCAGTAAGAGGCACATTCCGACAGATTGTATTCCAACGCTGTCTTGGTGGTTTCCCCAGATCAGGGACAACGTTCCCAAAAAAGTGACCGCCGTTGCGCTGGCATAAGTGTAGAAAAGCCCACCCGAGTCCAATACTCGGCTGCGCTTTGCAGTCGCTACGGTGACTTCACCGGCGCCGACATCAGCAGCAATGCCATCTGCGGCCAAACGACCCGTTTCCAGGTTCCTGTTGTCCCTGCCCGTCGTCGCCATGATGCGCCTCCTTGGAATTAATCTTACCCGAACTCGCCGGGCAAACCAACTCAGAGCTTTTACTCCGGGAAGATGCGCTGATATACCCCGGGTGATCCATCGCCGTGGACCATGTGCGGCCGCACCTCGTGTGTCCAGACCGGCGTGACGATTCGGCTCCAGTTCTGCCAGGCCTCGCTCTCCGCCACCGCCAGCGATTCCATCTCGTGTACCGTGGCGTACTTGGGCTCGCCCATCACCGCCTGGAACCGGCGGGCGCGGATGTAGCCGGGGATGTCCAGCGCCATCGGCAGACGTTCGTTGTTGTAGGCGTCGTTCCACGCTTCTTCAAGGTGTTCAGGAATGGACATCCGCCCCACCAGGATCAGGGGCGACATGCCGGCTTGAGCCGTCTCTTCCGATAGTTCATCTGGATGCACCCGCTTGTACAGGTTGCGGATGTACTCGGTTCCGATGACGCTGGGCGACATCCGGCGCGACCACTCGGTCGGCTCGTTCAGCCACTTCTGCCACTCGTCCGAGTACCAGGCTTCGTGGCTGTCCAGCTCGTAGGCCGCCAGGTACTTTGGCCCGCCCTGCACCGCCTCGTACCGGGCCGCGTCCAGCACGCCCGGTATCGAAAGCCGCTCCGGGATGTGTTCCTCGTTGTACCAGCGGTTGTACTCTTCGTCGTGCTCGGGCGCGACGTCGCTATAGACCAGCAACAGGCCGTCACCTTTTTTCCTCGTCGCCATTGCTAGACTCCGTTTTGCCGGACGCCAAGGGGCGTCACCGTGTTGTCAATCGGATTCGCAGTATAGCACCGGGCCGAACAGTCATCGGCTCCGGGTTCGTCCGTTCGCGCCGTATCCGGGATGGTTGTTTTCACCGGCCCACCGTTGGGCGGTTCGCGGTGTATAATCGGGCCACCGTTTTCATTTTTGGCCGACGCACGTCGAAGGTTAACAGGAGGGATTTATGACTACGTCGTTGCAGCAAACGTCTTCCAACGGGCATTCCGCAGGAGGTGTCGAGGAATTTGACGTTGTCGTCATTGGCGCTGGCGTAACGGGGTTGTATTCCCTGTACCGGCTGCGCCAGCTGGGGTTCTCGGTAAGATCTCTCGAAGAAGGCACCGGCGTCGGGGGCACCTGGTACTGGAACCGCTACCCCGGTGCCCGCTTCGACTCCGAGAGCTACACCTACGGGTATTCCTTCTCCGAGGAGCTTCTCCAGGAGTGGGAGTGGCAGGAGCACTACTCCAGCCAGCCGGAGAACGAACGCTACCTCAACTATGTAGCCGACAAGTTCGACCTCCGTCGTGACATCCGGTTCAACTCCCGGGTGGCCTCCCTGGTCTATGACGAAGCTGGCAATCGCTGGAACGTCACCACTGACGACGGCTACCAGGCCCGGGCGCAGTTCGTCATCACTGCCATCGGTATCCTGTCGGCGCGCTACGTGCCCGAGTTCGAGGGTCTCGATAGCTACGAGGGAGCCTGGTGTCACACCAACCGCTGGCCCAAGGAAGGCATGGACCTGGCCGGCAAGCGGGTGGGTGTCATCGGCACCGGCGCCACCGCCGTCCAGTTGATACCGGAGATCGTGGACGAGGTTTCCCACCTGACGGTTTTCCAGCGCACCGCGAACTACTGCGTGCCTCTCCGCAACGCCGTCATCGACCGGGAGACGCAGGACTACATCAAGAGTCACTACCCGGAGATTTTCGAGCAGTGCCTTGCCACCCCCGGTTCCTTCATGCACGAGTTCGACACCCGTTCCGCGCTGGCGGTTTCGGAAGAAGAGAAACTGGAGCAGTACGAACGCCTCTGGGCCGAGCCGGGCTTCAAGAAGTGGCTGTCCAATTTCTACGACATCATGATGCCCGGAGAGGCGAACGAAGACTATGCCGAGTTCGTTCGCAACAAGATCCGCGAGCGCGTGCACGACCCGGAGGTTGCTGAGAAGCTGGTGCCGAAGAACCACATGTTCGGCTCCAAGCGCCTGCCCTGTGAGAGCGGGTACTACGAGGTCTATAACCGCGACGACGTCCTGCTGGTCGATGTCCGCGAAGACCCCATCGCGCGTCTGACCCCCCGCGGGATCCAGCTGGAGAGCGGCAGCGAGCATGAGCTCGACGTCATCATCTTCGCCACCGGCTACGACGCCGTTACCGGCCCGCTCAACCTGATTCACATCCAGGGTATCGGCGGCGAGGTCCTCAAGGAAAAGTTCGCCAACGGCCCCCGCACCTACATGGGCATGTCCAGCTACGGCTTCCCCAACCTTTTCACCATCAACGCTGCCTCCGTGGGCAACTTTCCACGTTCCGCCGAGCCGCTGGTCGAGTGGGTCACCGACGCCATCGCCCACGTGCGCGACAACGGCCATAACCGTATCATGGCTACTACCGAAGCTGAGGAAGCTTGGGTGCGGCACATGAGGGAAGACAGCGAGAACATCCTGCGCACCCAGGCCGATTCCTGGTTCGTGGGCGCCAACATCCCAGGCAAAGCCCGCGTGCTGCTGACCGCGCCGGACACCGCCCCGGTCATGCGGGCCAAGCGCGCTGAGGTGGAGGCCAACGGCTACGAGGGTTTCACCCTGGACTGACGCGCCGGCGTTCGGGGATTGTCAGAAGCAGGATTCACGGGATTTTATGATCCAACAGGATTGGAAGATTTCCGTGGTGGAACGGTTCCAATCCTGATAATCCCTAAATCCTGAAAATCCTGCTTCTGACAAAATTCCCTGCCATCCTATTCACCCATGTGAGGAATCCGCCGGCGAATCGCCTGTGATCGCTATTCGCCGGGCCGCCGGGCCAGCAGGAATGCGCTGGCCGATATCGCCTGCAACACGCCGACGGCCACCAGCACGGGTACAAAACTGCCCGTCCGGTCAAAGACCCATCCCGCCGCCGCGGGTACTACAGGCCCGCTGATGCCGTAGAACAGGGTCATCACTCCCACCAGCGTGCCGAAACTGCGCCGGCCGAAGTATTCGCCCACCGTTATCCAGGCCAGGGAACTCACGCCTTGGCCGGTGGCCGAGGAAACGATCAGGAACCAGGCCACTGCGTCCCCGTCCAGCAGCAGGGCGGCTACGCTACACAAGGCGACCAGAGCCATGGCTCCGCTCAGCAGCCAACGGGGCGACGCCCACGCGGCGGCGAGTCCCATGCCGAAGCGGGCCGGGATGGTGGCGAAGTAGGTGATCGACAGATAGATGGAAGTCCGTTCTTCGGCCACGCCTTTCCAGATCAGGATGGGGATCTGGTTGATGACCAGGACGTCGGACGGGACGGTGCGCAGGGCGGCGCCCACCGTCAACGCCCAGAAGGACAGCGTGACCAGCGCCTGGGTTGCCGAGTAGTCTCGCCGTTGAAGACCGGCGGTACCGGCCAGTCTGGATCCCCTGCCGGCCGGGGTTGAGTCGATCACGCCGGCGCCGTAGGGTTGCAGGCCCATGTCCTCGGGCCGACTGCGGATGATCGCCGCGGCCGGGATGGTCAAAATGCAGATCAGGACGCCGGCGACCATCGCCGTGGCCCGCCAACCGAACTGGTCCGCGGAAGCGCTGAGCGCCGGGAGAATAGCCGCCGCTCCGCCCATGACGCCGGTGTTGATCACCGCCAGGGCGAGGGCTTTGCGCTGCTCGAACCACTGGTTGACCACCGTCATCAGGGTCGGAAAGATGCCGAGGCCGCGTCCAATCGAAGCGGCCACCGAATAGGTCGCCACTATGGCCCAGAACGAGTCGGCGAAACCCAGCGCGGCGAAGCCCAGCCCAGAGAGCAGGCCCCCGGCCAGGATCAATCGGCGCGCGCCGTAGCGGTCGGCCAGCCAACCGGCCGCCAGCGACGTTACGTCGCCCACACCCCAGGCCGCCCCGACCACGAAGGCCGATTGACCGGATGTCAGGCCGAGTTCACCTCGGATGGGAACCGAAAAGGCCAGGTAGCCGGGGATGACCACGCCAAAGGCGAAAAAGCCCAGCACAACCGCGGCAGAGAGCACCCACCACCCGTAGAAGACGCCGCCCGGGTCGTCCGGTTCCCGGGCGGAGTTCAGGCGGTACGAGAGACCGCGCACGGGGTTATTCCGATTTCATGGCGAGGAATCCATGCCAAGTATCAAGCCAGGTGAAGCGTGGATAAGCGTCGCTCACCGGGATGGCATGGAACGTGTTGCCGGCCTCCCTAGTCTGCCAGGGGGATCACCAGGTACACCCGCTCCTCGCCGCCGACCACGCGCGTGGTGTGTCCCTGTCCTGTCAGGTCTTCGGCCAGGAGGACGTCGCCGGGCCCGACCCGGTGCGTTGTGCCGTCGCTCAGGCCGATCTCGGCCTGCCCGGCCAGGGTCACTGTGTACTGGCGCCGGGGGGCGCAGTGAAAGTCCAGGAAGTAGTCGGGGGGAGATATGCGGATGGTCATGCCGCTGGTCGCCTGCATGGGTGTGCCTCGGCCGTAGGCCCCCTCGGTGTCCAGGAAATCCTCGAAGGGCGGTTCGTAATGCTCGAGTCGGGACTGACCATCGGGACCGGTGAAAACGCGCACGAACTGGGGCATAAGACAACTCCTACAACTGTAACCGTCATTCCGGCAAAAGAACGTCACCCCGCGCTTGATGCGGGGCCGGAATCCAGGCTGATTATCGTCGCCGCCAATTATACCGGGCCTATTCGCCGGGGCGGTCGTCCGTCGTTGGACGCTGCGTCACCCACGACACGTTGTCGGCTTCGCCTCCTCTGCCCTGGGACCGCCGCAAGTAATCGACCACGCGGTTGACCACCACCGCGCCAAAGAGCCCGGCCGCTGCTCCCAACGGAAAAGCCAGTAGGCCGCCGGCCACGCACAGCACGATCAGCACGTGGGGCTCCACGATGGCCCGGTCGTTCAGCTCGGCGATCCGGGCGAACCGGGAGGCAATGGCCCAGGCGACGTAGCCGCCGGCCGCGCCGCCAACCACAGCAGCGCTGATGATGTAAAACAGCTTGGTGGGAGTGAACATATTCGCCTGCCCGGTTACCTTGCAGTTGGTGTAACGGTTGAAATCCGCGGTAGCAATGCTAGCACATTCAGTAGTGTAATTCGCTTGCGAACTGGCATGGATTCGTAATCCATCCTTGACAGCAAGGCGATATCACCGTTTAATCGTCCGGCATCCGTAACGCGGCGGCGTGCAGCGACATGCGCTGCTTGCCCTTTCAACAGGAGGAGGAAAGATAGAACAATGGGATTGAAACGGTATTTTAACCTGCGGCTGCTGGCCGCGTTGGGCCTGGGTGCGGGCCTGATCGCCGCGGTAGCCTGTGGCGGTGCGTCCGAGGCCCCCGCCGCGCCGGCAGCGGCGCCCACAGCCGCCCCGGCGAGCGCCGGGTCGGCGGCTCCGACCGCCATGCCGGAAGCCGCCCAACCCGCCGCCATGGCGGAGGAGACCGGCGGCCACGTGAACCTGCTGGTCACCAACATCGGAAACGGCAAGTTTGACCCATTGCTGACGGAAGGCGAAGACCTGAAGTTCCAGCGGATCTTCGGGGTGGCCCTGGTCGGTGGAGCCGGCGGCAGCGAACTGGTGCCGGCGGTGGCCAAGGACTGGTCGGTCAGCGAGGACGGCAAGGTCTGGACGTTCACCGTCAACGATGGCTTCATCGAGGCCCACGACGGCAACGTCATCACCCGCGACGACGTATTCTTCAACCTCGACTCCCGGTTGGGAGCGGAAGCGCAAACGTTGCTGGAATCGACCTACTATGAGCCTCGCGACGTGGCGCTCACCAAGCTGATCGACGGCGTGTCCAAGGGCCCGGCCGATGACCAGGTGCAGGTCATCTTCAACACCGTCCGTCTGGACTTCTCCTTCAACTGGTCCGAGAATGCTCAGGGCGCCAGCCCCATGATCGTTCCCGAAGCCACCATGCGTGAACGCGCCGGAGCGACCGGGTTCGAGGGCTACGAGACCGACCCCATCGGCGTCGGCTCCATGCGCGTGACCGATTTCGTGCTGGAGCAGAAATATTCGTTCGAGAAGTTCGACAACTTCTTCTGGACTACCGAAAACGGGTTCTCCGAAGACCGCAGCGTGACCTTCGATACCCTGACCATTGAGGTCGTTCCGGAGCCGGCGGGCCGCCTGGCCGCCCTGCGCAGCGGAGACGCCCAGTTGATTGAAGCCAACATCAACATGATCGGCGACATCAACGGCATCGACGGCGCGTCCATTGCCTGGCAGAAGGAGTCGTCTTACAACTGGGTGGTGTACGTGGACTGCTGGGAAGAGTCCCTGTGGTGCTTCCCGGTGGAAGCCCGCCAAGCCGCAGAGCACGCCATCGACAAGGACGCCATCGTCAACGGGCTGTACTCGCCCGAGTCGGTGAACGCCGACAGCTGGGCCCACGTGACCCCCAACTCCCTGGGCTGGGGCGAGAACCTGCGCCCGCGGCCGTTCGACCTGGAAAGGTCCAAAGAGCTGCTCAAGTCCATCGGGTACGGTGGAGCCAATGGCGACGATGGCACCGACGCCAATGGCGAACAGATTGCCTTCACCCTGTACACGTGGGAAGCCGGCGACCTGCCCCTGCTGCCCGACCTGGCCCAGCTGTACAAGGACTTCTGGACTGAACTGGGCTGGGATGTTGAGGTGACGGTCGGCGACGCGGCCGCCACGCGCCAGAAGTGGAACAACCGTGAATACCCCGGCGACGTCCTGGTGCGAACCAACGAGGGCCGCTATGACGGCACCTCCATCACCCAGGGCGGCTTCCTCAACGAGCAGATCGCCTGGCGCGCGGTGGGCAACTGGGAGAACGAGCCCTGGGCCAACACCACCACGCCAATAGTGCAGAAGGGCCTGTCAGACCTGAACGCCAGCACGCGCGCTGCCTCGTACAACGCGATGTACGATTACCTGCAGGACCAGACCTACTGGGGCGACGGTTTCAACACCAACGTTCCGTGGGGTTTGGGCGCCGACGTGGCCTCCTACGAGCCCTGGAGCCTCGTTCCCTACGTGACCGCCATCTGGACGCTGAAACTGAAGTAGGCGATCACTGGTATCATTGGGTGGCCGTCGGCAACCGGCTTTCGGCGGCCACCCAACTCTTATTCCTCTGTTTTTGGATTAGTTAGCTCATGACCACGTATATTGTGCGGCGCATCGGCGAAGGGCTGGTCACGTTGATCGCGCTCAGCTTCGTCGTCTTCGGCAGCGTCCATCTGACCGGGGACCCGGCGCGGTTCCTGCTGCCGATTTCGGCCGAACACGACGAGTCGGTGTACGAAGCCCAGAAGGCCGCCTACGGTCTGGACAAGCCGTTTATCGTCCAGTACTGGAACTTCCTGATCAAGGCGGTCCGTCTGGACTTCGGCGACTCTTTCACCGCCCGCCGGCCGGTGCAGGAAATCCTGCTGGAGCGGATTCCGGCGACGGTGCATCTGGCAATCGCCGGGACCATATTGGCCATCGGCATCGGCGTGCCTTTGGGCATCATCTCGGCGGTGAAGCGGGATACTTTCCTGGACCGTATCTGCAAGGCATTTGCCATCTTCGGCATGGCCGCGCCCCAATTCTGGGTGGCGATAATGCTGATCATCGTGTTTGCCGGGTATTGGGGGTTATTGCCGGCATTCGGCAGAGGAGACGTCACCGGGTGGTTCCCCACCTGGTCACAGATACCGAATATGCTGCTCCACCTCATCCTGCCGGCTTTCGTGTTGGCTCTGGCGATAATCGCCGCCATCATGCGCCTGGCCCGATCGGCAATGCTGGAGGTGCTGGACAGCGACTACGTGAAATTCGCCCAAGTCAAGGGAATGAGCGACCGGGTGGTCATCTGGAAACACGCGGCCCGCAACGCGCTGATCCCGGTAATCACTTTTGGCGGCATCAGCCTCGCCGGCCTGCTCAACGGCTCGGTCGTGGTCGAGGTCGTGTTCGCCTGGCCCGGCGTCGGCCTCATGCTGCTGGAGGGGGTACTCTCCAACAACTTCCCGCAGGTTGAGGGAGCCATCATGGTCTCCGGCGCGGCCTACATCCTGACCGCGCTGGTCGTTGACATCCTCTACGGTTACGCCGACCCTCGGGTTCGGATGAACTGACTGCCGAGAACTTCAATTCGTCATTCCCACGAAAGAACGTCACCCCGTACTTGATACGGGGCGGGAATCCGGAAGGAGCGGCATGGCTATTTCGCAAGGTATGTGGATTCCGGCTTTCGCCGGAATGACGTAAATCAATCAGGAGCCCTGTTTTGGCTGCAGAAAATCCCACGCTGGTTCTCGACGAACGCGCTCCCGTGTCCCTGGTGCAGCGTGTTAAGGATGCGCGGCTGCCCTGGGTTACCATCGTTATCCTGCTCATCATCGTTTTCTGCGCAGCGTTCGCCAACCTGGTTGCTCCCCACGACCCGCGCGCCAACGACGTGCGGAACAAGCTGCAGCCACCGTTCGCCAGCAGTGAGCACATCCTCGGCACCGACCGGCTGGGCAAGGACATGCTCAGCCGCCTGATCTACGGCGCGAGAACGATGCTCCAGGTCACCGCCCCGTCAATGGTTGTGGCCATTCTCGCCGGCACCATCGTCGGGCTGGTGTCCGGATACTCCGGCCGGTGGGCCGATTCGGTGCTGATGCGCATCACCGACGCAGTGTTGGGATTCCCGTCGATCCTGGTGGCGCTGCTGATCGTCACCTACCTGGGGACCGGGGTGTGGAACGTCATGATCGCCATCGCGGCGACGCAATGGGCGCGCTTTGCGCGAATGATTCGCGGTGAAGTGCTCGCCATACGCGACCGGGACTTTGTGGTCCTGGCACAGATCTACGGGGTATCGCCCGGCATGATCGTGTGGCGCCACTTGTTCCCCAACGTCATTAACACCCTCATGGTGCTGACCAGCGTCAGCGTCGGCCAGGTCATCCTTCTGGAAGCCTCGTTGAGCTTCTTGGGCCTGGGCCTCGCCCCCGGTGACCCGGCGTGGGGCATCCTGGTTGCGGAAGGACGCGAATTCCTGACCCAGGCGTGGTGGATCGCGCTGTTCCCCGGCCTGGTGATCACGGTTGTGGTGATGGCGTTCAACTTCTTCGGCGACTGGCTGCGGGACTACCTCGACCCCAGGCTGCGCCGAGCCGGTCGTTAGCTCTACCCATGGGCGGGAGCCACGTTCGGCCTCGCCTGTCCACCATCTGGGCGTACCTGCCGGTCTGCAAATGCGATCGGCCTGAACTTGACCCTGTCGGCTTCGGGCCTCGCACCCCGCGACGCGAGCTGGCACGCGGCGCCGTCGTGTGGACAATCCCGATGGGCCGGTGCTACCATTTTTTGAACAATTGCCAACAGTGGACGTGTCGCCGGATGAGGTCGTGCAAACGGCCTCGCTGGCGCTGATTGATGGGACGGTACGATGACTGCCTCTGCTTCCGCCATGCCCCGCGCCTATGACGCCGCCTCGGTCGAACAGCGCATCTATCAAACCTGGTGGGACGCCGGATACTTCGTACCGCGCATCGATCCCGACCGCCAACCTTTCTGCGTGGTGATGCCCCCGCCCAACGTCACCGGGGAGTTGCACCTGGGCCATGCCCTCACCGCCAGCCTCCAGGATTCCCTGGCCCGGTGGCACCGGATGTGCGGCGATCCCACCCTGTGGCTGCCCGGCAAGGATCATGCGGGAATCGCCACGCAGTGGGTGGTCGAACGCGCCCTGGCCGCCGAAGGAACCAGCCGGCACGATCTGGGACGCGAGAAGTTCGAGGAACGCGTCTGGGAATGGGTGCGCCTCTACGGGAACACCATCGACGAGCAGCATCGCCGCCTTGGAGCGTCCTGCGACTGGTCCCGCCTCCGGTTCACGCTGGATCCCGGCCCGGTCCACGCCGTGCGCACCACCTTTGTGAATCTGTTCAACAAGGGCCTGATCTACCGCCACGAACGCATCATCAACTGGTGCCCCCGCTGCGCCACCGCTCTGTCCGATCTCGAAGTCGATCACGAGGAGCAGGACGGCAAGCTGTACCACATCCGCTATCCCTCCGCAGATAACCCAGCGGAGGGCGTAACCGTGGCCACCACGCGACCCGAGTCCATGCTGGGCGACACCGGCGTCGCCGTTCACCCGGACGACGAACGGTACGCCGACAGGATCGGCGGCATGGTTACGCTGCCCATCGTGGGTCGTCAGATCCCGGTGGTCGGAGACACGGCCATTGAGATGGAATTCGGAACCGGCGCGCTGAAGGTTACCCCCGGCCACGACATCATCGACTTCGAAATTGGAGAACGACATAACCTGCCCATAGTCACCGTCATCGGTTTCGATGGCTGCATGACCGACGAGGCGGGAGCCAGGTACGCCGGCATGGAGCGCTTCGCTGCCCGCGCGGCCGTTGTCGCCGAGCTTGAGGCCATCGGGGCGCTGGAAGGCGTGGAGGACTACCATCACTCGGTGGGCCATTGCCAGCGCTGCAACGAGGTGGTGGAACCGCTCATCAGCCTGCAGTGGTTCCTGAACGTGGGCAAGCACGACCAACCGGGCACCATCGCCGGCAACGCCTACGCCGCGGTGGTCAATCGTGACATCGAAATCGTGCCCGACCGGTTCTCCCGCGTTTATCTGAACTGGCTGGAGAACATCCGCGACTGGTGCATCAGCCGGCAGCTGTGGTGGGGACATCGCATCCCGGTCTGGTACTGCGCTGCGTGCGGCGGACACTCCGCCCACGTCGACGATCCGGCGGCGTGTCCCCAGTGCGGCAGCGCGGACATCGAGCAGGAAAGCGACGTTCTGGACACCTGGTTCAGCAGCGGCCTGTGGCCCCATTCGACCCTGGGATGGCCGGATGCGGGATCGGCAGACCTCGAGTACTTCTACCCAAACTCGGTGCTGGAAACGGGCTACGACATTCTGTTCTTCTGGGTCGCCCGCATGATCATGCTGGGCATCGAAAACACGGGTGACGTCCCGTTCCGGTCGGTGTACCTGCACGGCATGGTGCTCGACGCCGAGGGCCAGAAGATGAGCAAGACCCGCGGCAACACCCTGGACCCGCTGGACCTGCTGGAGCAATACGGCACCGACGCGCTTCGATTCGCGCTGACCACGGGAACCGCGCCCGGAAACAACCTTCGGCTCAGCGACGAAAAGTTGGAATCCGCCCGCAATTTCGCCAACAAGATCTGGAACGCCGCGCGTTACGTGATCAGCGTGATCGAGACCAGGTCAGCTTCCGGTCAGGGTGATCTGGGAGATTGGAGCCATCTTGGCGCACCAACGCATCGCGAGGATCGTTGGATCGTCAGCCGCCTGGATGATCTCACCACCACAGTGAACCAGGCGCTGACCGCATTCGAACTGGGCGAAGCCCAGCAGAAGATCTACGACTTCGCGTGGAACGATTTCTGCGACTGGTACATCGAGATGGCCAAGGTGCGGCTCCGGCTCGCCGGCGCAGAGGACGCCACCGCAGCCGCGACGACATTGGTTCACGTCCTGGAGCGCTTGCTCCGCCTCTTGCACCCGTTCATGCCCTTTGTCACCGAAGAGATCTGGCAGAACCTCACGGCGCGAGTTCCCGCGCCGGAGGCCGGACTCCCCGCGTCCATCATGGTGTGTCCGTTTCCCCAGGTCCACGCGCCGCGCTCGGCGCCGGACGCCGAGGCGGACGTGGAAATCGTGATGCAAACCGTGCGCGCGGTGCGCAACATGCGAGCCCAGTTGCGCATCCCGGCGGGTCAAAAATTGGAAGCCGCAATTGAAACCAACGGGATGCGGGCTGTCGTAGAGGAAGAGCAGGAGGTGATCTGCGCTCTGGCCCGAGTGGAGCCGTTGCGGTTGTTGGACGCAGGCGATACGGATACGACCACGGGCGTTAGCCTGGTGGTAAATCCGTTGGTGGTCCGTTTGCCCCTCGAAGGGGTGGACCTGCAGGCCGAATCCGACCGTTTGCATCGGGAGTTGGAGTCCAAGCGCCAGGACGAAACACGCAAGGAACAGCTGCTGGCAAATCCCAACTTCGTCTCCAAGGCCCGCCCTGAGGTCGTGGAGAATGAACGCCAACGCCTGCGTTCGCTCACCGAGGAACGCCAGCGCATCGAGGACATAATCGCGCAGTTGGGGGTCTAACCCAAGATTGCCATAATCTGCACGCGACGCTTGGAGCGCCGGGAGCCCCAAGCTGTCAGAATACGTCCTGTTGACCCTTACGCCCCGGAGCAGGAGACCCTAGATGTCGCGCAAAGTCGCCCGATTTTCGATCTTAAGTGTAATCGCCGTACTTGTTCTCGCCACCACCACCGGCTGCTTCTTCGGCAGTGGGGAAGAACCGGAGCCCACTGCCACTCCCGACCTGGCGGCCACCATCGCGGCTGCGGTCGCGGCCGCGGTGCCGACGGACACTCCCATACCCCCGACCGATACGCCGGAGCCCCCTACTCCAGAGCCAACGCCTGATTTGCAAGCTACCATCGACGCCAGCATCGCAGCGACCCGGGCGGCCATGCCCACGGCCACCCCGGTGCCGACGCCGACTCCGGAGCCGGCGCCCACCAGCACACCGGAGCCGACCGCCACTCCGGTGCCCACCGCGGTTCCTGCTCCTACTGCGGTTCCCAACCCGGCCCGGCAGATACCGTGCATCATCGTTGGTATCGTCAGGGACAACGACGGGGCAATCAGGAATGCGCCAGTAGATGCCATCAGCCAGGACGGCACCGGTCGCATCGTAGCGTCGGCTCGGTCTGACAATGACGGCAGGTATCAACTGTCAATCACCGAGTTTGAGAAAGTGTTCGACCTGTATGTCAATAGAACGGACACTAACGTTGACACACCAAGAACCACCTCCGGCTGTCGGGAAATTCGCAACCTGACTGATAACAGCTGACGCCCGTACCTTGCAGATAACCCCGGGGGTCCGTCCTCCGGGGTTTTCTGCTGTCTGTTAGAATGTCGCACACCCGCGCCCGTTGGTATCCCTTCGACTCCGGGACCTTTTCAAGGTTAATTCGTCATTCCGGCGAAAGCCGGGATCCAGAATATTCCGAACACAAACGATCTCTTGGATTCCCGCTTTCGTGGGAGCGACGGTTCAGGGTGAAAGGCCACCATCCGGGACTTTGAAAAGGTTATGCTTCGACTCCCATGGTAATTGACTCTCCCCTGGGCATCATCGGCCATCCCATCGGCCATTCCATTTCTCCCCGGTTCCAGCAGGCCGGGCTGGACCATCTCGTTGTCGATCATCGATACCTGCCCTACGAGGTGCAGCCGGACCGCGTGGCCGATTTCGTGTCGTCCTTGCGCAGCGAATCGGTGTTGGGCATCAACGTCACCGTCCCGCACAAAGAGGCGGTGATGCCGTTTCTCGACGAGATCGACGAGTGGGCGGCGGAAGCTGGCGCCGTGAATACGATAGTGAACCGCGCAGGCCGCCTCGTCGGCTACAACACTGACGGCTATGGGTTCCTCCGTGCGCTCCGCGAGTCGGGCGGGCTGGATCCTGCCGGCAAGCGCGCCTTGATTCTGGGCGCCGGCGGGTCCGCGCGCGGCGTGGTGCAGGCCCTGCTCCGGGCCGGCGTCGCCGAACTTGCCATCGCCAACCGGACCCTGGAGCGTGCCGAAGCGTTGGCCGAACTGGCCTCCAATCGCAGCGTGCCCGCGCAGCCTGTTGAGCTGAACTCCCTGCAGAACGGCAACGTACCCGAGGGATCCGACCTGATCGTCAACTGCACGTCCCTGGGCATGTACCACGGGCCGGACGAGAACGCTTCACCGCTGCCCGCGTCGCAAATACCGCCGTCGGCCCTGGTTTACGACCTCGTGTATAATCCCATGCTGACCCCGCTGCTCCGGGAGGCGCATTCAGTCGGAGCCCCGACCCTGGGCGGTATTTCCATGCTGGTGTACCAGGGCGCCGCATCCTTTGAGTTGTGGCTGGAAAGACCCGCGCCCGTTTCCGTAATGATGGACGCCGCCATGGCGGCCATGCGGGAACGCGAAGCTGAAGCACGATGACCCCATTCCAGGAGGCCGAAACTCGATGATACGTTGGTTCACGGCGGGCGAATCCCACGGTCAGGGCTTGATGATCATCGTCGAAGGCGTGCCGGCCTACCTGCCCTTGGATGAGGAATACATCGCGCACCACCTGGCCCGCCGCCAGCGGGGATACGGACGCGGCGGACGGCAGCAGATCGAGCGCGACCACGCGCACATCCAGACTGGAGTGCGCCACGGCTACACCCTGGGCAGCCCCATCGGAATGCTCCTGGAGAACCGGGACTGGGTTAACTGGCAGGACGCCATGGCCGTAGAGTACGTGGAAAACCCGTCCCAGGAAGGCCGCAACCAGCGCGTCACACGCATCCGCCCCGGTCACGCCGATCTCCCGGGAGCCATGAAGTACGGCTTCCACGACGTGCGCAACTCGCTGGAGCGCGCCTCCGCCCGGGAAACTGCCGGACGGGTGGCCGCCGGCGCCGTCGCCATGCGTCTGTTGGAAGAGTTCGGCATCAGGCTGCACAGCCACGTCATTTCCATCGGCCGCATCCACGCCGACCCACCGGAACACGACGCCATCGACTGGGAGGCTGTGGAGGAATCCCCCGTCCACTGCGCCGATAACGCCGCCGCGAACCTGATGATGGCAGAGGTGGATGCTGCCCGCGATGCCGGCGACACCGTGGGCGGCACGGTGGAAGTGATTGCGGAGAACGTGCCCATCGGCCTCGGCTCCCACGTCCACTGGGACCGCAAGATCGACGCGAAGATTGCCCAGGCGCTGATGAGCATCAACGCCGTCAAGGCCGTCAGCATCGGCCCCGGCTGGGAGTTGATGGACGCCTGGGGCTCCGAGTTCCAGGACGTGATCGAGCCGGTCACGGACCCGGATAACCCGTGGCAGCGGAAGACCAATCGCGCCGGCGGCACCGAGGGTGGGATGACCAGCGGCCCGCCCCTGGTGGCCCGCTTCGTCATCAAGCCCATCGCCACCCTGCACAACCCGCTCCCGTCGGTTGATCTTGATACCGGCGAACCGGTGCAGGCCCATTTCGAGCGCAGCGACGTGTGCCAGGCGCCTCCGGCCGGCGTCATTGGTGAGGCCATGGTTGCTCTGGTGCTGGCCGACGCCTTCATGGAAAAGTTCGGAGGCGACAGCATCTCCGAAACCCGCCGCAACTTTGAGGGCTACCAGGCGACTGTAGGCCCGCGCCTGCGGTACAGCTGACGATCCCCGTTTCCCGTCATTCCGGCGAAAGAACGGCCTGCCCCGCACTCCGATGCGGGGTCACCCCGTACTTGATACGGGGCCGGAATCCAGGTTGGACAGGCGGCATCTAGAAGGCGAAAAGATCGTCCACCGGGCAGGCGAAACCGGGAAGTGCTGGCTCCAGGGTGAGGGTGTCTCCGGCGTTGAAGGTGTGCTCTGTGCCGTCACTGCCATAGGTGACGATTTCGCGGGTGGCAATATGGGCGACCACAACCAGCTGCACGCCGGCCTCCAGCCACATCCGCACTCGTTCGGCGACGCCGGCGGCCGAGCGGTAGCCCGGCGAAATAACTTCCACCGCCAGAACGGGAACGAGGCCGGTGACGTAGCCGCGCTCCGGCAGCGGGGATGGCAAATCGTGTCGGGAGTAAAAGGCGTAGTCGGCGGCGCGCACTGTGTCGGGGCTCTGCTCGATGTAGGCGGCAGCTTCAGGTCCGCCTACGTAGGGCAAGCCGTTTTGCCGCACAAAGCTTCTTGTGTGAAAACCGAAGTTGTCGGTGACTATCGTGTGCATGAAGCCGGGCGGCGGCATGGTAATCAACTCTCCCCGTACCAGTTCGTGACGGTACCCGTCGCGGGGCATTGCCAGCAGGTCGTCGGCGGTGAGCAGTTTCCGTGTGGTAGTCATGGCCTGGCCTCCATCGCGCCGGCAGAAAGTATGCAGCGTGTATAGTATAACGTCCCGGCATCACAGGCAGCCCGATCCAGACTGGAACGTACCATGAAATACGGTGTAACCCTCCTCCCCAATTCCTACGAGTCTTTCCGCCGCCATGTGCGTTTGGCAGAGGCGGTCGGTTTCGACTACATCGGCGTCGCGGATTCCCAATCCCTCTTTCGCGAGTTGTTCGTCTCGCTGGCGGTGGCGGCCACCGACACCTCCCGCGTCCATCTCGGCCCGTCGGTCACCAACCCGCTGACCCGGCACCCGGCGGTGACCGCCTCGGCAATCGCGTCGTTGCAGGAGCTGTCGGAGGGCAGGGCGTTTCTTGGCATCGGCACCGGCGACAGCGCGATCCTGAACCTGGGCCTCCGACCGGCGCGGATGCGCGCGCTTCGCGACTACGTGGCCGCCGTTCGCGCCTTCCTGGCCGGTGAGACTGCGGAATACCTGGGTCGTGAGGGCCATGTGCGCTGGAGCAGAGACCAGGTACCCATCATGATGTCCGCCGAGGGTCCGCGCACCCTGCGCATGGCGGGCGAGATCGCCGACCGGGTAATGATCCACACCGGACTGACGCCCGAAATCCTGGCGGACACCGTGTCACGCATCCGCGAAGGCGAGGCCGACGCGGGTAAACCGGCCGGCTCAACTGAAGTCTGGGCGTTCGCCAAGTGCAACATCGCGGACGACCGCGCCGACGCCATCGACGAGATCCGCATGGCCCTGGCCGCCAGCGCGCACCACGCCTTCCGCTTCACGCTGGAAGGGAAGCACGTGCCGCCCGAGCTTCACGAGGCCATGCAGATCATCCAGGGAGAGTACGTCCCAGCGGAACACGAGCAGGTCGGTGCAACGCGCAACGCCGCGTTGTCGGATGAGCTCGGCGTGACCGATTACCTGGCCGACCGGTTCGCCGTGGTTGGCACCTCCGAGGAATGCCGCGCCAAGGTCGCCCAGATCGGCGAGTCGGGCGCTGACGTTCTGCAGATCACCGCCATCAGCCACGACCCGGCGGACATCATTCGCCGTTTCGGTGAGGAAGTCATTTCGCACCTGTCCTAGCCAATCCGGGCACGAGCGAAAAGAAGGGGCGAACCACCATTCGCCCCTTTGGGTTGACGCTATGTCTGCATGTTACGGGAACAGGATTTCTCCGGTCTCCGCGTCCTCCACGGTGATGGCCGTGACCGGGCAGTTCTCCGCCGCTTCGATGATGGTTTCTTCAGGATCGCCGGCAGCGTCCTTGACGTAAGACTGCCGGTCCTCGTTCAGGCCAAAGGTGTTTTCCGCGAAGGTCTCGCACATGGCGTTGCCCACGCACACGTTGTAGTCCACGGTGATCTTCAACTGTCGGGCCATCGGGGTAACCTCCTCGTGATGGTCAGGCGAACCGAGAGTGTTCGCTATTTTGATTGCGGCGACCGGCTGCTAACGTGTTGCAACCGGCAGGTTCAGCAGAGTGCGCTGCCCCACGCTGGGCAGGTATTCCAAATCGTTGGGGTCGGTTTCCAGTTCAAACCCCTCGAACCGGCGGGCCAGTTCGGCGAAAGCCTCCTGCCCTTCCAGCCGCGCCAGGGTCGCCCCCAGGCAGTGATGAACCCCGCTGCCGAAGGCCACGTGGGGGTTCGGGTTCCGCGTGATATCCAGGGCGTTCGGATCCTCAAAGACCTCCGGATCCCGGTTGGCCGACGAGATTACCCAACGCACGCGGTCGTCCTTGCCAACCTGCTGCCCGTCGCCCATGTCCACGTCCTGCGTCGCAACCCTCTGGATGGATTTCAGAGGAGAATCGTACCGCAGAACTTCCTCGACCGCATTTACGATGTGAGCGTCCGGGTCGGTTCTCAGCAGGTCGAACTGGCCGGAGTGTTGCGCGAAGGCCAGCACTCCGTTGGAAATCAGGTCGTTGGTGGTTTCGTGTCCGGCGACCAGAAGCAGGAGCGCGTTGGCCAACACCTCGTCGCGGGTGTAGGCGCCCATGATCTCGCCCTTGCAGATCACCGACAGCAGGTCATCGCCCGGATCGCGGACCCGCTCCGCCACGATAGGCGCCAAGTAGTCGGTCACCGCCTGCACTCCCTCCGCGTACATTCTGACGCGGTCGGGCTGGTTCCCGTCGAAACCGCACATGCGGCTGCACAATTCCTTCACGAAGGCGCGGTCGCTGGGTGGTATGTCCATCAGGCCGGCGATGATGCTGTAGGTCAGCGGGGTGGCGAAGTCGTGCATCACGTCCATCCGACCCGCGCCCTGAAGATCGTCCAACAGGTCGTTCACGGTCTGGCGGACCAACGGACGCCAGGTCTCCATCGCCTTGGGCGTGAAGAAGCCGTGAACCACCTTGCGCTTTTCCTTGTGCTTCGCGCCGTCGTTCTGCGTGAACCGGGCCGCCATCCAATTCCGCACGGCGCCAAAGAGTTCCATGTCCTCTTCGGGGATCGTGGGCGAGGGCGGCTTGTTGTCCCGCAGAGCCACTTCCGAGGAGAAGTATTCCGGATGCCGGGCCGTCCACACCAGCCGCTCGTAGCTGGTCACCACCCACATCTGGTACTGCTCGTTCCAGTGTACCGGCGCCTCGGCTCGCAGGGCTCCAAAATAGCCGTAGGGATCTCGGATCGCCTCAGCGGCGAACAGGTCGTCGTGGATGTTTGCGGGCATGGAGAACCCCTCGATGGGCGGGCGTTGGTGCGCTCAAAATTATCACAAGCGATGTTACAATTCAAACTGCAAATGATATGGCAATCGGAAATTGGGAGATGAAGGCGATGGCTAAAATCTCAATGCACATTACAGTAGAGACCGAGGAAAGATCGGATCGCTGGGCCTGCCGCTCCCTTGAGTTCGGATTCACAGTTTACGGTGAAACACGCCAAGCTGCCCGTCTGGAAGTGAACAAGGCATTGACGGCGTTACTGGGCAGCTTTCATGGCGACATGGAAGCCATCGGTCGTTTTCTCGAAAAACGCCAGGTACATTATTTCAGCAACCAGGGGGACGGCCAAAACACGACCTGCCAAACAGGGCTCTCTACATTACCTCACCAGGAGACTATTGCCGCATATCGTGAAGGCCGAGCGACCGAAGTGAGCCTAGAAGAGGTGCTGATTGCAACCTGATGGCCGTAACCTGAACTGGCTTGAAGTGAGTGGGGTACTCGCCCGGCTTGGCATAGAGGAAATAGAACGCTTCGGAGGGTATGCAGTCTATATCAGCGCACTGGGTGACGACGTCATAACCGTGGTCGTTGATGGATGGGACGTGCCATTTGACGACCTAGCATTCAACTTGTCAAAAATCGGCATCAGCCGCGTTGAGATCGAGGCCGCCTTGGAATCTCTTTACACCGATCACTAACCGCTTGGTCCGAACCAACAAAATAAGCCGGTGGCACTTTCAATAGCCACCGGCTTGTTACTTGCCAGGCTGATGATGACGGCTACGCGCTGGTCACCTTCACCGGGAGACTCTCCACCGCGCGGAAGGTGAGCACGTGGTCGTACTCGACCTGCTCCACCGGGATCTCCAGCTCGACCTTCTCGAAGCGATTGGCCAGGTTCCGGAAGATCTCCTGACCCTCCAGCCGGGCCAGCGTCGCGCCCAGGCAGTGATGGACACCGCTGCCAAAAGCGACGTGCTGGTTCGGGTACCGTTCGATGTCAAAGTCATCAGCACGGTCGAAAACCTTGGGGTCTCGGTTGGCGCCGGGGATGAACCAGCGGACCCTGTCATTCTTCTTGATCAACTGGCCGTTGAGCTCGATGTCATCCATCGCGATGCGCTGGATTGACCGCACCGGCGAATCATACCGGAGGGCTTCTTCGGTGGCGCGGACGGTCTTCCCTTCCGGATCCGACTTCAAAATCGCCCACTGGTCCGGGTGCTGGGTGAATGCCAGCGTGCCGTTGCAGATCAGGTTGATCGTGGTCTCGTGTCCGGCTGACAGCAAAAGCATGATGTTGTTTACGGTCATGTCCCGGTTGAACACGCCCTGCCGCTCACCTTCGCAGACCACGGACATCAGGTCAGTCCCGTCGAAGTTCTCGGGGCTGGTCATCCGGTCCTCGACCATCGGGGCAATGAAGTCCTGCAGGTTCTGCACCGCCTGGGTCAGCGGCTTCATGCGGTCAGGACCCTCGCGGTTGAGGAAGCGCAGGTCCTTGGCCAACTCGCGCAGTCGCTCCCGCTCACTGTCCGGGATGCCCAGCATACGCGCGATGACCAGCAGGGGCAGCGGGGTGGCCAGGTCGGCCATCACGTCCATCCGACCCTTCGCTTCGACGGCGTCCAGCAGCTCGTCGATGGCCGACTGCACCAGGGGGCGCCACATTTCGATGGACTTGGGGGTGAAGTAGCCGTGCATCACCCGGCGCATGTCGATGTGGTCCGAGCCGCTGACGTCGGGATTGTACCGGCGCTGGTCGTGCTGGATGAACCGCGAAACCTGCCACTTCTTGATGAAGTTGTAGAGTTCCATGTCGTCTTCATCAATGGGCGGGTTCGGCGCGCGCGTGTCCCGCGCGTACACGCTGGACGAGAATGCCTCCGGATGCCTGGTGACCCATACCAGGTGTTCCCACGAGGTGATCATCCACACCTCGAGTTGCTCGTTGTAATACACCGGCTCGTGCTCGCGCAGCCGGTTGTAAAAGTCATACGGCTTGTAGATCGCTTCCGGCGAAAACGGATTGTCGTTGAAGGTGGTTACCATTGGTTGTACCTCCGGTGGTACTTTGACGCGGCTGCCGGCACTGTGCCCGCAACCCTTGTTGATTGGCCGATTATAACCGATTTTCGCATTGCTGGCAGACGTTCGCGTCTGAATTCGCACCAACTGGGCCGCCGCCGGCGCGCTCAGCAAAGGGCGGCAGGGACGGGCATGACACCCATCCCTGCCGCTCAGAAATCCGGATGACCGGCGCGTGCTTACGCGTTGGTCACCTTGACCGGGAGCGACTCCAGCGCCCGCAGGCCAATGAGCTGGTCGTACTCCAGCGTCTCGACCGGCACCTCCAGCTCCAGGCTCTCGAAGCGGTTGGCCAGGTTGCGGAAGATCTCCTGGCCTTCCAGCCGCGCCAGGGTCGCGCCGAGGCAGTGGTGGATGCCGCTGCCGAAAGCCACGTGCATGTTGGGGTAGCGCTCGACGTCGAAGTCGTCCGCGCGGTCAAACACCTTGGGGTCGCGGTTGGCCCCGGAAATGAACCACCGCACCCGGTCGTTCTCCTTGATGTGCTGACCGTTGAGCTCCATGTCCTCCATGGCGATGCGCTGGATGGACTTCACCGGCGAGTCGTACCGCAGGCACTCCTCGGTGGCGCGCACGGTTTTGCCCTCGGGGTCCGACTTCAGGATCGCCCACTGGTCCGGGTGCTGGGTGAAGGCCAGCGTGCCGTTGCAGATCAGGTTGATGGTGGTCTCGTGCCCCGCCGACAGCAGGAGCATCACGTTGTTCACCACCATGTCGCGGTCGAAGATGCCGCGCCGCGCCCCTTCGGCAACGACCGAGATCAGGTCGTCTTTGGGGTTGGCGATGCGCTCGTCGCACAACGGGCCCAGGTAGTCCTGTAGGTTCTGCACCGATTCGGATAGAGGACCCATGCGGTTCGGGCCCGTCCGGTTCAGGTGGCGCAGGTCCTTGGCCAGCCGGCGCATGATGGGCCGGTCGCTGTCCGGAATGCCCAGCATCCGGGCGATGACCAGCAGGGGCAGCGGCGTGGCCAGGTCGGCCATCACGTCCATGCGGCCCTTTTCCTGTACGGCGTCCAGCAGCTCGTCAATCGCCGATTGCACCAGCGGGCGCCACATCTCCATGGACTTGGGGGTGAAGTAGCCGTGCATCACGCGGCGCATGTCCACGTGGTCAGCCCCGCTGACCCCGGGGTTGTACCGCTTCTGGTCGTGCTGGATGAACCGGGAGACCTGCCACTTCTTAATGTAGTTGTAGATCTCCATGTCGTCTTCGTCGATGGGCGGGTTCGGCGGCCGGGGATCCCGGGCGAACACGCTGGACGAGAAGACCTCCGGATGCCGGGTCACCCACACCAGGTGCTCCCAGTCCGTGACCATCCAGACCTCGTACTCCTCGTTGTAGTGTACCGGCTCCCAATCGCGCAGCCGCGCGAAAAACTCGTAGGGTTGGTACATCGCTTCCAGAGAGAATGGGTTGTCGTTGATAGTGCTGACCATTTCCTGCGACCTCCGGTGTGCGACATGCGATTTGCCGACGAAATGCGCAGCGTAAGCTGCAATTATGCGCCGATTATAGGCTGAGCCAGCCGCGTGCGCAAGCGGTAAAAGCCGAGGCCCGGCGAATGTTCGCCGGGCCTCGTAATCCTGCGGGGATTTGCGAACCGCTTACGACAGGGCCACCGGCAGCGTCTCCAGCGTCCGGAACGTAATGCTGGAGGTGTAAGTGAGGTCGTCGGAGTTGCAGTTCATGTTGAGGTTCGGGAACCGCTCGGCCAGGGCCTTGAACGCTTCCTGTCCCTCCAGCCGCGCCAAGGTGGCGCCGAGGCAGTGGTGGATGCCGCTGCCGAAGGCCACGTGGGGGTTCGGGTACCGCTCGACGTCGAAGTCGTCGGGCCGGTCGAACACCTCGGGGTCGCGGTTGGCGGAGGTGACGAACCAGCGCATCCGCTCGTCCTTCTGGATGAGCTTGCCGCCCAACTCGACGTCCTCGCCGGCGATCCGGGTGATGGACTTGACCGGCGGGTCGTACCGCAGGCACTCCTCGGTGGCGCGGATCATCTTGCCGGCCGGGTCGCTCTTGAACAGCTCCCACTGGTCCGGGTGCTCCATGAACGCCCGGGTGCCGTTGCAGATCAGGTTGATGGTGGTCTCGTGACCGGCCAGGAGCAGCAGGATGGCGTTGGCCACCACCTGCTCTTCGTCCATGATCCGCTGGCCGGCCGCGTTGGTGGTGCGGGCGGCGTCGGTCATCTTGTCTAGCAGGTCACCGTTGGGGTTATCCAGGCGGGCCTTGACCATGGGCCTCAGGTAATCCTGGAGCTCGGTGATGCCCTCGGACAGCGGCTGCATGCGGTCGGCGTTGCCGCGGCCGATGAACAGCAGCTTCTCGGCCAGCGAGCGAATGAACTGCCGGTCGTAGGTCTCGATGCCCATCATGGCGGCGATCACCAGCAGGGGCAGCGGGGTGGCGTAGTCGCGCATGACGTCCATGCTGCCGCGCTCTTCCGCCTCGTCTAGCAACTGCTTGATGGCCGATTGAACCAGCGGGCGCCAGAGTTCCATGGCCTTCGGCGTGAAGTAACCGTGGATGACCTTCCGCATGTCGGTGTGGTCCGGCCCGCCGTGCTCGCGGATCGCCTCGTGGGAGCTCACCGCCCGCCGGTCGGTCTGGATGAACCACTGGCTGAAGAAGTTCCGCACGTCCTCATAGAGGCCCATGTCGGATTCGTCGATCGAAGGGTATGGAGGCAGCGGGTCCCGGCTGAACACCTCAGACGAGAACGCCTCGGGGCGTCGGGTGACCCAGACCAGGTCCTTGTACTTGGTGATGACCCACAGCTTGTAAGGGTCGTTCCAGTGGACCGGGTCTTCCTCGCGCATCCGCCCGAAGTACGTATACGGGTCCTGGATGACTTCAGGGGAAAACAGGTTTTCGTTAAAGGTGGTAACCATAAAGTCCCTCCCGTTGACTTTTCATGGTCAAACTCACCGCCGGACATAGCATGACCAGCGGCAATAGTCGCCGCGTTTCCGCAATTGTAGCAATCCACCTATTTTGGGTCAATTACGATTCGCGCATAGTACCCTTGCGTTTGCATTGCGGTAATGAATGAAACGATCTCGTGCGTACCCGGTTTGCGCCGGGAAGTCGTCAGAATCAGGATTTACGGGATTGATTGAAGGATTTTCAGGATTGGGTGTTCTTTTCCATCGGACGGCTCCAATCCAGTAAATTCCGAAATCTTGGAAATCCTGATTCTGACGACTCCAAGAGCGGGCGCGCGTGAGACCAATTCCTGCGTTGCCGACCTTATCCTTCCCCAGCCTGATCCCGTCTGTGCTACAATCCGCCCACAAACCGGGTGAACCCGGGCTCGCCCCGGGAGTCGACGGTCAACCACAGCCAGGGAGGTCCAAATCATGGCCGAATCCGATTTCACCGTCTATTACGACTTTCGTTGACCCTTCGTGTACAACGCTGCCATGTGGTGGGCGAAAGTACGCGAGAATACCGACCACGACATCGCCGTGGATCTGAAGCCATTCTCGCTGGTCCAGGTAAATCACGACAACAACAATGACGACGGCTTCAAGTACTGGGAGCAGGACGACTCGGACAACACGTTGCTCGAGCTTCGCGCCGGCATCGCCGCCCAGCGCCAGGGTGAGGAGATCTTCGATCGCTTCTTCATCAACCTGCTGCGGGCCCGCCACGAAGATCGCATCGACCTGACCGACGCGGACGCCATCAACGCCGTGGCCGAGGCCTCCGGCGTCGACATGGGCCGGTTCGCCGAGGACCTGGCCGATCCCGACGTGCTGCGCGAGATCGGCGAGAGCCACACCGAGGCCGTGGAAGTGCACGGCGCCTTCGGCGTGCCCCTCTACGTCTTCCCCAACGGCAACTCCGCCTTCGTCAAGATGTTCATTCCGTCCGACGACGAGTCCGGGCCCATCTACGACAACCTCGTCGAAATGATGGCCGACCACAGGCACGTGGGCGAGGTCAAGCGCCCGTCCCCGCCGTGGCCCTATGAGGGTGTGCGCGGATAACGGCGCTCAACTCCGCATGAGTTCGCCCGGCGCGCATCGCCCGGTCGCCGAACTGGAACAAGCCCTGGGCCTGAGCTTTCGGGACCGGGGCTTGCTCATTCAGGCGCTGACCCACCGTTCCTACGTCAACGAGACCGGCGGGGCGGACACCGATTCCTACGAACGGCTCGAGTTCCTCGGGGACGTGGTAGTGCGCCTCATCGTCAGCGAGGAACTGTACCGCCGCCTGCCGGAATGCGACGAGGGCGGCCTGACGCGACGCTGGACCTCCCTGCTCAGCCAGCGCGCCCTCGCCGACGCGGCCCGGGACCTGGGCCTTGCCGATTACGTCCTGCTGGGACGGGGGTTCGAGGCGTCGGGCGGACGCAACGGCGACGCCGTGCTGGGCGACGTGATGGAGTCGGTCATCGCCGCAGTGTACCTGGACCGGGGTAACGCGGCCGCCCGTGATTTCGTGCTGCGCGCCCTGTCGGAACCACTACATGCGGCCTGCCGGCCCGGCTGGCGTCCGGACAACCCCAAGGCGGAACTCCAGGAACTGTTGCAAGGACAGGGCCAACCTACCCCGGTCTACCGCGTGGTGGCCTCCTCCGGGCCATCGCATCAGCCCAGTTTCCACGTCGAAGTCGCCACCGGCGAGCAGGTGCTGGGTTCCGGCGCGGGGTCGAGTAAAAGCGCTGCCGAAGTTGCCGCCGCCCGCGCTGCGTTGGCTGCACTGGCGCCGCCCTGATCGACCTGCTCCGGGACACGCTGCGGCCCGCGCGCCGGCAAACTGGCTGCCGGAACGCGCATCGCGCCATTTGATTGCCCCGGCGACGGCGGCTATAATGGTTGGAAGCATTAGCTTTGTAATTGAGGAGGCGCGCACATGGTTGCTGACGTCCTGACCGGTACCTTTACCGTCAAATCCGGCCACGCTCAGATGCTCAAGGGCGGCGTCATTATGGACGTTGTCAACGCGGAGCAGGCCCGTATCGCCCAGGAAGCCGGCGCGGTCGCCGTGATGGCCCTGGAGAGGGTGCCCGCGGACATTCGGGCTGATGGCGGCGTGGCGCGCATGAGCGATCCGTCCATGATCGCTGCGATCATCGATTCGGTTTCCATACCGGTGATGGCCAAGTGCCGCATCGGTCATTTCGTCGAGGCTCAGATCCTCCAGGCCATGGGTGTTGACTACGTTGACGAGTCCGAGGTCCTGACCCCGGCCGACGAGGAACACCATGTCTGGAAGCAAGACTTTACCGTTCCCTTCGTCTGCGGTTGCCGCGACCTGGGTGAGGCCCTGCGCCGTGTCTCCGAAGGCGCGGCCATGATCCGCACCAAGGGCGAGGCTGGAACCGGCGACGTGGTGGAAGCCGTGCGCCACATGCGCGCCGTGCAGGACGCCATTCGCAAACTCCGCAACATGCCCGACGACGAGATGGTGGTAGAGGCGCGGGACATGCGCGTCAGCCTCGACCTGCTCATGCAGACCCGCGAAGAGGGACGCCTGCCCGTGGTGAACTTCGCCGCCGGCGGCGTGGCCACCCCGGCCGACGCCGCGCTGATGATGCAGTTGGGAGCCGACGGCGTCTTCGTGGGCTCTGGCATCTTCAAGTCCGGCGACCCGGTGCGTCGCGGCCACGCCATCGTCCAGGCGGTCACGCACTACAACGACCCGCATATCCTGGCCGACGTGTCCAAGGACCTGGGCGAGCCCATGGTGGGCCGCAGCGTGCGCGAGCTTTCCGATCAGGAACTCCTCGCCACCCGCAGCGTCTGATCCGGTTCCTCTCGGCACCAACTTATCGACCGCAAGACAGAGAGGCAGTTCGGTTAGTTGAACATCGGCGTATTGGCAGTTCAGGGTGATTTCGCGGAGCACTGCCACGTGCTCCGCAGCGTGGGAGTCGCGGCCACGGAGGTGCGTTTGCCCCGGCACCTCGAAGGATTGGATGGCCTCATCATCCCCGGAGGCGAGAGCACCACGCTCAGCCGGCTGATGTCGCTGTACGACCTCCGCGAGCCGGTGGAGAACATGGCAAAGCGGGGCAAGGCCGTGTGGGGCACGTGCGCCGGTATGATCATGCTGGCCAACGAGATCACCGAGGAAGACCCGGTGCCCATGGGGCTGATGGACGTGGGTGTCCAGCGCAACGCCTTCGGTCGCCAGGTCGATTCCTTTGAGCAGGACCTGCACGTCAAAGCACTGGGCGCCCGCGAGTATCATGCCATCTTCATTCGCGCGCCGGTCATCATCCGGGTCGGCGACGCGGTGGATGTCCTGGCGGCGCTCCCCGACGGTCGTCCGGTCGCGGTGCAGCAGGGCAACATGATGGCCACGTCGTTCCACCCCGAACTCACCGCCGACGCGCGCATTCACCGCTATTTCGTTTCCCTGGCCGGCGGACCGGCCTTCGACACTGACGCTCCCCTGATCGATACGCCCCGTGTCCGCTAGCCCACGACTGAACCAATAACCTGTCATTTCCAAAAACCCCGCCCGCATAGATCAGCGATACGCAGCTCCACCAGGAGGCATAGTTGGTAACGGTCGAACAGCTGGCCCAGGACGAATTGCAACAACTGCTGGCAGTGCTCCCGGAGCGCATTACCCACAAACTCCGGGAACAGGAAGAGCTTGATGACCTGTTAGAAGTTATCCTCGATTTGGGCCGCCTGCCCGAGGCCCGTTTCTCCCACGGCGACGTGATGCTGGGAGACGAGCCTGTAAGCCGGGAAGACCTGCAGTACGTGGTCGCCGGCATCGGCAATTTCGGCGGCGACAACCGCGCCGGCATGGAGCGGACCCTGCACCGCATCTCGGCGATCCGCAACCGCGGCGGCAACGTGGTGGGCATCACCTGCCGCGTCGGCCGCGCCGTGTTCGGTACTATCAAGATAATCGAGGATCTGGCCTACAGCGGCCAGAACATCCTCCTGCTGGGCCGGCCCGGCGTCGGCAAGACCACCATGCTGCGCGAAGTCGCCCGCGTTCTGGCCGACGAGGCCCGCAAGCGCGTGATCATCGTCGATACCTCCAACGAGATCGCCGGAGATGGCGATATTCCGCACCCGGCCATCGGCCACTCCCGTCGCATGCAGGTGCCGACGCCCACCGAACAGCACGGCGTTATGATCGAGGCCGTGGAAAACCACATGCCCCAGGTAATCATCATCGATGAAATGGGCACCACCCAGGAAGCCGCCGCCGCCCGCACCATCGCCGAACGCGGCGTCCAGTTGGTGGCCACCGCCCACGGCAACACCCTGGACAACCTGATAATGAACCCCACCCTGTCCGACCTGGTGGGCGGCGTGCAGACCGTCACCCTGGGCGACCAGGAAGCCCGTTTCCGCGGCACCCAGAAAACGGTCCTCGAACGCAAGGCTCCTCCCACGTTTGACGTGGTGGTGGAAATCCGCGACTGGGACGAGGTCCTGGTCCACGAGGACGTGGCTCAGGTGGTTGACCAGTGGTTGCGCGGTTATCCGGTGGAACCCGAGGTCCGCCGCATGGACTCCGACGGCAACGTGTCGCGCACTGCCGCGTCCCGGCCCAGCGAGGTTGGGCAGACCCCGTGGTCAGGCAACGATGTCCGGGGCCGCCGCGGACGCAAGCGGAGCCAGAACGGATCCGCCGAATACGATCAGTACCCTCCGGAGACCTTCCGGGATGAGCCCGACGCCGGTGGATCCGCCGGCCGTCGCCTGGACGCCAGGATCTTCCTCTTCGGCGTCAGCCGCGACAAGGTCGAGACGGCCCTGGCCGAGCGCGAAGCCACCGCCGAGATCGTCAGCGAACTCCGGCGCGCCAGCCTGCTGCTTACCACCAAGAACCATTACCGGCGGGGCAGCCAGTTGGTGCGGATCGCCGAGAGCAACAACGTACCGGTGTACGTCCTGCGCAAGAACACCGTACCCCAGGTGTCGGAATTCCTGACCTCGCTGGCCCGTGATCAGGGCATCAACCTGGCCCCGCCGCGCAGCCGGTCGGAGGAACGGGAGGAAGCCAACGCCGATGCCATGGCCGCCGCCCGCGCCGAGGTGGAGGATGCCGCCCGTCGGGTGATGGACGGGGAATTCAGCGTGCAGCTGGAGCCCCAGCGGCCGTACATCCGGCGGCTGCAACACATGCTCGCCGAGGAATTCAACCTGGCGTCCACCAGCCGCGGCCGCGACCCACAGCGCGGCGTACTGATCTACCGGCCGTAGCGACGTGTTGACTGAAATGCGGGGTCGCGACACGCATAACGTCGTCTCCCCCTTCTGATACCCTGACGCCGTTACGTTGATACGCAAGCGGGGGTCAGGCGATGTCGGGGGTGTTCATAGCCTTTGAGGGCGGCGAAGGGGCGGGCAAGTCCACGCAGGCGGCGATTCTGCACGACGCGCTCCGGCGGGAAGGCTACTGTACGACGCTCCTGCGGGAGCCGGGTTCCACCAATCTGGGCGACTACTTGCGGGATTATCTAATTGGAGAGCGGCCCGTTTCGTCGCTGGCGGAATTGCTGCTGTTCGAGGCTTCCCGGGCCCAGTTGGTGACCGAGCGGATTGAGCCGCTGCTGAACAACGGCGCGGTGGTAATAGCAGACCGTTTTGCCGGTTCGACCATAGCCTACCAGGGATACGGGCGCGGCGTTGACCTGGAGCGGATCGGATGGCTGAACGACCTTGCTACCGGCGGCCTTTATCCCGACTTGACCATATTGTTGGACATCGACCCACCGGAAGGGTTGAAACGGGCTAATAGGCGGAAACAGGAACCGAGACAGCAACTGCGTCTGCCACTCGGCGACGTAATGACCGACCGTTTTGAAGGCGAGGCAACGAACTTCCATTACCGGGTAAGTCACGGGTTCCTCCAGCAAGCCGCCGCCAACCCGGAAGCCTGGCACGTCATTGAAGGCAATCGCTCGATAGATGACGTTGCCGCCGCAATCTGGGCGGCCGTATGCCCGCTGTTGCCCGCGAGAGCCGTCGCGCCCGGCGGCGGCTGACCGCTTTCCGGCCAGCAAAAAAAGCCGCCGCCCCAGTCAGGGCGGCGGCTATCAATTCCGTTTGGCGCGTTCGACTAGTTGTCGGCAGCCACAGCCAAGTCGGCCTGCGCGATCCTCGCGGAGATGACTTCCTTCATCTTGCGGATGCGGCCCAACTCGGGGTAGATGTTCCCCTCGGCCTTCTTGTCAAAGATCTTCTCGCCGTCCACGAACACTTCCATGATGCCCTGCCCGCGCGGGGAGATCGTGATAGCGGCGTCGCCGCCGTAGGCCCGGAAAAACTCGTTCGCCATCCACGTGGCGGTAGCGTGGTGCTGTCAAGGCACGCAGTAAGTAATCTCGATCTGGACTTTGCCTTCCATATTTTCCTCCATTGGAGCCGGTTACTCGGCGCCTGCTTTGAGAATTCTATCACAAATGAAATGCGGTTCCAACCGCCCCCGCAGTCTCGCAGGGCATGTGCAAAGTCCTTTCTCATCCGCTCGTGGTGAGCCTGTCGAACCATCCGCCGATTGCAAAGGGCATCCTTCGACAAGCTCAGGATGAGCGGAAAAGGGTCGAGGGGTGACTTTGCACAGGCCCTGGCAGTCTCGCCAGGGCCTTTTCAAAGTTAATCCGTCATTCCGGCGAAAGCCGGAATCCAGAACATTCCGAACCCAGCGACCTGCTGGATTCTCGCGCAAGCGGGAATGGCGGCTCATGGTTCAAGGCAGCCATCCGGGACTTTGGAAAAGCCCCGCAGCCTCGCGCGTACCCAGTTCCGCCCGTGTTGTCATTGGGACCCCGCACTTGATGCGGGGGCGGCAATCTCGTCAAGGCAACCAACGCCGCTACGGGAACGAGATCGCCACGTCGCCTCGCTCCTCGCGATGACAAGTAACTGTTCAGATTTGATGTGACCGGCCCACCCCAAAACCGTCATACCGGCGAAAGCCGGTATCCAGAAAATCCTTGCTGTGCTCACGTTTGCCGGTAGCAGGGATTTCTGGGTTCCTGCTTTCGCAGGAACGATGTGCAACCCACAAGGAAACCCATCAACACTGAACAGTTACGATGACAAACGGCTCACGCGTACCCGCTTTGGTACAAACTGTCATTGCGAGCGCAGCGCGGCAATCTCGCTGAGGGAGAAGTGACCCTCCCGGCAACGAGATCGCCACGTCGCTGCGCTCCTCGCGATGACAAACTGGGTACGCACGAGGACAAACGGCCCTTGACTTCTCCGAACGTCTGTTCCATAATGGTCAGCGTCAGGTGAGAACCTTTTGCCAGAGCCACCAGGTCGTTTACGGTCATCCCGTTAGCATCAAAATCGCATCACCGGCCATGGGACAACCCGGACTGTCGT
>JAPPMU010000021.1 GCA_028873965.1 Chloroflexota bacterium
CGATCAATCATCACCTGACCGCCTGACATCCGCCGTCAACCAACCCGTCGCCTTCCCTGGAGATCGCTGCCATGCACGAACCTTGAACCCCAGCGCCCGTTCCACCATAGCGAAACATGATTCGTGCCCGCTTTCGCCGGCATCCGCCTGCCACGTCAGGGCTTTTCCAAAGTTAATCCGTCATTCCGGCGAAAGCCGGAATCCAGAACATACCGACCGAACCAAGCGACCTACTGGATTCTCGTGGCAGCGGGAATGACGGCTCATGGTTCAATGCAGCCATCCGGGACTTTGGAAAGGCCCTGCATCGCGAGTCGGGACCCTTCATACTGGAAATGCTCCCCCGGTCGCCGCGTCGCGACTACCTGCGCTCGTGCTTATCCGAGGCGAAAACGCTTGAAAACTTCCGCATACTCTACACCGATCCTGGGCCCGTCCCGGCGCCGCCATTCCCGCAGGTACTGATCGGCTGCTTCGGGGCTGACCTGGCTACGGTGCGCGCGCAGCGCCTCCACCGCCGTGTCGATGTGGTCGGATACGTCCACGAAGTGGTCGGGGTGCGTTCGGCCCATCACCCAAACCTCACGGACCTTGTGCGGCTCCAGCCCTTCATCGGTGAGCAGTTCGGGAAACGTGAGCGGGTCGCGCGCCGAGGGGTAAACGGCTCCCATGGCCGCGTCGCCGGAGGCGAAGTGGTCCGGGTGATCAATGTAGCCGTCGCCGTCCAGGTTGCGCACGGGATTCATGCAGATCAGCACGTCGGGGCGGTGCCGGCGAATCTCCCGGGTGATGGCTTTGCGCAGGTCCAGGTTGGACTGCAGGTAGGCGTCGGGGAAACCCAAGAACACCACGTCAGCCAGACCCAGCACGCGGCCCGCCTCCTCCTGCTCGGCCCGGCGGGACTTGATCACGTCCTCGGGAGCAGTGGTCGGGTCCGAGGTGCCTTTGCTGCCGTCGGTGCAGATCACGTAAACGACGTGCTTGCCCTCGGCGCACCAGCGGGCCACTGTGCCGGCACAACCCCACTCGGCGTCGTCCGCGTGGGCGACCACGACCATTGCACGATTGATTTCTTCGTTGTTGTTATCAGTCAAATTCACACCACCTGCGCGGTAATCGGTTGGCGCCGACGCGATTGATCTTCAGCCTCAGGCCGGGGACGCGGCCCGGCCGGTAGCATCCTGGTCACGGGATCGGGTCATCATGTGCAGAGTAAAGCCCAACCCGGCGCCAATCACGGCTGCGCCGGACGCCATGGCGAACGACCAGCGGAGCGTACCCGTGGCGTCGGCAATCGGGCCGGATATCGCCGGAGAAATTGTACCCCCGATTCCGGCGCCCATGCCCATCAATCCGAATGCGGCCGGCGCCATGTAAACGGGCACGAAGTCCCCGGCGGCGGCCGCGCAAATGGTATAGGTCGACCGCAACGCGAACCCCGCCAGCACCGACGCGATGACGAAATAGACCAAATCCGGCGCCAGCCAGAACATGCCGTGGCAAGCCACCTCGATCAGAAAGGTCGCGCTGAAGGCCAGACCCCGCCCGATGCGGTCGGACAACGCCCCCGATGCGACGCCGCTGCCTATGCTGAGGACGCCAATGAGCATGAACAGGGCGCCTACCACCGCCACGTCTATTCCCCGTTCCACCCCCAGGTACGCGCCGTAGCTGACGGTCAGGATGCCGTGCACGAAACCGGAGCAGAAGGCCATCCCGGTGATCAGCCAAACGTAGGGATTGGTATAGACCTGCACCGGCCAACCCGCGGGTCCTCGCCGCGCGCCGGTTCGGCTCCGGGTGGTTCCTGTTACCGACTCGCTTCCGGAAGGAGACTCGGCGGTCGGGGCTTCGCGAATGAAACTCACGCACGCCAGGCCGATCAGCACGCTGGAGGCAGCGAGCACGTACCAGGTGTATCGCCATGCTTCGTCGCCGAACGCGCCGGTGAGCGGCGGGACGATGACGCCGGTGAAAACAATTGCCAGGCTGCCGCCGGACGCGGCTATGCCCGCGGCAACTCCGCGGTCATTGACGCGAAACCAGGGCGCCAGCATCCCCATCATGGGCGTCAACGCCGCACCCGATGACACGCCCACCGCGATCATGGCGGCAAGGGCTATCCAATAGCTCGGCGCCCAGCCCAACAGGCCCATGGCCACGGCCTGCACGAAGATGCTGGAAATCACCATCCATCGGCCGCCGTAGCGCGAGGCGGCGGCCCCGGACAGCAATCCGGAAACTACGCGAGAGATCGACAGTGCCACCACCAGCACGAAGACAGTGGTGTAAGACAGCTCGAAGGCGCTCTTCATGCCCGGGATGGTGAGCGCCTGAACGTAGAGAGAAAAGCTGGTGATCAGATTGACCGCAAGCGAAACGGCCAGCACCACCACCGCATAGGTGCGCACCCATTGGGGAATGAGGGCGGCGGGACTGAAGGCCATTAGGGGTGAAACGAGCAGGTAGCGACGGCAGGGGAAGACGGCAGTCAGGCGCGGGCATCATATCACGCCATGCGCACCCGACATGCGCCGCCGTACTGAAAGTACCTGATACAATACCCGGGCGTCGCAGTCTGGAGGCCCCGACCATGACCACCGCCCCGCCGCAGACCCATACCCTGCCGCCGGACGAAGCCGCCTACGGCGCGGCTACGTCGGAGCCTGAGGTCGGCTGCTTCTACATTCCGTTGGCAGAGTTCGGTCAGTCACTGAACAACCCCGACCTGGACGAATGGCTCGAAGCGTTTGCGGCACGCAACAAACATTTCAGCGGCGGTCTTTTTGAGATTACCGCCCAGGGGGAACTGAAAATCATGCCTCCCACCGGCCTCCCCGGCTCGCTGTTCGAAAATGAACTGTCCACTGATACGACCATCTGGGCGCGTACCCACGGCGGCAAGGTTCAAGGCCCTACCGGGCGTTTTCTGTTGCCCGACGGCTCCCGTCCCGGTTCTGACGTAAGTTGGATTTCCGATGAACGCTGGAACGCTGTGGTGCGGTCTGGTGATTTGCCAACCTTTGCCCCCGTCGCTCCGGACTTCATCTGCGAAATCGTATCGCCTTCCAATCGGGGGCCGGAACTAGTGCGCAAGGTGCAGCGGTTCATTGCCAACGGAACCAGGCTGGCCTGGATCATCAACCCCGAACGCCGTTTGGTCACGATCTATCGCCCCGGCAGTGCCCCCGACACGCTGGTTGACCCGGAAACTCTGGACGGAGAAGACGTGCTGCCGGGGTTCGTGTTCGAGGTCCGAGCTCGGATCTTCGACAACACAAACTGAACGGCTTGCAGGATCGGGTGGCGAACCGACAATGGATAGCGGGGAGTCGGAGCGGCGGGAAACGGCGCATGGGGGAGGAAGACCAACTGGCTACGAGCCCGTCCCCTCCCCGCCCCCGGTGCCGCCGGACGCGCTCAAGCCCTGGTATTACCAGGGCTGGTTCTTGGTGCCGACCTTCGTTTGGTGGCCGTGCAGCGCGATCCTGTTCATCCGGTCGCCCTGGCATAACGGCATCGTCAGCGGCGCACTGTCCTGGGCGTGGATAATTGTCGGCGGCGGGTTCATCTTCCTGCGGATGCAATACCACTGGCAGAGCGGCGAGCCAGCCATTGTGGATCCGACGCTGTGGGCGCTGGCGGCGCCGGGGATCCTGCTCACCATCATCACGCAAACGTTATGGCTGACCCGGGACCGACCGCGCATTCGCCGTATCCGTCAAGCCGGCGGTTTCGCTGCGTACGAGAATGCAGACTCCGACGCGCCACCCCGGTCTACGGTCCAATCGCCGCCACCCGAGAGGACCCGGCGGCGCGACCGCGGGAGCGTCCGCAGCCGAAGACGCCGGCGTTAGACCCTCACTGGCCAGAAATCAGGCGGCAGCGGCTCCCACCTGCAGGCCATCCACCAATCCCCGGACCATCTCGACTCGCTCGTCGGTAACCGAAAAGGCCATACCCATCGGCGTGATGCCGATGTAGTTGGCTTTGCTGGCGTCAATGTCGCTGCCCTCGCCGCCGGCCAGCACCGGACGGTTGCGGGAGATCCAGTAGCGGCGATGGCCGAACGACTCTTCGGAGCGCACCGATTCCCCGTAGGCTCGCCCGCCCAGGCGGGTTACCTTTACCCCGGCGATCTTGTCCGCAGGCTCGTTGGGTACATTGACGTTGAGGAAATACGCCGGCGACACCTCCGGAGCATCGGCCAACCGCCGCGCCAGGTGCGCCACGATCTGCGCCGCTAGTTGATACCGAGGCGCCTGGACCGAGCCCACCGAGATGGCGATGGTGGGATAGCCGCGAACCCAACCCTGCGTTGCCGCCCCAACCGTACCCGACACGATCACGTCCCAGCCCAGGTTCGAACCGCGATTGATGCCGCTCACCACCAGGTCGGGTTTGGGCGTGACCAGTTGCTCCAGGGCCAGGATGCAGGCGTCGGCCGGCGTGCCCTGCACCGCCCAGGCGCTGATGGGGTGTGACGGGAGCGTCGGGGCATCCGATGCCGGGACGTACACGGCGTCGGCGCTGCGCGGAGGCGTGTCTTCGCCGGGAGCGAACTGGGCCAGGTACTGCTCGGCCGGTACCTGGTGCACGAAAAGAGGCGCGTGCAGGGTCATGGATGCGCCGACACCGGATTGCTCCCGGTCGGGGGCCACCACGGCCACCTCTCCCACCTCAGCCAAACTGCGGGCGGCGGCCCAAAGACCGGTGGCGTGGATACCGTCATCATTGGTTAGCAAGATTTTCAAGGGTCAGCCTCTGCTTTCGGATCGGGCCGATCAATGTCGGACCATAATTGGGAATAAGGATACCAGCCACATCAAACTGGCCGCCGTAACTGTACGGCGGCCAGCCAGATTGCCGTTGAGCGTCACCGGATCAATGGTGCGCCAGGCCGATGGCGTGGAGCAAGGCGTGCTTCACCTCCACCGGCGCCACGCCGGTTCGGAAGTCCGCGGAAGCGTACACGTCGCCGATTATGTCCACTCCCGCAGCGGACAGATCCTCGCTGAGGCGTGCGGTGGCGTCAGTGACGCTGGCCATGGTCAGCGTGGTTCCCGACAGGGCCTGTTCCACTGCCGGGGCTTTCACCGGTCGCGGGGTCAAACCGCCGACGGCCACGGAAGCGGCGGTGCATCGGTCACCGTCCATGGTCACCACCACCGCGCCGCCAACAACCGCGTAGAAACTGGCCGGGTGAGCCATCTTTGCGTACTCGGCGCGCTGATTGGCCGCGAGCACGGGCACGCTTACCGTGGTGATGAGCTCGTCTTCGGCCAATACCGTTGTGAAGGCGTCCTCGACCAGATCAGCGACCGCAATGGTGCGACTGCCCGAAGGCCCCTGAGCCGAGACCGTAGCCCCCAACGCGGTGAGCACCGTGGCCCAGTCGGATGCCGGGTCGGCGTGCGCCAGGTTGCCGCCGATGGTTCCTCGGTTGCGCACCGCCGGATCGCCGATGCCCCCGGCCGCCTCGGCCAGAAGGCCGTTGGAGCGCTGCACGTCGGCCGACGCCGCAATCTCGGCGTGGGTCGTAAGAGCCCGGATGTTGATGGTATCGCCATCTACGGTGATGCCCCGCAGGTTGGCGATGCCGCCAATGTCGATGACCACCTCCGGCCGGGCTAGCCGGAACCGCATCAGCGGGATGAGGCTGTGGCCGCCGGCCAGCAGTTTAGCTCCCGGATTTTCGGAAAGCAGTTGTACCGCTTCTGCGATGGAACCGGCCTTCCGGTATTCAAAATCTGCTGCAAACATTGCAATCAGTCCTCCTTTTCCGGTGCCGGTTAGTGATTGTGACCGTGACCATGGTCGTGACCGTGATCATGACCGTGCCCGTTGCCGGTGTAACCGGCTTCTCGAATGGCCCGCCAGACCCGTTCGGGGGTTAGCGGCATGTCGAGCGAGGTTACGCCGATGGGCTTCAACGCATCCATCACCGCGCTGTAGATGGCGGCCGTCGATGCGATGGTGCCTGTTTCGCCGATGCCCTTCACTCCCAGCGGATTGTGGGGCGACGGCGTAACGGTCGAGTGGACCTCGATGTCCGGCACCAGGTGGGCGCGGGGGATGGCGTAGTCCATCATCGTGCCGGTGAGCAGTTGGCCGTTGTCGTCGTACACCGCGCCTTCCCACAGGGCCTGGCCGGCCCCCTGCACGACGCCGCCGTGAACCTGGCCCTCCACTATCAGAGGATTGATCTGCGGGCCGCAGTCGTCGACCGCGACGTAGCGGTCCAGGGTGATGTGACCGTTGTCCGGGTCCACGCTGACGATTGCCGCGTGGGCGCCGAAGGGATAACTGAAGTTGGGCGGGTCGTAGTACGTGCTGGCTTCCATGCCCGGCTCAATGCCTTCGGGAAGGTTCCAGGCCACGTTGGCCTGCAGGGCAACGTCCTGGATGCTCTGGGAGCGATCGCGGGCGCCGCGCACGAAGAACTGGCCGTCCTCGTACTCGATGTCGGCCTCATCCGCCTCCAGCAGGTGGGCGGCGATCACGCGCGCCTTGTCCCGCAGCTTGCGCATGGTCAGGGCGACCGCAGCGCCACCGACCACGGTGGTGCGGCTGCCGTAGGTTCCCCAGCCCATGGGCGTGGTGTCGGTGTCGCCGTGAACCACTTCCACGTCGTCCACGTCGACGCCGATCACGTCGGCGACGATCTGGGCGAAGGTGGTTTCCTCACCCTGACCGTGCGGCGAGGTGCCGATGAACACGTTCACCTTGCCGGTGGCGTAGATGCGCACGGTGGCGCTTTCCCACAGCCCGCCGCCGAAACCGACGGCTCCGGCTACCTGTGATGGTCCCAGTCCGCAGATCTCGCAGTAACAGGCGACGCCCACCCCGCGGAAGGTTCCGTGTTCGCGTTCGTGGGCCTGGTCGTGGCGGAACTGGTCATATCCAATGTGGCCGAGGAGCTGGTCCAGCGCGCCGGAGTAGTTGCCGCTGTCGTAGGTGATACCGATAGCAACGTCGCGGTTGTTGTCGAAGGGCTCGATCAGGTTGCGGCGGCGCACTTCTACGGAGTCGATGCCCACGGCATCACCTACCTTGTCCATCAGCCGCTCCAGCAGGAACGTCGCTTCGGGGCGACCGGCGCCGCGGTAGGCTTCCACCGGCGTGGAGTTGGTGAACACGCCGTAGACATCGGCCTTGATGTTGGCGATGTCGTACGGTCCCGAATACATCAGGCCGTGCAGGATGGTTGGGATGCCCGGCGCGGCGGTGGACAGGTAAGCGCCCATGCCGGCGTACACCACGCTGCGGACGGCGGTGACCCTCCCGTTGGCGTCGGCCGCCATCTCCACGTACTCCACGTGGTCGCGACCGTGGGTGGTGGCGACGTAGTTCTCGGTGCGGGTCTCCGTCCATTTGACCGGAACGCCCAACTGCATGGAACAGAAGGCCGTGATCATTTCCCACGGATAGACGGCGATCTTCGCGCCGAACCCGCCGCCCACCTCGGGGGCGATCACTCGGATCTTGTGCTCGGCAACGCCGGTAACCAGGCAGGTCACGAACCGTGCGATGTGAGGGTTCTGGGTGGTGTTCCAGAGCGTGAGTTCGCCCATGGCCGACGACCAGGACGCGATGGCGGAACGGGTCTCCATGGGAGTGGGAATCAACTTCTGCTGGTGAATGGTCTCGCTGACCGTCACTGTCGCATCGGCGAAGGCGGCGTCGGTGTCGCCGCCGGCCGCGACCCAGTGGAAGGCCTGGTTGTTGGGCGCGTCCTCGTGCAACTGCGGCGCGCCGTCGCCCAAAGCAGCCTCCGGGTTGATGATGGACGGCAGCGGTTCGTAGCTGACGTCAATGAGTTCCAGGGCGTCCTCGGCCTGGTAACGGTTCTCCGCAACGACCACGGCCACCGCGTCGCCCACGTAGCGGACAACGTCGGAGGCGATGGCGGGGTAAGCCACGGCTTTCAGGTCGGAGTCGGGTATGGCCCAGGCGCAGGGGATTGGGTTAAGGACGCCCTCGATGTCAGCGCCGGTATATACAGCGAGCACGCCGGCGGACGCCTTGGCCGCGTCGGTGTTGATGCCGGTGATACGGGCGTGGGCGTGGGGGCTGCGCAGGATGGCCGCGTGTACCATGCCGGCCAGCTTGATGTCGTCGGTGTAGGCGGCTTGGCCGGTGATCAGACGAGGGTCTTCCCGTCGCCGGATGCCGGAGCCAAAAATGCGGGTAGTCATGGCATCAGCCTCCTTGTCCGGCAGCGGCGGCAGCCAGGGCGGCCCTGACGATGTTGTTGTAGCCAGTGCAACGGCACATGTTCCCTTCCAGCCCGGCCCGCACTTCCTCGGCCGACGGGTTGGGGTTGCGCTCGATGATTTCGGTTACCGTCATGATCATGCCGGCGGTGCAGTAACCGCACTGGAGGCCGTGATTGTTCCAAAAAGCTTCCTGAACGGCGGTCAGGTTGCCGTCCTGAGCCAAGCCCTCGATGGTGGTGACGTCGGCCCCGTCGGCCTGGACGGCGAAGGCAGTGCACGACTTGACGGTAACGCCGTTCATGCGTACCACGCAGGCTCCGCACTGGCTGGTGTCGCAACCGATCTTGGTCCCGGTCAGGTTCAGGGTCTCGCGCAGGAAGTGGACCAGCAAGGTGCGGGGTTCCACTTCAGCGGAATGCGAGCGGCCATTCACGGTAACCGTGATGGGTACTTTGTTCGGCAAAATACACCTCCTCTATCAGGAACGACCGCCACTGCGGCGGCGGCAAGGGTGAGGTAGTGAGCGCAACGAATCGACAGCATTCAGCGGCGTCGATTCATTCGTGCGGCAGTATAGACGGCGCGCCGGCGGACGGTCAAATTGGGACGCTCCGCCGGCGGTTCCACCGGTTCAAGACAGGCCTTCCAGAGCTTGGACGAACTCGGCGATCAAGGCCCTTCCCATGCGAAGGTGTTCCGGTCCGAATAACCGGTCGCCGTAAAAGCCGACGTGAAAGTCGGATGCCATACGGTATTGACCGTGCAGATATTGTGGCGCGCCAGTCTCCTCAATCAGACGGTTAATCGTAATTAGCAACAATCCGTGTGAACCATGCTCCCAACCTTTGCGTTGGGCAACGGATTTGATGGCATGAGCGGCGGCGCCCCACAGGACCTCGCAGGCAATCTCCAATTCGCCGCGTTCCAGAAAATCGTTCACTAGCGTCAGAAAGTGATGGCTGCGTCCCTGATAGTAGCCATGGCTTCGCGGCACAACCATCAGTGCATGCTCTCCAGGAGTTTGAGCAGCTCTGGTACTGGCACGTCCCGGCAGTATTTAATGCCTGCCGCGTCGATTGGTATTATCCAAGCCCGGTCACGCCGGTCAAAGCTGTGGGCGATAATGGCGTTGGTGTTGAGGTCAACGGGGCCGCCCTCTTCTTGAATCAGAGGGATGACGACATGCAGCTGCTCGCGGACGGTTTCGTGGGGCCACCCCCGGCGGGCGGCGGCGGCTTTGAGGCCGTGAGCGGCGGCGTCCCACAGCGCCTGAGACGCTGCTTCCAGATCGCCGCGCTCCAACTCTGTGTCCACCTGCGCCAGCAGACGCCAGCTCTCTTTGCGATAGTGGGCGACGTTGGTATCAGCGGCGGTCACGTGAGCTCTCCTCTCTCCTCCACGGCATGACGCGGGCACATTGCGCCGCGAGTATAGCAGAGGGGCAGATAAGATCGATTTATGCTCCCATTAACCGAGAGCGGCCGCACGCCTCAATCGAACAGCTCGCTCACCGCAACGCCCAGTCCTCCGGCCAGCGCGCGTATGATCTTCAGCGACGGGTTGCGAATGCCGCGTTCAATACCGGATAGATAAGTGGCATGGATGCCGCACTCCAACGCCAACCTTTCCTGTCTGTAATTGCGCTGATTGCGCAGTTGTCGGATGTACTGGCCAAATGCCCTTTGATAACTTCTCATGATCATGCCCTGACATCGGAGTGCGCCCTCTCCGTACCAATTGCCCATGCACGGAAAGGGGAATGTTGCTCATGGTGATGTCAGGATCAGCTATTCAAAGAAACGCAACCTGGAAATCGGCGCTAAGCCCAGCCAACGGGCCAATGCGCCCAGACCGGTGCTGTGATGGGGCGACAAAGACGTCAGTCAATGCCGGCCGGATCGGGGGAGATTAGCGTCTCGTATACCTCGGTTTTCTCTGTAGTATCGAAAGCTGGCGTTTGCGTTGCCGGTCATGGCGGTCTCCTTTTGCGTATGGCTTGGTTGGCCGGTATGGCGGAGGCCGCGCCGGTCCTGCCATTAAAGTCGCGGTTGCGACGCAGCCTCGCTCCAGCAGCGGGCTTTCACTCTGCCGATGCCGGGCTTGCCGGAGTGCAGCAACCGACTCGACCAACGCGCCTCTTCGCGAGACGAACCTTAGGGGTCCCTATTGGCGAATATGCCAACCGAAAAGGCTTCGATGAGCGTTGAATCTGTAAACGCTAGTATACGGTAACCAAATATAGATTATCAGTCAAATAGACTATTGTCTATGGACAGCATAGCGGCATCTGGTTACGGTTTTAGGTATCCATTACCCCTCGCAACCGAATCTTCCGAACGCGGTATCGCTAGAGCGGCGGAGGTCGCAGTTGAGATGAAGACGTAAAGACATCCGGCGAAGGGGTTGAACAAAGGGAAGGAGGAAGGAAAATGAGTTGGGTGGACGACAATTTGGCGACTGGAGAGATCGTGCGTCACCGATTCAAACATAAGTGGACCGGGCTCATACACTGGCGTTTTCTCATCCCGCTTTTCGGTCAGATCGGCCTTCTCCTCACAGCGGTCCGGATTGCGCGCAGCGAGGCGGTGGTTACTTCGCACCGACTGATTCATGTGGATCAAGGCTTGATTGGCCGTGAGATCTTCGAAATCAACTTGGCGTTCGTGGAAGGTATGGCGGTCAAGCAGGGCATCTTCGACCGCATCGCCAACCAGGGAACTGTCGCCATCGGGAGCGGGAGCGGAAATCGTGACGTCGAATTTTACCGCGTGCCCGATCCTATGGAGTTCCGGCGCCAGGCGCTAGCCGCCATGGACGCTCGGCAAAGCTGAACAGAGCCGGCACCTAGCCGAGGCCAGATGGCGGATGCTGCCGCCGGCAGGCCAGGTTGGCGCTGATGCCATCATCGATGTCACGGGCGTCAATGGGTTTCCGTCAGACTGATTCCCTACCCGACTTCCCGTTCGTCGCGGGTGCTTTTCCGAGGGTAACGCTGCCGCTGGAGACGCCGGTGTGCTAAATTACGCTCCTATCACGCCACAGGCCAACCGGAGCGTCCCATGCTGCCGCAACACCTAACTCACGTTTTTCCCGACACTACGGACACCAACTCCGTGGGACATCTCACCATCGGCGGATGCGACGCCGTCGAGCTGGTGGAGCAATACGGCACGCCGCTATACGTCCTGGACGAGTCGACCCTGCGCTCCCGGTGTCGCCAGTTTGCCGGCGCGTTCGCGACGCGATACCCCAACGCGCAGGCCGTGTATGCCTCCAAGGCGTATATCAACCCCGCGCTGGCGCGCATCTTCGCCGAGGAGGGCTTGGGTCTGGACGTGGTGTCCGGCGGCGAGCTGGCCGTGGCGATGGCTGGGGACGTGCCGCTGGAAAGGGTCTATTTCCACGGCAACAACAAGACGCCGGCCGAGCTGGAGGAAGCGGTAGCCGCGGGTATCGGTCGGGTCGTGGTGGACAGCTTCCACGAGCTGGACCTGCTGGAACGGATCTGCTCCGAGGCCGGCAAATCCCAGGACATCCTGGTGCGCGTTTCGCCCGGCATCGACCCGCACACTCACGCCTATACCACCACCGGCATCATCGATTCCAAGTTCGGTTTCTCGATCCAGACCGGCGACGCTGAGAAGGCGATCCAGCAGGCCGTCGCCGCCCCCCATCTCAACCTCCAGGGACTGCACTTCCACCTGGGATCGCCTATTTTCGAGCTGGAGCCCTACCAGGCGGCCACTGACCTGGTGCTGCGCTTCGCGGCCGGGCTGCGCGAACAGGGGCTCAACCTCCAAGAGTTCAGCCCGGGCGGCGGGTTCGCCATCGCGTACACGCGCAACGACCGGCCACCGGCTCCGGACGATTACGCGGAAGCCATCGTGGGCACGTTGACCGCGACCTGCGACGAGTTGGGCATGGAACCGCCCGCGCTGGTGATTGAGCCGGGCCGCTCGATCATCGGTCCGGCCGGGGTTGCGTTGTACCGGATCGGAGCGATCAAGGAGATACCGGGCGTGCGCACGTACGTCAGCGTGGACGGCGGCATGGGCGACAACATCCGTCCGGCGCTGTACCAGGCTTCCTACGAGGTGCTGTCGGCCAACCGTCCCGCTGCCGAACCGGACGCAACGGTGACCATCGCCGGCAAGTATTGCGAATCGGGGGACGTACTGGCTTCGGACATTTTGTTGCCGGCTCCGGCGGCTGGCGACGTAATCGCCATCCCCGCGGCGGGAGCGTACTGCCCCTCCATGGCCAGCAATTACAACCTGAACCCGCGCCCGCCCATCGTGCTGGTAAATGATGGCCAGAGCCGGCTGATCCGCCGGCGCGAGTCCTACGCGGACATGATGCTATGTGACCTGTAGCCGGGCAGCCGGTACCTCGTCCCAGGATCATCGACAGGACCAGCGGCGTGTGGTCGACCATCGGGCAGGACCACCTGCTGAAGCAGATTGACGCCGCCCTCGGCGTCGGCCGGTTGGCGCATGCCTACCTGCTGTCGGGTCCGCCACACGTAGGCAAAATGACCTTGGCGCTGGATCTTGCCGCGGCCGTGAATTGCGCAACGGTATCCGGGCAACAAGCCGGGTCCATGTTCAACGATCAGGACGAAGCCCACGGCCCCTGCGGCAATTGCGACCCTTGCATCCGGATCCGTCGGGGCGTGTTCGCCGATCTCAAGATAGTTGCGGTGGGCGACGATCCGCGGGTTTCCACGCGGATCAGCATCGAGCAAGTTCGCGAGACCGAGAGCTTCCTGTCGGTTACGCCGGTGGAGGGAGCATGGAAAGTCGTGATCTTCGACGGCGCCGAAACCTTGTCGGCGGGGCAGAGCGAGCCGGCCAACGCGCTGCTGAAGACGCTGGAAGAACCTCCACCCCAAGTGATGGTTCTGCTCCTCACCACCAACGAGGACGCGATATTGCCCACCATTCGATCCCGGTGTCGGACGCTGTCCTTGCGACCCATGCCCGGCAACGCATTGAGCGAGTTCCTGGTGTCCAAAAGAGGCGTCGAACCCGGCGCCGCCCTCCGCTTGGCGCGACTGGCCCGGGGCTGCCCGGGGTGGGCCATCAATGTGCTTGACAATCCCGAGCTACTGGACGCCCACCGGGAACGGTTGGCCCAAGTGGTGGCGATGGGGTCGTCAGCATTGGACGCCCGGTTCAACTACGCGAACACCCTGGCCGGCAGCTTTTCCGGCGACCGCGAGTCGGTTCGACAGGAGTTATACCTCTGGGAACGCTGGTGGCGCGACGTCCTGCTCACTAAAGAGGGGCTGTCGGAGCGTGTCCACAACGATGACCGGCGCGAGGAACTGACCGCGCAGGCTGACGCAACGACAACGGCCAACATAGTGGCCTTCCTGGAGAGCGTCCGGGAAACCCTGGGCGCGTTGGATGCCAACGTCAACCCGCGGTTGGCGCTGGAGTGCATGATGCTGGCAGTGCCCTAAAGCGTTGCGACGGGCGGCTAAATCGCTTCGTAGGCCTTGTTCCGTCCCCTGGCCACCGTTCGGAGACGGCCCTGCTTTTCCAGGGTGCGGATGGCCTGCATGACCCTCGGGTCGCCATGGCGACGGAACTTCCCGGTAATTTTGCTCTGAGTTCGCGGAGTCTCGCAGTATTCCAGGACCTCTTCCGCGAGTAAGTCGCCGACCTCGGGCAATGGCTCGATGGGAAGGACCACCGTGTGGCCCGGATTCGCGTCCGCGTCTTCGCCAGCCACGTATTCAAGCCGGTGTGAGTGGGTCGCAAGGAAGGAGCGGACCCGGACTCGCGTGGTCCCGCCGGCGCCCGACGAACCGTACCCATGCACAATGTCCAGCGTTTCCGACGGCGAGCCTGAAGACAGGGTGCGGTTATAGGCGTCGATCAGCTCGACAAGGGATTCGGACCAAGTCCTGCCGTGAAGGTCGATGTTGGCCATGGGTCGTCAGTCTGCCATCGCCATTAACACCGGCTCGTTTTCGCTACCGTTTCGCGATTTGGCGGCGGTTTGCCAGGGGATGTACTGCTTCCACTCTTCCAGGATCGTTCGGTTTTCCAGGATGCGGTACGGGTTGGGCTGCGGGGCGGTCGGCAGACGGCGTAGTTTCATGTTCGCCTCCTCCGGCGTGCGTCCCGCCTTGTCCAGGTTGCACCGGCCGCAGGCCGCCACGACGTTGTCCCACGTGTGCGGCCCGTGTTGCCGGCGTGGAACCACGTGGTCAAGGGTGAGTTGCTGGGATCGCTTTCCGCAGTATTGGCAGGTGTAGTGGTCCCGCAGGAACACTTCCTTCTTGGACAGGCGGCGCGGGGCAAAAGGCCGCTTGACCAGGTAAACGAGGCGGATGATCGACGGGGAATCCAGAGCGGCATTATAGGTGCGGATCGGAGACGGCTCGGCCCGCTGCTCCAGGAGTTCGGCCTTGCCTTTGGCGACCAGCACGATGGCGCGGCGCACGGTACAGACGTTGACCGGAACGTAATTGAGGTTCAGGACCAGAACCGGGGCGGTCAGCCGACCCGGAACCGGGGCCTTTCCGCTGCGTTGATCTTCCTCCGCTACCCCGGAGGCGCCAGACTTACCGGGCCTTCCGCCCGAGCTGTTAGTGTTGGGTTGTCGGCCATTCGTCCGGTTCCTGGCCGCGCCCTTTTTTCGACCCGTTCGTCCCCGGCTTGCCATCTGCCAACCTCATTGCAGGTAGCGCATTCGCTGCCGCGTCGTGCCGAAACCATGATTCACTGTTGATATTGCTTCGACCATTATAACGCCGTTTTCCATAAACCGACACGGCGGCAATTTTGCCCGTTGTCATGCCCGTACCTTGATACGCGCTTATCCGAAATGACCGGCGCAGATTCCCGCGTTGGTTACGCTGGTATCGAAAGCAGGAGGAGCGAAGCCGGGGCGGCTTCGCTCCGCGTGGACCTGCCGGAGATAAAAACCCCGTGTGATAAACTAGCCGCCGATTTTATGCCGAGCGGCCCGACCCGAAATGGACTGCTCCAGGATCAGACGAGCATGGTTCCCCCCGATTCGCTTTTCGGCGTTATCCCCGTGTGGGTTGGCGTCTACGTTCTGACCGCGCTGGCGTTCGGCGTGGCCAACTATGTCGTGTATCACCGAGTATTCCGCCTGGTGTTACAGGGTCTCCCGGTGGCCCGTTTCGACCGGCCGATGACCAGGCTGCTGGGGGCCGCCGCGATCGTATTGGGACAGCGCAAAGTACTGCAGCGGGTGGGGCGACTGGATCCTCGCTCTCGTAGCATCGACCTGGCCGGACTCGGACACGCCGCCATCTTCTGGGGTTTCCTGTCCTTCAGCCTGTCGTACCTGATTTTCATTTTCGGTGGATCGATCTGGCACCCGCTAGGTGAGACCATCCTCACCAAGACCGGCGTGCTGGTCTACAGCATCTACCTGGATATCTTCGCCGCGGTCATCCTGTCCGCGCTCATCTGGGCCCTCTTCCGACGCTGGATCGCCCAGCCCCACCGGCTCAGCTTTGACCTGACCCGTAAGGGCGAGTCAGTGGTCATCGTCGGATTGACCGCCGGCCTGATGATCGCGACACTGCTTGTCCATTCCTTCTACGTGGCTGCTGGAGGCACGGGCCCCGAGGCCGATGTGTTCATCGGCGGCGCCATCGGCAACTGGCTCAGCGCGCTGGGTATGTCCCAGGCCACCGCCGGTATTTTGCAGGCGGTCTTCTGGTGGGTGCACCTGCTGATCGTGCTTGGATTTGGGCTGTACATCCCCTTCTCGAAGCATATTCACATGGTCGCCGCGCCGCTGAACGCCTTCTTCCGCAACCTGGAGCCGCGGGGCGCCCTGGCGAGCATGGACCTGGAAACCGTGGAGCGGTTCGGCGCGTCCCGAGTGCAAGACTTCACCTGGAAGGAACTGCTGGACGGCTACGCGTGCGCGGTGTGTGGGCGGTGTACCGACGCCTGCCCTGCCCACACCACCGGCAAGGTCCTCTCGCCAATGCACATCGTGGAGAACCTCAAGGAGCACATGATCGCCATCGGACACCAGGGCGCGCGCGACGCCGAGCACGTCGAGCCCATGCCGCTGATTGACGGTGCGATCCCGGAGCAAGCGGTGTGGGACTGCGTATCCTGCGGGGCCTGCATGGAAGAGTGCCCGGTGGTGGTGGAGCACGTGCCCACCATCATCGACATGCGCCGCAGCCTGGTGCTGGAGGAGTCGCGAATTCCCGAGACCGGCATGAACGCCCTGCTGAGCATGGAGCAGCGCGGACACCCGTGGCGGGGAACCACCTTCGCGCGCACCGACTGGGCGGAAGGGTTGGACGTCCCGACCATGGCAGAAAAACCCGATGCCGAGGTTCTGTTCTGGGTGGGCTGCACGGGCGCCCTGGAACAGCGCAGCCAGGGCATCGCGCGTTCCATGGCCAAGGTGCTGAAATCCGCCGGAGTGGATTTCGCCATCCTCGGCGACGAAGAGAGCTGCACCGGAGACCCGGCCCGGCGCATGGGCAACGAGTACCTGTTCCAGATCCTGGCCCAGCAGAACGTCGAGGTGATGAACAGCTACAACGTGAAGACCGTCGTCACCATCTGCCCGCACTGCTTCAACACCATGAAGAACGAATACCCGCAGTTCGGCGGCGAGTACGAGGTGCTGCACTACAGCCAGTTCGTGGACGGCCTGATACGTGACGGCAGGATCAAGCCGGTGAAGATGATGGACGTGTCGGTGGCCTACCACGACTCGTGCTACCTGGGCCGCCACAACGGGGTGTACGACGAGCCGCGCAACGTGGCCAAAGCCATCCCGGGCCTGAAGTTGGTGGAGATGGCGCCGCGATGCCGGGAGCGCGGCTTCTGCTGCGGCGCCGGCGGCGGTCACATGTGGATCGAGGAGAGCCAGGGCGAGCGCATCAACCACGCGCGCACCGATCACTTCCTGGAAACCCAGGCGGACACCGTGGGCGTGTCCTGCCCGTTCTGCCTGCAAATGATGACCGAGGGCATACAGTCCAAGGGGCACGCCGAGAGCAAAGACGCGCGCGACGTACTGGAAATACTCGCCGACAGCCTGGCCGACGATTAGACGCACTGCGGGTCTATCAAGCAGTTCAAATCCGGCCAGGCCGCTTCCCCAGCGACAAAGTCCGTTATCGTCCGGTGGATCGTATTGGGTGGTGAGGCCCGGGAGACTCAGCCGGGCTGTGGCCACTCGGTTTGCGGTATTCAACCAGATATAGTCTCGTTTCCGGGGATGCTGGCCATGTTCATGGACATACTGGAACGCCGATTGCTATTCCAGCCCCAACCGGTATGCGACGCCCTGCCGACCGATCTCGGCCTGGAGTACGAAGAGACCTGGTGCCAGTCGCAACGCGGCCACCGGTTGCAGTGCTGGTTCATCCCGGGCGATCACCGCACCGACCTGACCTGGATGTGGTTCGGCGGCGCGGGCGGCAACTTGAGCCTTCGCGTCGGCGAGTTCGCGGCGGTCAGGAAACACACCGGCGCGAATATCTTCGGGTTCGATTACGGCGGATTTGGCAACAGCCGGGGCAAGGCGACGGTGCGGAACACCGCCGCCGACGCTCGTGCCGCGCTAACTCACCTGCAACGCACCTATGGAGCCGACCAGGATCACACCTTGTTCATGGGAATATCCATGGGCGCGGCCGTGTCGATACGGCTGGCGGCCGAGTCCTGGTCTCCACTGGCAATGGCCCTGGTGGCCCCCTTCGCTTCTCTGCGCGACATGGGCAAGTTGTTCTATCCCAGGCTGACCTGGTCGGGGAGACTGATCGGCAATCGCTACAAATCGGTGGCTCTGGTTGACCGCATCAACTGTCCGTTGCTGATTCTCCACGGCACGGACGACGAACTGGTGCCGCTGTCGCAGGGTAGCAAGCTGTTCGACGCGGCGCGTGAGCCGAAACAGTTGGTCACGGTCGATATGGCCGGCCACATGAACGTGGGCGATTACTCGGAGTTTTGGGAAGGTCTGTGCGGTTGGATGGGTGATGTCGTGCTTGCCGGCAAATCTCCCGCCATGACCGGCCGAGAGTGACGGTTCGCCCGAACCTCTGACCCGCTCGCGCGTACCCAGTTTCGCCCGTGTTGTCATTGCGAGCGCAGCGCGGCAATCTCGTCAAGGCAACGAACGCCGCTATAGGAACGAGATCGCCACGTCGCTGCGCTCCTCGCGATGACAAACCGGGTACGCGTGAGCTCTGACCCGGCGTTGCGCCGCCGGTGCGATTGCCCTATCATCCGCCCAAACGGCGCATCCTTGACGCCAATTTGACGGAGGGAACCCATGGCTCAAAGGCCCGACCTAAAGCGGATGGAAATCGAGATCGTTTACTGCTGGGATTGAGGGCACGCCGGACGCGCGGCCTGGATGGCCAGCGAAGCTTTGACCCGCACCGGTGACAACATTTCGACCTTCAAGCTGACCCCCGGCGAACACGGTAAGTTTGACATCCTGATCGACGGCGAGTTGGTCGGCGAGCACAAACACACCCCGGATGCTCACCTGTTCCCGGACCTGCAGGACCTGATGGCAGCCATAAACGACCGCATCTAGCCCGTTTCCATAGAAGCCGCCCGGGTTTTTCGTGCGAATACGAAGGCCCGGGTGATTTTTGTTCCTAGAACCCGCTCATCACCTCTATCTGGTAATCGAGCACCTCCAAATCGGGGCGGACCTCAATCACGAAGTCCACCACGTCGTCGATCAGTGCCCTGGTTTGGTCCGCGCTGACGCCGACGCAGGACACCGCCAGGGTTACGCTCTGCCACGCGTTGCCGTCGGCGCCGGCGTCCTGGGCGACCGAAACGTTGAACCGACCGCGTATTCGCTGGATCAGGCTGCGCGCAGCCTGCCTCCGGGTCTTGAGGCTCCGACTCTCGGGTACGCGGAGATTGATGTGCGCTATTGCCACGTGCATGAGCCTGATGGCCAGTCTCTACGAGTTCGTGGAACGGTTTACCAAGTCTAACTTGTCCGCCGCCGGGCGTGTCTTCGCATAGAAGGAAGCGCCGGGCCTAAGTTGGTGGTTGCGGGCGTCCGACAATCGTACTCGCCCATTCATGCCGCTCACGCGTACCCAATTTGTCATTGCGAAGAACGCAACGACGTGGCGATCTCGTCGCTGAAAGAGGCTCCGTTGCCGTCGCGAGATTGCCACGCTTCGTTCGCAATGACAGTCGGAGTGAAACTGGGCACGCATGAGATTCACGCCGGTATTGACGATGGATAGGCGTCGGGATAGATTATGACTGAACGCCGAATGGCATAGGAACAATTTACTGACTGCTTCCGCCATACGTAACTTTAGCGAGAATATTGACGGATTCAAGAAAGGTCACGATACGAGCGCATGTCATCCCGTTCCAGCGGACCAGGTACCAACCCCATGACGGTCACATCCCCCGGTGAAGTCCCCGAGGTGGTCATTTCCAGGTTGCCGCAGTATGTCCGCATCCTATCGCAACTTCTGGAAAGCGGTGAATCGGTGACCAACTCGCAGCAGTTGGGCGAACAACTGCAAGTGACGCCAGCCCAGATCCGGAAGGACTTGTCGTACTTTGGCAGATTCGGCAAGCAGGGGCGAGGGTACGTGGTGCGCGATCTGCTGCGGGAACTAAAGCAGATCCTGGGCCTGAACTCGGAATGGAATGTAGCCGTAGTCGGCGTGGGTCGCCTGGGCAACGCGATCCTGAACTACCCCGGCTTCAATCCTGATGGGTTCCACCTGGTGGCGGCGTTCGACAACAACCTCTCCAACGTCGGACGGCAGGTCGGCGGCGTGTCGGTCCAACCCATGGGCGAAATGGCTCAGACCGTGGCCGAGCGTGACATCAGCATCGCCATTGTGGCCGTGCCCAGCGCTCATACGCAGACCGTGATCGACCAGCTGGTGGGATGCGGGGTGCGGGCGATCCTGAACTACGCGCCCATCAACACTCAGGTGCCGGACGGGGTGCGGGTCCGTAACATCGACCCGGTGTTGGCGCTGCAGTCGATGACCTACTACCTGACCGAGGGCGGGCCGTCAATCAACGGCTCTTCGCCCGCCCGCTGATCCTACTGCTGGGTTTGCCGCGCCAGTGACCGGTGCGGCGTGGAGCGACGACGGCGCGCGACGGTCACGCGCACTTGAGCTCGGCGGAGAGAAGCCACCGCCTGCTCCAGTTCGATGTCAGATTCTCGACTGGCGATCCGTTCCTGTGCTCGCGCCAACGCTTCCTGCGCCCGCGCCTCGTCGATCTCGTCCACGTCTTCGGCAGCGTCGGCAAGCACGATAACCTGATTGCCGAGCACTTCCAGGTAGCCGCCGGAGAGCGCTAGGTAGCTCTCGTCGCCTCCGGCGCGGACGAGCATCTCGCCCGGCTGAAGCACGGTCATCAACGGGGCGTGATTGGGTAGGATACCCAACTGACCGGCGACGCCCGGGGCGACCAGCGCGTCCACTTCGCCGGAAAACACCTCGCGTTCAGCGGTGATGATTTGCAACTGCATCGGCATCGGGGCGAGCTCCTATCAATTCGCAGGCTGGGATGATCAGGCTGTGGCCTGCATTTCAGCGGCCTTCTCTACCGCCTCCTCGATGGTGCCGACCATGTAGAAAGCCTGCTCGGGGAGGTCGTCGTGCTGGCCGTCGAGAATTTCGGCGAAACCGCGAACTGTGTCCCGCAGGGCAACGTATTTACCTGGCTGGTTGGTGAAGGTTTCGGCGACGAAGAAGGGCTGAGTCAGGAAGCGCTGGATCTTGCGGGCGCGGAATACCGTCTGCCGGTCTTCATCGGACAGCTCTTCGATGCCCAGAATGGCGATGATGTCCTGCAGGTCGCGGTACCGCTGGAGCACCTGCTGCACGCCGCGGGCGACCCGATAGTGTTCATCACCGACAATGCGCGGCTCGAGAATTCGGGCGAAGGAGGCCAGCGGGTCCACGGCGGGGTACAGGGCTTGCGCCGCCAGCGCGCGCTCGAGGGAAACCACAGCGTCCAAGTGACCGAAGGTGGTCACGATGCCGGGGTCGGTATAGTCGTCGGCCGGCACGTAGATCGCCTGGAAGGAGGTGATGCTGCCGCTCTTGGTGGAGGTGATACGCTCTTGGAGCGCACCCATCTCTGTGCTCAGCGTCGGCTGATAGCCCACCGCGGAAGGCATCCGCCCCAGCAGCGCGGACACTTCCATACCCGCCAGGATGTAGCGGTAAATGTTGTCGATGAAAAGGAGGACGTCCTGGTTCTGTTCTTCGCGGAAATACTCCGCCATGGTCAGACCGGTCAGCCCGATGCGGGCGCGCACGCCCGGGGTCTCGTTCATTTGGCCGAACACCAGCACGGTACTGCCCAGCACGCCGGAGTCTTCCATTTCGTGCCAGAGGTCGTTGCCCTCACGGGATCGCTCGCCCACTCCGGCGAACACGGACACTCCACTGTGGACGGCTCCGATGTTGCGGATCAGTTCCTGGATGATGACGGTTTTGCCCACGCCAGCGCCGCCGTAGGCCCCGACTTTGCCACCCTTGGGGAACGGGGTGATCAGGTCGAAAACCTTGATGCCAGTTTCGAGAATCTCGACCGTGGGGTTCTGATCGTCGAAGGCAGGAGGGTCGCGGTGGATGGGCCAGAACTGTCCGGCTTCCACTGCGCCCAGGTTGTCCAACGGGGTTCCGGTGACGTCGAAAAGCCGTCCTAAGGTTTCGGGTCCCACGGGCACGGACACCTTGTTTCCGGTGTCGGTGACCTCGCTCCCTCGGGCCAGTCCGTCGGTGGATCCCAGGGCCAGACAGCGCGCCCAGTGGTTGCCGATGTGCTGCTGGACTTCCAGCACCAGACGCTCGCCCGAGTTGTCAACCTCGAGAGCGTCGAACAGGTTGGGGAGCTGATCGGCGGGGAATTCTACGTCCACCACCGTACCGATGACTTGGGCAATTTTACCGGGCATTTTGCTTGTCCTCCGGGTATGCTTGCAGTTGCTATTTAGCCTCTGCTGAACGTTCAGCCGGCGAGGGATCGTTGAATGGCTCTCCTTTCGCTTCCGCTTCGGCCTTGCGTCGCAGCCATTCCACCCACTCCCGGTTGTTTTCGGCACGAGCTTCGGCGCGTACCCTGTTTTTGTAGAGCGCTCCCAGAACCATGTTTAATCCCTCCGCCGCAGCGAATGACAGCAGTGCGTGGTGGATGAACCCGTGCTCCAAGACAGTGAAAGCCGCCGTTGGCACATCATACCAAGCAGATCCAAGGATGGCTATTTGCTTGTAACATTCCACTGCCACCCGGCCCAGCGCAGATAAGCCGTAGGTGACCAGGAAAGACCGATACAGGTCGGCAGGTACTTCGGCGGGAATGTCATTGAAGGGGAGCATTCAACCAGGTTTGGTGACTGCGGCCCTATCCCTCCAGTGCGACCTGGCCGCCAACCAGGTCCAGCAACTCATTGGTGATGCTGTCCTGGCGGAGTTTGTTCATGACCAGCGTCAAGTCGGAGGCCAGCTGATTGGCATTGTCGGTGGCATTGCGCATGGCCACCATGCGGGCGGACTGTTCGCTGGCGATGCTTTCCAGGATCGCGTGGTACACCTGCATCTCCACAAACTGCGGCAGCAGCGCGCTGAGCACCGTGGCCGGGTCCGGCTCGTAGATGTAGCCGACCCGCTGCGCCGATTCCAGCGCCGCCGGTTCGACGGGGAGTATCCGTTCAATCACCGGCTCCTGCTGGACCGTGGACACGAAGCGCATGTAGGCCAGGTGCACCTCGTCGAATTCCCCTTCAGTGTACCCATCGATGACCAGCCGGGAAATGGCAGTCGTATCCGCCAGGGATACCCGGTCGCTCAGATCGGTGAAAACGGCCTGCACCGTATCGGTGTAGCGCACCAGGAAATCGCGCCCCTTGCGGCCGACCACGATGCTGCGCACGATTGCGTCGCTGCCCAGGATGAACCGGGCCACCTGGCGGTTGATGTTGGCGTGCATGCCCCCGGCCAGCCCGCGGTCCGGCGTGATCACCACCATGCCCACGTTGTTAACCGGTCGGGTTGCCAGCAATGGGTGGACGGTGTCGTCGTCGGTGGGCTGCGCGGCCAGGGTGGCAATCACCTCGTGGATCTTCTCCGCGTACGGCCGACCGTCGGTAACTGCCAGCTGGGCCCGGCGCATCTTTGATGCCGCGATGAGAGACATCGCGTTGGTAACCTTGCCGGTGTTCTCGACGCTGCGGATGCGTCGGCGGATGTCTCTAACGCTAGGCATGTACTGACCCTGGCTGCTCCGGTATCGGGGAAACTAAGTGCCCCGGCGTTTACTGGAATGTGGGCTTGAAGTCGTTGATGGCGGCGGTGACTTGCTCGCTCAGCTCGTCCGGCAGGTTGCCGGTGTCGCGGATCGCCTGGCTGAATTCCGGATGCGTCGCGTTCACGTGCCGGAGCATCTGCTCCTCGAACGCGCCGACGCGCTCCAGCGGCACGTCTTCCATCAGGCCGGAGTTCACCGCGAAGAGCACGATCACCTCGTCGCCGAGGTTCAGGGGTTGATACTGGCCCTGCTTGAGCGCCTCGGTAGCCAGCTGGCCGCGTGCTAACTGGGCGCGCGTGGCCGCATCCAGGTCGGCCGTCCCGAACTGGGCGAAGGTGGCCAGCTCCCGGTATTGGGCCAGATCCAGCCGCAGGCGTCCCGCCACTTGGCGCACGGCCCGCGTTTGGGCGGCGCCGCCTACGCGGGACACGGACAAACCGACGTTCACGGCGGGGCGGATACCCACGTTGAATAGTTCCGGTTCGAGGTAGATCTGCCCGTCGGTGATGGAGATCACGTTGGTTGGAATGTAAGCCGACACGTCGCCGGCCTGGGTCTCGATAATGGGAAGAGCGGTCAGCGAGCCCCCTCCTAACGAATCGTCCAAGCGGGCAGCCCGTTCCAACAGGCGGCTATGCAGGTAGAAGACGTCGCCGGGATAAGCTTCACGACCGGCGGGGCGACGCAGCAGCAGCGACATCTGGCGGTAGGCCCAGGCGTGCTTGGTCAGATCGTCGTACACGATCAGCACGTCCTTGCCTTCCTCCATGAAAGCCTCGCCCATGGCGCAGCCGGCGTAAGGGGCGATGAACTGCAGCGGTGCGGAGTCCGCTGAACCCGCGTTAACCACGATGGTGTGGTCCATCGCGCCGTATTCTTCCAGGATGCCCACCACCTGGGAGACCTTGCCCTGCTTCTGGCCGATGGCCACGTAGATGCAGATCAGGTCAGTATCCCGTTGGTTGATGATGGTGTCGATGGCGATGGCCGATTTTCCGGTGGAGCGGTCGCCGATGATCAGTTCCCGCTGCCCACGGCCGATGGGAATCATGGCGTCGATGGCTTTGATGCCGGTCTGCACCGGGGTGTCCACCGACTTCCTGACCACCACGTTGGGCGCGGTTCGCTCGACTGGCATGGTTCGGTTCGTGACCACGGGGCCCTTGCCGTCCAGCGGTCGACCCAGCGGGTCCACCACCCGGCCGACCAGGGCGTCCCCAACCGGCACCTCGATGATCTGTCCGGTGGCCCGGACCCGATCACCCTCTTTCACCGCGTTGGGATCACCCAGGATGGCCGCGCCCACGATGTCCGATTCCAAGTTCAGCGCCAGTCCCAACACGTCATTGCCGAAGTCCAGCAATTCGTTGGAGCGGACGCTCTGCAAACCCTGGATGCTGGCGATACCGTCGCCCACTTGCACGACAGTGCCCACGTCGACCAGGGAGAGGTCTCCGCCGAACTCCTCGATCTGACGCCTGATGAGAGAAACTATCTCTTGTCCCCTGACTGCCATCGGCGAGTCTCCTAATAGTTGCGTTGGTTAGGCCGCTTGCGCGCGGACTGTCTGGCGGAGCCGTTCCAAGGCGGAACTTGCGCTGCCGTCCAGCAATTGATCGCCAATCTGGATAATCAGTCCGCCGAGGATCGACTCATCCACGCTGGCGGTGACCACCACTTCCTTGCCAACCATGCGGCCAACCAGGTCGGTGATGCGGTCCAGCTCCGCCTGCTCCAGCTCCACGGCGGCAGTGACTTCAACCCGTTGACGCCCCAAGCGTTCATCCAACAGGTGGGTATACGCTTCCTGGACATCCCGCATGACGTCGACGCCACCCCGGCTGACCATCAGCGCGACGAGGTTTCGGACCATGGAATGGGTTTCAGCCAGCACTTCGTCAATGGCCGCGATTTTGCGTTCCAAAGGCACTTCAGCGTGCCGCAGGAACAGTCCGAACTCCTCGTCGCCGAGCACATCGGCGGCCAGTCGGAGTTCCTGGTTCCACGGTTCCAGCTGCTCATGCTGCTCGGCCAGCTCAAAGATGGCCTGGGCGTAGCGTTGACCGGACAGGCGGTTTGCCACGGGTTCCTGTCTCCCTAGTTCCTGAGTTGCGTGGTCGCCGCGGCGGCAACCACGCTAGTTTCATGTCTGGGACACCGCGATGGCTCCCAGATCAGTTGCGGCGCAGGGTCTGTTCACCTTCGGCCAGGACCTGATCGATCAGTTCCTGGTGAGCCTGGCGGTCCACGCTGCGACGGATAATCCGTTCGGCGGCGGAAATGGCCAGATCTCCAAACGCGGCCCTGACCTCGTTAATGGCGGCGTCTCGCTCCCGGGCAATGTCGGCCCGGGCGCGCTCGGAAAACTCCTCCGCCGCCTGGCGGGCACGCCCCATTTCCTCTTCGCGGAAACGTTCGGCAGCCTCACGCGCTTGATCCAAAAGACGCTGACCTTCACGACGTGCCTCGTTGAGCTCCTCCTCGATGGCGGAGCGCGACGTGGCCGCTTCCTCGCGAGCCCGGTCGGCAGCGGCCAAGCTCTCCCGGATGCTCTCGACGCGACTGTCCAGTGCGTTGAGCAGCGGCCGGTAGGCCAGCGCTCCCAGCAGGACCAGAAGGACGACGTAGTTGATCAGGTAGCTGATCAGCGACGGAACGTTCAGTCCCAGTTCAACCATGTTGTTACACCACGAAGAGCAGGATCACCGCGACGATGAGCGAGTAAATGCCCAGGGCCTCAGCGAACGCGATGGCGAGGATCATGTTGGTGGTAATGGAACCGGCGGCGTCCGGATTGCGGCCGATGGCGTTCATCGCACCCGCGCCGAGGATTCCGATACCGACACCAGGTCCGACAACGCCAAGAGCGATGGCGAGGCCGGCTGCCAGGAACTTTGCGCCTTCCGCGGTCAGCGCCTGGGAACCCACCGCCAGCAAAGTGGTGAACATCGAAAGGTCAAGTGCCATTGTTGATAATCCTCCGAACCGAAATTGGTCGCGTGATTTTACCTAGCCCCAGGCCGCAAAGCCGCGGGGCAATGGTGCCTTGATGGAAACTACCGTAGGGCGATCAGTGCTCCTCGTGGCTTACGGCCACCGACAGGAACACCAGGGTGAGCCCCGCGAAAATGACCGACTGGATCAGGCCCACCAGCAGTTCCAGCCCGAAGACGAACTGGGTGGCGATGAAGGGAACCAGGAAGGTGATCATAACCACCAGGATTTCGCCCGCGGTCATGTTGCCGAACAGACGGAAAGTGAACGACACGATCCGTACCAGTTCGGATACAAACTCGAGGATTCCCACGAACACGTTGATGAGGCCCGAGGGCCGGCCGCGAAGGAGGTCGCCGAAGGCGAAGAACTTCTTGAGATAGCCGAAACCGTGAGCGCGGAAACCCCAGTATTCGACGAACACGAACGATACCAGCGCCAGCGCTAGCGGGAAGTTCAGGTCGGTTCCGGCGGGGCGGATCAGGTGCGTCGCGAGCTTGAATTCGCCGCCCACGTTCGCGCCGTAGCCGAGCGCCTGGTAGATGGGGACCAGGAAGATCGCCAGCCACGCGTTGAACAGAACGAAGAAGAATATGGTGGCGACCACCGGGAACGCCCGGCGCCCCATCTCCGGCCCGAGGATGCTGGACGCGAAGTTCAGCACCAGCTCGAACAGCATCTCCACCAGCGCCTGCAGCCGATTGGGGATGACCTTGGGGTTGCGCGCTCCCCCGATGAAGAACACCAGCATGATGATGCTGGTCAGCCATGCCGATAGCATGGTGTTGGTCACGGCGAACTGCATCAAGCCCAGGCCCTTACCTTTCTCCTTGGTCTCGTCGACCCGGTACCCGACCTCTTTTTGGCGAACGGCTGCGGGGAACACGGGATCAGGGCGCAGGTGGATTCCCGGTTGGGACACGAACGGCTTCTCCAGTCCGAACATCCTGGAGCCGACCGCGCCAACGACGAAACCTACGATCAGGAGGACTGCCGATACGATACCGATCAGCAGGAGTACTCGTTTGGTGGTCACGACGGTTCGTTGCCTCCGCGGTCAGGACACGTTTTTTTGGAACGGGTGGCTGAGCGATTGGGATTGTTGCTTCCGTACACTGCCGGTAGGATCATGCGGTAAACCCCGTAAAAGGCCACCACGCTGCCCAAAACCGTCCCCACCAACACCAGGAGCGCCACCTGGCCGGTTACATTCCCCAGCCAAAGCCCCCCAAGGATGCCCAGGACGATACATACAGCAACGAACCAACCCAAGCCCGTCAGCCGCAACGCGGTTACTAACCACTGCGGCATGTCCGTTTCCAAACGGCAGGCATCGTAGCATCCGCACTCCGAACTGTCAATCGGAGAATTTTGCAGAAATCGTAATCGCAATTACGAAAATGCCCCACCGCAAAGGGCAGGGCAGCATTCGTCGGCGCGCCATTAGTACGCATTTGGCACCTACTTGCGCTCAAAGTCTTCCATGTCCAGTTCGTTGATCAGATCAGTGAAGGCGGACAATCCCTGGAGTTCCTCCTCGGTAACCTCAGCCGGGGCCGATTCTCCTCCCGCTTCTGGCGCAACCGCGGGTTGGCCGGTTTCCTGGTCCATCGAGATTGCGGCCTTGTCCATCACTTGGTCAGCCACGTAAATCGGAACTTCGGCCCGCACGGCAACCGCCATGGCGTCGCTGGGCCTGGAGTCTATTTCATGGGTACGGTCGCCGACCCTGACCACGATCTTGGCGTAAAACGTTTCATTCTGAAGATCGTTTACCAGGATGTGTTCGAACGTTCCGCCCACCGATTTCACCAGGTCAACGAAAAGGTCGTGCGTGAGCGGCCGCGGAACCGACATGCCTTGCATTTTGACCGCGATGGCTTCGGCCTCGGTGGGGCCAATCCAAATCAACAGGAAAAGCTCAGTGGCCAACTCCTTGAGGACCACCACCCGTTGATAGTTCATCTGGCTGATCCGGATGCTGTCGATTACCAGTTCACGCATCTCGCTCCATCACTCCAATCAACGCTTCCGGGATGGTGTGGTCGATCACGCCCAAGCGCATTACCAACCAGCAGGCACGCCGGATTGTACACCCGTGAGAGTCGCCGATGTCAAGCGTAAATCGCCCTCTCCGGCAGTCCGGCGCGAGTAGCGCCGGCCCCACCGGAAGACGAAGGGCGGGTGTTGTCCCGCCCCGGTGATCATTCGATTCGGGCGGACGATCTAGCGGAAGGTTCCGTGGTCGGCCGTTTCTTTCTCATCGCTAGAGTTGGGCGCGAAATCATCTGGCGACGGGACGCTTGGGCTCGCGCTGGCGGCCAGCGTCGAACCGGCGAGCATGTCAATACCCTTGCGCACCGAGCCGGTGGCCGTGGTCAATTCCCGCTCCAGGTCCCGCAAGGTGCGCAGGGCGTAAGCGTCGGCCTGGTTCCGCCGGTTTTCCGCCTCTTGCTCCGCCTGGCTGATCATGCGGCGGGCGGTGGCCTCGGCTTCCCGCAGAATTTCCTCAGCCCTTCTGCCCAGTTCGTGTTCGTTGAGACGAGTCCGGAAATCCTGTTCGAACTGCTGACGGGCTTGGTGAGCCTCGGAGACGGCGGAGGACATTATGTCATCCTTGCGGGACAACATTTCCTCGGCGCGCCTGACCTCCTGCGGGACCGACATGCGCAGCTGGGCTACGAGCTCGCTGATCTTGCTCTTGTCGACCATCACGTTGTTGCTGAGCGGCACGGACTTGCTCGAGTCCACCAACAATTCGATCCGGTCGAGAATGCTGTTGATATCTATGATGCCCCCCTTAGCCGGCGGTTCAGATTGCGCGTGAACGGCTACCGCTGCGGCAATTGGTATTTTTCCGCCAGGGCCCGAGCCACGTGGTCGGGGACCATACCGGAGATATCGCCGCCCAATTGAGCGACTTCTTTGAGCAGGCTGGAACTGATGAACATGTGCTCCTGGTCGCTCATCAGCGACACCATGTCGACTTCGGGTTCCAGTTGTCGGTTCATGAAGAACATCTGCGACTCGTACTCGAAGTCGGGACCGCTGCGGAGGCCCCGGATGATGGCGGCCGCGCCGGCGTCCCGGGCGGTGTTGACCACCAGACCGTTGAACGGGCGGACCGTCACGTTGGACAGGTCGGCCACCGCTTCCCGCATCAATCCGACGCGCTCTTCGGTGTTGAACAGCAGGCTCTTGGAAGGGGTGTCATACACGGCCACGATCAAGTTGTCGAACAGCCGGGCGGCGCGTCGAGCCACGTTCAGGTGTCCCATGGTCACGGGGTCGAAAGTGCCGGGATAAAGGGCGGTTACCATTTGGGGATACTCCAAATTCGTTGTCAACGTAGGTTAATTCGCGGCGGCGCGAACGGCGTAGAATCCTACCGCATTATCCCCGTAGCTGCGTCGATCAATTTCATGCAGACAATGGATATCGACGGGCAAAGTTACGCGATTGCTGAAGCCGACGACTACTGTAGACTTCGGGTTGAGCAACCCCGATTGGGCCAGTCGTTCCAGGGTTGGGGTAGGTTCTCCCATTCGGTAGGGTGGATCCAGAACGACGAGATCGTATGAGTCGCTGTCGTTCGTATTGGCGGCGAGTCTGTTCAACCAATCCAATACTTCAGCGCAGGCAACACGTCCAACGTCGCCGTAACCCGTGAAGTCCAAATTCTCCTGTATCACCCGGCATTGACGTCGATTGCGTTCCACGAAGTCGGCCCGCATTGCGCCGCGACTGAGCGCTTCGATGCCGAGGCTGCCGGTGCCGGCGTACAGGTCGAGGACACGGCTGCCTTCGACCTTGTCAGGTTGCAGAATGTTGAAAATCGCGGATCTGACCCTCTCGGTTGTAGGTCGCACTCCGTCCACCGCCGCCCCGATCAACGGGAGGCCTCTGGACGCGCCGCCGGATATCCTCATTGAGCGTGCTTTGCGTGGTGGCATTGTAAAACCGCTCGTGCCGCAGTTGACGAATGCTGTGGCGACAAATTTCGGGGCTTTTACGTCTTATTCCCCTGACGCGGCCCAGTATATCGCCGGTTCGATAGAACGAGTCTGCTTGCCCGGCCCGGGGCCCTGTGCTACCATCCATTGCGCTAATTCACGCCGCAATTGGGTATGACGCGGGCCCCGGTCGGGCGCTCGTTCAGGTGCGGCCAGTTCTCGTATCTGCCAACTCAACCCGCTGCCTGGACGCCATGCTCTCCTCGGACAATCCAACTTCAGGAACTCCGGGCCGGGGCGCCTTCCATCAGGCATTGGCCGACGCTGCTCCGCTGCACGACGCGGGCACGGTCGTCACCATTGGCGTGTTTGACGGCGTGCATCGGGGACACCGCCACCTCCTGCGCCGCATGTTGGAGCTGGCTGAACCCCCGCTGATCCCCACCGTCATCACTTTCAGCAACCATCCCGCGGAAGTGGTGAACCCGGAACGCACCGTAACCAAGATCATCACTCCCGAAGAAAAGATCCGGTTGCTGCACGACGCCGGAATCGAGAGCGTGATCTGCGTCGAGTTCACCAACGACATCGCCAACCTGGACGCCAACGAATTCACGCACATGCTGGTCGATTGCCTCCACATGCGCGGCATCGTTACCGGCCCTGACTTTGCCCTGGGGCGGAACCGCAGCGGCAACCTGGACTACTTGCAGCGGCGGGGCGCCGCGCTCGGTTTCTGGGTGGAGACGGTGCCTCCCCTGGAGCTGGAAGGCGTCACTGTGCGCAGCCGCCGGGTCCGCAACGCTCTGTCCGACGGCAACGTGGACGGCGCCGAGTTCCTGCTGGGGAGGCCCTACGCCACCGACGGCATTGTGGTGCACGGCGCCAAGATGGGTCGCCAGCTGGGGTTCCCCACCGCCAACATCATTCCCATTGCGAACTTCGTGATCCCGGCCGACGGCGTGTACGCTACCTACGCCACCGTGAACGGCGTGCGACACATGGCGGCCACCAGCATCGGCGTGCGACCCACCTTCGGCCTCAGCCAGCGCCTGATCGAAGCGCACCTGCTGGACTTCTCGGACGACATCTACGACGAAAACCTGAAGCTCGAGTTCGTTTCCCGATTGCGTGGGCAGGAGACCTTCGACGGCATCGATGCCCTGATCTCCCAGATGAACCGAGACGTGGCAAACGCCCGTTTGGTGCTCGAGCAGCACGACCGGCAGGAAAACGCCTGATCCGCCGGTCATCACTGACCAACAAAGGCGAGGTGAGCGTTGACCAGCCAAGTCCAGATTCCCGACAACCTGTCCACCATCACGCGGCGCGGCGTGAGCCGGATCATCTCCGAGGAAGAGTTCACTGCCATGCTGCGGCGGGGCACGCCGCTGCGTCTCAAAATGGGTTTCGACCCCAGCCGGCCGGATATCCACCTTGGGCATGTCGTCGGCCTGCGCAAGCTCCGCCAGCTTCAGGATCTGGGGCACCAGGTCATCCTCATTGTTGGCGACTGGACCGCGCAGATCGGAGACCCGTCGGGCCGTTCGGCGACGCGCACCATGCTCACCCACGCCGAGGTGCTGGAAAACGCCGAATCGTACATGCGTCAGTTCTTCAAGGTGGTTGACCGCGATCGCACCCAGGTGGAATGGCAGAGCCAATGGTTCGGTGAATTCACCCTCGCCAACGTCATCGAGCTCACCAGCCGGTTCACCATCAACCAGTTCCTCCATCGGGAGGACTTCGCCAACCGCTACTCGCAGAACCAGCCCATCGCCATCACCGAGATGCTCTACCCGTTGATGCAGGCTTACGACTCCGTCGTCATCGAGTCCGACGTGGAGTTCGGCGGCACGGACCAGATGTTCAACCTGCTGGTCGGGCGGGAATTGCAGGGCATGATGGGCCAAACTCCGCAACAATGCTTCATGATGCCCATCCTGGTGGGAACCGACGGCGTGCAGAAGATGAGCAAGAGCCTGGGCAACTACGTGGCTTTGGAAGAACCGCCGCAGGAAATGTACGGCAAGCTCATGTCCCTGCCCGACGAGTTGATCGCGTCATACTACGAGTACCTCACCGACGTGCCGGACGCTGACATCGCCGAAATGACCCACGCCATGGAGTCCGAGACGGCCAACCCCATGGACTTCAAGAAGGGACTGGCCCATCGCATCACCACCACCTTCCACGACCGCAGCGCAGCCGACTCCGCACAGTCCCAGTTCGAGCAGGTGGTGCAGCGCCGAGACCTGCCGGATGAGATGCCCGAAGTGGCACTGTCCGAAGTGTCCGGCCTTCCGATCCACCGGCTGCTGGTGCAGACTGGCCTGGTCACCAGCAATGGCGAAGCGCGCCGCCTGCTGAGTCAGGGCGCGGTGGAGTTGATTCGGACGGATGGGGAACGAACGACCGCCACCATGGGCGACGAACCCCACCTCAGCCCCGGCGACGTGGTGCGCGCAGGGCGACGGCGGTTCGTGCGGGTGGTCGGGTAGACCCGGTGTTAATTGCTCGCCGCAAATGGGACGATGTAGCGATGCCAGACCACAAAGTGAACTACCTAAAGAAGTGGGACGATTTTCTGGCTGATTACCAGCTGGATAACTCGATGACGGAAGAATTTGACGATGTTGCGGGCGATCTTGACAACCTGCTGGATTGGGACGATGAGGTCGATGGCTCGAACTCAGACGGGTTCGAGTGGGACGAACCGGAACCACTGGTAGAATTCGATGGTGAACTCCAGCGGCCGATTTACGTCATGGATGACAATGATGATAACGAATTAGTTATTGAGTTGAGAATTAGCCAGTGGATTTCCGCAATATACGCTGCCAGTGCCATTGACCGATATCTGATTTTGGAACTGCTGAAAGGGCTTGGATATAATCGCATCCGACGCTGGCTACCGTGGCTGAATAAACAGCAGTGGACGGGAGAAAGTCTGCTGCTGTTCTTACGGTTTCGGATGCGCTGGGAGTTAAGCCCGCACTGGTGGGAGTGTTCATATTGGGATTGGCGTGTGCGCTGCTGGTATCCGACGCGCCACCGATACAGCCTGACACTGGATGAGACCTATGAATTGGTACATCGCCGTCTTGATTGTAGTCCCAACGAAGTGATCGATGAAACTTGGTTGGGCGATTGGCTGGAGCTGGCCTTGTGGCGGCACGGCTTTCGTTCGTTCGCGTCTTTTGCGGTGTTTCGTGCCGGGTTCGCGGGCGGTGGTAACTGGCAGCAGCATATCGAATGGTATGCCACGGATGACTTGAGCAGTAATGAAACAGGCCCACAATGGAACAACGGCTATCGTCTTCATCGCTACGGGCCGCCGATATGGTTCGCCGAACAGAATTGGTTCGATCCCGGCGAATGGCACGATAATCTGGGTTGGTGAAAGCGTTGCCCAGCAAGTGCAGGAGGCACTGCTATGATCAGTAATCAACCGACAAGCACCCATGTCCCGGTAAATGGGTGTTGCGTAATCCATGTTGACCAAGGACGCTATCCTAAAACCCGAGGCATAGTTATCGGCCATGACAACACAGGGCAGGTTGCCTCTGTAAAGGTGAGGTGGGGCAACGTAGGGGCAATAGAAACGCATCCGGTATCGGAACTACGCTGCGGGTTTCGCATGGACCATACGGTGCAAGATAGTCCGAACTCCAACACGCGCCGGACGTTGGGCCCCGGCACGGTTCTAGAGGTTAAGACCATCGCCGGACATGAGCAGGTCGTCGTAAAGCTGCACAACAGCGGTGAAATTCGCTCACTGCCATATCAGAACTTGGTACTAATCAACCGGGCTGCCCCTGCTTCTGATAGTGCAGAGCGCTTCCGCCTAAAGGCGCTTGCCTACGCCCTGGATTCCTGGAATCAGGTCACTGGAGCTCTGGACCGTTTTGACGTTGACCCGCTGCCGCACCAGATTGACTTGGTGCATCGGATTACGACTTCTGACCAACACAACTGGCTGATTGCCGATGACGTAGGCTTGGGAAAAACCATCGAGGTGGGGCTCCTGTTAGCTGCGAAAAAGCGGCAACGGAAGGGGCGGCGGGTGCTGGTAGTATCTCCGGCGGGAATGGTGCAGCAGTGGAAAGACGAAATGCAGGACAAGTTCAATGAGGCCTTCCGCATCTATGGTCAGGATTTCTACGTGGAGCGCCCTTTGGACTGGGCAACCCACAATTACGACAAAGTAATCGTCTCGATTGACCGGGCTAAATCTGATCACCACCTGCCGCTGTTCGTTGCTTCGAACCCGGAACCTTGGGACGTAATAATTTTTGACGAAGCTCACCATTTGAGCAAAATCACCGGGCAGGCTGTTACGCAACGTTACCGTCTCGCCGAAAGGTTACGGCAGCTAACGGACGAGTTCGTCTTCCTGAGTGGCACCCCACATCAGGGAAATCATGAGCAGTTTGCCAACGTTCTGAAATTGCTCCGGCCCGACATGACGCGCCGGCTGGCCGACATTTTTATCGATCCGTCAGTAGTTGCGGAAATTGTGCTCCGTAACCGTAAGAGCCAGGTTACTGACGCCCAAGGCAATTTCCTGTTCCGGGGCCAAGATACGCGGCGAATCGAAGTACCCTTATCCGAAACCGCTTTTGCTTTCGACGCCGGGCTTCAGAATTATCTGCGCTACGGCTATGACGCCGCCGCAATTGGTGGCAATACAGGTCGGGCCATCGGGTTCGTCATGACCACCTATCGCAAGCTGGCGTCATCGAGCATCGCCGCTATTGAGCGGGCTTTGCAGCGTCGTCTCCTCCGGTTGCAGGGCGGTGGCGGAAGCGCAACAACGCTTTTTGATGACAATCTGGACGACGATGCTTTCCTTGACGGTACAGACGGCACTGACAATCTGGATGATATCGCGGACATCCCCGCGGCTCCCTTCTTCGACAATGAGCAGTCTCAGGTTGCCAGTTTGCTGGAAACAGCGGGAATGGTCAAAGCTGATGACCACAAGATGCAACAATTTCTCTCCGAAATCGTCGATCCGCTACGCGAGCAGGGCGAACGGTTGCTGGTATTCACTGAGTATCGCGCTACGCAGGAGTACCTGGCAGCGGAGTTGAAAAAACGCTACCCGCAGAGCGGGGTTGTCCAAATCAACGGCAGCATGAACCTAATGGAGAAAAGGCGTAACATCGGCCAGTTCAACGAAAGCGCGCAATTTATGGTCTCTACAGAGGCCGGCGGCGAGGGCTTCAACTTGCATGAGAACTGCCATGTCCTAGTCAACTATGACCTGCCGTGGAATCCGGCTCGGTTAGTGCAACGGGCCGGACGTCTTTACCGCTACGGACAGCAGGAAAGAGTCATTGTGTTCAACCTCCTGGCGAATGACGGCTTTGACAGTCAAGCTTTGGGGAAAATGCTGGATCGGGTTGAACGCATCGCAGCGGACATGGCCTCTGTCAGTACAGAGTTCAGGGAAGGTCTGCCGGACGAAATAATTGGCGAGCTGCTGGAGCGAGTTGACGTAGCGGCTATTCTGGCCGCTAACCGAGATATGGACGTAGCTCGCACAGATGCCGAAATTGAAGCGGCAGTAGACCGAGCCCGCGAGTCTCAAACGCAGCAGGAACAACTCTTCTCCAGAGTTGCCGGGTTTGACCCGAAAGCAGCGGCGGCACTGACCGGCTTCAACTCTGAGGATGTACTCGCATTTTTGAAAGGGATACTCCCATTCAAGGACATACGCATCAGGGAGCGGCTGTATAATGGGCGTGTGCTGGAGTTGGAGTTGCCGGCCGCAATGCGCGGCGTGTACTCGGAGTTCGGCAACAGCTTCGTGGTACGGGTCACAGCCAGCCGCGGGCCGGAAATGCGCCGCGCTCGCGCCATGCCTATGGACTTTGCTAGTCCGTTCTTCACCGACCTTGTTGACTTCGCCCAATCGACGGAGTTCAAAGGGGACAGTGCCACTCTGGTTGGTTCTGAGCCAGGTGTACTAGGCATCTACAAATTGCGTTGGCAAAACGACCAGGGAGTTCCCAACGAAGAACAGCTGTTGCCGGTTTTTCTACCCGCTGGTGGCCGACAAACCGTCACCAACCCCGACTTTTTCTCTGACTTGCTTGTTAACCCGGCGGTCAATAGCGCGCAGTCCAATTCGCTCAGCCCCAGCGACAGGCGGGAGCTATTGGCAATGCTCAAGCAGCGTGCCGACGCCGAACTGGGCAATCGCTGCACCGAGCTGCGCCACCCCAACGACATCGTGTTGCTAGCGGAGGTCCACATCACAACGGGCTGAGTGTGGCACACGCAATCATTGAGCGATAGGGGCCGCTCCAATCTATCCTGCACCGTGGACGAGATATTCGCCTACTGAAGACTTCTCACACGGGCAGGATCGGCGGGGCTTCTTCCGGCAGGGTAACGTCCCGCAGCGACAGTTGGCTGCCGTCGGTGAACCACGGGTTCCTCGGGTCGCGGGAAGGCAGCAGTACGGTGGCCGTTCCCGGAGCGGTAACCTCGCCGCGCTGGTTCTCGGCCCAGATGTCCACGTCCACCAGCGCGTTGCCCCGGTGGATGTACTTGCGGGCGACGCGCCCCTTGCAGAACTGCGTGTCGCCGTAGACGTTGAACCGCCGCGTCTCGACGCGGAGCCTCTTGAGAAAAGCGTCGTCGCCCATCCAGTTGGTCATCAGGGTTCCCAGCCATGACACCCGCTGCGGCCCGTAGTCATACGCGCCGGGCACGCCCACCGCTTCGGCAACCGAGTCGCGCAGGTGGCCGATGCCGGTGTACTCCAGGCCGCCCCCCGACTCCGGGTTCCTGAAGAAGTGGTTGGGATGGCGCATGGCCTCCCGGAGCAGCACTCCGTGGGCGCTGGAACGGCCGGTGCCGACCAGGAACGCGCTCACGTCCTGGAGCGAAAGCGGCCCGCGAACCACCGTGGGCAACTCTTCGCCGATTTCGGTGTCTTCCCAGTAGCGGGGTTGCCCGCCTCTCGCCGTTTCGTTGAGCACCTGCTCGTCGATCTGCGCCAGTTCATCCTCGGTGTATTCGTGGCGCTTGGGCACGTCGGCGTACTTGCCGCGCTCGCGGGAGGCCCGGCGCTGGTGGCGAGTACACCACCCGACGACACGGGCCACCACCTCGTCCCGCTGGTTGGAATACGTGGTTTCCACGTATTGGATTACCAGTCGCCCGGAGTACGCGCTCTGCTTTTCCTGCACGTCCAGGACCCGCTCAACGCAGTTCACGGCGTCGCCGGGCCGGAGCGCGCGGAAAAACTCCCAGTCGTTCCCCGCGAAGAACCCGTGGACGCCCGGCAGACCCCAGCGGGTCCGGCCCGACCAGTGCCGCATGTACGGAGCGCACGGGTGACCCACCACGCTCCCGTACTTGGAATAGGCGGCGTATTCCTGGTCCCGGAACAGCGGGTTGGCGTCGCCGATCCCGTTCACGAAGTTGAGCATCGTATCCAGAGTGGCCTGCCGCACGTACTGCTCGGTGCGCATCCGCACGCCGATCATGGCGCGGGCGGCGGCCAGGGCTTCGTCGGAGATGCCGCCCTCCACCTCGGGCAGGGTTTCGACGACCTGTTGCTGGGCTTGTTGTTGGGTCACTTTGTTAACCCCTCTTCAGTTGACTGATAATTCTTCCACCAAATTCAGCGAGTACAAACCAGCCAAGCTGATCATCTCCATGTACAGCCACCGGAATGGTCCGAGCACTAACTGGCGCCCGGTGATTTGCTCATCTAGAAAGATTCTGCTCGTCGACAGCAATACGAGAAAATAAAAAACCCCTGCGAACAGTATCCCCAAAAGTTTGCCCAACTGAGCGCCCCTAGCAAAACCGAGATCCTTCTCCCAAGCGCCGATAGACAAATCGCCTCCAAAAATACCAAAGCCAATGGCAGCGGTGGCGATCGCCAAAATCGCTGCGGCTAACTGGTGCCGGTCAGGTGTCCTCGCAATTGTTAGCGGCACATCGGCACGTTGGCGCCTTGGGATTTGGCGCAAGGCACCCAATAAAGTTACGCCGACCACCGTCGCTGCAATGCCCGCAACCCACAAATTCCGTCGTCGCCAGCGTAGAGGATTCGCCTGCATCACTCAGCCTCTTCGTCGTGTTCGCGCTGATTCACGCGCCATACGAAGACGAGACCTATCAAACCGCTAATTATGAACCCAACGCTCAGGGCCATAACCTGCCAAAACGCACCAGGCGCTGATACGAGAGTGGGGCGCGGATCTCTTGTTGCCCACCACCAACCCACTAGACAGATAACGGCAATGCCAACGATGAGGGGCGCGTATCCAAAAGAATACGGCAAACCAACCGGATTGCGACTAGCCTGTTTTTTGGCAAATATCCGCAGCATGGTCCCTCCCATCCCGTCATTCCTTGTCCTACAAAGTCCTTCCAGCCAGGAACTCACATTTTGTCATCAATATACCACCCGCCGCTCTTCCAACTCGGCCAGTTCCTCCTCGCTCAAGCCCAGATAGCCACAGAGCACTTCCCGATTGTGTTCGCCCAGCAACGGGGCGTGGCGACGCACTCGCGACGGCGATTTGCTCAGGTTCCACATCAGGTTGAACACGGGCTCGGCCCCCAGCGCCGGGTGCTCCGTATCGCTGTAGAGGCCCCTTGCCATGAAGTGCGGATGGAAGAGCCGTTCCTCGGCTCCAAGTACCGGAGCCGCGGCGACCCCGTGCGATTGCAACAGCTCAGTGACGGCATCCGCATCGTGTTGGGCAGTCCATCGGGACAAGAGCGCGTCCAGTTCGCGGCGGTGACGCTGGCGGCGGAACTGGCTGGTGAAGCGGTTGTCAGAGGCCCACACCGGAGAACCCATGGCCCGCGCCAATGACTGCCACTCCGCCTCCGACTTGACGGCAATGGACACCCACTTGTCCTCCCCGGCGCACGGGTAGTTGCCGTAGGGCGCCATGGTCGGATCATAGTTCCCCCGAGGTTCGAGCGAACGCCCGGTCAACGCCTGCTCCATCAGGCCCACGCCCTGGGTGACCACCGTCGCCCGCAGCATCGACACGTCGATGTGCTGGCCCTGGCCGGTGCGGTTCCGGTGGTACAGCGCGGACGAGATCGCGAAAACCGCGTGCAGGGCCCCGCAGATATCGCCGAAGGCGTGCTTCAAGCCCAGGGGACCGCCGCCTTCGTAACCCATAGTGCTGTCAAGGCCGGACAGCGAGCCGATGGACGGGGCGTAAGCGCGCAGGTCACGCAGCGGCCCCTCCTGCCCGGTGGACGAAATCGACGCCATGATGATGTCCGGCTTGGCGGCGCGCAACACATCGTAGCCCAGTCCCAAACGGTCCATGACCCCAGGCGAGAAATTCTCGATCACCACGTCGCAGCGCGAGGCCAATCCTTTGGCCAACTCCACGGCTTCCGGCTCGGCTATGTTCAGGGTGACGCTGAGCTTACCCCGGTTCACGTTGTGAAACATCGGGTTCTGCTCCGGATCAGGCTGATCGCCCACGATGGGTCGCCCCATTCGCATGTAATCCAGGCGCTGCCGGGTCTCGACCTTGATCACCTCCGCTCCCATGTCCGCCAGGACCATGCCCGGCAGCGCGCCGGCCAGCACCCAACCGAAATCTAGGATCCGGTAGCCGCTCAGGACGCCCGCTTGGTCGTCCGCACCGTTGTCGTTGGAATTCAACTGCTCAACCATGTTGTGCAATCACCGTTGTTCCCGGGGCGGCACGATCCATGCCGCCACTGCCGGCATCACGGACAACAGCGCCGCCGCCGCGATTTTCGTATATCCCCCGCCATAAACCAGGCTCAGCGTCCAGAGCAATCCGAAGCAGATCGCACCCACGATGATGCCCGCAATGATTATCACCTCGGGCCGGTGGTTCTTTCTCATCGCGATCTGCCGGGCGATGAGGCAACTGCCCAGGAAAACCACCACACAAGCAATTGCGATCCGGAGCAGCATGGCGAATGGACCGGAGAAAGGGTAACCGTCGTCGGTAAAACAGGATGCCACGTTGACAGCGGCGGTCAAATTATCCCGGTCTGGTACAGCTTCACCAGATCCGCCGCGGAGTAGCCTAGCTCACCGCACAGGATGGCACGGTTGTCCTGACCCAATGTAGGCGCCGGTTTGGCCGCCGACGCCTCGGCGTCAGACAATCGATACGGCGTACCCGGGTAGGCCACCGGGCCGGTGTCGTCCCGTTCGATAACCACGAACAGGTCTTCCAGCGACGGGTCGGATCGCACTTCCTCGTAGGTGCGCACCGGCGCCAGCGGGATGCGGTTTTCCAGGGCGATTTCGAGCAGTTCCGCCTTGGTGTAATCGGCCAGCCACGCTTCCACGTACCCGTCCACCTCATCGGCGTAGAGATTGTTCATGGCGGTGCGGTTGCGGAACCGCTGTTCCTGTGACCACTCCGGCGTGCCCATTATCTCCAGCAGACGCCGCCACTGGCGCCCCTCCGGAGAGCCCACGAAGATGTGGCCGTCCTTGCAGCGCAGGATGCAGTTGGGATACGGGAAATCCAGAGCATGATGACCGGTGCGCCGGGTGACGCGCCACTCGTAAACGGCCATCAGCGCTTCCGGACCGTTGTACAAGCCCGCCATGGTCTCCGCCTCGGCAATGTCGATGTGCTGGCCGCCGTGAGTGTCGCGACCCAGTAACGCCATCACAATTGACGACGCAGCCGCCATGCCGGCGAAGTAGCCGACCTCCGGAGTACCGAAGGTCAAGGGCTCCCGCTCAGCCTCGCCCAGCCCCTCGCAAATCCCCCCGGCGGCGGCCAGGTTGATGTCGTAAGCCTTGTAATCGCTCCACGGTCCGGACAGACCCCACGGACTGATGCTGGCCATCACCAGTTCGGGATGATCGGCGGCAAGCGCATCGTAGTCCAACCCCAGGCGTTCCATGTCGGCCGGCGGAACGTTGTGCACCAGCACGTCGGACTTTGCGGACAATCGACTAAGGATTCCCCGCCCCGTCGGCGTTTCCAGATTGGCGGTGATCCCGGCCTTGTTGGCGTTGAGGTAGAGGTAGAGCCCGCTGCGTTCGGGATGAGGAACGTCGTTGGGCCACGGCCCGTAACGGCGGGCATCTTCCCCGGTTCTGGGCGGCTCGATCTTGACCACACTGGCGCCGGCGTCGGCGAGGAGCTTGCCGCAATACGGCGCGGAGATCATCGAGCCGATTTCAAGAACACGCAGCCCGGAAAGGAGGGAATAGCTCATAAATACTTACAAAAATAGCAGGGCGGTGCGGCGGTTATATTACCATAAGCGCCGCCCTTTCGGACGCCCCCGGGATGGCGTGATGCGTACCCAGTTTCACAAACCCGTCATTGCGAGCGCAGCGTGGCAATCTCGTTTCTGGAGGGGCCATTCTTCGGGTGACGGGATCGCCACGTCGCTGCGCTCCTCGCGATGACAAATTGGGTACGAGTGAGCGGGATGGCGTGATGCCCTGCTAGTCGAAGACGGTATCGGCTTTGCCGGGGATGCTCAGGTTCTGGATGCGTTGGTCATCCAATGGCGCCGTTTCCGGCTGGCTGAAGGGGGTTACGGCGTGAAAGTGCGCCAGATACTCAGCAAGAGCGTCCTGTTCCTTTCCTATGGCGAAAGCGTCCGACCGACCCGGATCCGCGTCCGCGGTCGGCCCATCGATAACTCCGTTGGCGTTGGCATCGGGAAAATCAGCGTCGTGCGGGTTGTTTTGGCCGGCCTCGCCGCTGAAGTCAACCCGACCCGGATGCGGCACCGGAAACGGGTAGCCACTGCCGCCGTTGGCCAGAAAATTCAGCGTAACCGTCTTGATTTCACGCTCCGGGTCACCTGTCAGCTTGCCATTTTCGACTACCCGGTCGGCGACATTTCCGCTATCGTCAATCAACGCGAGGGAGCGGATGCGCTGGCCGGAGGGAGCCGCCGGGTTGAAACTGAAACGCATTCCGCCCACCTGAGGAAAGCCGCCGGACGGAACTTCGCCGACACCGTGCGCCCCCACGGTGTGCTCCAGTATCTCCACTAGCTGCCGGGCAGTTAGCGGAATGATCACCAGGCCGTTATCGAAACGCAGGGAGCCCTCAATATCGAATTGGGACACGTCACCCCGCAGTTTGCCGGTTGCCGGATTGGCCGGAGGCGGCAGAAACTGCACGTCTGCCCGGTCGGTAGCGCCGGGGGATTGAACCACCAGCCCGATATCGTCCCGAATTCCTCCGCCGTTTCTGAGGGATACGCGCACTTCGGGGTCAACCCGCCGGGCCGCCCATAGGATGGAGTCCGCCGCCAGGTTGCCCAGGTTGCTCTCCTGGGTACGCACGGTGCCGCGCCGCCCGTCCAAATACACGTCTGTCCGGGCTATGATGTTGCCGTCGCGGACAGCGAGGATGCCGCGCAGGGCTTCGGCAACGCGGCTGACCTCGGACACGGGCTGCCCGGCGAAAGCCTGCGCGCCCTGCCGGTCAGTGGAGTAGGCGCCGCTGAGATATGGGTCGATTGAGCCCGGTATCACGTGTCCCCCATCGTCAAACTGCACGACCAGCCGGCCCAGATACTTGTAGTCGCCGTCGGTGTTCACCAGCAGCACGGGCGCGTCGTCTGCGGCGCGGTAAAGCAGTGGGTAAGTATCTATTGCCGTGTCGCCGTCCCGTAGCCGGTCGGTTGAGTCGGCCAGCAGCGCGTTGGAACCTCCGGCGACGATGATGTCAACGTCGCTCAGACGAGTGGCCAGGGCCTGCTCAACGTCGATGCGCTGCATATGAGCCAGCAGGATGACCTTGTTGATGCCCTGGCCCACAAGTTCGTCCACGGCGTCCTGGATTACGGCGGCCAGCGCGTCCAGGTCGGCGCCGTCGTTGGGGATTACCGCTATGCCGCCGGTCCCGGTAATGGACGCCAGGTAAGGTGTCGTCGCGCCGACGATACCGATGCGCCTGCCGTCAACCGTTATCACCGCGCTGCGCGCCAGACTGCCGCCGACCAGCATCGCTTCTTGCCCATCGGAAACGACCAGATCCTTCAGGTTTTCATCGTTGGTGAAATCCAGGTTGCTGGACAGGTAGGGAAACATGGCTCCGGGATAGAGCCCGCCATCGTTAGTTTCGGAGCCGATGGCGCTGGCGAATGGTCCCGTGCCCAGGTCCAGTTCGTGGTTGCCCAGGGCAGACGCCTGGAACCCCATAGCGTTGAGGAACGCAATGTCCCCGCGACCGTTGCCGGCGATGCCCAACGCCGGGTTGAGGCTGTCATCTCCCGCGGCGTAGTAGCGAGGACCCCGGACGTAGTTGTCTCCCGAACTCAACACAAGGGTGTTGTTGGGGAACTGCGCCCGGAATCCCTCCAGGATGGCGGAAAAATTCTCGACGTTCTCCAGCGCGCCCACAGCGCTGTCCATGTCGGCGGCGTGAAGCAGTTGCAGCGTAAAGGTCTTCGGTTCAGCCTCCGGCGCAACCGGCGCCGCCGTCCGCGATTCCAGCAGGCGCAGCCGCTCCGTATGTTGCCTGAGGGCTTCGGTCAGTTCCGCTATTTCCCGCTCCAACTGCTCCACCCTGGGAGAAGTTTCCTGGTGTGATCCCTTCCTGTCTGAGGCATCGCGGGCGACCGGCCTGGCTGCGAAATCGGTTCGCAGGGCAATAATGTCCTGTTGCAGTGCAGCCACGGCGTTTTGCAACTCGGCCCGCTCTCCGGCACCGCTGTCGCCGCCGCAGGAAATCACAACCAGCAAAGCCACTGCGCCCAAAACCCAAATCCAATTGCGTCGGCTCAAAGCTGTTCTGCCCTCCCAGCATCAAATGATAATCGCGTCGGATTCTAACCTGCCGGCCGGTTCTAGTCTCCAGGCGGCGGCCATGCCGCCACTTCCGGCAGAGCCGTCAAACCGGATGTTGTTCGATCAAGCTCAGTGACGACAGCCCAGGGCAATCGAGTATGAAATTACAACGGCGCCGCTCCGGCGAAAGCCGGAGTTCAGAGCCTGTGATTGGCTTGATATTAGCAAGGAAATAGCCGCTTCGGTCATTGGCTACCGGCCCCGGATCAGGTGCGGGGCGACGTTCTTTGCCGGTAAGACGGTGCTAAAACCGTTCATATCCGATAGCCCTGACGACAGCCGATGCCCGGGCATCCGGACTGGCGCTCTGTGTTACACTGGCGTCCACGCCATTCCCGGCTAACTACCCCAATTTCAGCATACCCTGGAGGCCCACCATGCCCAAGAAGCGCGGCACCGGCCTGATGATGGTCTGGTGCGAAGTTCCCGCCGACGTCGAGGAAGAATTCAACCAGTGGTACAACACCGAGCATCTGCAGGAACTCCTGTCCGTGCCGGGAGTGCTCAACGCGGCCAGGTACGAGGCCACCAGCAGCGGCCCCAAGCACCTGGCGATGTACGAGCTGGAATCGGCCGACGTGATCAACACCGACGCTTTCAAGAACCGTCCGCCCACGCCCTGGGGCCAGCGGGTCGGCCCGCGCGCGGTCGCAACTACAGTCATTAACAACGTGTACCAGATGATCCACCCCACCGACCTGAGCGACGAGTTGGCCAACGCGGACATGTCCCCCGCGCTGCAAATCGGGCGCATGGACGTGCCGGCGGCTAACGACGCCGAGTGGAACAACTGGTACTCCACCGTTTACGTGCCGAACTACGAGAAGGTGCCCGGCTGCATCCGCGGACGCCGCTGGAAGTCGGTGCGCGGCGAGCCGGCCTACGCCACGGTTTACGAATTCGAGAACCCCGAAGTGTCGTCCACTGCGGCCTGGCTGGAGCAGCGGGAGGCTCACCCGGACAACGGTCGCATGCGCGACGTCATGACCCACGCCGCAGGTTCTCCGGGAATTTGGCGCAAGACTTTCCAGCCGTAACGGAGTCGAACGGTCAGTAGCGTAAAATGGAGGAGCGGACATGTTTCGCTCCTCCATTTGTTGGTGACTTATGACGCTGGTTGGCCACTTGAAATTTCCCGCCTGGATCCTGGCGGTACTTCTCACGGTGTGGTTGGGACTGGCGCCCGCCGCGTTGGCGCAGGACATCGTAGGTCAGGACTCCAAGCGCGCCGAATCCGTCGCCGGTCCGTACTCCGTAGTGGTCGACGCCCAGACCCTGCCGTCGTTGCAGTCGGTGCAGTTTTTCATCCGGATCACGGAGACTTCGACAGCTGCTCCCGCAGAGGACCTCACCGTGACCGTCCTGACCACGTGGAGCGGAAGCGAAGATACCGGGGAAAACATCGCTCTTAGCCCAAACGTCCCGGGGCTGTACACGGCCACTCTGAAATTCGACCCTGGCAGGTGGGAGACCACCATCCTGATCGAGCCGCCGTCCGGGGGTTCCTACGGCGCCGACGGGTTCGTGTTTGACGTCCCTGAGCCCACCAGCGACTCGGAGGCCGGCTTCGTCTTCATCGGCGTGGCGGTGATCCTGATAGTCGGCGCCGGCTACCTGACCTGGAGGATCCGCCGGAACCAGCAAGCCCGGGACGTTGCCCGCGGGGATGCGCCACAGTGACCGGAATTCTGAGCCGTAGGTGGGGCGTTTGGGCCCTGGGCACGGTAGCGGCGGCAACCGCCGGCGCAGCGCTGAATTTCGGCATCGCCTCGGCCCACCAGGGGATCCCGCCCGGGCAAACTCCGGCAACCGCCTGGGGTTTCGTGACCAATCCGGTGCCCAGCCTGTTTCTGCTGGGCGCGGTTTACCTGTACGTCAACGGACTCAACAACTGGCCCAACCCGACCCACCGGGTCAACGCGTGGCAAAAGGCGTGCTTCTTTTCGGGAATACTGGTGCTGTTCGCCGCCCTGCAATCGCCCATCGAGCCGTTGGCGGAGCACTATTTCTCCGTTCACCAGGTGCAACACCTGATGGTTCGCATGGTCGGTCCCTTGCTGATCCTGCTCGGCGCGCCGCTGACCCCCATGCTGCGCGGGATGCCGACCTGGGCCCGCCGGAACATCGTCCGCCGGCTGGTGCGTTCTCCCTTGGCCCGGTGGGCCTACGGGAAACTCACCAACCCGGTGTTCACCACCGTTACCTTCCTCGCTCTGCTCTTCATCTGGCAAGCCCCGGGCCCGCACGACCTGGCGGTGCACAACGATTGGGTCCACGAGCTGATGCACGGAACGATGCTGACCAGCGGATTCCTGTTCTGGTGGATCGTAATCGACCCCAAGCCGCACCGCTCTCGCCTGCACTATGGTCTGCGCGTGCTTTACCTCGGCCTCATTGTGCTGCCCAACACGCTGCTGGGAGCCGGGATCACGTTCCAGGAAGGGTTGATCTACTCGGCGTACCAGGAACTTCCGCGTCCGTGGGAAGGTTTCTCCTATCTGTCCGATCAGCGGTTTGGCGGCCTGATCCTGTGGGTGCCGGGCGACATGATGAGCATCTTGGCCGCCGGCATCGTGATGTTCATGTGGTACCAGCGGGAGATGGAGGCTAATCCGAACCCGCCGATGCCCCAACCGGCTATCGACGCGGACGGTGACGACGGCGTTGAGCCGGATCAGACGGAGCGCTAGACCCCCGGCCGGCCCAATGAAATTGACCATCCCCGAACGTAACTTGTACGATGTGGGCCGTTGTCTGACCGATCCCCAAATCGACCGGTGAAGTATGGCTACTAGCAACGGAATCCGCCCCGAACCGCGTTTCGACTGGTTTATTCCCATCGACGGCGACGGCGCGCGCGCCGGCACGGTCCGCGCGGACCGGCCGCCGACCTTCGAATACCTGCGGCAGGTAGCGGAAACGGCAGAGCAGTGCGGTTTCTACTCCATGCTCATTCCCACGCGTTTCGCCAACGGCCTTTTTTCGGAGGACGCGCCCCTGGCTGAGACCTGGACCACGGCGACCGCGTTGGCGGCAGTGACCTCCAAAATCCGCTTCCTGGTGGCGGTGAGACCCGGGTTCATTGCTCTCGGGTTGTTTGCCCAGATGGCCGCCGCGCTGCACCAGATATCCGGGGGACGCCTGGACATCAACATCGTGCCCGGCGGTATCCAGAATGACTTCGAACGGGTGGGCGAGGTCAGCGACCACGCGACGCGCTATGAGAGGGCCGAAGAGTTCATCCAGGCCTGCCGGGCCCTGTGGCAAGACCCGCAGCCGGTGACTTACTCCGGCGATTTCTACCGGCTTGCCGATGCCTATTGCGCCCCCGCTCCGGGCCACGACGGCCCCAAGTTCTACCTCGGCGGCGCGTCCCCCCGGGCGCTGGGGCTCTCCGCCCGCCAGGCCGACGTGCACCTGGGATGGATCGAGCCACTGGAGGATACCGCCCAGCGCGTCGCCGATTTGAAGCAACAATTCGCTGGCGCCGGCCGGCCGCTAACCCTGGGGTTGCGGACCCACCTGGTCATACGAGACGACGAAGACGACGCCTGGGAAGCGGCGCGTCGCCTCATCGCCGACGCTGCGCCGGAGGTCAAGGCACAGCGTCAATCCGCCATCGTGGGCACTCCAATGGTGGGTCAGCAGGCCCAGGCCCGCGAAGCCGAAGATCACCGCCTCGGGCGGCACTTGTGGAATGGCCTGTCCGAGGTCCGGGTCAACTGCGGCAGCGCCCTGGTGGGCACGCCGGAACAGGTGGCTGACGCGCTGCTGGACTACTGGCATTTGGGCATCGACGAGTTCATCCTCAGCGGCTTCCCCCACGTCGAAGAGTGCCAGCGGGCGGCCGAAGATCTGTTGCCGCTGGTGCGCGAGCGGGTGGCGTCCGAAAACGGTGAACGCTGATCCTCGCGGGCGCTGGCGTTTGCGCCGGGACATCACGCCTTGAACCGTAATTTCGCCCTGCTGCTCTGGCTGCTTCCCAGGCGGATCCGTTCCGCGTGGGGGTTGTTGGCCGTTACTGCCTTCGGCGTGCTGGCGGCGGTAACCATCATGGCGCTGGGCGCGATGTACTCGCAGGGACTGGCCGAGGCCGGCCTGCGGCACTCCCTGGCGGTTACCTCGCCTACCGTCATCAACACCCAGATTGTTGTGCGCAACCGCCCGTTGGGTGACAAGGACTACACCTCGCTCCGCACCGACATCGAGCACATCATCGACGAAAACACGGACTATTTGAAAAGAGGCCAGGAACGCTACGGCAAGATGCTGCCCACGCTGCCTTTTGTGCAGGTAGGCGCTCCCTTTGGAATTTCCGACGTTCCCCTGGGCCGGCCGTTTTTCATCACCGAGTTTGAGAAGCACTCGCGACTGGTGGAAGGCCGCTGGCCGTCGCCGACGGTCGGAAACGAACCCGGTTCCTGCGTCAATCTCGTGGACGGCTGCCCGCGCATCGAGGGCGTACTGGGACTCGACACTTCGCGCCTCATGGGATGGGGAGTTGGCAAAGAAGCCTGGCTGGTGGTGTTCCCCGGAAACGACGACGAACCTGCCGAGTACATCGGTGTCGAGATCGTGGGCATCGCCGAACCCAACGACCCCCGCGAAGAGTACTGGATGGGTTCCGCGGACTATTTCCGAATGGGCGACTGGGAAGGCCGGCCCGTGGCGCCCATTTACGTGAACGAGCAGGCGTTCTTCGACGGCATCGGTAAGCCTTTCCCCACCCTCGTCGGCGATTACGGCTGGTTCCTCTACATCAACCCCGACGTCATCACCGCTTCGACGGTGCAGCAAACACGTGACGACCTGACCGCCCTGGAAACGGGCATCAACAGCCGGTTCCCCCGGTCCTACGTACTCACCGGGCTCGAAAACAGCCGGGGCACGGGCGTGCTGGCCACGTACCAGCGGGAACTTACCCTGGCGCGAGCCCCGCTGATCCTGTTCATTTCGCTGGTGGTCGTGGTCATCCTCTACTTCCTCGCCCTGGCCGTGGGACTGCTGGCCGGCGCCCGCTCTGCGGAATCTTCCATGCTGCGCAGCCGGGGAGCCAGCATCGGTCAAGTCGGCGGTCTTCTCGCCGCGGGAGAGGGTCTCATCGTGGTCGCGGCTACGCTGATCGGGCCGCTGCTGGCCTGGGGCATCGGCAGCCTCCTGCTGGTGGAGACCATCAACCCGGCGGCCCGCGCCGGCGCCGGGGAGGCTCCTCTTGACGTGTCCCTATCCTGGCAGATGTACGCCATGGGAGCCGTCGGCGGCCTGCTCAGCCTGGCGGTGCTGACCGTAGCCGGCGGCAGCCTGGCCCGCCTCGGCATCCTGGATTTCCTGCGCGCCCGGGCGCGCCCGCCGTCCGCGCCGTGGCTGCAGCGGTACTACATCGACATCATCGCGGTGGTCGCCCTGGCCGTCCTGGTTTGGCAGATCCGACAGCGGGGCGGCTTCGTGGAGAGTGAGTTGACCGGCCGCGCGCCGGCGTTGGACCCTTCGCTGCTGTTGGCGCCGTCTGCGGCCCTGTTGACCCTGGCCTTCCTGCTGCTCCGGGCTTTGCCCTGGCTGATGACGGGTACCGCGTGGGCCTCTCAGCAGTTGGCGCCGGCCTGGATCAGCCTGTCGTTGCGCAGGATGGCCCGTCATCCGCTTCCCTACGCTTCATTGACCGTGGTTGTGACGCTGGCGGCGGCCCTGGGCGTGTTCGCGGGAACCTTCCAAACCACGCTGGCTCGCAGCGAAGCGGACCAGGCAAACCACAGCGTTGGGGGCGACATCACCCTGGGCGGCACCAGCTTCATCGGCCGCACCGAACAGCAGCGGATCGATCAGCTGAAGTCCATCGACGGGATCGAAGCGGTGTCGCCAATTATCCGGGAGCCGGTCGGGTTCATCGACGGACCGTTCCAGCGGGGGACCGTCATGGGCGTTGATCCGCTGACCATCGGGCAGGTTTCCTGGTGGCGCGACGACTTCGTCGACGGAGAACCAACGCCCCTTGACACTCTGGTGGCGCCACTGCGACGGACACTGTCCCCAGAGACTGCCGGAGTTGAGATACCACAGGGCGCCGAGGAGATCGGCGTCTGGGTGAGACGTGACGACGCACCGACCGTTGGCGCGTCGGTGCCGTTGCCCAGCTACCGACTGTGGCTGCGCGCCGGTAATGATCGCGGACGTTATCGCAACCTCGAGTTGGGAATACTGAGCCAGCATCAGACCGGTTGGCACCATCTGACGACGCCTTTGCCCGAGGAGAGCGCGACCGTACAAGCCGACGACCAATGGCGAGTGGTCTCAATCTTCATTTCCGGGGACTCATTTGCACGGACACCTCCGGGTGGCCTCTCCTTTGACGGCGTGACCGTGTACGGGCCCAATTTCCCAGCAGACGGCGAGGTGATTGAAGGATTTGAAGATATCGGTCCCTGGGTGCCGTTGCCCCAGGCTGGAAACGTTCCCGATCGTACCGAGCGATCCCCGGATGCCGCCCACACGGGCGACACCGGCCTCTCCATCAGGTGGGAGGAGCCGCTCGGCAGGTCTCCCCGGGGCATCGTCATCCCGCCCGCTCCGCTGCCGTTGCCGGCCATCACCGGGCCCGGTTTTGTTCCTGACCAGACGGTCAGGATCACTGTGGACGGATACATCGTACCGGCCCGGGTCACGGGTACCGTCAACCACTTTCCCACTCTGGACGCCAGGCGTTCGTTAGTGGTGGTGTCGGTGTACGAGTTGCGGGCCTGGTTGAACCAGGCTCCGGGCGCCCAACCCATCACTCCTGACGAGTGGTGGTTCGACGTGGTTGAAGGCGCCGACCGGGAACGAGTGGCTGCCGAGATCCTGGACGTCGGATACCGACTGTCCTTCCTTCGGGACCGCGACGACGCCGTGGACCTGGCAACGCGCAATCCGCTGGCCGGCGGAGCCTGGGACGCCTTGACTGGAATCGGACTGGCTGCTCTGGCGCTGGCCGTAGGACTGGCCCTGTGCGCTCACGCCGCAGTTGCGGTGCGCGAACAGCGGGTCGACATGTCGGTGGGGGCTGCGCTGGGCATACCCCAGTGGCAGAGGATCGCCGGCCTGGCACTGGAACGGGTCATCGTAGGCATCCTGGGGATCATAGTCGGCGGGCTGGCCGGTTGGGGACTGGCGCGGTGGACCCTGGGCGAGTTGGCCGGAAACGCGGCCGGAGGCGCCGTCACCCCGCCCATCATATTTGTAGCGGAAGGTCCCTGGTTGATCGCCACCTTCCTTTGCCTCGTGGTCGCCGCGATTGCGGCAATCGGTCTCTCCGGCGCGGTGGCGCGCCGTTTGCGCCCACCCGAAGTGCTGAGAGAGGCGGAGTAGTCGCACATGACCGCCATCCTCAACCTGGGTTACGTTCTGGCGCGACGACGGCTGATGTCGTCATTCCGCATGGAGCTGACGGTCCTCCTGGGAGTCACGCTGGCCGTAGTGCTGCTGTCCAGCGCGGTGGTTTTCAATGACCTGCTGGCGGAGACCGCGCTGCGCCGCGCCCTGGCCGACGCCGAATCCAGCGACGTGAATCTCTGGGTGCGGGTTTTCAACGACCTTGACGACCCCCGCACCGCGACTCCGGCCAGCGACCGCTACCTCACCAGCCGGCAATTCGTCGCGCACCGTGTTCTTCCTCCCTTGGGAGATGCCGTCGGAGCCGTCTCCTTCCAGGTGGAAACCGCGACCTTCTACTTCACCGGACGACCCAACCTCGACTTGCCCAACGACGTCCGCCCCCGCGGACGGATGCAATACCTGTCCGGCCTGCAAGATGGGAAGGCAGAACTGGTCCAGGGTCGCTGGCCCGAAGTGTCCGGTGACGGAGGATACGACGACAGCACGGGAGATACCGACGGGATCGTCGTTGAAATCGTGGTGGATTCCCTGGGGCTGCAATTCCTGGACCTTGAACTGGGCGAGGGGTTCGAAATCGTGCCGGCCACCGGAGGCGACGACCAGCCATCAACCCGCGTCGTGGTGGTGGGTGTCATCGAGCCGGCCGACCTGGAGGACGAGTACTGGTACCGCCGTCACAAACTGCTTGCGTATCAGGATGACGATTGGACGCTGGTTCCTCTGTTCACCTCGGAACAGGCGTTGCGCCAGCAGATTGGCCGCCGTTATCCCGGCATCTACACCAGTTCCGCCTGGTTTGTGCAGATTGACCGGGAAGGAATTCCCGCCAAGCGTGTGGATGAGCTGCAACGAGAGCTGCAACGAGTGCGGAGAGATGTAACTAACAATCTTCCCAACGGCAGCACGTCCACCGGGTTGATCCGCATCCTGGAGGACCACGAAGAGCAGTTGCTGCTGGCGCGCATCCCGCTGTTCCTGATGGTATTCCTGGTTACCGGCATCCTCGCTTACTACCTGACCATCACCGCCGGGATGGTGATTCGCGCCCGCGCCGGCGAGATCGCCATGCTCAAGAGCCGCGGCGCGACCACGGTCCAAATCGGCATCCTGACACTGGTTGAAGGCCTCCTTCTGGCCGGACCGGCGCTGATCGCCGGCGCCCTGCTCTCCCCGGTGCTGGCCAGAGCTTTGGGCGGGCTGGTATTCGACGCCGAATCCGTGGGAGCTCCGGTCTCACTGTCCTGGCAGGCATTCGGGATGGGCGCGGCGGGCGCGGCGTTGGCCGTGATCGTGCTCTCGCTCGCGACCCTAGCGGCCGCGAGCAAAGGGATCGTGGAGTTCCGCCAGTCCGGAGCCCGACCGGCGCGAACCCCGTTCATACACCGCTATTACCTGGACCTGCTGGCCTTGCTGGTCATCGCGTTCCTTTGGTGGCAGATCTCCAGCCGGGGAACCGTTCTGACCCGGGGCCTGGGCAGCCGGGATCTGGAAATCGATTTCGCCCTGCTGCTGGGCCCGGCGTTGGGTCTGATTGCCTTGGGCTTGCTGGTCATGCGGCTGTTCCCGCTGTTCCTGGGCATATCCGCCAGGGTCGTGGGGCCCGTGGGGCCCGGCTGGCTGGTGCAGGGTCTGCGCCGCATCGCCCGCGACCCCATCGCGCCGGGGAGCCTGGTCGCGTTGCTCATGCTGGCAACCGCCTTGGGTGTGGTTGGCAGCGCGTTCTCGGCCACCCTGAACCGCAGCTTGGATGACCGCGTTCGATACGACATCGGCGCGGACATCCGGGTTCAACACGACAACGGCCGCATTGCGCGAGCCTTCGCCGGGCTGTCCGACGTGCTGCCCAATTCCGCCGAAGCAATGCGTACCGAAGGCAGCCTGCTGACCGAAGGCTTCGGATCTCAGCGCGTGTCGGTCCTGGCCGTCGACTCCCCTCGCCTCGCGGACGTTGCCTGGTGGCGCGACGATTTTGCGAGCGGCGACGGTTTGTCTGAACTGATGGCCCAGATCGCACCAAACTCGGACGCTCCGGAAGGGTTGCCACTTCCCGACGGTACCACCGTCCTGTCTTTGTGGGCGATGACGACGCAGACCGGCCCGTTTCCCCGGGAGCCCCTGGTGGGTGTGGTCGCCCGATTGCGGGACGGTACCGGCCGTTTCTACGACGTACAATTGGGTGACGTACGCGAGACCCGCCAGTGGCAGAATTTGGAGGGCAATACCGTGCTTCGCCTGGGCCGCGGCGGCCGGCCCACCGACGACCCGGAGGTGCCCCGGCTCGACGTGCCCCCGCACACCCTCGTCAACCTGCAAATCTCCGGCAGGACCAGCGGAGATCGCCCCGGCGTGCTCTTCGTCGACGGATTGACGGCCCATACTGACACCGGGGAGGTGGTCGTAGCCGGCCTGAACACTGCTGACGGCTGGAGCGTCATCGAAGACTACGTTCGGCCCGGACTCTACTCCGTGGAAACCAGCCGCAACGTTGCCCGACCCGGCACCACCGGTTCTGCCGTTTTCAGCTGGGCGCCCGGAGGCATCGGAGCGCCAGGTTTGTGGCCCGGCGAAGACGCTCCGCCGGTGAAGGCTCTGGTCAGCCCGGGCATCCTCGAAGCCACCGGCGCCGAAGTCGGCGAGCAGATCAACCTCGGTATGTCCACCTTCGCGCTGCCCATCAAGATCGAAGGGGTTGCCGAGTTCTTCCCTACGGTGGACCCCAGGGAACAACCTTTCGTCATCACCGACCTCGGCGAGTTCGTCGAATACGCCAACCGGCACAGCCGGCGCATTTTCGGCGGCTCGGGCGAGGTTTGGCTGGACAGAGACATCGCCGTGGGCGACCTGGACCGCGCGCTGGCGGAGAGCCGGACGGCGGTTTCCAGTATGGAGAAACTGGGCTTGGCCGCCGGCAAGGCTTTCGTCGCGGAAGAGGAAGCGGCCCTGCGCGGCAAGCAGCCGCTGGCCAACGCGGGTTGGGGTGGCCTGCTGGTGATCATGTTCCTGGCCCTGGCGCTAGCCAGCGCCACCGGCATCGCGCTGTACAGTTGGCTGGATACGCGGGAGCGTCAGACCGAGTTTGCCCTGTTGCGGACGCTGGGCAGCACCCGCGGGCAACTCAACCTTGTGGTCTGGTTCAACCTCGCTATTGTCGTAATTGCGGGAGTGGCCGTGGGAACCTGGGCCGGCGCCCAGATTGGAGCCGCGCTGCTGCCGGTCCTGGAAGTTGCCGAGGGCGGCGTCCGCGCCACCCCGCCGCTGACGTTCGAGACGGACTGGCGGATGCTGGCGCTGGCGTATGCAGTGCTGGCCACGGTGAGCGTGGTCACCGTGATCTGGCTGGCCTTCGTAACCAGCCGCCTGGAGGTCCAGCGGGTGCTGCGGGCGGGAGAAGGCGGCTAGCCAGAGCGCGCAGGTTACGATTGGCTACCGGGCGCGCCGTTGCCATCCTGACGCCTAAGTTCGGCGATGGCGCTGGTGAGCTCCGCAATCGTGGCCATCATCACTTGCCGCTCCTCGGTGGCCTGTCGTCGCTCCTCATTGGCTTGTCGTCGCTCCTCATTGGCCTGGTTGATCAGTGCTTCAATGCGTTCATCGGAACGCTTCCTTTCTTCCGCTAATTGCTGCCAAGCTTCGTCGGCCCGCCGGTTGGCTTCCTCAGTGCGCTCTCGTTCTCTACTGAGCATGATCGCAAGAGGATAGCGACCGGGCGGCGGTTAATCTTGCCCGCCGGCGGAGTTGCCGTTGTTCTGCCGCCGCAGTTCGGTGATGGCGTTGGTAAGTTCCGCAATCGTGGACATCATTACCCGACGCTCCTCGGCCGCTTGTTGTCGTTCCTCAGCAGATAGTTGTCGTTCTTCAGCAGCCCGCTGCCGCTCCTCATTGGCCTGGCTGATCAGCGCCTCGATGCGTTCGTCGGAACGCTTGCGCTCTTCGGCCAATTCTCGCCAAGCCTCATCAGCGCGTCGATTGGCTTCCTCAGTGCGCTCTCGTTCTCTGCTGAGCATGATCGCGTTGATTCCTCCCGTCAGAGTTGTGGCCCCCAGCCAAGCCGCGGTGCAGCGTGACATGATGTCCACGTTGATGAAGCTGGCGACGACGCCCGGGTTGCATAACCCTCTGAGCGCATTATCAGCGGTGCACGGCGTTTTGGTAAAGTACCACACGAGCCAGGTCAACCCGGCCAAAGCAGCCCCCAATATCACCGGCCCGCGCCAGAAATCGGCATCGTAGCCCAGCGCATCCCAGAAGCGTCGGGCGGCCTGCAGCAGGTTCATCTACACCAGCCCCAGGCTGCGGCACATCCCGAGCATCGCCTTTGCCGTTTCCTCGTGGGCCACGTCGACCATGTCGCCGGCATAGGTCACGGCCGCCGTGCCCTGACGCCGGCTTTCCTCCATGGTGTCCAGCAACCCCTGCCAGAAGGCGATTTCATCGGGCGTGGGCGTGAATATCTCGTTCACGATGGGCACGTGCGACGGGTGGATCAGGTGCATCCCCGTGTACCCCAGCGCCTTCAGGTTGTTGGCCCAGAAGCGCAGACCCTCCAGGTCGCGGATGTCGAACCACCCGCCGCTGATAGGCCACTGGATCCCGGCGGCGCGGCTGTCCATCAGGACCTTGCTCCGCAGGTACAGGGTTTCCGCGCCCTCCAGGGTCCAGCGGTAACCCACGCTGCGGGCCGTGTCACCGCCTTTGCCGCCGCTGCCGCCCATGTGGGCGACCCGGTCTGACGCCATTGCGATCTCGTAGGCCATGCGGATCCCGGACGCAGTTTCCAGTCCCGGGTCGATGCACACGGTGTTAAGTTCCATGCCGGCCTTACGCTCGAAATAACGCAGCAGCACGTCCGCTTCCACCACGTCCGCCGGAGTTTCGACCTTGGGCAGTAGGATGCCGTAGAGGCCGGGCCGGGTGACGGCTTCCAGGTCGAACCCGGTCAGCCCGGTTTCCAGCCGGTTCACCCGCACGAACAGGGTCTGGCCCCGTTCCGACAACTCATCGATCATCTTTGCGACCAATGGCCGAGCGGCGTCCTTGTCGTACTCCGGGACCGAGTCCTCCAGGTCGAGGATCAATGCGTCCGGACTGTACTGAGGCGCTTTGCGCATCCAGTCTTCCTTGTTGCCGGGCACGAACATGATGGAGCGCAGGGGCTTGGTGGTGATGCGGGGCATGGGGCAACTTCCTCCTGAATTCTGATCAAGCGTCCCTAATCGTATCACCGCCGGCCGGATTGGTATGACGCCGGGGCCGGCTGATAGTATCGAAACCGTAAGGTGATTGAGATGACCGCCTCAGCAGATTTCGAAAGTGCACTGGTTAGCAATTTGCACACATTAGCAACGCTGAACGCTGAGCAGGCCCGACAAGATGCCCAGCGTATTGCTGCCCGCATTGTCCGGTTGGTCGACTGCCGGGATTACCGGATTCTGGACCTGAGCGACGTTCTGTACACGATCGAGAATGCTGGCACCGACGGCATACCCGCGAACGAACTGACCAGCTTTGAAGATGCCGACATTATCATCGAAGCGAAGGGCCGCGAAGACGGTGCAATTCATTACGTCGCCGTCGAGGCTTAAGCCACGGGCGGCTGGCAGGAAGTTGACCACGCCACCCGTAACGCCGGCTATCTAACCCGGTTCACCGGACAACCCGCTCACGCGGTAGTAGCTCCCCAACGCATTTGCTCAAGCATCGAGCCGCTGATTGAAAGGGGTGAGGTGCAATGGGCGCAGATCTGGCAGAAGGAGATGGGACAGAGCAGGCGAAACGCTCAATTGCCGCGGCTAAATCACTCCTGCTCCTCCTAGCCGCTCCAGCTCTCCCTCGTCCACGCCGCAGAGCTCTCCCAGCACCTCCGCGTTGTGCATCCCCAGCGACGGCGCGCCCGGAACATCCGGCAGCGGCTGACCGTCGAACAACACCGGAAATCCTGCCACCACCTCGTCGACCTCTCCGTTGAAAGCCGCATTCCGCATGGGCCTCAGGGCGCCCCGATCACGGAAATGCTTGTCAGCCAGGATCTCGGGCACGGTGCGCACCGGAGCGCACGGTACGTCGCCGGCGGACAGACAGTCCAGAGCCTCATCCCGTGTCATGGCCCCGATGCGGGCCTGCACTTCGGCGCGAGCTTCCGAGGCGTTCTCCGACCTCACCTGATAGCGTGCGAACCTGTCGTCCTCGATGAGGTCGGGAGTCCCGATGGCGTTGCACAGGCGGCGCCACTGATCGTCGCTGGCGGCGGTGATGATTATCGCCCCGTCGCTGGCCTGATACTGACCGGTTGGGCCACTCCGGCTGTTGTTGCCGGTACGCAGCGGGATGTCCGCCGCCATGTCCTCTTCCAGGTTTTCCATCAGCATCAGCGACGCCAGGGTGTCCATCATAGACACGTCCAGGTAACAGCCCTGGCCGGTCTTATCTTTTTCTCGCAGAGCTGACAGGATAGCGGTGGACGCGAACATCGGGGTCACAAGGTCGCCAATGTAAAAGCCCACCCGCGTCGGCGGGCCGTCGGGTTCGCCGTTGATGTCCATCAACCCGCTCATGCCCTGGATCTGGGGGTCGTGGGCCGGCTGGTGGGCGTAAGGGCCGGTCTGCCCGTAGCCGGAGATGCTGGCGTATATGACTCCCGGGTTGACGGCGGCCACGTCCTGGTAACCGAGACCCAGACGGGTCATGGACCCGGGCGCAAGGTTCTCCAGCACCACGTCGGACTGACGTGCCATCTCCAGGAACAGTTCTCGCCCGCGCGGGTTCCTCAGATCCAGGGTCACGCTCTTGACCCCCTGGCTGCGTTTCAAAAAGCGGGTGGCGATGTGCTTTTCCGTGCGCTGCTCGGAGTGGATGCCGTCGGGACCGGCGAAGGGGCCATTGCCGCGTACCGGATCACCCCGGCCGGGTATCTCAATCTTGATTACCTCCGCGCCCAACCGCGCCAGCGTCATGCTCAGGAACGGCCCGGCAAGGAAAACGGTAACGGCCAAAACGCGCAAGTCAGAAAGTGGCTGCATTCTTCACGTCCGCCTATTCTAAGAACCCCTAACAAAATGGCTTGCTGATCCATAATCAAGGGGCTAATCTTTC
>JAPPMU010000015.1:0-38936 GCA_028873965.1 Chloroflexota bacterium
GGCTGTTCAATCATCTGCTTCCGGCGCTTGAACCCTTTCTGTTAGGGGTTCTAAGGTGCCAACTGGCGGTTCAAATTGCCCCGCCCAACGACACGGGAGTGTACCACGGAGCCCATCCGCACGGCCCGCACACTCGTAGGTACAGTCAGCCTCCGAGCTCAGACAAAGGACAAACATACAAACCATGCCAAAGACAACATCCACAACAGTCAATGACATTCATTCCCAATTGAACCAAACCGAAGTCGCCCAGGTCATTGCGCCAAATTCGACCGTGGAAGCTCAACAGGCAGTAAACAAGGTACGAGACGCCGGCCAAAGCCTGAGCATCGCCGCCGGACGCCACGCTATGGGCGGACAGCAATTTCTGTCCGGCGGAACCTTGCTGGACACGCGAAACCTGAACCGCATCGTCGGCCTGGACGCCGAACGGGGCATCGTCACCGTCGAGGCCGGTATCATGTGGTCGGACCTGATATGCGGTCTGCGCACAATGCAAGCGGGCGCTGACCGACGGTGGAGCGTCGTGCAGAAGCAGACCGGCGCCGACCGGCTCAGCGTCGGCGGAGCCCTGGCGGCCAACGGGCACGGGCGCGGGCTAACCTATCGGCCCATCGTCCAGGATGTCGACTCCTGCGAAATGATTGACGCCGACGGCAACCTGACCCGCTGCGACCGCGAACAGAATTCCGATCTGTTCCGCCTGGCCATCGGCGGATACGGATTGTTCGGCGTGATTACAACCGTCGACTTGCGCCTTATGCCGGCCCACCACGTCCACCGGGTCGTGGAAGTTACTACCATCGACAAGCTTGTGGAGCTTTTCAAGCAGCGGATCGCAGACGGTTTCACCTACGGCGATTTCCAGTACCGCACCGATGAGAATTCGCCCGGGTTCCTCCGGGACGGCGTTCTGTCCTGCTATCGACCGGTGAGTGACGGCGACGCCCGAAACGCCGCGCCGCCACAGTATTTGCTCAACGAGTCGGCCTGGCGTCAACTGCTGTATTGGTCCCACGCCGACAAGGACCGCGCCTTCGAGGAATACGCCGGGTTCTACCGGAGTACCCACGGCCAGATTTACGACAGCGATACCTTCCAGTTGAGCCAGTACATCGATCACTACCACCAGGAACTCGACGAGCGGCTGGGCTGCCCGGTTCCAGGTTCGGAAACCATCACCGAGTTGTACGTGCCGTTGCCCGAATTACCCGGCTTCATGGCTGCGGCCGGCGCCGAACTGCGACGGCAGAAAGCCAACGTGATCTATGGCACCATACGCCTCATCGAGCGTGACGACGAAACAATGCTCAACTGGGCCCGGCAGCCGTACGCCTGCATCGTCGTCAATCTGCACATGGACCAAGACCCGGAGGGTATCCAGCGCGTCGCCCACGCCCTGCGGACGCTGATCGACCTGGCCATCGAGCGCGACGGCAGCTATTTTCTTACCTACAACAGGTTCGCCACACCCGACCAGCTGGCAACGTGCTACCCGCAGTTTTCGGAGTTTGTGTCCTGCAAGAAGCAGTACGATCCGCACAACGTGTTTTCGAGCGACTGGTTCCGCGCGTATGCGGACAATTCCTGATGCATCCCACCACCCGATACGACGTCTCGACGGTCGGCGCACTGTCCATACTGTGGATCGTGATCCTCTGGGATTGGTCCAAACTCCGCCGGTCTCGAACCATGCCGGCATGAGACCCGATGCGTTACCCCTGGGCCAACATCGCTCTGATCATCCTGGTCATTGCCGAGCTGCTGACCGGATATCTGGGCCTCACTCACTCGAACCCGGAGTGGATCGGCGCAATGCACTTGCACCGTATCTTCGGGTTCGCCATCCTCGCCCTCTTCGCGTGGAAATCGCGCAACGTCCTGGGCTCGCTGCGTACCCGCAGCAACTGGCGTCGCTCCCTGAACTCAATGATCTGGTCCATCGTGCTCTTGCTGGGCCTGCTGATCGTACTGGGCCTGGGGTTGGCGTGGAGTCATCTCGGCCCCTACGACTGGATGGGATTTTCCGGCACGACCATCCACATGAACCTGGCCTGGATGTTGATCCCCCTGCTGCTGTGGCACTCCTTCCGGCATCGCATCAGCCTGCGGACCCGCTACTTGGTTGACCGTCGCCACGTTCTCCGGGTGATCGGACTGGCCATGGCCGGGTTCCTGGCCTGGCGGACCGCGGAGTTAACGGGGATTTTGGCGGCCGGCCCCGGCGCTGAACGTCGGTTCACCGGCTCATACCCGGAAAACGGCACCGACTTCCCGGTGACCATGTGGCTGAACGACAAAATTCCCACCGTCGATGCCTCAACGTGGCGGCTGAGCATCGATGGCCACGTGGAGTCGCCTTACTGGATGGGGATTGACGAGCTACAAACGTGGGGCGATAGCCTCACCGCGACCTTGGACTGCACCGGCGGATGGCACACTACGCGGGAGTGGCACGGTGTGCCCGTATCACAACTGCTGGCTCGAGCCAAACCCAAACCCGGAGCCGGCAGTATCACGATCCGCTCGCGCACCGGTTACTTTCGCCGGTATTCCCTGGCGGAAGCCGAACGCGCGCTGCTGGCGAGCCGGGTCGACGGTGAGCCGCTGTCCGCCGGGCACGGCTTCCCGGCGCGAATGGTCGAGCCACACAAGCGCGGCTACGATTGGGTCAAGTGGGTCGATTCCATCACCGTCAACCAAACGGGCAAACTCTGGCAGCCTCCACTGCCGCTGACTTGACCCGGACGCCGAGTTCAGCTAGCGGGTTCGGTCGGGGGAGATTCCCTGGTGTCTCCGTTTTCGAGGCGTTGGATGCGTTCCTGCAGGTCTCGAATGACGGGTTCCAGTTCGGCGCGCATTTCGGCGCGGCCCTCTTCGCGTCCGTCTTCCCTGGCGATGGCGATGCGTCTTTTTGCCAGAAACATGAAACTTCCCTCAATCACGGCGGTCAGCGAAATCGCCAGCGCTACGGCGTCATCGGCGAACGAACCGGCGTTATCGTAGGCTTGCCACCAGGCAAACCACAGCGCTTCTCCGTCGACTACAACGCCATCCCACACGGCCGCGGCCAGCCTTGACAGCATAAGTATAGCGAAAATGAGCAGGATTTCCGCAAGCCAGGCTCGAATCGCGGTTACCGGCGCAGGGAATCGATTACATAGTCTAATATGGCGTCCAATGTAGATGTGCTCTCTCCGCCTGCGTCGCTGCGCGTCACGCAGCGGCCAGGAATCTACCAAAACTCTAGGGTTGGGGCCATCGCGTGGCCTGTGCTAAAATCGGCCAGCAATTACTACCAGCAGCGAGGCGACTTATGACCAACATCGTGCTCTCAAACACCAATTATAATGTCGTCGGCACGCGGCCGGTTCGCCACGACGGCGCCGACAAGGTGACGGGGCGGGCCAAATACGGCGCGGACTTCGAAATGAGCGGTATGCTCTTCGGTAAAGTCCTGCGCAGCCCCCACGCCCACGCCCGGATCAAGTCCATCAACACCTCGGCAGCCGAAGCTCTGCCCGGTGTGCGCGGTGTGGTGACCGGCGCCGACCTGCCCATCGCCGGCAAGGACAATCCGCCGATGTCGGCGCGCGCGGCCAGCAACAACATCCTGGCGGCCGACAAGGCCCTGTTCCGTGGTCATCCCATTGCCGCCGTTGCGGCCGATTCCGCCCACGTCGCCGAGGAGGCGGCCGGCCTGATCAAGGTTGACTACGAAATCCTGAAGGCGAGCACCAACGTGCTGGACGCCATGAAGGACGACGCCGATCTGCTCCACGAAGACATGACCACCACCGAGTTCGGCGAGGAAACCGACAAGCACAGCAACGTCTCCAACCGGTTCGTTTACGAGCAGGGCGACGTGGAGGCAGCTTTGGCGGGAGCCGACTTCGTCATCGAGCGCGAGTTCAACACCCGCACGGTGCACCAGGGCTACATCGAGCCGCAGAACGCCTCCGCATTCTGGAACGCCGACGGGTACCTGACGGTATGGACCAGCACTCAGGGTGCGTTCGTTGCCCGCGACGCTCTGGCGGGCGTGCTGGATTTGCCCGTGTCCCGCATCAAGGTCGTGCCCATGGAGATCGGCGGCGGGTTCGGCGGGAAGATTCCGCTGTACCTGGAGCCCGTGGCCGCGTTGCTCTCGAAGAAGACCGGCCACCCGGTCAAGATGCAGATGAGCCGTACCGAGACCTTTGAGGCCACCGGTCCCACCGCCGGCGCGCATGTCAAGATCAAGATGGGCGCCAACAGCGACGGCACGCTGGTGGCCGCCGATGCGGTCCTGATCTACGAGGCCGGCGCGTTCCCCGGATCCTCTCCCGTGACCGCCGGCGCCCAGTGCGTGTTCGCTCCCTACGCCTTGGAAAACCAGCGCGTTGAGGGCTACGACGTGGTGACCAACAAGCCGCGTTCCTTCGCCTACCGCGCTCCCGGCGCGCCCATCTCCGCATTCGGCGGCGAGCAGGTGGTGGACGAGCTGGCCGCCAGGTGCGGCATGGACCCGCTGGAGTTCCGCCTGAAGAACGCCAGCAAGGAGGGCAACCGCCGCGTCGACGGGCCTCAGTTCCGGGTTATCGGGAACGTGGAAACCCTCGAAGCGGCCAAGGACACCGACCACTACAAGTCCGAGATTTCCGGGCCGAACCGCGGTCGCGGCGTCGCCAGCGGATACTGGATGAACATCGGTTTGGCCTCCAGCGCCAGCATCAGCGTCAACGCCGACGGAACCATCGGCCTGGTGGAAGGATCCACCGACATCGGCGGCTCCCGCGCGTCCATCGCCATGCAGGCGGCCGAGGTCCTGGGCATCCCCGCTGAAGACGTGCGGCCCAGCGTCGGTGACACCGACGCCGTGGGCTACACCTTCCTCACCGGAGGCAGCCGCACCACCTTTGCCACCGGCTGGGCCGCCTACGAGTGCGCTGAGGAAATCAAGCGCAAGATGATCGACCGCGCCGGCCAGATCTGGGAAAAGGATCCTTCGGAGATCGACCTGGCGGACGGCATCTTCAAGCACAACTCCGACGAGGACCTGCAGATGTCCTTCAAGGAGCTGTCCTCCCAGCTGGCGCGCACCGGTGGCCCGATTTCCGCCCAGGTCAGCGTCAGTCCCGGCGGTGAGGGCGGAGCCTTCGGCACCCACCTAGTGGACGTCGAAGTCGACCCCGACACGGGCAAAGTGGACGTGCTGCGCTATACCGTGGTGCAGGACGCCGGCAAGGCCATCCACCCCAGCTACGTGGAAGGTCAGATGCAGGGCGGCGCCGTGCAGGGCATCGGCTGGGCGCTCAACGAAGAGTACTTCATGAACGACTCTGGCGACATGGTGAACTCCAGCTTCCTGGACTACCGGATGCCCACCAGCCTCGACCTGCCCATGATCGACACGGTCATCGTGGAAAAGGCAAACCCGGGCCATCCCTATGGGGTGCGCGGTGTGGGCGAGGTTCCCATCGTCCCGCCCATGGCCGCCATCGCCAACGCCATCCACGACGCCATCGGCGTTCGCATGGACAACCTTCCCATGTCCCCCGGCGCCATCCTCGAACAGCTCTGGGACAAGAACGGCGGCTGATCCGTTGTAAAGGGCAGTTCTTCGTCCGGCGGCGGTTGCCAATCGCCGCCGGTTGGCTTAAGGTAATGGCATGACGACGCAAGCTGCCGCCCCCGACCTCGAACAGCGCCTCGCGAGCATCGAAGCGCGCTTGGCAGTGCTGGAGGCTACCATGACGCTGTTCATTGAGGAGCAGCGGGAGTACCGGCGCGAGAACAACACCAGGCTGGAACGCATGGATGAGCGCATCAGCCAGGTCAATGACAACCTGTCCGGCAGACTTGATGCCTTGTCCGGGCGTTTCGACAGCCTTTCCAGCCGCGTTGACAGCCTTTCCAGCCGCGTTGACAGTCTGGCCACCCACGTCAATCGTTCACTCTATGCAGTGCTGGGCGGGATGTCGGCCATCGTAGTCGCCGGCGTGATCGCAATCGTATTTGGATAGTCGCAACCACCCGACACCAACAGTGACAGGAGCCTCTCAATGGCACGAGTACCCTTCGCCACCAGGGAAAGCATGGACGCTGCCGGTCAGGCGGTTTGGGATGAGATTGAAACCTCCAGAGGCGGCGTGCAGCGCAACTACGCCGCAATCCTGAACAACCCCCAGGCGGCCAGCAATTTCGCCCATCTCGGCGGTTACGTCCGCTTCCAGACGCCGCTGGATCCCCGGGTAAAGGCCGTTGCCGTGCTGACGGCGGCCCGCGAAGCCTGCGGCCACTACGTCTGGACGGTCAACCAGCCGGCAGCCCGCAACGCCGGATTGAGCGACGCCGAGATTTCAGCCATCCATGAGTACCGCGCCCCCAACGGATTGTCCGGTGACGATGCCGCGATATCCGGCTTCGTGATCGAACTGCTGCGCCAGCACCGCGTCTCCGACGCCACCTTCGCCGCCGTTCAGGGCATCATCGGCGACGCCGGCATCGTTGACCTGCTGGTGGTCGTTTCCTACTACCACGGTCTCGCCCACACCTTGCAGGCCCTGGACGTGGAGCTGCCCGAGGGGACGGCGGACGCGCTGACTTACTGACCCTTTGCCTCCGCTTCGTACTCGCGGAGGCAGTCCACGATGACCTTGTCCATCGCCAGGAATTCGTTCTTGGCGAAGTTTTGGACCCATGCTTCGATCTTGGTGCGGGTGGAGGGATCGTCCCACTTGCTCAGGTCGCCGTCATCCAAAATGTAATCTCCCTGATGGACAGTCATCCACCCTGTGGCCACCTGCCCTGCGGAATTAAAAATCTCAGGATGCTGATTGATGGTGTCAACAATCCTATCCCTGACAAGTTTGTTGGATTCAGTTTCAGGAGTGATTTCAACGCGAAACCAAGCGTTGCCTTCTTGTGGGCATTGAAACTCACAACCTACCAATGAGTACCTGGCATGGGACTCGCCAGGCTGCATACCTTGATATTGTGTGAAGCCCAACGGCTGAAAGTACACGAAGCTAGCATCATCAGCATACAGCTTCCAGTCTGTATATGTTGAGATGCCTTCCTTCAAGATTTGTTTCATCTCATTGCGATAATCCGGCTTGTACTGGATAATCAGTTCAATGGCTTCCCGGTGTTCCAGGTAGATTCTGCGGACCAGTTCGGCAATGTTCGTGTCGGCGTCCGGCACAATGTTCCTCCTCAGCGTGGTCGCGTATTGCCGCAAAAATGAGCGGACATCTTTTTTGACTGGACTGCTGTTGTCGTCAACTATTTGCAGCACGATACTGAGAACTGCTGCGTAAGTTGAGGGTTGCCAAAATTCGCGTTCTTCCTCTCGGTAAGGCAGTGCCCCTCTCGGGGTCAGAAAGACGTGATGCCTGGTGAAATCCGGGTACGAGCCCGCCAGCGCTTTCCGGTAGCGAGTCAACTGCTCGCTGTGTTCGCTGGAAAAGACCTTGTTCTCTATGGCGCAAAGAGTCTGCTCTGATTCGTTCAGAATCAGGATATCCAGATAGCCCCATACGCCATCAACTTCATTCGGCCACTCCCGGATTATGTTGGCGTGTGTCCAATCAGCATCTTGAACTCCTGACTACGCGCAGGTTTCTCTCAGGAAGTTCGTCAAAAAACTACCCCCAATCCCATGGCTCTCGCGCGGATCCAAAATCCAGGCTAGTAGGTTGGAGTGAAACTCTTCGTCACTCCACAAATTGCTGCCTGAACCCAATCGCAAGCGCCCGATAAAGTCCAGCGCGTCGAACTCGGAACGCTGCTGTTCGGCCAGTTCCTCCAGCCTTTGCAAATCCGCGTCGGAAGCGAAACTCTCCAGCGTCTTGACTTGGTTGGCATTTTCTTCGGCAAGCAACTGTCCCAACTTCGCTAGTTCGGGAATCAGGTTCTCCAGGGCCGCCGTTCGGCCTGCATCTTCAGCATCGTTCGTTTGCATGACGGTTGCCAACCTGCAAAAATAATGGCGGCAACGCCGCGATATGCGCCGTCGTGCGCCGATGCCGCAACTGTATCATATTCGTAACGGACCATGATGAGGGAACGACTGCCATGGATGCCATCACCAGCGACACCACTGACCGGGTTGCCACCATCATCGGCGACACCCTCAACGGCTGGTTCCAGCCCCACCTTCACTTTGATCCCATCGTCGTCCGGCAACGCTATGACGATTGGTACGACGAGGACTACCTCGAAGCGTGGATTGTGTGGGAAGGGGACCACGATTACATGGACTACTCTCGCATCAATGGCCTACCCATCGACATTGAGCCCGAGCTGGATGAGATGGGCGTCGAGCTGAGCGTCCATCAGCACTACATCGCCAAGTGGGAATGGGATCTCAACAAAGAGCGGATACTAAATTGAATCCGTCGGAGCTCATCGTGCTGGCCCGCGCACTGGTCAACGGTGTCATCACCGGCTACCCGCACTCACCCACTCAGACCGAACTGCGCCGCGCCGTTAGCTGTGCTTACTACGCCATGTTTCACACGCTGGCAGCCAGCAACGCCAATACACTGGTGGGAACGTCTCCAGCCGATCAACGACGCTGGGCCTGGCAGCAAACCTACCGCGCCGCCGACCATCGCCCAACCCGTAACAAACTCAGCCGCGCCAGCCTGGGCAACAGATTCCCCGGAGCAATTCGCAGATTCGGCTCAGTCTTTGCCGATATTCAACGCACGCGCCACTCCGCTGATTACGATCCCCATAGCGAGTTCTCGGCCACAGACGTGAACGGTCTCATCAACAGAATTGAAACTGCTATTGCAAACTTCAACCAAACTCCCGACGACGTCCGCCGCGACCTTGCCATCCACATCCTCACCAGCGTCCGCAGCGACTGACATCCCAACCCCGTCCCCCACCCACGGAGGCCCAAAATGCCCGCTAATTACGCTTATCTAGTCCAAATGGACATCCCCGCCGAGCACGAAGCCGACTTCAACCGCGTCTACGACACCGAGCACGCCAAGTACATCTGCAACGCACCGGGCGTGCACTCGTGCATCCGATACTCGCTGGAATCAACCAGCGCTGACCAGTTTACCAAGTACGCAGCGCTGTACGACGTCGACGATCCGGGCGTGCCCAGCTCAGAGGGCTGGCAGCGCGAGAGCGAAAAGGGCGACTGGGCAACCAAGATCCGCCCTCATGCCACCAACCGCACCCATACCATGCTGAACCGCATTGCTGACGCCGGCGACGAAACCGCCCGTGCGCCCTACATCTTCGTGGTCCGCACCGACATCCCCGCCGACGCCGAGGACGAGTTCAACCGCCTGTACGACACCGTCCACCTCCCCGGCCTGTGCTCGGTGGACGGCGTGCTGGGAGCGCGCCGGTACCGCGTGGAAACCACCAACGCGGAGGGCTTCCCCAAGTACGTCGCCGTGTACCAGATCGAAAGCCCCTCGGTGCTGGAATCCGAGCCCTGGAAGGCGGCGGCTCAGGATGAATGGGCTGCCAAAGTCAGCAGCAAGTGCATCGGCCTGAACCGCGCCGTGATGCGGCTGGTGGCTCGACACCCCACGGCCTGAACCCAGTGGCGACCGAGGTCATCATCCACACCGACGGCGCCTGCCTGGGCAACCCGGGGCCGGGCGGCTACGGCGTGATCCTCGACCATCGCGGCCACCGCAAGGAGCTGTCCGGCGGCTACTCGCTGACGACCAACAACCGCATGGAGCTCCTGGCGGCAATCGTGGGGCTGGAAACGCTGACGCGGCCCTGCCAGGTGACCCTGTACTCCGATTCGCGCTACCTGGTGGATGCGGTCAGCAAGGGGTGGGCCGCCAAGTGGCGCAGTAACGGCTGGATGCGCAACAAGCGAGAGCCGGCGGTCAACCCCGACCTCTGGGAGCGCCTGCTGGACCTGCTGGAACGCCATCCCACCGACTTCCGGTGGGTGCGCGGACACAGCGGCAACGCGGACAACGAACGGTGCGACGCGCTGGCGACCACCGCCGCCCGGCTCAATAACCTTCCGGCAGACCCAGGCTACCCGCCGGTCGATCGCCGAAAGTTGCCGCGATAGTTTCCCCACCGGGCAAAGAAGGAGCGGCCGGTCCCGAAGGAGGGAGTCGCTGGAGGAGCGGCTCGCTACCGGTCGCTGGGCTCCTATTCTATCCGTCTGGTCGTTCGGTTGCAACGGGCAACATAATTTCGCTACAATCCGCTAACTGCAACCCGTTTAGGAACAAAAGGGGAACCACCATGGCCGTATCCGCCAGCACCATCCGTAACGTCGCTTTGCTCTCCCACAGCGGCGCGGGCAAGACCACCCTCGCCGAGACCATGCTGTTCAACGCCAAAGTGATCAACCGCATCGGCAGAGTGGAAGACGGCAACACCGCTTCCGACTACGAACCGGAAGAAACCCGGCGCTCTTCCAGCGTCCAGACCAGCCTGCTGCGGTTGAGTGACGGCGACAACAAGATCAACTTGCTTGACACCCCCGGCTACGACGAATTCCTCGGCGAGGCCGTCGCGGCGGTCCGCGTGGTCGAGTCCGCGGTGATACTGGTGGCCGCTCCGACCGGCGTTGACGTGGGAACCGAACGCGCTTGGAACATGGCCCAGGAACGCGGTCTTCCGGTGGCCTTCGTGCTGAACAAGATGGACCGCGAGAACGCCAGCTTCGAGCGCAACGTTCAGGAGTTGCAGGACATTTTCGGCACCCGCTGTGTCCCCTTCCAGCTGCCCATCGGAGAAGCGCAGGACTTCACCGGCCTGGTCAGCGTGATCGACCCGCCCGCCGACGTGCCAGACGATGTCGTCGGCGATTTTGACGCGGCCCGAGAACGTCTCATCGAAGCGGTGGCGGAGTCCGACGATGCCCTGGCCGACAAGTACCTGGAGGGCGAGGAAATAACCGCCGCGGAAGTAACCGCGGGAGCGCGCGAAGCCATACGCAACGGCGACCTCATCCCCATCCTGCTCACCTCCGCGACACAGGATATTGGGGTAAACGAACTGGTGCAGGTGATCCGCGATTTCCTGCCGTCCCCGGCCGACACTCCGCAAACCTCCGGCGACGATGACATCACCGCCGACAGCGCCGGTCCGGTGGCCGCGTTGGTGTTCAAGACCACTTCAGACCCATTCGTCGGCAAACTGTCCATGTTCCGCGTGTTCCGTGGGACGATGAAGTCCAACGGCGAAACCTACAACGTCAACCACAACCAGTCCGAGCGGCTGGGCCAACTGTATCTACCCCAAGGCAACAGCCAGGACAACGTGTCCGAGGTGGTGGCCGGCGACATCGGCGCCATCGGCAAGCTGGGCGCCACCCTGACGGGCGACACCCTCGCTGCCAGCGATGCTCGGGTGACGCTCCCCGGCATTGAGTTCCCCAAGGGGTTCTATTCCCTCGCGGTGGTTCCAGCGACGCAGGCCGATCTGGACAAGATGTCAACCTCGCTGGCCCGGATCGTCGAGGATGACCCCAGCCTACAGTTCACCCGCAATCCGGAAACCAGCGAAAGCCTGCTCACCGGGCTGGGCGAGGTGCAGATCGAGGTGGCGCTTGACCGCATCAAGCGGAAGTTCGGCGCCAACCTGAACGTCAAGCTGCCCGTGGTTCCCTATCGCGAAACCATCACGCAGATCACCAACTCCGAGTACCGCCACAAGAAGCAGACCGGCGGCAGCGGCCAGTATGGCCACGTGCTGCTCCGGCTGGAGCCCAAGACCCGCGACGAGGGTTTCGAGTTCGGCAACGAGGTCGTGGGCGGACGGGTGCCGCGCGAGCTCATTCCCGCCGTGGAGAAGGGAGTGGTCAACACCCTGAAGGAAGGCGTTCTGGCCGGCTTCCCGGTGGTCGACCTCAAGGCCGTGATCTACGACGGCAGCACGCACCCGGTGGACGGCAAGCCCATCGCCTTCGAGATTGCCGGCAGCCAGGCCCTGCGCCAGGGCATGTCCAAGGCCTCTCCCGTACTGCTGGAGCCCATCGTCAAGCTGTACGTCACGGTTCCGGAGACCTACACCGGCGACATCATCAGCGACATCAACAGCAAGCGCGGCCGCATCCTGGGCATGGTGCCCGAGACCCGCTACACGATCATCGAAGCCGAGGTGCCCCAATCCGAGGTGCAGCGCTACTCCCAGGACCTGCGCTCCATGACCGGCGGGCGCGGCTCCTACCGCTTCGAGTTCGGCCACTACGAACAGGTCCCCCAGAACATCGAGCAGCGCGTGATCGACACCGCCAAGCAGGCCAAGGAGGGGGCGACGGCGTAAGTGGCCTGCGGACTGCACAACTAATGCGGGGCGGGTTTGATACCCGCCCTTACTTTTGGGCATTACACGCGAGATCACACAATAACACTGGGCATGTAATTCCCCAGTGGGAGAAATCTGCAATGACCACTGGCGCTACCCGAAAAATCCGTTGCGCAGCCAACTACAAAAACGGCAACCCATGCCGGGCCTACAGCGTGCGTGGCTATCTTTGCGCCCGACATCAGAGTCTCTGCACCAACGCGGAAGTGCGAGCGAAAGTCGCCGAAATAAAGCGACAGAATACCGAAAGGGAAAGACAGTTCAACGCAATCGTGGCTCAAGAAGCGCATACCAGATTGAAAACAGCCCCGTCGCTTGCAATTTACCCATGGGGAAGAATAGCGTATAGCGGGCATAGTAATCGACGCTTTTTCGTCTCTGTTGAGGACTGCGACAAAGTTGGATGGGATTCCATTTACCCCAGCAGGTATAGTTCCGCTGATCATAGATTTACCCCTTACCGGGACCAGGGACAGGAACATTCAACTGGTTGGAGCCTCATTAGAGGCCTGGAACCCCAAAGAGAGCGCCAATCCGAACTCAGTCGATTGACAGGTTCTATCCGTGCTTGGGGGCTGGAGGTACAAGGGTTCGTCAAGTCGAACTTGCTTTGCACAGAAATGAAACCATATGGCGATGTTTTCCCCGGTGCAAAAAGGGCAAAGAATTACACCTATGTGAATTGCCCCAACCCTCGTGTTGAAGGGAGGGTAAAATGTCTGCCGTGCCGACGCGAAACACAAGCAATGCACAACGATATCCGCCGACACAATGAAAAGCGCGGAGCCTGTGAGCACGGTTCGGATTGCTGGCCATCACTGGACGCCGTCATCAAACAAGGCGGCGGACGCTGTCACTACTGCGGGGAATCGGTAACCAGAGGGCTCGGCAAGAACACCGACGCCCACCGTGATCACTACATACCGGTATCTCGTGGTGGACTGCATTGCAAGGACAATGCTGTACTGGCATGCTCGCATTGCAACGGCAGCAAGCATGACAATATGCTGTCAAGTACCGAAAAGCCGGCGGCCTTGATTTAGTGTGGGTACCACGGCCGGAATTCGCGTGATATCTGTACTTTGGGGCGCAAGCATTAGCGCTTCACGCTTTCGGCGGCCACAGATCGCCGAAAATCTCTGTGATGTCAAAAGAAACGCCGGGGATGGCGTTCGTGGTGAGAGTATCGCCGGGGCGGTAAATCTCTTCCGAACCGTAATGACCTGCGCCATTGCGGGCCACGGGGTCGGTCAGCGCCCGTAAGGTTTCCTCCTGGAGGCTGACTATCCAGTACTCCGGTACACCATGCCGGGCGTACAGTTCCGGCTTGACCGTCCAATCCCTTTGCGTGTTAGCGGGCTGAAAATCTGGGGAAAGGATTTCCGCCAGCACATCCGGTGTACCCTCGTAAGCCCGGTCGGTGAACAGATGGCGATGTTCCAGTTTGACGAACATCAAATCCGGCTCGATTACATTCTGCTCCGACAGGACGACCGCGAAATGCCCGCCGGCCCAGAATGTACCTAACTTCCAGTCCTTTTCCTGACGGTGATACTGATATGACAGAGCGCCTAAAATTTCCTGATGCCACGTGCCGGGCGTTTCCGACGTGCGGTACAGGACGCCGTCAATCAACTCCCACCGCTCGCCCTCGGGCGTCGCGAAGTAATCCGCAGCAGTGAGCGCGCCGTGTGGTTTCTCGACCACAGTGGCCTCTCCTAAAACCCCCAGGTAGGCTGGTACTCCCCAAATACCTCGCGGAACACCCCCATCATCTCGCCCAGCGTGGCTTCCGCCTTGACGGCCTCGATCAGCGGGTACATCAGGTTGGCGTCGCTGCCGGACCGACGGGCCGCCGATTCCAGGGCGCGCAGTCGTGAGGCAACCTCGCGATCGTCACGCCGCCGCCGGACCTCGTCAAGGTGGGCGACGTGTCGCTGCTCGCCGGCCTCGTCGACACGCAGGATCGGTATCGACAGGCTCTCCTCGGCGTCCACGTATTCGTTGACGCCCACCGTGATCCGCTCCAATCGGTCCTCTTCCTGCTGGTAGATATAGGCGGCGTCGGCAATCTCCCGCTGGAAGTAGCCCGACTCCAACGCCGGGATGACCCCACCCTGCCGGTCGATTTGCTCGAAATACTCGTAGGCGCGGGCCTCCACCTGGTTGGTCAGGGCCTCCACGAAATAGCTGCCGCCCAGCGGGTCCACGGTGTCGGTGACGCCCGTTTCGTGGGCGATGATCTGCTGGGTGCGGAGGGCTTGCAGGGCGGCGTCAGCCGACGGCAGTGCCCAGGCCTCGTCCTTGCTGTTGGTGTGCAGCGACTGGCACCCGCCCAGCACCGCGGCCAGGGCTTGGAGGGAGACGCGCACCACGTTGTTGTCAGGCTGCTGCGCCGTCAGCGACGCCCCCGAGGTCTGGGCGTGAAAACGCATCCACGCGGAGCGTTCCGATTCGGCGCCGAAGGTTTCCCTGATCTCGCGGGCCCAAATCCGCCGCGCCGACCGGAACTTGGCGATCTCCTCGAAGAAGTCGTTGTGCACGTTGAAGAAGAAACTCAGGCGCGGCGCGAAGTCGTCCACGTCCATGCCCCGCTCCACGCAGTGACGCACGTACTCAAACCCGTCGGCCAGCGTGAACGCCAGCTCCTGCACCGCGTTGCTGCCCGCCTCGCGGATGTGGTAGCCGCTGATGCTGATCGGGTTGAAACGCGGCATCCGGTCGGTGGCGAACTCCACGGTATCAACCACCAGTCGCATCGACGGGTGCGGCGGGAAGATGTACTCGTTCTGAGCGATGTACTCTTTCAGGATGTCGTTCTGGATCGTGCCACCCAGCGACTCGATGGCCGCGCCCTGCCGCTCGGCGGCGGCGATGTACATCGCCCATATTATCGCCGCCGGGCTGTTGATGGTCATCGAAGTGGTGACCTTATCCAGTGGGATGCCGTCGAAGACGGTCTGCATGTCTTCCAGGCACGACACGGCCACGCCGCACTTGCCAAACTCGCCCCGGGCGCGCTCGTCGTCGTGGTCGTAGCCGTACAGGGTCGGCATGTCGAAGGCGACGCTGAGGCCCGTTTCACCCTGGTCCAGCAGGAAGCGAAAACGCTCGTTGGTTTCGGCCGGCTGCCCGAACCCGGCGAACATCCGCATCGTCCACAGCCGGGAGCGGTATCCCGCGGGATGCACCCCCCGCAGATACGGATACTCGCCCGGCAGGCCGATATCCGCCAGGTATTCGGTCTCCGCCAAATCCGTTGGGCCATAGAGCGGCTCCACCGGCAGTTGGCTGAGGGTCTTGTAGGCGCCTTTGCGCTTGGGGGCTGCGCTGGCGCGTTGGCGCCACGCCTCGGTGCGTTGGCGGATAGCGTCGTCGTCTTTAGGTATAACCACGGGGAGCTCCTGCGTCGGCGGGACCGCTCCGGATTGAATTGGCGTCCTTGAGGCGGGCACCCGGAAACCGTGAGAGCGGCGAAGAACAAACTGTGGCGAGTAGTATATCGCACCGGCATATGCTGACTGCGAAAATCGGAGGCGTGGCGCCCGGCGTTCGCGGACCGCCGTCCACGGTCAGCGGCGGCGTCAGCCCGTGATTCCGGCGATGAACTGTCCCGCACTGCGAAAAGTGTGCTACGGTAGATAGGCCATGAACCACCGGATGTCCGTTGCGGCCATGATCGTGAAATCAGCGAACAGTCATTTCCTGCAACCCCTTGTGTTCGTTGCCGTCGCGCTGACCTTGTGCGCGGCAACGCTCGGGTGCAACCAAACGCCCGGCGAAACGCCGGCCGGCGACTATGGCGCCACCGTCGAAGCGCTCTTGCCCACCGCAGACCCCACGGTCCCGCCAACGCCAACAACTCCACCGACGGCGATTCCTCCCACCGATACACCGGCGCCAACGTTCACTCCCCGTCCGCGCCCCACCTACACGCCGTGGCCCACGCCGACCAGGGCCACGACCGAGGACCGACGGCCCGCGATACCGTTCAACGCCCAAATGCTCGACGGATCGGAGTTTTCCCTCCCGGACGCCTACGGTTCGCCCACCCTCCTGGCGTTTTTCGCGCCCTGGTGACCCCATTGTGGGCGGGAGTTGCCCGCCGTAGGGTCCTTGTATCGGGAAAAATTGGATGCCGCCGGTATCGACGTCATCGGCGTCTCGCAGTTCAACACCACTGAGGCCGCGACCGTCGAGTTTATCGAGCGCCATGAGCTCACCTTCCCCAACGTGTTCGACGGGAGCGCCCAACTGGCGAGTGCCTACGGCATCCAGGGCGTCCCCAGCTACGTGTTTATTGACAAGCAAGGGCGCATCGCCCATACCAGCGCCGGCGCCCGCGGGGTCGAACTGATCGAATCGTGGCTGGACCAATTGACCGCGGAGTGATCTGCGTCAGTTGAGCTTGCTCCGGCCCCTTGCGCCGACCGGCAGGGTATCGTACACTTGTTCGTAATCAGAACATGAGGTCGAACATGGTCGTTTACTCTACAGCACGAGTCCATACAAACTCTGAGATTCCGGCCGATGCCGCCCGCATGATCACCAGATGGGAACGACTGGGGCGTCCCGCCATCGAGTTGGAACCGGGCGTGATAGTCAGCAACCTGGAACGATGGTTGTACAACAATCCACCGGCCTCGGGTTCAACCCTGGGCCGGATCCGGGAATTCCTGTACGTGGACACTTTCGGCGTCACCGCCGAGGCAGCCTGAAATCGCCGTGACCTTGCGCCTCTACCATGACCTAGCCCACCTTTGGCCGATCATCAGCCCGCCCGAGGAATACACCGTGGAAGCGGCGGAGTGGCGGGATTTGATCTGGTCGGAATTCGGGTGGACGGGCAACCAGCCGGCGTGGGATCCCCGAGCCCGGTTGTTGGACCTGGGATGCGGCGGCGGACATCTCCTGTCGCATTTCACGCGGCATTTCACCACCGAAGCCGTGGACATATCCCCGGAGATGTTGGAAATCTCTAAGGGCCTCAACCCGCACACCATCCACCACCTCGGCGACATGCGCACCATCCGGCTGGGCCGCACCTTCGACATCGTTACGATTCACGATGCCGTGAACTACATGGTAACCGAAGAAGACCTCCGGGCGGCCGTCCAAACTGCGCAGGCGCATCTGGATCCTGGCGGTCTGGTCTTGCTCGCTCCCGATTGCCTGCGGGATACATTCGTCGGCTCAAGGGTTGTAGACTGGACCCGGGCAACGGAAGATAGCAACGTGACATTCATCGAATACGTGGCTCAGCCGTCTCCTGAAGCCAACACGGTGGAGTCCGTGTTCGTGTTCATCATCAACCGCCACGGCGATATCCAGGTGGAGACCGACCGCCACACCAGCGGCCTGTTTCCCAAAGCGCTGTGGCTGGAAGCGTTGAGCGATGTCGGAATGCAGGCGGAATACGTGCAGACCAACGCCTACGAGGGCGGTTTTGGCGGCAACCTGTTCGTGGGGCGCAAGCCCGCCTAGACGGTCGCCGCGTCGGTTCCGCACTGTAGGGCCGGGCTGCCGTTGCGGGTTATAATTCCCGCAGATTCCAGGAGGCAGCCAACATGACGCAACCGAACGCTACCACCGCCGAGCGCCTTTGGACTTACGACGCCGTGCGCGTCGGCCAAGCCGGCGGCGAAACGCGAGTAACGCTATCGGCGGAGGACATCGCCGAATACGCCGCCTGCGCCCAGAACCCCGACCCGCGATACTCGATGCCGGCTCCGGGTCAGGGCGCGGGGCCGATAATCGCCATGCCTACCATGGCGTTGACCTACGCCCCGTTGCTCCGAGATGAGATCGCCGAGGCCAACGGATTCGTGGCGCAGGAAAGTTCGCTGACCAACCGGCGGCAGACACCGTTCGCCAAGTGCGAGATGCGCTGGTATCGGCCGGTGCGGTCAGGAGAGACTCTTACCGGCGCCCGGCGGGTGTATCAAAAGTACGAACGCCGGGGCAGCAAGTTCGTAACGTTCCGTGTCTCAGCTTTCGACGAAGCCGGCGCGGTCGTCGCCAGCTACGACTACACCTGCATCTTCGAATACTCGGCGGGCCAACAATCGGTGCCCGATGCGTCGGCTGCTTCCGCTCCGTACGCGGACATAGCGGCCATCCCGGACCCGGCGCAGTTCCTGACCTGGGAGAACGCCCTGGCTGGAACTCCCCTGCCGCGCACCCTCTCGGTCGGCGAAACCACCGAGAACATCCTCCGCAAGAACGCCCATCGCCTGGCCGGCCGCCCCAGCGAAAGCAACATCCACACCGACGAAGAGTTCGCCCGGCAGAACATTTTCGGCGGTGCGGTCAACGCCGGACCGGCTACCATGTCGTACGTCGACCGGTTCATCGGCCTCAACGTTCCACCCGAAGCCCTGTACAACGGCGGGAATCTGGTCATGCGGGCCATCACCCCCTTCCGTGCCGGCGACGTGGTCACCTTCTCCGGCGAGGTCACCGGCACCGGTGGCAATCTGTACGGCCAACGCAAGGTCCAGTGTCGCATCCGGGGCGTCAACCAGCGCGATGAACTCGTCTGCCTCTCCGACGCCACGCTGAGTTTCGGATAAACGCCATGACCGCAACAGACGACAGCAACGTTCTGGAAACCCGGGTCCGCTCCGCTCTGGACGAATTGGGCATCGCGGACTGGGAATGGATCTCCATTGACCCTCAATACGGTGACACGGCGGATTTTTGTGCCCAGTACGGGTACGATCTGCCCCATTCCGCCAACACTATCATCGTAGCCAGCAAGCGAGGATCCTCCGCCTATTCCGCCTGTATCGTGCGCGCCTGTGACCGTCTCGACGTAAACCGGAGGGTGCGCCGGCTAATGGGCGTATCCCGTGCGTCCTTCGCCACTCCCGAAGAGACCCGCGACGTGACCGGCATGATGATCGGCGGCGTCACCGCTATGGCCCTGCCTGAGGGCCTGCCCATATACGCGGACCAGCGCCTGCTGGAGATGGACTACATCATCCTCGGCGCCGGCAGCCGGTCCGCCAAGGTGAAGATGCCTCCCCAGGAACTGTCCAAGCTCCTCGGGCTGGAGTTCATCGACGGCCTGTCCCAGGCGGAGAATTGATCGTCGGCATCCCCTGGCCAAACTCGCTATAATGGCGTTCAATCGCCGCATCGACCTGCCGCGCCCATGCCGCGGGCAGGGACGGAGGTATCATGCCCATCATCCAACGTCCTTACGTGCCGCCCGAGGACAAGCCGCCCCAGGAAGAGAGCTACATCAACCCGGGCGAGGTTCCCGCGCTGAGCGTGAACACGGCTCCGGCTCCGGCCGCCGCAGAAGCGCCCAGCCCGCTGGATCCGATCACCTTTTACAGCGACTCCTTCCACATCTTCAGCAGCCTGTACTCAGCCGTGCTGTTCTTCGGGGAACAGGTCGAGGAGCGCGAACCCATCCTCAGGGCCCGCATCAAGGTCAGCCCCCAGATGATGAAGGCCATCGCCGTCCTTTCAGCGAAGCATGTCCGCGAGTACGAGGAAGCCGTGGGACCGATCACCCTGCCCGACCAGGTGTATGCCGCCTGGGAGATCGACGCCGACAGCCACACCCACTGACCGCGCGGGGCCTCGCATGACCACAGTCGAACCAACGGACGACGCAGCGGAACCCCGCTACGGATTGCGTGACCCGGCGGATGACGGCGGCGAAGGCCGGCCGGTGGCGGAGGACATTTCCCTGCCGGTCAGGGTGTCGCCGAACTACAATACCGCGCTTCCAGAGGAGTGGGGTTGGAGCAGAACGTCCACGAGCCAACCCAACGCTGCGACGTTCCACATCAATCACAGCGACGTGACCCGGGTGTTCGCTGACGTACTAACTGCCGACGACAGCCCTCCCGAAGCGCCTTTCGTAGTCTCGAAGGACATCCCGGTGGTCATCATCGACAGCTTGGACCAGTATTGGGCCGGGGAAGCCCGCGCCTCCTTGCCCCTGCACGGCCTGCGGGTGCCGGTGTCAGCGGACACTGTGGCGGAAGCCAAGCGCAAGCTTGCCGCGGATCTGGCGGCCCAGGTGCGCCTGCTGCTGCTGCTGTCCCGCGGCGGAACCACCTTGGCGCCGGAGCTCCAGGCCAACTTTCTGATGCTGACCGAGGTGCTGACCCCGCGCGAGCAATAGGTTCGTATGGCGTTTAAAGTTGCAGGGGCCGGCGTAGCGCCAGCCCCTGTTTTATTTGCCTGAGGTTGAAGAAGCCTACTGCCCGTTTGCCTCCTGCAACGCTGCCAATACTGCTGTGGGCGACAGCGGCAGGCTGTTCACTCGCACGCCGGTGGCATGGTACACCGCGTTGTGCAGCGCGGCCAGCGGTGGAATGATGGGAGCCTCACCAACACCGCGCAGCCCGTAAGGATGCCGCGGGTTGGGGACTTCGATAACCACCGTGTCGATCATGGGCATATCGAGAGCGGTGGGCATACGGTAGTCCAGGAAGGTTGAGTTGAGCATGGTCCCATCGTCGGCGTAGGTGTAGTCCTCGGATAACGCCCAGCCTATGCCTTGCATCGTCCCTCCCTGCATCTGGCCCTCGACGTAGCTCGGGTGGACCGACGTGCCGGAATCGATGAACGCGGTGCAGCGCAGGATGTCAACCTTGCCGGTTTCGGGGTCAACCTCAACGTCAATGATATTGCCGGCGAATATGGGCCCCACTCCCGTGGAGGTGGCGGAGGCCGACGCCGTGAGCGGGCCGCCGGTGCGCATCATGCGGCTGGCAGCGTCGGCGATGCTCATGCTCTCCTCGGTGGTGGTGCAGGTGAAGACGCCGTCCGCGAACTCAACCTGGTCGGGTTCCACCTCCCAGACCATGGCGCAGCGCTGGGCCATCTGGTCGCGCAGGTCTTCGGCGGCGGCGATGGCGGCCAGGCCGGTGTCGAAGGCGATGCGGCTGCCACCGGTGGAGGCAGTCCAACCGACGGTATCGGTGTCCACCACCGTGGGGGCGATCTGGTCAACGTCGATGCCCAAAGTTTCGGCGACCTGCATGGCCACGGCGGTCCGCGTGCCCCCGATGTCGACGGAGCCGGTGATGAGGTTGAGCGTTCCGTTGGCGTTGACGTTGATGGTGGCCGATGACGCCTGGCCGGCCTGCCAGCGGAATCCCACGGCAATGCCGCGCCCACGATTGGGGCCTTCCAACGGCGTCCGGTTGTGCTCGCTGTTGATCATGGCCTCTTCCAACTCACGGCAACCGAACACCCGGTGGGGCACCCCGTTGGGCATGCGGTCGCCCTCCTGAACGGCGTTCTGTAGGCGGAGCTCTATCGGATCCTTGCCCAAGATCTCCGCCAGTTCGTCAACCACGGCTTCCACGGCGAACGCCACCTGCGGTTGGCCGGGAGCGCGGTAGGCCTGCACCTTCTGCTTGTTACAGACCACGTCGTAGCCATCCACCAGCATGTGATCCATCTTGTAGGGACCGAAGCCGGTCAACGCGCCGCCGCCCACGGGAGACCCCGGATACGCGCCAGCTTCATAGACCATGTAGAGTTGGCCGGCGACCATCGTGCCGTCGTTTTTGACGCCCATCTTGCAGCGCATGAAGGTGGCGGAAGCCGGGCCGCTGCCAATAAAAACGTCGGTGCGATCCATGGCGACCTTGACCGGCTTGCCCGTCTTCCTGGACAGCACCGCAGCCACCGGATCCGTGTAGGTGATGCCCTTGGCGCCGAATCCGCCGCCGATTTCCATGGGAACAACTTTAACCTGTGACTCGGCGACGCCGATGATGGCGGCAGTCTGGGCGCGGATGTTGAACAGGCCCTGGGTGCTGGTGTAAATCGTGACGCGGCCGTCGGCAGACCACATGGCGGTGGACACGTGCGGCTCGATATAGCCCTGGTGCACGGTCTGGGTGTCAAATTCCCGTTCGATGACGATGTCTGCCTGGGCAAAGCCTTCCTCAACATCGCCAACCTTGTGCTGGATATGTCCGGCAACGTTGCTCTTGACGCCGGTGTCGTCGCCGCGGGCGAACCGCTCCATGCGGAAGTACGTGGTCATGTCCTCGTGGAGCAGCGGCGCGCCTTCGGCCATCGCGTCACGCCAGGTCAGCACCGTGGGCAGAACCTCGTAGTCGACCTCCACCAGTTTCAGGGCCTCCATGGCGATATGGGGGTTGGTGGCACAGATGGCGGCGACAGCGTGGCCGACGTACAGCACTTTATCCTTGGCCAGCAGATTCTCGGCGATCATGCGGGCATTGCCCTGCACTTCTGCAAAGTCGATCATCCGGTTCTCAATGATGGGAAAATCGGCCGCCGTGGCAACGGCGACGACCCCGGGCAATGCCTCAGCCTTGCTGGTGTCGATGCTGCGGATGCGAGCGTGGCTGTGCGGGCTGCGCAGGATCCGGGCGTGCAGCATTCCCGGCAGGTTGATATCCGCGCCATAGCGGGCGGCGCCGGTTACCTTGTCCACGCCGTCGTGTCGAACCGGCCGGGTGCCGATGACACGGTACTGCTGTTCGGGTTGTGCGGTGGTGGTCATGGGATTCCTCCAGTGTCTCGGCTATGAAACGGGTGCAGACCGGATTACAGGTGCTCAGAGGTCAGCGAGTCGGGTGAGCGGAGCGGGCTACTTGACGAAATTGGGCAGGAAGTACTCTCGCGTGGGGTCATGGGGCATGCCGGGCATGTCCGCCGGCACCACCCCGTCGCTTTCCAGGGCCGAGCGCACTATTCCCTTGTTAAACGGGCTGATGTCATCGTCCGACATGAAGTCCTTGACCGGCATCCAGAGGCATTCCTCAATCTCCTTCTCCCCCATCTTGATCTGCTCGGTCAGCGCTTTCAGGCGGCAAACGAAGTAGATATCGGACTTGCCGTAGCGGTAGCCATGCCAGTGGCGGAAACAGGCCAATGCCTGGAACTCGGCTTCGATTCCGGTCTCTTCGAAGACCTCGCGGACGATGGAGTCGACGATGTTCTCGCCCGGCTCCAGGGCTCCGCCGGGAAGCTTGTAGAAGGGCGGGCGGTTGTCAATGCGGTAGCGTTCGCAGACCACCAGCAATTCGTCCTTCCCGTTCACCACCACCCCACCGGCTCCCACGTAGTGGGTCGCGTACGGTGGGATGAACGAGCCCGGTATCAGGGTCAAGGTCGCGGTGATCCCGTCGTCATCGGCATGGTGGTAGCCGAATCCGCGTTGAACGGCGATGGGAACGTGCGACGCCAGCCCAACGGGAATATCCACCCAGGCCACCTCGTAACCCGCACCCCGCCACTCTGATAGGGATGCGTCCAACCGCGCGGCGAATTCGTCGGGATCAGATGGCAGTTCGGCGGTATTCACAACCACTCCGCGGAACGGATTGGGGGTAGCGACCAGAGGCGAAACCATGCGACGACTCCGTATGAATCAGGTCATATCGGGCAACGGCGGCAGTATAGCACAGGGCCGGATGGGTCCATGGGCTCGGCACTTCAAGTGATCACGACGGGCATTCGATCCATCGAATTTCGCCCTATCCAACGTCGATACATTGTATTGACACCCGCGATGACTAGCCATAGAATGCCCGGAAGAACGCTAGCAAACTCGTCGGACAAACAGGAAATCAGTTCGTTTTCCAATTCATCAGGCCGTGCTCTTATCGGAATTCGTCTAATCTGGATCACTATTGAACGTTCCTCGCAAAGACAACAATGTGAAAAGCCGTCGGACGGCAGGCTCGCCGAGCGATTGGCACGAACGAGAGGAGAGTAGCCATGGCCTTTCGATATATCGCGTCCCCCATCTCGATCCTGGGGGCAATGCTCGCGCTGGTTATGTTGGCGGCGGTGGCGTGCGGTGGCGCTGAGGCTCCGGCGCCGGATGATTCTGGAGCAAGCCAGGCTGGCGCCTCCAACGCCACCGGGACCCAATCTCAACAGGCAGCTTCGTCGGCTCCGGCCGCTCAATCCGCGTCGGCCGCTCAATCTGAGCAAGCCACGTCGGCTCCGGCCGCCCAGTCCGAACGTGCCACCCCACCCGTTCAACAGGTGGGACGGCAACAGGCCCAATCAGCCGACGCCACTCCTACACCCGTAGCGGCGGCGTTGCCCACCGAGGTGGTGGCCGACCCGATAACGCTGGAAAACCTGATGACCGTATATCCCGACCTGGTGTACGGCGGGATTTTGCGGCGGGGCGGATACTACGACCCGGCGCACTTCGACCTGCTGCAAGTGTCCAGCGTCACTAATTCCTTCAAGCAGATGATGCTGTACAACAACATTCTGCGCTACAACCCCATCGACGCCGGCAAAACCATTATCCCGGACCTGGCTACCAGTTGGGAAGTTTCGGAGGACGGAAAAACCTGGACCTTCCCCATACGGGAAGAGGTCAATTTCCACGACGGTACGATCCTGACTGCCGACGACGTAGCCGCGTCCTGGACCCGGGTCATCGATCCCCCGGCAGGCGTGGTTAGCGCCCGGCAGGGTCTTTACAGCCCCTTCGGACCCAGCATCGAAGTCATCGACCCGCTGACGGTGGCGTTCAATTTCGAGACGCCGCCACCGCTGAAATACGGGCTCAATGCGTTCGCTCTGGAATGGCATGGAGTTTTCCCCAAGTCATTCCTGGAAGAGCACGGTTACGACCTGAAGGTTGCCGGGCAAAACGCCCCCAGCACCGGCGCTTTCCGATATCTGGAACATCAGCAGGGCGAGGTTTGGAAGAACGAAAAATTCCCCGACTATTGGAACGAAGGACTTCCTTTCCTGGACGAAGTCTGGACCTACCCGTTGGAGAACAGTACCAACCGTTCGGCGGCCTTGTTGGCCGGTAACGTCGATTACGCGCAGACTATCGACCCAGCCGCCTACGAACGCATGCAGGACGACCCCAAGTTCGTGGTCGAACCCTTCTCGTCTTATTCTTATGGCGGGATCTGGTTCAACACCGACCGGGAACCCTGGGACGACGTCAGAGTGCGCAAAGCCATGTGGCTGGCGTTCGACCGGCTGTCGGCCCACGAAGTGGTGAGCGAATGGCTGTACGGTTACCCTGGCGGCATGGGCTGGACCCTTCCCGAGCAAGCGTACCAGTTGCCTCAGGCCGAGATCGACGATCGGCTGGTATTCAACCGGGACGCCGCCATCGAAGAAGCCAAGCGACTGATGGTTGAAGCCGGTTACGCCGACGGCATTAAGAATGTTGACCTGCTGCAACGGCAGCCGGACAGCCCCTGGTATTCAGCCATCGCACAAATGGCCGAGTTGCAGTACCGCAGCATCCTGGGCATTGAATCCACGATTCGCCCGGTTCCTTCGGCAGTGTGGTTTGAAGAGTTGGCTAACCGCAACTTCGACATCACGGTGGGCGCCATCGCCTCTCCGTTCATTGACCCGTCGGCCTACATGAACAGCTTCTACCGATGCGGCGGCGGGGAGAACCACTCGAACTACTGCAACGAGGAGTTCGACGCCATCATGGCGCAGGTGGACACGGAACCCGACCTGGAGAAGCGCTACGAACTGGTGCAACAGGCGGCTGCAATTCTGGATAACGACCCGCCGGTGGTGGAGTGGTGGTACAACCGCACCCTCGCCGGTTGGCTGGAGTGCGTCCATGGCATTGAGGGCAAGCACGGCGCTCTGGTTCACAACCTGGACCGAATGGACACCGTGTGGATGGATGCAGGCTGCGGCCAGTAACCGGCCTCTTGATCAGAGCGAGATTGTCAGTGGCGGGCGACGCAACGCCGCCTGCCTCATATCCAAACCCATCCAATCGCGTTGACTCCACTGGATGTTCTGATGCAAAAATACATTCTCCGTCGAGTACTGTTGGCGATTCCCGCCATTATCGGGCTTACCATCATCATCTTCCTGGTGATGCGGATCCTGCCGGGTGACGTGCTTACCGTGATGTTCGGGGAAGAGGGCACGTTGCAGCTCAGCGAAGAGGACCGGGCCCGAATCATCGCCAGCCTGGGCTTGGACAAGCCCATTTACCTGCAGTATGTGGACTGGCTCAAGGACATCGTGACCCTGAAGCTGGGCCAGTCCTTCTGGCGTTCTGACACGGTGATGGACTTGATCATAAACCGAGGTCCCATCACCCTGGAGATCGCCATCATTTCCGTGATCCTGTCGTGGGTCATTGGGTTGCCCGTGGGCATACTGGCCGCAATGAAGAGAAACACCCCATTCGATTACGCCGGGCGCTTCTTCTCCATTCTGTTCCTGGCGATCCCGAATTTCTGGCTGGGCACGCTGATCGTGCTAACACTGGTGCTGACGCTGGAATGGAAAGCTCCGCTGGGAGTAATCAACATTTGGGAGGACCCGTGGGCTAACCTGCAAATCATCTGGGGACCGGCCCTGGTGCTGGGCATAGGACAGGCCGCGTACGTCTGCCGAATGGCGCGCTCGGCGCTCCTGGAGACGATCCACGAGGATTACATCCGCACCGCCCGAGCCAAAGGTCTGGCAGAACGATTGGTAATCTTGAGACACGCGCTCCGGAACGCCATCATGCCGGTTATTACCCTATCCGGCGTGCTGCTGGGGTTCCTGATCGGCGGGTCGGTGGCAGTGGAGCAGGCGTTCGGTGTGCCCGGACTGGGGCGCACCCTGGTAGCCGCGTTCTTCGAGCGCGACTATGTCGTCATTCAAAACCTGGTGTTGATCTACGGGCTGGTGTTCGTTCTCACCAACTTGCTGGTTGACATCTCTTACGCCTGGATCGACCCACGCATCCGCTACAGCTAACCTCGAAACAGGACACACTTGTCTGGAGTATTACCGTGGCACAGGTAACCGCTACCGACGTCATCGTACAGGATGCAGAGCGCCGCACCAGAAACTGGGTATGGGCGATCGCAAACTTTAGCCAGCGCAATCCCGTGGGAGCCATCAGTGGCCTGGCCATTCTTGGCATCGTGTTCGTCGCCGTTTTCGCGCCCTATGTCGCAACGCACCATCCCACGGAGTACGCCGACTTCAGTGCGTTGCGCGAAGCGCCCGGGCCGGCCCACTGGATGGGCACCGACGACATTGGCCGGGACTTGTACAGCCGGGTGGTGCATGGGGCGCGGATCTCGTTGTTCGTCGCTATGGTGGCCGTGCTGGTGGGCGATCTGATTGGCGCCGCCTGGGGCGTCGCATCCGGGTACATTGGCGGCCGCCTCGATATCTACAGCCAACGCTTCCTGGAACTGCTGATGTCCTTCCCCACGCTGATCCTGGCGATGATACTGGTATTGGCCATGGGCGCCGGGGTCTGGACTGTGATCGTTGCGATCAGCATTACCCGCATTCCTTTGTCGGTCCGCGTGATCCGGTCGGTCACCTTGAGTGTCAAGGAAAACGCGTATGTGGATGCGGCGCAGGCCATCGGAGCGTCCAGCGGGCGGGTAATGGTTCGACACATCGCACCGCAGTGCGTGGCGCCCTGGCTGGTGCTGGCCACCGCCCACCTGGGTTCGGTGATCATCCTGGAGGCGTCGCTGGGATTCCTGGGAGTAGGCGTACCCATGCCCACGGCCACCTGGGGCAATATGCTGGGAGGGCCGGTGGCGGCCGGCTTGATCCCGCGCTGGTGGATGGTAGTGTTCCCTGGGCTTGCCATCACCGTCACCGTGCTGGCCTTCAACCTTTTCGGCGACTCCATACGCGACGCCCTGGACCCGAAACTGCGGGGACGGACATAATTCGCAAGCGCGTCTCGAGTCGCCGTAGCACGTTGCGACGATCCAGCCTATACGGCGAAACCGTCATCGGCAAACGGTGGCGGTTTCGTGATGTCAGGATCTGGCTCGCTGCGGCGATAATCGCTCTGGCGCTGCTTGCGCTGTGGGCGGTACGGACGTACCAAATCACGCCTCTGCTGTTCCCACCACCAACCGCTACCTCCTCGGCAAACCTGTCCGAAGCGCCGACGGACTGGCCATCCGGTCGCCGCGACATCGGCGGCGCCGCGTTTACAGAGGATAGCAACCCTAGTCCACCTTTCGTGACCCGGTGGGAGGTCGATCTACCGGGCGTGGCTTTGGGCGCGCCGGCGATCGTCGGCGACCTGATCTTTGTTTCCACCGACGGCGGTGAAATCGTGGCGCTGGAGGCGAACAGCGGAGATACCAGGTGGAAACGCCACATCGGCTCGCCCTCGGACAGCGCGCCGGCGGTGGCCGGAGACCTCGTGTACATCGGCACCCGGGATCACCGAATGATAGCCCTGGACCGGCACACCGGTGAACTGCGCTGGGAGAACAATTTGGGGAACATCGTGCTGGGCTCGCCGATAGTGTCGAACGGCACGCTGTACATCGGCTCGACCAACGGGATGCTGGAAGCACTGGACGCCGGCACCGGGGAGCCCCGATGGTCAGCCGACGCCAACGGCTGGGTGGTCGCCCATCCCGCCACCGACGGCACGGTCGTGGCCGCGACCTCCCTGGGCGAACGGTTCATCACGGTTGACCCCGAAACGGGACGCCGACTCCTGGTGTTTTATTCGGGCACCCCTGTGGCCGGCGGGCCGGTAATCGCCGATGGGCGTGCCTTCTTTGTCACCAATCGCGGCGCGGTATGGGCGGTGGACCCTTCGGCCGTCAGCCGGCCGTTCAGTCGCTTCGCCTACGTGACCAAGATCAACCTGTTCGCGTGGCGCCTCCGCTCCGATCCGCCGCGGCAGACTGGGACCCTTTGGGTCGGTTCAGCGCGCGGCAGGGTCAAGTACAGCCCGGCCTACGCCAAGGGCAGCCTTCTGGTAGTCAACGAGACGGGCAAGGTGACGGCGTTCGCCCACTACGACGGATCAATACTCTGGGAAATGCAACTCGACGGCGAGGTCATCGCGGATCCCGTAGTCGCCGGCGATACGTTGGTTCTAACTACGGCCGATGGAGCGCTCCACGGTTTGAATATCGACACGGGTTCAAAGGAGTGGACGCACCACATCGGCGATTACCCAGCGTCCGCCGCCCCATCCGTGTCCGGACACACCATCTTTCTGCCCACAACGGATGGAACGCTCACGGCGTTGGAAGGCAGATGAGAGCCGCAGCGGCGCGGTTGACGCTCGATTCTCCCGTGCCTATACTCGCCGCACATCCCATAACCCCACGAGAGCCCACCTACAGCGATGACACAAGCAACACCCCACCAACGCGATCTGGCCGGTGAATCCTGGGATCCGGGCCAATATCTCAAATTCGCCGACCACCGGCTGCGCCCAGCCCTGGACCTGATGGGGCGCATCCCGTCTGAGCGGCCCCGGGTCATTTACGATCTGGGTTGCGGCAGTGGAAACGTAACGCGCCTGCTCGCCGATCGCTGGCCCCAGGCGGATGTCATCGGCATGGACAATTCCCCGGAGATGCTGGCGCAGGCATCGGCCTCCGGTGACGGCGCCGGATCGACACGTGTCCGTTGGGAGGAAGGCGACCTCGCCGGTTGGCGGCCGTCGAAAACGCCGTCGGTGTTCTTCTCCAACGCGGTTATTCAGTGGGTGCCCGACCACCACGAGCTGGTGCCGCGCTTGTGGAACATGTTGCCCTCCGGCGGCTGCATCGCAATCCAGGTCCCTCTCTCGTGGGACATGCGGTCGCACCAGATCATGCGCGAAACCCTCGACAACGGCGGCGCCAACGGTCAACCCGTCGGCTCCGCGGAATTGCGCTCCGCCGTGGGCAACCGCTGGGTCCAGGACCCCGATTTCTACTACGACCTTCTGGCTCCCGAGGCCGACCACCTGGACGTCTGGACCACGGAATACCAGCACGTGCTCACCGGCGATGATGCCGTGCTCGAATGGGTTACCGGCACCGGCCTCCGGCCCATCCTTAACGGCCTGGAAGACGGGGAACGGGAAACCTATCTCGCGGAATATCGACGTCGCTTGAACGTCGAATACCCAAAGCGAGCCGACGGGTTCACCCTGTACCCGTTCCGGCGGCTGTTCTTCGTAGCTGTTCGCAAATAATATATCAGCATGGATCGACAGGATAAATGAGACAAGGCTTGATAACCCGCCGGTTGCAGCTGGCAGGACGATAAGGATGACAATACAGAAATACTGCGACGACAGCCGCCACCTGTTGGCCCAGGCGCGTACCGAACTGGACGCCGGAGACCTGCGGCAGGCGTCGGAAAAGGGCTGGGGCGCCGCCGCCCTGATGATCAAGGCGGTTGCCGAACAGCGTGGCGGCGATTGGGAACACTCTCGACACCGGCATTTTTCCCGCGCCGCCAGCCGGTTGCGCTCGGAACTCGGCAACCGGGAGGTCACGCGCCTGTTCAACGTCGCCGAATCCCTGCACGGCAACTTTTACGAAGACCAGCTTCAGCCCTCTGACGTCTCCGAATCCCTGGACGACGTGGAGCAGTTCCTGAACCTGCTGGAGCCGCTCGTCCGGTAATAAGGACAAGGGCCGCCGCAGGGGCCTGGGGACAAATTCGTAAAGTTCTTCTATTGTTGGCAACCTGATCATCCATGTAAAAGTCACTCCTGTGAGGTGCAATCATGACGGTATTGGTCCTGGGAGCTTCCGGTTTCATCGGGCCGCGCGTGGTCCGCAAGTTGGTGGAGCGCGGCGAGGACGTGTACGCCACCGACATCAACCCGCTGCCCGACATTCCCGGCGTGGATGCCGGCGAGGTGCGCAGCTCCAGGGTGGACATCACCGACTTCGAGCAGGTTACCCGCGCTATCGTCGAATCGCAGCCCGACCGCATCATCAACCTGGCCTACCTGCTCGGCGGCGGTGAAGGCAATCCGCACCATCAGATGCGCCTGAACATTCTCGGCATGGACAACTGCTTCGAGGCCGGCCGGTTGCTGGGCGTTAACCGCATCGTCTACGCCAGCTCGGTGGCCGTCAGCGGGCAGCAGTCCAACTTTGGCGACCGCGCGATCAACGAGGACGAGGGGACCTTCGGCGACAGCCAGTACGCGACGCATAAGATTTTCAACGAGTTCCAGGCCAAGATGTTCAACGAGAACTACGGCATGTCCATCACCGGCATCCGGCCGGCCAACGTCACCGGCCCGGACAAGGTGCGCGGCTCCGTGGACCACGTGCGCTGCGTCACTCTGCCGTCCCGCGGCGAGCCCGTGAGCTTCCCCTACCGCGAGATGATGCGCCTGCCCATCCATGTGGAGGACATCGCCGAGGCGTTCGTCCGCGTGTCCCTTGTGGACAGCAGCGAGCACCAGGTTTACAACTCAGGTGGCACGGCCATCAGCCTCGGCGACCTGGCAGACATGGTGCGCGGCTACCTGCCGGACGCCCAGATATCCTTCGACAACGAGGGCGGCCGGGAACACTCCGGCAACTACCTGGTGGACAACAGCCGCCTGCTCACCGAGTTCGAGCTGTCCTACCCGCCCCTGCAGCAGCGGGTCCTGGAGATCATCAACGAGGTGCGCGCCGACGAGGGGTTGCCGCTGGTTGGATAACACCGCCCTATGAGCTGGGCTTCCGGCGAAAAGGAACAAGGCGACATGACCAGAGTCGCGAATCTAGCGCCTAGTTTCCGAGGCATTCGCCTGAAGGGCGCTTCCCAAAAGCCGCTAAATATTAAGGAGCCCAAGCCTTCGCCACCGCCACAACCCAAGAAGTAGGGGCGGTGTCGCTTGCCGTGTGTGCACCGGGGTCGCCTGTTGACGGCCCCGGCTTTTTGAAACTCGCGGTCAGGAACGGTTGGTGGCGTAGGGCAGGTGCTCGCCGATGTAGCCGACGATGAAGGTGTCCGTTACGTCGTCCTTGTCAAAATATATTTGCAGTCCGCCGCTGGAACCGCGGTAGGTCAAGTGACGTTCAATGGTCACCTGCCGTCCCTGCTCTTGGTCGCTGAAGGAGCGTTTGTCGCCGTAGCGGGACATGGTGAAGGATGACTCGCCATTGGCGTGAGTCCAGCCGGTGAGGCCGTTGAAGTAGTTGTCCCAGGGGCCGATGCCACCTCCGGGAGTGTTGTGCCAGGCCTGGGCCAGTTTGTTGATGGCGTCCAGCGCGGCGACGATTTCAGTTCCGCTGGGCCTGGGCTTTCCATAGTCGGGCAATGTTTTGTCCCAGTTGGTCAGAAAACGCAGCCGGGAGAACTGACCCGGGCTGGTGACAGCGTTCAGCACGGTGGCGTAGCGGTTGCTATCAGCAATCGATTCCGGCGATGGGTCGTCATCCTCGTCAGGCTGATTGTTGACATCGTAGCTTTCGTATTGCGCCAGCCGCTCCCGGAGTTCCGCGATCGTGCCTTTGGCTTCCTGGAGCTGGTCCTCAAGGACGTAGATGCGCTGCTGAGCCGCCACGCTGTCTGAAGCCGGCGCCTCATCGGACGGGGCGGCCGGCGCAGCAGTGGATTCAACAAGAACGTCGGCTACTTCTTTGGCGTCCGTCAGTACTGAAATTGACAGCATGATCGAGGCGGACTCCAGGACTTTCAACAAATCGATGGCATTGCGGCCGGCGATATTGCCGACGTCGTGTTCGCGTTCCGCGCTGATGCCAGCCTCCGCTTCAGCGCAGTCGGTTTCCGCTAAACGCAGGCGGATGCCGTTGGCGTCGGCATAGCGGGAGAAAAGCGCAATCTTGGCGCGTACCCACGGCCCCAACTGATCGTCGGGCAACTCGCGACTGATGGCTATCTGCTCGGAGGCATTGATCGGGACCACAGAGGCCCAATCGCTATAGCCGTCCGCCATTTCCCGAAATTCCGCTTCCCGCTGACCGTCTTCGGTGAGAACGATTACAGCATCGTGGATGTCGAACAGGTCGTCGATAGCCGCCACGGTTGGTGCGCCAGTGCCGGCCGCCGGTTGCCGGGAGCGGTCGGCGCTGACGGACGTAATCACCCGCTCCAGCCCGACGAGGCCAGCCTTGTCATCCCAAGGTAATTCGGCGCTCCTTATCGTATCGGGCACGGACGTGACCGCTATCAATCGTCCGGGCGGCCGTTCCGTCTCCGCCGCGCCGTAGGTCACTACATAACCGGCGTAAGGTTCCGCGCCGTCCAGAGGCTCATGGTTAACGCTGACCAGTTGCACCTGTTTGTAGGCGCCGGTGCTAAGCTTGGCAATGCGGATGGTGAGAGCGTCGCCTTTCCATTCGCGGAAGGGCAGCGATCCGCCCAGTTCGCGGCGGGCCTGTCCCTGATAGGCGCCGGCGTGAGCGATGGCCCATTCACGGGCAAGGCGGTCGGCGTTGCGCACCTGGTTCTGGCTGTCGAGTATGACGGTTTGCTGGGTTATGGTTGCCATCGGTCTAACCTCATCGAAGATACTGCATCACGAACGACCTACTATACGTAAGTCGGGTTGCCGCCGGATTATATCGTCCATATAATGCGGCTATCATCACTCAAAGCAATTGGCACGGAGAAATGGCGAGCCGTCTGACCTTCCGTGCCTGCGCCCAGCCCCGTCAATGCACAGGAGGAGGCTCCCCAATGGCATTACCCGACCGCTTGAAGTTTGGCATCTTTATGGGCCCATTCCACCGCGCCGGCGAAAACCCGACCCTGGCGCTGGAACGCGACATGGAACTGGTGCAGTGGCTGGACTACCTGGGTTTCGACGAAGCCTGGATTGGCGAACATCACAGCGCGGGATGGGAAATCATCTCCTCGCCGGAGATCTTCATCGGAGTGGCCGCCGACCGCACCAAGCACATCAAGCTGGGCACCGGCGTCGTCAGCCTGCCGTATCACCACCCCTTCATGGTGGCCAACTGGATGACCCAGCTCGACCACATGACGCGCGGCCGCGTAATGCTGGGCGTGGGTCCCGGCGCCCTTCCCGGCGACGCGTACATGATGGGCATCGACCCCACCAAGCAGCGGCTGCGCATGGACGAAGCCCTGGGCGTCATCATGCGCCTGTTCACCGAGAAAGAACCCATCACGCACAAGAGCGACTGGTTCGAGCTCAACGAGGCCATGCTCCAGTTGCGCCCCTACCAGACCCCGCACATGCCCATTTCGGTCGCCTCGGTCCAGACGCCGTCCGGCGTCGCATTGGCCGGCAAGCACGGCGCGTCGGTGCTGACCATCACCACGCCCCGCGACCCGAAGGCGCCCCAGGGGCTCGAGCTGAGCGAACTGTGGGACATCTGCGAGGAATCGGCCGCGGAGCACGATCAGACGGTTGACCGCTTCGAGTGGCGCATGGTTCTACCGGTGCACTTGGCCGACACGCGCAAAGAGGCGTTTGAGCAGGCGCGCATCGGCGCCGGCCGCTACCAGCGCGAGTATTTCGAGCACACCATGGGCCGGCCGCAGGTCGTGGACGGGCCGCCAGACAAGATCATCGATGTCATGGCCGAGCGCGGCGCATGGATCATCGGCACGCCTGACGACTGCATAGAGGGCATCAAGCGACTGGAGGAGCGCAGCGGCGGTTTCGGCGCGTTCATGGTGCAAACGGTGGACTGGGCCGCCCGCGAACACATGCTGCACAGTTACGAGCTCATGGCCCGCCACGTCATGCCCCACTTCCAGGGCAGCGCGCAGGCGACCATCGCGTCCAACACATGGGCCTACGAACGTCACGAGACGCTGCAGGCCGGGCGAGGCCGAGCCCTCGAGCGGGCGCGGGAAGACTACACCAACCGGAACGCCTAGAGCCCAAGGCTTCGGCAATGAGAGCCACCGGGACATCGCCTCGTCAAGTTCCGGTGGCTGATTGTTTGAAAACGCCACAAAAGACGAGTACCGGCGCGACAGGAGGACAGAATCATGGGTAAAGTGATTGATAGTGTGATGCGCCTAGTCGAGAGTTTTGTTGACGATCAGGACCGCCGTCGGAAGACTCATTTGATGGTCCAGAGGGCAAAGACCGAACAGCGCACGCTGTTGTGGCTTGACCAAAACGATGCGGACGCATACCGCGAGATTTTGCAGAAAATTGCGAGCATAGAATCCGAAAGAGCAGATCCCCAATCCACCGGCCAATTGCAGGCTCTTTTAGAGACACGCAATTATCTTGAGGGGAAGGCGAAACACAACCAGCGCATGAACACAGATGCGCTTAGGCTAGAGCGCAACAACCTAAAGCTTCAGCAGAAGCAAATCAGATTAGAAGAAGATCGGATAAAGGATGAGAAAGATCAGATCAAACGCAGATCTCGTCTCCTATGACCGTGTCAGGTCTAATTGCCGTGGCAGGGCGACACACGCCTTGCACCAAGCCACTAGAATAGGAGGCCCCACATGCCACTGCATCCGCAAGCGCAAGAGGTTATCAACGCAACCCGAGCCTTGGGTTTGCCGCCAGCCAACACCGTTACTCCGGCCGAAGCTCGGGCCAACGCGGCCAAGCGGCCCCGAGCGCCCGGCCCCGAGGTGGGCAAAGTCCAGGATCGTAGCGTTCCAGGACCGGCGGGCGACGTGCCCGTGCGCATCTACACACCGCAAGGTGATGGACCCTTCCCGATCCTCGTGTGGTATCACGGCGGCGGTTGGGTCGTGGGCAACCTGGACTCTGCCGACGGCACGGCGCGCCATTTGTGCGCCGGCTCCCGCTGCGTGGTGGTATCCGTGGACTACCGTCTGTCTCCGGAAGCCAAGTTCCCCGAACCGTTTGATGATTGCTACTACGCCACCATCTGGGCCAGCGACCACGCCGATGAACTCGGCGGCGTGCCCGGGGTAGTCGCCGTAGGCGGCGATAGCGCCGGCGGCAATCTGGCGGCTGCGGTCAGCATCAAGGCCGCCGAAACCGGCGATTTCCGCGTCAGCCAGCAGCTCCTGGTCTACCCGGTCACAGACGTCAAGTTCGACACCGGCTCGTATATCGACAACGGGACAGGATACAACCTCGACCGGGAGGTAATGATCTGGTATTGGGACCAGTACCTCGCTGATCCCTCCCAGGCTGCCGATCCGCTGGCTGCTCCATTAAAGCTGTCCGCCGATTTCGACGCCATCGACGAACTGGCGCCCGCGCTGATCATTACCGCGGAATACGACCCCCTTTGCGACGAAGGCGAGGCCTACGGACGCTTGCTCAACGAGCTGGGCGTGCCGGCGGAAAGCAACCGCTACGACGGGATGATCCACGGCTTCTTCAGCATGGCCAGCGTGATGGACACCGCCCGAGATGCCATGGACGACGCTTGCCGGTTCCTGCGCGGCGCGGTGGACGACATGACTGAGGAGTATCACCGCCGCCATGAGGGCGACCCCGCGGCCATGCGCAAGTTGCTGGATCCCCAGGCGGCCCACGTTCTGGAGCTGTTCGATTCCATGGGCATCAAGCCCTTCCAGGAAATGGACGTCAACGAGTGCCGCGAAATCATGAACAACCGGCCCCGCCCCGAAGGTCCTGCTGTCGGCAAGGTCGAGGACCGGATCATCCGGAACGAGCATGGCAAGGAACCGGGCGACGTGCCGGTTCGCATCTACACGCCTGCGACCGAAGGTCCGTGGGGCACGCTGGTCTGGTACCACGGCGGCGGCTGGGTGATCGGCAACGTGGAGACCGCCGACGCCACCGCCCGTGAGCTGTGCGTGGGCGGGAACTGCGTCGTGATCTCAGTCGACTATCGCCTCGCTCCCGAGTACAAGTTCCCCACGCCTTTTGAGGATTGTCTCACCGCGACCATGTGGGCCATGCACAACGCCGGGGCCCTGGGCAGCCGCTCCGACCTGATCGCCGTGGGCGGCGACAGCGCCGGCGGTAACCTGGCCGCCGCCGTTTGCCTGGCGCAGGACGATTTCCCGCAACCCCTGGCGTTCCAGTTGCTGGTCTATCCCGCCACCGACTATGCCTACGATACCCGCTCCTACAACGTCAACGGCCAAGGCATGTTCCTGGAGACCGCCAGCATGCGCTGGTTCTGGGACCATTACATCGACAACACCGACCTGTCCGGCTACAACATCTTCGCGTCGCCCGGACGGGCCCGCCTCTCGGCGGACCTGCCTCCCGCCCTGGTGATTACGGCAGAGTTCGACCCGCTGCGCGACGAAGGCGAGGCCTACGCCGGCGCCCTTGAAGACGCCGGTGTGGAGACTACGCTCATCCGGTACGACGGTGTCATCCACGGGTTCTTCGGGCTGCCTCACGTCATCGATAAGGGCCGTCAGGCAGTGGACGCCGCCAGCGCCCAGCTGGCCGACGTGTTCGGCGCGGCGCTGAGAGAACCCGACGCTCTGGCCGCCGCCGACAACTGATCCACGACACCGCAACAGGAGTTACCATCATGGCTGAAACCATCCAGGAACAGTACATCCGAAAGAACCCCCGGTCGCGGGAACTCCAACCGAACTACCAGGCCCGGTTCCCCTCCGGCAGTCCGGGCCACGACGGCTACACCTCCGACCCGTTCCCCGTAGTCATTGCCCGTGGCAGCGGCCCGCGCAAGTGGGACATCGACGGCAACGAATACGTAGACTACGGCATGGGATCAGCATCGCTCCTGTTGGGCCACGCGCACCCGGAGGTGGTCGCCGCGCTGTCCGGCGTGCTGGCTGACGGCGCGCACTTCGGCGCGCCCACCGAGTCGATGCTGGAATGGGGCGAGCGGGTCTGCACCCTCATGCCCTGCGTGGACAAGGTCCGTTTCGTGGGGTCGGGCGCGGAAGCCACCATGCTGGCCATGCGCGTGGCTCGCGCCTACACCGGCAAAGAGAAGATCATCCGCTGGGAATCGCATTACCACGGTTGGCACGATTATGTAATGCCCGGCAACCTTCCTCCCTTCGACGTGCCGGCGTCCATCGGCATACCGCAGGGAACCATCGACTCCATCATTGTGCTGCCCACGGACCTCGCCGCGCTGGAGAACGTTCTTAACAGCGACGATAACATCGCCGGCGTCATCACCGAGGCATCCGGCGCGTCCTACGGCACGGTGCCCCTGCCCGACGGTTTCCTGGACGGCGTCCGCCGCCTGACCCGGGAACACGGCGTCGTCATGATCCTGGACGAAGTCATCACCGGATTCCGGTGGGCGCCCGGCGGAGCCCAGGAGCGACTTGGCGTCGATCCTGACCTCTGCACCATGGCCAAGATCATCACCGGCGGATTGCCCGGCGGCGCGGTTGGCGGCCGTGATGAGGTCATGGCCGTCATGCACCAGACGGGCGACAGCCACCATGACCGTTACGAGCGCGTCCTCCACGGCGGCACCTTCAACGCCAACCCTTACGCCGCCGCGTCAGGCAACGCCGCCCTCCGCCTGGTCGCCACGGGCGAATACAACGCCCAGGCCGATCTCATGGCCGAGCGTCTGCGCGTCGGACTACGTGAGGTGGTGGATCGACGCGAGGTCAACGCAACGGTGTACGGTGAAGCCTCCACGTTCCACATGTTCTTCGGCGAGCGCAGCATCGCGGGGATGGACGCTTCCCGTCTGAAGGACCAGCCCATCGGCATCCAGCGCGCGTTGCGACAGGCTCTACAGGTGCGCGGGGTGGACCTGATGTCCCGCACCAGCGGCGTCCTCTCAGGCACCCACACCGAGGCCGACATCGACTTCACCATCGAAGCGTTCGACGGCGCCATCGCCGCCATGATGGACGAAGGGCTGGTGCAGCACTAATCGGGCGCGTTGCGCCCGTAACTTCCCGTTATCAAAGAAGGGGGGCGCGCAAATGCGGCGCCCATAGTAGTTTGGATGGTTTGGCCGTTAATAGGCAAAAAAAAAAAATTTAAAAAACACCCCCACCAAGACCGGTTTGTTAAA
>JAPPMU010000015.1:38946-202467 GCA_028873965.1 Chloroflexota bacterium
CGCCATTATGCACGATGGGCTGGTGCAGAACTAATGGGGCGCGTTGCGCCCTTAACTCCCCTTAAAAAAATACGGGCGCCGCTAATTGGCGGCCCCCTTCTTCGTTGGCATGGTTGGCCCTTTACTCGGCATCAATCAATCTTTGCAAACCCACGCGACCGATGCCGGTTTGCTTCACGCTGAGGATGGCTCCCAGCGTGGTATCTGGTAAAGGGGTTGATTTGTCCGGAATGACGGTAGAACGCCTGAGGTTCTCCCCCGGGAATCTCTTGTAGTAAAGGATCCCATGAGTGCGCCGACCGCCGCTTGTCCAACCGTCGCGCTCAAGCAGGCGCATCAGTTCACGCCTGAAACGTTCATACGACGGCAAACCCAGACTGCTGGGGCAACTCGATCGGGGTTACCGTCACCTGATAATGCGCCAGGTAGTCGCGGATGTCCGAGAGCCGTTCCATTTCGTTCAGCTGCAACTCTACCGCCTCCCGCAACTCGATTTTCATCTGACCAAAAGTGTCAGCGTAAGCAGATGTGCCCAACTCTTCGCAGACGCCCACCCACTGCCCGGATTCCTGGCAATAGTTCAAAGTCAGATTGATCGTGTAATCGGGCGCGCCCGACTTATCCCGGTGAATGACTTGAACCGTTTCCGCCGTCAGCATCTTGTCAGACATTACGCTGCCTCCAGTTAGTTGTGTGGCTATTATCTATGGCAGTCAGCCCACTTCTATTGTATCCCCCACCCGCACCATCCCCGGCTTCTCCACGATGCCATACACGCCGAAGTAACCCGCCAGCGCGTTGGGCCGGTAGCTGAGGATCGATCTCACGACCTCCGTGTCGATTTCGCCGGTGACCGGGTCCTGGTCAACGATGGCGCAGCGGGGATCCGGAGCCAGGATACGCACCACGGCGTCACCGATGGAGATGGTTCGGTTCATCCAACCGTCTTCCTGGTGTGCCTCGCACCCATCCAGCAGCAACGTCGGCCGGAACCGGTCGGTGGCCAGGCACTCGTCATCCGTCAGTCCCATTCGGCTCGAAAGGTGTTCGACCGACGCCCGGGAAAGAACCGACACCGGAAACTCATCGAAAACCTGGCAGGGAAGGTCGGACATCATCAGCAGGGCCGGCTGGCCGCAGAACTCGCTGATGGCCGGCATCCAGTCACCCAGCAACGGACGCGCTCTAACCCGCCGGCCCCAGATGATCGTCCACACCGGGTTGTCCAGCTCCGGCTTCCCCTCCAGGGTCCTTCCGTCGGGGAAAATGATCCGCAATAGCCCGGCGTCGGCGTCCCATGACGTGACCAGTTGCGCCAACTTGCCCACCTGGCGCCGGCTCAGTAACCGCCCCTGACTGTTGACCAGGTAGAAGCGGCGGTCATCGGCGATGCCGCCCAGGTCCAATCTGGTCTCCGTCATCGGCACCAGCGCCATGGACTTGACCGGGGCGATGTTGATCTCGGCAACGGTAATCACAGGCGTCACTCCAGGGATAAGAACTCGTCGACCATATTTCGCGCGTCGCTGCGGTCGTAAATCTGATAGAGCAGCGCCGCGTTACGGGCCGCGTCCCCGCCGAAGTACCGCTCGTAAAGCGTCTGCCGCCCGCCGAACGCGCTGCACGACACGTCCCACGCCAGCCGGAAGAGGCGGATGCGCTCCTCGGCGGTGGCCGTATCCGTGTCCAGGTAGCGGTGGATGTCCTCGGCCAACGGCCCGTTCAGGTCGGCCTCGGCCGGCAGGGCCATCAGGCTGCTGGAACCCAGCAGGTGCAGGATCTCCGCCATGCGGGGATACATGGTGATCATCTGTTTCCGCGCCACCAGCAGCGGGCGGTAGTCCGGGCAGAATATCCCCCACTCGTCGGTGGACGCCTGGGCTTCGGACGCCGCCAGCAACGCCTTGGTGATCTCCAAGTTCTCGATCAACTCGGCTACCAGGTGTTGGGTCTGCGGCAGGTCACCCGACCCGAGGGTCTCCACCATCATCGATGCCAGGCCCAGCATGAACTCGCACTTGACCACGTTCTTGGTGACCACCTGGTGGCCGGTGTGCGCGTTACGGTTGGTACGCTCTCCCCACTGGTTGCACCGGGCCACGTCGTTGTACAGGAACACCCGCTCCCACGGAACCAGCACGTCGTCAAAGAAGACGATGGCGTCCATCTCCTCGAAGCGGCTGCCGGCCGGGTGATCGAAGTGAGACCGGCCCAGGTCCACGGTATCGCGGCACTGGAATTTCAGGCCCTCGGTGTTACAGGGGATGGCGAAGCCAAAGGCGTACTTCCCCTCTTCGCCGGCCGGCACCCGCCGCGTGCGGGCCGGATACACCGCAATCTCGTCAGACAAGGGACCCAGCGTCGCCAGCACCCTCGCGCCGCGAACAACGATGCCGGCATCAGTTTCCTTGACCACGGACAGCGCCACTTCGGTGCGATCATCAAATGGGGTCTGGCCCACCGAACGGCTGCGCTGCAGGTTGACCAGCGTGTGGGTCATCACGATGTCGTTTTCGCGGATGTACTCGTAGTAATCGAGAATGTTCTGCTTGAACTCGGGGCGGTTCTGGCCGCAGTAGTCGGCTGCCGCCGCCATGGACATCACCGCCACGTTGAGGAAGTCGGGTGTGCGCCCCATCATTCCGCACGAGGCCAGCGCCCAGTTGGACATCATCCGGCGCCGCCGCTCCAGGTCGTCGCCGTCACGGGGCATGATGAACGACAGACCCACCGGATCGCCGGTGGACGGCGATTCGTAGACCATGTCTTCCCGCACGGCCGGGTCATGCTGCATGTCCAGGAGCCCGGCTACGGTTCGCAGCCCGCCGGCAAATGCCGGGTGCACGGTTACGTCCTTAACCTTCTGCCCGCCAATGTAAACCTCGGCAGCGCGTTCTCGTATTCCGTCGATGTATTGGGCTCCGGTGCGCGCCGGCATCGCCTGCCTCCGTTTCGCCTCTCGTGCGTCCCCGGTTTGTCATTGCGACCCCGGTACTTGATGCGGGGAGTGGCAATCTCGCTGCGGCCAGGATCGTTGCCACATCAACGGGATTGCCGAGTCGCATCGCTCCTGGCGATGACAGGTTTGCGGAAACCGAGTACACGTGAGGTTTCGCGTGTGTTGCTAGTGTCGCAAGGGTATGGTATACGAGCGAAAACCGCAATCGGGGAGACTAACCGTGCCCACCATCCAGCGTGGCGACGCTCAACTGCACTATTATCTCGACGACTTCACCGACCCTTGGCGGTCGGCCCCTGAAGCTATCGTGCTGCAGCACGGCTTCTCCCGCAGCGGCAGGTTCTGGTACAACTGGCCGCCACTGCTCAGCCGCGAGTATCGCGTCATCCGCCCCGACATGCGGGGCATGGGGCAGTCGACCATCGACCCGGCCCGCTACGAGCCCACGCTGGACACGCTCATGGGCGACCTGCTGGCAATTCTCGACGACGCCGGCATGGAACGGGCCGTGTACGTCGGTGAGTCCTTCGGCGGGATCATGGGAATGCAATTCGCCCACGATTATCCTGACCGCTGCCGCGCGCTGGTGCTGTGCAACTCACCGTGCCGCCTGACGCGACGGGAAAACTCGACGCCGGGAGGCAGCTGGTTGGCCACCATGGAGCAGGGCGGCATCGGAGCCTGGAGCGCAGCGACCATCAACTTCCGGCTCGATATGCGCCACGCCGCGGAGGGCCTGAAGGACTGGTACATCGCCGAAATGGACCGGACGCCGGCGGAAATCGGCCAGGCTCTCCACAGCTACCTGGACAGCCTGGATTTCGGGCCGCACCTGAAGAACATTAAGGTGCCCACGCTGCTACTCACCGGCGACGAATCGCTTACCACCAGCATGGAACAGCAGGAGTTCATGGCCTCCGAAATCCCCAACAGCCGCCTGGACGTGTGGCCCGGCCTGGGCCACGGCGTCAACGTCATCTACCCCGAGTGGTGCGTCCAGCGGATGCGCAATTTCCTCGGCCAACGCGAAGCCTGACGACTCCGACCTGGCCCGCAACGTGCGGTTCCCTTGCGCGGGTGATATGCTGAGACTATCAGGTCAGCGGTGCGACATTCGTTATGAATTCCGTCGACAATACACCAATTACCGCCGTAATCCTTGCCGGCGGTCAGAGTCGTCGGCTGGGACGCGACAAAGCCATCGAACCCTTCGACGGGGAGCCACTCATCCGCCGAGTCATCCGCCGGGCCTCTGAGGCCGTCTCCTCCAGCCAGGTCATTGTCGTTGTCGCGGACCCAGAACGCACCGCCGCATTGCCCCTGGACGACGATCACCTGACCGCGGTCGACGTCTTTCCCGACTGCGGTTCCCTGGGCGGCATCTACACCGGCTTGAACGCCTCCTCCACCGACTGGTCCCTGGTTGCCGCCTGCGATATGCCCTTCCTGTCGGCGCCCCTGCTGGCCCACATGGCCGGACTGCGGGATGGTGTCGACGCCGTGGTGCCCGTGGTGGACGGCCGACCGGAACCCACCCACGCGCTCTACAACCGGCGTTGCCTGCCGGCCATAGAGGGCCGTCTTCGCGCCGGCCAGCTCAAGATTTCCGGTTTTTTTGACGACGTGGCCGTGCGCTACGTTCCCGAAGACGACATCCGAAGATTCGACCCCGATCTGCTCAGCTTCTTCAACATCAACCGGCCTGAAGACCTGTCCCGAGCCATGGAATTGGCGCGATGAACTCGGCCACCGCAACCGGCAATGCTGTGGTCGTCACCGTTGAACTGTTCGGTATGGCCCGTGTCCACGCTGGCGTCAACAGTTTCGATCTGGCAGTCGAGGACCAGGCATCCATAGCCGCGTTGTTGGATGCTCTCGCGGAAGAGTGTCCCAGGCTGATGTGTAATGTGTTGTGCCGATCCGACGACGGCGCGGTCACCGTCGCCGAAGGATACGCTCTGAACCGGAACGGCCTCGCATTTTTGTCGCCCGACATGAACGGACCCCTGGATTGGAGATCGGGTGAGTCGTTGCTTCTCCTCTCCAACCAGGCCGGCGGGTGAGACCATGCCTGCCCTGTACGGCTACCGTGGATACGCCACGGTGGTTGATCTGACCACCGGGCAATATCGACGCGACCCAATACCAAAGGAAGTCCTCCGCTCGGCCATCGGGGGCATCGGCCTGGGCACGTGGCTGCTGCATCGTTACGGCGGCCCCCCGGTTGACCACGACGGCGAACGTCTTGTCCCCACCGCCAGAATGCGACTTCTCGACTCCGCGCTGGAACCGGACAACCCCCTGATTTTCGTAACCAGCCCCCTCGTGGGTACCCGCCTCACGACCTCCAGCAAGTTTGCCGTGATGACCCGGTCTCCGCTGACCGGCTTCATCGCCGACGGGCTGTCCTCCAGTCACTTGGCCGTCGAGCTGAAACGGGCCTGCGGCGACGCACTGGTGATCACGGGTCGGGCGGAGCGTCCCTCTTTGCTGCATGTCGACGTCGACGGTGTTCCCAACGTCAGACCGGCCGACCATCTGATGGGCCTATCCACAATGGACACCGAGTCGGCGGTCAAACGGGAGTTGGACGACGGTGGCCGCCGCCCTGTCCGCGTGGCCTGCATCGGCCCGGCCGGAGAGAACCTGGTCCGCTTTGCCAGCATCGCCAACGACGGCGGGCGCCAAGCCGGCCGCTGCGGCCCCGGGGCGGTCATGGGCAGCAAGAACCTCAAGGCCATCGCCGTCAAGGGTGATCCTGATGCGGATCCGCCCGTGGCCCATCCCGACGCCCTGCGCGAGTACGCCCACGACCTCAGCCGACGCAGCCTGGGCGCCGCCACCGCCAAGTACCGCGAGCTGGGAACGATTGCCAACGTATCGGTGTTTAATCGCCTGGGGACGCTGCCCACGCGCAATTTCCAGCAGTCCACCTTCGAGGACGCGGAGGCGGTCAGCGGCGAGTCCCTGCACCAGACCCGCGCCACGCGCTCAGCCCACTGTGCCAACTGCACCATCGGATGCGAAAAGGTCGTTACCGTGGGCCAAAAAGACAAGCGGGCAAGGCAAGGCGGCGAAATCAGCGCCCGCCTGGAATACGAAAGCCTCTTCGCCTTGGGCCCGCTGGTTGGCGTCGGCGATCCCGATGCGGTCATCCACGCGGTGCGTCGATGCGACGAACTGGGCCTGGACACCATTTCCGCCGGCGGGGTCATTGCCTGGGCTATGGAAACCGCCGAGCGGGGACTGTTGCCGTCCCTGGACCTTGGCGATCCAAGCAGCGGCGCCAACCCTGCGTTGAACTTCGGTGACGGTGTAGCAGTAATCGACCTGTTGGACGACATCGGGCATCGGCGTGGTTCTCTGGGCAATCTGCTGGCCGAGGGCAGCCGGCTTGCTGCAGAGCAAGTTGGCGGCGGATCAGAATCCTGGGCCATGCAGGTCAAGGGGCTGGAGATGCCCGGCTACGAACCCCGCAGCCTGAAGACCCTGGCTTTAGGACTGGCCACCACCCCACGCGGCGCCTGCCACAATCGCACCTCTGCCTACGACGCCGACTTCTCGCCGGAGGTGGACCGCCTCACCGTAGACGACCGGCGCGGCAAGATAGCGGCCGACAGCGAGGATTTCGCGGCGGCGTTGGACTCTCTCATCTGGTGCAAGTTCCTCCGCCGCGCGTTTGGCGATTTCTGGGAAGAATCGGCCGCCGTGTACCGCATGGTGACCGGCTGGGAGGATTTCGATGCTGACGAGCTCCGCCGCGCCGCCGCCCACATCGCCGACCTCAAAAAAGGCTACAACCAGCGGTGGGGCTGGCAACGCACCGACGACACGCTCCCGGGTCGCACTCTGACCGAACCGCTTGCCGACGGTGTCGCCGCCGGCATCGGGCTCACGACGGACGAGTTGGATGCGATGATCGCCGACTACTACCGCGCCCGGGGTTGGAGCGACGGCGGCCGCATCGACCTGGACGCGATCGGCTTATAGCGGCTGCTTGGCGGGCACGCCGACCCGGCGCGGGTACTTGCCCGGCGTGCGGCGCACCTTCTCCACGGTTATGAGCCAACGATTTGGCGGTAGCGGGGGAGACAGTTCGTTCATGGAGAGCGCGCCAACAACCCTGCCGCCCAGCTCCGACAGCGCGTTATTAGCCGCCTGGGTCTCCGCCGGCCCGTCCTTTCCCTTCCAGGCCACCAGCGTTCCATGCCCCTTGCACAACGGCAGCGCGTACTCCACCAGCACCGACATAGGCGCCACTCCACGAGCCAGCGCCACGTCGAACTGCCCCCGGTAGCCTTCCGTGCGCGCCAATTCCTCGACGCGCGCGGTAACCACGTCCACGTTGTCGAGGCCCAAACTCGCCACCAGCGTATCCAGAAACGCCGTCTTCTTGGCCGTCGATTCCACCAGCGTCAAATGGATGCCGGGGAAAACTATCTTCAACGGCGCCCCTGGAAACCCGGCCCCGGTTCCCAAGTCAATCACCCGCAACCCATCCCGCCACTCGTTGACCGCCAGTACGGCAGTCAGGGAGTCGAAGAAATGCCGCACCTGAACCGCTTCGGGCTCGGTGATGGCGGTCAGGTTTGCCCGCCGATTCCCTTCGGACAGCAGCCGCTGGTATTCAGCGAACTGGGCCAACTGCTCATGTGACAGGTCCAACGCCAGGCGTGGAGCCTGTTCGCTGAGAATCGCCATTCCCAGCCCGGAGGCGGTCGTCATGGTGCCAAAAACCGGGCGAACACGTCCCGGCCGGCGAATCTGCCCCGGTTTCCAAGCTCTTCTTCTATTCTCAGCAACCGATTGTACTTGGCCAGTCGTTCCGACCTCGTAATCGAGCCGATCTTAATTTGCCCGGCGCCGGTGGCAACAGCCAGGTCGGCAATGGTGGTGTCTTCCGTCTCTCCGGAGCGAGCCGAAATCACCGGAAGATAACCCAGCTCCTGGGCCAAGCGCACCGTGTCCAGCGTCTCGGTCAGGGTTCCGATCTGGTTTGGCTTCACCAGCACCGCGTTGGCGATGCCTTCATCCGCGCCTCGCGCCAGTCGTTCCGGGTTGGTGGTGAACAGGTCGTCGCCTATCAGCTGGGTTGAATCGCGCAGCTTTTCGGTCAGGTAGTCCCAACCATCCCAATCGTCTTCGGCCAGCCCGTCTTCAATCGAAATGATCGGGTAGGCCCGGCCCCAGTGCTCAAGAAGATCAACCAGTTCCCGGGAGGAAAATGTGCGTCCCTCGGCGTGCAGCGCGTAGTTCCCATCAGCCGCAATGAATTCGGTCGCCGCCACGTCCAGCCCGATGGCGATATCGCCGTCGCGCGCGCACCGGTACCCGGCCAACCGCGTGGCGTCGTAGAGCAGGCCCAGCGCGTCTTCATGGCATGGCAGCGGCGGCCCGTATCCGCCCTCATCCGCGACGCCGTAGGCGTAGGCGTAGGGTCCGGTCTGGGATAGCACTCGGCCCACGGCTCGGTACACCGCCACCACCATTCGCAACGCATCTCGGTAAGTTTCGGCTCCAATCGGAATCGCCAGGAAGTCCTGCATGTCCAAGCCGCCGGCCGCGTGACGTCCGCCGCTGATTATGTTCACCATCGGCATCGGAAGCGTACATGCGTCAGCGCCGCCCAGGTAACGGTATAGCGGCTGTCCGGCAGCGTTGGCAGCGGCGTGGGCGGCGGCCAGAGACACCCCCAGGATGGCGTTGGCGCCGAGGTTGGCCTTGTTCGCCGTGCCGTCCAGTTCGCGCAGCCGGGCGTCTAACGCCGGTTGGTCGACCGCGTCACAGTCGCCGCAAACCGCGGGGGCAATGGACTCGTTCACCGACGAAACTGCCCGCAACACGCCAAGCCCTTCGTAGCGGCTGGGGTCGCCGTCCCGGAGTTCCACCGCCTCATGACGTCCGGTCGAAGCCCCTGACGGGACAATGGCGCGTCCAAATGCGCCCCCGCGCAGCGTTACGTCAACCTCCACCGTGGGATTGCCGCGAGAGTCCAGAACCTCGCGCCCGCGCACTGATGCAATCAACGTGGAGTCAGCCATGTGAATAAGATCCCGGTGTCCTGAGACGCAAACGAGACAATCGCGCTTCAAACGTCGCGATTGCCTCGTTCTGTTTCAACTGATCGGCCCGAATCAGCCGTGCCCTTCCGATACGATGTCGTTGAACGTGACCCGCAGCATCGGCGCATCGGTCTCGTTCTTCCACTGGTGATGCTCACCCGGCGGCACCAGCACCGCGTCGCCGGCGGTCACCGTGTACTCCGTGCCCGACACCACCAGCGTGCCCGTGCCTTCCAGCACAAACACCGTGTGCTCCCATTCGTGGTTGTGCCCTCCGGTTTCCGGGTGGCTGACCGCGCCCGGCTGCATCGCGCCGTTGTACAGCATCAGGTAGTTCGGACAGCCGTCCCGACCGCCCAGCATCGTGTGTCCGGTTTCATCATTCAGGTCCGCGTGGTTGCGGATCACCGGGGGTGTTCCCGCGCCCGGCTCGGACCCGCCGGGACGGGCGTTGCCACTGGCCGCGGAGATTGGGTTGATCTCGATCCGGCGGATGTTGCCGTCGCCGTCGTTGCGGGTCACATGATCCACCATCGGCGGAATGAACATGGCGTCGCCGGCCTTCACCGGGTATTCCTTCCCGTCGGCCACCAGCGTGCCGCTGCCTTCGATGATGTAGACCTCGTGCTCCCACTCGTGGATGTGATGGGAGCTGGTCCCGCCGGGTTCAATGACCGAATAGGCCAGGGTCACCAGGGGCGGGTTGTCATCGGCGCTGATCAGGCGCGCCGGCGCGCTAGCGGCAAAATCCTTGATGTTGCGAATCAGGGGTTCCATGGTCGGCTCTCCTACAGTTGGGGTCGTTTGGCTATGGGGCGCGGCGACGCCGCAGGATGTCGGCTAGGTGATTTCCGGCTGCACGCCCTCGGGAAGCTCGACCTCAAAGGCGGAGAGGATCTGCCCCACCAGCAGGTAGTGACCCATCAGCGCGGTGATCTCCACCGTCTTTTGCATCCCGAAGTGGCCCGACACCTCACCGAAGGTCTCGTCGCTCACCTTGTGATTGCGGAACAGTTCCTGCACGTACTTCACCAGCGAGGCCTCGATGCCGCTCATGCCCTCGGGAGCCTTGCCGGTGGCGATGGCATTGACCACGTCCTCCGACACTCCGGCCTGGCGGGCCAGCCGGGCGTGCGCGGAGAACTCGTACTGCTGGCGGATCTCACGGGCCGTCGCGCAGATTACGATCTCTTTCTGGGCCTCGGATATATCCAGGTCGAACCGAACGTAGGCGCCGGTATGCGCCACCCGCGCTGCCAGGTCGGGGCTGTTCAGCAGCACGCCGTATGGGCCACGGACGCTGCCGCGACTGCTGGCGATGGAGTCGAAAAATTCCTGATGCTCGGGGGCAAGTTGGTCTCGGGTCACGTCATTCAATCGTGCCATCGGGGAATGCTCCTTGTTCTTGATTTGCCGAAACTTTCACCGGCAATATACCGCCGCGCGCCACCCGCGTTCAAGGGACGCGTTCAAGGGGATCAGCCGCTGGGGCGTCACGCTCAGTCGGGAAACTCCAGGTCCAGGGAAATGTCCAGGGCGTCGGTGGAATGGGTGAGGCCGCCGATGCTGATCAAGTCCACTCCGGTTTCGGCCACGTCGCGCACCGTGGCCAATGTGATCCCGCCCGAAGCCTCGATGGACGCCCGGCCGGCGATGATGCCCACCGCCTCCCGCATCATGTCCACCGGCATGTTGTCCAGCATGATGATGTGGGCACCGGCGTCCACGGCCTCCCGCACCTGTTCCAGGGACTCGACCTCAACTTCCACGCGGATGGTGTGCGACGCCTGGGATATGGCGTGCCGCACCACGGCTCCCAGCGGTTCTTCCAGCGACGCGCGGGCGGCCAGGTGGTTGTCCTTGATCAGGATGCCGTCCGCCAGGTTGATGCGGTGGTTGTACCCTCCGCCCATGCGCACGCTGTACTTATCCAGATAACGGTGTCCCGGCGCGGTTTTCCGAGTATCAACTATCCTGGCGGCCGTCCCCTCCACCGCGCGCACGTACCGATTGGTGGCCGTGGCGATGCCGCTCATCCGCTGCATGAAGTTCAGCGCGGTGCGCTCTGCTCGCAGAATCGCCGCTGCCGACCCCACCACGCTGGCGATATCCGTACCGGGTTCGAGTTCGGCCCCATCGCCCAGCAGCAATTCGACGTCAAGATCGGGATCAATACGTCTGAACACGGCCTCCGCCACCGGACCGCCGGCCAGCACGCCATCAGCCTTGGCCCTCAACATGCCGTTTCCCGTCACACTGTCGGGGATCAGCGTCTGGGTGGTCGGATCGTTGAATGCCTGGTCCTCGGTAAGTGCGGCGTTTATCAGGTTGATAACTTCGGGCGGAAGCTGCTGACTCATATGCGCCTCGCGTGTGCTGCAATCGCTGGGTGCCCAGAGTGTGCCACGTTGGTAGCCTGCCGGCAAATCCGTAAATCGACAAACCCGCTAAATCCACGCTACGGGAACGTAAGATTCGCTGTGATATACTTGCGGCCAGTTGTCCCCTGCACAATATTTGTCGTATGACTTCCCTTTTCACCACGCTGCAGGCCGCTGATCTGCGCCAGGCCATGCTTGGCGCGGTTGCATACATGGAACTGTATCGGGACGCCGCCAACGCCCTGAACGTTTTCCCGGTTCCTGACGGCGACACCGGCACCAATATGTTGCTCACCCTGCGTGCCGGCCTGGACCAGATGAACAAGGACGCCGACGCGGAAGCCGCCGGAGAAGTCGCCGAATCCGTCGCCACCGGCGCCTTCTGGGGGGCTCGCGGCAACAGCGGAGTGATCCTGTCCCAGTTGCTGCGCGGTTTCGCCGATGGCGTCGCCGGCGCCTTCGAGATCGACTCATCCCACGCCGTGGCCGCCTTCCGCTCAGCCACCGACTCCGCCTATCATGCGGTCAGCCAGCCCCGAGAGGGTACGATGCTCTCGGTGATCCGCGGCGCATCCGATGCGGCCGTGAAGGCCAACGACGCGGGAGAACGTGACGTCGTTGCCCTGTGGCAGATCGCGTACGAAGGAGCAATCGAAGCCCTCGCCCGCACCCCCGATCAGCTCCCGGTCCTGAAGGAAGCCGGCGTGGTCGACTCCGGCGGCTTGGGCGTGGTTGCGATCATCGGAGGCGCGCTCCAGCACCTGTTGGGAGAAACCGACACTCCGGTGGATCTGGGCTTGCGCAGCGTTGGCGGCGTGATCGACCCGCGGCAAACGGCGTCCGTCGCCATCGATGCCGACTTCCTGGACGCCCATGAGGCTGAGGAATTCGGCTATTGCACGCAATTCGTTATCCACGGCCAGGACCTTAACGTTGACGACCTACGCAACGGATTCGCCCAAATTACCGATTCCACGGTGGTCGTGGGCGGGGGCCAGGCTGCCCGGATCCACGTGCACACCGCGGACCCCGGCTCGGCGTTGACCTACGGTATCAGTTTCGGCGAACTGGACGAGCTGAAAATCGACAACATGAGCCTCCAGAATCGCGACTGGACGGCCGGACACCGGGAGCGTGCCCGACCCGCCGAGATACGCGCCGGCGTTTCAGTGATCGCCGTCGCCTCGGGCAAGGGCCTGGCCGACCTGTTCCAGGACGCCGGATGCGCCGCCATCATACCCGGCGGGCAGACCCTCAACCCCAGCGCCATCGAGATCATCGACGCCGCCATGTCCGCCGGCACCACGGACGTGATCGTTCTGCCCAACAATCACAACGTCATTCTCACCGCCAACCAGGCGGCCGAAGCCGACACCGGCGAGGTCACGCTGCACGTCCTGGGCACCCGCACCATGCCTCAGGGTACCGGGGCGCTGCTCGGCTTTAACCCTGAAGTGTCTGTTGAAGACAATCTGGCCAACATGGAGTCGGCTCGCGCTGGCGTGGAAACCCTGGAGGTGACCCAGGCAGTTCGCGACTCGGTGGTCGATGGTCAAGAAGTACGGGAAGGCGAATACATGGCGATCCTGGACGGCCGGCTCGCCGCCTTGGCGGATACCGCCGATGATGCCGCGCGCGCAGGATTGCAACACTCTGCTGCTGACGAAAATAGCGTGATTACCCTGTATTGGGGGGAGGGGGCTTCGGCGGAATCGGCTGCCGCCTTGCAGGAAGAGATGGAGGAAGCCTACGGAGGAGCAGAGGTGGACGTCTACGAAGGCGGTCAACCCCATTATCCGTACCTGGTATCAGTCGAATAACTTCTCCTATACGTGATTCGGCGAAGGAGCGTCCCGCATGGCCATAAAAATCATCACTGACAGTACCTGCGATATTGCCCGGGAGACCGTCGACCAATTCGGAATCTCCGTTGTCCCCGCCTATGTCCTTTTCGGCGAAGAGTCCTTCCGCCAGGGAATCGACATCAATCCCTCCCAGTTTTACGCCCGTCTTCAGTCCTCGGCTCAGCTGCCCAGCACGTCCCAACCAACACCCCGCGACTTTACCGAGGCGATGGAGCCTCTGGTCACGGCGGGAGATCAGGTCGTATGCATCACCGTGCCAAAAGAGCTCAGCGGGACCTACAACTCCGCCATGCAGGCTGCCTCCCAATTTGAGGACGGCGCTATAACCGTGATTGACGCTGGCACCGCATCAGTCGGGCACATGCTCCAGGTGATCGCCGCTGCCGAGGATGCCGCCGCGCCGGACGCGACGTTGGATTCGGTCGTCTCCGCCGCGCAAACCCGCGCGGGTCGAAGCTACGGGTTCGCCATGGTGGACACGTTGGAATATCTGCAAAAAGGCGGCCGCATCGGCAAAGCCCAGGCATTCATGGGTTCGCTGCTCAAGGTGAAGCCCATCCTCAAGGTGGCTAACGGTGAGGTGCTGCCGGTGGACCGGCCACGCAACCTCCGGCGTGGATTGCAGCGCCTGGAGGAGTTGGTGCGCGAACAGGGCCCGGCCTCCAAGCTCGCCGTCGCCTATACCACCGACGCCGCGCCCGCCGAGGAAATGCGCAACCGCCTGTCCGACCTAGCGGATCCTGAAAACACCTATACCCTGCGGGTCGGTTCCGCCATCGGGACCCACGTCGGCCCGGGCGCCGTGGCGATATCTACCCTCCCCTGACGGCCGCCGGCCGCTCCGAATACGAACGGGCTCCGCATGGAGTCGGGCGAATGGACACGCACCGCGGCGAAACCGTTCCCGTTTGGCGCGACGCCTTTGCGAAAATTCTTGCCCTGGAGGAGCACAAGGGTTTCGGCGACAACGCCGTGAGCGGTGGCATCCGCCGTTTCATTGAGCGCTGGGAGCCGGAACTCCGCGCGTGCCTGGATAACGACCCTCATCGCGTCGCCACGCTGATCTCCGCTCCCTACCGAGAGCTTCCGCACGACGCCCGACGGGAATGGGTCTCAGCCTGGCGCAGCGCCCTGGCCGACGAGGCCGTGCCGCCGGGACCGGAGTCGGACCGTCCGCCGCCGACTCAACCAGCAGAACCGGCGGAGATAGACCCGGCGCCTGAAACTTCCCTCTTCGACACCGGCGATGCTTTCCGGCACGTGCCCGTGCGACGGCGGCCGCACGCGGCGCCCAAGTTCGCCGCCAACCCGGGCGACCCGGACGAACCCGTTTCCGCGGTACGCCGCATGGACGCCAAAACCGTGCAGCGGCTGGAGTCTTTGGGGGCCGGCACGGTTCGAGACCTGCTCTACATGCTCCCGCGTCGCTACGATGACCGGGCCGGCGTCACCAGCATCGCCGACGTATACGCCGGTGGGATCTTCACCCTGGAGGGCAATCTGCTCGATATACGTTCCGCCAATGTCGGCCAGCGCAGATTGCAATTGGTCGAGGCAACGCTGCGGGACAACACCGGCGCCATCGACCTCCAGTGGTTCGGGCAGGGGTTTCTCGCCCGCAGCCTGCGATCCGGCGGCACGATGGTCGTGCACGGCAAAGCCGAACTCAATCGTGGCCGGCTGACGATCCAGTCGCCCGAATACGACGTGGTCACCGATTCCGCGCCACCGCTGAACGCGGGCCGCGTCACCCCGGTGTATCGCCTCACCCAGGGCATGACCGCGCGCAACCTGCGGAGCATCACCTGGCGCGCCCTAGAACGCTTCCTGAGCGGTGTTGAGGAACCCATGCCCGCCGACACCCTGGCCCGCACCCAGTTGGTCGGCATTCAACAAGCCCTCAGCAACGCCCACTACCCGCCGGACCTGCTCAACGCTGACCGCGCTCGCCGGCGCCTCGCCTTCGACGAAATCCTGGCCTTTCAGATGGCCATCCTGGGTCGGCGCCGCCATCGCGAGCGCGACGCCACCGGGATTGCAGTCCAGTACAGCGGCCCGGCGGTGGACGGGTTCCTGTCCGAGCTGCCCTTCACTCCCACCAGGGCGCAGGTGCGCTGCATTGGCGAAATCCTGGCCGACATGGCCCGGGGCACCCCGCCCATGAGCCGCCTGTTGCAGGGCGAAGTGGGCAGCGGCAAGACCCTGGTCGCGCTGACCGCAATACTGGCGGCGGCATCGGACCATCGCCAGTCGGCCCTGATGGCCCCCACCGAGGTGTTGTCCGAACAGCACTTTGCCACGGTCGCGCGGCTCCTCTCCACCTTCGAGCAACCCTTGCAACAGCCCAACGTTTTTTCGGCGTATCTTCCCAGCCTGCGCCGTCCTTTCACCGTCGGCCTGCTGACCGGCAGCACCCGCGCTGCGCCACGACGGGAGGTCCTGCGCCTCGCCTCCGAAGGTCACCTCGATCTGCTGATCGGCACGCACGCCCTCATTCAGGATGGCGTCGAACTGCCCAACCTGGTTCTGGCCATCACCGACGAGCAGCACCGCTTTGGCGTCGCCCAACGCACCGCTCTAAGGGGCGCCGGCGCGGAACAACCCCACGCCCTCATGATGTCTGCCACGCCCATTCCCCGCACATTGCAGCTCACCTTGTACGGCGACCTGGACGTTTCAACCATTGACGAGCTCCCGCCGGGGCGGCAGGACATCCTCACCCGGCTGGTGCCTGAAGACAAGCGCGCCGCCGCCTACGGTTTCGTCCGCCAGCAGGTGGAGGCCGGCCGCCAGGCATTCGTCATCTGTCCGTTGGTAGAGGAGTCGGAAAACCTCGACGTGCGGGCCGCCACCGAGGAGCACAAACGCCTGTCCAACGAGGTGTTCCCAGACCTCAAGGTGGGACTGCTCCACGGCCGCCTGTCGTCCCGTGACAAAGACAAGGTGATGCGACAGTTCCGCGACGGCGATCTTGACGTTCTGGTCGCCACCGCCGTGGTCGAGGTCGGCATCGACGTGCCCAACGCCACGGTGATGATGATCGACGGCGCCGACCGCTTTGGCCTGGCCCAGCTGCACCAATTCCGCGGCCGCGTCGGGCGCGGCGAACACCGCAGCTACTGCCTGCTCATGTCCGAGTCGGAGTCGGAACGGGCGCGGGAACGGCTGTCGGCCCTGGAAAACAACCGCGACGGGTTCAAGCTCGCGGAGATAGACTTGCAGATGCGCCACGAAGGCGACATCTTCGGCACCACCCAGAGCGGCGACCAGACCATACTCCGCATCGCCAACGTGTTCGACCAGGACCTCATGGCTCTGGCCCGCCAGGAAGCCGCTGCCATCCTCGACGCCGACCCGGAGCTTGCCGACCCGAAACACGCCGGGATCGCCGCCGAGCGGGATCGGTTCCTGGCCCGGGTTCAGGACAACATCAGCGATTGACCCGCCCTGCATCGCAACGAAGCCGCGCCTAGGGACGCCGCGTCATCCCTCGGATGCAACGTCTCGGAACCGGTACCCGACGTTCCAGATGGTTTCCACGAACAGGTGATCCGGGTCCTCCAACTTGGACCGCAGCCGCCTGATGTGAACGTCCACCGTGCGCGTTCCGCCCAGGTAGTCGTAGCCCCAAACCTGGTTCAGCAGCGCCTCCCGCGTGTAGACCCGGCCCGGGTTTGACGCCAACAGGGTGAGCAGTTGGAACTCCTTGTAGGTCAGCGAAATCCGCCGGCCGGCCATCGTCACCTCGTAGCTTTGCAGGTCGATGGTCAATTCGCCCACCCGGACCAGCTGCTCACCGCCGCGGCCGTCGCGTCGGTACACAATCTGGCCGACACGGGCTACCAGTTCCGCGGGGCCCAAGGGAGCCACGATGAAGTCGTCAGGATTAATCGCCGGGTCGTACTGCCCGATCGCCGTCTCGTCCATGACCAGCAGCGTCGGCAGCGATAGCTGGCTGACCCGCTCGATGACCGATTGCGCGCCGATGCCCACCGCAGACAGGTCCAGCAGCACCACGTCCACCTTGTCGGAGTGTGCCACATCTTCCAGCTCCATCACGTCGCTGCCCGACCGGTAGGACAGCCCGGCGCGGTCGATTTGGCCCGCCAGCGAGGTCATTGCGTCGCCCGGCCGGGTGAGCAAAAACACGTTGTACAAACCGGTTTCCTGCCTGCTGGATTGATTCGCTGGCGACCCCGAGCCGAAATTGACGCTGGCCGGTCACCTGTCTATCATTGCCCTTGTCCATCATCGCAATGAACGGCGCAATTCTAGCATAAGGCGCGCCCGACCTACCCTGCCGTCCCCATTGGAGACTCACCATGACCACCGCTACGATGCTGCCCACGCAACCCGCCGAACTGCGCCGGATTATCCGAGCCGGAGAGTACGGCGGCGTAACCTCCGGCCTGGCCAATGGGCACGTGCAGGCGAATCTTGCGGTCCTGCCCCGAGACCTGGCGTTCGATTTCCTGCTCTTCTGCCAGCGCAACCCGCAGCCGTGCCCTCTGCTGGAAGTCATCGAGGCCGGTTCCGTCGAGCCGTCGTTCACCGCTCCGGGCGCCGACATCAGCACCGACGTGCCCGCCTACCGCATCTACGAGAACGGCGAGATGACCGCCGAACTGACATCGGTGGCGGACGTGTGGCGGGAAGACCTCGTGTCTTTCCTTCTCGGCTGTAGCTTCTCTTTCGAGGCGGCAATGGCCGATTCCGGCATTCCCCTGCGTCACCAGGAAGCGGGCAGCAACGTGCCCATGTACATCACCAACATCGCCACCAGGCCGGCCGGCATGTTTTCCGGCCCCATGGTGGTGAGCATGCGCCCCATCCCGCAGGAACAGATCGTGCGGGCGGTGCAAGTGACCTCCAGGTTCCCTGACACCCACGGCGCGCCGGTTCACATCGGCGATCCGGATGCCATCGGAATCCGCAATATCGCCGCGCCGGAGTTCGGCGATGCGGTCGAGATCAAACCGGGAGAGGTGCCGGTGTTCTGGGCTTGCGGCGTCACTCCGCAGGCCGTGGCCCTCAACTGCAAGCCGCCGCTGATGATCACCCACGCACCCGGGAAGATGTTCATCACCGACCGCCGCGACTCCGACTACGCAGTAATCTGACCGGGGAGCATCATGACGCGCACCATCGAAGACATCATTCTCGACCACGACCGGCGCGGCATCAACGCGCTGCGCCCCCACGTGCCGGCGGATTTCTGCACCCAGGCCGCCCGTTACGCATTGGTCCACTCGGGCCCGGTGATCATTGCCACCGGGTTTTACATCATGATGAGCGACGCGCCGGAAACCGACGGGCCTCCGGGAGCCTTCGCCATCGGCAACGCCCTGCGGGAACTGGGCAACCCGGTGATGTACACGGCGGATGAGCCAATGGCCTACATGATGGCGTCCTGGCGGGCGCGACATCGAGATCCCTCACCGATCATCCGGTTCCCCATCATCGATGATCCCAACATCAACGAACACTTCGTGCAGGAAACCATCACCGAGCGTGACCCGGCGTTGCTCATCTCCATCGAGCGGTGTTCCCGTGACGCCGACGGCGTCTATCGCAATATGCGCGGGCGGGACATTACGCCGCAAACCGCTCGCGTGGACCGGCTGTTCGAGTGTGGACTGCCGTCCATCGGCATCGGCGACGGCGGCAACGAGATCGGCATGGGCAATCTGGCCGAGGTGGTCGCCCAGGCAGATCAGCTGCCTGACCACCCCGCCGTGGTGGGCTGCGACCGGCTCATCATATCCAGCACGTCAAACTGGGGTGGGTACGGGTTGGTCGCCGCGCTGTCCCTGGAGGTTGGCCGCAACCTGCTCCCGGACGTGGACACGGACGCCGATTGCATCCGATTCCTGGTCGACTCCGGCGCGGTCAGCGGCGTCAGCGGCGAGCACGACTACCTGGTGGACGAGTTCACTTTGGAAGAAAACGCCGCGGTGCTGAATGAGCTGCACAACTACGTGAACAGCCATTTGATGGCATGAGGTAGATGGAGAGTATCACCGCGCTTATCGTGTCCTTCGAGCCTTACGAGGACGGCATCGGCGTGATGCGCGACGCCCAGACCGCCAAGCCCCAGGAGTTCCGCACCGGCGACGGCTGGTTCATCTACAACCTCGTCACCAACCTGGCCCAGCGCTGGTAGGTTTACGCGCCGGCGACTGCCATCATCTTCTCTTCGGTGACGATGATCTTCTTCAGCTCCAGCATTTCGTCCCGCAGGTGCGCGGCCTTCTCGAACTCCAGGGAGCGCGCGGCTTCTTTCATCTGGAACTCCAAGTCCTTGATGACCCGGTACATGTCGTCCCGCGACATCTCTTCCCGGGCCACCTGGTAAGAGGCCTTGGTCTCGGCAACCCCGCGCAGGCCCTCGGTGATGTCCCGCACTGCCTTGTGGATCGACTGCGGCTCGATGCCGTGGCGCTCGTTGTGCGCCCCCTGGATGGCCCGACGGCGGTAGGTCTCGTCGATGGCGTTCTGCATCGAGTCGGTGACCCGGTCGGCGTACATGATCACGTGCCCGGAAGCGTGGCGTGCGGCGCGACCCACGGTCTGTATCAGCGATGTGGTTGAGCGTAGGTAGCCCTCCTTGTCGGCGTCAAGGATCGCCACCAGGCTAACCTCGGGCAGGTCCAGGCCTTCTCGCAGCAGGTTGATGCCCACCACCACGTCATAGATGCCCAGGCGCAGGTCGCGCAGGATCTCCACCCGGTTCAGGGTCTCGATGTCCGAGTGCAGGTAGTGGTTGCGGATCCCGGCCTCCGACAGGTAATCGGCCAGTTCCTCGGCCATGCGCTTGGTCAGCGTGGTCACCAGCACCCTTTCCTGCTGGTTCACCCGCAACCGTATCTGGTGCAGCAGGTCGTCAATCTGGCCCTCGGTGGGCTTGACCTCTATGGTCGGGTCCAACAACCCGGTGGGCCGGATCACCTGCTCGACGATGGTGCTGGTCCGCTCCATCTCCAGCGGGCCCGGCGTCGCCGACACGTACACCACCTGGTTGATGTGGTCTTCGAACTCCTGGAAGTGCAGCGGGCGGTTGTCCAGGGCTGACGGCAACCGGAAGCCGTACTCTACCAGCGTGGTCTTCCGGGATATGTCCCCGTTGTACATCCCCCGCACCTGTGGCAGCGTCATGTGCGACTCGTCCACGAACATCAGATAGTCGTCGGGGAAGTAGTCCAGCAGGGTCCACGGCGGGCTGCCGGCGGGCCGGCGCGACAGGTGCCGCGCGTAGTTCTCCACGCCGGCGCAGAACCCGGTTTCGTCCAGCATCTCCATGTCGTAGCGGGTCCGTTGCTCCAGGCGTTGCGCTTCCAGCAGCTTCCCCTGCTGACGCAGCCAGTCCACCCGCTCCTTCATCTCGACGTCGATGTCGATGAGAGCTGCATCCAGCTTCTCCCGGCTGGTCACGAAGTGTTTGGCCGGGTAAATGGAAAACTCGCTGCGCTCGTTGAGCACCTCGCCGGTCAGCGTGTCCAGCGTGAGGATCCGCTCCACCTCGTCGCCGAAAAACTGGATCCGCACCGCGAATTCCTCGTAGGCCGGCACTATTTCGAGCGTGTCGCCCCGCACCGTGAACCGCCCGCGGGCCAGGTCAGTGTCGTTGCGCTCGTACTGCATGTCGATCAACTGCCGGAGCAGAGCGCGCCGGTTATATTCCTCGCCGACTTCCACCCGGGCCACCATCTCGAAGTAGTCCGACGGATCGCCCAGGCCGTAGATGCAAGACACCGACGCCACGATCAGCGTGTCCCGGCGGGTCAGCAGCGATGTGGTGGACGCCAGCCGCAGCTTGTCCAGCTCCTCGTTGACGCTGCTGTCCTTCTCGATGTAGGTGTCGGAGCGCGGGATGTAGGCTTCCGGTTGGTAATAGTCGTAGTAGGAGACGAAGTACTCCACGGCGTTGTGCGGGAAGAACTCCTTGAACTCCGTGGCCAGTTGGGCGGCCAGCGTCTTGTTGTGCGCGATGACGATCGTAGGACGCTGAACCTCCTGAACGATGTTGGCCATGGTGAAGGTCTTGCCGCTGCCGGTGACACCCAGCAGCGTCTGGTAATCGAGACCCTCGCGCACGCCGGCGGCCAGGCGTTGGACCGCCTGTTCCTGGTCTCCCATCATGCCGAAATCCGCCACCAGCTGAAAATCAGGCATGGCGTTACCTCCCGCTTATGACGCTTCGCCCCGCAGCCGGCTCAGCTCGGCTTCCATCTCAGCCATCCGCGTCTCCGCGTCCCGGCGAGCAGCCCGTTCCTCGGCGAGGCGTTCTTCCGCCGTTTGGCGCGCTTCCTCCGCCGTGTCGCGAGCCGCTTCCGCCTCGGCGTGAGCTTCCCGCAGATCGTAGTAGTCCGGCACCCATACGCCCTTTATCGTATCGTAAAACCGCAGCCGCCCGTCGTCCCAGCACAAGTCCATGCCCAAAGCCGGGCTGTGGCCCCGCAACATACCGTCGGGTCCCGGCGCGACTTCCATGCGGACGTACCGCCCGTTTTCCAGCCGTTCGCCCACCAGCGGCTCGCTGTAGTGCCGGCTGTCCGGCGAGGGATCGTAACGCCAGTATTCGCCGATGCCCAGGGAGGCGTACAAATCCCGCTTCCGGCCCAGGTCCGCCCGCGCCGTACTCCGCGACCCGATCTCGAGCACAAAGTCGGGAATCCGGCCCAAATGCCAGGTGAAGTAGGAATTGTGAGGGAGGATGTCGTCCCGGTTGACGCCAAAGGTGATGTGGCAGTCCGGCGCCACCACAGCCCGCCGGTTGCCCCGCTCGTAATACAGGAAGGTGTCGCCAGTCACGATTACGTCGTAGTACTGTTCCAGATAAGCCCGCAGCACCGGCGTAACCCGGTCGTAGTGGATTTCCTGTTCCGGTCCGTCAGGCAAGGGAATACCATCCTCATCCGGGTAGTAAATGCCGTCGAACACGTTGCGTTCCGTGGACAACGCCTGCGGCTTTGCAGTGGTCATGTCAATACCCCACTCCGGCGCGTACCGAACCAAACTGACGCCGGCGAACCGGCAGGCCCATTATAAGCCAATCGCCTCACCCGCCACCGATGGCCAGCAGCGCCTGTCGCACCTTGTCTTCGACCGTCGCCTCCGAAGACAGGTCCAGCCCGGCCACCGCCTGCCGCGCGTCGGCAAGCGACATCCCCAATGCGGTCAGCGCCTCCACGGCCTCCGCGTCGGTTCCTGCGGCCGCCGCGAGAACCGGCGACCCCGCATCAGCGTCCGGCAACTTGCCCCGCAATTCCAGCACCACCCGCTGCGCGGTGCGCCGCCCGACTCCCTGGGCGCGGGCCAGCGCGCCAACATCCTCCGATGCCACCGCCTGCCGGAAACCGTCCTCTCCCAACTCCGACAGGATCGCCATCGCCGAACGCGGCCCGATGCCGGAGACCCCGGTCAGCGCGCCAAACAGCTCCACCGATCCCGCTTCCGCAAACCCGTACAGTACCGGCTGCTCGTTCTGGATGCGCAGTATGGTATGCAGCCGGACCTGCTCCCCTACGCTGCCCAAACCAGCCACCGACGACGCTGGTACCGACACCTGCAAGGTGACGCCGCCCACCTGCACGTTGACCCAGTCCGACCCCACGGCCTCCAGCGCGCCCCGCACGCCGACCAACACTGCCTACAGTTCCTTCCCGGGGGTTATCTCTCGGGATCGCAAGTCATCAGCCTGCATTCGCTGCAGGTGACACAGGCCCACCGCCAGAGCGTCGGCCGCGTCCGGTTCCGGCTGGTGAGCCAATCCCAACCTGGACGCGGCGATCTGCTGCACCTGTTCCTTGCTGGCCCGGCCGTAGTCGGTCACCGCCATCTTCACGTCAGCCGGCGAATACCGGTGCACCGGTATCCCCTGGCTGGCCGCGCCAATCAGCACCACGGCCTGTGCCTGTCCGATGGCCAGGGCCGATTTCGCAAAAGACCGCTCGCCGCGGCCCACGAACGGGTCCTCCACCGCAATGGCGTCCGGTTGGAATACGTGGATCATGTTCAGGATGTGCGTGTGCAGCTGGTACAGGCGCTGCTCGATGGGCATGTCGCGACGCATGGGCACCACGCCGTAATCGTCCGCCTCCGGCGCCGGTTCGGCGTCGAGGACAGCGTATCCCATCCGCAGTGTGCCCGGGTCGATGGCCAGAACTCGCATCAGGCAGCGGACCCGTAGCGTTCCAACACTTCGGCCGGGAAATCTGCGTTGGTGTACGCCTTCTGGACGTCGGCCAACTCTTCGAGGGTGTCCAGCAGCCGCAGGGTCTGCTCGGCTGCCCGGTCTTCCAATGGCACCACTGTCTTTGGCACCATGGACACGTCGGCCGACGACGGCTGCGCCCCTTCGCCTTCCAGCGCGGACTTGACCGACAGCAGGTTCTCGGGAGCCGTGTACACCTCCAGGATGCCGTCCTCGAAGTTCACGTCCTCGGCTTCGGCGTCGATGGCGGTCATGATCAACTCTTCGGCCACCGCCTCGTCATCGATCTCCAGCGTGATCAGGCCGCGGCTGTCGAAGTTCCAGGCAACGCATCCCGCTTCGCCCAGGTTCCCGCCGCCCTTGTTGAACGCAGACCGTACTTCGGACGCGGTGCGGTTGCGGTTGGTGGTGAGGGCCTTGACCAGGATGGCTCCGCCGCTGGGGCCGTAGCCCTCGTAGGTGACCTCGGCCAGGTCCTCCATGCCTTCCCCGCCCTCGCCGGTGGCCCGTCGGATGGCCCGGGTGATGCTGTCCTGCGGCATGTTGTTGGACTTGGCCTGGTCGATGGCGATACGCAGCCGGAAGTTCATATCGGGATCGCCCCCGCCTCCGCCTTCCTTGACCGCCAAGCTGATGTTCCGCGCCAGCTTGGTGAACAGCGCGCCACGCTTGGCGTCGGCCGCTCCCTTGGCTCGTTTGATCGTCGACCACTTGGAATGTCCGGACATTTGACACCTCCTTGACGTACTCCGTCCCATCTCGCTTCTACGGAGATTGGTGTCCAGGCGGATGCTCACTGGCATCCTGTTCTTCTTATAATGCGTGCTCGCTTGATTTTAGCATCGCGGCGTTTAACCGGTCAAAACGATCTCCCGGCCCAGTTTATGGCAACTTCCGAACAATCAACCCGACAGGCCGAAGCCATGGGCACCGCCCCCATGTGGCGCCTGCTGCTGCAGATGGCTTTCCCGCCGATGTTCGCCATCATCGTGATGGCCCTGTACAGCATCGTTGACCGCGCATTCATCGGCAACGTGGTGGGCGTCAACGCGTTGAGCGGGCTGTCCGCTGCCTTCCCGGTCCAAATCGCGGCGGTCGCCATCGGGCTGTTGCCCGGCCTGGGCGGGATGTCGGTGGTATCCCGCGCGCTGGGCGCTCGCGACCCGCGCCGGGCGTCCCGAGCCATGGGCTCGTCGCTGGCGATCCTCGTTCCGATCTACCTCGCCGCCACCATCGCCGGGTTGACCCACCTGGACCGGATGGCGATCTGGATGGGAGCATCGGAGCACACGGTCGGGTTCGCCCACCAGTACCTGGTCATCATCCTGCCCGGCAGCCTGTTCACCATGATCGCCATAGCGGTCAACAACCTGATGATGGCCGAGGGCCGGCCCGGCACGGCGACCGTCGTGTTGGCTGGCGGCGCGGTCCTGAACGTCATCCTGGACGCGCTGTTCATATTGGTTCTGGGCTGGGGCGTGACCGGAGCGGCGGCCGCCACCGTGACCGCGCAGGGCGGGGCCGTTCTATTCGCGGTTTGGTTCTACCTGTCCGGACGCAGCGCTCTGCGGATCAGCGTGGACGCGCTGATCCCCCGGATGGAGTTGATCCGGGAGATTACGGCGCTGGGCATTCCGATCTTCATCATCGAGAGCGCTCGGTCCATCGTCGTTGTGGTCATCAACAACATCCTCAGCCAGTACCCGGGCGGAGACGCCTACATCGCGCTCTTCGGCGTGATCAACGCGGTACTGGAGTTTGCCTTGGCGCCATTCATCGGCGCGGCGTTGGCCTACCTGCCGTTGGCGGCCTACAACTATGGTGCCGGCTATTACCACCGGGTCCGCCAGGCAATCTGGCAGAGTTGTCTCGGCGCCACGATCGGCGGCGTAATCATGGTCGCTGTCCTTTTGCCGACGGCCGGCCACATCGTCACCCTATTCTCCACCCGCGAAGCGCTGCCCGCCGAATCCGGCGACGCCCTCCGAATTGCTCTCTTGGCCTTGCCCATTGTCGGCATCGAGTTCGTCAGTTCCATCGCCTTCCAGGCACTGGGCATGGCGTGGCCTTCGGTGGTGCTCACCATGACCCAACGCGTCGTCCTGCTCCTGGCGTGGGTCTTCGGCTTGTCCCGCGTCTTCGGCGTATGGGGAGTCTGGTGGTCCTTCCCGGCCACCGACATTGGAGGGATGCTCCTGGGGTTGGGCGCGCTGATCCTCGTGTGGAAACGAGTGGACGATTGGGGGCGGCATGACACCCGACGCCGCTTTTGACATCCCCCGGTCGCGGCAGTAGCATTACCCTGAATTGTTGATACCCATGCGCTCCACCCCGGCTCAGGAGGCCATGCTATGGCTATGAATTCCTCCGGCGTCTCCCACATCGCCGTTTGCGTCCGCGATCTGGACGAATCTCTCAAGTTCTACCGTGACATACTGGGAATGACCGTGACCGTCGACCGGGTACAGGATACTTCCACCGGCGGCCTGCCCCACGTTTACGCCCACAACCGGTCCACCCGCCGTCAGGCCATCCTGTCCTACGGCGACGGCGCCGTTCCCACCCTGGTCATGACCAGCCACCCGGGTGACGACGCCGACGGCGGCCCGATCAAGCTCGACCAGGTTGGCATCAGCCACATCTCGTTCTCGGTGTCCGACGTCAAGGCGCTCGCCGACGAGCTGATCGCCGCCGGCGTCGAACTCGCGGGACCCATGGACGGCTTCACCAACGCCAACGGTGAGGTCTCCAGCATCTTCGTGTACGACCCCGACGGCATCCTGGTGCAGTTCGACAGCGGCGGAGGCTGATCCACCGCCTCGCCCGTCACATGGCATCCCGGCCGGCGCGCGAACCGGCCGCGACCGAACAGGAGGTATCCATCATGCCCATGAACGCCTCGGGCGTGTCCCATATCGCCATCTGCGTGCGGGACCTCGATGTTTCGTTGCAGTTCTACTGTGAGGCCCTGGGGATGTCCATCGTCAGCGACGTCATCCAGGACACCACCACCGGCGGCCTGCCTCACGTTTACGCTCACAGCCGGGCCACCCGCCGCCAGGTGCGCCTCGCCTACGCCAACGGTGCGAAACCCACGCTGACCATGACCAGCCATCCCGGCGAGAACCCCGACGGAACGCCCATCAAACTGGACCAGGTCGGCATCAGCCACATCTCGTTCAGCGTCCCCGACCCCAAGGCCCTCGCCGAAAACCTCGCCGCTCAGGGTGTTCCCCTGGCCGCTCCGATGGACGTCTGGACCAGCGCCGAAGGCCGGGTCAGCAGCTTCTACGTTTACGACCCAGACGGCATCCTGGTCCAGTTCGACGCCGGCTGAACGTGGCATAATGGTCCGCAACCATCCGCATCCATTCGGACGCGGATACACTAACCTGGAGGACGACCCGACATGAGCGACGATGCGCCGCAGGTTACACCGTTCTTGTGGATGGACGGCTGTGCCCGTGAGGCCGCGGAATTCTACGTCTCGGTCTTCCGGGACTCGCGCATAGTTGACGACACTGCCTTGCCCGATGGGCCGGGAGCCGGTAGCCATGTGGTGTCTCTCGTGATCAAGGGCCAGCGCTTCACTACCTTCGACGGAATCCCCGCCTACGAGTTCACACCGGCTATCTCGTTTGTCGTCAACTGCGACACTCAGGAGGAGATCGACGACTATTGGGACCGGCTGGCCGAGGACGGTTCGCCGATCCAGTGTGGCTGGATCCAGGACAAGTTCGGCGTCCATTGGCAGATCGTACCCGCCGACCTGTCTGAGATGATGCAGGAGGGTCCGCGGGCCAACGCCGTGCTCAACGAACTCATCACAATGGTGAAGATCGACGTGGGCCGGCTCCGGCGGGCATACAACGGCGATTAGAGGGTGATCATGTCCCACCACTACGACCAACACGACCACGAAAAGCTGCTCCGCTGGCGCGACGATCTCGCCGCCGCCCCCATCGAGCCGGAGGGTTTCCCGGCGATGGCCCTCTTCCTGGTCAAGCCCAACGCCACCGGAGCCCATGATATCTTCCGTAGATACCGAGCCGAGTTCGAAAAACGAGACGCCAGCTTCGCCCACCTCGTGGTCTTCGGCATGCACGGCGTGTCCGCCACCGTTCGCGGCCTGCTGGGCGAGGCCGGCCTGGCGGAAGATGACCTCCCGGTGATGATGCTGGCCCCCGCGGCCGACCCGTGCGCCGTAACCGCGGTGCGCCTCCCGCCCGGGGAGAGTATCGAAGGCGCGGACGACCCCAACGGCGGCGGCACCTGCGACTACCTCGCCGCCTGGCAGGACGTCCTGGACCGCATCAGCATAACCAGGCCCGGCCGACCCCTCCGCCTCATGGGCGTGCAGGGCCAGAAGCTGACCAATGTGGACCTGCGGAACCTCGCTGGAGCTGCGCTGCAAGCCGGCACGCCCGCCTGATCCCAAACCGGCGATCTGACTGGAAACGTAGGTGGGGCGAATGGTCATTCGCCCCACCTTCCTGGAGCGGTCGGTTCAAGCCTGAGGCTACTGTCTCACCAGCTTCATCAGCCTCCGCCCCTCTTGGTTGTGGCCGATGTAGAGGTCGCCGCGGGAGTCGGCCCACACGGCGTGACCGCCGGCTCCGCCGATATCCACTTTGGCCAGGACCTCGCCGTCCATGTTGAGGATGGTCATAAACGCGTCCAACTCCACCACGTAGGCGATGCCGTCGTGATCGACGAAGATGTCGCAGGGTCGAGCCAGGTCAGTCCACATGCCCAGGTACTCCCCGTCGCCGGTGAACAGCTGGATCCGGTTGTTTTCCCGGTCGCACACCATGACCCGTCCGTCCCAATGCACCCAGATGCCATGGGGGATGTGAAACTCGCCGGGCCCGCGCTTGCCTGGCCGTCCCCAGGAGTGCAGCAGCCGCCCGTCCGGTGAGAACTTATGCACCCGGCTGTTGGCGTAGCCGTCCGATACGAACAGGTCGCCGTTGGGCGCCAGCGCGATGTCCGTGCACCGGTTGAACGGCCCGGCCGCCTTCCACATGGTTCCGTCGGGACGCGCCCCGCCCGTATCCGACGGCTCGTCCCACACGCCCATGGTCATCAACGGCTTGCCGTCCAAGGTGCACTTGACGATGGCGTGGGACTCACGCACCGGCAGATAGATGTGGTCCTCGCCGCTGATGTATATCCCGTGCGCGTCGGTCAGGTACTCCCGGCCCCACTCGCCTTGGAAATTGCCGTCCCGGTCGAACACCATCAACGGGTGGTCGCTGCGGTTGAACACGTACACCCGGTCCTGCGAATCGCAAGCCGGCTCCGCCTGTCCGATGGTCCACCCTTCCGGGGTTTTCGCCCAATTGTCCACGACCTCGTAGGTGAAATCTCCGCTGCCTGCCGTTGCCATCCTGGGCCTCCTTTATTTCGCCGCTCCCAATCGTCATTCCGGCGAAAGCCGGAATCCAGGCTTACTTTCCGTTAGCCAGGTTCATCGCCAGCTGGGCCAGCGTACGGGTCGGCACGCCGGTGGCTCCCTTGACCAGGTGGCCTTTGTTGCTGGACGCGGTCGAAGTGCCGGCGATGTCCAGGTGGACCCAATCCGCCTCTTCCGCGAACTCTCGCAGCAGCATGGCCGCCGTTATGGAACCGGCCTGCCGTCCGCCCGAGTTCTTCATGTCGGCCACGTCGGAACGGATCAACTCGCGATAATCTTCGAGCATGGGCAACTCCCAGAAGCGTTCGCCGCTGCGCTCGCCGGCAGCGCCGACGTCCTTGGCCAATTTACCGGAGTTGCCCATTATTCCCGTGCACGCCTTGCCCAGCGTCACGACGATCGCCCCGGTTAGCGTCGCCACGTCCACCAGGCGGGTAATCCCCAAGCTTCGGGCATAGCACAGCGCGTCGGCCAGCACCAACCGGCCCTCGGCGTCCGTGTTGATGACTTCGATGGTCTTGCCGTTCATGGCGGTCACCACGTCGCCCGGGCGCTGTGCCCGCCCGCCGGGCATGTTTTCGGTGGCCGCAATCAGGCCGGTCACGTTGATCCGCGGCTTCAGCGACCCAATGGCGTTCATCGCGGCGATCACCGATGCGCCGCCGGCCATGTCGCCCTTCATGGCTTCCATGTTGGCGGCGGGCTTCAGGGAAATGCCTCCAGTGTCAAAGGTGATGCCCTTGCCCACCAGCCCCAAATTGTTCTGCGGGTTGTCCGGGTCGCCCCAGTAGGTCATGACGATCAGCTTGGGCGGCTCCTCGCTCCCCTGCGCCACGCCCAGGAAAGCGCCCATGCCGTGCTCCCGCATCCGATCCCGGTCCATCACGTCCAGTTCCAGTCCGACCGTTTCCGCGACCTCCCGGGCCGCCTCCGCCATCTTAGTAGGTGTCATCACGTTGGCCGGATGGTTCACCAGGTCCCGCGCCAGCATTGTAGACTCCGCCAGCACCGTCCCCACGGATACGCCGGCAGTCAGCTCATCGACCGTCCCCGCGTCCCGCTCCACAATGGTCACCGCTTGGATGCCACCATCCGAGCCATCAGGGTCGTCGCCGCCGTCGGCGCCGTTCCCATTGCTGCGGTAATTGTCGAACTTGTACAGGCCCAGCAGGGTTCCTTCCGCGATGGCCTGCGCCGACTCCACGGCGTTCAGCCCGCCGATGCCTGCTCCGTGCGCGATGGTTGCGTACTCGCCGATGCCCTTCCGGCGCAGGAACCGAGCCACTTCCCCGCTTACCCGACGCACCGCGCCCGTGTCGAAGTCCTGCGACTTGCCCAGGCCGGCCACCACCACCCGCTTGGCCGGAATCCGGTCAATGGTGTGTACGAGCGTCAATTCGCCCAGCTTGCCCTTGATTTCCCCGTCGGCAATCAGCTGAGAAATCACCCCACCCAGCGCGCGGTCCACCGCGCCCGTGCCTCCGCCCGGCTGGGTGACGCCCTGGAACAGGTTGACGACCAACGCCGGCGTTTCGTAATTCGTCGCGTCGCCGGCGGCGACGTTAATCGTCGTTGGCATGGTTCACCTCCCGTGAGGCTGTTTAGTCGTGTCTTTCTCTGGCCGGATTATGCCGCTTCGCCGGTTGACACACAACCGACTTTCGCCTGGACGTGAGGACGCTCGCGTTGACGAGAGGCTGGCTGCCCCTAAAGGTCAAAATGTGCAATGATATGCCTGCTAACCCCTCGAACCAGGCGGCAATGCGGGTGTTGCATTGCCAAGTCTCCGGGAGACCCGTCCATCATGTCCCTTGCGCAAGCCAATCGCCACACTGACCTCAGCCGTCGCCTGATGGAGCAGGCCAATTACGAACTGCATACCATGGGCGACCGAGTGCAGGCTTCGGACAAGGCTTCCGGCGCCGTGGCCCAGGCCGTGAAAGCAATCGCCGAGGACCGGAATTGGCGGCACCGCTCGCACAACTTGCGCCGGGATATCGTCGGCTTGCTGGCCGATGAGTTCCAACAACCGCAAATGCTGTATTTGCAAGCCATCGCCGACCAGTTGCACGACAACTACTATGAGGACTGGCTAGGCGAGGCGCTGGTAACGAATCTGGTTGCCGAGGTCAATTCGCTGATACCCCTCTTGTGGGAAGCGCGGGAGCAAGGCGAGAACCCGAGCTTTACACCCACTCCCTTGCAGCAGAGGACCATCAACCGCCTCCTCATCCCGGAAGAAGAAGCCCTTGCCGACGAAAGCATAGACTTGCCCCCGCCCATGCCGCCCTTCAGGCCCCCGGCGGGCTGAACGGCTATCAGGATTGGCTGGATTGAACGAAAGCGCTGGGAGACGACAATGATTGCAAGGATACCCCTAACCCTGGAACCGCAGCCCGAAGGCGGATACGCCGTCACGTCCCCTCTGCTCCCGGAACTGATTACCGAGGGCGACACCATCGCGGAGTGCCTGGCCAACGCCGAGGACGCCTTTGCGGTGGTGTTGGAGATCTACGAAGACCGAGGGCGTCCGTTGCCCGACGGCATTTACGCGGACGACGCTAATGGGCCGGTGTCCATTGAGGCTGTCGTCTCCATCCCATAAGATACCGGGAAGCAGTCCCCAAACTGTCGCGGCTGGGGTGTTATGAGGTTACGAGGCGGGGCGGCGGCTCTCACGGAAAATGGTTTAATCCACAGACGCAAGATGACGGATATTGCCGGATTGGGGCGGGCGCGATCTCAGAATCAGAACCCTGCGCTCTGCAATCCGGCAGTTGGGCCTGGACTAGTAAGAGTTTCTGGCAACATAAGCACAACAACCAAGGGGGAACTGCAAGAGTGCGGTTTTTCTGAATAAGCCATAGGGAGGAGGTAACTAAGATGGTCAGGTCGGCAGACAACAACGCGCGTCCGGCTTGGTTTGTATCCGCGCAAACTAGAGGTACACGCGATCAAACGCCCCGGTTCGTGCAAGAAGGCATCTGGGAGAACGTTGCACCGAATGCCGGAAGGTTTTCGGGTGCCGTTAATTTAATTCGCCCTGACGACCGCATCGCTATCAAATCACTGTACGACAATGAACCTGATAGCCTGCCATTCGACAGTGGCGGCAAATCGGTCCATTCCTTAAGAATCAGAGCCACTGGTATCGTCACCGAGAACCCCGGAGATGGCATTAGCTTGAAGGTCAACTGGACCCTCCTTGACAATCCGCGAGAGTGGTATTTCTACACCACCTCAGCTTTTGTCTGGCGTGTTCCTCCGGCACGCCAAAGTCCACAAAACGCATGGAAAGCCGAAGGCCTCCTGCGTTTTGCTTTTGAAAACGAAGAGCAGGATATTGATCGGTTTTTGAAGGATATCGACGATCCAACACCAAGGGAACATAGTGCCGATGGCAAGCCTGAATCTGACGGAGGCTTTACTGACCTAGCCAAACGTCTCTACTTGCCCGTTGGCTTCCTCCAAGAAATCAACACCCTCCTCGAAGACAAAAAGCAGGTGATCCTCCAAGGCCCACCTGGCACCGGCAAAACCTACGTCGCTCAAGATCTCGCCCAGCACCTTGCCGACTCGAAAGACCTCGTTACACTGGTACAGTTCCACCCGTCCTACGCCTACGAAGACTTTGTACAAGGCTACCGTCCTGCCCTGGTTGGCGGTCACACAGGATTCCAACTGACCGACGGCCCCTTACTCAGGGCGGCTCAGCAAGCAGAAGAAGAACCCGACGCTAAACACTTCCTCATCATCGACGAGATCAACCGAGGCAATCTAGCCAAAGTTTTCGGCGAGCTGTACTTCCTGCTGGAGTACCGCAACAGCGAGATCAACCTCCAGTACACCGATGAACCGTTCCGCCTGCCGTCGAACCTGTACATCATCGGGACTATGAACACCGCTGACCGCTCCATCGCGCTGGTGGACCTGGCCCTGCGGCGGCGGTTCTACTTTGTGGAGTTTCACCCGGACAAGTGGCCTGTCCAGGGTCTGCTGAGGCGGTATCTCGGCGCCGGCGGCATTGGCTGGATTGCCGACGTGGTTGATAAGGCGAACGGGATGCTGAGCGATGACCCCAACGCCGCCATAGGGCCGAGCTACTTCATGAAACCGGGGCTTGACGAGGCTGCCATCAAGCGCATCTGGAAGTACGGCGTTTTGCCGTACATCGAGGAACGGCTTTTCGGGCTGGGCAATGACCGGCTGGCGGAGTTTGACTTGGACCGGCTCCGAGGTAACGATCCCTCACCCCAACCCTCTCCCGAAGTGGGAGAGGGAGTTTTAAACGACGCCAGCGATGCGTGAGCTGAACCTGCAAGAGTACCAACCGAGCGGCCCATATCGGCTTTCTGCCAACGACCGCGATGCGCTCGCTCAAGTCGCCAAGGTCAACATTGCGCCGGCCGCAGGTGAAGATAGCGCCTACATCCTGACGCCCGGCTCCACCATCGGCGCCGTTGAGACCGGCGACCTGTCCGTCCTCATCGAGCCGAAGATCGGCATTCCGCAAGTGCTGTCTCTGGCCTGCTACGCCATCGGCAAGGTCAAATTCCAGCCCGAAGATTTTGGCTTCCAGGAGGAGTGCGCGCTACCCGATGCCCTGGCGATAGCCTTGACCTCCCACGCCCGCCGCGCCTTCGCCCGCGGCCTGCTGCACGGCTACCGTACCGAAGAAGAGGCGCTGTACACCGTGCGCGGACGCATTCGGTTCGATGAGCAACTGCGTCGCCGGTTCGCCGTGCCGCTGCCGGTGGAGGTCCGGTACGACGAGTTAACGGTGGACGTGCTGGCCAACCGTCTGGTGAAGGCGGCAGCCTACCGGTTGGGCCGTGCCCGTCTGCGCTCCACGCCGGCCCGGCGCAACCTGAGCTGGCTGGCGTCGATGCTGGAGGACGTGTCGCTGGAGGAGTTTCCGGCGAGCGACGTACCCGCGGTGCGGTATGACCGGCTGAACGAGCATTACCGGGGCGTCGTGGAGCTGTCGCGGCTTATCCTGCGGCACGGCGAGTTCGAAACCGGCCGGGGAGCGGTCCAAGCCTCCGGGTTCCTGATGGACATGAACGTCGTTTTCCAGGAATTCGTCACCGAGGCGCTGCGGGATGCCCTGGGAATTTCATCTCGGGTGTTCGGAGAAAAATCCATCCCCAGCCTGGACCATGAGGGATGCATCCACCTGCGGCCTGACCTGACCTGGCAGGATGGCTCCCGGTACGTATTCGTTGGGGACGCCAAGTACAAGAGAATTGCCGACGACCGGATCCCCAACGCCGACCTGTACCAATTGCTGGCTTACGTCACCGCGCTGGATTTGCCCGGCGGGCTGCTGATCTATGCGAAGGACGAGGGCGAGCCCCGCAAGTACCACGTGCGGCACGCCGGCAAGCGACTCGAAGTCGCAGCGTTGGACCTCTCCGGCACACTGGACGATGCCCTGGACCGCGTCGATGAGTTGGCGAACAAGGTTCTCGCGTTGCGTTATAAAGCGCGCGGCACAGAATCAGTTCTTGTCCCGGCATGACCTGGTTCGTCGCAACGTCTCCTGCAACACCAACTCCGCGTCCTCCGGCCCGGTGACCAGCAAGTGCGGACGCGGCACCGGTTGGTCGGCGACGGCCATGCGCGAGTACACGTCCCACGTGGCATCGCTCTGAGAAGCCTCTCCGACGCCCTCAGCCCGGTCCGTCAATCGCCGCCGCACCAATTCCGAGGGCGCGGTGAACCGAATTATCAGCGGCTCGACACCAGCCGCGTCGGCGGACGAGTACAGCGGTCGCCGCACGTTTTCGTTCAGATTGGTGGCGTCGAACACCACCGAGTAACCATCCCGCAGGTAACCTCGGGTCAGCACGTGCATCGCGGAAAACACCCGCCGGTGTTCTCTCCGGCTGTAGCTCGGCGTATCCACCAGCAGCTTGCGGGTCCGGTCGCTGTTCAGCCACACGAAAGGCGCGCGACGGACCAATTCCCTGGCGAAGTGAGACTTTCCGGTGCCGGGCAGCCCACAGAGGATCACCAAGCTCGGCGACGCGCCGGTGGTGTCGGGCAACTCCTCGGCATACGCCGATCTCAGTCGCTCCAAATCCGCCGGTCGGAGCCCTCCCGCCGTCCAGAATTTGCGCTGCGACCGAGACGTTGATCCGGACACCAGCGCTCTCCTTTGCGCCCAATTGCGGGACGGGGCGAGACCCTACGCTAACAACGCTCTCAGAGCGTATTGGACCACCACCAGCACGATCATCACCACCAACGGGCTGAAATCGATCATGCCAGTCTGCGGCAGCATCCGTCGAATTGGTCCCAGCACCGGTTCAGTCAGCGAAAACACGACGTCGTACAGGCGAACCAGCATCTCCGGCGCGCCGTTGCCCTGCATCGTCATGTACTGCACCACGAAGCCCAAAATGATGCGGGCCAGCAGCAGCAGGTAGCACAGAGTGATGAATAGGGTGATTAGCTGGAGCATGGCGGTTTGCCGGGCAAACGCGGGAGCCTAGTTCTGGCCCAGGCGCACAGACTTCAGGTAAGCGGCGTTGACGGCATCGACGAGCGCCGCGGGGACACCGGCGCGTTCCAGGGCTTGCAGCCCCTCCGCCGTGGTGCCGCCCGGCGACGTCACCATATCCTTCAGCTCGCCGGGGTGCCGGCCCGTTTCGGACACCAGCTGCACGCTTCCCTTGACCGTTTGCAACGCCAGTCGTCGCGAAACGTCACGGGGCAATCCCACGTAAACGCCGGCATCAATCAGGGCCTCGACGATCAGGAACACGTAAGCGGGGCCGCTGGCGCTGAGCGCCGTTGCCATGTCCAGGTATTTCTCATCGTCAACGTAGATCGAATCCCCGATGGTGGATAGCATGGCGTCGGTGGCTTCACGGTGCGCCTCGCTCACCGAGGAAGCGCAGGTCCACATCGTCATCCCCTCGCCAATCTGCGCCGGCGTGTTGGGCATGACCCGGATGATGCCGTCGTGCTTCATGCCGCTTGCCAGCGACGTCATCGTCGCTCCCGCCACGATGGACATGAGGGATTTCCCGGTGCCGAACGAACCACCGATGTCGGCGTACACTTTCGGCAGGTCTTGCGGCTTCACCGCCAGAGTGATCAGTTCGGACGCATCGACCACGGCGCCGTTTTCGCCGGAGACCGCGACCCCGTACCTCTCGGCCAGGTAATCCCGCCGCGCGGGCACCGGTTCGCCAACCATCACGTCGCCGGCATCCGCAACGCCGGCATTGAGCATCCCGCCCAGGATGGCCTCGGCCATCGTTCCGCCGCCGATGAACCCGATGTTCATTGTCCTATTCCTCGCTCCGGTCTTCCGCCAAGCCCTGTTGTCGGGAAAATCCTACGTCGGAGGTATCACCAGTCTCCAGGTTTTCGCTGAATGACCCGGTTCGACCCGTGCGCAGTTCCGTACAATTGTAGATGATAGCCGGCGAGCGTGATACCTGACAGAACCCGTTGGAGAGCTGATAATGCGGATAACCGATGAACAAAATGCCGAGCTTCAGGTCATCAACGAAGCCCTGCTTGAGCAGAGCAGATCCATCGACCGTTTTCTCAGCCGCCATGGCGGTCCAGACCCGTTGTTTTCGTTTCCAGAGGTTTACCATTGCAGAGTGCTGCTAGACCATGCGCTCGACGAAATGAAACTCGCGCTGGGGGACGACTATTAAAACCAAAAGGAGTCCGTGCCGACAACCCCGATGCTCGGCGCTTTGAACGCCGTGCGCCGGCAAATCCGGTGCGGTGGTCATCGCGCTAACCCTCGCCCCAGCCGTCCGTCAGCCCGTCGCCCCGGGCGAAGGCCACCGCCATCCGGATCGATTCCACCATCGAAGTGTGGTCCGCCAAGTTCTTGCCGGCGATGTCGAACGCGGTGCCGTGGTCAACCGACGTCCGAACGAACGGCAGCCCCAGGTTGGCGGTGATGCTCTCCTCGAAACCGTACACCTTGACCGGGATGTGCCCCTGGTCGTGATACATGCACAGGGTTACGTCGTACCGGTCCTGGATCGCCTGGTGGAAGATGATGTCGGCGGGCACCGGCCCGATGGCGTTGATTCCTTCGCTCTGTGCCTGCTGCACCGCCGGCGCGATCTCTTCCGCTTCCTCGCTCCCCAGCAGCCCGCCGTCGCTGCCGTGCGGGTTCAACGCCGCGACGCCGATCCGGGGATTCGCAAATCCCCACTTGCGGAAGTTGTCGTCGGTGAGCCTCAGGTAATCGATGATCCGGTCCTTCTTCACGTAGTCGCAGGCTAAACGCAGTGACCGATGCGTCGTCAGATGTACCACCCGCAGGTTCTTGGCCATGAGCATCGTTGCCACCGTTTTCGCGCCCGAAAGCTCCTGGAGCAGTTCCATGTGCCCGATGGCCTCGTATCCGGCCAGCGCGGCGGCTTCCTTGTTCAACGGAGCCGTCGCCAGGCCGTCGACCACGCCGGCCATCGCCAACTGTCCCGCCTTGCTGACCCACTCCATGGCCGCCTTGCCGCAGGGAATGCTGATCTGACCCACGGTGATGTCCTCGGGATTAAGGTTCCCGATGTCCACCACGTCCACCACCGAAGGATCGTCTCCGGCGATAGTAGGATCATCGGTCCCGTTGATGCCCATGCCCAGTCCCGTCAGCCGCGCCGCCTCTTCCATGGCGTGGACGTTGCCCACCACCACGGGGCGACACGCGGCGTAGACGCGGGGGTCCGCCAGCGCCTTGACCACCACCTCCGGCCCGATACCGCAGGGGTCGCCCATGGTGATCGCGATGGCCGGCCGCCTCGTTTCGTTTTCCGTCCCAGAAACCATCTCACGCCTCATCCGTCAGTGCGAGCTCCGCTCTCCCGATTGGCGGCAAATTATAGCACGCACCCTTCAGCAAACGTCCGAATTCAACCGGCGAAGACACCCATCACCAGGTCGGGTCGGGCCTTACTCGCACTTGTTCCACCCGCATGAATAGCACGCCAGGCAGCCTTCCTGGTTGACCACGCCGCCGTTGCACTCGGGGCACCGCTGCGAGAAGCCAGTCGGATACGAGGGCGCTGGCGCATAGCCATTGGTCCCGTTTTCCGCGGGGTCGCCGGAGAGGCTCAACTGCACGCCGGCAGGGGAATCGTTCGACGCACCGTTGCCGCTGGTTATGTTGTCCAGCACCAGGGCCACCGCGTCGGGGCCGGACCCCACCAGCACGCCGTCGTCCCACGCCGGGCAGCAGGTTATCCCACGCAATTGCCGGGTAACCTCGCTGGGATCGATACCCGCACGCAGAGACAGCGAAACCAGTCGCGATACCGCCTCCAGCAGCGCGGCGTCGCATCCACCGGCCTTGCCCATGGTCCCGAACACCTCAAAGGGCAGGCCGTCGGAATCCATGTTGACGGTCACGTACATGTTGCCGTGTCCGGTCCGCACCCGTTCCGTGATGCCGTAGATCTGCCGCGGCCGGCGCCGGGGCGCCCGGTGGCCGAGCCCGATGATCTTGACGGCATCCGGGTCGTCGGCGTCGGCCGGAGTGTCGGCTTCCGATTCCTGCGCGCCGTTGCCCGTACTCAACACCTGCTCCGACTTGCTGCCGTCGCGGTAAACCGTGATTCCCTTGCATCCCAGCGTGTAGGCTGATCGGTAGGCTTCCGCCACGTCCTCCACCGTCGCCTCGCTGGGGAAGTTGATGGTCTTGGACACAGCGTTGTCCGTGTATTCCTGGAAAGCCGCCTGCATCCGCACGTGCCACCGGGGATCAATGTCGTGAGAGACCCGGAACACGTTCTTGACCCATTCCGGCACGTCCAGATCCTCCAGCGAACCGACGCTGGCCAGCCGCTCCATCAGTTCCGGCGTGTAAAACCCCTCGTGGCGCGCGACCGCTTCCAGCAAGGCATTGCCCTCAACCAAGCGCGTGTTGTCCATCACGTTCCGCACGTAGGACAGGGCGAACAGTGGCTCAATCCCGCTGGATGCCCCGGCGATGATGCTGATGGTCCCGGTGGGCGCGATGGTCACCGGCGCCGAGTTCCGCATCGGGACGGAAGCCGGTCCGGCGTTGTACGCGCTGTTTTCCCACTCCGGGAACGGACCACGAGACTCCGCCAGTTGGCACGACGCCCGGTAGGTCTCGTCCTGGATGAACTTCATCACCTCGCGCGCCAGTTCCAGGGCTTCCGCGCTGTCGTAGCGCACGCCCATCTGGATCAGAAGATCCGACCATCCCATGACGCCCAGACCGATGCGGCGCGTCCGCCGGCTCATGTCCGCGATTTCCTGGATCGGGTAGTCATTCATGTCAATCACGCAGTCGAGCATGTGCACCGCCGTGGTGATCACTTCACTCATCCGATCCCAGTCAACTTCAACGTCGTCGGCCGTATAGCGGACCATCCGCGTCAGGTTCAGCGAACCCAGGTTGCACGACTCGTAGGGTAGCAGCGGCTGCTCTCCACACGGATTAGTCGACTCGATATCCCCCAACTGCGGGTTGGGATTGTCGCGGTTGATGCGATCCAGGAACACAATGCCGGGGTCGCCGGTGCGCCACGCCAGTTCCGTCATTTGCTGGAACACTTCGCTGGCATTGAGCTGCCCCACAACCTGCCCGGTGCGCGGATTTACGAGGTCGTAGTCCTCGCCCTTTTCCGCCTTGACCATGAAGTCTTCCGTGACCGCCACCGAGATGTTGAAATTGCTCAGGTGCGTTCCGTCCTCTTTGGACCTGATGAACCGGAGCACGTCGGGATGCGTCACGTGCAGGATGCCCATGTTGGCGCCCCGGCGCGTGCCACCCTGCTTGACCACGTCGGTCGCCGCATCGAAGGCGTTGATGAAGCTCACCGGGCCCGACGCCACGCCGCCGGTGGAACCGACGACGTCGCCCTCCGGGCGCAGCCGCGAAAAGGCAAAGCCGGTGCCGCCGCCGCTCTTGTGGATCAGCGCCGTTTCCTTCACCTTGGTGAAAATGGAATCCAGCGAATCCTCCACCGGGAGCACGAAGCACGCCGACAACTGCTGCAGTTCACGCCCGGCGTTCATCAGCGTGGGCGAGTTGGGCAGGAACTCCAGCCGCCGCATCACCCGGTAGAACTGATCCTCCACCGCCACGCGCTCCTCTTCGGTCGCGCCGTATGCCAGCTCCGATTGGGACAGGTTGTGCGCTACCCGGCGAAACATTCCTTCCGGGTCTTCCAGTACGTTCCCCTCGCGGTCCTTGGAAAGGTAGCGGCGCTGCAGCACGACCTTCGCGTTGTCGGTCAGGGTCCCGCTGCGATCGTTGTACTCGCCGGCTATGCCGGCCGAGACCATTGCATCACGTATGCGCCGCCTCACCCAATCGGCCGAATCAGACCTAACCGCCGGTTCAATTCCAGTAGCCGTTGCCACAGCAAGTACCTCCCTCAAATTCAACTACATAGATCAGATTTATGATTGACAGATAAAGCACGACGATCCGCATAGGGTTGCCGTGCATCGCTGTAGTCTAAACCATCAACCCTTGAGCGCGCCGGGGTCTATCAGCCTGAAACGGCGGGGCGCCGGCACGCCAACGCCCCGCCTCAAAGATCAGATTGCTCCGACCTCGCTATTCCTGCTCACCCCCTTGAGTCGTGCGGACAGGTCCAGGTCGAACCGCAATCCCTTGTAGAAGTACAACACCGGCGTCTCCCGCTCCGGGCGCAGGTCCAATCCGACCAGCGCAGCCGTCGCGTTCTGCACGCGATGCCAGACTCCTTCCTCGCCCGGGGTTCCCCTGGTGACCAGGCGCACCACCCCGGAGGTCATGCTTATCCCCAAACGGGTCAGCGTGTCCGCTACCAGGTCTGCGAAATCCCGCAGGGCTCCGTATGCGTACTGGTGACTCGCTGTCAGGCGCAACGCCAGCCCGATGGGCGTGTTCCGGCAGTTGGTCACCGGAAACGCGGTTCGCAACCGTTGGGCAATCTCGGCCTCAGCACCTTCCGGGCACGGGCCGCAGTGGATGTCTACGTTGTAATGCACCGAATGTTGCATTTCTTCAGGCTCCCGAGCGACAGGCTCATGCTGGAGTTGATTCGTCAGCATCCGACGCGGCGGAGCAACGCCCGCCGTCGTCGGCCGTCCCAAACGGTGGACGCTTTCACGCGATGCGGTCATCATCCTCCCGCTGCGCCGGCAATGCCGCCCAGCAACTCACCAGGCACGCCCGGGCCTCTCGGTCCAGGTCATCCTGAAGCTCGGCAAAGGGGTTTGGAATCCACGAGTCGCCACTGTCCGCGTCGACGGTTTCCCAGTCCGACGGGACCCACATCTTCCGCAGCATCTCCTCCATGTCGTGGACCCGGTTGTTGTGGGTCAACAGCCTTGTGAAGGCGGAGTATTGAACGCTGCTGCTCATGATGGTGTTAAACACCTCCCTTGGGGTTTGGTATGGCGAGCAGGTGGCATTTTTGCCCTTTCGGTTTGACCGGGACGCCCGGCGATGGTGGCAATGCCGGAGCGCCCTTGAGTCCATTGTTTGATACGCCTTGATGCAATCCACAGATCACGTCCTCATCAATGCAAGGCCAGAGCCGTGGTTCACTTACTGCCCATCGCGGCGAGTGGCGCGGCGAGCCCGGGTCCTCCGGGTGGTAACCGCGGCCAGGCTCAGCAGCGGTTCCGGGTCCCCCTGTCGCAGGGAGCGGGCCTGTTCCTCGAAGTCCTTCGCTCCCTGGAAGTCGTAGTAAACCGACGCGTACCTCATGTACGCGACCTCATCCAACGCGCGCAGCCGCTCCAGTACCATCAGTCCCAGGTCGCGGGACTTGACCACGCCGCTGCCCAGGCGCTGGAGTTCCGTTTCGATATCGTCGGCCAGGCGGTCAATATCCCGCCGGGGGATCGGCCTCCGAGTGCACGCCATGTCTATGCCTGAAATCAGCTTGGCCCGGCTGAATTCCTGGCGTCGCCCATCGCGCTTTTCCACTTGCAGCGCCGGCAATCTTACCTGTTCGTGGGTGGTAAACCGACGGCCGCACTCAAGGCATTCCCGCCGCCGCCGGATGCCGTTGTCGGCATCCCGCGAGTCGGTTACCTTGCTTTGCATCGTTTCGCAATAAGGACATTTCATCAGACGAATACCTTTTGGTCATTTTTTCAGACAGTTTTTGAAATCAGCATATGTTGTGTTTTTGAACCCCATAACCACAATTTATGGTAGTCAGGATTATAACCGAGACGGTTTCCGGTTCGTACAGGTAACGCGGTCACTTTTTTCCAGCGATTTGGGCCAATTTTCGCCGCGCCAAACGTGGAGGCACAAAAATAGGCCCCCTCTCCCCAGGGAAGAGGGGGCGTTAGCGGTGACCGGGAATCGGACTAGCGGTAAAATCCCCGGCGATTCTGCCGGTTCTGCAGGAATGTCGGGAGTTCGTAATCCCTTCTTTCCGGGACTTCCATCTCGTTCAGCAACTTGGCGATGTCGTCTTCCGGGGTCTCTATCACCGCGGGGAAATCCGCCGCCACCATGGTCATCTTCACCTCATCGTCCAGCCGGGCATCCCGGTTGGTTCCGAAGATGATGTTGGCGTTGGGGTCAGCCAGATCCTCCACCACTGTAGCCGCCTCCTGAACCTCCTGGAGGGACAGGCTGTTGCCGCCAGTCAGGACGAACAGGATCCGCCTCGATCCTTCCAGCGAGATGTCCAGCAGCGGGCTTGAGATGCATTGCCGGGCCGCTTCCCGGGCCCGTCCTTCGCCCTGTCCTCGGCCAATGGACAGCCAAGCCTGTCCGGCGCCCGCGAGGATCGTCTTCACGTCAGCGAAGTCCACGTTGATCTCGCCGGGCACGGTCACCACCTCGGCAATAGCACTGATCCCCTGGTGCAATACTGAGTCGGCCAGCTTCAGCGCGTCTTCCCACGAGTACGAATCGGTCTGATCCTCGTTAATCGCCAGCAGCCGATCGTTGGGAATGACGATCATGGTGTCGACATGATTCTGCAGCCGTTCCAGACCCTCCTCGGCGTTCTTGCGCCGCATCTGCGCCTCGAAACCGAACGGCCGGCTTACCACCGCAACGGTCAGCGCCCCCGTTTCCTTGGCGATCTGCGCCACCACCGGGGCGGCCCCGGTACCGGTGCCGCCGCCCATGCCAACCGCCAGGAACACCATGTCCGCGCCGCTCACCGCTTGCTGGATCTCAGTCCGCGACTCTTCCGCCGCCTGGCGGCCCAGTTCGGGCTGCGCGCCGGCTCCCAATCCGCGCGTCAGGTTGCGTCCCAGGGCGATGCGGTAGTGAACGTCACACCTGGACAGGTGCTGGGCGTCGGTGTTCAGCGCGTAATACTCGACCACCGGCAGCTTTTCTTTATACATGCGGCTCACCGCGTTGGAGCCGCCGCCGCCCACGCCAAGCACTTTTATCAGCGGTACCCCCCGTCCGATCTCGGGTATCAGGCCGTCGGCTTCGTCAAAGCCTTCGGCTGGCTCCCATGACGCAGAGTTATCGGGAAATATCATCGTCCTTTCGCCTCCTGTTATTGTCGCTGTTTTGGGTTTTCGCGGGTTGTCAAACCGTTCCGGCTCGCCCGTCTTGCGGCGCGCGTCCGGTGATAATTGGCCTATTCGTCTTCCGATTCCGCTTCAGCGGCGGCTCGTCGCGAGCCGGAGCGGGCGAATGGACGCCGGAACAGCGCCGCCGGCGACCAGTTCCGCTCTCCGGAACCCTGGGGGCGCTCCTGGTCCGGCCGGTTCCGGTGCTTGACCGCCCATTGCAGCGCTCCCAAAACCGCGGAGAATTCCGGCTGTCGCAGCGATTCCGGCAATCCCGCGTACCAGAGCGGAACCCCCAGGCGCACCTCCATCCGCAAGCCGCGGGCGGCCATTTCCGCCAGTCCGGGCATGCGGCATACGCCGCCCGTCAACACGATCCCTCCCGGCGGCATCGAGCCAATCTCCGCCTTGTAGAGTTCCTCGCTGATCAGCTTGAGCATCTGGAGCGAACGCAGATACAGCGGCTCGCACAGCTCACGCCGCAGCATCATCCGCCTCGGCTGCACCTGGGTTGCCGGGATCAGCACCTCTTCGTTCGGCGCAACCGCGTTGGGAAGCGCGTGACCAAACTGGACCTTCAGGTCCTCCGCCATCTGGTAAGGAATGCGCATCGCCACCGCCAGATCGCGGGTCAACTGGTTGCCTCCCACCGGCACCACCGAAGAGAAAATCGGCGTACCTTCGCGGTAAACCGCCGTCTTGATCGTTCCGGCTCCGATGTCAACGACCACCACGCCCATCTCCCGCTCGTCCGCGGTCAGCACCCCCTCGGCCGACGCCAACGGGTGGGCTATCATGCCCCCGACCCTGGCCCGGCACGACTGCAACGCGCGCGCCGTGTTGCCCAACGGCACCGACATACCGCGCACGATGTGGGCCTCCAACTGCAATTCGTTGGTGTCCAGCCCGGTCGGGTTGCGCACCCCGGTCATCCCATCCAGCCGGTATCGCATGGGGATCATGTGCAGTGTCTGCTCGCTGCGGTTGTCCAGTTGCAGTTCCAGGCTCCCGGAGGTGCTGCTCATCAGAGAGCGCAGCCGCTGCTCGGTGATCGTCACCACCTCTTCACCGCTTCCCAGCATTTCGGTTGAGTTGCTGCTTACCAGATGGTCACCGTTGACCACCACGTAATACCGGTCCACGGGATTGCGGCCCACGAAACGCAGGCACTCCTCCATGCTCTCCTGCAGGCTGTTCTTGACCTCGCCAAAATCGTCGATTACACCCTGCTGGACACCGTGGGACGGGGCCACCCCGGTACCCAGCGGCTTCAGTTCCCCTTCAGTACCGAGCCGAGCAACGATGGAAATAATCTTGTTGGTGCCTATGTCAACTGCGGCGTACATCGATTCCTGTGGCATTGTGGCTTTACCTCGGTCACATGTGGTTATGGAAAAGGGGACCAATGATGGTAGTTAAACGGCGGATCAGATGCGTTCCACCGCCCTGAGACGCGCGCTCCTGCTGCGCGAGTTGTCGTCGGTTTCCGCGGCTGAGGGACGGACCACCCGTCGCCTGACGAAACGCACCGACGCCTCGTGCTCACACGCGCAGACGGGCAGTTCCGGCGGGCAGATGCACCGCGCCGCTTCCCGATCCATCCACCCCTTCACCAGCCTGTCCTCCAGGCTGTGGTAGCTGATGACCACCAGCCGCCCGCCCGGCTTCAGCAGCCCGGGAACAGCGTCCAGACCGACCTCGAGGTGCATCAACTCCTGGTTGACCGCTATGCGCAGCGCCTGGAACGTTCTCGTCGCCGGGTGCCGGCCCCCCCGACGCCCGCCCAGAGCTCGCGAGACCACCGAAGCCAGTAGTCCCGTCGTGGTTATGGGTCGAGCCTCGACGATAGCCCGGGCAACGGCGCGGCTGCGGCGTTCTTCCCCGTATCGGTAAATCACGTCGGCCAGGTCCCGCTCGTCGGTATGGTTCAGCAGATCGGCGGCGGTGGACCCGACGGGGTCGTACCGCATGTCCAGTGGCTCGTCCCGTTGGAATGAGAACCCATATCCTTCGGCGTCAACCTGGCGCGAGGAAAACCCCAGGTCAAGCAACACGCCATCGACATGCTCGATCCCGGATTGCCGCGCCAGGTCGCCCATGTCGGCGTAGTTGCCGTGCACGATCCGCGCGCGGTCTCCATAGCCGGTCAGCCGGCGGCGAGCCGCATCCACGGAACGGGGGTCGCGATCTATCCCCAGGACAACCCCGTTGGGTCCCGATGCGTCGAGGAGCGCCTCCGCATGTCCGCCCTCTCCAACCGTGCCGTCCAGGTAAACCTTGCCCGGGCTCACCGACAGCCATTCCACGGTCTCCGCGACCAGCACAGGAGTATGATGAACGGCCGCATCCCCGTCCGCGCGTGTTGAGAAGGCCAGAGTTGGCAATCCGCCCAGCACTGAACCAGCCGACACGGCAAACGGAGCCGGCATGTGCATTGCCGCCAGTGTCATCGCTTACTCACTATGGATCCATACCCGCAGAGACGCGCGTAGCCTACGCTTGGTGTATGCGCCCCAACGTGACTGGGAATTTAACAAATGGGTTTGTGCCGATGCCTGTTTTAGGAAGTGCGAAATTAATCCAATTTTTTCAAAAAGTACAAATTTTTCCGGGTATCACAGCAGACGGCCCACCCCTGAGAATCCCCGTAGCAGAGTAGCCGGCGGTTTACCCGCCCGACGTTGGGGCCACACTCCGGCTACCCGCCATAGATTTTCCGCTCCCCAACCCAAATCGGCTGCGCTGCGCTGTGATACGATTCGATGCCGACACACTTCGTCAAGAGCCGCCCCGGCGAACCAAATATCTATGGATAACGTCCCGTCATTCCTGTCCCACGTCCGGGGAGTAGAACTGCTCCCCGGCGAACACGTAGCCGCGTTCCTCGACGCGGAACAAGGCCTGACGCCGGAACCCACGCCCTCCGGCCGGCTCCTGGCGGCGACGAACCGCCGGATCATCGCGGTGACGGAGGAAGGACCCACCCGGGTTGTCCAGATGTTCGCCGCCGACACCGTGACCGCGGTCAGCGTGCGCAACGACGCCCGGCGCCGCCTCTCCTGGAAGCAATGGTCAACCCTTTTGGCGGGCGGCGTTGTGGCTTATTTCCTGCTGGCCTATTGGTTGGTGGACCGCCTGCCCAACGTGGTCATACCGGTCATCAACCTGCACGCCATGGCGGCCGTGTTGATGATCCTCATCGTGCTGCTGGGCTGGATCATCTGGCGCAGCCTGACCGACTCCGGCGGCAGCATGGTGCGCATCGACGGATACAACTGGAACGTCGAGGCGCCTTGCACCGCCGGCAACGCTGACCTCATAGCCTTCGCTGGCATTGTCCTCCGGTCGCGGTCGCCATCCGCTCCGGGCCCGGAACAACCAACGGTCCGCGAGGTCAGCGCGGCGGAGACCTGAAGCGGGGATATTGAGCTACGCCGGCACGCCAAAGGGCAGCGACGGATCCACGTCCAGCGCCAGGTCCGCAACCTCCCCCCGCTGCATCTGGTAGAACGCCCCCGCCGCGATCATCGCGCCGTTGTCGGTGCACAGCACCGGGGCCGGTATGACCGCCGGCACCGGCGACTCCGCCAGCACCTTTTGCCGCAAGCGGGCGTTTGCCGTCACGCCCCCTCCCAGCACCAGCCCGCGGGCTTTGTACTGATCTGCCATTTCCAACAGCTTGGCGGTCATCACGTCCACCAGCGACTCCTGAAACTGATACGCCAGGTTTGCTACCAGCCGGTCAACATCAGCGCCCGCTTCCTCGAGGTGAGGATACAGGCCCACGTCCTGGGCCCGGTGCAGCAGCGCCGTCTTCACCCCGCTGAAACTGAAATCGAACGTGTCGCGCATCCATGCCCGCGGCAGCGGCGCCGCGGCCGACGCGAAGGGCTCACCGTCCTCGGAGAAGTCCGCCAGCGACTCTGCGGCCTTTTGGATCTCCGGTCCCCCTGGAAACCCCAGCCCCAGGACTCGCGCTGCCTTGTCGAAAGCCTCGCCCGCCGCGTCGTCTCGAGTCCGTCCCACCAGGCGATAGTCCCCGTGCCCTTGCATCAGGATGAGGTCCGTGTGGCCCCCTGACGCCACCAGGCAGGCCAGCGGGAACCCGGGTTCCTCCGCAGGTGAAGCATCGTTAGGAACCAGCCACGCCGCATAGACATGGCCCTCCAGGTGATTGACTCCCACCAGCGGAACATCCAGGGTCAGCGCCAGCGATTTTGCGGTGTTGACCCCGCTGATGAGTGCCCCGGCTAAACCCGGCCCATGGGTAACCGCCACCGCGTCGATGTCTTCCAGCGTCACGCCGGCATCGGCCAGCGCCCGGCGCAGGGTCGGTTCCATGTCGCGGATGTGCTGCCGCGACGCCAGTTCGGGCACAACCCCGCCGTGGGCAGCGTGCAGCGCCGCCTGGGAAGCTATGGCATTGGCACGCAGACCTCTGCCGTCCTCAACGATTCCCACCGCAGTTTCGTCGCATGACGTCTCAATGCCCAGAATCAACATGGCTCGTCCGTTCCCGAATGAATGCGCCGCATCATTATATCAACCGCCAATCCGGCGCCCAGTTGGCTTTGCGCGTCATTTCGGGCGATGCTATCCTACCGATTGATAATCTAAATCAGGCGAGACCCGCCCGCTGGACCAATGCTTCAGCAGGTTTGCCAGGAGGAATAGAAACCAGATGATGGACATCGCGCCCGACGGTTTATCCATTGGGGCCGTCTTGTTGCAGGTGGGGGAAACCTCCGGCGGATTATCCATGCCCTGGAGTTTGCAGCTGTCACTGCTGGCGCTCAGTTTCCTGGGAGTAATGTTTTTCACCAGCGCTGAGGCGGCATTGGTGGCGGTCAACAAGATCCGGATCCAGTACCTGGCCGGCCAGGGCAACGCCGCCGCCCGCGCTGTGAACCACGTCCTGTCGCAGCACGAAAAGTTCTTCGCCACCATTCTCCTGAGCCAGAACGCCTTCACCATCTTCGCCACGGCACTGGGCACCGCCCTGGCTGCTGATCTGCTTCAGGACGCCGGCTCGGCGGCGTTGCTAACCACCCTGATCCTGACGGTGACGATCTCCATCTTCGGCGAGATCACGCCCAAAACTCTGGCGGCAACCTACTCGGAGCGTTGGTCCCTGGCAGCGGCCTATCCCGTTCGCTGGATGATGCTGCTGAGCACTCCGTTCATCTACCTCTTCACCGTGGTCCCGCGCCTCATCTACAAGGCCCTGGGGACCTCATCCGACAGCTGGCAAACCACTTTCACCGAAGGCGAGCTGCGGATGATGATCGACCTATCCAGCCAGCAGGGAGCGGTTGAATCGGACGAGGCCGAGCGCCTGCACCGGGTATTCAACTTCCGTGACCGCCGCCTCAGCGAGATAATGACGCCGCGCACGGAGATCGTCTGGATCGAAAAAGACACCACCCTCGACGAATTCCTGACCCTCTACGCCGAGCACAGCCACACCCGGTTCCCCGTTTTCGAGGGCAGCCAGGAGACCGTCCTGGGCGTGCTTTCAAACAAGGAGGTGCTGATTGCTCAGGGTCGCGGCGAAATCGGTCCTGGTGATGCCGTCACTGAGACCATGCGCCCGGTTGACTTCATCCCCGAGACCGTCACCGTGTCCGACGCCTTCGATGCCATGCAGGAAAAGCGACTTTCCATGATGCTGGTGACCAACGAATACGGCGGCATCGCCGGCCTGGTCACGATGAAGCAACTGGTGGGCGTCATAGTCGGCACCGTCGTGGACGACGACCCCCCGGCCATAACCGCCGACCGCGGCATCGCCCAGCAGCCCGACGGGGCTTATCTCCTGGACGGCGGCATGACCATTATCGAAATCAACGACCGCCTCCATTCCAGCGGCATCGAGGTACCCGAGGGCGACTACCAGACCATCGCCGGCCTGGTGCTCCACGAACTGGGCGAAATTCCCGGAGAAAACGACACGGTCAAGACCGGCAACCTGGAAATCATTGTCACCGACATGGCGGGCGCCCGCGTGAACCGGGTGCGCCTGAAGGTGGTCGATCCCCCACCCGAGGGCCTGACCGAATGAGGCTGCACCTGGTCCGCCACGGCGAGACCGACATCAATGCGTCGGGTCGCCTGCAAGGCACTACCAACTCGACTCTCACGCCCCGGGGACAGGCCCAGGCCCGTGAACTGGCGGTGGCCAGTCTCACGTGGGATCCGGTGGCCGTGTACTCCAGTCCGCTGCAACGGGCCCGTGGCGTCGCCGGCGCCATCGCCAACCTGTCCGGTCTGTCGGTAACCGACGAACCCCGCATCATCGAGATGGACATGGGAGATCTGGAGGGTGTTACCGTCCAGGAGATGCGCGACGGCTGGCCCGATCTGTACCAGGGGTGGCGCCGCGACGCCAGCAGCGTCACCATGCCCGGCGGCGAATCCCTGGGCGACGTTCAACTCCGCGCCATGGCGGCTATAAATGAACTGGACGAGCGTTACGACGCCGACGACACCGTCATCGCAGTCACCCACAATTTCACCATTCGTTGCATCGTCGCCGCCGTCATTGACCTCCCCCTCGCCAACATCAATCACATGGACCTGTCCCTGGGCAGTCGCACCACCATTACCTCCGGACGGCGTGGACGCCGCCTAGCCGCGTACAACGCCGTCGACCATCTGAGTGCCGCCAACCGCACTGGCTACTAGAACGGGACGCCCCTTGGGCCGAAACAAACGCCGAAACGACCGAGGATTCTGGCCGGCCATGCGGTTGTACACCACGGCGATAACCACCGCACGGCGAGCCGGGCTTGGGCCGGATGACGTGGTGGTCGCCGGCGTATCCGGCGGCCCCGATTCCTGTACTCTGATGCGAGTGCTCAGGACAGCTGCCGGGGACACACGCTTCGGGTTCGCCGTGCAGCCCGCCCATCTCATGCACGACTTCCGCGGGCAGGAAACTCGGGACGACGCCGATTTCGTGCGGCGCAGGTGGCCTGAGTGCATTATTGAGGAGGTCGACGTCGCAGCCTACCAGCGGGAGCACGGTATCAGCTCATTCGAGCAGGCGGCCCGTGACCTCCGCTACGACTTTCTGGCCCGGGTGGCCCGGCAGGTGGGCGCCCGGTTGGTCGCCGTGGGCCACACCGCCGACGACCTGGCTGAGACCGTGTTGCTCCACGTGGCCCGCGGCAGCGGCTTGCACGGCCTGCGCGGCATGAGCGAACTCGACCCGTGGCCGTACCCGACCTCGCGTAACCGCGACGATCCATCTGAGACACCTTTGAAAGTCTGGCGGCCTCTCATTGAGCTGACCAGGCGCCACACCATTGCTTACTGCCGGAACTACGGCATCGATTACCGGGACGATAGCACCAACTACATGCGCGACTTCGCCCGCAATCGCGTTCGCCTGGACCTCATGCCTGCCCTGAAAGAGCAGTTGAACCCGCGGATCGCCGACGCTCTCGGCCGGCTTTCCCGCACCGCGGCGGCGCAGGTTGACTACATGGAGCAGCAGGCCGATCTCCTTTGGCCGCAGGTAGCGCTCGAACCCGCGGCCGATGCCGGCATCCTGCGTCTGGACCGCGCGGGTCTCGCCGAAGCGCACCCGGCTCTCCGGCACATCATTTTGCGGCGCGCCTGGGTCACCGTAACCGGGCACGAACACCGCCTCACCGAGCGACACTTGGCGGCCATGGCCGATGCCGCGTCGAACCCGGGTTCGGGCAAAATCATCCAACTGCCCCGGGGGTTCCGATTCGTCGTGGACACCCGGTTAGCCACTCTGAACGGTCCCGACGCTGCCGACGACTGCCCGTATCCCGAGCCGGTACGCGAGCTCCGGCTCACCTTGCCATGGGGACCCATCGCCGTCGCCGTGACCCGGCGCGACGGTTGGGAGGTCACCGCCGAGTCGGTACGGGTCCAACCCGGAACTGCTCTGGACACGGGAAACTCGCTGGCCGCCTACCTCTCCTCCGAAGCCCTGGCGGAGGGCGCAACCGTGCGAACCTGGCAACCCGGCGACCGCATGCAACCGTTGGGTATGAGCGGTACCCGCAAGTTGCAGGACATCTTCACCGACGCCCGGATCCCTCGGCATTGGCGCGAGCGGATACCCCTGGTCGTCACGCCCCGGGGCATCGCCTGGATCGTCGGCAGCCGGATCGCCGATTGGGCCGCCGTGCGCCCGGAAGCGAGTGAGGTTGCTGCTACTTTCATCCGGTTCGATCCCCAACCCCCCGGCGCAGATTCCTCCTGATGTGCGCCGGCAAACCGGCGCTGGCCTCGGGTTTGACGTGGAGACCACCGCTGCCGGGGTATGGGTCCGTGTTGCGCGGTGCGTGATCTCCCTGGATTTGATCCTGCATTCCGGGGTTCGACGAAATTGCTATTGTGTAAAATAGGGATGTAACTGGAACGTCCTTAGAGCGTGCAAAAGCCGACTGGATTCGTCCGCGTACCGGCGTCGGCTTTTTTCGGCAACTAAAGGAGGGGTTTAGGTGGCGGTCCGTAACCTGACCAATTTCCTGGTGCATCTGTTCAGCGACGGTGACGAGCTGGAAGAGATGTACTTGTCCGCAGTGCACGACCATTGCCTGTACTGCCACGAGTCGATCAGCGATTCAAAGGCATACCTCGATTACCGGGTCTGCCCGTTCTGCCGTTTCCATTACACCTTGTCGGCACGGGAACGGATCGAACTTCTGGCCGACCGGCGCACCTTTCGCGAGCAGAATCGCTACGTGCGCTCCGTTGCGCCGTTGGCGTTTTCAAACCGCACCTCCTATGACGATCAGCTCACGCAGAGCCAGGACCGCACCGGTCTGACTGAAGCCGCAGTCACCGGAACCTGCAAGATCTACGGCCGGAACGTGATGCTGGTGGTGTTGGACTACGGTTTCATGGGCGGCAGCATGAGCAGCGTAGTCGGCGAAAAAGTTGCCCTGGCCTTCGAATACGCCGTTCGCCGCGACCTGCCCGTCATCGCTTTGGTCACCGGCGGCGGCGCGCGCATCCAGGAAGGCGTCCTGTCGCTGATGCAGATGGCCAAAACGGTCACCGCCGCCAACAAACTCCGCGAAGCGTCCATGCCTTTCATCGTTGTGCTGGCCAATCCATCCACCGGGCAGGCCTACGGAAGTTTTGCGAATCTCGCCGACGTCATGATCGCTGAGCCCGGCTCCGTCGTGGGCCTGTCTCCTATCCGCGCCATGATCGAAGCAACCGGACAGCAGGTCCCACCGGACGTCCACACGGCCGAATATCACCTCCGCCGGGGCCTTCTCGACAACGTCGTTGACCGCGAGCAGCTCCGGGAACGGCTGAGCCAGTTGCTCAACCTTCTTGTGGAGCCTGAAGGGATACGCCTGGGCCGTCGTGCCGTTTCTCGCTTGCTGGTTCCGGCCGCCGAAGATACGGAGACCTGGGAATCGGTTGAAGCGGCCACCAACGACGAGCGCCCCGACGCCCTCTACTACATGCGGCACATCCTCGACGACTTTTTCGAGATTTGCGGCGACCGCATCAGCAGCGATGACCGCACCGTGGTTGGAGGCATGGGTCTGCTGCGTGGGCACCCCGTCGCCGCCATCGGCCAGCAGCGCATCCATTCCCACGACACCGACCGCAGCCGCTACCACGTCCATCCCGATGGATTGCGGAAGGCTCAACGCATCATCCGCCTGGCGGCCCGGTTCAACCTGCCCCTGATCACCCTGATTGATTCCCAGGGCGCTGACCCACGGCTGGAGTCCGAAGAACAGGGGGTGGGCAACGCCATCGCGCGCAGCCTGTCAATGATGCTGGAGGCGGAAACCCCGGTTGTGTCCGTGATCATCGGCGAGGCCGGCAACGAGGCTGCGCTGGCGCTAAGCCTTTCCGACCGCATCCTGATGCAGCAGTACGCCATCTACTCGCCGATCTCGCTGCACCACGCGGTGGGCGGTCCCCGGCGCGAACGTTATCTGACTCGAGAGTCCGCTGAGGTGTTGATGCTCACCGCCCGAGACTGCTACGAACTTGGCATCATCGATCAGGTCGTGCCCGAACCCACCGGCGGCGCCCACCTCGACCCGCGCCAGGCTGCGGAAGGGCTGGAACATTCCATCTACAAGCACTTGGCTGAAGCCAGCCGCGTTTCCACCAGCAAGCTCGTCAAGCAACGGTACCGGAAGTTCCGCCAGATGGGCGAACTGAACCCGTTCGCCCAGGAAGCTATCCAGCAGGAGGTCGCGGCGCTCCTCAGGATGCACGCCGTCGACGCGCCGCCGCCGATGGAATCACTCGCGCCGGCGTTCGGTTCTCTGCCAGCGCTGGAAGAAGGGATCGAGCGGCGAGCGTCGTAGGGTTGGGCGGTTATGCGCCGGCAATGGCTGACAACTCTGGCGCAGCCTTGTGGATATCGAAAGTTATCTGGTTGACTTTGGGTTCCGGGACCCGGTCCCCGAATTCATTGGCCACTTCAAGCCAAAGTTCCATCGCTTCCGTAATGCTTTTGAGCGCGTCTTCATAAGAGTCGCCGTGAGCCATGCAACCCGGAAGTTCCGGCGCATAAGCGATGTAGACGTCGTCCTCGTCGCTCCAGAATATGACGATTTCATACTTATGCATCAACCGTCGTCCTCCGATTCGTGCAACCCGTACTGTAGGATGATCCCGCGCACTTGCCGCACTTGATAGTCTTTGGCTTGGCTCCCGTAGCGTTGCAGATTTATTCTGCTAGGTACGTCAGCCCTTCGAAAGACATGGTGGCTACCGCTTATGCGCTCGTCGAAACCCATACGCCGGAGCAGGACCAGCAAGTCGTTGAAGCGAATATTCGCGTCCGACTGGCCCGAGAGGATCCTTTGCAGCAATCGCGAGCGTGGCCGCACCTCAGTCTCTTACGAAATCCAGTGCGCCGTCAGGCCTCGCGGCCGTGAGCCTTGAGGCTCCGGCGCAACTGGTCCGCCACCGAGGCGTACTCGCCGCTGACCGTTTCGTCCACCAGGACGGTTGGCCTGCTGGTGTCCCGGTAAGACGGACTGAGCGACATGCTGCCCAGGAAAGGAGCATCGATGTCTTCGGCCAGCTGACGGCCCGCGCCTTCGCCAAAGATGTCGCCCGCGTAGTTCTCGACGATCCCAACCACGTTCAGGTTCAGCTTGCGGATCATGTTGATGCACCGCTTGGCGTCGATGATCGCCAGATCCTGCGGCGTGCTCACCACCACGAACCCGTCCATGGGCAGCGTCTGCATGACGGTCAACGGCGAGTCCGACGTGCCGGGCGGCAGATCCACGATCAGGTAGTCCAATTCGCCCCAATCCGTCGCCTGGAGAAACTGGTTGATGGCGTTGTGGATCATCGGGCCGCGCCAGATGATCGCTTCGTCTTCGTTTTCCTGGAAGAACGCCATGGACACCACCTTGACCCCGTGTCCCTCCGCCGGGCTGATCTGGCCGTCGCGGTAGTCCGGCTTGTCGGTAATGCCCATCACCCGGGTGACGTTGGGGCAGTCGATGTCGACGTCCAGCAGCCCCACGCGCTCTCCCTGCTTGGCCAGGATCGTCGCCAGGTTGCAGGCCACCGTGGTCTTGCCCACGCCGCCCTTGCCGCTGTACACGCCAATTTTGGTGCGTACCGACGCCAGACGATCCGTAATTTGCCGCTTTTGCTCCCATTGCCTCCGGATCTGCTCCAAGCGGGCGTTCTGTTGGGCGTTGGGCTGCTGTGGGGTTGCCATCGTAGGGCTGTTCTCCGTATCCGGGCGGGCGTTGTCGTCCCGATTGGGCTAGATGCCCAGCATGTTGCGGGCTTCCTCGCTGATCAAGTCAGGAGACCAGGGGGGATCGAACGTCAGCTCGATGTTAACCTCTTCAACCCCTTCCACGTCCTGCACCGCCCACTCCGCCTGTTGGGCGATGTGCGGGCCCATGCCACAGCCGGGGAACGTCAGGGTCATCTGGACGAACACGTCGTTAGCATCGCTGACCTGCACGTCGTAAATCAGCCCCAGATCCACCACGTTAACGGGGATTTCCGGGTCGTACACCGTGCGGAGCGCCTCGTAAACTTCATCGCGATTCACGGTTGCCGGCATGGCCTTTCTCCTTCCCTGTGGGTTTGTGATCGTCATTATAGCCCATATCGGTTCCGGGTGCCGGATCCGTTGGCCGTCCCGCCGCCCGGTGTATGATGCACCAAAACCCGATTCATCGCATCGAGACTGCCGCCTCGGCACGAAGCCAGGCTAATGGGAGCGGATACATGGTTGACTTGCTATTTGCCAACGGCACGGTGATCGACGGCACCGGATCCGCCGGCTATCGCGCCAGCGTTGCCGTCACCGGCGACACGATCCAGGTCATCACCGGCGACACGTCGGCGGTCGACGCCGGCCGTTCCATCGACGCCAACGGCTACGTGATCTGCCCCGGCTTCATCGACATGCACTCTCATTCCGACCTGAAGCTGCTCACCGACCCCGACCATCAGCCCAAGATCCGGCAGGGAGTGACTACTGAGGTCACTGGCATGGACGGCCTGTCCTACGCGCCCACCACTCCGCGGGCGCTGGAACAGCTCCTGGTGTACCTGGCGGCGGTCAACGGCGCGCCTCCGGACGTCCGCTGGAGCAGCGTAGCCGACTTCCTGGCGCTCTTCGACGGCAGCGCCACGTGCAACGTGGCCCACATGGTCCCCCACGCCGCCATCCGCGTCGCCGCCATGGGCTGGTCGTCCCGCCTGCCCACCGACGCGGAGCTGCAAACCATGCGCGACCTAACCCGTCAAGGAATGCGGGATGGCGCGTTCGGGTTCACCACCGGCTTGACCTATGCTCCCGGCGCCTACAGCGACACTGACGAACTGGCCGCCATCGCCGCCGTCGCCGCCGAAGAGGGCGGTTTCTACTGCACCCACGCCCGCTACACCCTGGGAGACCGCCTTCTCGATCCCTTCCGCGAGGCCCTGGAGATCGGCCGCCGCTCCGGCGCTCCGGTGCACATCTCTCACTACCACAGCCCCGTTGCTGGCCTGGGACAGCAGATGACCGCGCTGGTCGACGAAGCCCGCAACCGGGACCAGGACGTCACCTTCGACCAATACCCCTACCCGGCGGCCAGCACCATCCTCCACTCGTTGCTGCCATACTGGGTCCACGCCGGCGGCCCCCAGGCACTGATGACCCGGCTCGCCGACCCCAACGTGCGCGACCTGATGGTTCGCGCCGTCGAGCCCCAGTGGGGCGGTCAGACGTTGGACAATTACATATTCGCCCACATCGCCTCGGACAAGAACAAGGAATGGGAGGGCCGGTCTTTGGAAGACCTGGCCGCCCACCGGGGCGGGCGGATGGTTGACGCCGTCTGCGACCTGCTGCTGGAGGAGGACCTGCAGGTGGCTTTCGTCGCCCGGACCGGCAACCTGGAAAACATCCGCGAAATCGCGTCGCACCCGGCCCAGATGATCGGCACCGACGCCATACTCACTGGCGGCCGGCCCAACCCACGCACCTACGGCACCTATCCCTATGTGCTAGCCCAGTTCGTCCGCGGCGAGGGTCTATTCTCGCTCGAGGAAGCTATCCGCAAGATGACCGGCGCGCCCGCCCAACGCCTGGGCCTGTCCGACCGCGGCGTCATCCGCGACGGCGCCAAGGCCGACCTCGTCCTCTTCGACCCGTCCAGCGTCCACACTCCGGCCACGTTCGACGACCCGCTGCAATTCCCCGTCGGCATCGACTACGTCGCGGTCAATGGCGCCCTCGTAATCGACAACGGCCGGCACACCGGGGCGCGGCCGGGGCGGGCACTGCGCAGCCGGTAGCCCGGGTGCCGATAGATCAGGACAGCATCGGCACGATGGTTACCGCGCCGTCAGGAACAACGTCCATCGTCAGCCGACTGTTCCAGAGAAGGGCCATCCCAACGAGCGGGTCGCTGTCCATCTCGTAAACGGGCACAAGACGTTGCTGGCCGTGCCAGCCGATGCGACCAACATGTACGTCGTAATGGCCAATAGCGCCGTCGGCCAGCACGGCCGGTCGGTTGATGATGTGCGGCAGACTGAATTGAGCGATTACGTCGGGCCTGAGGGTCAGAAATCCGGTGAACCCGGTATCCACGGTGGCGTCCAACGTTATGGCCCGCCGAGGTTCTGAGGGATTGGCGACGGTGATCCGGACAACCGGCTTGCCGGTGAGCGGCGGGTCGTCAAGGGCAAACACAATGCCGCTAATCGTCGGTCCTGTGAAAGGATACGAATCAGCCAATTCGGTCCACGTAGGGGTAGCCTACCCGCTCCGACCAGCCGACGGTGTTGGGGAACCGCTCCATGAAGCGTATCATCGCCGCGCATTCGTCGCCGTCGATTTCATACCCGCCCGTCTCGATGTCGATGAAAATCACCTTCCCCTTGTCAGACGGTGACAAGTTGGGCATGATGCGCTCCTGATAAATCGCCCGGCCGACAACGCTGATGTCGCGCGGCGCTTTTCCTGTGGCCATGGGTATTTCCTCTGTCCTTTCCGGTGCTCGTACCAGCGTACCGATTGCGAGAGTTTAGGGCAATCGCAGGTTCCCAGATTAACCAATCCGGCGGTGAACGGCGATCATCGACCGCTGCCAGCGCACGGGTGCATGGTCAGTGCAGAGCTCCGGAGCCGCCAGCAATTTGGTAGCTAGCTGGGTTCTTATGCCAACCGAAGACCGCGTTCAGTGAATCTGTCAAAATCACCCGAATTTACCGTCGCCATCTGCGCGCCATCTGCGACGGCAGTGGCCGCAATCATGCAGTCCACCATCATCCGGCGCCGCCTGTCGGTTGCGTTGAACAGGCGAGGCGCAATAGCTGCGTGCTCCGTCGTGAACTCCAGGTGTTGCTCAACGATCCGAAGAGCCGCGCTCAAATCCCTTGGCGACAACGGCCCGCAAAGAAATTCCGTGCAAGCCACCGCGCTGATGGCGATGGTTTCACCTTGGCTAATCCAATTCCGCACCTGCTGGTCTTGCTGAGTATCCCGTACCAGGGCTGGGATTAGAAAGCTGGTGCCAAGATAGATCATTCAGGGTCAGCGCCGTGTCGTATTGCCCAAGCCTCGCGCGCCCAAGCGTCAAAGTCGACTCCACGCTCCGCCAGTGATTTTTGCAGCAGGTCCAGCGCCGCCAGCCGTTCTCCCGGGGAAGGAATAGGGTCGTACTGGGAAGCCGCCTGCAACAATGCGCGGCGCAGCGCCTCAGGCTCCGCTACATTCCAGCGTTGCGCCAAGGTTGCGAGCGCACGGGCTGACTCGTCGTCCAACGTGTAAGTGGTTTTGATGCCTGGCACGGTCATACTCTGAATATATGGTTGCGCCAAATGCGCGTCAACCCCGGTTGCCCCATACCGTCCCATCCGGCATAATTGCCGACTAATTCCCGCAAGACCCGGCCGGGCCATGTCCCGGCCGTATTCGAGGCATGTCATGGACTTCGAACCAACCTATACCGCCGAGCAGGAAGCCTTCCGCACCGAGGTGCAGGATTGGCTCCGCGACAACATCCCGGGCGGCATCCAGCATCCCGCCGACTCCATCGACCTTACGTTTGAGCAGTACCAGCTTCGCCGGGAGTTGGGCCGGCGCCTGGGCGACAAGGGATGGCTCTGGCCCACCGCTCCCCAGGAATACGGCGGGGGCGGCCTGACCGTCGACCATTCCGTAGTGCTCGAAGAGGAGATCGACAACTATAACCTGTCGCTCCCTCCCTACTATGACTCCGGCGGACGTCTCGGCGGCAACTCCATCCTCGTCTGGGGCTCCGAAGAGCAGAAGCAGGAATTCCTGCCCAAGATATTCAAGGGCGAAATACGCACCTGGCAACTGCTCACCGAGCCCGAGGCCGGCTCCGATCTGGCCAACGCCAAAACCGCTGCCCGCCGCGACGGCGATGATTACGTCATCAACGGCCAGAAGGTTTACGTCGGCAGCGCCCACGGCTCCGACTACATGTGGACCATCACCTGCACCGATCCCGAGGGCGACCGGCACCACAACCTGAGCTGGTTCATGGTGCCGTCCAATCTACCCGGTATCAGTGTCTTTCCCATGGACTTGCTGTCCTCCGCTGGCGAGTCCGGCGCGGGCTCCGGCGTGAAGAACATCGTCTACTTCGACAACGTTCGTGTCCCCGCCCGCAACCTGATCGGCGGCGAAAACGAGGGCTGGAAGGTGGCCACCACTCACCTCGAACTGGAGCACGGCACCGGCGGCAAGATTGGCCGGAACTGGATCGTTGACCGCATCTTCGACTACTGCAAGACCAACAACCGCCGCGGCGAGTCCCTCAGCAGGGATCCCGACGTGCGAGAGCGCCTGGTGGACATCTACATCGACGCGGAAATCGGCCGCTTGTTCCAGCTGCGCAACTACTGGATGCGCCACAGCAACGCCCACATCACCTACGAAGGGCCCCAGGCTTCCTACTTCCGCAAGCAGTCCGGCCTCCGCATCGCCACCGGCATCCTCGACATTCTCGGACCCGCGGCTCTGACCAAAGACGAGCAGTGGGGCGCCGGCGAAGGTCACATTGAATCCCACCAGCGGGCGGCCATCATCGCCCTCCACCCGGGCGGCACCACCGACATCCAGAAGGTCATCATGGCCCGCCGCATCGGAATCGGACGCCAGCAGCGCGAGCGCGCCGGCGCCCTGGCCTAGACCGACCTGGCAGGCGTCGTTCCCGCGAAAGCGGGAACCCATACTGCCCGACTGCTTAGCAACTCCGGTCCGCTGCTCGTTCAGGAACGGCGGACCATTTTCGCCCATCAGGAGTAATCGACCCAATGGACCTCGCCCTCAGCGAAGAACAGGAAATGCTCAAGGCGGCGGTACGCCGTTTTGTGGACACCGAGTATCCCAAGGAAACCCTGCTGGAGTTGTCCGCCACCGGGCAGAGCGCGCCGTCCGAGCCCTGGCAAAAACTCGCCGGCACCGGTTGGCTGGGGATCATAATTCCCACCGAATTCGGCGGCGAAGGCGGATCCTTCACCGACGCCGGCGTGCTGTTCGAAGAGCTGGGGCGCGGCCCCGTTCCCGGGCCCCACCTGAGTTCGGCCGCCCTCGGTGCCCTGACCATCCTGGAAGCCGGCACCACCGACCAGAAGCGCTCGCTGCTGCCCGACCTCGCGTCCGGGCGACGCACGGTGGCCCTGGCCATCACCGAGGCCGATTACCAGTGGGACGAGTCCGACGTGCAAACCCTGGCCACGGCCAGCAGCGACGGATACCGAATCTCCGGCACCAAGGTGTACGTGTACGACGCCGCATCGGCCACCGACCTCATCTGCGCGGTGCGCACGGAGAACCGGCAGCACGTCGGCCTGGTTATCATCCCCGCCGACGCGCCGGGCGTATCGATCCGACGCCTGGAGGGCTTCGCCTGGAACCTGGCGGAAGTTCGCCTGGATGGGGTGCAGATCGCTCCTTCCGCGATCCTCGGCGCCACCTTTGGCGGCGGTTGGGATGCTCTGGAGCGCGCCGTGGCCGCCTCCATCCCCCTGCTCTGCGCCTTCCAGGTGGGCGGTTCGCAGCAGGTTTACGAGATGTCCGTGGACTACAGCCGCACCCGCATCCAGTTCGGCACTCCCATCGGCCGCTTCCAGCGTGTCCAGGACCACATCATCAACCTGGTCAACGAGCTGGACTCCGCCCGCTGGACCACCTACGAAGCGCTATGGAAGCTGGACTCCGAGCGGGACGCCGCCGACAGCATCCACCTCGCCAAAGCCGTGAGCAGCGCCGCCTACTACAACGCCTGCAACCATGCCCACGAAGTCCACGCCGGCGTGGGCAGCACCACCGAGTACGGCCTCACCCTGCACACCACGGCTTCACGTACCCTCTACCAGTTCCTCGGCGACCCGAAGTTCCACCGCCGCCGCCTGGCGGACGCCCTGGGTCTGTAGATTCCGCTAACCGCCCATGCCTTCCAGGGCCTTGCGGACCTCGGTCTGCAAGGCCGCAAAAACGTCGCCCACGCTGCCGCGGCCGTCCACGGTGACGAACCGGTGCTCCTTGGCCAGTTCGCGGAACTCGTCGATCAGCGCCGACTGGTACTGGATGAAGTTCTCGTAGAGGTCGGGACCACGCAGGAAGTCTTCACCCGACTCCCAGTGGTCCAGTTGCCGCACGGATAGCACACGCGGCACCAGGTGCTCCACGTCCACATCCAAGTACAGCACCACGTCCGGTACCACCGCGAATTCGAACACGTCGTTCAGCCAACGCGGGGACACACCGCGCACCCGGGCCCGGGCGATAATGGAAAAGATGTAGCGGTCCACCAGCGCCACCATGCCGGAACGCAGGGCCGGCACGATGTTCTTCTCCAGCCGGTCCCAGAAGTCGGTGGCATAGAAGAGGTTGAGCGTCAGCGGATCCAGGGTATTGCCGCGCATGGCCCGGTCGATCCCGGTGGCCGCCAGTTGCGACCGCCGAAATCCCGTCACCAACACCGCGTACCCTTCGGCTTCCAGCCATTCCTGCAACATGGCGATCTGCGTTGACCGCCCTACGCCGTCGGTGCCTTCCACGACGATCAGGCGCCCCGGCGTCTCCTCGTCTCCGGCTCCCGGTGGGGTGTGACCGTAGAACCTGACTTCGTTCATCGTTGTCGCTCCCGGTTGTCACTCGCTTGGAAGGATTCGTCTGGTAGTGGTGGCTGCCCCACCGGTAACGCGCTAACCGTCGGAACCGGCCGCCAGCGCTTCCTGCTCCGTCAGCCGGCGACGCATCGGCGACGTCACGTAACGACCGGTGAGTCCGGCGCGGCTCAGTGCTTCCGGGACGCTCTGGCCACTGATGGTCATCACGTCATCGAGGAGCGGCTCCACGTACCGACGCACCTGCTGCTGCTGCACGGCAATGGGCTGCGTGGCGTCGATGGTCATCAAGCCGAACTCTTCCGTCAGGGCGTCGTATTCCTCGAGCAACCTGCCCTGGAAGATCCGGAAGGAATCCTCACGGTCGCCGGAGAACCCCATGTCCTGGCCCGATTCGTAGTAGCCCAGTTCTTCACGCCCCACTGTGATCCGGTGGATGGAAACGTCCAGCGGAACCTTGAAGTACAGCGCCAGGGAGGGTTGCACCGCGAATGAGTAAACCCGCCGCAACCATTCCCGATTAACGCCTCGCGCCGCGTCTCGCGCGAAGGCGGTGAACACGTAGCGGTCCGCCAGCACCACCGCGCCAGCCCGCAGCGCCGGCAGGATCTGCGCGTGTACCCGGCTTGCAAAGTCGGCCGCGTGAATCAGGCTGAACGACATGGGCGTCAGCATTTCCTCGACCTTGCCCCGCTTGGTGGTTCGGCGCACGATGGGCGATGAGTTCCATTCCGTGAACACCGTGACCAAGTTCTGGCTGTTCAGCCATTTGCCCAACAGGTCAATCTGCGTGCTCTTGCCGGAGCCATCGATGCCCTCGACGATAATCAGCTTTCCCGGATACTGCCCGTCGTCGGGATGACGCCCGTAGCGTTCGCCCATCTTGTACGCTTGTTCTTTCTGCAAGACCGTCATGGTGCACCTCTTTCGATCAGTACGTGTTCTGCGAACGCCTTTTTCCATTTCGCCGGCAAACCCGGAGCGGCCACGGTCGACCAGCCCGGGGTTGTAATCCGCCAGTTGCCTTCACCTTGGCATATTGTAACCGTGTTTGCCGTAGTTCCCTGGGGCAATCTGCCGTCCAATTCGTCTGCTGTCTCGAGGATCACGGCCGCCTGCTGGATCAGTCGCTGTTCCGCCGGACACAACAGGCGACTCTGTTGAAACCCGCGCGGCAGGGTCTCAAATTCCGCCGCCAACAGAATGGCGGCGATCTGCGCCGATTCCACGTGGGTGAATCCGGGCAGGTCAGTTCGCACTATTATACTCGCTGTCCGGTTGAGGCGATTGTAATAGTCCACCGCGTTTCCGATGTCCAGCAGCCGCGCCGCGCATCGCAGCGAGTTGGCGATCTGGCGATTGCCACCGCGCCAGACGGCATCGGCGATGCGCGCGGCCAATTCAGCACGCCTTTCACCGCGCTGCCCGAATCGAGGCGCGAACCTTCCCACCAGGTCCGCCAGCGATTCCGACCTCACCGTTGCCAGCGGAGGCAGTTGTACGCTTTCGCACGCCGACGGCGGATCCGGGTGACGAGCCAGTCCTTCGCGCAATCCCTGACCGGACACCAGCAAACGGTCCGTTCCCAGGTGTTGCATCAACGCATGCGCCACCACGCCGCCGCCGATTATGGAATGACTGCGCTCTGGATTCATCCCGGGAATGCTGGCCCTATCGACCCGGGACATCGCCGACAATTGTTCAATCTGCTCCACCAGGGCGGAGGCGCGGATCTCGTACCCATGCAGCTTGATGATGGGATAGGGTTCACGCAGCCGGTCCAGCCGGGACAGCAACCGCACCGAGCCTCCCGAACCGACCAGGGTCCCGTCGTCAGGAATCGGCTCAACCCCGGCGTTGGTGAGAACCGTCCGCACGTAATCATACGCCGCCTGCACCGACTCTGCCGCCGGACGATCTCTCAAGTCAAACTGATTGGCGATCCGCAGACTGCCCAGCGGCAACGACACGCTGGACGCCAGATCTCGGTCGCGGAACCGCACTATCTCGGTGCTGCCGCCGCCGATGTCCGCCAGCAACCCGCTCTTCGCCCTCAAGCCGTGTATCGCGCCAACGAAGCAGTAGGCCGCCTCATCGGAACCGTCAATGATCCGAAGCGGAATGCCAAACTTCTTGCGCGCCGCGCCCCTGATGGTCTCGGCGTTCCCCGACTCGCGTAATGCCGCGGTTCCTACGGCATGGATTGTTTCGATCCCATAAGCCCGCGCCACCAGCGCGAAGTCCTCCAGCGCGTCCAGGGTGCTCGCCACCCCGGTTTCGTCCAGGTAGCCGTCGCTCCTGACGTGGCTCATCAGGTTGAGCGTCACCCGCTGCTGGGCAACGATTTCTATCCCGCCACCCTGGTTAACCTGCATCACCACGGCGCGCGCCGAGCCGGATCCGATGTCTATCACCGCGGTATATTGGGGGAACGGATTAGATCCCTCGTGACCTTGCGCATAGTTGGCGACGGGTTCGAGGGAAGCGCCGGACGGTTCGCTGGCCAGCGCCGGATTGGTGGTTTGAATGGTCGTCATTAATACCTCAAGTCCGCGAGGTGGGACACCGGAGGCGGTGCTATAATCCGGCTCTCACAGTTCGGTCTGCAGATCCCGCAGGAGAGTTCCAATGCCCAGGCTGGAAGGCAAAATCGCCATCGTCACCGGAGCCGCACGCGGCATGGGCGAGGTGGAAGCCCGCCTTTTCGCTGAGGAAGGAGCCACCGTGGTCGTCTGTGACGTTACCGACGACACCGGCCAGCGTGTGGCCGACGACATCGTGTCCAGCGGCGGCAGCGCCGAGTACGCGCACCTCAACGTCACCGACGAGGACAACTGGCGGCAGGTCATCGCCGACACCGTCGGCCGGTACGGCAGGCTGGACATCCTGGTCAACAACGCCGGAATCTCCGGCTACGACGAGGAGAACAACCTGGGCACCACCACCTGGGACCGCCTGCTGAACATCAACGCCAAGGGCGTGTTTTTGGGCATGAAGCACGCCATCGCGGCCATGGAACAGGGCGATGGCGGCAGCATCGTGAACATCTCGTCCATTTCCGGCATCGTCGGCCAGGATTTCATCCACATGGGTTACAACGCATCCAAGGGCGCCGTCCGGCTCATGACCAAATCGGCGGCGGTGCGTTGGGCCGAGGCCGGCATTCGCGTCAATTCGGTCCATCCCGGCCTGATGCCGCCCATGGCTGGCGGTTCGGCCAACTCGGAAACCCGCAACGCAATGCTCGCCAACATCCCCATGAAACGAGTCGGCAACCGCGAAGAGGTGGCCTACGCCGTCCTCTTTCTGGCCAGCGACGAGGCGTCCTATGTCACCGGAGCCGAACTGGTCGTCGACGGCGGTTTCACCGCCCAGTAGACAGTGGTTGCCGACCCTGGTAACCGTTCCGCTGCGCCCATTCCCGTCATTCCGGCGAAAGCCGGAATCCACGGCTCCCGGCTGCGACGATTCGCTGGAATCCCGCTTGCGCGGGAATGACGAAGTTGCCGTTGAAAAAACAAAGCCCGTATGCCAAATGGCCACGGGCTTGCGATCGGAACGTGATCTCATGGTCTATCGACCCGCCGGCATCTGCGCAATTTCGGCTTCCAACCTTTCGATGTCCGCCTCGTCCAGGTTGAAATACTTGGCCTGCGGATGGTGGAACACGACCGCCGATACCGAACCCTCCGGGTCCATCATGTAGCCGTCCGTCAGCTCAACCCCGATGTTCGCCGTCACGTCCAGCAGGGCGAACAACTTCTCCTGGTCTTCCAGCCGGGGACACGCGGGATACCCGAACGAGTAACGCTTGCCCCGGTAGTTGGCCCGGAACAGGTCTCGCAACTCGTCCTCACCGCTCACCTTGAGTCCTGACGGCTCGCCGATGTTCCACATGGTGCGGATCCGCTTGTGCAGCAACTCCGCAAAGCCTTCCGCCGATTCGATGGCCAGCGCTTGCAGCGTGTGCGAGTCCAAGTAGCGGCCATCGTTCTTCCACCGTTCGGACAGGTGGCGTATTCCTGGGCCAACGGTAGTCGCGAACATCGCCAGGTAATCGTTAGGGCCGTCGCCAACCGGGCGCGCGTAATCAGCCAAGCAAAGCCCCTCCCGTTCCTGCTGCCGGCCGAAATAGAACCGCTCCAGCTCGGTAGTTCCGTCGGACTCGTACACGATCAGCCACTGGCCCTCGGAACGGCACGGAAAGAACTTGAACACCGCCCGGGCGCTGATGTCCGAGCGAGACAGCATCACGTCCTCGACCTTTTGCACCTGCCGGCGGAGATCAACGGCTTTCGGTTCGTCCTCCCGCAGCGCCTCCCAAAAACGCCCCCGGTATCCCAGGTGCCGCACGTAGAGCATCTGCGGATTGATGTACCCGAAGATCTCGTCCAGGTCGTAATCGTCCAGCACGTGCAGCCGCAGATCCGGCGGCCGGGGTGAGGTGTCCAGCCTGGAGACGCCGGGTGTGATGTCAGGGGCCGTCATCTTTGCCTTATCCGGCGTCTAACTGCGGACTGGACTTTGTGCCATATTTCGACACGATCGCATCGACGAAGGGCTTAAGCGTTACTTCCGCGTTTTCTATCGTTATCGCCGTAACGTCGTGGTCAAGCTCTCCCCTTTCTTCCTCCGCATAAAACACCACCACGCCTTTGGCGACTTGTTCGCCTTCTGCTCGCCGGGCACCGTTCTCGATGGTCAGCGTTTGCGTGTCAGAGTAGTACCGAACCGCAGGTTTCAACTCCGAATGTGCCACGGCCGCCAGCCTGAGGATGGTCTCTGCATCGTACCCATGCACTTGGAATTCGCGGTCTGTGGTCGCCCGCGCTACTAGGATTTCCGGCAGACGGGATCTCTCCTCATATTGCCCTCTTTCGAGACGCGATAGCATCCCCTTCACGCGCATATCGTGGCCCGGCCAGAACACGGACCCCGGTTTCTTGGGAATGTTGCCACAACCGCAGTGGCATTGCCCGCCGAGTTGCGTAGCCTTAGATCTGGACCCAAGTTTCACGCCGGTCATTTTCAATTTCTCCTGGTTCGGCCCCAGAGACTCTGTCTCGCCTGTCTGCGGCGGAGCAGATACGCGGTGTGGAACTGGCCGCCTTTCGGAAACTCTTCAAACACTACTTCAAGCCATCTCTCAATCTCCGTCACCCATCCCACGCGGATTGTCCACACTCGCAACTCTTCCTCGGACGTCGTTGAGTATTCTGTCCATTCGTAAGAGTCTTGGGACTCGGTGACACGCATTATCCATTCTGGACGAACATCCGGATGACGGTTCTCGACTTGATGTCCATGCGTGGTTTTCGGCAATTCTTCCCAGGCCCGCCGCAACCGGGCGTTCTCCGCCATCGCCTACCCACGCGCCGCCACTTCCTCTTGCAACTCGACGCCCTCGGCATCCAGCCGCGCGATCAACCGCTCTCGCTCGTCGTCGTCACGTATCACGTTGGCCAGGGCCAATCCGGTCATGGCGTCCGGCGAGTACGCCACCAGTCCGTCGTATTCGGGCGCGATGCGCAGCCGGGTAAACCGGTTGGACAGGGCCGCGCCGCCGACCAACACCGGCGCAGCGATGCCGGCCGTGCGGAAGTCCTGCACCGTTTCCACCATCATCTGAGCCGATTTCACCAGCAATCCCGACAGCCCGATTATGTCCGGCCGGTGCTCTCGATACCCCGCGATCAGCTCCTGGGCCGCAACCTTGATCCCCAGGTTGATCACGCTGTACCCATTGTTGGACAGGATGATCTCCACCAGATTCTTGCCGATGTCGTGCACGTCGCCCTTCACCGTCGCCAGCAGTACGCGCCCCCGCGACGCGGCGTCGGTGCGCTCCATGTGGGGCTCCAGGTGGGCCACGGCGAACTTCATGGCTTCGGCGCTCTGCAACACTTCGGCGACGATGAGCTGGTTAGCGTTGAACTGCCGGCCCACCTCGTCCATGCCCGCCATCAGCGGCCCGTTGATGATCGCCAGCGGTTCCCGTTCCTGCAACGCCAGGTCCAGGTCCTCGGCCAGTCCTTCCTTGCTGCCCTCGATGATGCACTGGGCCAGCCGGTCGTCCAGCGGCAACGCCGAGCGTTCTTCAGCAGTGGCTCGCGGCGCCCGGTCGCGGAAGTGCGCGGCGAAGGCCGCCACCGGATCCTCGCCCCGGTTCCAGATCAGGTCCTCGGACAGTTTCCGCTCTTCCTCGGGGATAGTCGCGTAACGCTGCATCATCTCCGAGTTGACGATGGCCATGTCCAGCCCGGCCTGCGTGCAGTGATACAGGAACACCGAGTTGAACACCTCGCGGCCAGCGGCGGGCAGGCCAAAGGACACGTTGGATATCCCCAGCACCGTTTTGGTACGGGGCAGCGCCTCCTTGATCACCCGCACGCCTTCGATGGTTTCCGCCGCCGAGCCCACGTAGTTTTCGTCGCCGGTTCCTGCGGGAAATACCAGGGGATCGAAGATGATGTCTTCTGCGGGCACTCCGTACTTCTCGGTCAGCAGCTTGTGCGAACGACGGGCAATCTCCAGCTTCCGCTCCCGTGTGATCGCCTGCGCCTGGTGGGGATCGTCGTCGATGCAACCCACCACCAGCGCCGCGCCATAGCGCCGCGCCAGCGGCACCACGCGTTGGAAACGCTCCTCGCCGTCCTCCAGGTTGATGGAGTTGATGATGGACTTTCCCTGAAGCCGCTTCAGCGACTCCTCGATCACCGCCGCGTCAGTGGAGTCGATCATGATCGGCGCCTTGACCCGCCGGTTGAGCTGGTCCAGGAACTTGATCACGTCCGCAGTCTCGTCCCGGTCGGGATCCTGCAGGCACACGTCCAGCACGTGGGCGCCGTTTCGCACCTGCCGACGGCCAATCTCGGCCGCTTCCTCAAACCGTTCGCCGGCGATCAGCCGCTTGAACCGGCGGCTGCCCAGCACGTTGGTGCGCTCGCCGACTACCGTCGGGCGCGTGTCCTCGTTCACCACCACGGCTTCGATGCCCGACACCCGCGTCTCCAGCGCCGGCTCGGTCACGCGTGGCCTCTTTTCCTCCATTGCTTCGACCAGCTGACGGATGTGGTCCGGGCCGGTGCCGCAGCACCCGCCGGTTACATTGATCCAGCCGTTGGACGCGAACCGTTCCAGGGTTGCGGCCAGCATTTCCGGCGTTTCGTTATAGTTGCCGTCCTCGTCGGGCAGGCCCGCGTTGGGCACGCAGGCAATCCCAAAGCGCGACAGCTCGTGCAGCGTCCGGATGTGGTCCGTCATGAACTCGGGGCCGGTGGCGCAATTGAACCCAACCCAGAGCAGATCCCGGTGCGCCAGGGAAGTGTAGAACGCCTCGGCGTCCTGGCCGGCCAGCAGCGTGCCCATGGGCTCGATCGTTCCCTGTACCGCCATGGGGACGTCCGCGTTCAGTTCCGCTTGGGCGCGGTCAATTCCCTCCAGCCCCGCCTTGATGTTGATGGTGTCCTGGCCCGTTTCCAGCACCAGCACGTCGGCGCCGCCTTCAATGAGGCCGGCAGCCTGCTGGTGGTAGTCGGCCGCCAACTCGTCAAAGGTCAGGCCGCCCGTCACCGATATCGTCCGCGTCGTCGGGCCCATGGCCCCGTACACGAAACGCGGTCTTTCGGGGGTGCTCGCCGTGGCGGCGTCCGCCGCGCTTCTTGCGATGGCCGCGGCCTCGCGGTTGATCCGGCGCGCCTCGTGAGCCAGGTCATACTCTCCCAGCACCAGCGCGGTTGCGCCGAAGGTGTTGGTCTGTATGATATCCGCACCGGCCTCCAGGTATCCCTTGTGGATGTCGAGGATAACGTCAGGGCGCGTTATGTTCAGGTACTCGTTACAGCCTTCGTACTCCGCTCCCCCAAAGTCCTCGGGTCCCAGGCCCCTCGCCTGGATTTGGGTCCCCATAGCGCCGTCCGTGATCAGGATGCGCTGGCCAAGCAACGATTTCAACTCGTTGATGCGTTCTAAAGAGTTCATAATTCCAATGCCATTTGTTCCGTAAATCACAATCAAGGCTACCCGTATTCGGCAGGAGTGTCAAACCGGAGCGCAACGGCAACTGTTCAGAACTGGGGCAACGCGGACGTTTCTTCTGTGTGCGCCACCCAAGAATCGCCGTGCGTATCATTGGTGGTATAGTCATCCCCCGTGCCGCTGTATTGAACCACCGGGCGCAGGAATCGAGCCTACTGACGGAGCCAGGAGCAAATATGAACGATACTGGCATTGTTGCCCAGTCGCCCAATTTAGTCGCCCTGCTTGCAGACGCTATCGCCAATGGGCCGAACTGGGACGCCCGTGAACGCGCCCGTGACACAGTTCTTGCAGAACGCGCCCGGGGAGTGTTGCTCGGTCTGGCCTGCGGGAATCTGCTGGGCCTGCCGGTAGAAGGGCGATGGCATTACGATATTGCCTACCGCTACCCCCAGGGAGTCCTCTTTATCGACCCCCACGAGCGGGACCGGGATCTGGACGACGACCTGGCGCAGGCTGTGGAATTAGCCGAAGCATTTTTGTCTGGCGACGATTACGTCCGGGGGTTTGCCGGACGACTGATCGAGTGGGCTTGGGTGAATGGCCGCGGCATGGGCGGAACCACCCGCCGGGTAATCAACCGAATGCGCGACAGCGCAGATGCGCTCGATGCGGCGCGGCTGGTTTATGAACAAAGCCCCATCGCCCCCAACGGCGGCGTCATGCGCTGCGCCCCAGTCGCCATCGTCCGGCGGAGCGATCCAGCCCTGCTCATCAGCGACTCGGCGGCCACCTGCGCCGTGACCCATTACGCCAATACCTGCCAGTGGTCCTGCATATTGATTAACGCGGTTATTGCGCTGTTTCTCAACGGAGTGGAACCGGACCTGCCGGCGATTTACGCCAGCGCCAGGGCAGACGGCTGCCCCGACCTGCAAGAAATCGCCCGCGCCGACGGCATACTTGCCTACGCGCTGGACGCCGTTGCCGCCGGCGAAAATCCGCCCGCCGGAACCGCCTGGCTTCTCGACGATCACGGGTTAATCGGACATACCCTGCTGGCAATGCAGTTCGGCCTGTGGGCGGCGACTACGCCGCTGGGTTTCGAGGACGCCTTGGTCGCGTCGGTCTCCGCCGGCGGCGACACCGACACCAACGCCGCCGTAGCCGGGGCCGTGCTGGGCGCCCGCTACGACACGTCCGCTATTCCCCGACGCTGGATAGACTGCATTCCGCAGCGCCAGCGCATCGTCAGTCTTGCCAACGGCTTGCTGACTATGGGCCGGCGTTAGACCAGGGAAGCAGTTGCGTAAAGCGCCTGCTCAACCTCTTCCGTCAGATCAATGGGCATGAAACAGTCAGACGGGTAGAGATAGTCTTCTTCCGTTTCGTCAATAACGCGAATCCAACCGAGCTCTGCTGCGTGCTCATCGGGAAGCACACGGTAAATTTTGCGGACCAACAGATCGTCCGGCCAGTCACCGCTGTCTATACAGACAACGAATTTTGTTTCCATAGTCATCACTTGAATAGTCGCTTGATCTTGATGCGACGCCGGCCAATGCCATGAGCTTCATACCAGTGTACTTCGGCGTCCCGAATTGTACCATCGCGCAGGCGCACCGTCGCAATTCCCTTTCGCTTGCGCCAGTTGCCGTGGCCGTAGCGGCGGCGCAAGTCTGCAATCACACGGATTGAGTTGCCAAATGCTATGGTTTCAATCTCCGTTATCGGGCCAATGATTTCAAATCGAGGCATTTGAAGGTCGCTTGACTTTGAAGCAGCGCCCCAGTCGTTTTGACAAGGGCGCGATGTCTGTCGGATGCGCCCTAACCGAAATACCGCCCCAGCTCGTCCCGGTTCCGGTCCAGCCAGGCCACGTTCAGCGCGATGCGCTCCAGCGCCTGGCGAATTGTCCGCTCGGCCGCCGGCGTGGGGTGCGTCTCGAAGAAGGCCTCCACGTCGTTCCGCTGTTCGTTGGTAGTGAAAGCATTGGTGATGGCCACCAGCCGCATGAGACCGAAGCCGCCGCCGCCGTAGCGACGGTCGAACTCGTCCCACTGCTCCTTCAGGAACTCCCAGGCCAGGGTCCGGCCCCTGTTGTTGGCCGCCACCGCAGAAACCACGAATATCGTGTCCTGCAACCGCACGTCGTCCGTGAGCGACCGGTCCAGTGTCTCGCGCAGCAGTTCCTCCTGCTGGAACCGCGCCATTGAAATCAGGAACCGGATTTTCTCTTCGTGCAATTCGGCGGCCCGCTCCAGCTCCCACATGCGATCGTAGACCGCACGATCTCCGGCCTGCGCCACCAGGCTGAACACCACGCCGCGCAGGTCAGGCCGCACGTTGGCGGAATCAACCTGGTAGGCCTCGAACAATTCCTGGGCCTGCGCGATGATATCCGCGTCGCCGTAAACGCCAGCCTGACTCAGTACCGTCGACCGCGTCAACGAATCCAGGTGTCCCTCGCCCGGACGCGCCTCCCAGCCCGACCGCTGCGCCGCCGGCCCGAACAATCGCCGCCCGAAGGCGTGGTACGCGCCCAGGTAAGGCTCATCGGCGATCAGGCTCTCGATTTCCCGCAGGTTGGTGGCCAGGTCGCTCCACACCGAGGCGTCCGTCTCGTCCTGATAGGACTCCGCCAGCGCCAGGAAGCGCGTCACCGGCAGCAAACCCGCCCGTGACAATGCAAACGCATCGTTCTGAATGCCCAGCCGGTCGGTCGCCGGTAGCGTCCGGTCGGCCACCAGTGAGGCCAGCCTTTCCCGGTCCGTGTCCGTATAGTTCACCCGGTAGAAGCCGGTCTGATCGGGATTGACCTTGAACCAATCGGGCTGCGTGGGCGCCGCAACATCCACCGTGCCGGTGGCTCCGCTGACCAGGTGCGCGGTTAACTGAGCCCCATCGGCCGCGACGGTCAACGGTACCGGCCAAACCTGCTCCTCATCGTCGCCGCTGTCCTCACCCAGGACCGAGTCAAAGACGAACCGCTCCTGTCGCACTTCCAGCGACAGCCCGCTTTCGGTGTTGGTCGCCGCCACGTCCAGCACCGGGTAGCCGGTCTGGCCGGTCCAGCTGCTCATGATGGAGTTCACCGGCTGTCCGGAAGATTCCTCCAGCGCCGTCCACAGATCCGTGGTGCGCGCATTCTGGTAGGAGTGGCGCGTCAGGTAGGTGTTCAGCCCGATGCGGAACACGCTGGGTGTCAGGAAATGCTCCAGCATCCGCAGCACCGAACCGCCCTTGCTGTAACTGATGGCGTCGAACAGCTGGCTCACTTCCGCCGGGTTGGCCACTTCCTGTTCGATGGGATGCGAGTTCTTCAGCCCGTCCAGGTTGAAGGCCCGGTTGGTGTCCATGTTCACGAACTGTGTCCACATCGACCATTCCGGGAACAGCCAGTCCACCGCCTTGGTGCCCACCCACGTGGCGAAGCTCTCGTTGAGCCACAGGTCGTCCCACCACTCCATGGTCACCAGGTCGCCGAACCACATGTGCGCCATCTCGTGGGCTACCACTTCGGCCACCCGCTGTCGCGTGCCCGCCGACGAGTTCTCCGGGTCCACCAGCAGCGCCGTCTCCCGATAGGTCACGCAACCCCAGTTCTCCATGGCGCCGGCGGCGAAGTCCGGGATCGCCAGGTGGTCCAGCTTGGGCAGCGGGTAAGGGATGCCGAAATAGTCGTTGAAGAAGGAAAGCAGCTTGACCGAGGTGTCCAGCGCGAACTGTCCCTGATCCTCCTTTCCGCGGGTCATCCACACTCCAACCACGGTGCCGTCGGCGGCCTCCTTTTCGATGTGGGTCAGGTCGCCGATAACGAACGCCAGCAGATACGTCGACATCACCGGCGTCTTGTCGAACAGCAGGGTCTTCACCCCGTCGCCGCCGCGAGTTTCCTCGATGATCGGCGTATTGGAAACAGCCTCCATGTCCTCCGGCACGTTCAGGGTGACCTGGAAGGTTGCCTTGGCCGCCGGCTCGTCCCAGCACGGCAGGGCTCTTCGCGCGTCCGTGGCCTCAAACTGGGTGGTGGCCAGGTAGGCGGTCTCCCCTTCGGGGTTCGTGTACTGGCTGCGGTAGAAGCCCCGCAGCTTGTCGTTCAGTTCGCCGGTGAACGACATCCGCAGGTGCTGGTTACCCACCAGGCCATCCGGCGGAGTCCCGGGAATGCTGATCGTGACGGTTTCCGCATCGGCATCGTAGGCGATGTTGCTGGCCGCCTGTTCCTGTTCGCCGTTGGCATCCGTCCAACTGATGGTCGCGGAATGTATCTCGATCTCCGTGCAGTTGAGCATGATTTCGGCGGTGCCGGGTTCCATGCTCACCGTCACGTCAACCTCCCCGTGGAAGGTGAAGTCGTCGAAATTCGGCGTCAGAATCAGGTCGTAATGGATGGGACGAACGTTGTCGGGCAGTACAACAGCTTCGGCGGACGGCATCTCGTTTCCTCCGTGTCTTGCGTTCAAAAGGGGGCCTGCCAAGTTTATCACAGGGCATCCAACCGCTTGTACGACTGCCCGAATTGCGAAATAATGGGCGGCCGAATGAATGATCACCCAACGTAACTTTTCTAATGATACTAACCCTGTTTCCTACACACGCTTCACGCCTTCTCCAGTCCTAACCTCGGAGTCATTCAATATGCCTGTGGAACACTTACCGTTCCTCGACATCACGGGATTGTTCAGTGTCGCCGGAAGTGCCATCGAACTCCGACAATCACTGTTGGCCCTCGGCGTGCTGATCATTACCGCCAAGTTGTTCGAGGGAATATTCCGACGCCTGCGCCTGAACGCGATCGTGGCCTACGCCGCGGCCGGCATCCTCCTGGGCCCCGTCATGGATTTGACGGGAGTTTGGTCGGTTGACTCCACGCTGCACGTCGAACTCCTTCTGACCCTGGGAGTGTTCATATTCTTCTTCCTCATCGGTTTGGACGAGATAGACATATCCAGTTTCATGGCGAGCCTGCGGGGACACTACTTCCTCGCCGCCATCCTCTCCGTGATCCTGTCTCTCGGCATCTCCATGCTGGTGACCACCGACCTGGTTTTCGATTTCGGCCTGAGCCTCGCCTTTACCGAAGCATTGGCGCTGGGCGGCATCCTCTCCATGACCAGCCTGGGCATCGTGGCCAAGGTGCTCGTTGACGACGGCCGGCTCAAGGAACCGGTAGGAATGCAGATCTTCACCGTCGTAGTCATTTCGGAGCTGATCGTCCTCCTGATCATTGGTTTCAGCATCGGGGAACACGTTCACGAGGTATCGCCGGCCGGCATACTGATCCTGCTGGGCAAGGTGGCCGGCTTCGCCGTGGCGTCATGGATTTTGTCATCGCGGGTCCTTCCGCCCGTGGTCGCGCTGCTACAGCGCGTCATACAGGTGCCGCAGCTGTCCCTGGGCCTCCTCCTGGGGTTTCTGTTCCTCATCGTCTGGGGCGCCGAGGTCATGGGATTGCACGGTTCGCTGGGCGCGCTGCTGTTCGGCGCCTCCCTTTCCGGTCTGCCGTACCAGGTACGGCGGGAAATCACGCCGGGTTTGCGCAGCGTGGCCGAAGGTTTGTTCGTGCCCCTGTTCTTCGCTTCCGCGGGCCTGCAATTCAGCTTCACGTTCATCACCCTGCCCGTCTGGACGATGGCCGCTCTCGCCCTGATACCGTTGTTCGGCAACTTCGTCGGCGCGTTTATCGGCGCCTACGTTTCCCGCCTGACGGTGCCCTACGCGGTGGCATCGGGCCTGATGGGCAAGGGCGTCGCCGAGATCGCCCTCCTGCTGGTGCTGTGGGATTCGGGCGTCGTCGACGAGGTGGTGTTCTCCTTCCTGGTCCTGGTGATGTTCTGCTACATCCTGTTCATGCCGCCCGTCATCAGCTTCGCCGTCAGTCGGGCCAGCCATCGGAATGACTTGCCCGAAGAGCTCACCGATATCCCCCACGGCATCGTCCATTTCGCCCTCGACAACATCACCGTGGACGACATCCTGGACCGCAGCCGTCGCCACCCTGACCCCTCCGTGTCGGTACGCGACTTCACCGATCGCTGGACGATGCCGAACCAGCACGATTACGTCGTCGTCGAAAAGGGCGCCCTGGTAGGCATCGTCTCGCTGTCCACCTTTAGATATCTGCCCAAGGGTTCCTGGGCTCAAACGTCACTCCAGGACATCGTGCGCCGGGAGACCCCGTTGGCCTGGCCCGAGGAACACGTCGAAGACGTCCTCCAGCGGATGACCGAGACCTCGCTCTCCACCATCCCGGTGGTGGATCGCGAGAGCGAAAAATTTATCGGCGCCGTGACCAGAGAGGACATCGTCGAGTTGATGATGACTGAGTTCCGGGGTGAGCACTGAGGTTCCAGCATCCCACGATGCTATAATCTACGGTCGTATCGTGTACCGCTGCCGGCCCGCCCTCAAACTGCGCCGGCCCGAGGAGGAACTGAATTGGCCGCCCGCACTATGTTCGAAAAAATCTGGGACGCCCACGTGGTTCACGAAGAACCGGGCCAACCCTCGCTCATCTACGTCGACCTGCACCTGGTGCATGAGGTCACTTCCCCGCAGGCATTTGACGGCTTGCGCATGGCCGGCCGCAAGGTCCGACGACCCGACCTCACCGTCGCCACCGCCGACCACAACACCCCCACCTGGGAACTCACCCGACCCATTGAAGACCAGATTTCCAAGGCCCAGCTGGACGCATTGGATCGTAACGCGGCCGAGTTCGGACTGCCTTTTTATTACGACCGCTTCAGCGAGAACCAGGGCATCGTCCACGTCATCGGCCCCGACCTCGGCTACACCCTCCCCGGCAAGACCGTCGTTTGCGGAGACAGCCACACCTCGACCCACGGCGCGCTGGGTTGCTTCGCCGTGGGCATCGGCACCTCCGAGGTCGAACACGTCCTCGCCACCCAGACCCTGCGTCAGTTCAAACCCCGGACCATGGAGGTCCGCGTTGACGGCGAGCTGCCCAACGGCGTGTCCGCTAAGGACGTGATCCTGGGCATCATCGGCCACATCAGCGTCAACGGCGGCACCGGCCACGTCATCGAGTATACCGGCGAGGCCATCCGCGGCCTGTCCATGGACGGTCGCATGACCGTGTGCAACATGAGCATCGAGGGCGGCGCCCGCGCCGGCATGATAGCGCCCGACGACATCACCTTCGATTACGTCCGCGCCCGCCCCTACGCTCCCAAGGGCGCGGAGCTCGAAGCCAAGATCGAGGAATGGCGCGGCCTGGCAACCGACCCCGGCGCCGCTTACGACCGCACTGTCGTCATCAACGCCAGCGATCTGGCTCCCTTCGTCACCTGGGGCACCAAGCCCGACATGGTCGTTCCGGTTACTGATCGCGTGCCCGATCCCGCCTCCTTCGAGACCAACGCCGAGCGCGAGGCCGCCGAGCGCGCCCTGGAGTACATGGGCCTGGAGCCCAACCAGCGCATCGAGGACATCCGCATCGACCGCGTGTTCCTCGGCGCCTGCACCAACGCCCGCATCGACGACCTCCGCGCCGCCGCCAACGTCATCCGCGGCCGCCAGGTCAGTTCCGACGTGTACGCCATGGTGGTTCCCGGTTCCGCCCGGGTTAAGGCCGAGGCCGAAGCCGAGGGCCTGGACCAGGTGTTCAAGGACGCCGGCTTCGACTGGCGCGTCGCCGGTTGCTCCATGTGCCTAGGCATGAACCCCGACATCCTTGATCCCGGCCAGCGCTGCGCCTCCACGTCCAACCGAAACTTCGAGGGACGCCAGGGCAAGGGCGGTCGCACCCACCTGGTCAGCCCCGAGATGGCTGCCGCCGCCGCCATCGCTGGTCACTTCGTGGACGTGCGCGACTTCTAACCTCACTCCAACCCCACCGTCATTCCCGCGAAAGCGGGAATCCAGAGGTAGAGAAAATGGAACCCTTTGTGCAACTGGAAGGCGTCGTCGCCCCGCTGGACGCCGTCAACGTGGACACGGACATGATCATCCCCGCCGTGTACCTCAAGAGCATCGAGCGCACCGGCTTCGGCCCGAACCTTTTCGACCGCTACCGCTACAACGAGGACGGGTCCGAAAATCCCGACTTCATTCTCAACCAGGGCCCCTATCGCAGCTCGAAAATCCTGGTGTCCGGTCCCAATTTCGGCTGCGGCTCCTCTCGCGAGCACGCCCCTTGGGCACTGGAGGATTTCGGCATCCGGTGCATCATCGCGCCCAGCTTCGCTGACATCTTCTTCAACAACTGCTTCAAGAACGGCCTGCTGCCCTTGACGCTGCCCGAGGCTGACGTCCGCCGCATCATGGACAAGGCCACGGCAAGCCCCGGCTTCCAGATCACCGTCGACCTGGAGGCAAAGCAGGTCCGCGATGCCGACGAGGAGATCGTCGTCGACTTCGACGTCGATGACTTCCGCCGCTACTGCCTGCTCAACGGCCTGGACGACATCGGCCTCACCCTCCAGCACGAGGACGCCATCTCCGCCTTCGAGGCGCGCCAGGGCTGACCTTTTCAAAACGCGCAAATCAATTGCGCCCCGGGAACAATCCCGGGGCGCAGACTCGTGTTGCTAGTCGTTGCGTTTCGCGGTGTTCTCAATGTTTTTGTACAATTCGATTATCGCAACCACGATAATGCCGGCAAAGATGCTGTAAGCGACATTCTTGAAGAAATCAACCCAAACTACATTGCCGTCGTAATTTATCAACCCGGTCGCAAACAGGACCGATAAGGCTGCGATACTGATGACGAATCCAAACGATACGGCAAGGCCGATTAATCTGACCACTCTTTTCATTGTGTACTCCTTCTAACTAAGCCTCAGGAAAAGTGCTGAAATCCCGCCGCCGATACCGCCGCCCGCCATCAGACTCGCCCCGACCGTCTCGGTGACCGCCGATGAATTTAGCCAAGCGGGGCCACCGAAAATGACTAGCATGATCAGCACAAAACCGACGCTGAGGGCGGCAACCGACAGCATAAAGCAGGCCTTACAGGCGCGAAGAACATTTTCCCAGCGCATGAAACAATGCCTCCTGTTTCAAGTTGCGCCAAGCGACGCCAAAATTATTGTAACATTGAGCGAGCTTATGACCTTCAGCAGCCGTGTCGCGCTCCGCTACTTCCCGATCCGAAACCACTCCCGAACCCGCTCGGCATAATCCGTCTCATACCGCTGCATCCGCCCCTGGCGCACCTGCTCGTCCAGCGACGGGCGGCGCACCCCACGGGGCGAAAGCGGCGCGTATCCGATGATCTGGGCTTCTTCCAGCGCGGCCATTTCGCCATCTGTCCTGCCCAACAGACCGGCCAGTATGTCCCGGTTGTGCTGCCCCATTATCGGCGCCGGCTGTGGCGGAACCGCCGGCGTGTCGGACAACTTCCACGGCCGACCGGCGTAGGGCAGTGGAGGCATACTTGTCGCCTCGTGGTGCTCAACCACTTCGTAGAACCGGCGATCCTTCAGGTGTTCGTTGAACATCAGGTCTTCGCTGTCCACCACCGCGCCGGCCGCTACGCCCTCGGCTTGCAGCCGCGCCATAAGCTCGTGGTTGTCGTGGCTCCGCGTCTCGAAGCCCAGCATCTTGTCCAGTTCCGCGCGATACTGGATCCTGCCCAGCGCGTCCGCGTAACGGTGGTCCGCCGCCCAATCCGCGCGGCCCATGACCCGGCACAATCCCAGCCAGGCCTCGTCGCTGTCCACGGCGATGGCGATCCAACGGTCATCCCCGGCGCACGGGTAGCATCCGTGGGGAGACATCGCCGGGTCTTCGTTACCAATCCGTTCCGGCACCCGTCCGTTCACTGTCCAGTCCAGCAGCGCCTCCGGGATCGTGGCCGAGCAAGTCTGCGTCTGGGACACGTCAATGAACTGCCCCTGACCGGTGTTCAGACGGTGCATCAGCGCCAGCATGACGGCGGCCACGGTATGCTCGCCGGCCGTATAGTCCGTGAACGGGATTTCAGACATCACCGGCCCGCCGCCGCGATACCCCGTTATGTAGGCCAGTCCGGCCGCTCCTTCCGTCGCCGGCCCGGTGGCGCCAAAGTTCGCCCACGGCCCGTCGAACCCATACCCCGTGGACGACACCATGATTATGTCCGGCCGGATCTTGCGCAGGTCCTCGTACTCCAGACCAAAATTCTTTATGACCCGCGGCGTGAAGTTCTCGGCGAACACGTCCGTGACCGCGATCAGATCGCGCAGCACTGCCCGACCCTCGTCCCGGCTCAGGTCCAAGGTCAGCCCCAACTTGTTCCGGTTCTGCTCGTAGAAGTTGGCTCCCCGATTCCAGAACTCACCGTCCACGTCGTTGTGGTACAGCGAATCGGTGCGGTAACTTTCCAGCCGCTGCACCGACTCCAGCCGGATCACCTGCGCCCCCATGTCGGCCATCCATTTCATCGCCGACGGTATGGCGATGAGTTGGCCCATCTCCACAATGCGGACCCCTTCCAGCGGACCGGCCATATCAGATCACCTCCGAAGCCCGCAGCCAGGCCAGTTCCTGCGTGCTGTACCCCATGTTTCCCAGCACTTCGCCGTTGTGCTCGCCCAACCGGGGCGCAGCCTCCCGCACTTCCCAAGGCGACCCCGACATCAGGAACGGCGCCCCGGGGAAAGTGATCTCGCCAAGCTCGGGATGTTCCACCGGCACGTAGTAGCCCCGGGCCTGGATCTGCGGGTTGTCCAGGGTTTCTTCGGGCGAGTCGATCACGCCGTAGATGAACCGCTTCTGGTGCGCCGCGTAAAAGATTGCCTGCTTGCGCTTGGTCGCGAAGATCTGGTCCAGGATGTCTCCCAGCGCCTCCGCGTTTTCCAACCGCGCCGATGCGTTGTCGAACCGTTCGTCGTCCAGCTCCGGCGCTTCCAGGAAGTCCACCAGCACCTTCCAGTCCAGAGTCGCGCCCATGCCGGGGTTGGGCAACACATACCCGTCCGAAACCGCGCGCAGCCGCGTCAGGTCGCCCGTGTGGTTGGGCTGCCGCCGTCGCACCGCCCCGGTGTAGGTGTAATTGTTGGTCACATCACGCAAGGCGGACGCGATGCTTTCCTGGATCGACACGTCCACCTGCTGCCCCTGGCCGGTAAGCCGCTGGTGGTAAAGCGCCATCAGCGTCGCCGACGCCAGGTTGGTTCCGGCCTTGAACTGTGCCTGGTGCAGCGCGTGCTTCAGCGGCTCCCGGTCATACGCGCCGAAGATGTACATCAGGCCGCCCAGTGCGTATTCCACGATCTCGGTCGCCCGATAGTCTCGCCAGGGTCCCGTCTGCCCGAAGTTCGACACCGACGCCATCACCAGCTTCGGGTTGTGCCGGCGCAGCGTGTCCGCGTCCAGCCCCAGGGACGGCATCACGCGAGGGGCAAAATTCTCCACCAGTGCGTCCGCATCGGCCAGCAGGTCCATCAAGATCGACCGTCCGGTCTCGGACTTGAGATTCAGCGTGATGCTGCGCTTGTTGGTGTTCAGGTAGAGAAACGGCAGGCTTTTCTCGGCGCCCGGTTCGTCGCGATAAAAGGGCGGCAGTCGCCGTCCCGGGTCCCCGCCGGGCGGTTCGATCTTCAATACGTCGGCCCCAAAATCGGCCAACAGCTTGGTGGCGTAGGGGCCGGCGATGTGGTGCGTCAGGTCAATCACCTTGACGCCGGCCAGGGCTCCTTGGCTCAAAATCAGACCCCCCAACTGGTTCGGCAGTCATTCTAGCCCCATTGCCCCTGCCACACAATCGAAACCGGAACCGGAGGCTCCCCGCCGTCACAGGTTATCCCCGCGACCAACCCACTGGAACCCATTTTCCGGGGCCGGCACCAAACGCTGGGCAAGTCGCCAATGCGGCGGGTGATATACTCGCGGCACGGCCTGCCCCGGGTCGGCAGGGTGCTACAATTCCCCACGCCGGGCAACATTGTGCCGCCACACCATCATGACCACCGCAGTCGAGCATACTTACGATCTCCGGACTTTCTGTTCCGCCGAGTTTCGCGCCATGGTTGCCGCCGGCATCCTGGGCCGGCAGGACCGCGAAGCAGTTCTCGATGGCAGCTATCGGTTCACCGCTGACCAGTACCAATCTATGGGTATGGCCGGCATCCTGTCCGAATACGAGCCCATCGAGCTGCTGAACGGAGAAATCGTCGAAATGGCCCCTGTCGGAATCACCCACAACGACACGACCGATTGCATCAGCGATCTCATGTTTGGCGCCCTTTTGGGCCGGGCGCGGATAAGGGTTCAAGGTTCCGTCCGCATCAACGAACTCAGCGAACCGCAACCCGATTTCGCCATCCTCCGCCAGCGGCCGGATTACCATTTGTCTCCGGCCACTCCTGCCGACATCCTGTTCATCGTCGAGGTCTCGTACAGTTCGTTGAGCTACGACCGAGGCGAAAAATTGGCCGCGTACGCGGCGGCCGGCATCCCCGAACTTTGGATCGTCAATCTCAGGGAATACGCGATATACGTCCATACGGACCCGGCCGGCGAAGAATACCTGACCATACGCCGTTTCCAGGCCGGCGATACCGTCAGCCCCCTCGCCTTTCCCGATGTCGTTCTGCCCGTGTCCGGCTTTTGGTCCGGCATGGTCGGCCCGGAAACGGAAGCCGAATAGCCCTGCCGACCGCCACAGCGCCGTCCCAACCCCATCGCCATCACACGACCAACTCAGAGGTAACGCCGTGCAAACTATCGATGCCATCGCCGAAATTCTCAAGCGGGAGGGCGTCCAGTACCTGTCCTGCTTCCCCACCACGCCTGTGATCGAGGCCTGTGCCGCCGCCGGGATCCGACCCATCATCTGCCGCCAGGAGCGTGTCGGCGTCGGCATCGCCGATGGCTACAGCCGCATTACCAACGGCCGGCCCCCCGGCGTTTTCGCCATGCAATACGGCCCCGGCGCCGAGAATGCTTACTCCGGCGTCGCCACGTCCTTCTCCGACTCGGTACCCATCCTGCTGCTCCCGCTGGGCCATCCGCGCGAGCGCCAGGGCGTATTCCCCATGTTCGACTCCATCGAGAGCTTCGCCAGCGTGACCAAGCACCTGGAGCGCCTCAACCTTTCCGGCAGCACCAGCCAGGTCATGCGCCGCGCCGTCAACGCGCTGTACACCGGACGGCCCGGCCCGTCCATGGTGGAGATTCCGGCTGACGTGGCACTGGAGGAAGTATCTGAGGAAGCCTTCTACTGGGGCGGCAACGTCCGCAGATCCGCTTCCCAGGCTGATCCCGACGATATTGAGGCCGCCGCCCGCGCCCTGTGCTCCGCCACCTACCCGGTGATCCACGCCGGCCAGGGCGTGATGTACGCCGAGGCCACCGACGAACTGGTCGAGTTGGCGGAACTGCTGTCCATCCCGGTTATGAGCACCTTGCTGGGCAAGAGCGGGTTCCCCGAGCAGCATCCCCTGGCCTTGGGCAGCGGCTCCGGCGTCATGTCCGGCACGGTGTACCACTTTATGCGCCGCTCCGACGTCATCTTCGGCGTCGGTTCCAGCTTCACCAAGCACGGCATGTCCATGAACCTGCCGACCGGCCGCACGCTCATCCAGAACACCAACGACCCTCGCGACCTGAACAAGGACTACGACGTCCAGTTCCCGCTCATCGGCGATGCCAAGCTCGCGCTGCGTCAGATGATCGAGGCCTGCCGCGAGATCGTCGGCGACAGCCGCCGCAACAACGCCGAGGTCACCGGCGAGATCGCATCCGTGCGCGAGGCCTGGCTCGCCGAGTGGGAGCACAAGACCACCGACTCCGGTCCGCTGGTCAACCCCTATCGCGTCATCACCGACTTCCAGAAGGCCGTCCCCGCCAGCGAGGCCATCATTACCCACGACTCCGGCAGCCCCCGCGACCAGATCACTCCTTTCTACCGCTCCGGTGGGCCGCGCACCTACCTGGGCTGGGGGAAGTCCCACGGGCTCGGCACCGGCCTGGGTCTGGTGATCGGCGCCAAGCTGGCCGACCCGGAGAAGATGTGCGTCAACTTCATGGGCGACGCCGCATTCGGCATGGTGGGCCTCGACTTCGAGACCGCCGTGCGCAGCAACGTGCCCATCACCACCGTGGTACTTAACAACTCCACCATGGCCGTGGAAACCAACGCCATGCAACGGTCTCACGAGCTCTACAACACTCGCGACCTGGGTGGAAACTACGCCGACTTGGGTCGAGCCATGGGCGGCTACGCCGAGCGCGTCACCGACCCTAACGAGATCATCCCCGCGTTCCAGCGCGCGCGCCAGCAGAACGAGAACGGCAACGCGGTTCTCCTCGAATTCATCACCAACGCGGAGATCAACTACTCGCACCGCCGCGCTTTCTGATCCACCGTAAAGATAGCCGGGGGCGGCCTTCGCGGGTCGCGCCTGGCCTTATTCAGACTCCAAGCCGATGCAGCGCGCCCACCGGAACCTGCCCTCATCAACGGCGGAACACGTTCGGAGCGCCGAAGCGCATCTGGCCGATGGCGACCCACGCGCTGCCCTGGCCGATCTTGACCTGGCTTTCCTGGCAACGCCTGCCGATCCGTATCTGCGCTTGCTCCGTGGCCGGTGTCTGATCATGCAGGGACGTACTGAAGCGGCCCTGGCTGAGTTGAACGCCGCCGTCGCGCTCGATTCCACAATGGCCGACGCCTGGCTCCAACGAGCGCTGATCCGTCTGGACCGCTCGGACTGGTCGACCGCGGAGTCCGATTCCTCGCGTGCCCTGGAACTCGATGACACCCTGGCCCGCGCGTGGCGCAACCGGGGCATCGCCCGCTACCGGCTGGGTTCCCTGGTCGAAGCTGCAAAAGACTTGTACCGGGCGCTGGACCTCGAACCCGATGACCCGTCAGCCCACTATTGGCGCGGCCTGGCCTTGCGGGACGCTGGTTACAACCAAGCCGCCATCGCCGGGTTCGACGACGCCATCCGGCTCAACGACCGCTACACCGAAGCCTACGTCGCCCGCGGCAAGGCTCACTCCAATCTAGGCGACATGGTCGCCGCGCGCTCCGACTGGACCATCGCCGCGCAGTTGCTGCACCACTCCCACTGAACCCGCCGGAGGTACCATCATGGCCGACCTGCATTCCAAGTACCTGTTCATCGCCAGCATGGACATCGACGCCGACCGCGAAGCCCTGTTCAACGAGGTGTACAACACCGAGCACTGCCCCCTGCTCAACCAGACGCCGGGCGTGGTCGGGGTAACCCGTTACGAAACCCACCGCCTGCTCATGGCCATGGGCGGGCAGGTCCAGGAGATCGAGATCCCGGGCACACCCAAGCACCACGCGGTGTACCAGATCGAGAGCCCAGATGTGCTCACCAGCCCGGAGTGGGCCGAAGCCGTCGACGCCGGCCGCTGGCCCGAGCACGTGCGCCCCTACACCAAGAACCGCCGCCACGTCCTGATGAAGCTGACCTACCCGGAATCGTAGCCAAGCCGCCGACCCCAACTACCAACCGTCGTTCCTGCGAAAGCAGGAACCTGGTCGTCGCCCTCAGCACGGCATAGGGGCAGCGCGCTCAAACAAGAGGGGAGGGATCATGTCCCTCCCCGATGTCTTTGATCGGGTGGTACACCGAGCGCCGTCAGTTCGCGCCGCGCATCCTCGGGTCCAGCACGTCACGCAGCGCGTCGCCCAACAGGTTCACGGCGAACACCGTGATGGCGATGGCCAGGCCGGGGAACACTCCCAGCCACGGCGCCACGTCCAGCGAGTTCTGCGCTACGCCATTCAGCATACCGCCCCACGACGGGACGTCCGGCGGAATGCCCACGCCCAGGAAGCTCAACGAGGCTTCAACCACGATGGCCCACCCCAGGGAGATGCTGGCCAGCACGATGAACGTGGCCGCGCAGTTGGGCGCCATGTGCCGCAGTATGATGCGCCAGTCGCCGGCTCCCACCGCCCGCGCCGCCAGCACGTAGTCCACTTCCTTGATGCTCAACGCCTGGGATCGAATGGTCCGCGCGGCACCGGGTATGAACACCGCGCTGAGCGCGATGACCACGTTGGTCACCGACGCGCCGAGAATTGCCATGATCGCCAATGCCAGGATCAGCGCCGGGAATGACATCATCGCGTCCATGATCCGCTGGACCACCAGGTCGGTGATTCCCCCGAAGTATCCGCTGACGATGCCGATAAACGCGCCAATGGTCACGCCAAAAAACACGCTGAGCAGGCCCACCACCAGCGAAATCCGGGTGCCGTAGATCAACCTGCTGTAAACGTCCCGCCCGATCTGGTCTCCACCCAGCCACGTGTCCGCGTTGGGCGGGTTGAAACGGTAGGCGGCGTTGGTCTCCCTGGGATCGTCCGTGGCTACGACCGGGGCCAAGATCGCCAGGATAACGAGAATTATCACTACCACCGCGCCAAACGCTCCCAGCGGCTTGCGCTGCGCGAAGTTGAGAACGTTCTCCCAAGGAGTGCGCTTGGGCCGCATTCCGGCGCCGGCCGGTTCGGTCGGGGCGAGAATTCCGGTTGTTTGCTGGGCCATTTCCCTCTCCCTTCCGGGGGTTCCCGATCTCGTTGGCGGAACGGCGTCCGGCTACTCGTAGCGGATGCGCGGATCCAGCCAGGCGTACAGCAGGTCCACCACGAGGTTCAGCGCCAGCACCATGAACGCGATCACCATCACGATGCTCTGGATCATCGTGTAATCCCGGTGCAGGATGCTGTCCACCAGCAGACGACCCATCCCTGGCACCAGGAAGATCGTCTCAATGACCACGGTGCCGGCGATCAGGCGGCCAACCTGCCAGCCCGATATGGTCAGGATCGGGAGGAACGCGTTCTTCAGCGCGTGCCGGATGATCACCGCCCCCTCACGTAAGCCCTTGGACCGCGCCGTGCGAATGTAGTCCTCGCGGAACACCTCCAGCATCGACGACCGGGTCACGCGGGCGACCAGCGCCATGTTGTAGAACCCCAACGCCACTGCCGGGAAGAACATCTGCTGCAGGTTCGTCCAGGGATCGCTCCAAAGGTTGGCGTACCCCAGCGGGGGCAGCCAGTCGAACCAGGTCACCAGGAAATACACCACCAGGATGCCAATCCAGAAGGTCGGCATTGCCACGCCGGCGATGGCGATGATCCGCGACGCGTAGTCCGCGATCGTGTCCTGCCGCACCGCGGAAAGCACGCCCAACGGGATTGCCACCACGAACGCTAACAGTAGCGCGAGGGCTGACAGCTCAAGCGTTATTGGGAGCTTGGCAGCCAAATCGTCGGATATCGGCGTGTCGAAATACATCGACATGCCAAAATCTCCGCGGAGCATCCCCCAGATCCAGCTCAGGTACTGGATGGCCAACGGCCGGTCGGTGCCCAGCTTGGCCCGCAGCTCGTCCAGCTGCTGCTGCGAATACTGCCCGTCGCCCTCGAACCCCATCAGCAGCAGTTCGGCCGGATCCCCGGGCACCAGCCGCATCAGGGCGAACACCATGAGGGTAACCAGGAGGAGCGTCGGTATGAACAGCATGAATCGCTTTATGACGTAGGTGTTCATTGCGGCTCCTCAGTTGTCGCCGGTGCTGCGATGCGGCTGGTGCGTGGTTTCAGGTCAGCGCTTGGTCGGAACGTTACGACCGTCAGGTTTCAGCAAGCCGGGTCGCACCAGATGCGGTCGTGCTTGAGCTGGGTCCAGAGACTGGCCGGCATGTGGAAGTTCTTGATTTGTTTGTTCACGACCTGGTCGCGGAAGCTCCAGTAGTACACCAGCAAGGGGCCGGGGTCTTCGGTGAGTATGTAATCTTCCATCTCACGCAGGATTTCTGCCCGCTTGGTGCGGTCCAGTTCCTGGCTCTGAGCAGCGAACCAGTCCTTGAACTTCTGCGGCGCTTCCCAGCCGGACCACTGGATCCAGAGGCCGCCGGGCATGAAGATTTTCCCGATTATTGGATCGGGTTCACCCACCAGCAGTGCCGTGCCCTGGGCGGCGATCTGGTAGTCTTGGTCCTTGTACCGTGTTATCCCGGTCGCGCTGTCGATGGGCTGCACGGTGGCTTCCCAACCGAGATGACGACGATACTGGTCGGCCAGCAACTGGGCCAGGTCCACGTATTCCACCGCCGTGCGCGCCATGATGTTGACCTCGAACCCCTCGGGCACGCCGGCTTCAGCCAGAAGCCGTCTGGCTTCCTCGATGTCGCCGGGATGCTTCCCTCCATCGGGTCCCGCGCGGAACCCGGGCATTTGGCTGGCCACTTCTTCGGTGCGGCCAAACCACGTTTCCGGTGGGAACGGGGTCCCCATGGGCGCTATCCCGCCACCGAAGATCTCCCGGAACTCAGCTCGGTCCACCGCCAGGTGCATCGCCCGCCTCACCCTGACGTCGTTGAACGGTTCAATGGTCGTGTTGATCAGGGTCCCCAGCAGGCTGGTATTCGGAATTAGATAGACATCCACCGTCTCGGCTTCGGACTCTTGCAGTTCCAGAATCTCGGTGTTGCTCAGATTGGTCACCGGCCAGGTCGCCATCAGGACCTGCCCGGTCCGGTAGGAACCAATGGCCGTGCCTTTGTCGGCGATGTAGTAGTGGATGCTGCCGTCAGTGTAGGGCAGACCCTCTTTCCAATAGTTCTCGTTGCGCTCCAGCTCAATGGAGACGTCTTTGGCCAACTTCGTGGGCTTGAATGGCCCCGACCCCATGCCGTTTTCCCACTTCGACGTGTCAACGCCCGATTCGCCCCATGCCTTGGACATCATCTTGAAGGCGTCGGTGGCAATCATCGAGACGAAGTCGGGAGCCGGATTGTTGGTCACGATTTCCACTGTGTGTTCGTCGATGGCCCGCGCGTTCCCCGCCGAATAGTAGGGCGCGATTATGAGCGTCTGCGGCCGGTTCGCTTCCGTATTCACCAGGCTGTCCATGCTGTACACGACGTCCTCGGCGGTAACCGGGGTGCCGTCATGCCACATCGCGTTCTCGTGAAGATGGAATACGAAGGTAACGCCGTCCGGCTGTAATTCCCAACTCTCCGCCAGGTCTCCCACGATGTCATACGGGTCGTCCGTTTCCGAATCGTACTCCAGCAACCCGTTGTAGATGCCGGAGATGTTCTTGACCTGGTTGGTGAACTCGTGGGGGTGGAAGATCAGGTTCGGGAAGGCGTAGTCCTGCATGGGAACTATGCCGCCGTATTTCCCCCGGTCGGCGGTCTGGGGCGACCCGCTGGACTCAGCCGGAACGGCGGTCGGCGCCGGGCTGTCCCCGGATGTGCTCGCTGCCGGCTGCGCTACTGGGGCGGTATCCCCTGCCGGCGCGGTGCTGTCGGTGGGAGCGGTGGCCCCGCAGGCCACCAGCGCGGTGAGTGCGATGGTCACTGCCATCGCAACGATGATCCGACCGGTGAGACGATTCAATGCACGGTTCAGCATACTTACCCCCTGCAGCAACGAATGTCGTTTGCAACTCGGTTGTCGGACTACAATGCCCGCAAGCCTAACAATGCCAATATTCGGTGTCAATACACGATTTCTTACATGTTATCATGTGAAATCGTTCACAATAAGACGGAAATCGTAATCACTTGCGTCATATTTGTGTAACCGCGTTGCATCACCGTCATCCTGACAAGCAAAACGCCGGCTTTTCGCCGGCGTCGTGAATGATCCGGTTCGGAAAGCGTCGTTTCCGTAACCGTTGCCGCAGCGATTCAGCGTCGGCCCAGTTCCGCCTCGATCCGGTTGGCCCGCGGTTTCAGCACCGCGTACAGCGCATCGGTCACCGGCGTGGGTACACCGTGTTCCCGGCCCATGCGGATCACCGTGCCGGTCAGGCCCTCCAGTTCCACCGGCCGCCCGTCCGCAAAGTCTTTCGCCAGCGACGCCATGCCCGTCGCCGGGAAATTGTCCAGCGCGTTCATCGACCACTCCAGCGAGTCCGGCTCCAGTGGGGCGCCCGACGCTTCGCCCACCGCCAGCGCCTCGGCAATGGCCGCCTCGATGGCTGCCCGTGTCTCCGGCACGGTCCTCAGCTCGCCGTAGGCGCACCCGCTGGCCGCGCACACTCCCGCCGACCCCGACAGATACGCGAACTTCTTCCACAGCATCCCGGTCATGTTTTCCAGCAGATCGACCCGCCAGCCGGCGTCCTTGAATACCTGGTACAGCCGCTCGCCGCGCTCGGTGATCCCGGTGGTTCGCTCGCCGAACGACGCCGCGCCGGGCCCGCCCTGCGTAACCACGCCGGGCTCGCTGATCCGCCCTTCCAGGTACGCCGAGCCGATCATCACCCGCTCCGCTCCGTACACTTCGACCAACTGCTCGCCGTTGTCGATGCCGTTCTGCAACGTCAATACGATCGTGTCCGATCCTACCATCGGACTGATCGCGTGTATCGCGTCGTCGTTGTCGTACATCTTCACCGCGAACAGAACCAACTCCTGCGGACCCACCGACGCCGGGTCATCGGTCGCGTTGCCGGGAACCGTAAAGATGCCGTCGTTCCCGCTTTCCACCCGCAGGCCGTCGCGCCGGATTGCCTCCAGGTGCGGCCCCCGGGCGATGAAGGTCACGTTATGACCTGCCCGAGCCAGCAGCCCGCCGAAATATCCGCCGACTCCGCCAGCTCCCATTACTGCTATGTCCATGCCGTTACCTCCACAGCCTCGCCATATCCTTTCACAATTGGGCGACCGGGTGCCCGAATTCCGCGCGCAGGTCTCGTTTCAGTACCTTTCCCATCACGTTGCGTGGCAACTCGTCCACGAACACTACGGATCGCGGGCGCTTGAACCCGGCCAACCGGTCCCGGCAGAAATCGATCAATTCCTGCTCGGTGACGGCCTGGTCGGACGACACCACCACGGCCCTGACTTCTTCACCCCAGTCCAGGTCAGGCACGCCGATGACCGCCGACTCCGCCACCCCGGGATGCTCGGCCAGCGTCAGCTCCACTTCCTCCGGCGAGATCATCTCCCCGCCGCGCTTGATGAAGTCCCGGGCCCGGCCGGCCAGGTAGATGTAGCCGTCCTCGTCCTGCCAGGCCAGGTCGCCGGTGTAGAGCCAACCGCCCTTCAGCGTATCCCGCGTGGCATCCTCCTGGCCCCAATAACCGGTCATCATCCGGGGGCCGCGGGCGACGATCTCGCCGACTTCGCCTTCTTCCACCGGGTCGCCGTCCTCTGTCACGATCATGACCTCGACGTCATCCAGGGGCTTCCCGATCGACGTCAGCCGACGCAACTTGGTCTCCACCTCGTCCTCGGTTCCGGTGAGATCGTGGTCAGCCGGCGGCAGCATGGTGATGGTGGAGGCGGTCTCGGTCTGTCCGAAAGCGTTGATGAACCGGGTGCCCGGAAACCTGTCCAGAGCCTGTCGAACCACCGGCAACGGCATCGGCGCCGCCCCGTAGGTGATCACGCTCAAGGACGACAGATCATAATTCGGGAAATTTGGATGATCCATGACCATCTTCAGCATGGTGGGCACCAGCATGGCCCGGTCCGCCCGATGTTCTGCCACGAGGCTCATCCAACGCTCGGCGTCGAATTGCGGCATCACCACCAGCGTCCTGCCCCCGAAAACCGCCGCCAGGGCCGCCTGCAGCCCCGCCACGTGGTACATCGGCACGGTGAGCAGATTCGTTTCCTCCACGTCCGGGTCGGCCGGTTCGACGTTGGTGAGCAGAAAAGTGCCGAAACTGTCGTGGGTCAGCTGCGCCCCCTTGGGCACGCTGGTGGTGCCCGACGTGAACATGATTACCGTCGTGGCGTCCTCGTCGTCCTCCGGGAAGTGCAGCTGATCCGGATCCGCGTTGGCCAGCAGGTCGTCGTAGGCGTAGCCGCCATTCGTCGCCGGCGCGTCCAGCATCACGATGCGATCCGCGGGCAGCGATCCGTCCGTGGGGACCAGCGGCAGGTAGCGTTCACCCAGGAAAAGCAGATCGGGCTGCGCAATGCCCAGCATGATCGCCAGTTCGTCCTCTTTGGCCCGGAAATTGATGGGCACGTAGATCGCGTCCAACTGCGCGGCCGCGAAGTAAATCTCGATCAGGTGATGGCAATTGGTCTGCATCGCCGCCACCCGGTCACCCCGACCGATGCCCACCTCGGACATCGCGTTGGCCAGGCGATTGACCCGCTCCTGCAGCATTTCGAAGCTGATGCGGTCACCGTCAAACACGATGGCCGTCCGCTCCGGAACAATCGCCGATGCAATCATGAGAAATTCGGTCGTGTTCATCCTTTCTCCATGCTCAAATTCTACTCCGGCAACAAGCCGGCTGCCCCAGCAGCGAGTCGCCGTTCCAGATCGAGTCGCGCCTCCGTCGGCATCTCGTCTCCGGCGCTCCATGCCCGTTTCAACGCCGCGGCAAAACTACGGGGGAGATCCGACAATTGCTCAGCTTTTTCCCAGGCCGCCGCTGTCAGTTCCTTTGGTTCGACTACCCGGCTGATTATGCCCCAGCCCAAAGCCTCCGGGGCTCCAAATCGGCGCCCCGTATAAAGCAGGTCCAGCGCCACGGACGGACCCGCGTTGGCCGGCAGCGTCTGGCTGCCCCCGGCTGCGGGAATCATTCCCAGCTGTACCTCGGGCATGGCGAACACCGTGTCCGACGCAGCGATGCGGAGATCGCCCAGCAGCAGGATTTCCACCCCCGATCCGATGCAAAAGCCGTGCACGGCGACCACTATCGGTTTGTCCAGGTTGATCAACTGACCCCACACGTCCCGCTGCCACCGGGCGTTGCGCGCAATCACCTGCGAAGGGGCGGTTCCGAACTCGCTCAGGTCCGCGCCGGCGCAGAATGCCCGACCCTTGCCGGTAATCAGCAGCGCGCGGATTTCGTCGTCCTCGGCCACCAGGTGCAGCGCCTCGGCAAAGTCGTCCCGCATCGCCACCGAGTAGGCGTTCAGCCGATCCGGTCGGTTCAGGGCCAGGTGGGCGACGCTGCCTTCCTTCTCAAAGACTATGGTGCGAAACGCTTCGCTCATCGGAACGCCATCAGTCCAGCGGTATCGCCCGCCGCATCATCTCATCAAGATCGACCAGGGTGCTCTGCGCCCCAATCTCCGACAGCACGTTGGCATCGCTCACCGAGAATGTCAGCAAACCGTGCTCCTCGGCCACCCGTTCCGCTTTTGGACGGCGAATGTGCCAGTCGTGGTGATGATTGGCCACCTCGATCCCGTGAACGCCGTCCTCGATCACGATGTTCGGCGTGTAGTATCCCGGGTGGCAGTAGGTTCGAAACAGCCGACCGCAGGGCAGGTACAGTTCGGTGCAGTGATATTCGTCGAACGGGCTGATCGCCGGACGCACGTCGATCTCGTGGCCGGGGATGATTATCACCTCGTTGGGAAAATGCCGCTCCACCACCCGGTGCAGCGCCAGCCCCCAGTCCCGCCGCCAGTGGTCGGTGACCGCGATGCCGTCCAACCCGGCCGCCTTGATCCGCGCGATTACGGTTTCCGCGATCTCCGGCGTCGGTTCCTGGAACCCGAACATCTCGCCCACGTGCGTGTGTATGTCCAATCGTACTGTCATGTATTCGCGATCCCTCAGCGTCCGGTGAAGTGCGGCGTCCGCTTTTCGGCAAAGGATCGCAGACCCTCCGCCCGGTCGTCGGTGCTTTGCAGGATGATGCTCAGGTCGGCCTCCAGCCGCAGCCCCTGGGCTAACGGTAAATCGCCGGCGGCGTTCACCGCCTCCTTGGCGTATCGTACTGCGATGGGCGCAGCGGCGATGATTTGCTCGACCATCTCACCGACCGTCGCCTCCAGCGTGCTCCGGGTAACGACCCGGTTCACCAGACTAAAATCCAGCGCCTCTGAGGCGGACAGCGCCCGCCCCGTCAGCAGCATGTCCCGCGCCAGCGCCGGCCCCGCCAGCCGCGGCAGCCGTTGCGTCATACCGTCGAACGGGAACCCGACCTGCGCGGGTGGCCCTGCTCCCAGGCGCGCGTTGTCCACCGCAATCCGCAGATCTGCGGCCAGGGCAATTTCCAGGCCGTGAGCGATGGCGTCGCCGTTCAGGATCGCCAAAACCGGCATGGGCAGGCCGGCCAGGGCGTTGGCGACTCCCATTCTCCTGAACCACGCCATGCGTTCCGCCGGGTCCCCTTCCAGCAAATCGTGGGGCAACTTCTCGCGACCTGTTGCGAACGTGTCGCCGCCGCCGGTAATCATGACAACCCGCAGATCATCGTCCAGGCGTAGCGCGCTGCAACAGTCCGCCAGTTCCTCGGCCACCATTTCGCCGATGGTAACGCCGGAGTCGGCGCGCGGCAAAATCACCGTCGCCCGGAACCGGGTCCTGTCGCACCTGATGGTCTGGTAGTGCATTGGGTTGGTGGGAATCCTGTTGAATCGGGACGGACGGCGTCGCTTTATCAGGCCGGCGGATTGGGCTAAAATGACGACCGCTCCCGGAACCCGATCATGGCATTCAGCAAATTATACGACAGCGCTCAGGCGGCCGTTGCCGACATACCCGACGGCGCGACCGTCCTGATCGGCGGGGTCACCGGCGTCAACGCTCCCGCCGGCCTGCTGAACGCGCTGGCGGACCGGGACGTCCGGGGTCTGACCTGCGTCTGCGACTCGAACTACTATGGGGCCAAGGCTTTTCACCGCCTGGTGGCTGCCGGCTGCGTTTCCAGGATAATTTCACCCGCGCCATTTGGACCGGGCGAGGCGGACATTATCCAGGACCTCTGGCGCTCGGGCGACTTGACCGTCGAGGTGGTTCCGTGGGGAACGCTGGCGGAACGCATGCGGTCGGCCGGCGCTGGCATCGGCGGGGTTTTCCTCCCGGTGGGCATCGGTACCCGCTTCGCCGAGGGGAAGGAGGTCAGGGTGATCAACGGAGTCGAGTGCCTGTATGAGCCTCCCCTGCGCGGCGATTTCGCGTTGATCCGGGCTTCTCGCGCCGATGGCGTGGGCAACCTGGTGTACGCGGGCGCCCAGCGGGGATGGAACTCTGCCGTCGTCTCCGCCGCTCGTGTCGCCATCGCCGAGGTCGACCAGGTGGTTGAAACAGGCAGCATAGATCCGGAACTCGTGATCACGCCGGGCATCTTTGTCAACCGCATCGCCCGGGCAAGCTCGGTGCCCATCGGATAGCCCACCATGACGCTTGACAGACTGGATGCCCAGAGCGTGGCACGACGGGCCGCCGCCGAAATTGTTCCGGGCTCGGTGGTCGCGGTGAGCGGCGGCTGGTCGGCAGCGGTGGCAGATCTTGTCCCCGAGGAAAAGGGCGTGTGGCTGATGCGGGCGGGCGGGACGCTTTCGGACTTGCCCATCAACGCTGCTGACGCCGGCGCAATCCTGCGCGGGGGCCATGTGGATCTGGCCATCCTGACCGCCGCGCAGGTCGACTCCAACGGAAGTTTCGCCAGCTACCACGCCGCGGACTACCCCGGGCCACAGGGACACGCCGGCCTCATCGACCTGGCGTCCGGAGCCCACCGCGTTGTCACGATCCTGACTCACACCGGAGAAGATGGAACGCCCAACATCGTGAATAGCCTGACCTTGCCGCCCGATGGGGTCCACTGCGTCGACACCATCATTACCGACGTCGCCGCTTTTCGCGTCGCCGACACCGGTCTCACTCTGACCGAGGTTGCCCCTGGCTGGACTGCCGAGGACATCCGCGCCATCACCGGAGCCGCAATAACCGTCGCCCCTGCCTTGCGTGAGATGGACTTCACCCTCCCGCCGGGCAATCCGGCAAGCAAAGTGTACGCCGACGGCCCTTCCGCAATTGCAGACCTGCCGGACGGTGCGACCGTGTTCATCGACGGCTTCGGCGGGCCCGGCGGCATGGCTCACTACCTCCTCGTTTCCCTCCGGGATCGCGGGAGCCGCAACCTGACCATCGTCAGCAACACCGCCGGGATCGCCCGGGTGGTCAGCTTCGGCACCCCACCGGGCCACACCGCCATCGACCACAGCGTGCTGGTGGAGAACGGCCAGGTCGCCAAGGCCATCGCTTCGTTCCCGGTCTCTCCATCCCCGACCCGCCCCTCAGAATTCGAACTCGCTTACCGGCGTGGCGAGTGCGAGTTGGAACTGGTTCCCCAGGGCACCCTTGCCGAGCGCCTCCGGGCTGGCGGCGCCGGCATAGAGGCCTTCTACACGCCCACCGGCGCCGGTACGCTCATTGCCGAGGGAAAAGAAAGCCGGGTGATCGACGGGCGGGAGTACATCCTCGAGCACGCCCTGCGCGCCGACTTCGCCCTGATCCGCGCCCACAAGGCCGACACCCGCGGCAATCTTCTATACCGTGGCACGTCGCGCAACTTCAACGCAGTGATGGCCCCGGCCGCGCGGGTGACGGTAGTGGAGGTCGACGAAATCGTGCCGGCCGGCGAACTGGATCCCGAGGCAGTGGTCACCCCCGGGGTATTCGTCCAGCGCATCGTCCGCCGGCCCGATGGTTTCACCGGCTACGAATAACCGGAGACCCGCCATGACCGAAGCAAAGGAACGCCTCGACCGGGCCATCATCGCCATGCGCGTGGCGAAGGAACTGCCCGCCGGTTCCTGCGTCAACCTCGGCATTGGGATACCCACGCTCGTCTCCATGTTCGTGGACGACGAGAGCGTGGTCTTCTACCACAGCGAAAGCGGCGTGCTGAACTGCGGCCCGCTTGCGGACGAGGGCAGCGAAGACATTGACCTCATCAACGCCGGCGGCCAGTTCCTCCAACCTGTGCCCGGCATGGCCTACTTCTCCTCCGTTGACGCTTTCGCCATGATCCGCGGCGGGCACGTGGACGTTACGGTTCTGGGCGCTCACCAGGTCTCCTCCACCGGGGACCTGGCCAACTGGATGCTGCCTGAACGCGGCGTGGGCAACATCGGAGGCGCCATGGACTTGGCCGCCGGCGCCGACAAGGTCATCGTCGCCATGGAGCACAACGACCGCAGCGGCAACCCCAAGGTGGTCCAGGAGTGCGACTTCCCCATCACCGGCCGCGGCTGCGTCTCCCTCGTCGTCACCGACGTAGCCGTGATGGAACCCACCGGCGACGGCTTGGTCCTCCGCGAGGCCGCCCCCGGCTGGTCACCGGAAGACGTGCAAGAAGTAACCGGCGCCCGCCTCATCATCCCGGCTGACGTGATCGAGTACGAGGTATAATCAGCCTGGCAAAGGAAGATTGATCCGAGTGGGAATATTCACAACAACCGTTCGCGTTGGCAACCCTAACGGCGGTGACCTAACGGAAATCGAGGCGCTTGTCGATACGGGCGCCTCCGACTCGATGTTCCCCGCTTCTTTGCTGGAAAATCTGCATCTGGCGCCCCGCTCCCAGGTTGACTACGCTCTGGCCGATGGAGCCGAAGTGAGGTTCGGACGCGGCCAGGCCCTCATTAACATTGACGGTCGGGACGGAATCTGTCCCGTGATTTTCGGGCCTGAAGGGCACGACAACTGCCTGATCGGTGGAACCACCCTCCAAATCTTGATGTTTGCGGTCGACCCTGTCAACGAAGTCTTGACGCCGACTAATCGGGGCCGGCTCGGCTTCGGTGGCAAACTGTGACGACCCTCTTGCAATCGTGTTCCGAGCAATCTGGTTTGACTTGCCCGTCCCGTAGTGCTACATTCGACGCACAACTGAACGCCTCACGCGATTCTGGCGGGAGCTTGGGCAAACCAGGCTGAGAGGGCGGCCTACTTCGTCGCCGACCGTCTGTACCTGACCCGGGTAATGCCGGCGGAGGAACAGCAGGTAGATGTGACATTAGGCCGCCGGGTAACCGCCTGGCGGTTTCGCATTTCGGGCAAATGCCGGCGACAAGCCTCCCGTTTCCGGCACCACACAGGAGAGTGATAGCGATGGCCGACGAACTGGTTATTGGTGGCGTGTCGTTTTCTTCCCGGCTGATCGTCGGTACCGGCCGGCATCGCAGCATGCAGGAAATGATCGATTCCCTCGAGGCTTCCGGCACCCAAATGGTCACCGTAGCCATTCGCCGCCTCGACCTCGACAACCCTGAGCAGAACATCCTCGAGCACATCAACCTGGACAAGTACCGGATCCTGCCCAACACGGCCGGTTGCCGCACCGTCGAAGAAGCGCTTTTCGTCGCGCGCCTCGGCCGCGAGGTCGCGCAAACCGATTTCGTCAAGCTCGAGGTCATCCCGGACGCCAAGTACCTGTTCCCCGACCCCAACGGCACCCTCGAAGCCGCCCGTCAACTGGTCGACGAGGGCTTCAAGGTTCTGCCCTACATCCACGCCGACCCGGTCCTCGCCAAAAACTTGGAAGAGGCTGGCTGCGTCACTGTCATGCCCCTGGGTTCCGCTATCGGCTCCGGTCAGGGGATCCATACCGTAGAAGAAGTTCGCATCATCCTCGAGAACGCCACGGTCCCGGTCGTCGTGGACGCCGGCCTGGCCGTCCCGTCCGATGCCTCAAAGGCGCTGGAAATGGGCGCCTCCGCCGTGCTCGTCAACACCGCCATCGCCCAGGCCGAGAACCCGGCCATGATGGCCGACGCCTTCCGCAAGGGCGTGGAGGCCGGACGGCAAGCCTACCTGGCCGGCCGCATCCCGGTACGCACCGAGGCCATCGCCAGCAGCCCGCCCACCGACGTACCGGAACCCGTCGCGGCCGCCTGAGCGACTTTTCATGGGCGTGGCCTTGCCAAATCCCGCTCTGTGCCTGGTCACCGACCGGCGCGTGTGCCCGCCGGACGAGTTGCCCGACAGGGTATCGGCCGCCGTAGCCGGCGGAGTGGATATCGTCCAACTCCGCGACAAGGACGAAGCCGGCGGCGCACTGCTGGAGCAGGCCAACGCTCTGCTCGAAATCACAAGCGGGTCTGCAATTATCCTCATCAATGAGCGCGCCGACGTGGCGGCTGCCTGCCGCGCCGGCGGGGTTCAACTGGGTGAGGCGGCCATGCCCACCGCAGCCGTGCGCCCACTCCTCCCGGACGGGTCGATCATCGGTCGATCGGTGCACTCGGTGGACGGCGCAATCCGGGCTCAGGCGTCCGGCGCTGATTTTCTGCTGGTAGGCACCATGTTCGCCACCCGGTCCCATCCCGGCGAAGAGCCGTCCGGGCCCGGTCTGCTGGAGCGCATCCGTGCGGCTGGTGCTAGCGCTCCGCTGCTGGCCATCGGTGGCATCACCGCCGACAACGTAGCGCAGGTCATGCAAGCCGGCGCGGACGGCGCCGCGGTCATCACCGCCATCCTCGCCAGTCCGGACCCGGAAATGGCAGCCTCGCAGATCAAGTCAGCCATGTTGGACGCCGGCCCCGGCGGCATCCACAGACCAGGCAGCCGCTATACTACCAGCCGGAGGTGAGCGCCGATATGATCACGCTTCAAGTTAACGGCAAGCCCCGGGACATTGAAGAGGGCCTGAACCTTCAGTCCTATCTGGCCACCATCGACGTCAACATGCGTTTCATCGCCGTCGGTTACAACGGCCAGGTTATCCGCAAAGAGGACTTCGAAAAGGTGCAACTCAACCCGGGCGACGCGCTGGAGATCGTCCGTCCCGTCGGCGGCGGTTAGGCAAATGCCCGAGGACGCCGACGTCGCGCTGGACCGAATCCTGGCCGGCGTAGCCGATGCCCACCCCGATCGGGTCAATGGGTGGATCCGCAACGAGCCCGGCCAATGGGGCTTCTTCGCCGGCCAGGCGGTGTTGGCAGTACGGGAACTGATCGGCAGGAGTTTGGAAGAGCCGGAGCGGCGCTACGTTTGGCACCGGATGTGGCTCGTCCTCCAGAGCCGTCGCGCCGATCTCGAAACGTGGCACACCTGATCTGATCTAATTGGCCGAGATCGGGCCCTGCCCTCCCCGCAATCATTGAGCCGGCTTGATAGTTTCACCCGCCGCCCAGGCAACGGTGCCGGTAAGCCAATCCTCAGTCGTCATCATGGCAGCATTCGTCGATGTACTCTGGTGGGTGAAGGGTTCGTTCCGCCACCCATTCCACCGTATCGGCCAGCCACTCCTCCAGGGTTTTACCTTCCGACCGGGCGGCGGCATCGGCCGTCCGGTGAACTTTGGAGGAAACTTTGAAGGATATTTCGCCTGAGTAGGGTTTGTCCGGATCACGACCCCGCTCACGGCACAGGTCCAAATAGTCGTCCACGGAAAATTTGAACTCCCGCCGCAACTCCTCTACGGAACAACCTTCGAAAGTGATCACATCACGCGTATCGACCACCGTGCCGAAAAATGCCTCGACGGCAGCGTCGAAGGTCACCGCCGCTCGATAGCCTTTGTATTCCATCATGGTTCTATACCCGCCTCGATCAAGAATGAGCGCACCCTTTCTACCAGGCCTTTCCCGGCCACTCGCTCGGGGTGAGGCCGATGGAAGTGCGAGCTCGCCCTGTTGAGCACTACGAAGATGCGTGATCCTGCCCGTTCTTCAATGATGGCTCCGCACGCCAGCAGCAGCGACTCGATGCTGGACCAGCGGATATTCGCCCGAGTAGGTTGATCGAATATCGCGGTCAACGTGGCCCGGTGTCGCCGCCTCAAGGATACCATGACGAGTCGAACCGATTCGCCCCCTCCCTATCGATAGGGAGGGGGCGATATTTTTGGAGGTTACTCCACGACGGCGATCGACTCAATCTCCACCACGTAAGCCGGGTTCGCCAACTCGCTGACCACCAGCAGCGTGCTCGTGGGCGGGTTGGTGGGGAACAACTCCCGGCGCACCGCGCGCACGGCCGCTCCGTGCTCAATGGCCGTGACGTACGTCGTGGTCTTGACTATGTCCGCCAGGGTTCCTCCCGCCGCTTTCACCGCGACCTCGATGTTGCGCCAGATCTGACGGGCCTGGGCCTCCGTGTCCCCTTCCCCGACCACGTTGCCGTTCTCGTCCTGGGCAACCATGCCCGCGATGTAAACGGTGTTGCCGGCCTTGACCACTGCGGTGAAGCCCGAAGGTGAGGGGTCCGCAATGCCGCTGGGGTTCATGTACTCGCTGTTGGCCATGAGTGTGCCTCCGTAAGTTTGTTCGCTGGGATTATACCGTCGCCGGAGCGACGCTGGGGTCGGCCTGCCCTTCCATCGCCCGGGGCGGCAGCCGCGGCGCCTTGGCCAGCAGAATCAGCATACCGGCCCCGGCGTACATCGCCATCAACACGATAAATACCGCGGTGTAGCTGTGGGTAAACTCCAGCAGGTAACTGCCAAATACCGGCGCGAATCCCAGCGCGCCGGTCTGGAGCGGCCCCAGCGATCCCAGTATCGCTCCAAAAGAGCCGCGCCCGAAGTACTGCGCCAGCAGCATGTGCTCCAGCGTCCCCACGGTGTTGGAGAAGAATCCCCACAGCACGGCAAACAGGTACGCCGTCCACACCGAGTGCACTCCCATCGCCAAGAACAGCCCGGACAGCACCGCCCCCGAAATGGTCGCAACCATGCACGGTCGGGGTCCGAACTTGTCCGCCATGAACCCCCAGATCAGGGTGGTCAGGGCCAGCACGGCGCCCAGGCTGCCCACGCCTACCGCCTGCGGGTTCGTCAGACCCGGGCCCGACTCGCTGACGAGAAACGGCACCAGGATATAGCCCAGACCCGCCGACGCTATTATGGCCAGCACCGCGGTCCCGGCGATGCACCAGTAAGCGCGGGTCTTCATCGCCTCGCGGGCCGTCCAGCTGAACTCCTGTGCCCCCGCCTGGCCTCGGCGGCCCGCCCGCCGTCCATCGGCGGATCGAGTCGCCGGCTCAGACCCGGGCGCGGGCCGATCTCCGTCGGGCAGCATGCCGATCTCTTCCGGTGTCCGGCGCATGATGAGGAACACCGGCACGGTCAGCACCAACATGAACAACCCGACGTATCCGTAGGAGGCTCGCCAACTGTGCGTCGCCGCGATCAGCGAGATTATCTGGATGTTGATGGCCCCGCCCACGGGACGCGCCATGCCGTTGATGGCCAGGGTGACCCCGCGCCGCCGCCGGAAGAAATTCACCGTCGCCGTGCGGGGGACGATCCCGATCAAGAGGGGATTGCTCAACGTCCTGGCGACAACGTACGCTACGAAAAACGGCCAGAGGGTTGCGGTGTTCACCGCGGACAATGCCAGCAACGCGCAGCCCACGGCCAGCAGCCCCAGCGGGGTCAGAACCCTGGGGCCGTAACGGTCGGCCCAGGCACCGGCCAGCGGAGAAAGAACCCCGGAACACCAGGTGCCGGCAGTCACCGCCAGGGACAGGGTGCCGTAGTCCCACCCGGTGTCGTCCACGATGTACACCTGGATGGCGCCCATCACCACCTGGGACACGCTGGCCCCGGTGGCGGAGCAAAGGCAGGCCGTGCCCAGCACCAACCATCCGTAAAAGAAAGGAGTCGGTGGGTGCCAGGCCAGCAGGCGGCGCGAAAAGGATCTGTTCAGTGACGGCCTCGGATGGAGCAACTCGGGAGAGCGCTGGTAGCGCTCAAGCTTATGCAGAATACAATCGCAAAGGCAATATTACTCCCATCCGGGGTATGGGTACAACGACGCGGCCAAAATTTGACCGGGGCGGTCGTATCAACCGCCCCGGTCCGCTTTCCCAGGATGGATTCGCCGGAGACTAGAAGTCCATCGGCGGGGCTGCCGGCATCGCCGGCGTGGGCTCGGGGATCTCGGTGATCATGGACTCGGTGGTGAGAACCATGGCCGCCACGGAAGCCGCGTTCTGCAGCGCGGAGCGGGTCACCTTGACCGGGTCGATGATGCCGCGCTCGAGCATCGGGCCGAACTCGCTGACCTCGGCGTCGTAGCCGTAGTCATCGGACTGGTCCTTGACGTCGTGCAGCACCACGGCGCCTTCGCCGCCGGCGTTTTCGACGATGATCTTCAGCGGCTGCTCCAGCGAGTGCCGGATGATGTTGAGGCCGACAACCTCGTCGCCGGTAAGCCCGGAGACGCCTTCCAGCGCGCGCTGGGCGCGGACCAGGGCGACTCCGCCGCCGGGTACGATGCCCTCTTCCACCGCGGAACGGGTGGCGGACAGCGCGTCCTCGACCCGGGCCTTGCGCTCCTTCAGCTCGATCTCGGTGGCCGCGCCAACCTTGATCACCGCAACGCCGCCGGACAGCTTGGCCATCCGCTCCTGCAGCTTCTCGCGGTCGTACTCGGAGGTGGTGTCTTCGATCTGGGCCTTGATCTGGTTGATCCGGGCCTGGATGCCGTCCTCGGAACCATGACCCTCAACGATCGTGGTGTCGTCCTTGGTGGAGGCGACGCGGCGGGCGCGACCGAAGTCGTCGATGGTAGCGGAGTCCAGCCGGCGGCCGGTCTCTTCGCTGATGACGGTGCCGCCGGTCAGGATGGCGATGTCTTCCAGCATGGCCTTGCGACGGTCGCCGAAACCGGGGGCCTTGACGGCCAGCACGTTCATGATGCCGCGCAGCTTGTTGACCACCAGCGTGGCCAGGGCCTCGCCGTCCACGTCCTCAGCGACGATGACAGCGTTCTTCTGACCGACCTGGAGCAGCTTCTCCAGCGCCGGGACCAGGTCGGCAACGGCCGAGATCTTCTTGTCGGTGATGATGACGAAGGGATCCTCGATGGCCGATTCCATGCGGTCGCTGTTGGTGATGAAGTAAGGGGAGATGTAGCCGCGGTCGACCTGCATGCCTTCCACGTACTCGATCTCGTCGGTCAGGCCGCGGGACTCTTCCACGGTGATGACGCCGTCCTTGCCGACCTTCTCCATGGCCTCAGCGATGGTCTCGCCGATGGCGTCTTCGTGCGCGGACAGGGAGGCTACCTGGCCGATGCGCTCGCGGGTCTCCACAGGCTGGGACATCGACTGCAACTCGGTCACGATCTGGCCGACTGCGCGCTCGATGCCGCGCTTGATGGCCATGGGGTTCGCGCCGGCCGTCACGTTCTTGAAGCCTTCGTTGATGATGGCCTGGGACAGCACGATGCTGGTGGTGGTTCCGTCACCGGCGGCGTCGTTGGTCTTGGTGGCGGCTTCCTTGAGCAGCTGGGCGCCCATGTTCTCGAAGGCGTCGGGAAGCTCAATCTCCTTGGCGATGGTCACGCCGTCGGAACAGACCTGGGGCGGGCCGAACTTCTTGTCCAGCACCACGTTGCGGCCGCGGGGGCCCAGGGTAATCTTTACCGAGTCAGCCAGGGTGTCGATGCCGGATCGCAGCGACTTGCGGGCCTCTTCGGAGTACGCCATCTTCTTTGCGGGCATTGCGTTTCTCCTCAGTTCTTCCCCGTCATTCCCGCGGAAGCGGGAATACGGAGGGTACGGTGTGGTTTCCCGCCTTCGCGGGAATGACGAAAAATAATGCGGTGTGGTTAGCCGATCTTGGCGAGCACGTCCGACTCGCGCATGATCAGGTACTCTTCGTCGCCGTCTTCGTACTCGGTGCCGGCGTACTTGGAGTAGATGACCTTGTCGCCCACGGAAAGTTCCATGGGGATGCGGCTGCCATCGTCAGAGGCCCGGCCGGGCCCAACGGCGACGACTTCGCCTTCCTGCGGCTTCTCCTTGGCGGTGTCCGGCAAAAGGATGCCGCCCCGGGTCTGGGCTTCCTGCTCCATCGGCTTGATGACGATTCGCTCACCAAGTGGTGTGAAAGTGGCCACTGAATGCCTCCTTGCGTTGTGTTGTTGGCCTGATTGGCGCCGCAACCCCAGATTGGGAGCGGCTACTTCTTGCGTGCGTAGTCCGTGGTGTAGAAACCGGATCCCTTGTAGATCACCGGCACCGGGTGGAAAACGCGACGGGCGACGCCGGAACACTCGGGGCATTCCCCTTCCGACGACGCGCCGAAACTCTGCCGTTGATCGTACTCGTGGTCACAGGCAGTGCACCGGTAAACGTACCTTGGCATTGTTACCTCCTTGCAACGGCCGGTACGTGTTCGGCCGGCTAGGCTCGGCATCTATTCTCGCCCGCCTCAGAACGTTTTCCAATGGCCTTAATGTTAAAATTGCATTGAAAATCACCGCGCCCAGGATGCAATCGTTCATCCCATGGTTACCCGCTATTTCAACTCGAACCCCGCCGGACGAACCGACGACAATAGCGTCGAGCTTCAGCCGGAACTTGAGGGTATCCTGCGTAACGCCGTGCGCGCCCTGGGCGGCAGCGCGGCCGTCGTCGCCACCTGGGACGACGCGGTCCGTCGCTTCGTGGTGACCGGAGCCTACGGGCTGGACGGCGGCCAGATCGCGCGCATCCGGCCGCTGCTCAACGAGGCCATACCCGACCTGGCCCTGAGCCGCGAGCAGTTCGCGCTCCTGTCGGCCCTGTTCCCCCAGACGGCGCTACCCGTCTCCACCACCGGAGAGATGCAGAACCCGGTCATGGCGGTCCCGCTGTACACCAACGACGAGACCGTGGGCCTGATCTTCGTGCTCCGCTCCTCCGACGCGGCCAACTTCTCCCAGCTGGATCCTCCGGTGCTGGCCGCCTTCGCCGAGCAGGCGGCTATCGCCGTGCAGTCGGCCCGTCTCGCCCACCTGCTGACCCAGGAAAAGCAGCGGGTGGAGTCCATCCTGGAGGGCAGCGCCGACGGCATTTACACCGTGGACGCCGACCGCCGCATCGTCAGCGTCAACCCTGCCATGGAACGTATGCTGGGCCGACCCGGCGAGGAACTGCTGGGCCTCCCCTGCGCCGTCGCGCTCAACTGGCGCGATCGCGAAGGACGGCCCATCTGCCCGGGCCGTTGCCCGATGATCCACGCCCATCAATCCGTTTCCAACTTGGGCGGCAACGTCACCGAGCTTGCCGCCGCCGCCCGGTCTTCCACCGGCCAACGCACCGAGGTCGCCCTCGTGTATTCGGTGGTCCGATCACCGGAACTGGCTCCCCTCAACGCGGTGGTCAACGTCCGCGACATGACCCGCGTGCGCGAGACCGAGGAGATGCGGTCAACCTTCCTCTCCATGCTGGAACACCAGCTCCAGACCCCGCTGGCCATAATCAAGGGCTACACCAACACGCTGTCCCGGCCCGACGCCCAGTGGGACGGCGAGACCCTGCGCCGCAGTTTCGAGGCCATTGAGGAAGAGACCGACCGCATGAGCCAGCTCATGGATCGCCTGCTGCTGGCCTCTCGACTCGAGGCCGGGGCGCTGCCGCTGAACCTTGAACAGGTCAACATGGCCGGCATCGCTGAGAAGGTAATTGAACGGCTCCAACCGACCTCGAAACGACATTCGCTGTCGGTATCCTTTCTGGACGATCTTCCGCCGGTCACCGGCGACCCCGGCCTGCTGGAGCAGGTGCTGATCAACCTGGTGGACAACGCCGTGAAATACTCGCCCGACGGTGGGCCGGTGATCGTATCCGGGGAGCACGATAGCCACGGCGGCGTCCGAGTAACCGTCAGCGACGCCGGCATGGGCGTGCCGCGCTGGGAAACTCGCCGCATCTTCGAGCGATTCCACCGCTCCCAGAGCCTGGCTTCCACCCACCCCCGTGGCATGGGTCTCGGCCTGTACATCTGCGACGCCATCATGAAGGCTCACCACGGGGACATCTCGGTGCTCAGCGAGCCCGGCGCAGGTTCCACCTTCACCATCACGCTGCCCAACGGCGCCGGCCCATCTCAGTGACCACCGCCGAGCAGCGCACCATCATGGTGGTGGACGATGAGCCGCACATCGTCCGCTTCACCGCCATGAACCTGGAGGTCGAGGGCTACAACGTCGTCACCGCCGAAAACGGAGCCCAGGCCCTCGAAACCCTGGACGCCGGCCAGACTGTGGATCTCGTTGTGCTCGACGTCATGATGCCCGAGATGGACGGGTTCGAAACCCTGCGCCGCATCCGGTCCGATTCGTCGGTGCCCGTCATCTTCGTCACCGTCCGGGGCGACGAGGCCGACCGTGTGGCCGGGCTGGACCTCGGAGCCGACGACTACATCACCAAGCCGTTCAGCCCCCGAGAACTGGCGTCACGGATCCGCGCCCTGTTCCGCCGCATCGAAGCCGCCGAACCGCCCCGCCTGCAGGAAGTCACCGTCGATGACTGGCTGACCATCAACTTCGACCAGAGCCGGGTCGTGGCCGGGGGTCAGGAAATGCGCCTGCGCCCCACCGAGTACCGTCTGCTCTACCAGTTGGTCAGCAACCCGGGCCAACTCCTGACCCACGACACGCTCCTGGAGCGGGTCTGGGGCCCGGAATATCGCGGCGAGCACCAGTACGTGCGCACCTACGTCACCTACCTGCGCCAAAAACTGGAGCGCGACCCGCGCAACCCCGAGTACATCCTCAGCGAACGCGGCCTGGGCTACCGCTTCCGCGACCTCGACCGCTGATTCAAGGCGTGTCGTCAAATCCCGTCATTCCGGCGAAAGCCGGAATCCAGTAACTGTTCAGAGTTGCGCACGGTTGCCTAACCTCAAACCGTCATTCCCGCGAACGCGGGAATCCAGAGGTGCCACACGTGAGCGCACGTGATCGGAGCGAGGATTTCCTGTATTCCGGCTCAAGGCCCGAATGACGCTATGGGGTTTCAAAATATCAACGCCACCTAGCCCGCGTTCCGCCCCATAGCAATTTCCCGCGCCGTCTCTTCCGGAGCCGCACCGGTCAACGTGATGCTGTCCACCCACTTGACGCTGGCGTAGCACGCCTGCCCTACGCTCACCAGACGACACGGGCCGCCATGCTCCTCCGGCAAGTCGGCGCCGTTGAGCCGGGTCGCCAGCAGAACCCCGGAAGGATCTTCCAGCGCAACGCCCACCTGGAAATCCGCCGCCGCAATCGCCGCGAACCGGGCGGTGGGCAGCGGCTTCACCATGTCCAGAAATACGGCCAGGGGAACGCCTTCCCACTCCTGTCCCGGTGCCGTCCAACCGTCCACGCACCGGAAGTCGTCCACGATGGTTTGGCGCGTCAATTCCAGCAATTCGGCGGCGCTGAACACGGTGGGCCGCTCCACCAGTCCCTCCACCTTCAGCCCCGGCCAGACCTCCGGACGGCCGTGGTGGTTGTCGAAAACGGGCAAGGCGTCATAGACGGCAGCGTGCTCGGGTTGCGTCATGCTCGAACCTCCCTCTAAACCGGCGTGCCCCGGGTCATCGTCACCGCGACGACCACCACCAGGATCGTCAGCAATACGTTGATGCGGGCGATCCATACCACCGACCGCCGTAACAGCGGCAGGTAACCGGGTGGCTCGGCTCCCGCTTGCATCGCCTCGATCATCCGGTTGGTGTACGGCCCGATGACAAAATCGTGCATCGCGCTCAGCCAGATCACCACGGCCACCAGGGCAACCTTCACCTGCAGCGTTGCCACGAAGTGCCCGCCCAGGCTGAAAAAGTCCCCGAACCCAATCCCATACCGGGTCGGCAGGATGTACAGCCCCGTCGCCACCAGCAGCACGATGCAAACCCACGAGATCCACCGGAACCGCCTCGCCATCGTCCCCAGCATATCCGGCGGCAATACCGGCGGTTCGCCCGGAGCCGGCGCGTAACGCCGCAGCACCGGAATCAGCACCAATGCCAGGAACAGGCTGCCGCCGATCCATACGATCGCCGACGCCAGGTGAATGAACACTGCTGCCTGGTACATGATTCGTCGTCGCGCGGGACAGCCGCTTCCAATCTCGGGGCTGCCACGCGCTACCAGCATACACCCATCCATCGAGGTTGAACGCTCGGCGTCCGGCGGTTATGCTGTGGCCGAACCTCGACCATATGGGGCAAGTCCGGCGACGCGCCTGTGGCTTACCCCGGAGATGAAGCAATGCGATTGGAAAGCAAGGTCGCCATCGTCAGCGGCGGCGCGCACGGCATGGGCGCCGTGGAATCCCGCCTCTTCGCCCGCGAAGGCGCGAAGGTGGTCATCGCCGATATCCGCGACGACGACGGCCGCCAGGTGGAAGCCGAGATCAACGAAGCCGGCGGCGAGAGCGTTTTCATCCATACCGACGTGACCAGCGAGGACGCCTGGGCCAACGTCGTCGCCCAGGCCGTGTCCCGTTTCGGCCGGCTGGACATCCTCGTCAACAACGCCGGCATCAGCAGCCGCGCGGTGCCCGATGACGACAGCCTTGAAGCCTGGTCTCGTATCATGGACATCAACTCCACCGGCGTGTTCCTCGGGACCAAGCACGCCGTCAACCAGATGCGGCAGAACGGCGGCGGGTCCATCGTCAATATCTCGTCCATCGCCGGCCTGGTGGGGATGCTCAGCGGACACCCCGCCTACAACGCTTCCAAGGGCTCGGTTCGCATCTTCACCAAGGCCATGGCGGTCCGCTACGGAACCGAAAACATCCGGGTCAACTCCGTCCATCCCGGGTACATGCCGCCCATGATGGGCAACATCTCCACCGAAGACGTGCGTGACGGCCGCCGGGCCATGATCGAAGAGCAGGTGCCTTTGGGTCGGGAGGGCCGACAGGAAGAGGTCGCCAACGCCGTGCTGTTCCTTGCCAGCGACGACGCCTCCTACATCACCGGGTCCGAGTTGGTGGTTGACGGCGGCTTCACCGCCCGCTGACACTCGGGCCGGCCCGCGCGCCGGAGAACCGCAACGGTTGAGATAAACTCGCGCCGGCCGGCGTGGCCGCCATCATAAACCCACCGTATCCATCGGTAGAAAGGGAGGGAATGGTTTTGCCGATCACCGACGTCACCATAGTCCGCCGCTGCGCCGGCTGCTCTGCGGAGTTCGGCACCATGACGGTCAAGAAGGACAACATGCGTCTCATGACCAACGACCTGAACTGGTGCGAAGACTGCGGCAAGGAAACCCGCGAAATCCGCGACATCGCGGAACGCGAGACCACGGTCAGCGCCGAACAGGCCAGCTATCCCGGCAATCCCGCGGTTGAGGACGTTTCCGCCGCTGAATTCCGCCGCCGTCGCAGCGCCGGTATCCGCGTTTAGCTCTGGCCGGCGAAGGAGCAGCCTATGTTTGCGGCAGACGCGATCCTCGAACTGCAACGGCTGGTTGCTTCTGAGTCGGCCGATACCGTCGGCGGCGATTTCGACCTCGCCACCGGCGCCCTGTTGGTGGCTTCCACCGACGATCCCAACGTCGACATCGACGGCTGCCGCGCCAATCTCGATCGTATGGCCGACGCCGCGCGAGGCCGGATGCCTTCGGAACCCCGGCCCCTTGAGGAACTCAACGCCATCACCGATCTGCTCTTCGGCGTCATCGGTTTCTCCGGCAACCGGGACGACTACTACGACCCCAACAATTCCTACCTGAACCAGGTACTGGAGCGCCGCCTGGGCATTCCCATTACGCTTTCGTTGTTGTGCATGGAGGTCGGGCGCCGCGCCGGCGTACCGGTGCTGGGAATCGGTATGCCGGGCCATTTCCTCGTCCGTCACCGCGATGAGGAGAACTACTTCGTTGACGCCTTCAACGGCGGTTTGCTCATGAACCGCGACGAATGCGGTGCCGTCCTGCGGCAGGCCGCTGGCGAAGACGCCCGCTTGGAGGAGCATCACCTCAACCCGGTGACCCCAAGAGAAATCCTGGCCCGCGTCCTGCGCAACCTGAAGGCCATCTATTGGGATCGCGAGGAATTCGACCGCTGCATCACCACCATCGGCGCGTTGATGGCGGTCCTGCCGGACCGGCCCGAGGAACAGCGCGACCGCGGCGTGGTCCACCTTAAGGCCGGCAATCATCAACAATCTGCCGACGATTTTGCTGCGTATATAGAAGCAGCACCCCACGCCGACGATATCGAGACCGTGAGGAATGCCCTGTCCAGATTGAGGGGTACGCTGTCCTGATCAACCATAACCTGTCCCATCTAAAGGAGCGTGATAATGCTTCGATACTTGCTGGTCGGAATCGGAATACTGATTGTCATCCCCGTGGCGTGGCTGGCCTGGTGGCTCCTCAGCCCGTTGTTCATCACCATGGAAGTCCACGAGGAGTTTCCCCTGGCTCACCGGGCCGTCGTCCCCGACAACATGACCATGGCGGAAGTGGAGGACGCCATGGCCGCCGCGGCCAACCTGGAGCGTCCGGTCGATGAGGCCATGCCCGATTCCCCGGGTGCGGCGGCTTCCCAAACCGAGCCGCAGGCTACCCTGACCGGCGAGTTCCGCGACGCCGACGCTTTTCACAAGGGATCCGGCACGGCAACGGTTTACAACCTGGGGCCTGACGCCGGGCACGTCCTCAGGCTGGAAGACTTCCGCGTCACCAACGGGCCGGACCTGCGCGTCCTGCTGGCCAACGCTCCCTTCCCGGAGGGACATTCGGACCTGGATGATGACGGGTACGTCGAGTTGGACAAGTTGAAGGGCAACGTCGGCTCCCAAAACTATGACATACCGCCCGACGTATCGCTGGCCGACGTGCATAGCGTGGTCATATACTGCCACCCGTTCCGAGTGTTGTTCAGCGTCGCCACGCTGGAACCTCCGTCGGGATAATCCAACTTGAGGGCCGGTTCATGGCTTACCTGCCGATAGAAGAATACGGAATCGTCGGCAACATGCGGACCTGTGCCCTGATCGGGGTCAACGGGTCCGTGGACTGGTTCTGTTGCCCCGACTTCGATTCGCCCAGCGTGTTCGGCGCCGTCCTGGACGATAAAAAGGGCGGCTATTTCAAGATCGCCCCCCTGCTGGACGCTCCACCTGTCCAGAAGCAGGTGTACTGGCCGGACACCAACGTGCTCATCACCCGGTTCCTCGCCGAAAACGGCGTCGCCGAAGTCATCGATTTCATGCCTGTGGCGTCGCCGGAGCGTCCTCATCACCACACCGAATTGATACGACGGGTCAATTGTGTGAGGGGAGTCGTCCCCTTCTTCCTGGAGTGCTACCCGGCGTTCAACTACGCTCGGGACAAGCACCGCGTTGAGATGAACGAAAACGGCGCCGCGTTCATCTCCAACGAGTTGGGCTTGCAATTGTCCACCGATATCCTGCTGGAACAGCACGAAGGCGGCGTAATCGGCGCGTTCGTGCTCAACGAGGGGCAGTCCTCCACCTTTTCCATCGGCATCATGGGGGACGCTGATTTCGATTACCATCCGCCGTCCGAGCGGGAAAGCAGCGCTCTGTTTGAGGAAACCGTCGCCTACTGGCGCAGGTGGCTCTCCCAGTGCACCTACAAGGGCCGGTGGCGGGAGATGGTCGAGCGATCCGCCCTCGTCCTCAAGCTGCTCACCTACGAACCCACCGGCGCCATCGTCGCCGCGCCCACCTGCAGCCTCCCGGAGGAACTGGGTGGCGTCCGCAACTGGGACTACCGCTACACCTGGATCCGCGACGCCGCCTTTACCCTGTATGCGTTGCTCCGCATCGGTTTTACCAATGAGGCCAGCAACTTCATGCACTGGCTGGAGGCCCAGATCGATCCCTTCGATGGCGACTGGAGCAACATCCAGATCCTCTACGGCATCGACGGCCGCCGCAACCTCGATGAGGTGACCCTGGATCACCTGGACGGCTACCGCGGCTCCAAGCCCGTGCGCATCGGCAACGGCGCCTACGACCAGCTCCAACTGGACATCTACGGCGAGCTCATGGACTCCGTTTACCTGTTCAACCGGTACGGCGAACCCATATCCTTCGACTTCTGGACCAAGCTCCGCCAGATGACCAACTGGGTCTGCGACAACTGGCGCCTGGCCGACGAGGGCATCTGGGAGACCCGCGGCGGGCGGCAGCAATTCGTGTACTCCAAGCTCATGTGCTGGGTTATGATCGACCGCGCCTTGAAGCTTTCGGAACTGCGCTCCTTCCCCTCGGAGCGGTTCCGTTGGATCGAGACCCGGGATGAAATCTACGAAGAGATCCAGGCCAAAGGTTGGAGCGAAGAGCGTCAAGCCTTCGTCCAGCACTACGGCAGCGACTCGCTGGACGCGTCCAACCTGCTCATGCCGCTGGTGTTCTTCATGTCGCCCACCGACCCGCGCATGTTGAGCACCATCGACGCCATCAACCGGAGCCCTCAGCAGGGCGGGTTGGTGTCCGACAGCCTCGTCTATCGCTACAACCACGAGCAGTTCGCCGACGGCCTGACCGGACACGAGGGCACGTTCAACATGTGCACCTTCTGGCTCGTCGAGGCCCTGACCCGCGCCGGCTGGGGCGACCCTCGGCGGCTCGACCAGGCCCGCCTCATGTTCGAGAAGATGCTCGGCTACGCCAACCACCTGGGCCTGTACGCCGAGGAGACCGGGCCCAGCGGCGAGGGGCTCGGCAATTTCCCCCAGGCTTTCACCCACCTCGCCCTCATCAGCTCCGCGTTCAACCTCGACCGCGCGCTGGCAGGCATCCGGTAATCAACCCGGCGATCAATAAGGAGAGGCCAACCATGCCCATCGAACAGGTATCCCCCGGCCTGGAACGGATCATCGACCTGGACCAGGAGGTCGAATGGCTCGCCAGCGGTTTCGGCGGCGACGGCTCCGCCCTCGGAGTGCCCTGGTGGCCCGCCGAAGGCCCGGTCTGGTTCCAGGAGGGTGGCTACCTGCTCTTCAGCGACATCGGCGGCAACCGGCGCATGCGCTACAACGACGCCGACGGCCTGTCCGAGTTCCAGTTGGGCACCAACGAGGCCAACGGCCTGACCCGTGACCCGCAGGGCCGGCTCCTGGCCTGCGAGCACGATGCCCGCCGCGTCACCCGCCAGGAAGCCGACGGCAGCATCACCGTCGTCGCCGACAACTACCAGGGCAAGCGACTGAACCGTCCCAACGATCTGGTGGTCAAGTCCGACGGCGCCATCTACTTCACCGACCCGTACCGCGATACCTATCCCGGCATGGAGTTGGGCTTCGCCGGCGTGTATCGCGTATCTCCCGACCTCAGCGACGTCACGCTGCTCATCGACGACTACGTCGGCCCCAACGGCCTCTGCTTCTCGCCCGGCGAGAGCATCCTGTACGTCAACGACTCTCGCGTCGGCCTGATCAAAGCGTGGGACGTGCGACCCGACGGCGGCATTGAAAACGGCCGCCTGCTCTGCGTTCTCGCCGACGAGCGGCCCGGAGTGCCCGACGGCATGAAGTGCGACCTCGAGGGCAACATCTACGTCACTGGACCAGGCGGCGTCTGGATCCTCGCCCCCGATGGCCGCCACCTCGGCACCCTCGCGCTGGGTGACGGCAAGCGTGCCACCAACGTCGGCTTCGGCGGCGGCGACTGGAAGACCCTGTACATCACCACCTTCGAGGAGCTCTGCCGGGTGCGCGTCAGCATTCCGGGCGTGCCCGTTCCCCGCGTTATCTGAACGCGGCCGCACAACCAGTAGGGGAGACGTAACTGTCGCCCCTACCAAATTCTATCTTCGCGTCCGTCTCGTGGACGCCGGCCTATTTGCCCGTGCGAATGTAGTCCGCCACCTTCTCGCCGATCATGATCGTGGTGGCATTGGTGTTTGCCCGGATGCAGTCCGGCATGATGGACGCGTCGGCCACCCGGATGTTCTCCAATCCGTGGATCCTGCCCTGCTGGTCCACCACGGCCATGCCGTCGCTGGCCGGCCCCATCTTGCACGTCCCCGAAACGTGGTGCGACGTGCCCGAGTTCCGCATCAGCCAGTCGTCCAACGAGGCGTCTGACGTCAGGTCGGCGTCAACGGGATTGACCCGCTCCAGCAGGATGTTCCGGTAGGAGGGGTGCTCCCCGATCTCGATGCACGTGCGAATGGCTTTGCGCATCCGTTCCAGGTCAAAGGGTTCCTCGTAGTAGTTGTAGTCCAGGAACGGGTACTCCAGCGGGTCGTTGGACTTGAGCCGCAGTTCGCCCTTGCCCAGCGCCAGTTGCAGGCTCGCGCTGATCCCGATGTAGTTTTCGTCGTCGTCGATGACCACCTGCGCCGGCCGGTGTTCTGAAGTCATCAGCAGCGGCGAGATCTGCATGTCGTTGCGCAGGTACGATTCCTCCACCGTGTACCGCAGGCCCACCTGAATCGCCGCCGCCTGCACGTCCGGTCGGTCACCGGCGGCGCGGAACAGGACGCACGCCGAGGGATGGTCCCGCAGGTTCTGGCCTACGCCCGGCAGCTCGTGCACCACCGGTATGCCCACCTCGCGCAGGTGGTCCGCCGGGCCGACGCCCGAAAGCAACAGCAGTTGCGGCGACGCGATGGCCCCGCTGCTCACCACGATCTGGCCGCCTTCCACGACGAACCGTTCGCCGCCACTCTCCACCTCAACTCCCACAGCTCGTTTCCCGTCAAACACCACCCGACACGCCTGCACGTTCGCGCGCAGCGTGAAGTTCAGCCGGTGCCGTGCCAGGTTCAAGTAGGCCAACGCCGTGCTAATCCGGACGCCTTCCAGGGTGTTGCGCGCTCGCGGCGACACCCCGGTCGACTCCGGGTGGTTCTGGTCGGGATCGTCGTTGAAACCCAGCGCCAGCGCCGCTTCCTTGAACGCTACCGAGTGCGGCAACCATTCGTCCTGGCGATAGCGCCGCACCGGGATCGGGCCGTCGGTGCCGTGCCAGTCGTCCTGAAAGTCGTGGTCGTTTTCCATTCGGCGGAAAAACGGCAGCACGCTGGTGTAGCCCCATTCGTCGTTGCCCCATTCCGACCACCGGTCGTAGTCCTCCGGTATGCCCCGATACAACACCTGCCCATTGATGGCCGACGACCCGCCCGTGGCCTTCCCACGCGGGATCACCAGGTCGGTCTGTTGCGCCGTCACCCGGGCGTTGTACGCCCAACTGTGCGGGCCATAGGCCGAAAAGAAAACATTGTTGCCCAGCTTCAGATCGTCCGGCAGGTGATTGAAGTCGGGGTAGTCCGGCCCCGCCTCCAGCAGCAGCACGCTCTTGTCCTGGTCTTCGGAGAGGCGTGTGGCGATGGTGGATCCGGCCGAGCCGGCGCCGACCACAATATAGTCGTATCGCATCGGTACCTCCTAAGCTAATCCGTCATTCCAGCGTCATTAGCAAATCTGTCATTCCGGCCGCCACTGCGTCATGCCGGCCGTCACTTCGTCATTCCGGCGAAAGCCGGAATCCAGATTACGGCGCGTAGTTCACTGGCCGCAATACTAGCCGACTCCGATTGCACGGGCAAGAAACCGTCGATCCACGTAATCGCCACACGTCGTCGTAATCGTCGCAGATTGTCGGTCATCCGCATCCACGGAAATCTCTGACACAAATCAGCCGTTCCAGCGCAAACCCTGTGCTAGAATCCCCTGCCATGAGCGCCATCCGAACTGATGCACTGGGCTACTGGGTAGCCTTGAGCCGCGTCCCCCGCCTGGGTTCCGCCCGCTTCCGCCTTCTCGAATCCTTCTTCGATGGCGACCTGTCGGCGGCATGGGAGTCCCCCGCGCGGGAGTTACGCGCCGCCGGTGTGGGCCGGGCGGTGGCGCAATCCATCGTTAGCGCCCGGGAAACATCCTCACCCGATCAGGAATTGTCCCGTCTGCGGGACGCGGGGGTTGCGGCGATCAATTGGCACGATCCTGCCTATCCGCAGCGCCTGACGGAGACTGACGACGCGCCGCCTGTACTCTACTTGCGGGGAAAGCTGCCCGCCGACGACGCGCCGTCCATCGCCGTCGTTGGCACGCGGCGCCCTACTGACTACGGCCGTCGGATTACTGCCGATTTGTGCTCGTCCCTGGCCGCCCACGGGGTGGTCGTGGTCAGCGGCCTCGCCCTGGGCATCGACGCTTGCGCACATAAATCCACCGTGGACGCCGGAGGCGTGACGGTCGCCGTCCTCGGCAACGGCCTGGACACGGTGTATCCTCGGGAGAACCTGCGCCTGGCCGAACGCATCGTCGCCGAGGGCGGCGCCATCATCAGCGAATTCCCCATCGGCGTGCGGCCCGAAGCGTCGAATTTCCCCAGGCGCAATCGCATCATCAGCGGCATGACCCTCGGCACGCTGGTTACCGAGGCCGGCGAGACCAGCGGAACCCGCTGGACCGTTTACCACGCCCTGGAGCAGAACCGCGAGATTTTCTGCGTCCCCGGCAGCGTATACTCGGAATCCAGCCGGCTAACCAACCGGCTCATCCGCGAGGGCGCCAAGCTGGTCTGCAACGTGAACGATATACTGGTAGAAATCGGGCTCGAAACCTCGGAACGGCAGATCCCGTTGGACCTGTCCCATGCCCAGGCGACATCCAACGCGCCCGCCAAATCCGGCTCGAATGGTAGTGCAGAAACGACGCGCAGCCGTTACCATGATCCGATAGAATGTCAATCGACACCACCGGAAACCCCCGATCCCGATGAGGCTGAACTGCTTCAGCACATCGCCACAGAACCGGTACACATCGACGACCTGGTAACTCTCAGCCGCCGGCCCATCGCGGAAATCAGCGGTCTGCTCACCATGCTTGAACTCAAGGGTCTGGTCAGACAACTTGGGACCATGCATTATCAACTGGTCGCCTGAACTGGAGACGAACTCTTTCTATGCCGCCCAAGACAGGAACTTCGGCAAAATCCACTCGGACCACCAAGGCCCGCGGCAGTAGCCAGTCGCGGCGGTCCGGCTCCCGCGCCGCCGGCAAGTCCGCTGCCCAGGATGCCCCCGCCAGCGGACCCGCCCGCCGCGCCGCGCGTGTGCCCTCCTCCAAGGGCAAGCGCCTCGTCGTCGTGGAATCCCCGGCCAAGGCCCGAACCGTCGGTCAGATCCTGGGCAACAAGTATCTGGTCACCGCATCCATGGGCCACGTGCGCGACCTGCCCAAGTCCACCCTCGGCGTGGACACCGAGCAGGATTTTAATCCCAAGTACCTGACCATGAAGGACAAGCGCGACCTGGTCAAGGAACTCAAGGCAGCCGGGGCCAACGCTTCGGATATCTTCCTGGCCACCGACCCCGACCGTGAGGGCGAGGCCATTTCCTGGCATCTTCAGGCCGCTGCCGGCTGGGACAAGTTCGAAAAGCCACCCAAGCGTGTGGTGTTCCACGAGATCACCAAGCAGGCTGTCGAAGAGGCGTTCGAACATCCCCGCGAAATCGACATGCAGTTAGTCAACGCTCAGCAGGCCCGCCGCATCCTGGACCGCTTGGTGGGATACGAGATCAGCCCCCTGCTGTGGCTCAAGGTCAAGCTCGGGCTGTCGGCGGGGCGCGTACAGTCCGTCGCCCTCCGCATGATCGTAGATCGTGAACGGCAAATCACCGCCTTCGTGCCACAGGAATGGTGGTCGCTGGAGGCCCAGCTGCACAAGGACACCGACCCCAACCTCCCGGCCAACCTGTTCACCGCAACGCTCCATTCGCGGAAAGGATCCCGGAAGCTCAGCATCGGCGACGAGGCCACCGCCCGCGGCCTGGAAGCGGAGCTGAAGGGCGCCGCCTATTCGGTCGACACGGTGGAAAAGAAGCCGCGTCGCCAGCGGCCCGCTCCGCCCTTCATCACCAGCACCCTCCAGCAGGACGCCGGCCGCAAGCTGCGGTTCACCGCCCAGCGCACCATGGCCCTGGCCCAGCAGCTCTACGAGGGCCTGAACGTCGGCAGCGAGGGTTCCGTCGGCCTCATCACCTACATGCGAACCGATAGCGTCAACGTCGCCGATACCGCGGTGCGCGAAACCCGTGACTACATCCGGCAGCGTTTCGGCAAGGAGTACACTCCGGACAAGCCCCGCGCTTACCGGACCCGGAGCAAAAACGCCCAGGAAGCCCACGAGGCCATCCGGCCCACCTCGGTGGGCCGCACTCCCCAGGCCATGGCCGCCTATCTGGATCGCGATCAGTTGCGCCTTTACACCCTCATTTGGGAGCGCATGGTCGCCAGCCAGATGTCCGACGCAATGTTGGAAGCAACAACCGTGGATATCGACGCCCGCTGCGTTGCACCCTCGGACAGCGTGTTCCGTTTCCGCGCCAGCGGCTCCGTGCTCAAGTTCCCCGGCTTCCGCGCCGTGTACCTCGAAGGCCGTGACGATGCCGCCGACGGTGGCGAAAACGCGTTGCCCGAACTGGCGGCCGGCGACGGGCTGACCAATCAGAAGCTGGAAGCCAGCCAGCACTTCACCCAGCCGCCTCCCCGGTTCACCGAGGCCACGCTCATCCGGGAAATGGAGGAAAAGGGCATCGGCCGCCCCAGCACCTACGCGCCCACCATCGCCACCCTCGTCGAAAGGGAATACGTCCAACGCGAGCAGCGCCGACTCTCCCCCACCGAGTTGGGCTGCACCGTCACCGACCTCCTTACCGAGCGTTTTGCCGACGTCATGGCTCCCGAGTTCACCGCCAAGATGGAGGAGGATCTGGATAGCGTCGCACAGGGCGAACAGGATTGGGTGCCCATGCTCCGCGATTTCTACGGACCCTTCCATCAGGCGGTTAACCTCGCCGAGGAAGCCTTCACGCCGTCGTGCGAAAAATGCGGCCAGCCCATGACCATGATGATGGGCCGGTTCGGCAGGTTCCTGGCGTGCAGCGGCTATCCGGCGTGCCAGAACACCCGCAACATGCGGGACACTGGCGAGCGCCCTGCCGACGAACCCACCGATGAGATTTGCGAGAAGTGCGAGCGCCCCATGGTCATCAAAACCGGTCGCTACGGGCGGTTCCTCGCCTGCACCGGCTACAACGCCGAGGACAACCCCTGCGACAACCGCCGCAATATCGTCACCAAGAGCGACGTTCCGTGCCCCAAGTGCGGCGGCGACCTGGTACAGCGTCGCGCCCGGAAATCCGGTCGGCCTTTCTGGGGATGTGCCCGCTATCCGGAATGCGAATTCCTGGTGAACACGGAACCCCTGCCGGCTCCCTGCCCCGATTGCGGAGGCATGCTGGTCACCGCCGCCCGTGGTCGCGCTCGCTGCAACGATTGCAAGTGGAAGGGCGACCCGCCCGCGACGGATTCCGCCGACGCCGCGCCCACCGACGCCACCCCGGAGCTGGCCGGCGTTGGCGACTAGCCAACCGGACGTCGCGGCCCTGCCGCGCGAGACCAAGAGCTGCGCTCCGGCCACCGCCGACCTGCTGGAGCGTTACGCTCTCTATCTGACCGGGCAGCGATCGCTGTCCGATAACACGCGCCGCATCTACCTGGACGACCTGCACACCTTCCTGGACTACTGCCGGCGCAACTCCCACGGGCTCCGCGACATGGATCGCCAACTCCTTCGCGGCTACGTCGCCTTCCTCGCCACCGTTGGCCGATCCGACGGCCCCCGACCCGCCGGCTATGCCCGCGTCAGCATCGTTCGCAAGCTCACCGCCCTTCGTACTTTCTACAACTTCCTGGTGCAGGAGGGCTGGTTCAAGTCCACCCCGGTTCCGTCGGCTCGCTCCTTCCCGGTCAAGGTGGAAAAGCCGCTGCCCAGCTTCCTCGGAAAGCAGGAAGCCACCCGCCTGCTCGCCGCCCCCGACGACGACACCCCGGCCGGCCTCAGGGATCGCGCGATATTGGAGGTGCTGTACGCCTGCGGCGTTCGCCTGGCCGAGCTGCAAGGCATGAACTTGGGGGACATCAACGGCGCTTGGCGCGAGATTCTGGTTCGCGGCAAGGGCGACAAGGAACGCTGGACCCTGTACGGCGCGCCCGCTGAGGATGCGCTGAAGCGGTACCTGGAAAACGGCCGGCCACATTTCGCGGCAACCAGCGACGACGACGATCCGCTGTTCGTCAATCGCTACGGTGGTCGCCTTTCCCGCCGCAGCATCGAGAAGATCGTGCGCGATTACGCCGCCCGCGCTGGACTCAAGGAGGGCATCCACACCCACACCCTGCGGCACAGCTTCGCCAGCCATATGCTCGAAGGCGACGCCGACCTCCGCGTAATCCAGGAACTCCTCGGCCACAGCAGCGTTTCCACCACCCAGATTTACACTCACATCACCAAGCAGGAAGTCCGCCGCGCCTACATGGACTTCCACCCTCTCGCCTCCGCCTCCGAATCCGTTCCCACCGACGACGAGCCGACGCCGGAAGCATGACCTCCATCCTCGTTCTTCACGGCCCCAACCTCAACGCCCTGGGCCGCCGCGACCGCCATCACTACGGCGTCCTGACCCTGGACGAGGTCAATCGACGCATCTCCGAACGTGCCGACGCTCTGGGCGTCTCCGTCGAGTGTTTCCAGTCCAATCACGAGGGCGCATTGGTCGACAAGCTCCAGGAACGTGCCGGCTCCATCGCCGGCGTTGTGATCAACGCCGGAGCCCTGACCCATTACGGCCTGTCGTTGAAGGACGCTCTCACCGACGCCGGCGTCCCCGTGGTCGAGGTGCACCTCAGCAACGTCCACGCCCGCGAGGAGTGGCGCCGCCACTCCGTGCTGGCCGACACGGCCCTCGGCCAAATTGCCGGGCTCGGTTGGAGAGGCTATACTGCTGCCCTGGAAGCGTTGGCCGGCATCATTGCCGACGAATCCGGCTAGCGCCCGTCATCTGCGGTCGGCAAACCGCCCGGGGGATTTCCGATATGAGCATCAACTTTGGCGACCTGAACAAGGGAATGGTGATCGAGCTCGAGAACCAGCCTTGGCAGGTCATGGACTACGAGCGTCACAAGATGCAACAGCGCGCGCCCGTTACCCGCATCAAGATGCGGAACCTGGTCAATGGCACCGTCATCGAGCGCACCTTCCAGCGCTACGATACCGCTTTCAGCCTGGCCGAGGTCGACAACCGCGAGACCCAGTACCTGTACACCGACGGGACGAACTACTTCTTCATGGATCAGGAGACGTTCGATCAGCACGAACTGACGGCTGACCAGTTGGGTGACGCCCTGGGCTATCTGACCGAAAGCATGATGGTCGAGTTGGTGCTCTACAAGGGCAATCCCATCAACGTCAACCTCCCGATCCACGTCGAGCTGGAAGTGGTCGACACTCCTCCCGCGTTCCGGGGCGACACTGCTCAGGGCGGAAACAAGCCGGCTACCCTGGAAACCGGCCTGCGCATCACCGTACCCATGTTCATCACCCCTGGCACTCGCGTCAAGGTCGACACCCGCAACGGAACCTACTCCGAACGCGTGTCGTAAAACGGCTGCCTTCGGCATCGCCCCATGCTGTCGCCGGTAGTTCACACGGTCAGCCAGGTGGCCGTCTATCTCAAGGACAAGCTTGAGTCGGATGGCCTCCTCTCGCGTCTGACCGTCCAAGGCGAGATCGCCAACCTCCGCACCGTCGCGTCCGGCCACTCTTACTTCACGCTGCGCGAGGACGGCAGCAGCATACGCTGCGTCATGTTCCGCGGCCGTTCCGGCCAGGAATACCTGGAAGACGGTCAGGAAATCCTGGCCGGGGGTAACTTCACCTTCTACCCGCCCTCCGGCGAAGCCAACATGCAAGTCGCCGCCGTGATGCCCGTGGGCGCCGGCGCCCTTGCGCTGGAGTTGGCCCGCCTCCGGCAGCAGCTAGCCGCCGAGGGCTTGTTCGATCCTTCCCGCAATCGGCCCGTACCCATTTTCCCCAGGGTGATCGGCGTCGTCACCTCGCCCAGCGGCGCCGTCTGGCAGGACATCCAGAACGTCGTTAGGCGGCGTTACCCCCTCGCCGAGTTGCGCCTGTCTCCCACCGCCGTCCAGGGCGATGGGGCCGCCCAGCAAATCGCCGAGGCCGTGCGCTCACTCAACGACGAGGGCGTCGCCGACGTCATCATAGTCGCCCGCGGCGGCGGCTCACTGGAAGACCTGTGGTGCTTCAACTCCGAGGAGGTGGCCCGCGCCATCTTCGCCAGCAGCATCCCCATTGTCTCCGGCGTCGGCCACGAGACCGACACCACCATCGCCGATGACGTCGCCGACAGCCGCGCTCCTACCCCGTCGGCCGCCGCCGAGCTGGTTACGCCGGACCGCAATCAACTTATGGCTGGCATCTTCGGCGCCCGCCAGCAGATGACTTCGGTGATGGTCGGACACGTCGACCGGCTTCGGTCATCCGTGGATTCCCAGCAGCAGCGCTTGCAGCGGCGCGCCCCGGACGTTGCCTCCATGCGCCGCCGCGTTGATGAGTACGCCGAACGTGCCGCGGCATCCATCCGCCATCGTCATACGCTGATCGGACGGGACGTCGCCACCCTGGTGGGCAAGCTGGGCGCGCTCAACCCCGCCGATACTTTGCGCCGTGGTTACGCCGTCGTCCGGCTGTCCGGCGACGGCGCCGTGCTCACCTCTCCGGATCAGGTATCAGACGGCGCGCGTCTCGACATCTCCCTCGCCGGCGGATCGCTGGCTGCCACGGCCGGCGACCATCCCGCGTCCCATGACCCCAACGGTGTCCGCCGGGAGGTGCCGGCCGGCCCCGTCGCCAGCGATGCGGTCACCGCCTCAAACCCGCGCAAGCGGGGCGGCCGGCGTTCCCCCGGACCTCCGCCGGCAATGAAGCCGCTCCTTTAGCGGCCATCACCAGCCATGACGGACATCACAGAACCCAGCGATGCCTGGCGCGACCAACTCGCCGCGATGCCCTTCGAAGAGGCTTACCGCCGCCTCGAGGACACCGTCTCCCGCCTCGAACAGGGCGAACTATCGCTGACCGACGCGGAACGCCTCTACCGTGAAGGCATGGAACTGGCCGGCCGGTGCCAGGAACTGCTCACCGAAACCGAACTCCGCATCACCCAGATCGGAGATGGCCGCGCCTCCGCAGGTTCGTCCGCCCCGGGCATTCCCATCAGCGATGACGACTGGGAGCCGCCGCCGCCATTGGAACCCGACGACCCTTCTCTTTTCGACGATGACGACCCGCCTTTCTAGGCAGTGTTGACATTTTCCGTCATTCCGGCGAAAGCCGGAATCCAGTGAATACAAAATAAGGTCAACGTTCTGCTGGCGGTGGTTTTCCTGGGTTCCTGCTTCCGCACGAACGACGTGGTGATTTTCCAAATGTCGATACAACCTGGCTTCGGCTGCCCCGCTGGCTCTATATGATGCTGCGCATAGGATGGTTTTCCACCGGCCGGGGCGAAGGCTCCCGCGGCCTGCTTCGTTTCATCCACGACGCCATTGACCAGGGTCGTTTGGACGCCGAAATCGAATTCGTTTTCAGCAACCGCGAACCCGGCGAGGCCGACGGGTCTGACCGGTTCTTCGACCTCGTTCGCTCCTACGGTCTGCCGCTGGTAACCCTGTCGTCCGGACGCTACCGGCGGGAGCACGGCGGCGGACCCATGGCGCGTCACCGCCTCGGATTTGATCGCGACGCCATTCGGCTCCTGGAACCTTACCAGCCGGACGTTTGCGCCCTGGCCGGGTACATGCTCATTTGCAGCGGCGAAATGTGCCGCCGCTATCCCCTCCTGAACCTCCACGGCGCCCTTCCCGACGGACCCACCGGCACGTGGCAGTCGGTGATCTGGCAGCTGATCGAATCCCGATCCCGGCAAACCGGCGCGATGATCCACCTCGCCACGGAAGAGGTGGACCGGGGCCCGGTGCTGTCCCACTGCGTCGTTCCGATAACCGGCAACGGCTTCGATCAGGATTGGGAAGCGTTGCGCGGGCGCGACGCAGCGGATATCCGCGCCGCTGAAGGTGAGGATTGCTCCCTGTTCCGGCGCATCCGCGAGGCCGGCTACCGCCGCGAACCCTACTTGATCCTGGAAACCCTCCGCGCCGTCGCTGACGGAAGACTGCGCGTCAAACCGAAAGCAGCCCTCGACTCGTCAGGGAAACCCCTGGAACTGCGGTATCCGGCCGGCCTCCCCCTCACGGAGCACATCGAGGCCGCGCTGGCTGCGGAGTGAAGGGCTACGCCGACTTTCTTTGCTGGCCGGTTCGGGAACGGGTCAGCGCGGTCTTCAGCGTCATGTGGCGTCCGCCGCCGCGCCGGTAGAGCCGGGGAGAAGCATCGCCGGTGATGGCGTCTCCGTGAACGACGCAGCGGCCGATGTCCCGAAGCGACGGCAACTCGTACATCACTTCCATCAGCGCGTCCTCGACGATGTGTCGCAGGATGCGCGCTCCGGTCTGGTAGGTCAGCGCCCGCTCGGCCGCCGCTTCCAGCGCGTCGTCGGTGAATTCCAGCTTGACGTTGTCCAGGTGGAACAGCCGCTGGTACTGCTTGACTATCGCGTTTCTCGGTTCCACCAGCACCCGGATCAGGTCGTTACGATCCAACGGCTGCAACGCTGCGACCACCGGGAGCCGTCCCACCAGTTCCGGTATGAAACCGAACTGGAGCAGGTCCTCGGGCGTCACCAGGTCCAGCATTCCAACGGAGTTCGCCTTTTTTTCGCTTCGATCCTGGTTCTGGGCCAGGAAACCCATCGCCGAACCGGAGGACACCCGCTTGGTAATTATCTCCTGCAATCCGTCGAATGCCCCGCCGCAGATGAACAGGATGTTCCTGGTGTTGATCTGCAGCATCTCCTGGTGCGGATGCTTCCGGCCACCCTGCGGCGGCACGTTGGCGACGCAGCCTTCGATGATCTTCAGCAGTTCCTGCTGGACCCCTTCGCCGGCGACGTCCCTGGTGATCGAACGGTTGACCCCTTCTTTGCGCGCGATCTTGTCCAGCTCGTCGATGTATATGATCCCCTGCTCCGCACGCGGGATGTCCCAATCCGCCGCCTGGATCAGCCGCAGCAGGATGTTCTCCACGTCTTCGCCAACGTAGCCCGACTCCGTCAGTGACGTGGCGTCGCATATCGCGAAGGGTACGTCCAGCGACCGGGCCAGCGTTTCGGCCAACAGGGTTTTTCCGGAACCGGTGGGACCGATGAGCAGGATATTGGACTTCTGCACTTCGACGTCCGGGTCCGTGGCCTCGCTGCGAATGCGCTTGAAGTGGTTGTAAACGGCGACCGCCAGCGTCTTCTTGGCTTTCTCCTGCCCGATCACGTAGGCGTCCAGGCTGGAATAGATTTCCCGCGGTACCAGGGTGCGGTCTCCCGTGCCGCGCTTGGTTGGAGGATTGTCCGCCGGATCGACCCGGTCGTCAGCCCGGGTCTTGCCGCCATCGTCGTTCCGTCGCTTCTTGCCACCCCGCTCGGCCACGTAATTCGCCAGCTCGCGGATGCAGTCGAAGCAGATGCCGCCCCGGGTCTGACCCGGCGGCCGCACCAGGCGCCCCTGGGGGAACTGGCTGCCGCAAAAGGCGCAACGGTGAGCGTTGCGATTGGAGCTGCGGCTGCCGGTAGTCATGGGTGCGTCCCCGGTCGGATGGACGGATCGGTGTCCGACCGTTACGCTGCTTCCGCTGCCTGCTCTTCCGTCTGCGTCCCCAGTATTTCGTCCACCAGCCCGTACTCAACCGCTTCTTCCGCAGTCAGGAAGAAGTCCCGGTCGGTGTCGTCGGCGATCTTTTCGGTACTCTGCCCGGTCGCTTCAGACAGGATTTTGGTGAGCCGTTCCTTCAGCCGGACGATCTCCTTGGCCTGGATCTCGATATCTGCGGCCTGGCCCTGGAAGCTCCCCACGTTGGGCTGGTGCATGTGCACGGTGGAGTTCGCCAGGCAGTAACGCTTGCCCTTGACCCCGTTCGCCAGCAGCACCGTCGCCATGCTCGCCGCCGTCCCGACGCATATGGTCGATACCGGCGAATTGATCAGGCGCATCGTGTCCAGAATGGCCAAACCCGACGCGATGTATCCGCCCGGGCTGTTGATGTACAGGCTGATGTCGCGGTCGCTGTCCTCGCGCTCCAGGTACAACAGCTGCGCAATGATCACGTTGGCCACCTGGTCGGTGATCGGCGTTCCCAGGTAGATTATCCGCTCCCTCAGGAGCAGCGAGTAGATGTCAAACGCGCGCTCGCCCCGCGGGCTGGTCTCAATGACCATCGGCACGATGTTGGTGGGTTGCAGCAACGGGGAATCTTCAAAGGGAACAACCATTACGGTCTCCTGATGTTGAACGCTGGGGTTGCGGGATCGGATACACGCGCCTAGGCGATGGCCTTATTGAACGCGTCGGGCAGTTTGTCCATCACGTGGTCCACGATACCGTATGCCACCGCTGTTTCGGCGTCCATCCAGTAGTCCCGGTCCGAGTCCCGCGATACCTTGTCGAACGGCTGGTCGCAGTTCTCCGACAGGATGGTATTCAGCCGCTCGCGCAGGCGCAGGATCTCCTGGGCCGTGATCTCAATATCCGACGCTGAGCCCTGGATCCCTCCCATCACCTGGTGGATCAGCACCGTCGAATTCCGTGTACAGAAGCGCTTGCCCTTGGTTCCGCCCGACAGCAGCACCGCGCCCATGCTGGCGGCCTTGCCCAGGCAGATCGTGGCCACGTCCGGCTTGATCAGTTGCATGGTGTCATAGATCGCCATGCCGTCCAGCACCGAGCCGCCCGGCGAGTTGATGTACAGGCTGATGTCCTCGTCCGGGTTCTCCCAGCTCAGGTACAGCAGCTGCGAAACGATCGCGTTGGAAACGTCATCGTCCACCGGCGTGCCCAGGTAGATGATCCGGGCCTGCAGCAACAGCGAGTAGGGGTTGAAGGCGCGCTCTCCCTCGGTGGTCGGCCGGATGATCCCGGGGATCACGTTGGTCGGCGTGATTATGCCCGAGGGATTGGAACTTCGTGGCATCTCTAGGTTCTCCTGGGCCAGGTTCTTCTGGAATGGTGGGCGGTCGAACGTCATTCCCGTTCCTCCGCCTGATCGCCTACGGTGGTCTCGCCATCGCTTGCGTCAGTAGTTTCAATAGTTTCCGCGGCATCCGGAGTTTCCGCGGTATCCGGTTCGCTGGCCGGCTCGATTTCGCCGTCGGCCGCGCCGGCTTCTGCGCTGCCATCCTCGCCCAGTTTCCCCTGGGCGATGTCCGTGAGCCGCTCCATGACCCGCCGGCTGTGCAGGGTGGACCGGATGTTGTCCCGCGTCGACTCCGATCCGAGAAATTCCCGCAGGGAGTCCAGGTTCGACTCGTCCTGTTCCTCATCGCCGGAGGACAGACCGAGCAAACGGTCGGTTTCCGATTGAACATCGTCATCGGAGATCTCGATCTCCTCGACCTCGGCGAGCTTCCGCATCACCAGGGCGCTCACCAGGCGGCGCTCCGCGTTGGGACGCATCTCATCAAGAAACTCGTCTGCCGACTTGCCCATGAAACGCAGGTACGTCGCCAGGTCCAGCCCTTGCTGTCGCAGCATCCGCTCCCGGTCGGCCTGCATCGCCTCCAGCTCCCGCTCGTACAGCAGGGGGGACGCGTTGACCACCGCCACGTCGCACAGCGCTTCCAGGCTCTTCTGCTCCAGATCGTTCCGCGCGGCATTCTCCGCCTGGCTCGTCAGCGATTCTCGGATGCTGGTGCGCAGCGCCTCCAGGTCGTCAAACCCGTCTCCAACGGACTTGGCGAACTCGTCGTCCAGATCCGGCACAGACTTTTCCTTGACCGACAACACCGACACCTTGAACTCGATATCCTTGCCCGCATATTGTTCGCGCGGATAGTCTTCCGGCACGGTCACCGTGAATTCGCTTTCGTCGTCCTCCGACAGTCCCACCAGGTTGGGAGCAAAACCGGGGAAGGGCAGCACGTTCTCTTCGTTGGGAATGTACTCCACGTCCTCGTCGTCCACCACCGTTTCCTCGTCCAACGTGCCCAGGACGTTCAGGTTCAGCCGGTCGCCGTACTCCGCGGCCCTCTCCACCGGCTCCCACACCGCCTGCTCGTCGCGAACCCGGTCCAGAACCCCGTCAACCTCCTCGTCCGTCACCTCCACGGGCTCGGTCTCGACGCGAATATCACGGTAGCCTGCCAGGTCCACCGTCGGCTCCAACGGGACCGTCGCCGTGAAGGACACCGGCTCAAGCTCGGTCACTTCGATGCTCGGCTCCCCGAACGCCGAAACTTCCTCGTCCTGCAGGACCTTGTCCAGCGTCTCGGGCACCATGAACTCCAGCGCTTCCTGCAACAGGGCGGTCCGGCCCATCATGCTCTCCACGATGTGCCGCGGCGCCCGTCCCCGGCGAAAGCCTGGTATGTTTAGCCGCGAAACCACCCGCCGATACGAGCGGTCGATGAAAGGATTCTCATCCTCCGTGGCCAATTCCACCGTCAGCGTGACCTCAATTGGTGATGAGTTGTCCCTCGTGACCTTCAACGCCGGTACGCTCCTGTGCCCGTTTGATTCTGCATGAAACGGCGGGCAGGGTGGTCGATACCGGCCTGCCCGCGAACGCAGCCGAGTATAGCATAACCGCCCGATTAGCGAAAAGCCGGGCCGCCCTCACGTGACTGCTCCGGGTTGCCGGCAATGTGTCATTGCGAGCGCAGCGCGGCAATCCCGTCGCACCAAGAGACGCCGTTGCGCCCGCGAGATTGCCACGTTTCGCTCGCAATGACGGTTCAGATGAAACTGGGCGCGCGTCCGCGCCGGCTGCCGCGACATCTCTTTGTTACAAATCGTTAATCCCATTGCAACGCGAGCGTAGTACCCTGATATTAACGAGCCGCCGTTCGACGCTCCGCTACCGCCCAACGGCCCTCGTACCCGACTGTTCCACGCCCACCCTTGCAAAGGATCTGGTAGCAAATGCTGACCCGGGACATCTCCAAAGCTCCCTTGAAAGAACACCTCAACTCCGACGGCGCCACGCGTTCCTTCTACCGGCCCCTCATGGACAGCCTGAACGATCTCGGCGTACCCGAATTGCAACAGCGTTGGCGACAAGCTAACGATAGCGCCGCCCTGGACGCCTTCACCTTCATGCTCGACCCCCGTGAGTCCCGCACCGTGCCCACCGACTGGCTGCCTCGGCTGATCCCGGCCAACGAGTGGGACACCATCTCCCGCGGCGTCGCCCAGCGTCTCAAGGCCATCAACCACTTCCTGTTGGACCTGTACTGCGGCGACCAGCAGGTCGTCCCGCCGGACGTCATGTACTCCTGCCAGTACTACAACCCCGAGCTCCAGGACTATCGCCCGGCGTCCGACGTTTTCGTCCATATCTACGGCATCGACCTGGTCCACATGGGCGACGGCCGTTATGTCATCCTAGAAGACAACCTGCGCATCCCCTCCGGCATCACCTACCAGCTCAAGACCACCCAGATCGGGCTGGACGTGTTGCCCGAGCTCGCCAACGGCTACGACATCCTTCCCTACGACATCCGCTCCACCTACCTCGACATGTTCGCCTCGCTGTGCGACAACGATTCGCCGGTCTGCGTGCTCCTCACCGACAGCAAGTTCGGGTCTGCCTTCTTCGAGCACCGCTACTTGTCCGAGCTGCTGGGAATCCCCCTCGTTGAGGGATCGGACCTCTACGTCGGCCACAATGGCCGCGTCTGGGCCCGCTGCTTGGACGGAGATTTCGAAATCGACCTCGTTTACCGCCGCGTGGAGGACCTCGAGCTCTTCGTCCCCGGCCTCACCGAAGCCTATCTGGAGCACAAAGTCGTGCTGGTCAACGCCATGGGCACCGGCGCCGGCGACGACAAGCTGGTGTTCCTCTGGGTGCCCGATATGATAAAAGCCTATCTGGGAGAAGAGGCCATCTTGGAACAGGCCCGGAGCTACGACCTGCGGTCACCTGAAAACCGCCAATACGTCCTGCAAAACCTGGACAGCCTGGTGCTGAAGACGCGCCAGGGATACGGCGGACTGGGTGTCTTCATCATGCCCGATCTGGACAAGGGCTACCGCAGCCGCCTGTCCCAGCAGTTGATCGAGCAGCCCCAGGTCTTCATCGCCCAGGAGACCCTGGACTTCTCTCGACATCTTGTCTTCGACGAGGCCGGTGGCGAATTTGAGGAGCGCCACGTTGACCTGCGCGTGTTCGCGGTGCAGAACGGGCGGGGAGAGGTCACCGTTTTCCCCGGCGGGCTCACCCGCGTATCCGAGGCGAACAGCCGGGTCACCAACAACTCGTCAGGAGGATCATGCAAACCGAGCTGGGTGGTCCGCTAACGGTCGAGACGATCCCGGTGCACTATGCCTACGTGGCTCGCTATTCCTACACTGACACAGTGGTGCAAAACGACAATTTCCTCCGGCTGTCGCCCTTCGCCGACCACTACCAGACGCCGGGACCCTGCACCGTGGCCACCTTTCCGCAGGGTCGCCAGATCCAATATCCGGACCGACTGGGAAATACCGTCCACCGGGTCAGAGTCACCACGCCGCACCAGGAACTCATCATCGCCGCCACCGGACAAGTGTTCCTGAACCATCGCGCCGTAGATGCGCCCGACGTTGCTTTGGCCGGCGCTGAATACGGTCTGGAGGCCCAGGAATTCCTGTCCGCCTCGCGCCTGGCCGATCCGGTGGGCGTCAACGATGCCGCCCGGGAAGTCTGCGCCGGAGCAGGCACTTTGCTCGCATCCGTCAATAACGTCGTGCAGTGGATCTACGCCAACGTCCGCTATGAGCGCGGTCACACTTCGGTCAACACCACCGCGGCCGATGTCCTCGTCTCCCTGCGCGGCGTCTGCCAGGACCAGGCTCACCTCTGCCTGGCCATGCTTCGCGCGCTCGGCATCCCCGCGCGGTACGTCAGCGGCCTGCTCACCCGCCAGCCCGGCGAAACCCACGCCTGGGTGGAGTTCCTGCACCCGCACCTTGGCTGGCTGCCCGCCGACCCCACCCGCGGCGTCGTGATCGACCTCGGCGCCGACTACCTGAAGTTCGGCATTGGACGCGACTATTCGGAAGTCCCGCCCGTTTCCGGCTCGTTCATTTCCCGTGGCGGCGGACATCTGGACTTCACCACCGCTGAAGTGTTCTTCGACCGCGACTCCGTTTCCGTAGACGACGCCCTCAACCTACTGCAATCCAGCAACGCGGTTTCGTGACCGTGCTGTGACCCCAACCCGAACACCCAGAGGAGACGACCCCAACATGGTAGAACCCAGGTCAATCACCTTTCGTCCCGATCGGTGGCTCACCGACTCCCGGGTGTACAACCTGATTTGGATGGGCCAGTGGCTGGAGCGAGCCGACAACATCGCCCGCGTGGTCAACACTTTCGCCCGCATGGCCGTGGAGAGCGGCAGCGATATGCTTACCCTCCAGCAGTCCCTCGGCAACGCCGCCGCCATCCGCGGAATATCAGTCGACGACCCCACGCGCACACTGGAATTGCTGCTGAAGCAGCACCAGGTTTCCTCCATCCATCACAGCCTGGCCACGGCGCGCGGCAACGCCACCCATGTCGGCACCGTGGAACTCATCCGCGCCCTGTCGGAGGCCGTTCTGATCCTGGAGGACGATAACGCGATGCCCCAATCACCTCTGGACGCCCTGCTGTTGACCGATCTGGTCCTTGAGCGGCTCGGCACGGTCTACAAGGTCATCGACGACAACTGGTTCCACCAGGAAGCCCTGTCCGAGGAGGAGATCTACCGCCGCTTCGTCCAGCAACAGCAATAGGCGCGGAGAAATTCAGCAGGGTCAAGCTCTATCAGAGACGCACCCGCGTGGTGGGTTCCAACACCTCTCGAACCGGATCCACTTTGAACAACAACATCTGCAGGGTAGTCGCTCCAATCACGCTGCTCTCGTCGCCCTCCGGCCCAAAAATCACCCGGCAGGTACCTTCCTCTCCCTCGATCCCGATCAGTGCCCACCCAGTCCAGTAAGAGACCTCGCTGCCGTCGGCAAGCGTGCCGTCAATCTGCGAACGGCGATCTATGCGCAATCTGTCAAGCAGCGACGCCGGAAACATGGAGTGCGAAGCGCCCGTATCCACCAGCGCTTCCACTTCCCGCATGTCCCCGCCTGCCGGATTTCCCACCTGAAGCTTGGTTGAAAACGTGCCCATTCGTGTTTGCTCCGCAGATGTGATGGCCGCGATTTTAAGCGATGATTGACACCGTGTTCAAAACCTTTGACCCCAATTCCCAATCCCCTTCAATCAAAACCCTTGCTTCCATATCGGTCCCGTTAATGCTTTTGGTGAAAACTTTCCAAGCGTCAACCTCGTCGATTGTAACGTGTGCCGCCGGTACTATGGGCTCATCTTCATACAGGGCCCATCCAGGGTCACCCCGCACCACTAGCCAAACTCCGCCCGAAGCGCTGGAAATCGTAACCCGGACCGTTGTGCCCATCGGGGCGGCTACGTCGGAGTACGCCCGTGGCGCCCCATGTACAAAGGTTGCCAGAACCGGCGCGAACCAGTGCGGATCGGTCAGCAAGGGTCGGCCAACCGCCTCTCGGATTTGCTGTTGGTGGTGCCAGTACTCCGTATATTCACGGGCGATGTGCAGCCAGGCCGGGGCTGGTTGTGGACTTGCCCAGCCTACCACCGGGCCAACCTCGTGCGGGTCGAGGGACTGCAAATATTGGTTCGCGAGACAACCTGTGGACTTCAGCAGGTCGATCATGAGGCGTGGACTCATCCGCTTCATAGCCTGGACCCACTCCCCATTCAGCTCATTGAGCGCCCTCACAAGGTCGTCCCACTCATCTGCGACAATCCATGATCTCTGGTAGCCGTCTCTGCCAATCGACAGTTGGCTGACGTGGTCACCAAGGATATGCGCTGCCAGATCATGCACAGACCATCCCGGACATGCCGTAGGCGCATCCCATTCCTCCGGTTCCAAGGTTTCCAATACCTCTATGAGGTGTTCCAGAAGCCCCGGCAGCAGGCTGGCCGTCAGTACGGGTTTGGGCGAGCGCATCTTCTACACTCTGCTGGCGTGTCGGGCCCGATGGACCGGCCTGTCAAGCGGCTGGAATTTGACAGGGGCAGGTTTGAAACCTGCCCCTACCGAAATTAGCGCCGATTGGCGCAACCGACCAGCCTACTTGAAGTGCGGGATCACGTCCTCCGATAGGCACTTCAGCGTGTCCATCACCACTTCGCGCGGAACCGACGACGTCCAGTTGCACTCGAACATGATTTCGTCAGTGGTGAACTGCTCGCGGAACATGTGGATCTTCTCGACCACCTCTTCCGGCGTGCCGAAGAGGTTGACCTCCTGGGTAGACTCAGGGCCGGCGCTGCCCGCGTCCGTGCTTCCAATGGCCAGGCGCCCGGCGTAGTAGATGCGGGCCAGGTTCATCAGGTCATCGACCCGACGGTCCGCCTTCTCCTGCGTGTCGGCCACCAACGTGGGCACGCGCACTACCGTGCTGGGATCACCCTCGTGCCCGGCATCGTACCAGGCCTTGCGGTAAGCCTGGACGTCCTCGCGCAGGATGGCGGAGCCGCGCAGGTTGTGGGGCGAGTTTCCCGCGCCGATGGCGATGTGATAGCCATGCTCGCCCATGGGTACGAAGCTCTCCTGGCTATCCACGGGAAGCAGCATGGGCATCGGCTTCTGCACCGGCTTCGGGATGCTCATGTAGCTTTCGTAGAAGGCTGGATAGTTGAAGTACTTGCCCTCGAACCCGGAGAAGTGATCCTCGTCCCAGAGCTGCTTGAGGAGCTCCAGGTACTCGTAGAAGTATTCCCGGCGTTCGTCGGAGCCGCGAGTGCGGGCGCCTGGTCCATAAATGAACCGCCCCTCGCTCACCTGGTCCACTATGGCAACCTGTTCCGCCACCTGGAACGGGTCCTCCAGCTGGAGGTTGTCAAAGGCGTACCGCTCGTGGGGCAGCGCCCGCTCCGAAACGGTCTCCCCCGGCAAGCGCAGCGTCGGCCGGTGGATGGAGGTGCCGATCCTGATGTTCTCGGTGTGGTTGGCGATCACGGCAGACAGCATCAGCGACTGCGGATCCATGCTGCCCTGCGTGGAGAAGTGGCCGCCGCCGAACCAGACGTAGTCCCATCCCGCTGCCTCGATGTGATCGATTTCCGCGAAGTTCTGCTTGTAAGCCGCTGCCTCAAGGAGCTTTCCGCCCTGGTATTCGGGATCCCAGGGAACCTTGTCGCCCTCGTAAACGGCGTTCCACGTGGTGAACAGTCCAAAGTCCATTTTAGCGGTCATGCGAGCCCTCCTCTAATTGCGGGCGATAATGATCATCGTTTGCGCCAATGTAGCACCCGGACTAATCACCGTCAACGCCGACGTCTGCCTCGCCAGGGCCTTTTCAAAGTCCCGGATGGCGGCCTTTCACCTCGAACCGTCATTCCGGCGAAAGCCGGAATCCAGAACATTCCGAACACAACGACCTTCTGGATTCCCGCTTCTGCGGGAATGACGGATCAACTTTGGAAAGGCCCTGCTGCCGTTCGCACTGCTGCGTCAACCGCGAATATTGTGGCATACTCGCCGCCAAGGATGGTGATTGCAATGGTTGCAAAGCCCACAACGGAAATTCCCGCCATATTCCTGGAGAACGTGTGGGTGGACGGCGATCCCGCTCCGTCTCCGATACATTTGGACTTTCGCCCCCTGCTGAAAATCCTTGCCGATGTCGGCATCACGGGCGCCAAGCTGGACGAATGGCTATTGGATCTCAACGAGGCCAATCGCGAATTGGTGGGCAAACTCGAACTGACTTCCGAAGGAGCGCTACTGATTTCTCCTATGCAAAGCAAAAGAGGGTCAAGGGAAGAGGCGGAGTTCATCATCGATTTGGGAGTATGGACCAGGGCCCATGGTGGCGAAGCCCACGGCGCTAGATTGGGCGTACACTTTCCCAACGGCGCCCGTTACGCCCCAGATGCCGCCTGGTTGTCTCCCGAACAACTCGCTGCGTACACCCCCTCCGAGGAAACCTGGCTGCTCGATTTCTGCCCCTATTTCGTGGTGGAGATCATGTCCCGCACCGACAGCCAGGCCAGCGCTCACCGCAAGATGCGGGATTACATCGACCACGGCGCAACCTTGGGTTGGCTCATCGATCCCTTCCGCCGTAGCGTGCATATCTACCGTCCTGGAGTCGACGTCGTGGTACTGGACGACCCGGAGACGGTGAGCGGCGAACCTGACTTACCCGGCTTTATCTTCAACGTCCGCTCCCGAATTTTCGACGCCGCATAAGCGGCGCGGCTCGACCCACACCCGCCCCAGCGAAAGGAGCATCGGTCAATGAAAGTGGCAGTAATGGGCGCCGGCAGCATCGGCGGATATTTCGGCGGGATGCTCGCCCGCGGCGGACACGACGTGACGCTCATCGCCCGCGGCGAACACCTGGATGCCATCCGTCGTAACGGCCTCATCATGCAGACCCGGCTCGGCGAGTTCACCGTACCTTGCTCTGCCACCGACCGGCCCACTGATGTCGGCCCCGTCGATCTCGCCCTGCTCACCACTAAGACCTACCACAACGCCGTGGCCATACCCCAAATGGCGCCCATGGTTGGCCCCGAGACGGCAATTCTCTGCCTCCAAAACGGCGTCGATTCCTATCTGCCTCTGGTGGATGCCTTACCGTATGCCGTGGTCCTGCCCGCAGCGGCATACATCGAGGCCGGCCGCTCCGGCCCCGGCGTCGTCACCCAGGCCGGTGACATCGTCCGCATCGTCGCCGGAAGCACACGCGGAAGCAAACCGTCCCATCAGGCTAAAGCGGAGGCGGTCTGCGCCGCCTTCCGGGACGCCGCCGTGGACGCCGAGGCGTCAAACGACATTGCCGTCACCCTGTGGACCAAGTTCCTCTTCATCTCCACCATGGCGGGGGTGACCTCCCTGGCCCGGGAGTACCTGCGCGAGTTGCTCCCTCGACCCGAGTGGCACAAGATTGTCGTGGGCTGTATGTCCGAGATTGAACGAGCCGGCCGCGCTTCTGGCGTTGACCTGGCGCCGACCATCGTCGCCGACACCCTGGACTACATGGAATCCGCCAAGGGAGCCATGAGCGCGTCCATGCACGCCGACCTGCTGGCCGGCCGCCCCATGGAACTGGAAGCGCTGAACGGCGCCGTTGTCCGCGCCGGCGAAGCCGCCGGTGTCCCCACGCCCATCAACGACGTAATTTACGCCGCCCTCAAGCCCTACGCTCCGGGAACCGCCTAATCGCACCGCCGCGCCCGATCCGCCGGCATGGGCTGGAACCGGCGCACTCACAAACGAAACGAGCCGCGTAACTGCGGCTCGTACTCGATTGCTGCGGCTTGGGTGCCGTTCATTCCCTGGTCTCCATCGGCATCCCCTGGTCGTGTACCTCAAGAACGCACTCGGGGCACCGTTGCCACGACTCGTGGCCGGTGGCCGGCCAGATGTCCTCGCCCTTGGCGCCGCACAGGAAAAACGGCTCGACCTCTTCGATGCCCAGGCTCTCCAGGTAGTGGACCACGCCCTCCTTCCGGGGATTGTCGTACCACCACGGCGTCAGCGAGCGGGCCATCTCGTGGATGCCTTCCTTGAAATCGTCGGTGTACTCCTCAACGTTGTCCGGGATGTCCACCATCCACCGGTTGCCGGTCGGGCCGCCTTCCCTGGTGGCCTGGAGCTTGCCGTCGCGGACGTCCTTGCGGATGACATCCTGCGAAACGTTCAAAATCCGCGAAGCTTCCTGGATAGAGACCCGGGGCATCGTGCACCTCCAATTTCGACAACCTTCAGTCGGCAATACTTATTTCTACCACCAACCCCGCGCAGCGGCAAGTCGGCATCCATCCTAGCGCGTACCCACATTCAGTCAAATTGTCATAGGAGTTACGCACTTGAAATTACAAACCCGTCATTCCTGCGCAAGCAGGAATCCATAGGCTTCACAGTGAACGAATCTGGAACACTGTTAACGATTTCGGCCACTGGATTCCCGCTTTCGCGGGAATGACGGGTGTAAAGTCTCCCAACTGCGTAAGTCCTATGTCATTGCGACCCCGCACTTGATGCGGGGGCGGCAATCTCGTTAACGTAGGGGATACCTTTGGGGCAGACGTTGCGGCTACGGCGTCGAGATTGCCACGGCGCAAGCGCCTCGCAATGACAACCTCCTGAATCCTGAACAGTTACCCATCCCCGCGTACCCACATTCGGTCAAATTGTCATTGCGAGCGCAGCGCGGCAATCTCGTTGCTGGAGAGGCCATGCTGAAGGTAACGAGACCGCCGCGTCCCTACGCTCCTCGCGATGACCAAGCGGATGCGCGTGAGGGCATCCATCCTATCGTCGTCACCGCGCGGCTGCCATGGTCCTCGGGTCCTCCAGCGTGTCGGCCAGCGAGCCTCCCGGCGGAACCATGGGGAACACGTTGGTTTCCCGCTCCACGACGAACTCGATGAGGAACGGCCCGTCGTAGTCCTTCGCCTGCTGCAAGGCTGCGGCCACGTCCTCCTGGTGCTCCACCCGCGACGCCGGAATGCCGTAAGCGTTGGCCAGCTTGACGTAGTCCGGCCCCGGCATCGGCACCTCTTTCAGGTGGCCGTCGAAGAACATCTCCTGCCACTGCCGCACCATCCCCAGGTACCCGTTGTTGAACAGCGCGATCTTGATGGGCAGCTTTTCCTCCACCGCCGTAATCAGTTCCTGCAACGTCATCTGGAACCCGCCGTCGCCGGCCACCGACCACACCGTGGACCCCGGCCGGGCCAACTGTGCCCCCAGCGCCGCCGGAACCTCGAAACCCATGGCTCCCAGTCCGCCCGACGTTACGAAGGAGTTGGGCCGGTTGAGGAACAGGTACTGCGCCGCCCACATCTGGTGCTGACCCACTCCGGTTACCACCACCGCGTCGTCGTCCCCCTGCAGCATCTCGTTCATCTCGGTGAGCACCTGCTGCGGCATCAGCGCGTCGCTCTGCGGAATCGCCAGCGACGGGTGCTGCGTTTTGAGCTGGGCAATCGTCGCCATCCACTCCGGCCGGTCCACCTTTTGCACCAGCGGGGCCAGCGCTTTCAGTATCGGCCTGGCATCGCCCACCAACGGCACTTCCGCCGGCACGATCCGGCCCACCTGCGTGGGTTCGATATCCAGGTGCACGATCCTGGCATGGGGAGCAAACCCCGACACCCGGCCCGTCACCCGGTCATCAAACCGCATCCCCAGTCCCACCAGGACGTCGGCCCGGTCCACCACCATGTTGCACCAGTACATCCCGTGCATCCCCAGCATTCCCAGGCTCTGCGGGTGGTTCCGGGGGAAACTGCTCAAGCCCAGCAGCGTGTTGATGACCGGGACGCCCGAGTTTTCCGCCAGCGCCAGCAACTCGTCAAACGCCCGCGAGTTGACGATCCCGTGCCCCGCGATGATCACCGGCCGTTCCGCCTGATTGATGAGATCCGCCGCCTTGCGCACGTTCTCCAGCGTCTCGTCCGACAGCTCCGGGTCCGGCACCCATGGCGTTTCGGGGTACTCGAACTCGGCTTCTTCCAATTGCACGTCCCGGGGCACGTCGATCAGCACCGGCCCCGGCCGCCCTTCCTGGGCCACCCGGAACGCGTCTCGCACCGTCCGCGCCAGGTCGCTGGCCGACATCACCAGGTAAGTCCGCTTCGTGCATACCGATGCGATGCTGCAGATGTCGCACTCCTGGAACGCCTCGGTGCCCATGGCTGCCCGCGCCACCTGCCCAGTGATGGCCACCAGCGGCACGCTGTCCGCCTTGGCGCCCATGATCCCGGTAACCAGGTTGGTCGCCCCCGGACCCGACGTCGCCACGCATACGCCGGGCTTTCCCGTCATCCTGGCGTAGCCGTCCGCGGCGTGCGCCGCCGACTGCTCGTGCCGCACCAGCACGTGCCGCAACTGCGGGTACGACCACAGCGCGTCGTAGAACGGCAGAATCGCCCCACCGGGGTGGCCGAACAGCGCCTCGACCCCTTCCCTCAGCAGGCTCTCGCAGATGATTTCCGAACCTTTCAGTTTCACGGTTTTTCTCCGTACAACGTCGTTCCGTCTGCCAGATCCCGCCGCCAGCACGCGCAGGTCGATGTTCGCCGCGGCACAAAAAAGCCCGTCCCATAGGGACGGACGATTGCCCGCGGTACCACCCTATTTGCCCTTGGCTCCCGGCAAGCGGGCGCTTCGGACCTCTCTGGCAGGACACCATCATGTCCCGTCGCTTCTAACGGGCAACGAACCCGGCCTGAGCTTACTCCCCACCGTTTTCGGAGGGCGGATTTCAGCCGGCAGCTCCGGAGGGATTTTGGGCGGGACGATTGTGCCTGCTTTCACCGGACCAGGCTCGCTGCGACGTTCGTCGTCCGCTTACTCGTCTCCATCTCAGCTTTTCAGCAAAAATGCTAACACGCTCTAATGGCACGGTCAATGACAACCGGCGCTCGGTATTCTTAACGTGCGTTGATATTGGATTTTAGCCACCGTCGCCAGCACACCAACGCCAGGGAATACACCAGCATCTCGATACTCTTGGTGTACCCCTTGGTCCGCCGCATCAACCGCCGCAACTGGCCCCGCCACACCGAGTGCAGCCCTTCGTTCCAGTTCACCGCTCCGCCCTTGCCTACCACATGCCGGTCCGGCGGAAACCACCCCAGATACACCGCATAGGCGTCGCTCCGGTACAGCCCTGCCTCGGGTAATCGGGCGTACAGCCGCAAAAAGGGAACCTCGCTGCGGTCTCCCACCTCAAAGTCTACCCACCGACTGCCGTCGGCCTCCGCCACTACCGCCGTCCAGATCCACCACTCTTCACGCTTATCACCGCGCCGGGCTCCTCGGTAGGTCCACATCTCATCACAGGACACCACCACGGCCGGCTGGCGGCCCGCCTGCCCCGCGCTACGCTACGCTCCGCACCGCGCTCTACCAAACGGCTCAGGGCTTGCCGCCCCTTTTTTGACCCAGCCCTGCACCGCCGGCACGCTGTACCCCAACACCCGACCAATGCCGCTCAGAGTATTGCCCTCCAAATACAGCTCAATCCCTTGCTCCTTCACCGCCGCTCCCGGACGCCGATAGGCCCCCTCCGGCACGTAGCGCCGCCGGCAGTCCCCACAACTGTAAGCCTGCTTGCCATTGGAAAAACCGTCCTTGCGCATCCAGTTGGATCCGCAGTCAGGACACCGCACGTCATGACGATAAACTCTCCTCCGGGACATCAGCTCACCTCCCCAAGTCAGGCTGGGGTACAGCATAAATCTATTATCCGCTTATGTTAAGAACACCTGCTCGTGCGTGCCCGTTTCCGTCGAGGAACCGTCAGAAACAGGATTTTCAAGATTGAGGGATTATCAGGATTGGAGCCATTCCGCGATGGAGATCTCCCAATCCTGTCCAATCATAAAATCCCGAAAATCCTGCTTCTGACAATTTGCGGAAACCATCACAAGCCGCCGGCTTCCGCCAGTGCCGCTTCCAACTCCGTTAGTGTCGCAAATCCCTCGAACCGCTGCCGCACGATACCCTCACCGTCCAGCACAAACACCCAGGACTCGTTGGTCCAGCCGGGTATCTGGGTGAACCCCCATTCGTCCGCTGCTGCCACTAATTCCGCCCGGCTCAGGTCCCCTTGTATCTCCGACGGGTTGTCGTACAGTTCCACGTGAACGTAGTTGGCGGCGTCCGGGTGTTCCGCCCTCAACTCCGACACCGTGTCAACCTGTGGGCCGCAGGTCGGGCTCGTGCAGAAGGCCGGCGTGGCAAATACGACCACCGACGGCTTGCCCGATGCAACGGCCTCCGCTACCGAAACGCGGTACAGCTCGGCGTCCGGTTCGTATGAGGTGGTGAGGTCAACGATTTCCGCGGTGTTATCCAGCGTCTTGGTCTCGCTGGCCGGCGCCGCTTCTCCAACCGACGGTATGGGCGAATCTGCCCACACCGAAACGTCGATTACCGCCTCTCCAGAGACCTCACCGCCCACCGGCATCACCGTCAGCCGATAGTCACCGGGCGTGGGAAATTCCACCGGCGCCGCGTAGGACCCCCGCACCCCATACGGCCAGGCATTGTAGTCTGCGGTAATTTCCGTCGGCCGTACCGACCCGTCGGCCGGCGCCACCGATATGTGCACTTGCGGCGCTTTGATCAGAGCCTTGCGGGTGTTCAGCAGAAACGCCACTCGTTGCGTGCCAACTTCCAACACCTTGGTCGCCAGGTGCGACTGTATTTCGCCGTCGCCCGGTTCAACCGTCTGCACCTGGATGGCCGGGGCTTCGGCCGTTTCTGCCGGCGGAGGCTCCGGCGCGGATCCGCCGCACGCGATCAGCGCCAATACACCCAGCACTACTGCAACCACCAGCGGGGCCGCGCGCATCATGGGCCCTCCGCATACACGCCGAAGGTGAAGGCGAACAGGCCGAAGTCGTCCGAGTTCGACCGCATCGTCAGGATCGACTGCGGCAGGTACTGCGGGTTATCGACGATGCCATACATCCTCGGCTCGTCAACCAGGATGTACGAGTAGCCGTTTTCATCCCACTGGATGTCCGCCCCGGCGTTCTCCTCGGTCAGCATCGCGCCATCCACCGTAACCACCACTTCATAGGGCTCGCCCGAGTCCGAGGTGAGCACGGCGTTCACGCTCTTGGCCGCGTAGTTCAACGCCAGGTAATCCTCCAGCATCTCGGTTTTCCGCCCGTGCCGTATCCGTTCCGGTTCCACCGACCATATTCCCTGGAAATACAGCAGGTGCGGGTGCAGGTCCTGGGGCACTTGAACGTCGATTATGCCGCTGCCGTCGTCGAGAATCGACTGGAAGTAGTCCTCGTACTGTGCCACGTATGGGTGACGGCCCGCTCGGGCCACCCCCACGTTCCGCTGCCATCCGGCGTACAGCTCGGGGGTCACCGGAGCGTTTCCGCTGGTCCGCGCCGACTGGAACGCCGCGTCCCGCACCTGGTCTTCCGGCAGGTCCTGCGGGTCATCCGACAGGTCGGCCCCGGCTTCCACCAGCGCGTTGCGTATCTTCTGCTCCGTCTCCCCGTATGCCCCTTCGCCAAAGTGCGAGTAGATCATCTCGCCGTGGCTGTTGAACAGATACTTGGCCGGCCAGTAACGGTTTTCAAAGTTCCGCCACGTGACCATGTTGTTGTCCTGCGCCACCGGCCACCCGATGTCGTGTGTCATGAGCGCCTCGGAGACGTTCTCGTAATCCTTCTCAAACTCGAACTCCGGTGTGTGGATGCCCAGGATCACCAGTCCGTCGTCCTCATACTGGGACCACCAGTCCCGCAGGAACGGCAGCGTCCGGATGCAGTTCACGCAGGTGTAGGTCCAGAAGTCGACCAGCACCACGTTGCCCTCGCCAACCAGTTCCTGGATCGTCAGCTCCATGTCCGTGTTGAGCCACGCGTCGATGCCCTCCACGTTGGGAATGTCTTTTGCGATAGGCCGCGGTTTCGCTTCTCCCGCCGGCGTGGACGTGGGGGCGCTCGTGGCCGGCAGCTCCCCGGTGGGCAACGTTACCACCGGGGTAGATTCGACCGGCGCCGCGGGTGCGGATGTGGGCTCCGCAGTGGCCGCCGAGACTGCGGACGCCGGCGCGGCGGTGGCATTCGTGGTCGGCGGCGCCGGCGCCTCGGATTGCTCCGTCGGCGCCGCGCTCTGCCCGCAGGCGGCCAGAGCCAACGCGAAACCGGCTGCCAGCAGCATCCCGCTCACGGCTTTCAGGGTTGAACGAGTCATCACATCTCTCTCTTTGTAAGTGCGTGGGTGGGTGAGTATAACCGTTGACGGTCCGGTGTATGCGGCGTCCGCAGCCTTCGCGCCCGATTGAGCCGGACCCTTCGCTGCCCGCTCCATGAACACGCGCCGCGACCAACCTGCGGCGTTCATCAGTGTGGAGCAGACCAACTCACTGCGCTTGCATCAATCCGGGTGGAGATCGTGCTCTGGGGATTCAATGTTGTGATACTATACGGCTGTCAGTACCCGGCGGATTGAATCCGCCGTCAGGAGGAATTTTTCATGGCAACGATGATCGATGGCGAGTCCTATCTGGGCCGCGTGATGGTTCGCCCGCTGAGCAAGTCCGGCGACGTCACGATGTATCTCTGGCCGCTCCGCTGCCTCAAGGCCAAGTTCGGCGGCCCCACCTTTGGCGTGGACGTCCAGGGCGTTGAAATCATCCGGTTCGACCCCCACGGCGCTCGCGGCCACTGGCACAAGGGCGGCTATGACAAACTCGGCGCCGGCGGATCCCACGTCGACTACCCCGAGGAAATGCGCGACAGCGGCGCCCAGCTCGAATTTTCCCTGGAACAACTCCGGGAGCAGACCGCCGCTTACCTGTCCGAGGCCGGGTATCCCGAGGCCGCGGCAAACCTGGACACCGAGATGGTCAACGCCGCCGCCGATGCCATCAAGGCGCACCTGGCAGCCGAGGGCGACCTGATCCCCGACGCCATCTCCAAGGACCTCATCGCCGCCTGATCTCGGTCGCGCCGACGGTCCCCGAAAAATCTGGGGCGGGTCAGCGACCCGCCCCGTTTTCGTTTTCTTGCCCGATCACTCTTTAAGGCGTGATCCTGGTGCCCACGGGTCTCCCGTTCACGCAGTTCATCACCGCGCCCGGTTCCCGACCGTCCACGATGTGAGCCACCGGCACCGCCGCGTCCGCCAGGGCATCCAGGCACGCCGCCAGCTTGGGCAGCATACCGCCCCGGGCCACGCCCGATGCCCGCAGTTGCTCCGCTCCCCGTGCGTCCAGTCGCGGAATGACCCGTCCGCCGTTGTCCATCACGCCGGCCACGTCGGTCAGGAAGATGATCCGTTCCGCCCGCAGCGCGTGCGCCAGTGCCCCGGCCGCCGTGTCTCCGTTCACGTTCAGCGGCTGACCGGCGTGCTCGCTGTCCTTGCTGACGTCCACCGCTATCGGCGACACCATCGGGATGAACCCGGCCGACACAATCGCCCGCACCGGCTCCGGATCAACTGCCGTAACCTCTCCCACGTAACCTAGATCGGGGTTGGCCACGTGCGCCTGCAGCAAGTTGCCGTCCATCCCGCTGATCCCGATGGTGGGCGCGCCCAACTGCTGCATCTGCGCCGTGAGTTCCTTGTTCACCAGCCCGCCCAGTACCGCCACCACGATCTCCAGCGACGGCCCATCGGTCACCCGTAACCCGTTGACGAAGTTGGGAGCGAGGTTCTGCCGCTGCATCCACTCGCTGATTACGTTCCCGCCCCCGTGAACGATCACCACCGGCTTGCCCGAGGCGTGCAACGCCACCAGGTCCTGCAACGAGGTGTCGTTGCCGCCCAGGGTGCTGCCCCCGATCTTGACCACAATGGGCGGTGCGAAAATTGACTCTGTCATAGGAACGTCAGGTGGTATTCGGGCAAAGGTCAAGGTGCCGCTTCGGCACGCTGCCGGGACGTCCGCCACCGAGCTAAAGATTTCTCACTCTCACCGGAGCGGCGGCCGTCCAACAATCCGGCGATGCTGATATCCTCATCGATTTCGTCCCACCGTATGCCAATTCCACCCCCGATCAAACTCCAGTGAGCACGCTCCTCAGCCGTGGATTCGTACAACCTCGGATACCAGTCGAGCGGGACGCTGACAATCATTCCATTGTCCAGTGTCACTGTCAGCAATGCGCCGGAAGCGTTGACCTCCACTGCTCGAATTGTCTGACCGTCAACCCTCGGGGAAGAACTCATCCCATCTCTCCAAAAATAAAGCCGCTGTTCTTCAATAATCCTCAGAATGTCATAGGACTTACGCAGTTGGGAGACTTTACACCCGTCATTCCCGCGAAAGCGGGAATCCAGTGGCCGAAATCGTTAACAGTGTTCCAGATTCGTTCACTGTGAAGCCTATGGATTCCTGCTTGCGCAGGAATGACGGGTTTGTAATTTCAAGTGCGTAACTCCTATGTCATTGATGTCTCTTTGGCTCAATCCCCCGGTCCGGGCAATTCCCACCGGGTCCAGCCAAAATTTAGCTTCTCGGTCGTCGCGCTCAACGTGCACGTGTGGGGGTTGTCCCCGATCTCCCGAAAAAAAGAAAAAGCGATACGGGCCGCGGCACAGGACGTTCGGCATCGCGCCCTACCCAAATCGTGGTCAGCAACACAGGGTGCTCCTTCCCAACAATCTCAGGTCGTGTACGCGCTGTTGATGATGACGTACTGCTCGGTGAGGTCGCAGCCGTAGGCCGTCGCCTCCCCGTCCGCCAGGTTCAGGCTCACTCGGAAGTCCACTTGCTCGCCGGACATCAGCGCCACCACGGCGTCCCGGTGGAAGGGCACCGGCGTTCCCGCCTCCATGATGCAAACCCCGTTGACGAACAGGTCAACCTTTTCTTCAACCGCCTCGGCTCCGCTGCGGCCCAGGGCCATCATCAGCCGGCCCCAGTTCGGGTCCGCGCCGTACACCGCCGACTTCACCAATGGACTTCCCGCGATGGTCAGGGCGGCCTTCCGCGCGTCTATGGCATCCCTGGCCCCGTCCACCCGCACGGTCAGCAGCCGCGTCGCCCCTTCGCCGTCCCGCGCCAGCATCCGGGTCAGGTTGGAGCACACCTGGTGCAGCGCGCTCGTGAATGCTTCGGCGTCGGGCGACCGGTCATCGATCACCGGGTTGCCCGCCCGCCCGTTGGCGAAAGCCAGGAAGGTGTCGTTGGTGCTGCTGTCCCCGTCCACGGTGAGCATGTTGTAGGTCTCGTCCGCAACCGCCTTCACTGTCATCTGCAGGAACCCGGGGTCCACCGCAGCGTCCGTCGCCGCGAAGGACAGCATGGTCGCCATGTTGGGGTTGATCATCCCCGACCCTTTGGCCACGCCGCCGATGGTAATCGTTTGCCCCGTGGACGCAGTGAAGGACACCGCGGTTTCCTTGGGATGGGTATCCGTGGTCATCATTGCCCGCGCTAACTCGGGTCCGCCGGCGTCGTCCAGCGCAATCTCTGTAACGCCCGACCGGATCAGCGACATGGGCAGCTCGACCCCGATCACGCCGGTGCTGCACACCAGCACGTCCTCGGCGGCGAGGCCCAGCTTGTCGGCGGCCAGGCGCGTCATCTCCTCGGCGTCCTTGTAACCCTGCGCGCCGACGCAGGTGTTAGCGATCCCCGCGTTGACGATCAACGCCCGGGCTTGGCCGCGCGCCACTCGTTCCCGGTCCAGGTCCACCGTCGCCGACCGTATGGCCGAGGTCGTGAACACCCCGCCAATTGAGCACGGGCTATCCGAAACCAGCATGGCCAGATCCAGCTTGTCCTCCCCTCGCGTCTTCAGGCCGATGAAAACGCCACCGGCAGAGAACCCCTGCGGCGACGTGATGGTACCGTTCGAAATAGCGGTGATATCTGCGCTGGCGGGCATCGTAAAGCGCTCCTGCGGGCCGACAACATGCGGCAAAAATGCCGCATAAATATACCATACGCAGACAGCAATATTGCCCCGGGTGGCCGGTATTTAGCCGTTGCAAAGATCAGTACGACGGAGCAATTGTCGGTGAGTGCGGCGCACGTCGGATCGTTCTATGGTTGTGTAAATTCGGCCTCTCGTTCCCTGAAGTATGGCACTGTCCCCAAAGTCCTGCTGGAGGTCTCGGTCGTTGGTGAACAGTAAGCGAGCGCCGCTGATTCTGGCCAAAGCCAGGATATGAGGGTCATTGGAACGTATGCCTTGTGAACCCATCTCGTCAGTCTCTCTGTCAACCTGTGCGTCGTCGATTTGCCTGGCCCTGCCGAATTGAACCGCGGTCTCCAGCCATAATTGAAACCGCCGATACTCGCCAAGCTCTCGTCTGAGATGACCACCTACAACCAACACGCCGCGCCCGCTGTCAAGCCAGTCAAGGAAAAGTTTCCCCGCCGGTGTTTGGGTATTATGAGTACCAAACACTTCATGCCTGACGTTATTGTCAACGATGGCGCACACTGCTCACAATCCAATTGAGCGGCGGGTCTCGGCCATAAAGAATTTGCCATATGAGAGAGGCGCGTCCAGCACGTTGCCGGCTTGGTCAATCCGAATGGAATGAATCTTCACGTCCAAATCCCCCGGCTCGAAGTACAGTATCGAAACATCTTCCGGGTTCAACCTGGTAGTCCCGTCCCGCACGTCCATCCGCACCCGGTCGATGATGTAGTCGCTGTGCGTCTCCACCACCAACTGCCGCCCGCCGGCAGCAACTTCGCAGAAAAACGTGCCCAACGCCGCCTGCACCTGCGGGTGCAAATGAACCTCCGGCTGCTGAAGCAGCAACATTCCAGCGGCATCCGGACGCAGCATTTCTACCAGCACTGGCAGCGCTTGGCTAACGCCATAGCCAACGTCGATCAGGTTGCGCCACGGCCCTTTGCGCCGCTTGCCGAACTTGCGAATCTGTATCTGGAACGGGTCCCCGTCCGATTTGCCGAATGACCTTACCGATATTTCATCAAACAACCCGGAGGTTTGCCCGAAACCCTCCAACCCGCCTTTGAGCAATTGCCATTCGTCTGCGCGCCTGCGCGACACATTCGCCAGATAGCTCGGGATGGAATCTCCCTCGGCATCGTGCGCCAATAACATCGGATCATAGGTCCGCCGGGGGCGAGACCGGACTGGCGCACCGGCGAAAGGGCGTGGGAGGACCATTTTCGGGACTCTCATGCCGACAAGGAAACGTCGCAAATTGTCGTCATCATCGCCGAACACGACGGGTGGCAGTCTGTCCAGGAATTCCAACGATACTAAACCGTCGCTCTGATGCATCACCATTTCCTTGCCGACGTCTTGCCAGACGCCCTGCCCGATCCGAAAACGGGAACGTTCACCATCGCGCGATTTCGTCGCAGACAGCTCCAAACTGACGTTGCCGTCGCTATAGGCTCGAACGATTGGAAATGGCGCAGTTTGCCAGCTTGCAAATGTGGCAGTAAACCGCAACATCTCGTCGCTCGTCGCAAACGGCGGACAGAGCTCAAACCTGCCTGAGAAGTGTTGTGCCGCTGAGTTCCGACCTGCCTTTTGATGCACAATATCCTCAAACGACCCCAGATCAAACGGCTCCTCCCGAAAATTCGGCACCACCTCCCGAAACGCCACGTCCCACAGCGCCCGTATTAGCGCCAGGAATGACGTCTTGCCGGTGCTGTTTGGCCCCACCAGCAGCGTCAGCGGCGCCAGCCGCGCCGTTTGCTCCTCGCTCCCAAAGCAGCGGTAGTTTTGCAGCGTGATGCTGTCCATGACCCAAGTGTAGCACCATCGTCCTAACGCCGTTTGACTCTCCCCAAACCCCGCCCGATAATGCCTGCATCCCGCACGAAGGCCGAGTTTCGGCGTCAGGCGATCCCCACCAATGACCCTGTCCAGCCAGCCCCCGTACCTGCCTTTGCCCGCCGGCGAAATCGGCCTGCTCACCGATCTCTACGAGCTGACCATGGCGCAGTCCTATTTCGCCGAGGGCATCTCCGGCGAGGCCACGTTCAGCCTGTACGTGCGCGAATACCCGCCGGACCGGGGCTACCTCGTCGCCGCCGGTATCGACGACGCCCTGGATTGCCTGGAAGCCCTCTCCTTCGACACCGACAGCATCGACTATCTCCGCAGCACTGGAATCTTCACGGCGGACTTCCTCGAATACCTCCGCGACTTCCGTTTCACCGGCAGCGTCCGCGCCATGCCCGAGGGCAGCCTGTTCTTCACCCACGAGCCGGTGCTGGAGGTGACAGGCCCGATCATCGCCGCCCAGCTTGCCGAAACCATCGTCATGAACCAAGTTCAGTACCAGACCCTACTGGCCACCAAGTCCGCCCGCTGCGTTCAGGCCGCCCGGGGCCGGCCCATCGCCGATTTCGCCGCCCGTCGCACCCACGGAACCGAGGCCAGCCTCAAGATGGCCCGCGCCTCCTACATCGCCGGTTTCGGCGCAACCAGCAACGTCCTCGCCGCCCGCCGCTACGGCATACCGCCCACCGGCACCATGGCCCACTCCTACATCACCAGCTTCGATAACGAAATCGACGCCTTCCGCGCCTACTCCCGTATGTTCCCCGACCGGAGCATCCTCCTGCTAGACACTTACGACACCATCAGCGGCGCTCACGCCGCCGTCGCGGTCGCTCACGAGATGGAGCGCGACGGCCATCACCTCACCGGCGTCCGCCTCGACTCCGGCGACTTCGACGCCCTGAGCCGCCAGGTCCGCTCCATCCTCGACGACGCCGGTTTAGACTACGTTCGCATCGTAGCCAGCGGCGGCCTCGACGAGTACGAAATAGATCGCCTCGTCTCCGCAGGCGCGCCCATCGACATGTTCGGCGTCGGCACCCGCGTGGGCGTCTCCGCCGATGCCCCCTCCTGCGATATGGTTTACAAGATGGTCAGTTACGACGGCCGGCCGGTGATGAAGCTCAGCGAAGGCAAGGCGTCCCTGCCCGCCGCCAAGCAGGTCTTCCGCCAATACGACCCGGAACGCATGATGTCGGCCGACGTCATCGGCTTGTCCACCGAGGCCACCGCGCCGGGCGAACCGCAGCTATCCCTGGCGATGCAGGACGGCCGCCGCGTCGTCCCACCCAGTGCTATCAGCGACGCCCGCCAGCGCGTCTCGGACGATCTGTCACGGCTGCCCGACACGTACCGACGCCTACGCCGACCGGACCATTTTCCCGTATCAATCAGCGAGGATCTCCAGCGCTTGGAGTCCCAAATCCGCGGCCGGTTGAGCGCCGCCCTCTCCTCATAATCCACCAAGGAGCCCAAGTCCGATGAAAATCGCGGTCTGCGTCAAGTTCGTTCCCGTGGTGTCCCGCATCGAGTTCGACTACGAGAACAAGGTAATCCAGCGCGAGGGCGTCCCGTCCGAGATCAACCCCTTCGACCTCCTCGGCATCAACATGGCCGTCGACCTCAAGGCCGACTCCGAGGACTCCGTAATCGCCCTGTCCATGGGCCCGCCCAACGCCGCCGAGGGCCTGACCCAGTGCTATGCTCTGGGGGCCGACCGCGGCATTCTCCTCTCCGACCGTGCGCTGGCCGGCAGCGACACCCTCGCCACTGCCCAAGCCCTGGCGTTGGCGCTCCAGCGCGAGTCCCCCGACCTCATCGTGTGCGGACGCAACAGCAGCGATGCCGAGACCGGCCAGGTGGGACCCGAGGTTGCCGAGCTGATGGGCCTGCCCCACGTCAGCAACGTCCGCAAGTTGGACGTGGACCGCGCTGGAAATCGCATCGTCGCGGAGCGCGCCACCGACGAGGGTTACCAGGTTATCGAGTGCCCCCTGCCCGCCGTGGTCTGCGTCACCGAAGGCGCCGGCCAGGAACGCTATCCCGGCCGCGACGAAATGACCGACGCCCAAGAGCGCACCATCGAGCAGATCACCTGCGCCGACCTCACCGATGACCTCTCCCTGTTCGGCCTCGACGGATCTCCCACTTGGGTCGAGGACATCCGCCTCGTCGAACCCGACCGCCTCGCCGTGGTGATCCGCGACGAGACCCCGGAGGACGCCGCCCGCCAGGTCGCCGACATGCTCCGTGACCGGCTGACCGCACTGTCTGCCAATGCCGATTCCGGCTCCAGAGACGCCGCGCTGCCCCGTCACTCCGGCGGTGACCGCAGCATCTGGGTGGTCGCCGAATTGGCCGCCGACGGCGTGCGCCAGGTCACCCTGGAGATGCTCGGCAAGGCTCGCGCCCTCACCCCCATCACCCAGAGCGAGGTGGTTGCCGTCGTGATCCAGGACGGCCCGCCATCAGCAGATGTAACCACCCAATTGGCTGAGGCCGGCGCGAACCGTATCCTTACCCTGGACACCACCGACTTGGGCGTCCTGTGCGGAAGAGGCGTTTCCCGCGCCCTCTCCGACGCCATCGGCGACAATCCGCCCTACGCCATCCTCTTCGCCGCCACTGCCGACGGGCGCGACCTGGCCGCCCGCATCGCCGCCCGCCGCCGGCTCGGCCTCACCGGCGACGCCATCGACCTCGAAATCAACGACGCCGGCCAGCTGGTCCAGCTCAAACCGGCCCTGGGCGGCAACGTCGTCGCTCCCATCCTGTCGAAGACCCTGCCCAACCTGGTCACCCTTCGCCCCGGCGTCCTGTCTCCCGGGACACCGGAACCAGGCGCAACCGCCGCCGTCGAAACCATCCCCGCGTCTCCCACCGACGACGTCGACGTCACCCTGGTCAGCGAGCACGTCTCCGAAGAGCACGGCGCGCTTGAACTCACGTCCGCCGAAGTCGTGGTCGGCCTGGGAATGGGCATCGGCGAGGAGAACGTCACCGCCGCCCAGCAACTGGCCTCGAGTATCGGCGCCTCCATCTGCACCACTCGCAACGTCGTGCACTCCGGCTGGCTGCCCCACCACATCCAGGTGGGCATCAGCGGTCGCACCATCGCGCCGCAGGTCTATCTGGCCGTCGGCATCCGCGGCGCGTTCAACCACACCGTCGGTATCCAGAAGGCCGGCGTGATTCTCGCCATCAATCGCAACCACCGCGCCGCCATCTTCCGCGCCGCAGACTACGGCATCGTCGGCGACTGGAACGAATACCTGCCTCCCCTCGTCGAAGCCATCCGCCCCGTCCTCGCCGAGCACGGCCTGGCGTAACCCGGGGCTGGCCAGTATCGAAAGACTATAATGGTAGCAATCCCCCTTGAGGCCACTGGCTATGACAACGGAACCGCAGCTTGACCCCGAATCCCTGGTGGCTCGAATGATGGCCGAGTTGCAGGCTAACCCCGCTGCCAGGGAGCTCCTGCTGCGCTCTGTCTTGACGCAGGAGTTCCTCGGCTTGCCAGCGCGCATGGAAGCTGTGGAGGACCGCCTGGAGCGCGTGGAGAAGCGGCTGGAGAGTGTCGAAGACCGGTTAACTCGCTTGGAGGAGGCCGTCACCCAGTTGGTTGAAACCGTCCGGCAGTTGGCCATCGATGTCGGCTATCTACGTGGCGTGGCGCTGGAATCGAAACTGCATCGCAGCGTGCGTTCACGAGTCAGCCAGGCCTTGGGGCTACGGCGCGCCCAGATAATGCAAAGCGAGCTGCTGGAGCCCGTGCCGGAACTGGTGCAAAGGATGGATACGGCCTTGGCCGACGGGTTGATCACCGACGATCAGGATAGCCGAGTGGAAGCCACCGACGTCATACTGCGAGCCGAACGCAAGGACGGTCCGGAGCAACTTTGGGTCGCCATAGAAGCATCCAGCAGCATCCACCAGCGTGACATTCAGCGGGCCCGGGAGAGCGCAGATATTCTGGCCCTCACGTTTGAAGAGCCGGCCGAAGCCGCGGTTGTCGGGCATCGCATCAGCGACATGGACTCCGAACGCGCCGGCGACGCCCGTGTCCACGTCCTGATCGTACCCCCTGTCTTGTGACACCTATTCCGCCCGATTGACCGGCGCTTGACCCCGGTCATCTCCCGCCGCGCTCCGTGCGCATGGCGTACAATCAACCGCCATGCGCGCCCAGTCCGACACCAACGCGCCGGCGATGCCCGGTCGGATCACGTGGCGCACCCTCCTGCTGGCATCCGCTGCCGCCCTGGGGATGGTCCTGGCATCCCTGGACTTCGCGGTAAACGTCGGCCTGCCGGCCATGCGCGACGCCTTCAATACCGACCTCGCCTCTGTCCAATGGGTGATCGTCGTGTTCATCGCCACCCGCGCCGGTCTCGCCCTGGGGGCCGGGGCTTTCGCCGACCGTTTCGGGCTCAGACTGGTCTACCTTTTCGGCACGACAACCTACGTAGTGTCCATGGTTTGCCTGTCCCTGTCTCCCACCCTGGAGGTGCTGGTCGGTTTCCGCGTCCTCCAGGCTCTGGGAACCGGGTGCCTCTACAGCACCGCACCGGCCATCGCCGCGTCGGTCTTCCCCGAGCATCGCCGCGGCCTCTCCATGGGGTTCACCTCCGCCAGTCTGGCTCTCGGCATGGTCACCTCCACCCTGGGCGCCGGCCCGCTGATCCAACTGTTCGACTGGCCTGCCGTGTTCGCCGGTCGCCTGCCCCTGGCCGGCCTGGCCCTGCTTATCGGGCTGTTTTCCATACCCCGGTCCCTCGGAAACCAACCGACTGATGATGCAGAGAAGCCCCGGTTCGACTTGCCCGGTTCCGCCCTCGTCCTTTCCCTGTTGCTGTGTCTTATGATCGGCCTGCGCCTCGGCCAGGCCATCGGGTGGACTTCCATACCCGTGCTGGCCCTTCTCGCGGCATCACCCCCGATCCTTGTTGCCCTGATCCGCGTCGAGCGCTCCGCCGCATCGCCGGTTCTGCCCGGCGCCCTGGTCCGGTTGTCCGGCTTCCAGACCGCCGTGGGCGCCATGTTTCTGGGCCACTTTTCGCAGTTCGTCATCTGGTTCATCTTCCCGTTCTACATCACCGACGCCCTGGGCCGCGGCCCGGTGACCCTGGGCATCATGCTGGCCGTGATGTCGACCTCTAATATCCTGTCCTCTCCCATCGGCGGCTGGCTCTGCGACCGCTGGGGCGTGCGTCCCGTCGGCGCTGCCGGCCTGCTGACGTCCGCCTTCGGCCTCTTCGCCATGTCGATGTTGGACGGTAACTCCGCCGTCTGGCACCCCGCCGTCGGGATCGCAGTGGTGGGTCTCGGCGTGGGCTGGTACCAGTCGGCCGCCTACGCGCTGATGCTGGGCACCGTTCCGGCGGAGCGTTACGGCACCGCGTCGGGGGCGATGTCCCTCGCCCAGGCCTCCGGAACCGTCCTCTGCGTCGCCATCGTCGGCGCCGTCTTCTCCGCCCTCAGCGACCTGTACGCCGCCAGCATCCCGGCCGATGCCGCTTTTCTGCTGGCCTACCGCGACGTCTTCCGTATCGGCGCGATAACCGCCGCCGTCGCCGCCATCACATTTGCCCTGCGCGCCCGCCAGCCCAGAATAACTTCTCGATCGCCGTGAAGATCAGAGCCGGCAGTTTTTAGCCATAACGTATTGCCCTTTGCGTATATCGCAGCCCCGACAACATCGGAAATCACCCGCGATTGGTTAGCGATAAAAACGAGCCGGTTCCCCGTAAGGAAACCGGCTGCAACGCTCTTGAGGCTGATCGTTCGCGCGTGTGGAACCGCTATGCGCTTTCCTCAGGCAGCATCAGGTAGTGCGGCTCGCCGAACAGCGCCTGCGTGCGCAGCGCGTCCGCGTCCGCCGGACCCACGGTGGCATACGGGTCGATGCTCCCCCACGGCGTCGAGCGCGACGCGAACCGGAAGTGCTCCGTCCGACCGTCGCGGAACGTGACGTCCCACACGATGTCTTGCCCCTCGTAATGCGGCTGCACCTCCGCGCCCAGCGGCACGAAGTCCGCGTAGCCGCGAACGTGTATCGCGTTTTCGGGGCAGAGCTTCACGCAGGCGTAGCACTCGGAGCACATGTCAGGCTCCTGGTTGCTGCCCTTGTTCACCATGCCGTCCAGGACCATCAGGTCGTTGGGACAGATATAGACGCACTGCGGCCCGCCATGCACGCCGGCGCAGGCGTTACAGGCGGACGGATCGACATACGTAGGCACTGAACACTCCTCATTTCGGGCGGCGCCAACCGCCCGGCGGCAAAAATCTGCCGCGCATTGTAGCATCAAACGCCGGGCAGCGTGGGATTGATTATGCTGCCTGGATGCCGGTTTCTAGCCGTTCCGCCAGCGCGTCAAAGTCCTCCGGGCACTTCTGCCGGATCGCGCTGATATTCCGCGACGCCTCGTCGCCCAACGTCCTGCGCCCGCCGCCGGGGCTGTCAACAAAACCCCGCGCGGCAACGAGCGGCTCGAAATACTGCTCCTTCACATGGACTTCCGCCCGAACCTCCGCCCATCGCCAATCTGAAGGCAGTTCCAGCCCGGCTAGGACCCAAGTCTCTATCTCTTCCCACGCATTCTCAGCCAAGAATACTCGACCCGTGCCGAATTCCGCCTCGATTTGATCCAATCGCCGCCGTCGCCCCGTTTGACCGTCTCGGTCCACGCACAGCACATAGACGTCGTACATTCCCCTATTCGCGCTTAGAACCTCTGCGATGCGTTCCGATTTCAACGCTTCCCTGTCTCCACCGAGCAACGGGTCTTGACAAACCCTCACCTTGGGCGAACTGTCCCCAATGCTGCGCAGCAGTCTCTCGAAGATCGGTTTCAACATGTACTGGTCTTTGCGAAAGTCCTCGGGAATGATCAGCACCTTCACGCTTGAACCTCCGCCGCACCATCGCCGTCGGCAGTCAGCGCTAACGCATCTTCCATCCACCCCGAGGTAATCAGACGGCCCAACCCCTGGGTCTCTCGCAGTTCCCTGATGTTGGGCAATTCGGAAACCGGCCGAATGATGCCGTCTGCTGAATATTCATCTCGGAACACGACCGACGTGTGTTGAAAGGTCGTGTCGTTCATCCAACCCAGCAAAGCAGGAGAGTGTGTGGTCGTTATCACCTGAATGGTCCCCCTCGCCGTCTGTCGCTCGATAAGGTCTATCAACAGCCAAAGGCGGTTGGAATGGATGCCACTGTCTATGTCCTCAAAAAAATAGACGCCACCTGATTCCTCATTCAGAAGAGTCGCTAGGATGGCCAGGAATCGCAGCGTCCCGTCCGACGCGCTGTAGGCCGACACCTTGCGCCCATTGCGCTCCGTAATGTACAGATGCACTCGACCGCTGGGGTCGCGCGGAAACTCAAAGCCGCGCACATCCATAGGTGTCAGTTCTTCAAACCACGAAAGCAGCGTTTGCTTTCGGTCGGGGTCGGTGCAGATCGACTCCAGAACAGTGGGCAGGTTCTGACCATGGTCTCCTAGTATGGTGGCACCGGGCACCGACGGCTCTCTCATCCACGCCGGCGACAAGTCCAAGAAACGCACGTTTCCGAAAATGGCGGGGATGTCCGGGACCGGATCTTGGTACGGGGGTGGGACTAATCCGGGTTGGTAGAGCTGAGTCAGAATGGGTTTGTTTGCAACGAGTCTGAAGGCACTATTTTCGAAAGGGAATTCACGGCCATCAGACAAACGTATCTGCAATCTCGGGATGTCGGTTTCTCCGGTAGTTTCGTAGATTGGGCCGGATGGTCCTATTAGATGCTCTGCAAACACTCGGAATCCGTCCAAATCATTCTGGTTGAATCCTCCTTTTATGAAGTAATCAAACTCGCCATTCGCTTCTATCGCAAGACGAAATGAAAAGGTGGCCCATTCGAAAGGGTACGTCCGAGCGAATCGAACAATTTCATTCGGTGCGCCGCGAATTCGCTCCCATACTGTTTCACCACCTCCGCCAACCTTACCCCCGACTATCTCCGCCAGCGTGTACCCCCGCCCAATCCCGTGCAGGAACCGAAAAGCGTCCCGGATGTTGCTCTTCCCGCTGGCATTCGCCCCCACGATCACCGTGAACGGCCCGAGCTTCAGCGTCTCGTCCGCGAAATTCTTGAAATTTTTGAGCCGTAGCGAAGTAATCATGTCACCGCTCCCTTTTTGGCTACGCAAATATTATAAGCCTCCGGGAACGGCGGCTGTCGTAGCCAACGCCGGCCAGTTGATGCAACAACATCCTTGCCCCTCCCCCACCTCCCCGCTACAATCGCCCCACGCCATGGAATGGCGCAGTGGAGGCTAATTGACCACCGCAGCTCCCGTAGCACCCCAGGCCCCCGGCATCAAGAATAACCGCGCGTTCGTCCTCGGCAGCCTCTCGGTGGGACACGGCCTGTCCCACATGTTCGACCAGGGCTTCCCCCTGCTGATCACCGAGATCGCCGCCGCCATGGGCTTGGGCACCGTCCGCACCGCCGCCCTCTTCGCCGTCCGCCAGGGCGGCTCCAGCGCCACCAGCCTCGGCGGCGGCCCCTTCATCGACCATCTCAAGTCCTACTGGGGCATCATCCTCACGGCCTGCATGTTGGGTCATGCCGTCACCTTCGCGGCCATCGGAGGCTCGCCCAGCTTCGCCCTACTTGTGGTGGTCGTATTCTTTCTATCGATGCCGGGATCCCTGTGGCATCTTCCGTCCGCGGCGGCTATCTCCCAGCGCTTTCCCGACCGGCGTGGCTTCGCCATCTCCATGCACGGGTTCGGATCCAATCTGGGCAACGTCAGCGGCCCCGTCATCGCCGGCGCGCTGCTGGGAGCGAGCTTCATCATCTGGCGGCACGTCTTCTTCATCTACGCCGGTCTCGCTGTGTTCATGGCCGTCTTCGTGTGGTGGTCCCTCCGCGGTCTCGGACGTGAGGACGACGGCATTCGGGTCAGGAGCCTCGGCGAGCAGTTCGTCAGCGCGGCCGCTCTCCTCAAGAATCCCGTGGTGATGGCTCTGATCTTCGCGGCTTTGCTCCGGGGCATCGGCCTCAACGCCCTGTTCAACTGGACCCCCTTCTACCTCCGGGAAACCCTGGAGATGAGCACCCTCCAGGCCGGCGTTTACTACGCCCTGCTTACCGGCATGGGCATCGTGTCCGCGCCGGTCCTGGGCTGGATGTCCGACAGGTTCGGACGCAAGGCGGTTCTCGCCCCCGGTTTCGTCGCCGCGGCCCTGCTTTCTCTAGTGGTGGTCAGCGTCGGTTCCAGCCTGCTTCTCATCCCCGTCATGGCCGGCCTTGGCCTGTTCAGCTTCGCCCTCCACCAGATCATCCAGGCCTCTGTCCTGGACTACGTCGGCCAGGGCACCGAGGCCACGGCCATCGGCCTCCTTTTCGGCATCAACGGCGTCATCGGCATCGGCTCCCCCTTCCTCGCATCCTTCATCATCGAATACTGGGGCAGCTACGGCACCGTGTACTACTACGCCGGCATCCTGACTCTCATCACCGCCCTCATCATCTTCGTCATCCCCCTGCGCAACCCCAACGCCGCCGAGCCGGCCCGCTCCTGATCTGTTCTGGTCGGCTCGTCCCGGTTTCGGGTTATGGCAATCGCCAAGCCGGCCCCGGATCGGTGAAGAATTGCTCAAACGGCCAATCCGATCCTGCCGTAAGGTCCGCCTCCGGCAAGCAACGTTCAGCAGTCCGGCAGTTCGGTGATAGCGACGTCGCCGCCGGATTGGAAGTCTACGGACAGATTGTTGCCCCAAAGCAACCCGATGCCGACGAGTGGCGTGACTTCCGCTTCCAGTATTTCAATCATCCTGAGCTCGTTGCGCCAATGAATGGCCCCTTGGTAGGAGTTGAACGTCTCCGTAACGCCAGTGCCTACCCGGTAACGGTTGAAACGCCCGGACGGGACGAGACCCAATTGATCAATCATCGCTCTCGACAGCGTCAATTCTCCGGTGAATCCTGTGTCCAGGTACGCTTCCGTCCATCTGTCTCGTCCTGCATCATCAATTAAGACCACAGTGATGGACGGATGGCGCATCAGATTCACGCTGCCTCTAATCATCACCATCCTTCTGCTAAAAGCCGTAGGACATGTACGCCGCCGGGAACCCCACCCGAAACGTGAACACGTCGGCGTCGGGCAGTCGGTCCAGCAGCCGCCGTGCCGCTTTGTGATGGTATTCGTCCAGCTCCCACTCCTCGCTATCCAGGTCAACGGACAGGAAGTGTCCCACCGGCTCCTCCGCGCCGTTCAGTGTGGGGCGCACTTTTTCCTCGTAGATTCGCTTGCCGAAGGCTTCCGCGTCCTCCGGGGTGATCTCTCGCCGCACCATGATTGTCCCCTTGCCTTGCCGCGTCGCGCCGGTTCGCTTTCGCCGGCTATGCGCAGGTTAGCACACCATGGCGTAAACGCCGCCGCCAATAAACCGTCAGCATCAGCATTTGCAAGGTTTGAGGATTATCAGGATTACCCCATCGTTCACGCTCATGGTAAGCCTGTCGAAACCACCCAATCCCGAAAATCCTCAAATCGCAAAAATCCTGATTCTGACGTTCCCCCGCCACAAACCGGGTCCGCGCCAGCCGCCCGTTCGTTGCCGCCCCGTTTGCCCCGTGCTACCATGATTCCCACCATGGACCAGCAGCACATCCGAAATTTCTGCATCATCGCCCACATCGACCACGGTAAGTCCACTCTGGCCGATCGCCTCCTCGAAATCACCGGAACCGTCCGCCCTCAGGACATGAAGGCGCAGTTCCTTGACCAGATGGAGCTGGAGCGGGAGCGCGGCATCACCATCAAGGGCAAAGCGGTGCACATGACCCACCGCACTCCCGATGGCGTCGAATACCAGCTGAACCTCATCGACACCCCCGGTCACGTCGACTTCTCCTATGAGGTCTCCCGCGCCCTTGCCGCCTGCGAAGGCGCGCTATTGGTGGTCGACGCCACCCAGGGCGTCGAAGCCCAGACCATCGCCAACACCATGCTCGCTCTGGAGTACGACCTCGAGATGATCCCCGTCATCAACAAGGTCGATCTGCCTTCAGCCGAGCCGGATCGCGTCGCCGCCGAAATGGAGCAGATCTTCGGCTTCCGCCGCGACGAGGTGATGTTCGTCTCCGCGAAAGACGGCCTCGGTTGCCGCGAGCTTCTCGATGCCATCGTCCAGCGCGTTCCCGCTCCCAAAGGCGTAGATGACGCCCCCTTCCGCGCCCTCGTCTTCGACTCCACCTACAACACCTACAAGGGCATCATCGCCTACGTTCGCGTCGAGGACGGCAATATCGGGCAGAATGATCGCCTCCGCGTCATGTCCTCCGGCCGCTCCGTCGAGATCATGGAGGTCGGCGTCTTCGCTCCCGAACCGACACCCACGGGCTCCCTCCAGGCCGGCCAGGTCGGCTACGTCGCCACCGGCTTCAAGGACGTGCAGGAATGCGCCGTGGGCGACACCCTCACCAACAACGCTGAACCCGCGGACGAACCGCTCCCCGGTTACGTCGAGCTCAAGTCCATGGTCTTTGCCGGCCTCTACCCTTCCGACGGCGAGGACTACACCCGCCTGCGCGCCGCCCTGGAAAAGCTCAAGCTCAACGACGCCTCCCTGACCATCGAGCCCGAGAACAGCGGCGCCCTCGGCTTCGGCTTCAGGTGTGGCTTCCTCGGCCTCGTCCACCTCGAGATCGTCCAGGAACGCCTGGAACGTGAATATGACCTCGACCTGATCGTCACCGCCCCCAGCGTGGCCTACGAGGTGCTGCTCACCAGCGGCGAGGTCATTCGCATCGACAACCCGTCGCTGCTCCCGCAACCGAACTCCATCTCCGAGATTCGCGAGCCCATCCTCGGCGTGACCATCGTCGCCCCCAGCCGCGCCGTCGGCGCGATCATGGAACTGATGCACGCCCGCCGTTCCGAGTTCCGTCGCATGGAGTACATGCAGGGCAGCAGGTCGAACAACCCCGACACGGCCACCGGCGACGCCGACGGCCAGAACCGCGTGGTCATGGAGTACACCATGCCCCTGAGCGAGATGCTGGCCGACTTCTACAACCAGCTCAAGTCCCGCACCCAGGGCTACGCCTCCCTCGACTACACCTTTGAGGGCTACCGCGCCGCCCCGTTGGTCCGCATCGACATCCTGGTCAATCAGACCCCCGTCGAAGCCCTGAGTATGATCAGCCACCGCGACAACGCCGTCGTCCAGGGCCGCGGCATCGTCGAAAAGCTCCGGGCCACCATTCCGCGCCAGATGTTCGAGGTGCCCATCCAGGCCGCCATCGGCAGCCGCATCGTCGCCCGCGAAACCGTCCGCGCCATGCGCAAGGACGTGCTTTCTAAGTGCTACGGCGGCGACATCACCCGCAAGCGCAAGCTTCTCGAAAAGCAGAAGGAAGGCAAGAAGCGCATGAAGCGCGTCGGCCGCGTCGAAGTCCCCCAGGAAGCCTTCCTCAGCCTCCTCAAAATCGGCGAAGACGGCTAGATCGAGATACGGATTGGCCTCACTGAAGGAGACTCACATGCCTCCCCCTTCTCACGGCTCAGATTGTGTACCAAGATGCTGGTGGACTAGCTGTACATATTGCCAACAGCGCATCTACGTCTTCACGTGCAACCACGGATCCGGCGTAGCTTTTGACATTCAGGGTTGGCCATGGCCTGAACACGAGTGCGGAAGCCCTTCACTAAATGCGGGTGCGCAACCTAACGTTCCTCAGGTAACACGGCACACTAAATCTGATGGCAGCAAAATTGTTGAAATCGAAGAATGGGGCATAACCGTCATACAGCCGGGCAATCTCAGTGCAAACGACTTTTCCATCACTCCCAAGCGTTCGCATGTGCAGCATTTACCCAAGCCGGATACGGTTGTTGCCATTCCGCCCGGAGAGGACGATAGTCGGCAGGTCACTGGCATAATCCGCGAAGTCCACGTCAAAGTCGACCACATGAAAGCCTTTGGATATGACGACGATGGCCCGATGGCAGTTGCTATGGCCCAAGCCATCTTGGGGCGGCGCTGGGTTAGGGAATTCGGGCGGATAACCGTGCACACACCGCGCATTGACAGCAGCCAGCTGGAAAGCTATACCGCATGTATTCCGGCGTCTCTAATCAAAGACCGTCGAATAAAGCGGGGTATGATGGTATCCGTGCGATTAACTAGCGTAGACGTCAGCGACCGCTACCGGGATTGGTACTGCGACGATTTACGGCCGCTGGACTGATGTGGGATGCCGAGGTTACCCGGCTGTCACTCGCAGAATGACCGGCTCTCCTGCCCGCGTGTCTAGCAAGGTTCCGCAGTATTGGCACTCCGTAAACCATTCCGGCAATTCGTCCTCCGTGGTTATGCAGAGATTGGACCGCAGAATTTGTTCGTAATACGGACAATTGCGGCAGATGTGGTACGTATAATCGGTATCCGCATCTGAATACCAAGCCAACCAAAGGCTAACCGTACCGTCGCTTCGTCGTCGAGGTCGACGTACCATCATTTCCTACCAATCAGTCAAATTTGTGCAATCACTACCAAATGCTCGACCACTACCAAATGCTCGACCGATTTGGTCAACAAACAGGTGGGCAGTGTGGCGGTGTCCACCGAGATGTAATCATCTAAATTGCCGAGCCTGTGCCCGGGTTACTAATGATTGCGGGGGCGTAAATTGCGCCCCCGCACGGCGTATCTACCCGGTTCGTTCCGCACTATCACAAAATGTGATACAGCATCCGGTGGTCCCGCAGCACGTCCTGCGCGAAGTCGTTCTCGACCTCCCGCCACACCGAGTGGATGTGGTTTGCCTCGTTCTGCACGTTGTCGAACTCCACGATGAACTGCCCGCCGTGGATCCGGTAGTAGTGGTCCCGGCTCCGATCCAAACCGCCGGCCCACACCAGCCGGTAATCATCCACACCCGTCTCCCGTATCGCCGCCAGCCGCTGCTCCGCCACCGGTGCGGGAACTCCGTTGACGTACTCCCCGATCAGGGCCATCAGGATTTCCCGCTGCGTGCCGTTCATCTCGTGGCCGGCCAGGCCCTCTTCGTCGTGGATGGCCTGCTTGCTGCTGTTGTAGCCCAGGATGTCCCACGGCGCCTTGTCGTGGATCACCGCCTTGCCCCGTTGCCCGGCATCCAGCGAACCCATCAGCTCGATCGCCAGGTCTTCCCGCCGGCCCAGTATCCGCAGTCCTTCCTTGGGCCCCTTGCGCACTTCCGCCGGGTTCGCGCCCAGGAAGAACGGGGTCACCGCGATGACCTGATCTCCCCAAACGCTGTAGTGCACCGACAGGTGATGGCCTTCCACTCGCCATCCCCACGGATCGTGCCGGCCCGGCTCCCCGAATACCGTCCAGTAGTAAAGCTCCGGATCTCGCGGCCAGGTGACCTGCCCCCATTCCGCTTCCAGCGGACCCAGCACCAGCTCGTGCTCGATGATCGACCGCGCCTGCTGGTTCGACTCCTCGGTCAACCCTGTCGCCAGCAATTCCAACGCCAGGGTGCGCTGATGCTCGGTCATGTCCCGCAGCGGCAACCCGTGCCGGTTCAACGGCGGGTAGTACCAGAACAGCCGCTCGCCGTCCATGTAGTGATATGTCGCCTTGTTCCTCTGGTCGCTGTCGAGGCTCGCCACCCAGCGTCGGGCGGCGTCCACCATGGCGGCGGTGACGGGAAGGTGCGGGTGCGTAAATCGGCCAGTCGTCATCTTGGATGACCTCCTGCTCAGACCTGTCGTTGAACTTTCCCGCAGTGTAGGAAAGCCCATCGCGGGGTGTCAAGAACGCCCGATTGCGTAAGTGTTCCGCATCCAGGAGGGTTGTCATTTGTATGTTGAAAGGGCCCCGCAGATAGGCCAATCTGTGGGGCAAGGGG
>JAPPMU010000053.1 GCA_028873965.1 Chloroflexota bacterium
GACCTGGTGGCCCTGGCAAAAGTTTCTCACCTGACGCTGACCATTATGGAACATAGGTTCGCGCAATGTCAAGGGGAGGTTGTCGGAAGGCCAAGGCTTTTCCAAAGTCCCGGATGGGTGCCTTGAACCATGAGCCGTCATGCCCGCTTCCGCGGGAATCCAGCAGGTCGCTGGGTTCGGAATGTTCTGGATTCCGGCTTTCGCCGGAATGACGGATTAACTTTGGAAAAGCCCTGGTCGGCAAGCCAAGGCTTTTCCAAAGTCCCGGATGGCTGCCTTGAACCATGAGCCGTCATTCCCGCTTCCGCGAGAATCCAGCAGGTTGCTTGGTTCGGAATGTTCTGGATTCCGGCTTTCGCCGGAATGACGGTTCGAGTTGAGGGAATGGGGCCGGCTTTCGCCGGAATGACGGATTAACTTTGGAAAGGCCCTGGTCGCGAGGGCACGGCTTGTGCAAAGTCCTTCTTCGTCCGCTCGTGGTGGGCCTGACGAACCGTCCACTGCTTGCAACGGCATCCTTCGACAAGCTCAGGATGAGCGGAAGAAGGCTATAGACGACTTTGCACAGGCCCTGTCGCGAGGCAGGGCCTGTGCAAAGTCCTTTCTCATCCGCTCGTGGTGAGCCTGTCGAACCATCCGCCGATTGCAAAGGGCATCCTTCGACAAGCTCAGGATGAGCGGAAAAGGGTCGAGGGGTGACTTTGCACAGGCCCTGCTTGCGAGGGTACGCTTATTGACATCCCACCCTTCCGGCGATACGATTCTAATCTGATAATCGTTCCGCAATTGGATGTCCGCTGCCGGCGGATTCCGATTGCGAGAATAACGATTATTGCGGTATATTTGCATCACAAGGAATCGGTCAATTGGGACCAAGTCCCCAAGGTAAAAGAAAGGAGGAACCAATGGCAGGAAGCAACGACATCGCACTGATGGCGCACCTTCTCCGCCGGGCCGGCTTCAGCGCCAGCCGCGACGAGATCGAGGCCGCTGCTGCGAAGGGTTACGACACCGTGGTGGAGGAGCTGCTGAACCCCGGCTCGTCTTCGGGCGTCGAAGACGACATCATGCTCCGCTACCATCCCACCTACAACCACCCGGGCGCCATCGAGATCAACATCCAGAACTGGGTGTACCGCATGGTCAACACCGAGTACCAGCTGAAGGAGAAGATGGCCCTCTTCTGGCACATGATCTTCTGCGCTGGCCACTCCAAGATTGACTCCGGCGAAGAAATGGGCCGGATGATCCAGATGTTCCGGGACCAGGGCATGGGCAATTTCCGGGAACTGCTGATGGAACTGTCCACCAGCCCCGCCATGGTCTATTACCTGGACAACTGCGAGAGCCACAAGACCGCGATCAACGAGAACTACGGCCGTGAGCTGCTCGAGCTGTTCTCCATGGGCGTCGGCATGAACGAGGAGTTCAACTACTCGGAGGACGACGTGAAGGCCACGGCCCGCGCGTTCACCGGTTGGAACATCGCTCCTCCGTACCCGCCGTTCCCCTATGGCCGCAGCCCCTGGGAATTCCGGTTCGACCCCGCCGACCATGACGGCGACGAAAAGACCTTCCTGGGTCGCACGGGCAACTGGAACGGCGACGATATCCTGGACATTATCGCTGATCAGCAGGCCACTGCCCGGTTCATCTCCCGCCACATGTACAACTACTTCGTTGCCGACGAGGTTCCGGTACCCAGCTGGCGGCAGACCCCGCCGAAGGACGAGGCCTTGTTGAACAAGCTGGAGCAGGCTTACTTCGACAGCGGCTACAACATCACCGCGATGCTGCGGACCCTGTTCAACTCCGAGGAGTTCAAGAACGCCCGCTACGCCAAGGTGAAGAATCCGGCCGAGATGGTCGCCGGCACCCTGCGCATGGTTGGGGACCACCGGGACGAGATCAAGCCCGGTATGTTCGAGCTGAGCCAGGAGCCCAAGTACATGGGCATGGACCTGATGAACCCGCCCACCGTCGAGGGTTGGCACACCGGCCACGAGTGGATCGACTCCGGCACCCTGGTCGAGCGCATCAACTTCGCCGCCGACTATCTGGGCCGCACGGAACTCCCGGGCGTTCAGAGCATGATCTCCAAGCTCATGGCCCAGGGCGACAGCCTGAGCCCCGAGCAGTTCGTCGACTCCTGCGCGGACCTGGTCGGCTGCCTCAACCTCACCGATGACACCCGCGAGCAGTTGGTCGCCCACGCCGGCCGGGGTGGAAACCTCACCCACGGCAGCGACGCTGAGCGCGCCGAGTTCGCCCGCCGCTCCGGCGAGATGTTCCAGATCATCGCCTCCACCTCCGAATTCCAGTTCGAGTAATCGGCGATCGTCTACCACGCGGCCGGCCCGCAGACCGAACAACTCATTGGCGGACCGGCCAACCACCATCGTTCAGAACAGATACACAAAACGGAGGACTAGCAAATGGTCTCTACCAACAAAGACAACGTTCTGGTGGTGCTCTCGCTGTCCGGCGGGAACGACGGCCTGAACACCGTCATCCCCTACAACGACGGCCACTACCGTGACTTCCGCCCCAACCTGGGCGTCGGCGCCGAGCAGGTTATCGACCTGAACGGCGAGATCGGCATGCATCCCACCATGCTTCCCCTGAAGAAGTACTGGGATGAGGGCAAGCTCGCCATCTTCCTGGGCATTGGCTATGCCAACCCGTCCTACAGCCACTTCCGCAGCATGGACATCTGGCACACCTGCGAGCCCGACACCATCGGGACCGAAGGCTGGCTGGGCCAGGTCATCCACGAGCTGGACCCGAAGAACGAGGGCCAGGGCATCACCGGCGTCAACTTCGGCCGCGGCCTCCCCCGCGCCCTGGCCAAGGAAGGCGTGCCGGTCGCTTCCGTCGGCAATCTGGAGACCTACGGTCTGCTCACCGGCATCGAGGGCGAGGACCAGCGCGCCGAAGCGTTGGACCTCTTCAGCAAGATCTACGCCCCCACCGTCGGGCAGGGCTTCGTCAACGACTACCTGCGCTCCACGGGCACCTACGCCCGCATCGGCGCCGACATCCTGGCCACCGCGCCGCCGAAGTACACCTCCAACGTGGAGTACTCCGCGACCACCGTCGGCCAGTACATGAAGAACATCGCCCAGACCCACCTGGCTGACCTGGGAACCCGCGTGCTCTTCACCACCAGCCCCTACAATGGTTTCGACACCCACGCCAACCAGGCCCAGCTCCACAGCGGCCTGTGGACCGACGTGTCCGCCAACGTTGACACCTTCATCACCGACCTCCGTGAACACGACGCCAGCGACAACGTCATCACGTTCATGTTCTCCGAGTTCGGCCGCCGCATCGGCGACAACGGCTCCGGCACCGACCACGGCGCCGGCTCCGTGGCCTTCGCCGTCGGCGAGAAGGTCAAGGGCGGCATCTACGGCGTCTATCCCTCGCTGGCTCCGGCCGACCAGGAAGAGGGCGGCAACCTCCGGTCCAACATGGACTTCCGGCAGGTTTACGCCACCATCCTGGAAGACTGGATGGGCCTGGACTCCAACCCCATCAACCGCGGCGTCTTCGAGAAGGTTCCCTTCCTGTAGGCCAACGGTATCCGAATGATCGAGGCGGAGGGTCCTCGCCTGGCGGCAAACCCTCCGCCTTATCCTGACCACTGACGACCGACAAGAGAGGGAATCTATGAGTACCCATCTGTTTGGCCTTGTGGACATTGCCTTCCCCTATAGCCACTCCGTTGGCCGCAACGAGTTCAACGGGACCGGGTTCCGAAATCCGGTGGACATGGCTATCGACGACGAAGGCAAGGTCTTTGTGCTCAATCGCTCCTACGAGAACCGCCCCGACGGGGTGCACGTAACCATCGCCACCCTGGACGAGGATTACGTGGGCGAGTTCAGCCAGTTCGGGGAGGCGGCCGGCGACATGTACTGGCCCACCTCCTGCGCCCTCGACGGCAACGGCAAGCTCTACGTCGCTGACGAGTATCTCAACCGCATCACCATTTACACCGAAGACGGCGACTACGTGTCCCACTGGGGCGAGCAGGGCAGCGGCCCCGGCCAGTTCGACGGACCGTCCGGCATCGCCATCTCGGGCGACACCATGTGGCTGGTGGACAGCAAGAACCACCGCGTCCAGAGCTACGGGCTCGACGGGACGTTCAAGAGCCAGTTCGGGGAGCACGGAGCCGGTAACGGCCAGCTCAACATGCCCTGGGGCATTGCCCTGGACAACGACGGCCTGATTTACGTTGCCGACTGGCGCAACGACCGCATCCAGGTGTTCGCCCAGAGCGGAGACTGGCAGGCCAGCTACGGCACCAGCGGCGACAGTCCTGGCCAGTTCAAGCGACCCAACGCCGTTCACGTGGACGCCGATGGCGACATCTACGTCTGTGACCGCGAGAACGACCGGGTGCAGATCCTGGCCCCCGATGGACGCTTCCGCGCCCAGCTGAAGGGTGATCACCAGATCTCGGATTGGGGCAAGAGCAAGCTCAACTCCAACCCCGACATGATCCGCCAGCGGACCATGGCCATCACCCACGACGGCGGCTCCTTCGAAAAGGCCCTGTCTAACCCGTGCGCGGTGCGCGTCACTCCTTCGGGGCAGATCGCGATCCTCGACCACACCCGTGGACGGATCCAGGTTTACCAGAAAGAAAAGGAACCGGTACTGCTATAGCCGCAGCGGTCACCCGACCACAACGAGCGAACGAGTCCCGCCGGTGGGTTTAGCCCGCCGGCGGGACTTGGTTTTGGAGGGCATCATGGCTGTTGATTTGACACAGATGACTGGGATCATTGAAATGGTTCGGGAGAACATTAGCAAGCAGCCAGAGTACGACAAATTCAACGAAGCCCGGACTCGCGAAGCCATCGTCGCCCCTATACTGCGATCGATGGGGTGGGACGTTGCTGACTTTGGCTTGGTTGATGTCGAGTACTCTGTCCACGGAGGCGAGGGGGCACGCAGAGTTGACTACGCTTTGTGGAGCGAATCTGCGCGTCGCACCGTGCAGGGGGACAAACCTGTCACCCTCCTTGAGGCCAAAGGAGTCGATGAGGATTTGGACGCGAAGTCTGTCATCCGAAAGATTCGCCATTACGCTTTCGAAGCTGGAGTTCCGTACGTGATACTGACCAACGGGAAGATTTGGCAGGCACATGCTTTCCCGTCAGCGGTCCTTAAAGAACACCATCGACTCCATGAATCAGTGGATATTCATGACGATTCCATCGCACCTTACGATTGCGCCAAAACCTTGGCAGAAATGTTTGATGCAGTTTTGGCATCTCCCAAGTACTCCCTCACGTCCGGTTGGACTCCAGTCAAAAACTACCTCAATATCAAGAAAAGCCGAAGAAACAGGCATCCGACAGCGATTAGATTTCCAGACGGACAGCAATTTGAAGTCAGGTTCTGGTCTCAACTGATGGAGCATGCCGGGAATTGGCTGTGTGTCAACGGTCACCTTCACGCGGGACGCCTTCCAGTTTTGAGAAATAGCAGAAGTGCGCAGCCTCAGACCCTAGTGAGCGATGAAGACAATACCGCTTCATGGAAAGAAGTGGGCGATGAGGGGCTGTTCGTTTGGACAGGAGGAGGTCCAATGTACGCTCCGGACGACCTAGGCGACCTTCTGGTATCTTGCGGATTGGACCAGGAGGACGTTTATCTGCGCGTTCCGAGATAACGGTATCCCACAGCCGCACAGGTTTCCCTCCCGACCAAATTCTGGCCGGGCTGTTTTGCCGTTAGTTACTTAACGATGCAGATGCTTGACGCGCATACGATGTTGTTCAAGTGACACAGGCCAGCAGGCGGGGAATCAGCCGTTCAGCCTGCACGCGCCGTTGTGCAGTCTCGCTGGCGTTGAGGTTGTTGTGGTAGAAGTTTGCGTGGAGCTTTTCGACGCTGTCGAAATCCGAAAGCAACCGGTTATTATCCAGTTCCCCGCTCAACATTCTCGCGGCGGCCTTGATTGCGCCATGGCTGTTCTTGTGCCAACCTCGCTCGGTGGCTATTCCCAAGATGGCGTGGGCGGCGGCTCCCCACAGCAGTTCTGATCCGATCAGCGTATTCCCGTCGGCAAACTCCCTATCCGAACGCGCCAGGAGAGCGCGGGCAATTCGAGCGTGCTCGGCAGCTAACACCGGATTACTTCGTCACCTGTTTGATACTCGTCAGGAACCCGTCGATGGCCCAGCAATCCATCTCCAACTCGCCGGGGATAATGTCGCCGTAGCTGTACCGTATCTTGTCGGGCATCCCTTCGGCGTGCAGGTATCCTGACATCAGACCTAGTACTCGATCAAACCTGTACTGGCATAAGTAGGATGCAATGAGTCATAGTC
>JAPPMU010000014.1:0-2132 GCA_028873965.1 Chloroflexota bacterium
GGCATGAGCGAGTTCGAGATTGCCGCCAACGATTTCCTGGTCTTCGAGAACGGACCCAGCATGGACATGACGTTGCAGTGGGCCACCTACCGGGATGCCGCCGACCAGTGCAGCCTGTCGAGAATCTGGGGCGGTATCCATCCACCCGCGGACGACATTCCCGGCCGTCGTATCGGCGAGCAGGTGGGGCAGGACGCGTTCGACCTCGCCAGGGCCTATTTTCAGGGGTTGATATAGCCGACGCGCACTCGCCCGCCCCCGTTTCGGTTAAAATCGCGCCACCTTCGAGCCACCGCATCCTCCGGCTGCCCAAGATCCATGGAAACTGTTCTGACGGGAATCACCACCACGGGCGTGCCGCACATAGGCAACTACGTGGGCGCGATTCGGCCCACCGTGATCGCCAGCCAGGACAAGAGCGTCAAATCCTACTATTTCCTGGCCGATTACCACTCCCTGATCAAGAGCAGCGACCCGGACCAACTGGCGCGTTCGACATTGGAAGTCGCAGCAAGCTGGCTCGCGTCCGGACTGGATCCCGGCTGCGTGTTCTACCGCCAGTCGGACATCCCTGAAATCATGGAGCTGACCTGGGTGCTGACCTGCATGACCGCCAAGGGCCTGATGAACCGGGCTCACGCCTACAAGGCAGCCGTGGCCGAAAACGAAGCCCGACGCAACCGGGATCCGGACAAGGCCATCACCATGGGCCTTTATTCCTATCCCATCCTGATGGCCGCCGACATCCTCATGTTCAAGGCCCACAAGGTGCCCGTGGGCCGTGATCAGATCCAGCATGTGGAGATGGCTCGGGATATCGCCGGACGGTTCAACCATCACTACGGGGAGACTTTCGTGCTTCCCGAAGCGGCGGTGGACGACAACACCGCGGTACTGCCCGGCCTGGACGGCCGCAAGATGTCGAAGAGTTACGCCAACACAATCCCGCTGTTCGCCCCCGAGAAGCGGTTCCGCAAGCTGATCATGCGGATCAAGACCAACTCCCAGGAACCCGGCGAGCCGAAGGATCCCGACACCAGCGCGCTCTACGCCATCTACCGGGCCTTCTGTACCGACGATGAAGCCGCGGCCATTCGCGAGCGCTACCGGACCGGCATCGCCTGGGGCGAGATGAAGAAGGTCCTGTTCGAGTACCTCAACGAGCAGCTCAAGGGCCCCCGCGAGGAATATGAGCGGCTGATGGATGCGCCCGACTACGTGGAAAGCGTACTCCGCCGTGGCGCCGAAAGGGCGCGCGAGGTGAGTGTCCCTTACATGGATGAGATTCGCCGCGCCGTGGGGTTCCGCAAGCTCGGTTGATGGTGTACGCGGCGAGACCGCCGCAAACTTGCAGCCCGTGGTAAAAATCCCGCGGGCGCCTCGCCGGTCGATCGGCCCTTTTCGGCCAGCCGGTACGGCCCACGCCACGGGTCGATTGCCGCAGGATGCTAAGTAGCGCCCTCCCGGCGCAACGGCGTCAGGACCAGGTGCTCCGTGGCGCCGAGCACGCTGCGTAGCGCCCGCCCGGTATGGGAGTCGTCCAGCCCCGCCACGGCTTCCGGCGTGCCCCGCGCGATGACGCGCCCGCCGCCCGCGCCGCCTTCGGGGCCCAGGTCGATGATCCAGTCCGCCGTCTTGATCACTTCCAGGTTGTGCTCGATGACGACGACGGTGTTGCCCTGGTCGCGGAGCCTGTAGAGCACTTCAAGAAGCTGGGCGATGTCATGGAAATGCAGCCCCGTGGTGGGCTCGTCGAGTATGTACAGCGTCGAGCCCGTGCTGCGCTTGGAGAGTTCCCGGGCCAGCTTGATCCGCTGGGCCTCGCCCCCGGATAGCGTCGTGGCGCTCTGTCCCAGTTGGATGTAGCTCAACCCGACCGCCACGAGCGTGTCGAGCCGGGCGGCCACTCTCGGTACGTTGCGGAAGAACGCCGCCGCATCCTCGACCGTCATCTGCAGCACGTCGTGAATCGACTTCCCCTTGTAACGGATGTCGAGGGTTTCCCGGTTATAGCGTTGGCCTTCGCAGACATCGCAGGCCACGTAGATATCCGGCAGGAAGTGCATCTCCACCTTGATGACGCCGTCGCCCCGGCAGGACTCGCAGCGCCCGCCCTTGACGTTGAAGCTGAA
>JAPPMU010000014.1:2232-6159 GCA_028873965.1 Chloroflexota bacterium
TGACGCCGTCGCCCCGGCAGGACTCGCAGCGCCCGCCCTTGACGTTGAAGCTGAAGCGGCCCGGCAGGTAACCCCTGGAGCGCGACTCCTGGGTGGCCGCGAAAAGTTCCCGAATCGGCGAGAACAACCCGGTGTACGTGGCGGGATTTGAGCGTGGCGTGCGCCCGATGGGGCTCTGGCTGATGTCGATCACCCGATCGACCAGCTCCAGTCCCTCGATGCCGTCACAGGGCGCCGGGTCGTAATTCGCGCGGTTCACCTTACCCGCCGCCAATCGGTAGAGCGTGTCGTTGATCAATGTGCTCTTGCCGGATCCCGACACTCCGGTCACGCAGGTCATCAGCCCCAGCGGAACCTCCACGTCGATCCGCCTCAGATTGTTTCCCCGGGCGCCGCGGATTCCGATCACGGCCTGCGGGTCGAAGTCGCGGCGGGTCCGGGGCAGCGGAATCCGCCGCCGCCCGGTGAGGTACTGCCCGGTCAGCGAGGCCGGGTTCGACATGATCTCTTCGGGCGTGCCCTGGGCCACCACGCGGCCGCCGTGGACTCCGGCGCCGGGTCCCAGGTCCACCAGATGGTCGGCTGACAGGATCGCCTCGGCGTCGTGCTCGACGATGAGCACGGAATTGCCCAGGTCCCTGAGTTGGCGCAGCGTTTCGAGCAGCCGGCGGTGGTCGCGCTGATGCAGGCCGATGGAGGGTTCGTCCAGGATGTACATGACGCCCACCAGGCCGGAGCCGATCTGGCTCGCGAGCCGGATGCGCTGGGCTTCGCCTCCGGAGAGCGTTTCGGCGCTGCGGTCCAGGGTCAGGTAGTCCAGGCCCACGTCCACCAGGAACCCCAGCCGGTTGCGGATTTCCTTCACGACCCGGTCGGCCACTTCGGCGCGCCATCCCTCAAGCTCGAGATCGCTGAAAAACCGAAGCGTCTCCGCCACGCTCCCCGCGGCGACCGCGGGCAGCGCCCGGCCCCCGACGAAGACATGCCGCGCCGCTTCGTTCAGGCGCGAGCCCCGGCAGGCTTCGCACGCCTGGGTGCTCTGGTAGTTTCCGAGCGCCGCACGCACGGCATTGGATTCGGTCTCCCGGTAGCGCCGCTGCATGTTCGGGATGATGCCCTCGAACGAATGGCGCCACTGCCGTTCGCCGCCGCGTTCGTTGACGTAGCGGAAATCGATGCGCTGGCCGCGGCTGCCGTACAGCACGATGTCGCGGATCCGTTCCGGCAGCTCTTCAAACGGTGTCTCGATATCGAAGCCGTAGTGTCCGGCGAGCGACCGGATCATCTGGAAGTAATAGGTGTTGTTGCGGTCCCAGCCGCGTACCGCACCACCCGCCAGTGAAAGGTGCGGATGGCGCACCACGCGCCGGGGATCGAAGAAACGCTGCACGCCGAGTCCGTCGCAGTCGGCGCAGGCGCCGACAGGACTGTTGAACGAGAACAGCCGCGGCTCCAGTTCCGGTATCCCGTAACCGCACACCGGACACGCGAACTTCCCCGAGAACACCAGGGCCGCCTTCCCGGGCTCGTCCATGAAGCCGACCTGGGCCACGCCATCCGCCAGCGCGAGCGTGGTCTCGAACGACTCGGCCAGGCGCAGGCGCACCTCCGGGCGCACCCGCAGCCGGTCCACCACGGTCTCGATGGTGTGGTTGTAGTTGCGGTCCAGCGTCGGGGGGTTGTCCAGGTCGCAGATGGTCCCGTCGATGCGCACGCGCACGAATCCGCGGGCCCTGAGGTCGGCGAGCACATCGGCGTGGGTTCCCTTGCGGGCGGTCACCACGGGCGCCAGCACCATGACGCGCGTGCCCTCCTCCAGGCTTAGCACCTGGTCCACCATCTGCGAGACGTTCTGGGCGTCGAGCACGGTGTCGTGGGTCGGGCAGCGCGGTACGCCCGCCCGGGCAAACAGCAGCCGCAGGTAGTCGTAGATCTCGGTCACCGTACCCACGGTGGAGCGCGGATTGTGCGATGCGGACTTCTGCTCGATGGAAATCGCCGGCGACAGCCCCTCGATGTGGTCCACCGAGGGTTTCTCCATCACCGAAAGGAATTGCCGCGCGTAGGCGGACAGCGACTCCACGTAACGGCGCTGCCCCTCGGCATAGATGGTGTCGAACGCCAGCGAGGACTTGCCGGATCCGGACAGGCCCGTGAGCACGATCATCCGTTCCCGGGGCAGATCGAGATCGATGTCCTTCAGGTTGTGCGTCCGCGCGCCGCGAATGCGAATGTGGCTGGTAGACACGTCCGTGGGGCCTGGCCGAGGCAATCCCCTACTATACGCTGCCGAAAAACCGCGGCGCAAAATACCGGGCGGATGGACCAGATTTGAGTATGGCCGGACGCGCAATTCTGGCTTCAATGACAAGATTCGCGGCTGCCAAACGCCGTCTCACCGCGTACAATGACGCCTTATCAAGCTGCCGTAGCGAACGGCCCAATATTCCGGGGTAACTTAATGGCAAGAGGCATCAACAAGGTCATCCTCGTCGGCAACCTGGGGGCGGATCCGGAAACCCGGTACATGCCCAGCGGCGGCGCCGTTACCAATATCAGCCTGGCCACCACCAGGTCGTGGCGGGACCGCGAATCCGGTGAGCAGCAGGAACGAACGGAATGGCACCGTGTGGTTTTCTTCAGCCGCCTGGCGGAAATCGCGGGAGAATATCTGCGCAAGGGCCGGCAGGTCTACATCGAGGGCGAGCTGCGGACCCGCAAGTGGCAGGATCGCGACGGCAACGACCGATACACCACGGAAATCGTCGCCAACGAGATGCAGATGCTCGGCGGCCGCTCCGACATGGACGCACCGGGCCGAATGCCCGCACGCGGTGTCGCCGAGCAGCCCGCGAGCGCGGCGCCCACAAGCACACGCACCGACGATCTGGACGACGATATCCCGTTCTGATGTCTTCTTACTGAGTTTGGCAGGCCGAGAATTGTCGCGAGTCGGTGGAGTGGCTCCGCCTTTGCCGCCAAGAACACCATTTCGGTCGATCCCTTGTTGAGTACCATTGGGCAAACGCCGGGCGATCTGCTTGGTACACTGGACGAAGGAGGAGAACGGGGCCACCATTTTCCAGGACGATTATGCGCGGCTTTCCTGGGTAGTTCTGCTCTACACTTGGGAATGCTTGCGAGAAACAGTAGCTTGGTCAGCACGACTCCAAGTATTTCGATTGCGATTTTTCTGGTGATTGCGGTTGTTTGCGTGGTCTATTGTGCGCTGTTTGGTTTGGTGGTTGCCGTCGGTAACGTAAGGGGTTCGCTTGTTCGGCATTTCATTTTTGGAGCATTCCTACCCGCGTTCGCATACTCGCTGGCGCGTTTAGCGACCATTTGAGGAAAAGCCAAATATGGATAAATTACCAGTTGAGTCAATCGCTTGGCGCGAGATTTTGGCGGGGGGGCTGGTATTTTTGGTTGGCCCATCTTACGGGCAGTCAGGATACGACGTTGTCAATGCGGAAGCCCATCGCGTCAACGCCTATCAGGGATTCATTATCGCGAACACCTATCTTTTCGACCATGACGCGAGGTTGTCATATCTGTACGCATATGATCCGACAGCATGGAAAGGCGCGGAGCATGCGATCGGGCAGGAGTTCCGCCTACTGGTGCCTAGCGGGGACACGGCGCCGTGGTGGGCCGAGTCGCCGTATCACGTAGTAGACCTTGACTCGTACACGATATGCGCGGACAGCGAAGACAGATTGAATTGCATTCGAGACCACGGGGCCTTTCTCGCGAGCGGCAGGAAGCACCCGGAACTGGAGCACGAAGGCCTTTTTGTGATAAAGGAGGCGCCGGTCGAAAAATTGGCGGAAACGAACGACAGTAGACCTCAAGCCAACGCGGAATAGATTTTTTCGATGCCCGAGCAAGTATTCATTCAGACTTTCGGCTGTCAGATGAACGAGTACG
>JAPPMU010000006.1:0-3791 GCA_028873965.1 Chloroflexota bacterium
CCACCAGCCGATCGCCCAACTGGACTGCGGAAGGCCTGGGAGCCGGACCGCGCCGTTCCCGGGTCGGGCCGTTGATCGACAGCGATGTCTGCACGAAGCGTTCGAATTCCGCCTGGCTCGGAAACCCGGTGGCGGGCGCATTGACCTGGAAGCTGGTGATGTCCGTCGGCAGCCGGCCGCTCAGTGCCGCACGATGGTTCAGCGTGATGCCGCTGATGCCGATGACGACGCCGGCCGCCGCGCCCGCCATCCCGATCCAGGAGTGGGTGCGGCGAATGACGCGCAGCGCCTTTTGCGTATGCAGGGCGCGGGGGAGAAACGGATGGGCCTTGGGTGGCCTCGCCTTCGCCGCTGCGCCTCGCCTGCCGACCGCGTCTGCCGTGGTGGAAACCACTACGCCCCCGCCATGTAGAAGTAGATTGTGGACAGCAGCCCTGCGCTGCCCAGACCGATGGCCAACAGCCGGGAACCGTCCATGCGGCTCCAGAGCAGCACCCCGCTGAGGGCAAGGACAATGAGCGCGCCGGAGAAAGCGTCGCCAAGAAGTGTCCAGCCCAACTGCGCCCCGTTGCCGCGGTGCAGCCTGTTCATGGTCTCGAAAAACCCCCGCTCGGTGCGGGTGATTTCAATGTACTCGTTGCCGGCGACATAACGCAGGTCCAACGTGGTTTGCGGCGACGTGAACTGCGTGATGAAGACGGGTTGGTTGCTCTGCGCACCGGCGGCTCCGCCGTCGCGCCGCGCCCCGCTGCCCATCGCGCCCGTTGCGGCGGCGCCCTGATTCCTGGGCTGCCTCCACTCGGTTCTCAGGCCCAACTCGGCCTTCACGAAAGCGCCGAGACCATCGATATCGCCGATGAACGCGCCATTCAGGGGAAGCTGCGCGATGGTCCGAACATCTTCTCCCGTCCGGAATACCTCCGCGTGAACCATCGCGATGGTCGTGAGGCCGAACAGGATTCCCGCCACCGCGCCCCAGATTCCCAGCCAGCCGTGGCTGCGGCGCAACCACACCAGGAAAATGGGAGCCTGCAACCTTCTGGGCAGGAACGGGTGAGCCTTCGGCGGCAGCTGTCGATTGGCCCGTTTCCCGGGCTTCGGGGCTGACGTGGTGCCAATCATCGTTGAGTCATTCCCAGACGATGCACCGGGCATTGCAGGCGACCGAAGCGTCGGTACCGTCGCCCTGGGTGGCGTGCACCTGCCACCAGTTGGTGAACTCGTCCACCTGGACGCTGCAGGTGGCCACGTCCTCGGGGCCGTCCATGCCCTCGATCTCCACCTTGGTCAGGAAGCACAGGGAATTGGAGGCATCCGCCAGCGGTTTCTGGTCGTCGGCGGGTCCCGGACGGGGGGATCCGTCGCGATTGGCTCCCCGGAGCCACGCATCCTGCTCCGACTCCTCGATTATGGTCAGTTGCATTGCGCCGCCTCCGGTCGAGACCTGCGCCGCCAGTTCACTGATCTGCGACTGCAGCCCTGCAAGCTCCCCGCTCCCGGCGCCCTGGCCCTGTCCGGTGAAAAGCCAGGTCAGAACGCTTGCGATCAACGCGGCAGCGACGGCGATCATTGCTGATTTCATCTAGGTATCCCCTGGCGCCCGATTTCGATGCCCTCACTCTAGCCAGCACCATGGTCCCGATCAACCCGATGATCCGGCTGAACAGCGGCCGTAGACGATTCTTGACGCACGTGACGGTTCCTCCCACACGGCAGAGCGCCGCCGGCATTCCGATTGCGCAGCGAATACGCTAGACTGAATCATTCGATCGGCCATTGGAGATGCTCGTGAAGAAAGACAGGAGTATGGCCCTGTTTGCGGTTCTCCTTTCTGCGCTGTTGGCGGGATGCGCGGGTCAACAGGAAGTATCCGGGGATGCGGCCTTGCAGGCGAACGACGCCGAGGCGCCGGATGCCGAGACGTTGCAGGAGATCAGGCTGAACGCCGAACAGGTGGCGCTGCAACGCCCACCCCAGGATTCAGACGTCGTCTGTGAACGTATTGCACCCACCGGCTCGCATATTCCCCAGCGCAGGTGTGTGACGCGAGCGGCCCTGCGCGAAGAAACCGAACAGGCGCAGGAGTGGTTGCGAAGCGACGGCACCCGGGGCGGCATCACCGAAGTACGCTAGCGCCAGGTCCGGAAGAAACCGCAGCTCGTCAACGCTCCCAGACTTCGCACTCGTAGGGCAGCACCGCAAGCCCCGGCACCCACATCCAGTGCGCGGTTCGCACTGACGGCCCGGTCAGGTTGACCGGATCCCAGGCGGTCAGTTCATAGTCCAGGCGGCTGCCGTCGGGAGTGGGTGTAAATCTCTCCACCAACCTTACGTCGGGACTCTGCGGCGTACCCGCCTCGTCGGACAGAGGCCAGTCAACGCGAGTTGTCGTCACCACCAGTGTTTCGCCATCCCACGTGCCGACCGAATACCCCAACGGGCCCGCAGTCTGAGTCGAGGGATCCGGCGCCGGCTCCATGTGAATCGTGCGAACGATGTCGTGCTCATGGCTGCGCAGGGTCAGCTCGGAACCGCCGTCCGTAAACTCCAGCACGGAGGGATGGAACATGGCCCGGGGCATGCCGTCCTGCACGCAGTCGAGCACCGGCTCGTCCGTCAGCAGGTCGAACGCCTCCCGAGCCGCCAGCGCTGACTCCGTGAGCATTTCCACCGCATTGTCAGGCATACCGCCGCCGCCGAACTCGCCGACACCCCACGCCCAGACCCGGAAGATGCCACTGGCATCGCGGATCGCTTCCTCTCGCGTCGCCTCGTCAATGACCGTCCTTTCGACTTCCAGGCGTTGTTCGGAAAACCGCAGCGGACGGGGACGCGAGCTGCCGGTAAACTCGCGGCCGTCGGGCAGCAACATGTTCGTCAGGGCCATCTCGTTGGCGTGGCGCCGGGATACGTGACCCGCGACCCGCACATGATCGCCGACGTTGACGATATCGGCAGTCCAGCCGAGTCGCGCTAGCCAGGTCACCGGACCCGACTCCACCTCCCAGATCTCGCCGGCCATATCCCGCAGTCTTATCCGGACATGCGGATTGCGCCAGAAGACCTCCGTTACCGGACCCTCCAATTCGACGATGTTGTCCATGTCGAAGAGGACGTTATTGGGGGGACCGTGATGGGCGAGCGCCGCGGTTGACACGGCCAGTACGAGCAACAACAAGAAAATTCGTGCCATTGTCACCACCGATCTGCGATTTACTGCACTTTATCAGTCTGCCTGTTGCGCATCCATTCGCCTATGACGGTTGCGATTGGGTATGCTCCGCTATCTTGAAAAATCCATCAGACACCATCAGGGAGCGTATCGTGCTGAAGCGAAGCGATTCTTCGTCCACCCTTTCTCGAACCAGCGGATCCCTGGCCACCGCCCTGGTCTGTCTCTCCATGGGACTGGGTTCGGCGTGCAGCCAGGAAGCCTCGCCCGGAGGCGATTTCACCGGCGAACAACTGGCTCAATGGCCCACCGACAGCTGGCCCACCAACGGCGGCAACCTCTTCAATCAGCGCTATTCGCCGCTGACCGAAATCAACAGGGACAATGTCTCGCAACTCCAGGGCGTCTGGCGCACCCGGCTCGGCGGTTCCGGAGTCGAGCAGAAATACTCGGGCGAAGCCCAACCCATTGTCCACGACGGCGTGGCCTACATCGTCACCGGCGCCGACGATGTCTTTGCCATCAGCGTGGAAACCGGCGATATCCTCTGGATCTACGAGGCCAACCTGGATCAGTCCATCGACGTCATCTGCTGCGGCTGGACGAGCCGCGGCGTCGG
>JAPPMU010000006.1:3891-6120 GCA_028873965.1 Chloroflexota bacterium
ACCTGGATCAGTCCATCGACGTCATCTGCTGCGGCTGGACGAGCCGCGGCGTCGGCCTGAGCGAGGACAAGGTCTTCGTCGGCCAACTGGATGCGCACATGGTCGCGCTGGATCGCCAGACCGGCGAGGTCGTGTGGGATACCCAAACCGAGTTCTGGGAGGACGGCTACTCCCTCACCAGCGCCCCCCTCTACTACGACGGCCTGGTGATCACCGGGTTCGCCGGCGCCGAGCGCGGCATCCGGGGACGGGTCAAGGCATACGATGCCGACGACGGATCCCTGGTCTGGACGTTCTACACAGTGCCCGGCCCGGGCGAGTTCGGCAGCGAGACCTGGCCGCAGCCCGACTCCCCGTACGCCGATGTCTACCTGTACGGCGGCGGCTCGGTGTGGCAGACACCGGCGATCGACCCGGAGCTGGGCCTGGTGTATTTCTCCACCGGCAACCCCGGCCCCGACTTCGCGGGCTACGTCCGCGAGGGCGACAACCTGTTCACCACGTCCATGCTGGCGCTGGATGTCCATACCGGCGAATACCGCTGGCACTTCCAGCAGGTGCACCACGATATCTGGGACTACGACGCGGCCAATCCGGTGGTCCTGTTCGACATCGAAATCGACGGCGAGCCCCGGCAGGCCATTGCCGAAGCCAGCAAAACCGGCTGGGTCTACATTCTGGATCGCGTGACCGGCGAACCGCTGATCGGGATTGAGGAACGGCCCGTGCCGCAGGACGAACGGCACCTGACATCGCCCACGCAACCGTACCCGGAGGGCGATTCGTTCGTAAATCAATATATTGACATCGCGCCCCAGGGCTACCCGCCACTGGTCAACCAGGGACGCATCTTCACGACGTTCTGGATGGAAGGCACGATTATGATGCCGGGTCCCTTCGGGGGCGCCAACTGGCCGCCGAGCGCATACGATCCCGCAAGCGGCATACTCTACGTCTGTGCCAACGAACGGCCGGGTTTGTTCCGCGGTGGCGAGATGGATAACCACCTGCCCGAAATGCCGGGCGATTCCTATATCGGCGGGTTCTTCGGCCACGTGGATTTCCCGAACCACGGCATTCTCGCAGCCATGGACATGCACACCAATACCATCGTCTGGCGGCAGCGGTGGCAGCAATTCTGCTACAGCGGCGTGCTGGCAACGGCCGGCGGTTTGCTGTTCACCGGCCAGAGCGACGGCCGGATCATGGCCCTGAACTCAAGCGACGGTTCGACCCTGTGGGAGTTCCAGACAGGCGCCGGACTGAACGCCCCGGTGAGCACGTTCGAGCACAACGGCGAGCAACACATCATCGCCTACTCCGCGGGCAACCTCTTTGCGGAATCGCCTCGGGGCGACAGCGTCTGGCTGTTCTCGCTCAGCGGGACCATGGACGAAGCCCGGCCGCAAGACTTCGAGCCCAACGTCGCTGAGCCGGTGCATCAATAGGCTGGAGAAATCAGAATGAAATCAGTCAGGATCGTCGGATTCACGGTGGCGGCTTCGCTTTCGGCCATCGGATCGGCCCAGACCGATTCGGAGTTGACCTGCGACTGCATGCCTGTCACGGGCCAACCGGCGGCGGACGTGCTGGCGTCCGAGGATCTCTGGGGCAACCCGACGTTCATCGGGGGAATCACCAACAGGGGTCCCGACTCAGGCAGCGTCTGGTGACCCGGCGCCGTGGCGCTGGACAGCGCCAATGACCTGCTCTACATCCCGGCCTACGGCAACGGCGGGTTTCGCGCCTTTCAACTGAACGAACAGGGCCTGCCGGTGGACCGCCAGGCCCGCTTCATCACCAGCCGCGAGAGCCTGTTCGGCCGCCGTTCGGTTCCTCCCACCAATTCCCGGGAGGCACAGTTTCCCGGCGCGGGCGCCATCGTCGACAGTTCCACGGGGCGGTTCTTCACGGTGGACATGTTCGCCAACCGCATTCTGGTGTACGACGGCGACCCGGACCGGCTGGCGCAATTCCCCTCGGCAGAGCTTGTCATCGGTCAACCTGACTTCAATTCCACCCGCCGCGGTCTAGGCCCGAATCGGTTGGGCGCCATTTCCGGCAGGCAACTGGACGAGCAGAACCAGCGGCTTTTCGTTTCCGACGGCCCGAACAACCGCGTGCTGATATTCGACGTGCACCCCGATCGGCTCGTAAACGATCCCCGCGCCGTCGCAGTCATCGGCCAGGATGACCTTGAAAGCCGCGATCCGGGCGCCGGCCCGTCGG
>JAPPMU010000057.1 GCA_028873965.1 Chloroflexota bacterium
CGAAAGATTAGCCCCTTGATTATGGATCAGCAAGCCATTTTGTTAGGGGTTCTTAGTAGTAACTGTGGCTACTGTGAGCGTAAGTGCGATGTGAATGCCGATGACGCTGGGCGTTCTCCAACGGTTGACCATTTCCGGCCTTTGAGCCGCTACCCTCGGCTGTCATACGAATGGTCCAACTGGATTTTCTGTTGCCGTAGATGCAACGAAGATTACAAGCGCAATAACTGGCCGTCCTTCGGCTATGTTGATCCTTGTGCAGTGGCGGCGGCAGAACGCCCGGAACGATACTTTGACTATAGCCACAGTACCGGGGAACTAATTCCAAAACCAAGACTGACACAGTCAGACATGGCCAGAGCCCGCCGCACCATTACCGACTTGGGATTGAACACCTTGGACATGCGGATAAACCGTCGTCGCTGGATCGACCGTCTCATCAGCAGCCTGCGTGAACTTCCGCCTTCTGAGTGGCCGACTATCGTTGCCGGATACACTACACCCTCCGCCGAATACGGCGGCATCGCCACTATGTTCCTCGCTCAGTATCAGCAGCCGGGCCGTTGACACTCCACATTCGTCCGCCCATAATCCCTGCCATCATGCAATTTGACGTTCAACTGTTCGCACTGTACCGGGAGCGGGCCGGGTCCTCGATCATCACCGTGGAGGTGCCGGAAGGCGCCACGGTGGGAGCGCTCACCGACGCGGTGCGGGGCATGTATCCGCGACTGGCGCCGCCCGAGGTGCGCATCGTGGTGGCGGTGAACGCCGAGTACGCCGACGACGATCTAGCCCTGAGCCCCGGCGACGAGGTTTGCCTGATACCTCCCGTCAGCGGTGGACGGGGTTAACGGAGGTCTCCAAGCCATGATCATCCTGACTGACGAACCCTTGGATCCCGTGGCGGTGACCGACTCCGTGCGCAAGGACGGCAACGGCGCCGTGGTGACCTTCCTGGGCACCACGCGGGACAACTTCGGCGGCAAGGCCGTTACCAGGCTGGAGTACGAAGCCTACGACGTGATGGCCGTCAAGAAGCTGGAGGAAGTGCGGGACACTCTCTGCGCCGACTACGGTATCGAGGATATCGCCATCGCCCACCGCACCGGACGGGTGGACGTGGGACACATCAGCTTGGTGGTGGCAGTGGCCTCGCCCCACCGGATTGCGGCGTTCGAGGCCTGCCATGAAGCGGTGAACCGGATCAAGACCATAGTCCCCATCTGGAAAAAGGAATGGTTCGCCGACGGCTCGCGTTGGGTGGCGTGCGAGGACCACGAGTTTGCGGACGAGGCCGAACACCGGCACGCCCACGCGGAACGGCACGCGGCGGCAGTTGGGGACAACTAGAGTCTGTTAACATTTCCCGTCATTCCGGTGAAAGCCGGAATCCAGAGAGTACGCGACAAGACCAACGTCCCTGTTGGAATAGACTTCCTGGGTTCCTGCCCCGTATCAAGTACGGGGTGACGTTCTTGCGCAGGAACGACGGTGTGATTTTCAAAACGTCAACACGGCTTGGGGAGCCAAAGGGCGGCTAGCGCAAGCCGTCGATAAGGTGGACCAGCATCCGGCCGGCGGGTAGGTCCACCTCCTTGATCACCTGCGAAATGGCGGGCAGCAGGATTTCCTCGCCGGAGGCGGACTGCACCACGTAGACGTCGTTGCCGCCGGTCACCAGCACTTCCTGCAAGGTGCCCAGGCCCTCGCCCTGGTCGGTGACCACCGACAGGCCGACGAGTTGGTAATGGTAATACTCGCCGGGCGGCAGGTCGGGAACCGGCTCCTCCGGCGCGACCAGCCATTGGCCGGCCAAAGGGCGGACGGCGTCAACACTTTCGAGCCCTTCCAGGCGGAGCAGGGCGTAGCCGCCGGGCAGAGTTCGGAAATCCGAGACGGCGAGGGTTCTCCCGGCGACGGTCAGGTTGCTGCCAACCTGGAAGCGTACGGGGTTGTCGGAATGCGGCTGGACCCGGATGGCGCCGTCCGATCCGTGAGGGCGGATCACCCGACCAACCACCACCGCGTCTTCAGGTACCTGCGGCTCCGCATCCGGCAGTCGGCTGCGCGGGGGCGCTGGCCTCTGGAAGCGGCGGGAGCGTCTGCGGCTAGACAATCTCCAACACAGCCCGGGTTCCGTCCTTGACGGCCGCCACCCGGAGGAGTACCCGCATCGCTTGGGCCACTCTTCCCTGTCGCCCTATGACCTTGCCCTTGTCTTCGGGGGCCACTTCAAGGCGAATGACAATCTGGTCGCCTTCGTCTTCTTCCGTTACCCGGACGGCTTCGGGGTTTGACGTCAGCGACTGAGCGATAAACTCAATCAGCTCTTTCATCCGAGTTGACCTTGCTGAAGATGTCGTTCCGTTCGAATATCTGCCGGACGGGGTCGGAAGGCTGAGCGCCCTTGCGCAACCATTCGACCGCGCGGCTTTCGTCCAAGGTCACTGCCGGCGGGTCCGCCATGGGATCGTAGTGGCCAATGCCGTCGATGTAAGCGCCATCCCGGGGGTTGCGCTTCTCGGTAACAACGATTCGATAGTAGGGGCGGCCTTTTTTGCCCACGCGCCGAAGGCGGATCCGTAGCATCTGAACTCCGTGTTGCTGACTTGATATACGCAGGATTCTAATGTATGGATTTGCTCACCGTTTGTCAAACGATATCCTGCGCTGGGGATCGACAGGCCGGGCCGAAAATCGGCGGCGTCGGAATCGAAACGGGGCCGCCAGGCCCCGATACCCCGGAAAACGCTCCAGGGTCAGCGAAATTTAAAAGGATATCGGGCCCAGACTGGACCTTTGGCTTGTCGCCCGATACTCCCCAGGACCTCTGGGGCGACGGTAGACACTGGTCTGGGCCCGACTGACGGGCTAAATGCCGTTTTTGAAAAGCGATGACGCTAAGAGGCGTTCACCCCGTCGTGTCCAGACTGGTGCCTACCATCGCCCCAGCATGTTAAACTGTGTTCCATTAGCCATCACCTCCTTTCTCAAAGTTCCGCACCAGCGGTTGACCCGAATCTACAATCAGGACATCGCCTTGTCAACCCATTCCGCGCGCGAATCTGGCCGCGAGTTAAGGCCCAAAAACCCGCTGCGCGCGGTGTTCATGGGGACTCCCCATTTCGCGGTTCCCGCGCTGGACACCCTGGCGTCCAATCCCGCCGTGGACGTGGTAGCCGTCTATACTCCGCCCGATCGCCGGCGCGGCCGGGGCCGAGTGATGGAACCGTCTCCCGTCAAAGCGCGGGCCCAGGAACTGGAGATCCCGATTCACCAGCCGCCCTCGTTCCGGAGCCCGGACGTGGTCGACGAGTTATCCGAGCTAAATCCGGAAATCATCGTGGTGGTTGCCTACGGTCGGCTGCTGCCGGCAGAGGTGTTGGATATTCCCCGCTTCGGCTGCCTGAACCTGCATCCTTCGCTGTTGCCACGACACCGGGGGCCGTCGCCGGTTCCCGGCGCCATCCTGAGCGGCGACGACACCACCGGCGTTACGCTGATGCTGCTCGACGAGGGTATGGATTCCGGGCCGATAATTGCGCAGCGCACTCGGAGCATCGGTCCGGTGGACGACGCGGAAAGTCTGACAACCGAGCTCTTCCGCGACGGCGCAGCCCTGCTCGAAGCTACGCTTCGCGATTGGGTGTCGGGAAACGTTGAAGCCCGCCCGCAGGATGACGAGCAGGCTACGTTCACGTCGAAGATGGAACGGGCGGACGGGTTGGCCGACTGGGGTCGTTCTGCGGAGTTCTTGTGGCGGCAGCAAAGGGCTTACACGCCTTGGCCGGGTTTGCACACCGCGTGGCAGGGGAAGGAGCTCAAGCTGCTGGAGGTTGCGCCTTTGCCGGACGGTGATGCGGAGCCGGGCGTGGTGGTTCGGGCCGATGGTGGTCAGCTGGCAGCGGGAACCGGCGAGGGCCGGCTGGAAATCCGGCGTTTGCAACTGGAGGGACGGCGGCCTGCGGACGCGGCCGAATTCGTTCGGGGATACCCTGACTTCCCTGGCGCACGGCTGGGATAACCGGTGCAGGCCCTCACGCGTACCCAGTTTGTCATCGCGAGGAGCGCAGCGACGTGGCGATCTCGTTCCCATGGCGGCGTTCGTTGCCTTGACGAGATTGCCGCGCTGCGCTCGCAATGACAACACGGGCGAAACTGGATACGCGCGAGGTGCTGGCCAGGTTGCGCCAGTCACCGGGGCACGCCATGGTGGAACTTCTTGGTTCCGCACTTGATGCATACGGCAATCGTGGCCGGCCTTCCGTTTCTCATGGTGATGTACTCGACGTCGCGTGACGGGGTGTTGGCCCGACACAGGGCGCAGTACATGATGGCCGGGTTGTAAGATGCGCACACTGGTAATCCCCCAGGCGATAAGGTATGTGGTATCGATCGACGTTGGTCGGTCTCGGGATTTTCGTCGCCGCCCAAACGCGGCTCCGGCGATCCGGGTGGGACGACAGGCTGACCGTGGGTGGGTTCCGTATGTCGGATCCCCTGGGTATGTCTCGGATATCGATCGCGTGATTGCCGCTCATTAGATATTACGCTACGGCGAGTCCGCCGGTTTGTGCTCGCCCGTCGTGACGGCAAGCCAGGCTGTCAGGCGACCGGCGAGTACTGGTCTGAGCCGCCTCGCCTGTTACCTGCCCTGGTGTAGAATCGCGGCAATATCGCCGGCGAGCGCCGGCGGCATGAAATGGAGGGAACCATGGCTTTTGCAGGAGTACCCACCGAGGCCGATGTGCTGGCGTGGTATCGCGACGAGAACAACTGGGGCCGCTGGGGCCAACAGGATCAACTGGGCGCGCTGAACCTGATCACAACGGACAAGCGGACGCAGGCCGCCGCCCTGGTGCAGACCGGGGAAACGGTCAGCTGCGCCCGCCCCATCACCACAGAGATGACGCCGGACATCACCCACCAGGTGCAGCGGTTCATGGTGGACAGCGGCGAGGGCCGCGACACCGACCCCCTGGAACGGCGCAACTCCCGGCGTGGAGCCGCCGAGTTCATCGGCATGGTCTTCCACGGGCAGACGATCACGCACATCGACGCGCTGTCCCACTACTCCTACGACGGCCTGATGTACAACGGTGTGCCGGCCGGGGTGGTGACCTCACGCGAAGGCGCTCAGAGCCACGCCATTGATCTGACCGCGCAGGGACTGGTGAGCCGGGGCGTGTTGCTGGACATTGCCAAGGTGCGCGGCGTGGACTGGCTGTCGCCGGACGCGCCGGTGATGCCCGAGGATCTGGACGCGGCGGAGCGCGACCACGGCGTCACGGTTCAGGAGGGCGACATCCTGCTGGTGCGGACGGGCAACTACCGCCGCCGGCTGGTGGATGGCCCCGTGCCGGGAACCGAGCCCAGCGTGGCCTGCCACGTCGCCTGCGCTCCGTGGTTCAAGGAGCGGGGGATCGCCATGCTGGGGACGGACACGTCCAACGACATCCGGCCCAACCAGTACGACAACATCGTGTCGCCGCTGCACATCGCGTGCCTGGTCTATCTCGGCGTTTGGCTGATCGACAACGCCAACCTGGAAGACGTGGCTGAGGTTGCCGCCCGCCACGGCCGGTACGAGTTCATGCTGTCCATCGGCGCGCTGCGGCTGCGCAACGTGACCGGCAGCCCGGTGAACCCGATCGCGATTTTCTAGCCGCCCCGGAACTCCGGCTTTCGTAAATCGTCAGAAGCAGGATTTTCAAGATTCAGGGATTATCAGGATTGGAACCGTTCCTTGATGGAGATCTGCCAATCCTGTCCAATCATAGAATCCCGTAATCCTGCTTCTGACGATACCCCGCCGCAAACCGGCTACGCGTGAGCGCGCGGTAACTGTTCAGGGTTGTGGGGACTGTCATTGCCACCCCCGCATCAAGTGCGGGGTCGCAATGACAGGCTGAGGAAAATGGCTACGCATGAGGGGTGTTGACATGTGGCCGGGGCAGCACATGGCGACCCCAAGGTTAATGGCGGTGCACATGGCAGGCGG
>JAPPMU010000046.1 GCA_028873965.1 Chloroflexota bacterium
GGTCCCCGGACATTAGCACATTTCTAAAAATCATATTAAGACGCGATTGCCCTGCGATTCCCCGAAGTAAGTACACGTGAGATCGGAAGCCTTGTTGACAATGGTTAGCAGGCCCCGCCAAAATTGCGCTATCGTGAGCCCGAAAGCCGGGTCCTTTCGCTTCTACCCCAGCATGTGAGGTGCCTAGTGGCAGATCTGAACGACGCCGATGTTCGGGCTTTGGCAAAAGCCGCGGACATCAACATCCCCGACGACCTGGTTCCCGAGGTGAGGGAATCGCTGAACGGCCTGCTTGAGGCCCTGGAGGCCATCACCGAGCCGGACGTTGCCAACATCCAGCCGCTGCCGATCATCGTGTCCGCGACGGCGCGCAAGCAGGAGGGCCTGTGATGACTGACGCGAACCTGTGCTACCTGTCGGCAACCGAGTTGGGCGAGCGCATCGCCGCCGGCGACGTGTCGTCCCTGGAGGCCACCGAAGCCTACCTGGAGCGCATCGCCAGCCTGGACGGCAACTACGCTTCCTACATCACCGTCACCGCCGACCGCGCCCGCGAGGACGCCCGGCGCGCCGACGCCGAGATCGTGGCCGGCAACCGGCGCGGCCCGCTGCACGGCGTTCCGGTCGCCGTCAAGGACCAGTTCGACACCGCCGGCATCCTGACCACCAATGGGTCGACGATCCTCGGCGAGAACATTCCGGACGAGGACGCCACTATCATGGAGCGTCTGAAGGCAGCCGGCACGGTGCTGCTGGGCAAGCTCAACATGAGCGAGTACGCCAGCGGCGACGCCTTCCGCCACCCCTACGGCCGGCCCCGCAACCCCTGGGATACCGACCGCAACCCCGGCACGTCCAGCAGCGGTTCGGGGGCGGCAACCGCCGCGTTCCTGTGCGCTACCTCGCTGGGAGAGGACACCGGCGGCAGCATTCGAGGGCCCGCCGCCTTCTGCGGCCTGGTCGGCATTCGTCCCACCTTGGGCCTCGTCAGCCGGCACGGCGTGTTCGGGGCCAGTTGGTCCATGGACACGGCCGGGCCAATCTCGCGTACCGTCACCGATTGCGCTCATACCCTGGCCGCCATCGCCGGCCACGACCCCAAGGACCCGCAGTCGTGGGACGTTCCGGTCCCCGACTACGCGGCCGCTCTCGACGGTAACATTAACGGCCTGAAGGTCGGCCTGATATCCGAGCGCGTGCATACCGACGCCAACGACCCCGAGGTGGGGGACGCCGTTATCGCGGCCGCCGCAGTGCTGGCCGGCCTGGGCGCCGACGTATCCGAGGTGTCGATACCGCTGATTGTCAATTCGTCCGAAATCTCCTACGGCATCATCAGCAGCGACGCCGCCATGCTGAACTGGGACATCATCTCGACCGACCGACTGCGGGAGTTGGACCACAACAACCAGGTACGTCTCCTGATGGGAAGCATCCTGCCGGCCAAGGTGTACCAGAAGTCGTCCCGCCTGCGTGATGCGCTCCGCACGGAGATCCTGGCGGCGCTGGACGAGGTGGACGTCCTGGTGATGCCCGCGTCGTCGGTTCCCGCCACGCTGATTCCTCAATCCACGGGTCTTGGCACCAAGGCGGACGTCATCGCCGGCTTCAAGGGTCGCCGGGGGTTCACCGCGCCGTTCAACCTGGCGAACCTGCCGGCGCTGTCCATCAACTGCGGCTTCACCGCGTCCGGCCTGCCCATCGGGTTGCAGATCGCCGGCAGGGCCTTCGACGAGACCACCCTGTTCCGAGCCGCCTACGCCTACGAGCAGGCGACGGACTGGGGGGAGCGCCGGCCGCCGGGCGTATAATCAAGATAGCCCGCTCGGCAGGATATGGTCATGCTGGTTCGAGACCACACCCAGGCCGCGCAGGAATTCCTGGGCGCGTCCGACTGGGAGTTTGCCGCCGGCGACACGCTCCAGGCTTCCGAAAAACTCTGGGGAGCGGCGGCGCACGCCATCATGGCGGTGGCGGAGCAACGGGGGCTGGAGCATGGAACCCACCGTGCGCTGGTCAACGCCGCCCGGACTATCGCCGATGCCGTGGGCAGTGAGTTGATCCGGGCTGAAATGCGCTTGGGCATATCGGCGGCGCAGCACTTTCACTCCAACTTTTACAACAGAACGATGGAACCGGAAGATATTGAGTACGACCGTCCATTGGTGCATCGCTACGTCGCGCTGATGCTGGCGCTATTGGAGTGAGCGGTACCGTCCGGCTCAACTGTGCACTTGGTAGTCAGCCCCGCGCCAATAATAGCGCGGAGGAAGGCGAGGCAGGCTGGTCAGACACCGCCGCGCCATCTCCATCTGCGTCCTGTTCCGGACGTGCCGCGATTAGCGGGAAGGATTAACCGATGCTAACCACAGACCATGCCCAAACCGCAGAGGGTTTCCTGGCCGATGCCGACCGGGAGTTTGACGCCGGCGATGCCCTTCAAGCGTCCGAAAAACTCTGGGGCGCCGCCGCCCACGCCATCATGGCGGTGGCTCAACAGCGGGGGTTGCAGTATGGAACCCACCGCGCTCTGATCAACGCCGCCAGGTCTATCGCTGACGAGGTAGACGATGAACGGCTGCGGTCGGGGATCCTCGCCGCCCGTCATTTTCACTCCAACTTTTACAACGGCACCATGGAGCCGGAAGACATTGAGTACGACCGTCCACTGGTGCATCGTTTTGTTGCGTTGATGCTCACCCTCTTGGAACAGGAACGGTAACCGATGGCCAACTCTAACGAACTCACCGCCGCCCAAGCCGCCCGCGCCATCGCCCGTCGGGAACTGACTGCCGTTGAACTCGCCGAGGCGTGCCTCAACCGCATTGAAGCCCTGGACGAGCGCCTGCTGGCCTGGGTGTACGTGGACCGCGAAACGGTTCTTGCCGACGCTCGCCGGGCCGACGCCGCCGTGGCTGAGGGACGGCCCCTGGGTCCGCTGCACGGCGTGCCCATCGGGATGAAGGACATCTACTACACCGCCGGCATCCCCACCAAGGCGGGCAGCGAGGTTTACAAAGACTTCGTGCCCGACTACGACGCCACGTCTCTGACCCTGCTCAAGAGGGCCGGAGCGTTGATGCTGGGCAAGGCGGTGACCACCGAGTTCGCTTGCCTGGACCCGTCGCCCACCTACAACCCCTGGAATCCGGCGCACACTCCGGGTGGGAGCAGCAGCGGGTCGGCGGTGGCCGTGGCGGCCCGCATGTGTCCCGCCGCGCTGGGATCGCAGACGGTGGGCTCAGTTCTGCGGCCGGCCGCCTATAACGGCGTGGTCGGTTTCAAGCCGACCTTTGGCCGGGTGAGCCGCCACGGCGTGGTGCCAGTGAGCTGGAACCTGGACACCGTGGGCTGGTTGGTGCGCACGGTGGAGGACGCGGCGTTGCTGTTGCAGGTGATGGCCGGCCCGGACGTGGCCGATCCCATGTCCTCCCGGGAGCCGGTGGGCGACTATCTCACCGCCATCGCCGAGCCGAGCGCCCCGCGCATCGGGCTGCTGCGTCGCTACTTTTACGAGGGAGCGGATTCTGAGAGCCGCCGGCACCTGGACGCCGTGGCCGAACGACTGGCCGAAGCCGGTGCGGAGATAGAGGAGATTCCCTTGGCGGAGAGTATCGATTCCGCCTACGTGGACCAGCGTCTCATCATGGCGGTGGAAGCGGCGGCATTCCACGAGCCAATGTACCGTCAGCAGGCCGAGGACTACCAGCCCAAGCTGCGAGCGATGCTGGCCGAGGGGCTGGCGGTGGACGGGATCGACTATTCCCGCGCCCTGGAGAGGCGGCGGCAATTCACCACGGACATGGAGGAAGCCGCCAGGCAATGCGACGTGCTGCTGACCCCAGGCGCGCCGTCGCCTCCGCAGGCCGACCGCACCAACACCGGAGATCCGGCGTTCCAGGGCCCCTGGACGTCGTGCGGCTTCCCGGCCATCGCCCTGCCGTCCGGCCTGGCGGAGTCGGGCGTGCCGCTGGGCATCCAGATGGTTGCGTCGCCGTTTGCGGAAGCGCGCCTGCTGTCCGCCGCGGCCTGGTGCGAGGCCGTGCTGGACGTGTCGCTGAACCCGCCGCTGTGATTGTGCTATCTTGGGTAATGAACCCAAGCGAGGTTGTCAGGAAACCGCCATGCCTATTCATTCGTTGGAATTAGCCAATGTTGGCCCGTTCCGTCGCCGCCCGGACGGCAGCGGCGATGATGGGGTTAAGCTGGAGTTCGATGCCAACGTGAACCTGTTCATCGGCCCAAACAACGTGGGGAAGTCCACGATCTTGCAGGCTCTGGTGGCCGTTATTACCCGGCATACTTCTGAAATACCGTTGCCGCAACCATTTTTGTTCGCCATTGATGATTTCAGCGAAGATGATGGGCGCGCCGCAACCGAGTTTGAGATGAGTTGGGGTAGTCCGATTGGTGATGATCGAGAACTGTCAGGCATATTATCATTCTATATGAACTCTTTTTCGGCGTTCCTTACAATATGGAGCCGCGATGGCGTCCAAGAGATTGAAGGAGACGATATTGACTGGTATGAATTGGGCAGGGAATTTGGATATGTTGACTATCACAATCCTGGATTGCCGCCCAAAAAGCAGGAATATGTCGGCGCAGAAGATGGTCCCAACAACCCGTCTGAAGTAATAAAAGAGGATCACCATGTGTACGAAGCCGTTGAATACAAACGCCATGGCACACAATTTGAGCGTGCAATTGCGGCTGAAATTGACCAAGTGATTTCTGAGATTATGAGGGAATTTCGAGTCGAAATGGGTATAGAGGTTTTTGAACCTTATCCTGCTTCCTATGGAGACTACGATTATTATCAATGGCGCGAAGGGCAGGAGAAATTTGTTACGACGGACGGGAATCTTACTTTCCCTGAGTTGAGCCATGGTACTCGCTCGGTCTTTGCATGGGTTGCGCGGTTCATGCTGGGAATGGCGCGGCATTACCGAGATGACATGAGCTGGAAACGGAGGTACGGCATCTTCATCATCGACGAGATTGACGCCCACCTGCATCCTTCCTGGCAGCGGCGCATCATCCCGACGTTGCAGCGGCACTTTCCCAACGTGCAGATTTTCGCCAGCACCCACTCGCCGATGATGGTTGCCGGGTTGAAGAAGGGGCAGGTTCACCTGCTGAAGCGGGACGCAACCGGGCAGGTGGTCTGGTCGCGCAACGAACGGGACATCATCGGGTGGACGGCGGATGAAATTTATAGAAAGTATATGGAGATTGACGATCCCACGGACGAGCGGACGGCGCGCCACGCCGAGGAGCTGCGCGAGCTGCGCAACAAGGACAATCTGACGCCGGAGGACGAAGTGCGGATGCAGGAATTGAGGCGGCTGGTCAACGAGGACCTGCTGGCCGGCGGCTGGCTCAAGGCGCAAGACGAACGATTTGACGAGATGATGCGCCGGTTCATGGCTAATCGCCAATCCGACTTGTCACAGGACGGGGCGTAACCGGAATGCGTTGGGTGGACCGGGGGCCAGAGCCGGATGGGGTTGCTGGATACCGGCGTCAGTTCACCCAAGGATGGATTGACTATTTTCAGTACCGGATCGGCGGACGGCCAAACGATTCCTACTGGCGTGAATTCAGGAGTGAACTTGACCGCCGCTTTAGAACCCCTAACAGAAAGGGTTCAAGCGCCGGAAGCAGATGATTGAACAGCCG
>JAPPMU010000066.1:0-42317 GCA_028873965.1 Chloroflexota bacterium
TTTGCACTCGTCATTCCCGTGCAAGCGGGAATCCAGTGGCCGAAATCGTTAACAGCGTTGCAGATTCGTTCGCTGTAAAGCCTTTGGATTCCTGCCTTCGCAGGAATGACGGGCTTGTAATTTCAAGTGCGTAACTCCTATGACAGTTCGGGCGAAACTGGGTACGCATGAGCGCGCCGGTATGGTGGACGTGGCAGAACCTCACGATTACGCGGTGGTGTTGCTGGCGAATTGGTTGCGGCAAGACGGATAGGCCGCGTCCCCCGCGGGCGATGGCTCACGGCGGACGGCCGCGCCCGGCCGCACCCGTCAGGTCCGGCTCGGGCGGATTGGCCGGTTTAGTTTTGGTTCAGTGGCGGGGCAGCGTTGGCTATTTGAAGCTCGTTCAGGACCTCGCGCAGCAGGCAGTTGGTCTCCGCCGTGCCGGACAGGCCAAAGCACATCGTGTCCGTCGTGACCGCCGCTGTAAATGCACTGGTAAGGCTTTCCGAGTTGCTAGCGTCGTCGGAAAAAGCAACTGTGACCGAGATGATCTTGCCGGCCTCGGATTCGGTCAGGATGTACGTCGAGCTGGTCGCCCCCGCTATTTCGACTCCATTAGCTGCCCACTGATAGGCATAGCTGACGTTTTCAATGCCGTCTTCGTCGGCGATGCCCGTAGTGTCTGCGGTCAAAGTTTGACCAACGTGAGCCGTGCCGCTGATGGTCGGACTTCCGGTTGCGGGATTGTTTGTCGAGGGCGTGGGCGTATCCGTAGGCGTCGGGGTAGGTGGCTCGTCGTCATTGTCCGTCACGTTGACGGTCAGGGTCTGCAAGTACTTGCCGTTCCACCGCGCCCGCACGCCGCCGAAGTACATCTGGTACTCGCCGGTTTCGGCGTCGTAATCGCTGTCTTCCAGCGCGTCGATCTTCAGCAAGCGGTTGCCGGGAGTGCCTTGCAACGTCACACGGATGCTGTCGTTAGCCGAGACAACTCCCACTGCCGCCGGCAGCACCACAACGCCATTGTTGTTCTGCAAGGGTGCGGTGTTATCGGCCGCGCCTATCCAATCCACGGCGACGTACCGGGTCTCGCCTTCCTGCATGGAGACGGACGCCGGCATATTGAGGTCGGTGGTCTTGACCGTGGGCTCGTACACTTGCACGTCGAATTTCAACGTCGTATTCGCCCAATCGCCGCTGGCGGAGGCGGTGAAGGTGATGGTCGTCGTGCCGACGTTCTCCGCGCGGAACACCGCCCTGGTCCCACTCGTATTACCAGCAGTTTCCAACGACAGGTTATTGTTGCTCAAACTGGCCACAACAGCCGTGGTCGTGTCTGCCAGTGGACAGGAACCAGACACGACACCATCTGTGATACTACACTGAGGTCCCTCGACCCTACCTCGGATTGTGACCCTATATTGGCTGTGCAACGGTACTCGATACGGTGATCCCGCATTAGCTGCAACTCCACCAGCGCCTTCCAACTCCTGCCCCTGAACCAATGCGACGGTGGAACTCGCCCACGTCACAGCGCCGTACTGGAAGCCGTCGGGCGGGTCGTTGGCCTGGGCGTCGCCTCCGGTCCACAGGAGCGCTCCCGCTACGGAAGCCAGCACGGCCAGTGCGGCTGCCAATGCGACAATCCTGTTGGTACGTTTCATATGCTTCATGGTTTTCCTCCTCGTCGGCCGTGACCTGATGTATATCTTCGTGTCCAAAATCCGCAATATTCGACCGAATCGATCATAGAAAGCAGTTATCCTTACATAAATCATATCGTTCTGCCCGAAAATTGCTATGTCGTTAGCGTGTCAAATTTTCGCAATTTACGGTGTCATATCTTGTGTCAATATTCCATCGTGAGTACAATGCGCTCCGTCAAGGGCCCACCAAGTCTCGCGCCTACCCACTTTCCGAATCTGTCATAGGACTTACGCAGTTGGGAGACTTTACACCCGTCATTCCCGCGAAAGCGGGAATCCAGTGGCCGAAATCGTTAACAGTGTTCCAGATTCGTTCACTGTGAAGCCTATGGATTCCTGCTTGCGCAGGAATGACGGGTTTGTAATTTCAAGTGCGTAACTCCTATGACAGATTCGGATAGTAAGTAGGCGTGAGCCCACCAAGCCCAAGCCGGCGCTGACGGAGGTGACGGCAAATGATGGAGGAAAACGGCGGCCGGGGCCGGGAGAACGCGACGCCGCGGGACCGGCTGTCCCGGCTGAGCGAGGCCACGCTGCGCATCAACGAGAGCCTGGACTTCGACACCGTGCTCCAGGAGGTGGTCAACGCCGCCCGCGCCCTGACCGACTCCCGCTACGGGGTGATCACCACCCTGGACGGGTCGGGCCGGCCCCAGGACTTCGTCACCTCGGGCATGACGGAGGACGAGCGCCGGGCGTATGAGGATTTCCTGCCCGACGGGATGCTGGTGTACCAGTACGTCAGCGGACTGGAGGGGCCGCTGCGGGTGGGCGACTACGGAAGTCACCTGGCGTCGGTGGGTCTCTCCGACTTCTCGCCGGTTCCGGTGAGTTCGCTTTTGATCGCCCCCATCCGGCACATGGGGGAGAGCGTGGGCACCATCGCCCTGGGCCGGCAGGAGCCGGGCGTGGAGTTCAGCGACGAGGACGAGGAGACGCTGGTGATGTTCGCCTCCCAGGCGGCGTTGGTGATCGCCAACGCGCGGCGGTACCGGGAAGAGCGGCGGGCGCGGGCGGACCTGGAGGCCCTGGTGGACACCTCGCCCATCGGCGTGGTGGTGTTCGACGTGGAGAACCGCCGGGTGCGGTCCCTGAACCGGGAGAGCCGGCGGATCATCGGGGACCTGCTGGAGCCCGACGGGTCGTGGGAAGCCGCCATCAGTTCGATGACCTGCCGGCGGGGCGACGGGACGGAGGTGTCGTTGGGGGACCTGACCGTGTACGACGCCCTGGGGGTGGGGGAGACGGTGCGGGCCGAGGAGGTGACCCTGGAACTCCCCGACGGACGCAGCGTCACCACCTTACTCAACGGCACGCCCATCCTGGGGGAGGACGGCGGGGTCGAGACCTTCGTGGTCACCATGCAGGACCTGGCGCCGTTGGAGGAGATGGAGCGGCTGCGGGCCGAGTTCCTGGCCATGGTGAGCCACGAGCTGCGCACCCCGCTGAGTTCTATCCGGGGCTCGGCGGACACCCTGCTGGACGAGGCGGCGTCCCTGGATCCGGCGGAGATGCGCCAGTTCCACCGCATCATCGTGGAGCAGTCGGAGCAGATGCGGGACCTGATCAACAACCTGCTGGACGTGGCCCGCATCGAGACGGGGGCCCTGTCGGTGGCACCGGAGCCGTCGGATTTGGCCGCCCTGGTGGACGAGGCCAGGAGCGCCTTCCTGAGAGACGGGAACCGGAACCGTCTGAACATCGACCTGGGAACGGACCTGCCCCTGGTGCTGGCGGACCGGCGGCGCATCGTGCAGGTGCTGGGCAACCTGCTGTCCAACGCGGCCCGGCACTCCGGGGGTGCCTCGCCCATCGAGGTTCGGGCGCGCCGGCAGGGCCTGCAGGTGGCCCTGTCGGTTGCGGACCGGGGGCGGGGCATCTTGGCCGAGGACCTGCCGCGCCTCTTCCGGAAGTACTCCCGCCTGGACGGCGGTTCCCGGGACGGCGACCCGGCGGGCACGGGCTTGGGACTGGCCATCTGCAAGGGGATCGTGGAGGCCCACGGGGGCCGCATCTGGGCCGAGAGCCAGGGGCCGGACCTGGGGGCCCGCTTCACCTTCACCGTGCCGGCGGTGGAGGAGGACACCGTCATTGGAGCCGCTCGACCCGGAGTCCGCTCCCGTCGACGGATGGGACGGCGGACCCGGGTGCTGGCGGTGGACGACGACCCCGTGGCCCTGCGCAACATCCGCGCCGCCCTGACCCGGGCCGGCTACCAGGCCGTGGTCACCGCCGACCCGGCCGAGGTGCCCCGGCTGATGGAGCAGGAGCGGCCCCAGCTGGTGCTGATGGACCTGATGCTGCCGGGCGGCGACGGCATTGAGCTGATGCAGCGCATCCTGGCCACCACCGACGTGCCGGTGATCTTCGTGTCAGCCTACGGACAGGAGGAGAACGTCACCCGGGCCCTGGACATGGGCGCGGCCGACTACGTGGTGAAGCCCTTCTCTGCCTCCGAACTGACGGCCCGCATCCGGGCCGCGCTGCGGCAGCGGGCCGGGTTGGGGCCCACGGCCCAGCCTCCGCCCTACACGCTGGGCGACTTGAGCATCGACTACGCCCAGCGGCGGGTTACCCTGGCCGGGCGTGCGGTGGAGCTGACCGCCACCGAGTACGCGGTGCTCTACGAGCTGTCGGCCAACGCGGGGACGGCGCTGACCCACGACCAGCTGGTGGTGCGGGTGTGGGGCCCGAACCGCTCCGGCGACAACGGACTGGTGCGGACCATCATCCGGCGGCTGCGCCGGCGGCTGGAGGACAGCGCCGCCAACCCCCGCTACATCTTCACCGAACCCCGCATCGGCTACCGCATGGCCAGGGGCGACGAGCCGGGGCAGACCGAGGGCTGACGTTCTCTGGTTGCCGGAAATCACTGCCGCGCATCACGCAGCGCGTACAGTTCGGCAAGTGCTGCCTCCAAGCTGGCTATCACCTCATCCAGTTCGTCGGTGTCCGCGTCGCCAGGCACCACCACCGGTGCACGGGTAGGCGTGGGTGGTTCTACAGCCGCCGCCGGCTGATTCAGCCACACCCGTACCTCAATGACCCACTGCTGGCTGGGCGCGTCCGCAACGACGTAAATGCACGTCATGGGGCGGCGTGGCGGTCGGTTTTGGACGCAGTAGCGGATGGCTCGAATTTCAGCGACAGAACCGCCCGGACGGCCTTCGGCTGCGTTCTTGACAAGTCATCATCACCAGTGCGCGCCACAGACGGGAACTCCGACAAGATGACGTATAAAAATCGGCAGCGTCAAACTCTCATGAGTACCCAGTTTCACACGAACCGTCATTGCGACCCCGCACTTGATGCGGGGGTGGCAATCTCGTGATGGCAACGGGGTCTCTTTCAGCAACGAGATCACCGCGTGGTTCGACAAGCTCACCATGAGCGGTTGCGCTCCTGGCGATGACAAACCGGGTACGCGCGAGTGCCCAGGGCCTTTTCAAAGTTAATCCGTCATTCCGGCGAAAGCCGGAATCCAGAACATTCCGAACCCAGCGACCTGCTGGATTCCCGCTTCCGCGGGAATGACAGTTCGGGGTGAAAGGCCACCATCCGGGACTTTGAAAAGACCCTGGCGAGTGCATTCGTCCGGTTGACAGACGGGATTCTGTAGTTTATGGTGAGCCGGAATACGACGATTTCACGACGTATGTGCGCATCTTACTTGCGAAAAATGATAATATAAGCCATCAATCATTGGTAATCCGTTATGATGGCCTTAGATATTACGAGTGACTCGTCGCAGCACAGCCCCGGAATACCTGGCCCCCTGGTATGACCATCGGTTTCCAATCCCGAACGTGTGGAGGTCGAGAGATGACGCACCGTTTGTTGAAGATACCCAAGAACATGGTGGTTGCCGCGTTGATTCCGATGTTGTTAATGGCGGCCGCCTGCGGGACTGCCGAAACCCCAACGCCGGAATCCGTCGCCCCTTCTGCTGATGGAGGGCAGACTCCGGCGGCTGCTTCTGCCGGAGAGCAGACTCCGGTGGTCCGAATCCGGGAGATCGCCGTAGCCACGGAGATTCCGACTGCGATACCCACACCAGTGGCCGCTGCCGGAGACACCAGAGCGGTTTCGCTACTCAATCCCAACGCGAAGCAAGGCGGGACGCTCAGGGTGGCTTCGATTGCGGATACCGCGCACTACGACATGATGCAATCGGCCACGGCCTATACCGCTGAACCCATGAGCCAGCAATATAACGGAGTGCTGCGATACAACCCTCTGGACGGAGGCAACTCGATCATCCCGGACCTGGCTGAGGACTGGACGGTTTCGGAAGATAACCTGACCTGGACTTTCCCGCTCCGCGAAGGGGTCAAGTTCCACGACGGGAGCATTATGACCTCCGAGGACGTGCTCGCCAGTTGGAGTCGCATCATAGATCCTCCCGAAGGCGTAACCAGCTTGCGGCAGGACCTGTTGGCGCCAATCGTAGATGGAATTGAGGCCCCTGACCCATTGACGTTTCAGGTGCGACTCAAGCAACCGAGCGGCTTCTTCCTGGGTGCATTCGCGGTGGAGTGGAATGTGATTCACCCGAAAAAAACCCTGGAGGAGAACAATTTTGACCTGAGACAACTCAAAGGCGGCGGCCCTGGGACCGGGCCCTTCAAGTTCGTAGACTTCACCCAGGGAGAGACGTGGGAAACCGAACGACATACCGAATACTTTGTGGACGGTCTGCCCTACCTGGATGGCGTGACCATCTTTTCTGTCCAAACGGCTCAACGGGATGCCCTGTGTATCGCCAACCAGGTGGATTTCTGTTGGAACATTAGCCCTGAAGCCGTCGCCGAGATGAACGATATCCCCGCTACATCAAACCATATTTGGCAAGGCGTCGCTGCCAACGCGATGTGGTTCAACATAGAGAAGGGAGCGCCGTGGGACGACCCGAGGGTGCGCCGGGCAATTCACCTGATCACGGACCGGTGGGCGATCATGGAAGCGACGGAGGGTCTCTTCGGCAAGGTCGTGGTTGATTGGTCGCCTCCGAATATGGCCTTCTCCCCTACCGACGAGGTTTTGCTGACGAAACCGGGCTTTACGATCGACAAAAGCGCGGATATCGCGGAGGCCAAGGCCTTGATGGCTGAGGCTGGCTACGCCGAAGGCATCAAGGACGTGGACTTCTCGGTGCGTGGAGGATGGGCTCCCCGCGAGGACGTGATGGCGCCGATAGTCCAGGAGATGCTGAGGGTCCATCTGAACATCGAGTCCAATTTGAGGGCGCCTCAAGGCGGGCAGTGGCAGGAGGACATGCGCACCGGGATTTTCGACATCGGACTGGGTTCCATCGGCACCAACCTGATGGACCCTTCGGACTACGGCACCAACTTCTACAAGACCGGCGGCGCTCAAAACCTCTCTCGTTGGTCCAACCCCGAGTTTGACGCCATCATGGACCAGATTGACGCCGAGTTGGACCCGGCCAAGCGCGTGGCTTTGTGGCAACAGGCAACTGAAATCCTGGACCGGGAAGTGCCAATGGCTCCGCACCACTGGCGCATAATCTTCAACGCCTGGTACGACTACGTCGGCGGCGTGGTGGAGAAGTCCGGCTGCGGCATCTACAACTGCAACCGCTACGACACGGTGTGGCTCGACAGGTAGGAGGATCCCCGAGCCTTGCGATGCCCCATGCTGACGCGATGACGCTTGCCCCAGCCCGGCTCGCCCCACTCGAACAAAGGTAGGAAGATGCAAACCTATATCCTGCGCAGGCTCCTGCTTTCGGTGCCCGCCATTTTCGTGATCACGGTCATCATCTTCGCCGCAATGCGTATCTTGCCCGGAGACGTCCTGGCGGTCATGTTCAGCGATGAAGACGGGTTTCGAATGCTGCGTGAGGCGGATCGGGAAAGGCTTCTTGAAAGCCTGGGCCTCAACGATCCTCTGTGGAAGCAGTATGTCAATTGGATGGGAGACGTGTTCACCCTGAAGCTGGGAGAGTCCTTCTGGCGGGGTGACACGGTCATGGAAACCATAACGCATCGGGGCCCGTTGACTGCGGAGATCGCGATTCTGGCGATCATCTTTGCCTGGATCATCGGCCTGCCGGTTGGAATCCTGGCCGCGGTCAAACAGAACAGCTTCGGCGATTACGTCGCCCGATTCTTCAGCATACTGTTCCTGGCAATCCCCAATTTTTGGCTGGGGACGCTGATCGTGCTCGTGCTACTGCTGGGGTGGCACTATAAGGCGCCTTTTGGAGTCATCCACATTTGGGAAGACCCGTGGGCCAACTTACAAATCGTGTGGGGCCCGGCCCTGGTGTTGGCCCTCAGCCAAGCAGCCTACGTAGCGCGCATGGCCCGTTCGACGCTCCTGGAGGTGCTGCGAGACGACTATATCCGCACTGCTCGGGCCAAGGGGCTGGCGGAGCGTTGGGTGATCCTGCGCCACGCCCTGCGTAACGCCATTCTCCCGGTGATCACCCTGTCGGGAGTGCTCTTGGGATTTCTCCTTGGCGGGTCGGTCGTCGTGGAGAAAGCCTTCGGAGTACCGGGGCTGGGATCCACGCTGGTGGTCGCGTTTACGGAACGGGACTACGTCGTGATCCAGAATCTGGTCCTGCTGTACGGCCTGATCTTCGTGGTGCTGAACCTCTTGGTGGACATTTCCTATGCCTTCTTTGACCCCAGGATCCGCTACTCCTAGCGCGTGACCAGGTGGCCCGATTGGAACGGCGGATCGGCTTCGCACTCAGTGATCTACTGTGGCCGTCCATTGGAACGGCCCCGCTTACCAGATGGGTCTGGACCTAACGCGACTCGGAATGAACTGGGCCTGGCTGTTCGTGGCGGACCCTTACGACCTCCCGGCCCTTCCAGGCCATGTCCTCCTACTTGGCGCGTAGCGGGAATTCAAGCGGACAGGGGCCGCTACACCAGCCGACCACCGGAGCATTCAGACACACGCGGCTTGAGCCCCAGGGAGTTGATCGATGGCAGAGAATCCAACTGTCCTTGTAACCGCGCCCGAGACGGTTACTACCGTCAAGGGGTACACCGTGGGGGTGCTGCGGGGGCTTCGCAGATTTGCTGAAAAGCAGCCGGTGGGAACTGCCAGTGGGGTAATCCTGGGGGTCATAATATTGCTTGCGGTCGCTTCACCCTTGATAGCCCCCTACAACCCGATCGAGGGGCACTTTACATCAATCAATCAACCGCCCGATTCGGAGTACCTCCTGGGTACCGACCGTGTCGGCAGAGACGTGCTCAGCCGGGTCATTTATGGAGCGCGCATATCTCTGTTGGTAGCCTTCGTCGCTGTCATAGTCGGGGACGCACTCGGCGCCATGTGGGGTATCGCCAGCGGTTACCTGGGCGGAAAGTTCGATATTTACAGCCAGCGACTCGTTGAGCTGCTCCTGTCCTTCCCCACTCTCATCCTGGCTATGGTGCTGTTGTTGGGATTGGGAGCAGGAGTATTCACGGTCATAGTGGCCATCGCCATTACCCGCATTCCGTTATCGGTTCGGGTGATTCGCTCGGTGTCCCTTTCCGTTAAGGAGAACTCGTACATAGAAGCCGCCAGGGCCATTGGGGCCTCCGACCTGAGGGTCATGGCGTTGCACATAGCGCCCCAATGCCTGGCCCCCTGGTTGGTGTTGGTGACCGCCCAGCTGGGAGGGGTCATCGTGCTGGAAGCGTCCCTGGGCTTTTTGGGCGTCGGAGTGCCCGCTCCCACCGCCACCTGGGGCAACATGCTGGGTGGCGCGGTGGCAGCCACTCTCAAGCCGGAATGGTGGCTGGTTATCTTCCCCGGGGTAGCCATCACCATCACCGTGTTGGCCTTCAACCTCTTCGGCGACTCGATCCGGGACGCATTGGACCCCAAACTGCGAGGCAATACGTAAATCGATACCAAAGTGAAAGCGTATTTCACCGCGTCAACCGGCGCGACTAGATGACGACGCTCGTGCCAAAATCGGCCTCCGAGAGGCCGCATCTACGGCGCCGCATCTGGCGTGTCATACGCCGTCGGCCCTGGATTGTCGGCATTGCCCTGGTCTTGGTGCTGATTCTCTGGTGGGTTACGATCAGCTTCAATTTGATCGCCTTGATTTCCCCCCCTCCCGAGGCCACCACCAGGATCAGCGCTCATACCGGCTCCGAGACCTGGGCCCAGATTCGACGGACGCCCCAGAATAGCGCTTCTACTCCGGACCAAGGTCCTCAGACGCCGGTAGAATTGCGGTGGACTTACAACACGTCCGGTCCCATTCTTGCCGGACCGGCGGTGGTGGCCGGCCGGATCTATATCACTACCGGGGACGGCCGTGCCCTGGCTCTGGAAAGAGACACCGGTCAGCCGGTATGGGAATTTTCTTCCGTCGTCCCTTCCGATACCTCTCCGGCCATCGCCGGTGACCTGCTGTTTTTTGGCCTGCGGAATAAACGCTTTGTCGCTCTGGACCGGGAAACCGGCGAGCTGCGGTGGGAAAAGGACCTCGGCAATCCGGTGCTTGCCTCGCCTATCGTGGCCGATGGGACGGTTTATATTGGCTCCACCAACAGGCAGCTATATGCCCTCGACGCCGCCACCGGCCAGGAACGCTGGACCATTACCCTCGGGGGATGGATTGTCGCTCCGGTAGCCTACCGTGATGACCGGGTGGCCGTGGCTTCTCAGGATGGCTTGCTCCACATCGTGGAGGGGAAAACCGGTCGCATCCGTTTCGTTTACGACGCGGGCTGGCCCATAATGGGATCCCCTACGATACAAGAGGACCAGGTTTTGGTCGTATCTCATCGAGGGACCGTATGGTCGCTGGATTGGAACAGCAGCACCTATCCTCTGGAACGTCTCTGGTGGGCCGCCAGGGTCAATCTGTTTGTGTGGGGCCTGCTGCCCAGTGTGCCCAATCAACAGGGGGCGATCTGGGCCTCCGGCATCGGCGACAGCGTGTCGCTCAGTCCTGCCACTGCCCACGACGCGGTCTATGTGGCCAGCGCCGGGGGTAAGGTCGTCTCCCTGGACATAAGCACCGGCTCGGAGCGGTGGGCAACCAAACTGGACAAGAAGATCACGGCCGGTCCAATCGTGACCGGAAACACGTTACTGGTCGGCTCCGAGGATGGCATTCTCTATGCCCTGGATTCCTTTACGGGCAAAGAGGAATGGAATTTCAAGACGGGCGGAAAGATCTCAGCCAGCCCAGTAGTGGTAGGGGACATGCTGTACGTGGCGTCCCATGACGGCAATCTTTATGCGCTCTCCTCTAAGAGACGTGGAGAAACCGATTGAGCAGGGTCACCGGATCGGACGGTTGAGCGAGAGAGGCGCGCTCATAACACAGTCAAAGGACGAGCGCGACCGATAATAGTTACTGACCGGTTAGCCCACGACAGAATCGAAGGACAGCAACCAATCGACGGTAGGCGTCAGGATGCCTCTCTGAGCCGTTGAGTGTTCCGGGCAACGCTCGGGCGTGGGCCGCCGGGGCGGAGAGGGAGGAACCATCCGCCCGGGGCAGAGGGGGCCCGGCCAGTGAGCGGAGAGTCATTGCCTGGAGTTTGCTGGCCATAGTGCGGGCGTAACGTGGATCGGTTCACCCAAAACCCGCCACCGGCTACATTTCCGCTATCATGGGCCCGGCGTCTCGATGAACGGAATAGCGCACCTGATACGGAGCAGGAGGAAATACCTTGGGAACACTGAACGCAACAGAGGTGGATGAGTTTTTGTCCCAGCCACGAACGGCGCAGCTGGTCACCATGCGGACCACCGGAACTCCCCACGTGGCGCCGGTGTGGTTCCTCTGGGATAACGGTCAGGCTTTGGTGATGGCCGACAGAGGGGCGGTAAAGGTGCGAAACATTCGCCGCAATTCCGCCGTTGCCCTATGCGTCTGCACCCCGGATCATCCCTATTCTTTTGTGACCATCGAGGGCACGGCCGACATCACCGACAGCGGGCTGGATGACATGGTGCGCCGGACCTGCGTCCTCTACGAGGGGGACGAGCGAGGCGCCGAGTTCGCCGGAGAACTTCTGGCAGACGAACGGTTGACCCTGATCGTCATTTCTCCCGGTCGTTTCGTCTCATGGAAAGAGGACGAAGAGTAGGAACCGCACACGTACCCAGTTTGTCATCGCGAGAAGCGCAGCGACGCGGCGATCTCGTTGGCTGAGCGGCGTCCGTTACGCCGACGAGATTGCCACGCTACGCTCGCAATGACCTGTGGGTGGATCAGATCACCCTGGCCGCCCGCAGCAGTCCCAGGTCCCGCACCGTGAGGCCCAGTTCACCGCACAGAATTTCGACGTTGTGCTCGCCCAGGCGGGGCGTGGGTCGGGCCGATGCCATGGCGTTTTCTCCGTCGATGAAGAATCCCGAACCCGGGTATTTCAACAGGCCGGCCCGGGCATGGTCCATCTCGACGAAGAACCCGCGCTCTTCCAGGTGCGGCGATTCCACCACCTGCTGCGGCGTTTGAACCAGCCCTACGACCAGGCCCCGGGCCATGGTCTCCCGCATCAGGTCCAGGTTGGTCCACTGGGCCAGCTTGGGGGCCACCAGGTCATGAAGCTCCTCCCAGTGTTCCATCCGGCCGGCGCGGGAGGCGAACTTGGAGTCCAGCAGCCCCGGTTCCTCCAGAAACTCGGCCCACGCCTGCATGGGACGGCCGCCGGTGCCGGCCGTGGTGAGCGTTACTTCGCCGTCCAGGGTGGGCAGGTGCATCCCGTCCATCACGTTGCCGTCGCTGCCGCCCCGGTGGGGGTTGCGCCCGGTATAGGTGTAGGGGTGGATCAGCCCGGAGGGGGTGCTGACGGCGGCTTCCATGGTGGAGACGTCGATGTGGGTACCCTGTCCTGACTGCTCTCGCCGCAACAGCGCCGCCATCACCGCCACCGCCCCGTTGCGGGCCGCGGTAATCTCCATCTGCTGCAGGGCCGTGCCCATGGGCGGTTCGCTGGCCGAGCCGGTTACCGCGTAAAGGTAGCCCCCCATGGCCTGAGCCACCAGATCATCGCCCTGGTAGTTGGCGTAGGGCCCGTCCTGGCCGAAATAGGTGATGGAAACCAGGATCAGGCCGGGGTTGGATTGGGACAGCCGTTCGTAGCCAAGCCCCAGTTCCGCCAGCCGCCCCGGTGGATAACTCTCAACAATAATATCCGCAGTGGCGGCCAACCGCTCGAAAAGCTCACGGCCTTCCGCCTGCTCCACGTCCAGCGTGATGCCACGCTTGTTGGTATTGAAGGCAAGGTAGGAGGTGCCCCGGTCGGGATGGGGAACCTCGTCAATAAAGGGCGGCTCGTGGCGGGCCTGATCGCCCCAGCCGGGCGGCTCGACCTTGATGGTGTCAGCGCCCTGGTCGGCCAGCAGCTTAGCGCAATAAGCACCCGAGGGCCGGTGGGTCAGTTCCAGTACGCGCAATTCGGCAAGTATTCCGGGCATGGTCTCTCCAACGGTTGCTTATCCATTAATGCGGGGGTCTGTTGACATTTCCCGTCATTCCCGCGAAAGCGGGAATCCGGCAAGCGCACATTCCGGCCAACTTTCCGGTGGCAACGAATTCTGGATTCCGGCTTTCGCCGGAATGACGAACAAAAGTCAAAATGTCAACAGAACTTGGTCTCCCTTGGCCAGTGAATTACGGCCTGGGTTCGTCGGGACGGGGCGCGCCGTAAACCACGCCTTCGGATTCCAGTTCTCCTATTTCCGCCGGCGACAACTCGGCCAGCTCTGCCAATATCGCCTGGTTGTCCTCTCCCAATGCCGCTACCTTCGCGATTGACATGGGATTGGCGGGATCTGTGAAGGGGCGGCCGGCGAAAATGCGGGACCCAACGACAGGGGCCTGGGGGTTGGAGAACTCCCAAAGATAGCCCCGCTCCCGCAGATGAGAGTCGTTTGCCAGGTCCTGGGCGGTCATCGCCGAGCCGGCCGCGATGCCAAGTCCCTGCAACTTTCGCGCCAGCTCCAGGTCGTCGTGCTGGGAGGTCCAGTTGCCGATCAACTCGTCCAGTTCATGCCGGTGGCGCCAGCGGGCCAAAGCGGTGCCGAATTTGGCTTCCTCGGCCCACTGGGGCCGGCCCATTGCATCCTTCAGCGATTCCCATTCCGTGTCGGACGACACGACGATAACTATCCAGCGGTCGTCGCCCCGGGCCGGATACACGTTGTGCGGCGCCTTCCACCAGTGGGCGCAGCCCAAACGATCGCGGGTTATGCCCCGCTGCGCCTCCAGGATGGCCGGCCCCACTGACGAGACCCCGGTTTCCAGCATGGTGAGGTCAACCCGCATACCCTTGCCCGTCTTATTGCGCTGGTACAGGGCCAGCAGCAGGGCGTAGGCCACGTTGTTGCCCACGGAATGATCCATGTAGTTGGGGCTGGCTCGCTGGGAAGGGCCGCCCTCGTAGCCGGTCAGGTAGGACAAACCGCAGGCGGCGTCCACGGTGCGGGCCCGGGAGCCGGCCCGCCGCCAGGGTCCGGTGTAACCGTAAGCGGTACTGCTGAGGGTAATGATGCGGGGGTTGATTGCGGAGAGGCTGTCATGGTCGAACCCGAACCGCTGCATGGTGCCGGGACGGAAGTTGTCGGTCACGATGTCAGCCTTCTCCACCAGCTTGAGAAAGACGTCCTTGCCCCGCGGGTTGGTCACGACCATGCACAGGCTGCGCTTGTTGCGGGCGCCGTAATAGACCATGTTGCCGGCTTCGTTCCACCACTCTTCACCCGGAGTTGATTCAGGGAAGGGGCCGGATTTGCGGTCCTGCAGGTGGTCGGGGCTTTCGACGCGGATGACGTCAGCGCCCAGATCCGCCAGGAATCCAGTCCCCCACGGCAGCGCATGCACCTGTTCCAAGCTAAGGACTCTAACCCCGTCGAGAATTCCCTTCTCAGCCATTGTCCCTGGACCTCCATTTGCCGCTGCTGGGCCGAAGCGTTTGACAGGCCCGATGATAGTCCAGACCGGGGGCCGAGTCCACTTGGGCCGTTCGTCGTATCGTTCTGATGTGAGACCAACTCCGTCCGATGTTGACAAGCCGAAATTGCGATGGTAGTATTCGATACAATGTATCATTATGATCGCAACCGACAGACATTCCGGCCAAGCGTGTCAGGTGCTGATGGACGTGTGCGGCGAATGCGACGAGGACTGAGCCCCAGCGCCTTTTATTTTTTGCCTCTCCCATATTGATACGTCGTATCTATCGTTGCGCATGGTTGGATCCGATCATCCTGGTCAACTTTGGATTGATACTACATATCAACTCTGACGCTCGCTGCTGCCAGGTCGATCAGACCGGCAAACGACATCCACAACAACGGAGAAAACCCATGAACCCACCCCTTCAACCACGCCCGCTTCCTGTCAAGACTTCTCCGCTGCGGCCGGCCCTGGCGCTCCTCACCGCGCTGGCGGCAATTGCGCTGCTGCTGACGGCCTGCGGGGGCGAAGAACCGGACCTCCCTCCGTCCGGCGCTTCGTCCGCCGCAGGTTCCGCCCCACCCGCCGCCGCATCGCCCGACCCAACCGCCCCTCCTGCGGCTCCAGCCTCCGCCGCGCCGGCGGCGCCCGCCACGGCAACCGCATCTTCCGCGCCCGCGTCGTCAACATCCCCAGCCTCCCCGGCCGGCGGCTCAGAGCCAAGCGAGCCCCTCAAAGTGGTGACCGGCAACGCCGTGCTCGCGGACCTGGTGCGACAGGTCGGTGGCGATCTGGTACAGGTGCACACGCTGGTCAGAGCGGGTGTTGACGTCCACACCTGGCAGAGCGCTCCCTCAGACAGTGTGCGCATCGCGGAGGCGGACCTCCTCGTCAGCAACGGGACCAACCTCGCCGCCCACGTGGAAGATCTGCTCGACAACGCCTCCTCCGCCGACGCCATTCGTGTGATCGCCTCCGAAGGACTGGAGCCCCAGGAGTTGGTCGAACTGCCCTTCCCGGGAGGAGACCACCATGAGATGGAACACCACGACGAACACGGCGCCGAACTCGCCGGCCGTCTTTTGATCGGCGACGGGGAAACCGGTGATCTTTCGGTCATCGATCTGGAAACCGGTCACGTCCACCAGAACGAGTTCGACCTGGGTTCCCGCGCCGGACGCATCTATCCGACCAAGAGCGGACGCTTCGCCGTCGCCGTTTCCAGCGACGCCAACGCCGTCAACATCATCGACGGCGGCATCTACCTGGAGGCCCACGGAGACCACTTCGACCTGGTCGAACGCGACGTGTCCACCCTGGGTCTCGACCTTTCCGGCGACCGCCCCGTCCACCTCTACGTGGGAGGCGAGTGGGCCACCGTGTATTACGACGGGTCCGGCGACATCGTCCTGCTCAATGAACACGAACTGGAAGAAGAAGGCGACGCCTACCAGCCCACCGTCCTCAACGCCGGTCCCCACCACGGCGCGGCCGTGCCCCTGGAGGACGACCTCTTCGCCGTCACCATCCAGCATCCCGACTACGCCCAGAGCCCCAGCGACTACCGCCTGCCCATCGGCGCCGAAATATGGGACCTGGACGGCCACTCGCTGCACCGCGCCGAGGGTTGCCCCGATCTCCACGGCGACGCCGGCAACGGCCACATGGCCGTCTTCGGCTGCACCGGCGGCGTGTTGATGGTCGAAGCCCACGACGGCCACTACCATGATGCTTTCATTCCCGCGCCGGCGGGATCTCCCGACGACTTCCGCCTCACCTCCGTCTGGGGGTACTACGGGCTGGACCACTTCTTCGCCCTGGGCTCCGCCGTGGGCCTGTACGTCGTCGAGCCGGAAGAAGGCTCAATGGAGCAGCTGATACCGGCCACCGAGGCCCTTCGCCCCATCCAGGTGGCGCTCAGCCACGACGGCGAACTCCTACTGGTCGTCATGAGCGACGGGGAACTCCGCATGTACGAAGCCCATGACCTGGATCTCCTGGCGTCAACGTCCGACGCGCTGAACGGCGAGATCGATCCCGGCTTCTGGGCCCGACCCCACGTCGCCACCGCTCCCGGGCACATCTTCATCACCAACTCCGGAGCCGGCGAAGTCATCGCCCTCGACGCCCACGACCTGGAAGAGGTGAACCACTGGGAAATCTCCGGCACCCCCACCAAGATCGCTTTCGTCGGCATCCTGGGCGAGGGTGGCCACGAGGAAGAGGGACACGACGACCACGCCGGCCACGATGACCACGGCCACGACCACGGCGCCGGTGATCCCCACTTCTGGCAGGACCCGCGCCTGGTGGTCCACTACGTCAACCAGATCACCGATGGGCTGGTCCAGGCCGACCCGGACAACGCCGCAACCTACCTGGACAACTCGGAGGCGTACATTGAGGAACTGGAGGCTCTGGACGCCTACATCGCAGAGACCCTGGCGTCGATACCCGCAGACCACCGGGTGATGGTGACGTTCCATGACGCCTTCGGATACTTCGGCGAGCGCTATAACATGGAGGTGCAAGCCTTCGTCGGGGGCCACGGCGGGGATGTTTCCCCTGACGACATCGCCAACGTCCTGGAACTGGTGGAGCACAAGGGCTTGCCAGCCGTCTTCGCGGAGACCCAATTCTCCGACGATGCCCTCCAGCAGGTTGCGCAGGACGCCGGCATCCAGGTCGGCATCATCCGCTCGCTACCGGACGACGAATATCCGGAATACATCGGCATGATGCGGTCCAACGCGGATCAGTTGGCCCAATTCCTACGGTAAACCGATTCGGGGACACGCCGCAATCATCCGGTTCGCGATCAGGGGGCTGTCGGCAGCCCCCTGATTTTCATACGCTGTAACCGGCATCCCCGGCCCGGGACATCGTCGTCAGTGTCCACCGGGTCCGGTGCAAGCGTTGGTTACTGGTTGGCCAGGGGGATAGTGCAGGTGACGCAGGGCTGGTCGCCGTGTGTGGCGGTGGTGTGGCCCTGGCCGGTGATATCCTCCACCAGGCGGGCGTCGCCGGGGCCGAATACGTGCTTGGAGCCGTCGCCCAAGCCGATCTCCAGCTGACCGGACAGGACGATGACAAACTGGCGGCGTGGCGCGGTGTGCCAGTCGGAGAAGCGACCGGCCGGAGCTTCACTGAAGCTGATTGTGGTGACATCCCGCGCGCTCTTCCAATCGGGCGTCTGGTCCAAGTCGATGGCCTCAATGTGGGACTGGCCGTCATCGCCAGAGTATAGTCTGAAGGTTCCCATTCTGTTCCTCCGTTTCGGTCTGTGGGGGATGCGGTCAGGCCGCGGCTGAGATCTGTTGGGCCTCGACCCTGGCGATGAACTCCAGCAGTTGCGCGGCGTAGAAAGTGGACTTCATGTGGTAGCGGTTGGTTGCGGCGATGCCCGGGAAGGTGTTGTCGTGCTGACCGATGACCGCCCACTCCTCGTGGGTCCACGCCGACGGGCGCAGCTCGGCGTTGGGCACCAGCCGCTTCACGTTCTCGGCGGCAGACTTGTGGTGAACGTCGTCCGGCGTGTTGCCCTCGAAGGCCAGCACCGGGCAGGTGATGGACTTCATCTGCTCCTCAGTCAGGTCTCCCACCGGGTTGGGTTGGGAGAACTGGTCCTGCCAGCGGCGCATGACAGAGCAGAACTCCTCGGGATCCATGGCAAGGATCCGTTCCCGGTTGTCAGGGTTGTCCCGGATGCGCTGCTCGAAAAACTCGGTAGCGGCCACGGCCGCCATCCCGCCGCGCTGGGCGGCCTCGATGTACTGTCCGTAGTAGCCGGGGGACATCAGTTCGGCGCTCCTCGGCCCGCCGGAGACTTCCCAGACGAATACGCCCTTGACCACCTCCGGATGCCGAACCGCCACCGTCAGGGAAGTGCGCGAACCGGCGGACCCTCCGGCCAGGTAAGCCGGGGCAGCGTCCAGGTATTTCAGCAGAGCCGCCATTTCCTCAGCCCAAAGGTGCTGCTCGGAAAGCTCGCCGCCGATCACCACGTCGGACTTGCCGCAGTTGCGGCGGTCGTGGATGATGACGCGACAATGGGTCGACAGCAGGGCAGCCATGGGACGCAGGCCGTTGTGGTCCACCCGTCCGCCCGGCGTCAGCATGACCGCGGGGCCGGCGCCATACTCCTCGTAATAAAGGTTAACTCCGTCTATGTTGGCGTAAGGCACTGCTCACTCCTTTCTGTTTGAAAATCGCAGTACAGATTGGGCCAGGACCGTGCGCCAGCAGTTTAGCACCTTGGAACGACCCTTGTGTTGCCTAAAATAGCGTGACGTCGCGCCGTCGCTCTCTGTGCCCGGCAGGAGAGAGTGATAAAATCAAAGACGGGCGCGGAGCAGAACCATGACGATGAGCCAACAGGACAAAGCACGCTTGCTTCAGGCGCTGCAAGACGACCCCGAATTCCTCGCCCAGGTCCGCAGCCTGGTCCTCCCCGCAGAGCTGGTGCAGCTGCCGGAGCGCTTCGCCCAATTCGCCACCTACGTGACGGACTTCATCCAGCGGCAGGAAGAGTTCAACGCGCGGCAGGAAGAGTTCAACGCGCGGCAGGAAGAGTTCAACGCCGATTTCCGGGCCTTCATTCAGCGGCAGGAAGAGTTCAACGCCCGGCAGGAAGAGACCAATGCCCAGCAAAAAGGGTTCAACGCTCGGATGGAGGAACGTATGCAGCGCATCACCGACGACCTGGGCGTCCTCAAGGGCCACGCGGCCGGCCGCATCGCCCGCGAGATGTCCGACGACATCGCCGAGCATCTGGGCTACGAAATCACGCAGCAGCTCAACGGCAACGACTTGCGAGCCATGCTGCGCGGGTCCAGGCCCGATGACATCCCGTCGAGCGTCCGGCGCAGCTTCTACGTGGCCGACCTGGTTGCGAAGGTTGAAGACCAGGACGGCAACGAGCTGTTCTTGGCCGTCGAGGCATCCTACACCGCCGACGAACGCGATACCCGGCGGGCAATTCGGAACGCCGAATTCATCAGCCGGTTCACGGGCATGACCGCCGTGCCTGTAGTGGCCAGCCTCGAGAACGACCGCGCCGTACAGCAACTGGTGGACGACGGACAAGTACGGTGGTTCCAGTTCCAGTCGCGGGATCTGCAGCCGCAGTAACCCCGGGACGATCTGACGGCACGGAACTCGGACCCACGACTCCGGTGGACCTGGTGCTGGGGGAGGTTAGTGGAGTCCACCTGTTCGCGACCCAGGCGTCATGCACCGGAGAAGGATTGCCGTACCGTCCAGTTGTTCCAACAGCCTAGATGAACTGCTGCTTTGCCCAACCCTCCTCGAAAGTCGTGTGGAAAAAGGGTGCCGACTTCTTGCTCTGGTACATCCACCTGCCTTGGACTCGCACGTATTCCTCTTCGTCAAGACCGGCGCGCCACATCGCCTTGCCGGTGTCACCCACGGTGCACGGCATGAACAGGTACCAGCGAGCGCGAGCCGTGTCGCCGGTGACTTCGATCTGCGGGTTGAGCCCGTAATGCAAAGCGAAGACGAAGTGACCGGAAATCCCGCGAAAGAACTCCCGAATCGCTTCCCTTCCCTCGTATCTCCCCATCCCTTCGCTTTCCCAAGTGGCGTCCTCAACAAACAACGCGGCCAGCCGGTCCGCGTCATAGTTGTCGTCGCAAGCGGCGGCGTATTCCGCCTTGAGGTTGCGCAACGCCTCAATATCCTCCAGGTAGCGAACCCTATCCCGCAGCTCCTCCACCACCGCTGACAAGTCGGTCATTTGATCAGTTGACATACGATTACCTCTCGGAGTGTCGTGGATTTCTAAATTGTGATGGGGCTTTAGGGCGTGTCGTCAAATTGAGTTGCCGAGCGTCAAAGCGTTCCACTTCCGTCATTCCCGCGAAAGCGGGAATCCAGAATTACTTGCTGTTGTAGAACGATTTGGGTATGGAAACGCCTGGATTCCGGCCCGGTATCAAGTACGGGGTGACGTTCTTGCGCCGGAATGACGAGATAATTTGATGATACTCCCTAGCACAACGAAAAATATCTGGCAAGGTGAGTTGAGAAAGAACCTTAAACCCGCCACCGGCTACATTTCCGCTCCTGGAAAGAGGACGACGAATAGGAAACTGTCCCAAAACTGGGGCAGCGCCCAATCCGCCCTTCGCATCGCAGCATCCCCGCGCAAGCCAGAAGCCAGGAAATCCTTGGCTATAACGACCATTGCCAGAACGGCCCTCCTCGGCCTCGGGTTGGAAAACGGCGCAAACAACTGATAATCGAAAGGCTTAGCCGTCCGGCGGGTTTCTGGTACGGCCCGGTTCCTGTGCTAACATTTGCCCTAAACAGCGACTCTTTCCTCTCCTTGCGGGGAGGGTGCGGCTGAGGGAGTAGAGCATGAGGATGATTTCGTGGAACGTCAATGGCATTCGGGCAGCTCACAGGAAGGGATTCCTTGAGTGGTTTCAGGAAGAGCAGCCCGACGTGCTGTGCCTCCAGGAAACCAAGGCCCACGAGTCCCAGTTGCCCGCCGCCCTGAAACAGGTCGAGGGTTATTCCAGCTGGTTCACCACTCCGGAGCGAAAGGGTTACAGCGGCGTGGGCCTCTACACTCGCGAAGGACACGAACCCCGGAGCGTCAGCTTCGGCCTGGGCGTTGAGCGGTTCGACAGCGAGGGGCGTACCATTGTCGCCGACTTCGATGATTTCGTATTCCTGGGCATCTATTTCCCCAACGGAAAGCAATCAGCGGAACGGCTCCGTTACAAGATGGAGTTCTACGACGCCTTCCTGGAATACGTGGACAGGCTGCGAGGGGACGGCCGTAGCGTGGTCGTGTGTGGCGACGTGAATACCGCCCACAAGGAAATCGACCTGGCCCGGCCCAAGGCGAACGAGAAGATTTCCGGCTTCCTCCCGGAGGAAAGGGCCTGGATGGATACCTTCCTTGATCACGGCCACATCGACACCTTTCGCCGGTTCAACCAGGAACCAGAAAACTACAGTTGGTGGGACCAAATGACTCGCGCGCGGGAACGCAACGTGGGCTGGCGCATCGACTACTTCTTCACCGACAGCGATTTCGCCTCCAACCTGACCGATGCCTTCATACTGCCCGACGTGATGGGATCCGATCACTGCCCCGTCGGCATCGAAATTTCCTGAGCGCCCCCGTTAGTAAGGGACTCGCTTATATCCCACAGCCGGGCAGCCAGTTCTGCGTCGCAGCTCATGCTGGAAGACGGCACCGGGCGGCAGTCCACGAAATACCTGCCGGTCACGCCCTCAACTTCGGGCGATACGGCCAGGTACACCGGCGTCTCCGCTCCCTTGTCCGGGCTGATGCCGCGAACTCCGATGAAGAGATTGACCACGCGGCCCAGCAACCCATTGTTGCGAGCGATGTTGGTCCGCACCAGACCGGGATGCAGGGCATTCACCGTGATGTTCTCGCCTTCCAGACGCCGAGCCAGTTCATAGGTGAACAGGATGTTGCACAGCTTGGAGCGTTTGTAGGCTGGATAACCCCCATTGCTTGAAGGATTGGAAAGGTCTTCCAGCCGGAACTTGCCCGGCGATTCATGGGCACAAGAGGATACGTTGATGATCCGGGCCCGTGACGCTGGCGCTTTCCGCAGATGGTCGAGCAGCAGGCCGGTCAGCAGGAAGTAGCTCAGGTGGTTCAGCGCGAAGGTCATCTCGATACCATCAACGCTGCTCCTGCCGGACAGGAAGATGGCCCCGGCATTGTTCAGCAGCACGTCCAGATGGGGCAACAGCTCCGTCGCTTGAGTGGCGACGCGACGTACTTCACGTTGGGACGAAAGGTCGGCCAACAGGTACTCGACTGCTGGGTTATCTGTATCGGCGATGATCCGCTGGACTGCGACTTGGGTCTTAGCGGAGTTGCGGCCTACGATGACAACCCTGGCGCCCAGACGGGCCAGTTCGCGGGCGGCCGCATAGCCAATTCCGTCGCTGCCGCCGGTTATGAGACAGATTTTGCCTTGCATCTGATGATTCACGAGAATAACCTTGCCATCGTTTGGATTGCGCGCACGGCCCACAAGCAGGCCAAATTGAATTTACGAGGGGCAAGGAGCGCAATAACTGTCTGCTCCGCGGATCCGAACATAGTTCCTGGATCGATCACGGCGGTCAGGTCGCGTTGGCAATTCGATCCGGGTCGCGCATTGGGGACCTTGGCCATGACCACTGTATCATGGGGCTAGGGCAGTCACGCCCGACCCGTTGGAGCGTTGACCATGACCACCTACAGGGGAGACGCTGGCCAGAGTCGGACGATGAAGGCATCCGAATCCAAGGCCAAGTGCCTGCGGCTGATGGACGAGGTGGCCGAGAACGGCGGCGAGAAGGTGGGCGACCACGATGTTGCTCCACCCTGTGCTATCATCGCTGGGCGAATTTCCTGAAATAGCCATAAACCGATAACCCACTGGCCGACGGAGGATAGAAACCATGCCTCGCACCAGTTCCGTATTCCGCAAGCGCTGGCCCTTCCTGGCGGCGGCAGCGGTTGTGCTGGCCGTCGCCGTTGCCGCCGGTTCCATGTTTGCCGCAAACTCCGGCGAGCCGCCGGTCCAGGAGGCTGCCGCCGCGCCGGCGCAGCCCGACCTAACCGACCCTGGCTTGTATGCCGATCCGTCAACTCTTGCCAATGCCATCGCCGAACCGCGGGAACCCCGTGTCCCTGCGGCTCCCCACGCCGTCGCGCCGCCGGCGCCGGATGCGCAAGATCCCGGCGTCAACCAAGTTGTGCCGGAAGGTTCGGGCGCGCTGGCCAGTTGGCTGGCCGAACGTCCCGCCAACATGGGATCATTCAGTGCCCAGGACGCCATCATCGCCACCGAGCTGGACGTTGAATGGATGTTGTACCAAGCCGTGGAAAAAGGCGAAATGACCGAGGACGAAGCGGATGCGTTCCGCACCTGGTTCGACCAACGACCCAACGCCGAGGAAGCGCCGGAACTGCTGAACCATCTACCGCCCGAAATCCAGATGCCCGGCGGGGACGGGTTCAGCGGAACCGATATCGGATCCCTCAAATCGCGCTGACAAAGCTTTCGGAATCGCAATCGGAGAATAAGCATTGACCTCAATGTTGAGATTACTGAAACCACTTTCCATACTTTTCGTTGTCATTGTCGTGGTCGCGGTTGTGAGCAGCGCCGTGCCCGCGGAGGCCCAGTCCACAGCCTCTCCGCCCACGAACATACTGGTCTCCAACGGTTTCAACCCGGGTGAATTAATTCTCACCTGGGATGCTGCCCATGACGCCACGCATTACCGGGTCGGCTGCGTGAACATGGACCGGGACTACCCCCGGGCCAAGGACAGCGTCACGAGGAACTGGCGGCAGGCCTTCGTCTTTGTCGACGTGGACGCACCCAACGTCAGCCCGGATCGGGCTACCCACACGCTGTACGGGCTGCAGGAAGGCGCGTACCACGCCTGCACCGTGCTGAGCAAGAGATCCCGGTACGGCCAGCCCACGTGGCCCACCCCCTACTGGCAGTACGTCAACATCACTGACCACGGCGGGGCCTGCCCGGTAGTCGCGGCAGCGCCGGCGCCGATTACGGGACGCCCGTTGACGATTGCTGAAATTTCTCGCGTGGTGAGGCCCGCTCTGGTCCGCGTAAATCCTCTGGACAATGAAGACGGCAGGCCTCTCGGGACCGGCACGGGCTTCATTGTCGGCTCGGATGGACTGATGATCACAAATCGTCATGTGGTAGATGACAGCACCACGGTCATCGCACATCTTCAGACTGCAAATGGAGATACTCTGGAGTTCACGGGAAAAGTCCTCGGTAAAGGCATATTGACCGATCTGGCGGCGGTACAGTTGAGTTCCAACCGCCCTTTTGCCACGGTTGACCTGGCGGACTCCGACCGTGTGGCATACGGCGATGAGGTGACCGCCTGGGGTTACCCTCTTGGATCAACCGTGGGCGCTGACCCCACGCTGACCGAAGGAATAATCTCAGCGCCGAACCGGATATTCTGGGATACTCAATTCGTTCAGACCGACGCCGACATCAATCCGGGAAACAGCGGCGGCCCGCTCATTGACCGTTACGGCCGCGTCGTGGGAGTAAACACTTTCGGGTTTACATATAGTCGGGACGGCGTTAATTTTTTTAACGCGCCCGGATTGAATTTTTCTGTCGCCAGCAACGAAGTTAGAGACCGGTTGCCCGCGTACATATCAGGTGGTCCGGCTCAAGCGACTTATCGCAACCTACGCTGGGGTTACGGGTACAGCATGGTGATCCCACAGGGATGGTATTTGAACACAGAAGGAAGCGAAAGCCGAAGCACGCAATTCACTGCTTTCTCAGCTTACGGTGGCGAGCGGGGGGCCGACATCATGACTGTGGAGTTCGATCAACCCTACCTAGAAGCGGGCCGAGCCTTTGGAGCCATCGCCGGATTTTATTGGGCACGCTTTCTGCCGCTCCTGGCCGAAGATTGGCACTTCTTCCAGCCGGTTTCACCACCCACCGCGGTGACCATTGGAGACCACCAGTTTGCCCGCATGGAATACCGATATCAACTGGAGGAAGATGACTGCATCCGCTCGGAAATTGCCTTGTCAAGCCTGTCTTCCGACTATCCCAACAAACCTTACGCGTTCGTACACACCGGTTCGGTTTGCGAGGAAATCTTGGCCAATTACTCGGCTGAGCGGCAGCGCATCCTGTACAGCTTCCGTCCCTAACCGTTCCGATGCACCTTGTCGATACTACCGGCCGCCATTAACCGGCGGCCTTTTCAGTGTGACGGTTTGGGCAGTGGTACAATCCCCGCCGGGAACACTGATCCCCGAAGCCCCAGAGCACCCGGACACCATGCGCTTCCGAACCCCCACCGGACAGGCGGCGCTCATCAGGAGGTTGGGTTTGGCAATGGACCCCCAGCGCTTCCCGCCGGAGTTCTTCCAGCGGGATGACGAATCCAACGACGCCGAGTTCTACACCATGCCCCGCCTTGTCGTGCACATCGACGACGGAGCCATCCTGGCCGTGGGCCGGCTCTTCCAGCAGTTGATACCCGAGAACGCCCAGGTGCTGGACCTCATGAGCAGCTGGCGCACCCACTGGCCAGAGGAACATCCCCGCAGCCGCATCGTCGGCCTGGGCATGAACGCCGCCGAGATGGCCGACAACCCCCAGCTCAACGAGTACCTGCTCAAGGACATCAACGCCGACCCGTCCCTTCCCTTCGAGGATGAGTCCTTCGACGCCGTGGTCGTCACCGTGTCCGTGCAATACTTGACGCAGCCGGTGATCGTTTTCTCCGAGGTGTCCCGGATCCTGCGGCCCGGCGGCGTGTTCATCGTGACCTTCTCCAACCGCTGCTTCCCAACCAAGGCGGTGCGCGTCTGGCGATCCACCAACGACGAGGACCACATCGAGCTAGTGGCCTCGTACATGCAGCACGCCGGGGGGTTCAACGGAGTGCGCGGCGGCATCGCCAATCCCGACATGGCCCCGCCCGGCGACCCGCTGTTCGCCGTTTTCGCCTACAAAGAGGCCGGCGGCGGAGACGATACGGGCGGGTGATACACTGGAAAGGAACCTTTGCAGAGGTATTGCGATGAGCGGCGTTTTCGTCTATCTGGATAATTCCAATATTTTCCATGCGGCGCAGGACTTGGCGGAAGAACGGAACGGTGACGTGAATGCTCGCTACCGGCTCCGCCTCCACTTTGCAAACCTGCTGCGGCTGGCCCATGCTGACCGACCGTTGCAAAAAGCGTTGGCCGCCGGATCGATTCCGCCGGCGTTGAGTCTGCTCTGGGATCAATTGAGCAGAACGGGGGTAGAAGTCCACTTGTACGACCGGGGAGAATCCGGCCGCGGTGAGCAGGAAACGCCTGACCAATGGTTGCAGTTGCGTATGCTGGAAGATGCTCTGGATTACGCAGACAACCCCGGGATCGTAGCCCTGCTGACCGGAGACGGGGCTGGCTACAACGAGGGTCGCGGTTTTCACCGGACTCTGGAACGTATGCGTCGGCAGAGCTGGCGAGTAGAGCTGCTGTCTTGGGCCCATTCTTGCAACCGACGGATGCGGGATTGGGTGGAAAGCAACGGCGTCTTTGTCCCGCTGGACGATTACTACGACGCCATCACCTACACGACAACGCCCCGCATTGGGCAGGAACCGGTGCCAGCGCGGGACGAAACCGAGTTAGACCTGTTAAACCGACCTACAACCTGACAGCAACGCTGAGGGCACCACGATGACCACCGCCAAGCCAAAACTGCTTACCGCGGACGACCTGCTCCGCCTGGACAGCCAAGGGTTCAGGGGTGAATTAATCCGGGGGGTGCTGCACGAAACGATGGCATCGGGAGTGAGACACGGCAAAATAGCGATGCTGCTAGGGTCCAAGTTCGTAACGCACGTTGTGCCGGCGGGCTTGGGCCACGTATTCGGTTCCGATTCCGGCGTGCTGCTGGAGCGAAACCCCGACACGGTTCGGGAGCCGGACTTGGCGTATGTCTCCGCGGAGCGGCTGCCGCTTGATGCCGACGTTGACGGTTACTGCCCGGTAGCGCCCGATCTGGTGGTGGAGATCAAATCGCCCAGCGACTCGGAGCGGGAAGTGGACGAAAAGGCCACCATGTGGTTGAGCCACGGGGTGCGGATAGCGCTGGTGATTAACCCGGAGACCGGAACGATACGGGTGCGGAAGCCAAATTTGCCGGCGGTCATACTTGCCATGGACGACACGCTGGACCTGGACGTTGGTGAGGTATTGCCGGGGTTCAGCTGCTCGGTGCGGGAGATATTGGGGAACTAGGACGTCGGCCGGTAGCGGTTCACGATGGGCAATCGTCGATCCTTGCCGAACGCCCGCGGCGTAATCTTCACTCCCGGCGGCGCCTGCCTCCGCTTGTACTCGTTGCGGTCAACTGCCGTGATGACCTGCTGCACCCATTCAGGGTGGTGCCCCATGGCCACCATGTCGGCGTACCCGTAGTCGTCCTCGACGTAAGCCTTGATGATCGGGTCGAGCAAATCGTAGGGCGGCAGCGTGTCCTGGTCGGTCTGGTCGGGGCGCAGTTCGGCGCTGGGCGGTTTGTCCAGCACCGTCTGCGGAATCAGCGGCCGGGGATTCCCGGACGCATCCGGGCCGGTGCGGGCGTTGCGCCAGCGGCAGAGCTCGTACACCAGCGTCTTGGGCACGTCCTTGAGCACCGCGAAACCGCCGGCCATGTCGCCGTAGAGCGTGGCGTAACCCATGGCCATCTCGCTCTTGTTTCCCGTGGTGAGCACCAGCCAGCCGAACTTGTTGGAGATGGTCATCAACACGTTGCCGCGGATGCGCGCCTGCACGTTTTCCTCGGCGACGTTGGCCTCCGTGCCGGCGAAATGGGCCGCCAGCATGTCGGCGAAAGCATGATGCGCCGGCTCGATGGGAATGCGCCACAAGCTGATCCCGAGGTTGTCGGCCAGTTCCTGCGAATCGGCCACGCTGCCCTCCGAGGAGTAGCGCGACGGCATGGTGACGCCGACCACGTTCTCCGCGCCCAGGGCGTCAACCGCCACCGTGGCGGTTAACGCGGAGTCGATGCCGCCCGACAGACCGACCAGGGCACGGCCAAAACCGGACTTGCGGACGTAATCGCGGGTGCCCACCACCAGGGCCTGGTACACCTCTTCCGTGTCCTCCAGCGATCGGCACATCAGTGGGCGCACCTGCTGGAGATCCGACAGGCGGTGCTCCGATACTTTCGTGACGCGGGCCTGGCCGACCTGGCCCAGGATCTGGGGGTCTTCCTTGCGGGCTCGGGGGTCCCGCAGCCTTTGGCGGAACACCGATTCCACGTTCAGGTCGGCCACCATCAGACTGTCCTCAAAGGCTGGGCCGCGCGCGATCACCGCTCCGTCCGGCGAGCAGATGACGCTGGCCCCGTCAAAAACCAACTCGTCCTGTCCGCCCACGGCGTTGAGGTAGGCCACGAACACCCCGTGGTCGGCGGCGCGCGTGGAGATCATCCGCTCCCGTTGGCCCGCTTTTCCGGCGTGGAAGGGCGACGCGTTGATGTTGACGATGACCTCGGCGCCGGCCTCCCGCTGCACGGCGATGGGGCCTATGGGGTACCAGATGTCCTCGCAGATGCCAACGCCCACCGGCGTCCCGTTGATGACGTAAACCGGGCATTCCTCGCCGCGCCGGAAATAGCGGTCCTCGTCGAAAACCCCGTAGTTGGGCAGGTACATCTTGTGGTACCAGTCCAGGATCCGGCCGTCGTTGATGATCGCCGCCGCGTTGGCGACGTCGTTCTGGCCGGTCAGGATGTCGGGACAGCCGACGAATGCCGCTATTCCCCGCGTGGCCGCGGCCACGCGCTCCACGGCGGAAGCGCAGTCGGCCAGGAACGACGGTTTGAACAGCAGGTCTTCGGGAGGGTATCCCGTAATCGCCAGTTCCGGGAAGGCGACCACGTCGGCGTGTCGCGCTCGCGCCTCCTCGATCAACTCTATGATCCGGGAAGTGTTGCCGGGAATGTCGCCGACGGTGGGGTTGAACTGGGCCAGAGCCAAGCGGAGGAAGCGCTGCATCGCCGTATTATAACGCAGCCGCAGAAAGGGGCCGGTTGGGTTGCTGCTATAATCCCACGGTATTTCGGTCGGGGTTCGGGAACGCCGGCCAACGGGCCGACGTGATCTAGTGAACCTGGCTTCCCTTTCGACTGGCCGCCCAGCGCACGCGGCCGGCAGCATTAATTCCGCCTGATGCGCGCCTTGCAGGCCCGCGCCGCACGCGCGACCCCCTTCTACTACGGTTGGGTCATCCTCGGCCTGTCCGGAGTCGCGTCCTATTCATCCCGCCCCCTGATGTCGGTAGCGGTGCTCACCGTATTCGTGGTGCCGATGTCCGAGCAGTTCGGCTGGACGCGGGCGGAGTTCTCCGGTGCGGTCAGCCTGGGCGGGCTCATGGGGGCGATAGCGGCGCCGCTGGTCGGTCCCATCCTGGATCGCTACGGCGCGGGCATGGTGGTGGGCATATCGTCCGGCATCGCCGGCGTCTGCGCCGTGGTGCTGGGAACGGCGACCCAGATCTGGCAGTTCTATCTCGTGTACGTACCGGGACGCATGATGTTCTCCAGTCCCCTGGAGCTGGGCACCTCGGTCGCGGTCAGCAATTGGTTCATCCGACGGCGGCCTTTCGCACTGGCCCTGAACCATGTGTCCCAGGGCTCCGGCCTCGCGGTGATGCCACTGGTGGCGCAGGTTGTCACCGGCGCCTGGGGATGGGAAATGGCTTGGTACTCGCTGGGAGCATGGACCATCGCTGTGGGCGTGGTACCAGCGATCCTTCTCATGGCCCGCCGTCCGGAGGACCTGGGATTGGAACCCGATGGCGGCAGTGCGTCGCCGTCGTCCGCACGCCGATCCGGGTCCATGCGGCGGCCCCAGAGCGCAGTGGACGAGATCAACTTCACCCTTCGTCAGGCCACCAGGACTCGTTCCTTTTGGCTGATGATACTGTTCTCCTTCGCCAGTTTTATTGTCCAGGCTGGCGTGTCGCTGCACATGGTGCCCCACTTTGTTGACCAGGGAGTGCCGGCGTCTGTCGCCGTGTGGACCGCCAGTACCTTCGCCATCTCGCAGGTTCCGGCCAGCATATTCTGGTCGGCCATTTCCCAGCGGGAGGCGGCGCGGTTCGTGATGCTCGCCTCCGGTCTGGTGGTTGCCTGCGGCTCAATCACCACCGCCTTCGCCAGCGGAATCGCCTTCGGCGTACTGGGAGCCTTCATCCTTGGGTTTGGCGTCGGGGGGCTGCACATCATCGGCCGCCTGGTCTGGGCCGACTATTTCGGACGGCTCCACCTGGGATCCATCCGCGCGTGGGGTCTCGCGGCGCAGGTGGGCGGACAGGCGCTCGGCCCCACTGCGGCCGGAATAGCGGTGGACCGGGTGGACAGCTACCAGGGAGCGTTTCTGGCCTTCGGCATCAACCTTGCCGTGGTGTCCCTGCTGATGCTGACCGCCACGCGCCCGGAGCGGGAAGCCGCTGGGGGCGGGCAGGGCATCGCGCCGACCGAATAAGCGCGGCGACCTCATTCGGGTTGAGGGCGTCAATCGGGTTGCCGCACTCGGCACTACGTCCAGGAGCGCAAGCGGATCTCCTCGCTGGTGTCCATGTCTGCCTGCGCTTCGTCCGGCTGGTCGTTGAACAGGTAGGACAGCGATCTCCGTGAGTAGTAGTTGTCGTCGTTGGGGTCCAACCGGATGGCTTCGGTGAGGTCATTTATGGACTGCTGATACTCCCCTACCTCGTACCAGGAAACGCCCCGGTTGAACCACGCGTCGGCACACGCGGCGTCCAGGTCGATTGCCGCCGTGTAGTCCGCGATGGCCCGCTCGTAAACACCGTTGCGGCTGTACCGGTTGCCCCGGTCAACGTACTCTTCCGGCGTTACCGGCTCGGGTGGCGGGGTGGGACTGTTCCGGGTGGTCACGTATCGCCCTACATGACCGAGCGCACCAGCCCGCCGTCGACCAGCATGGTCGTGCCGGTGATGTAGCTGGAGCGAGACGAGGCGAGGAACGCCACCAGGTACGCCAACTCGCGGGGTTCGCCGATGCGCTTCAGGGCCGTCTGCTCTGCCCTCTGGGCCAGGGCGTCCTCCAAGGGGATGCCCTGCGTGCGCGCCCGGTCTTCCACGTTCTCCATCATGCGTTCCGACATGATGCTGCCCGGGCACACGTTGTTGATCAGGATGTTCTCGTTCCCCAAATCGTCGGCCAGGTTCTTCATGAACCCGATCACGCCCATGCGCGTCGCCGCGGACAGGGCCAGGTTGGGGATGGGAGTATAGACGGTGCTGGCCAGGATGTTGATGATCCGTCCGCCGCCCTGGGCTCGCAGGTGCGGCAATGCCTCCCGGGTCATGCGGGCGAAGAAAAACAGCGACCGGTTGGCGGAGACTTGCCAGAGTTCCTCGGTGGAATCCTTGGCGTAGGCTTGCGGCGGCCCACCCGAATTGTTGACCATGATGTCAATCTGTCCGAAGTGCGCGGCCGTGTGCGCCACCAACTCGGCGATGGTCTCCTCGTTGTCCAGATCGCCGGCGTAGGTGAAGATATCCGCTCCGGTGGCGGCACGTATCTCATCGGCCGCCTGCTCCAGCACGGACGGAGTCCGGGCGCACATCGCGACCCGCGCTCCCTCCTCCGCCAGCACCTCGCTGCACGCGCGACCCAACCCGCGACTGGCGCCGCCCACTATTGCCACCTTACCGTTCAGTTCCAGATCCATTGCCCGGCCTCCTCGAATGCTGGACGGGATTATAACAGCCGAACCCACTTTCGACGGTGACGTGTCGTCCTCTTCAAGCCCCATCCGACCGGCCAGCCACCGTGCGTGGATAGTGTACAATCGCCGGCGGTATGGCAGTGCATCAAGTTCACGAATCGACCGGCGTCGAAATCGAAACCGCCGCGGTGGAATTCGCCCGCGGCGCGGGAGACCTGCTGGCTGGGCACTTCGGGCGCGCGCTCAGCGTCGAGTACAAGGACAAGGCCCAACAGGACCCGGTAACGGCCGCCGATAAGGAAACCCAGGCTTACCTGGTGGACCGGATCACGCGGCGGTTCCCGGAGCACGGGATATTGGGCGAGGAGGACGACGCCAGCGCCGACGGCGACCGGTCCGCCGCCGATTTCCTGTGGGTGCTGGATCCCCTGGATGGGACGACAAACTTCATGAACGGCCTGCCGGTATACGCCTCCTCCATAGGTGTGCTGTACCGGGGCCGCCCGCTGGCCGGGGCCGTGTATATTCCCTGGCCTTCGGCCAATTCTTCCGGCGTTGTCGTTCACTGCCGCGCCGGCGGCGGCGCCTTCGCCGACGGCGAGCCCGTATCGGTATACCAGGCGGAGAAACCCCGCGGCGATCGTCTTATAGGGCTGCCCGGCTCTTTTGGCGCGTCCACCCGGGTAGGCAAAGGGCTGAAAGGGCAGCCCCTGGGTCAGCTCCGCGTCACCGGCAGTATCGCCTACGAACTGGCGATGACCGCCCTGGGAGTGATGCAGTTCGCCGTCATCGGCGCGCCGCGCATGTGGGATATGCTGGGCGGAGCTGTGGCAGTGCAGGAAGCCGGCGGCACCGTGATGACCCGGCTGTCGGGCCGCAAACAATGGCATCCCCTGGATTCCCTGGTGCCCACTTGGGACGAGCAACCTCCCACCATGGCGGAGTTGCGCAAATGGGTCGCCCCGCTGGTGGCGGCCAATCCCACCCTGGCGCCGCTGATCGCCCACAACCTGCACAATCGCCGGCGTCCGTTGCGCCGCATGTACCGGGGCGTGAAGAAAGCGCTGGGCGCATCGAGATAACCGCTCGATACCGTCAGCACCATCCGGCACAGTCATGTCAGTTCGCTACGGCGTGAGCCTGCTCACCGACCCCGAGTTCACCGCCCGCGCCTATCGCGCGCGGCAGTTGATCTGCGGCCAGTTTGCCTGCTGGGCCGCCGAGATGCACATGCTGCACATGCTGATGTCCGACTATTTCCCTCTCGACGGGGCAGATGATCCGAACGTCGAAGACCGATTAGCGCGGGAACTGGAGCAACTTGCCGAACGGTACCGCCGCGTCTCGCCGCGTTTCCCGCTGTTCAATCGGGGCATCACCACGACGCGCGACGCTGACGAGGACGGCAACATCTGGCTCGACTTCTCTCCGGAGGTGGTCAACGAATCCCTGTACCGGCTACAGTCGATGGTCGCGGACCTTTTGGAACGCAATTCCAGCGTGAGGAGCCCCAGGCGCGTTTACGGCCCCGACTTTCCGCCCCAGATGCCGCTGCTCTCCCACGCGAACCTGCCCGACTCGGTCTTCGACAGCGCCGTCGAGTTCGCCCGCTCCGTTACCGACGACCTCAAGGTGTCCCAGATCACCCGCGCGTGGCGTCTGACACTGACCCGTTTTGAGTCCAATGCCGCGGGCGATGACTGGTCCGGCGGGCGATGGGCGACCGACCTGCAGTGGCGCGTGATCGGCAGTTACAGCCTGTAACGCCCGGCGTCGCCGGCCGTCCCCGTGACAACCTGCACTCCATTACCGAGGTCAAACAATCTACACGATCATGGGATCGAATGTTGTAACGGTTCTAACTTCGTCCATCATCGCGGCCATAGTCATGGCCGGCATCTGCGCCGTCATACAGGCCGTGGTCAAGGTGCGCGCCCATCGCCAGCTGACCCGATTGCATCGAGAACTGGATCTGGCCCGACAGGGGCATATCGAGGCGATGCAGGTGCAGCACGAGCGTCAGCGCCAACTGTGCGCGGACCTCGGCTTGCCCGAGCCGCCTCTACCAGAGATATTGCAGCCTCAAGCGGAACCTGATGCCGTAACGAAGCGACGTTTCCGCATACCGGTGCGGCTGCCTTTCGGAAACAAGCAACCTCTGTTGCACCAGGCCCCCAGAGGATCGTCGGCCTTCATCGTCGGCCGCTACGGGGCCAGCTTCGCGGCCTCCACCTTGTGGAAAACTTCCTCCGGCAGCATCCTGCGCTTGTTGAGTCCGGTCACCAGCCGTTTCCTGGCCTTTGCGCCTCGCGTTGCCGGGTTTGCCGCTGCCGGTGGTGGCACCACCGGGTCTATCGCCGCTTCCACAGGAGTACGCTTCGCCCTCGGCGCCATCTCGATAGTGGGTCTGGTGGTTGGGCCGGCTCTGACGGCCTGGTCCGTGTACCGCGAATTGCGCAAGGTACGCCGGGCTCGCCAGGAGCAAGCCGACACTCTGGACCAGTTCAGCGATGATCTCGACGCGATGATTCGCCGCACCGCCGAACTGGAAGCCCGGTTGCCGGCCGAAACACACCCGGCCGCTCTTGACCTGACCGTTGGAGCGAGCGTAAACGCTTAGGTTCCGGTTACCTGCCGTGCGGTATCAGGCCATGGGCAGGTCTAGTGCATCACCAGCCCGCCGTCCACGTTGATGGTCTGACCGGTGATGTTCCGCGCGCCCGGGCTGGCCAGAAACGCGGCCATGGCCGCGATGTCTTCCGGCTCGTTGGCGCGCCCGATGGGAATGTTCGACGCCCGTTGGCCCTGCAACTCGTCCACCGATATTCCCATCTCCGCCGCCCGCTGCTCCATGGTGCTGGTGGACATCGCCGTAATGGTCGAGCCGGGGCAGATGGCGTTGACGTTGATGTCATAGCGGGCTAACTGGTGGGCCGCGATCAACGTCATGGATATGACGGCGCCCTTGCTGGCGGCGTAGGCCGCGTTGGACGTTCCGCGGTAACCCTTGCCGGCGATGGAGGCGATGTTGACGATGCGCCCGCCGTTGCCCTGGTCGATCATCTGCCGGGCGGTGCGCTGCATTACGAAGAACGCGCCGCGGGCGTTCACCCGGTGGATGCGGTCCCAGTCGTCCTCGGTGATGTCCATGATGTCCAGGTAACGAGTCACCCCCGCGTTGTTGACCAGGATATCGACCCGGCCCAGCGCGCTCACGGTGTCGGCGATGACCCGGTCAATGTCCCTACCGTCGCCGATGTCCGCCGCAATGGCGACGCTGTTGCGGCCCGTTGCCCGGACATCGGTTGATGTTTCCTCCACCGCATCCGCGAGAATATCGGTGACGGCGACGTTGGCCCCATCATTGGCCAAAGCCAGCGCCGTGGCCCGACCCATGCCGCGCCCGGCGCCGGTCACCAGCGCAACCTTTCCTTCCAAAGACATGATGATCCTCTCCGTGTCGCTTGGGTTAACGTTCCGTCAACGGTTCCAGCATGTTCAGCAGTGTTGCTACCTCGTCCAGAGAAGCGGCGATTAAGTCAGCGTGAAGAAACCGCTTGCGCTGGTAAAAATTACCGTGGAGGTCGTTGGCGGTCTTGCGCAGGTCATTCAACCGTTGCTCGCCAGTTAGCTTGCCCGCCTGATAGAGCACCTCGCCGAAGTGCTCATGCTTGTCGTACTGCCAGCCTTGGGCAACGGCAACGGCTTTGGTCATCCAGGCCGCGGCGCCCCAGCCTTTTTCCGACGCCTGGTGCAGGTCGTCGTCGGCCAGGTAGGTCCGACTCTTCGCCAGGAAATCCCGGGATTGAAGCCGATAGTCTTCGATGGTCTCAATGAGCTCATCGTATGGTTGCATCGGGCTCATTTGTGTCATGGTTATCCTTCTCCTCACAACGCCCGCAGCAACTCCTGGTAGTTCTCCCGCCCCGTCCTACGCAGCCGCAGTTCGTCCGTGATCTCCAGGTCGCCCGAGTCTTCCAGGAGCTCCACGTGGGCGACTACTTCGGTCAGCGCCGCGAAGAAGTTGCCGCCTTCCAGCTTGCGTCGCTCAAAGGTCAGGCGCGTCACGTCCTCCAATGGTTGCGGCTCAGGTCCCGCCGTAACCAGGATGCGGCCCAATCGCCGCGCGTGGAACCGGATCAGGTCCGCCGCCCGCTGCGCCGTCTGGAAGTTGAACTTGTGGTTGTTGTACAGCCGGTGCGCCGGCAGGATCGCCACCTCGGTGCCCAGGTCGGCCACCCGCTGGAGCGAACGCAGATAGGTCAGGAGACCGTAGGAATCGTCGGGGTCCTGGTAGTGAACGGGCAGGTTGCGGCGCACCTCGCCGCTGTAATCGGTCTTCATAGTAGGATGCGGGCTGATTTCAGGGAGCACGTGATCGCCAGTGAAAACGATGTCGCTCCCCGTCCCGTTGCCGATTACCGCGCAGATCTCGTCCGGCGAGTGCCCCGGGGCGTGCATGTAGGTCAGGATGCCCTGCTGTTCGCCGTGGGTGATCGGATGCCCGACGTGGTGAGTGCGGCGAGAAGCCATGTACCGTTGCCGCTCTTCGGAATCGGAATGCGTGAACCCGTTTGCTCGCGCCGTTGTCCACATCGCCTCTTTGATCGGCGAATTGGTCGCCATCTGCAAGTCCCGGGGATCGAAAGGCAGCAGCGGCTGGTAGATGTCGTGCGCCCACAGCTCCGCTCCCGACTGCTCGATTACGCGCGCCACACCGCCGTCGTGGTCGGCGTGGCCGTGGGTGATGATCACCCGGTCGATGTCCCGCACTTCCAGTCCGCTCAACGCCATCCCGGTTCGCAGCAGGTCGAATGATGCTTCCGCCCCGGGATCGATGAGCGTCAGTCCTTCGTTCTCGAAGATGTACGCCCACGTCGGGCCGGTATGGGAGTGCCCCTCCTGTGGAACGGCGACGGTGTGAATGGTTCGCCCGTATCCATCGGTCAGCCGCAGGGTCATGCCGTTGCCGGCGGAGTCGCCGTTGCGGAGGACGTCGATCTCGGTGAAGTAGTCGGGCATGTCGGGATTCCTCCTGGCGCGGAAGCGGCAATAGTATTCAATACTATACGGCGCGCATTATAACCGCTTGGCAGTCTCAGCGGGGCAGACCGGGCCCATGAGCGCCCCGCCATACCCGTGGCGCCGGGCCGGAAACCGCGGTTGCCCCTGCTATAATGCCGGCGTCCGGCAGTCAAGACGCGGAAGGCAGGAGGTTGCACCATGCGATTGGAAGGCAAAGTTGCGCTCATCAGTGGAGCCGCCAGCGGTGTGGAAGGCGAACTGATGGGCTTCGGCGGAGCGGCCGCCCGGATGTTCTGCCGCGAGGGGGCCAGGGTCGTATTGGGCGACATCAACACCGAGGGTGGCGAACGCACCGCCGAGCAGATCCGCGCCGCCGGCGGTGACGCCATTTTCGTCAAGCTCGACGTGACCCGGGAGCAGGACTGGATCGACGCCGTCGCTGCCACCGTGGCCGCCTACGGGACCCTGAACGTCCTGGTGAACAACGCCGGATCCGGCGCCCGCTACACGGTCGAGGAAACCACCGAGGAGGCCTGGGACGGCCAGATCGACGTCCACGGCAAGGGCACTTTCCTCGGTACCAAGCACGCCATCCCCGAAATGCTGAAGGCCGGCGGCGGTTCCATCGTCAACATCTCCTCGATATACGGCTTGGTGGGCAGTCCGACTTCCACGGCCTATCACGCCGGCAAGGGCGCGATCCGGCTGTTGACCAAGTCCACGGCCATCCAGTACGCCAGTGACAATATCCGCGCTAACTCCATTCACCCCGGCTACTGCCGCACGCCGTTGACGGCTCGGAGCTACGAGAACGAACGGCACTTCACCTGGATCAACGATCAGATCCCCGTGGGCCGGGTCGGCAATGCCGACGACATCGCCTATGGCATCGTCTTCCTGGCGTCTGATGAGTCGTCGTTCATGACCGGGTCCGAGCTGGTGATCGACGGCGGCACCACGGCCCAGTAGCAATCCCGGGGTTGCAAAGGAGCGGGGGCCATGGCGGTTTCCAAGGACCGGGTCCTGTTCAAAGAGCAGGGGGTGCTCGTCACCTACGAGCGGTTCATCGAGCCCAAGGGCCAGGAGTACCGCATCGAGGACATCCTCGCCGTGGAAATGGAGATCGTCGAGGAGGAATCGGACCGGCCACCCATCCGCTGGTGGCGCACCGTGGGCGGTGGCGGCGTCATCGGGATTGCCGTCGCGGCGGTGGGCGGGTTCGCCGGCGCGTGGCTGACCATGGGCATATTCGTGGTGCTGGTGGCGGTGGCGGTCACCTGGTGGGGCAACCGCATCCGCTCCAACAAGTTCAAGGTCTATCACGTCATCGTGACGTTGCCCACCCAGCGGGAGGACCGCCAGGAACACCGCATCATATCGTCCACCAGCCGTTTCTTCAGCGAGCGGCTCAAGGTTGCCCTGGAGCGGGCTATGGTGGAGCGCCCCGCGCGCTTCGAGGGGCGGTAGTTGTCTGAAGCAGGATTTAGCGGATTTTCAGATTTTCGGGATTGCAAAATCCTGTATATCCGCTCGTCCTGAAAATCCTGCTTCAGACAATCTCGCTGACGTCGATCACCACCTTGCCGACGGTGGCCGCGCGCACCGCCTCGTGGGCTCCGGCCGTGTCCTCCAGAGGGAAGTGCGGCCCGTCCATTCCGACCAGTTCGCCGGAGGAGAGCCAGCGGTTGGTGTCCGCAACGCCCGCGCTCTTGGCATCCTCGGACATGTCGTACACCAGGACGTGTCGCACGTTGACGTTGCTCACGGGAAACTCGAAGGGAGGAGCCGGCGCGTCTCCGGCGGCGTAGATGGCGATGCTGCCGCCGCGCTTGATGATGCGCTGGCTCACGGCGAAGTTGCCTGAGTAGTCCACTTCCACAATCAGATCCACGCCCGCGCCGTCGGTGATCTCCAGGATCCGCGCGGCGGTGTCCTCGGTGCGGTAGTTGACGGTGTGCTGCGCTCCGGCCTGCTGCGCGATCTCCGCCTTGGCGTCGCCGCTCACCGTGCTGATGATCCGTTCGGCGCCGCCCAGACGGGCCATCTGCAGCGCCATGTTGCCCACGGCTCCCGCGCCTCCGGGCACCAGGACGGTCTTGCCGGCCAACGGTCCGTCGGCGAACACGCAGCGGTGCGCGGTGAGGGCCGGCACTCCCAGGCCGGCCGCCAGGGCGAAGTCCACGTTGTCCGGCATCTGCACCGCCCGGTTCGACGGCTGCACGGTGTACTGCGCGGCGGTGCCAAAGGCCCTGCCGAACTGCGACTGGTAGAGCCATACCCGCTCCCCGATACGGCTCTCGGGTACTCCGTCGCCGACCATGTCGATGATGCCGCCGCCGTCCTGGTTGGGGATGATGCGTGGATGGCTGATCCGCGCGGTCGTGCCCTGTCGCCGTTTCCAGTCGGAAGGGTTTACTCCCGAGGTGACAACCCGCACCCGCACCTCGCCGGGCCCCGGCTCCGGGTCGGGCATCTCGCCCACTTGCAGCACCGAGGCGTCTCCGTTTTCCTCATACCAGACTGCGCGCATTTGAATACCTCCCATTGGGTATTGGTTATTTCCGTCGCCAGTATCGTTTGCCTGCCAACACAAGCAATGCTACCGGCCAAGCGAGGAACGTCAGGAACATCGACTCTGCTGGAGCGCCGGCAGCGCCACAGCCACCGGAAGACCGAGGAGTAAGGTCTCTCACTGGCTCGGAAGATCCTGGAGGGCCTTGAACCGGCGTCGCCGTTGGCCCGAGCGTGTACGTTGGCGTAGCAGTCGGCGCCGCAGTTGCCTGCGGCGCAGGGGCCTGCTGGGCCGATCCCGAGGGCGTCGGTGTCGGGCGGCGGGTCGGTATTGCCTGGAAAGCCGGCAGAACCGGAGTGGACAATTCACGCGGGGAAATGCCCAGCGATTCTCGCCATTCGTTGTCCAGTTCGATGATGGTCAACCCGTAGGCTGCTTCGAGCGACCTTTCAAAATTGTGCATGGTGCGTATGTTGGCAAACAGCTCGGTCATTGGCTCCGTGCCGTAGGTTTCGAGCATGTGGGTCACCACAGAGTGTCCCAGACCATAGTTGCGCAGCGTTTCCTCGGGTGTGCCGGCGTAGGTGCGCAGGCTGGCCAGCGGCGGCACCGCGTCATTCCTGATGGCGGTGTTCACGTAGAAGCCGAACTCCGTGTTGTCGCCTTCCGAATATACGGCCAGTCCTTCGTTCAGCCAGGTGTGCACCTGGCCGTAGGCGGTTCCCGCGGCGTCGGCCACCAGCAGATGAGTGAACTCATGGGCCGTGGTGCTCAGTATGTTGTCGCCGACAAACACGTCGCTCGAACCGTCTACCAATAACGTGCGCTCAGTGGTGAATGCCTGCCCCAGGGTGCGCAGTTGTTGCGCGGCCACCCGAGACTTGGGCGGCAGAGCCACGCGCATGTCCGCGTAGTCCGAATAGACTACGAGGTTCATGGGTTCGGTAAGTTCCACGCCCAGGATCGGACCCATGTGGGCATAGGTGTCGGCGGCGACTTCCAGTACCTGGTTCGCCCGATTTTCCGATTCGCCGGTGTGATGGTAGTAGTAGACGTTGATTAGACCGTCGGAGACCGAATCCCAGTCCAGGCCGCGGTTCAGGTACACCAGGACCTGCGGTTCCGTTTCCAGACGCTGGCCGTCGGCGGTGCGGATGTCAAAGTAGTACGACAGCCGCGTCCCCGTGGGAATGAACTCGTTGGCGGTCTTGCTCTGGAACAGCGCTTCACCTGAAATGCGCTCGCCCGGCTCAAACTCCACGGTGCGGTACACGCTGCGGCTGGACTGGCCCAGCTTGCGAACGTAAACCCGTATCTCTTCTATCGGGGTGGAACTCTGGGCCTCCAGATGAAAGCGCAGTCCGTCGGGAAACTGGTTCTCAACACCCTGCTCAACAACCGTGATGGCTCCCTGAGCGCCGACCCCTCGCGTAACCAGAACCGATGGAGCGACGACGATAAGCAGAATGGCGATGGCGGCAACCCACCTAGTCATAGTGGCACCTCCGAGCTTGGATTTCCACACCACATACGTCCTGCGTCGCCGCTGGGATTGCCCTCGTTCGCCCAGCCCGACATCCCTCGCTCCGGTCTCACCGGCTCCGCTGCGTACCCGATCCTCGCGACAACGCGATCATGCAGCGATGTTTAGCGCGCGCCGGGCGTTTTCCAGCAGCACCTTGGGTATTACGTGGTCCCGCATCTGCAAGTTCTGGAAGTCCGCCAACCAGTTGTCCGGCTGGATGAACGGGTAGTCGGATCCGAACATCACCTTGTCCTGTAGGCGGGTGTTGGTCTCCCGGATCAGCGTTTCCGGTATAAACCTGGGCATCCAGCCGGACAGGTCCAGGAAGACGTTGGATTTGTGCAGGGCTACGGCGATCTGCTCGTCGATCCACGGCCAGGCCGGGTGCGCCATGATGATGGTCATATTCGGAAAGTCGGCGGCCACGTCGTCAAAGCAGGGTATGGGTTGGCTGTACTTCAGCTTAAGGCCGCTGCCGCCCGGCGTCCCGGAACCGGCCCCGGCGAACCCGGAGTGGAACAGCACCGGAATGCCCAGACCGTCGGCGACTTCGTAGAGCGGATAGAACTTGGTGTCATTGGGAAAGAATGCCTGGTGGATGGGATGGAGTTTCAATCCCTTCAGGCCCAATTCTTTCACCGCTCGCTCCAGCTCGTAGCACGCCGCCTTGCCCAGCCACGGGTCCACTGAGGCAAACCCCATGAATTGTTCGGGATGGGAGTTGACGATGCTGGCCACCCAGTCGTTGCTGTCCGGTTTCTCGCCGGTGTTGGTGGTGGTGTCCACCGAAAAGATGACCCCGAACAGGTCCAACTCGCGGAACTTGTCGGCCATTTCCGCCGGATCCTTGGGCGGTGGCGGGGCCCGGAAGTAACGCAACAGTTCCGCTTCAATCTCGATCTCGGGCAGCCCCGGTTCGCGGGGTACATGGATGTGCATGTCGATGGCTTGCATCAGATGGTTCTCCGTCAGTGGGTCGATTGCCCGGTTGATGAGGTGATGATACGATAAAGCCAAGCCGGCTGGGCGAAGAACGATACGCCACGCCAAGCGGGGAATTGAGTGGAAACTGCCAACTTGGTAACGTACTCGGACCTGTGGCAAGTGCTCGGAATTTTCGCCGGCATCTGGTTTGCCTACTTTTCGCTGGTCATCTCTCTGCTCGTCGGCTGGTACATCCGTGACACCAACCGTCGGGACAAGGATATCGACCGCCGGTTCGGGGAATTGGAAGCAGGTATTGACCGCCGGTTCCGCGAAATGGATGCAAATATTGACCGCCGGTTCGGGGAATTGGAAGCAGGTATCGACCGCCGGTTTCGAGAAGTGGATGCAAATATTGACCGCCGGTTCGGGGAATTGGAAGCAGATATTGACCGCCG
>JAPPMU010000066.1:42417-52470 GCA_028873965.1 Chloroflexota bacterium
TGGATGCAAATATTGACCGCCGGTTCGGGGAATTGGAAGCAGATATTGACCGCCGGTTCCGCGAAATGGAAGAGGCCAACGAGCGCCGGCATCAGGAGTTGTTGAAAGCTATTGGTGCGCTCTACCGGCACGTGCACGCCGACGGCAGCCCGGCCATCGTTCCTCTGCCGGACATAGATCCGGTCGCTCCCGCGCCGGCCGATAACTGATGCCCGGGCATGCTACTTCGCAGGCAGGGTAACGGCGAACCCGGCGCCACGGGTTACCCACTCCTTCAGGCTCGCGTCAGATTCGAACCCCGCCGGCTCCACCAGCACCCAACCGCGCATTGGTCGGCCGGTGATGTCCATTATGCCGGCGTGGGGCAGCATCAGCGCTTCCTCGTAGCCTTCGGGTCCCACTCGTACCATCAAACCCTTGTCGGTTACGCAGCAGCACATATTGCCGGCCAGCATGAACGCCAAGCCTCCGAACATCTTACGCTCGGCAATATCGGAACGTGCCGAAAGGATTTCCTTGACCCGGGCGGCCAGCGCTTCGTCGTATGCCATGGCCGTTTCCGGCTAGGGCTGTCTGCCCATGTAGGCGATCATCCGGTCCTGCATGCTGGCGGAATCAGGCACGGCGACCTCGGGGCCAACGAAGCCGGCCTGCCGCCCCATATCGGCAAAGCCGCCGGACACCAGCATCCCGTAGGCGAACTCAACCATCTCGCTGTTCAGGGTGGTGTCCTGTCCGGTGGCCCGGGCCAGATCCCAGCAGTGGACGAGTTGATCCATCACTGTGCCCATCATAATGCGGGCCACCGGCATCTCGCCGAAGGGGGTCATTGCGGTCCGCTCCAGGGCGCCGGGGCCGGCCGCAAGTTCCAGCGCGCGATCAACCGCGGCGTGGTAGGCCCGGATCAGAACGGCAACATCCGTTTCGCCCTGATAACTGCTCTCGGCCTCGTTGGGGCGAATGTCGGGCACGCTGCCGGTGATGCAGCCGGCCGTGAACTCCAGACCGCCGATGAGGTGGTTGAACAAATCCAGCACGCTCCACTGGGAGCACGGCGTCGCGTCCGTAGCCTGAGCCTGGGTTACGCCGCTTGCCACTTCTTTCGTGCGACGGGTGACCCGTTCCAGCTGGGCCACCGGATCAGGCATTTGCGCTTCGGCAGCCATGCCTAAAACACCTGCGGACAGTCGCGGGTGAACACGCTCCATTCCCCCTTTTCGGCGTCGTAGCGCGAGTTGACGAACACTTTCCAGTTGCTCTCGTCCATCTCCGGGTAATCGCTGCGGTAGTAGAAACCGGGCCACCGGGTTTCCTTGCGGTGCAGCATGTGACGCAGGTGGGCCTCACCAACCCAGGCACGGTGGATGAGCTCGTGGCAGCGGAGCAACTCGTGCCGATTGCGGGCGCCCAGCTTTTCCAGGTCTTCCCGGAACATTCCCAGGAGCTCCAGGCCACGCAGCATGGTGCTCTCGTTGGTGGTGAAGCCCGCCGACACGCCGGCCACGTACTCGTCCATCAGTTTCTGGAGGCGGAACAATCCCTGCCGGGGCAGCAGATAGTTGGGGTTCACTTCCGGATTCGAAGAGGCGTACTGGTTCTCTTCGAAGGTGACCAGGGGCGCCCAGGCTTTTCGCTTGAGCTCGTCGATCTGACGGTCATCGGTTTTGGGCTGGGTCGGGTTGTCCAGGGCATAGATGACGGCTGACTTGCCGGCCAGCCGTCCCTCGGTGAACGAACCGGATGAGAACTTATGCGGACACGCGCCGACGCCGTCGCCGGCGGCGAACAGGCCCTGCACGGTGGTCATCTTGTTGTAGCCCCAGTGGTATCCGTCGGGGGCCACGTCCTCGGGCCCGCTGACCCACGCGCCGGACTCACCGCTGTGGCTGCCCATGATGTAGGGCTCGGCCAGCACGACCTCGGACGGACGTTCCTCGGGGGCGATGTTGTGAGCCGCCCAGAGGATGGCCTGGGAGATGGTCATGTCCAGGAAGTCTTCCCACGCCTCTGCGATGATTTCCCGCTTGCGTTCCTCGTCACCGGCGGCCAGCGCGTCGATGGCCTCGGGGGTCTTGAGCTGGATCGGCCCGTTGCCCGCCTGGATTTCGGTCCAGAGCAGGTGGTTGCGCAACGGCGTCGGCGTGGGGAACGCGGAGCCATAGGGGTCGTACTTTTTGAGCTCGGGCAGCCGGTTGATGAAATAGTTCTCGCCCGCCGCGTTGGTCAGGTCGGCGCGGAACAGCTGCGACCAAGCGCCCACCGGCCCGTAGGAGTCCTTGAAGCGGCTGGGGACGAAGCGGTGCTCCATCTGGGTCATCTCGGCGCCCACCGGGATCACCAGCCCGTACACCGAGCCGGTGTCGAAGATGGAGTACCACGTGCGGCCCATGCCTTCGCCGACGCTGCGGGGACGGAACAACGCGGTGGCACCGCCGGCCGCGCTGATCACCGACCGGGCTTTGAAGATGTATATCACGTCCTCACGGACCCCGAAGCCCACCGCTCCGGCGATCCGGTTCGAGTCGTCCGCGTCAGTGAACAGGTGGGAGATGAACACCCGCTCATAGTGATTATCCGGGCCGATGGCCTTCTTGGTCGCCTCGGACACGATGGGCTTGTACGCCTCACCGTGGATCATCACCTGCCAGCGACCTTCCCGCACGTACAGTCCTTCGTCGTCATACCAGAAGGGCAGGCCCCACTCCTCGAACATGTGCACGCTGCTGTCAACATGCCGGGCGATGTCGTACACCAGGTCTTCGCGGGAGATACCCATCATGTCGTTGCGGACGTACTCTACGTAATCTTCAGGCTGGTTCCAGCCGTGCCGCATCCCCATGTACATGTTGATTGCGGACAGCCCCTCGCCTACTGCGCCGCTGCGGTCGGTGGCGGCCTTGTCCACCATCACGATGCGCAGGTCGTCGCCGCCCCAGTAGCGGGCCTCGATTGCCGCCCCGCAGCCGGACATGCCGCCGCCGATGATCAGGACGTCGCTTTCTACGATGCGGGTTGTTGGTTCAGCCATCTTGAGATCGGTCTCCTCTGCGGTAATTTATGGACGTGCAATGCGGACCGACGTAGCATGTAACGTGCACCGGGCCCGAAAGCGGCGACGGGCAGTATAACAGACGGCCGGCAGGAAGCGGAGCCGCACACTTGCGGCGACCGGAAAGCGCCCGCGGCAATGCATCTGCCTAATAGGTCAGGCGGTGACGGGCAACGCGACTCAGTCCAGGCTTTCCAGCGTGTCGATGAATTGAGTGATGAGCTCCTTTCCCGCTCGGATGGCTTCGGCGGGCGGAGGGCCGCCATAGAACCGCTGGTGGTAGGCGGATGCTGTCAGGTACTGAAGCCATAGGTCCATGGGTGCGCCCTCTTCCCGCACCAGACGATCAACAGCCGATTCCAACAGCGAATGGGCATGGTGCTCCCAGCCGCGGCGTTCGGCGACTGCTTTTATGGCATGAGCGGCGGCGCCCCAGACCTTGTTGCTGGCCTCCTCCAACTCGCCCCGAGCCAACTCGTCGTCCACCAGGGCCAGGAAGTGACGGCTCCTTTCCCGGTGGTAGGCGATGGTGTTCGCGCTGGTGGTCATGGTCCATCCTCTTGCTCAGCCCAGGCTTTCCAGCGTCGCGATAAACTCGGCGACCACTGATTTCCCGTAGCGTATGCTGTCTGCATCGGGTGGGCCACCATAAAATCGCTGGTGGTAGTGCGAGGCAATGTAATACTGCCCTTCAATATGCGATGGCGCGCCTTCCTCTCTAACCAACCGCAGGACAGTGCTTTCAATCAAGGCGTGGGCGTGGTGCTCCCAGCCGCGGCGTTCGGCGACCGCCTTGATGGCATGAGCGGCGGCGCCCCAGACCTTGTTGCTGGCCTCCTCCAACTCGCCCCGAGCCAACTCGTCGTCCACCAGGGCCAGGAAGTGACGGCTCCTTTCCCGGTGGTAGGCGATGGTGTTCGCGCTGGTGGTCATGGGTTCAGCCTCGGGTCAGATTGCTACCAACCAGCCACCCGGCGTCCAGTTCCGCGCTGGGCTTGCAGATCTTGATGAAGTCGCCCAGGTCGCCGATGTAGGGCGCCTCACCCTGGCGGCAGACGCGCATGTATTCGACCACCGCAACGAGATTCACCGCTCCCGAAGTGTCCATGAAGGGCGAGTCTGCGGCATTCGCGGCGTCGGTCAGCTTCCACCGGCCCGGGCCGGTGTCCTGGTTGGTGAACCAATCACGTTTCAGTACGCCGTCAACGTCGGGCGAACGGTCTCCCATGGCCAACTCTACCGCCGTCCAAAGCTGGGCCCGGCGGATGGGTTCGCCCCTGGTCACCAGCACGTCGCGGATTATCTTGCTGGCCAGCAACGTAATGTTGTCATCGGTTTGGACTGCGTAGTCGGAATTTGCGATGCTGCCGGCAGAAACCGGATTCGTGGGTGTGGTCATGGGTTCTCCTGGGTTTATTGGGCGGCAACAACTCGCAGGGTCGCTGGGCCGTTCATAACGATTTTGCACGTCAATTATAGCAAGGGGCTTCGGATTCGACGCCCGGCGGGGGCTCAAAGTACCCGGCGCCGGGCTGTGCCCGGGACCACGGGCCGGCCGGACCGGTCTGCGGTCCGTATCGTCCGGTTCGGGCCCTTGCCGGGCGTGAGGTTGGCATTACAACCCGAGGATTTCGAGAGTTCTAACCTCGTCCGCCTGGAGGTCGGCAACGCGGATGGCGTGGTTGTTGGTGTCGGCAATGAACAGCAGCGGTTCGCGGCCGTCGTCGAACGTGGCGAAGCTCAATCCGCTAGGCTCGCTGAAGGTAGCCAATCGCCCCGCACCGTCGTGCAGGCCCATGGCGCCGGAACCCAGGGTCGTTTGCACGGAACGGGTCAGCGGCAGGACCTTCTTGATCTTGTGGTTGTAGGTATCGGCGATGAGCAGTTCGCCCTGGTACCATTCGATGCCGATAGGGTGCTGTAGCCGGACGTGGTGTTCCACACCGTCCCGGTCACCGAAGGCGAACAGGTCGATCCCGACGAGCGTTGCCACGCGACCGGTTACCGGATCGATGCCGGCGCTCCGCACGCTGCTGGTCTCCGAGTCGGCGAAGTAGAGGATGGAGTTGTCCCCCCGGTCTTTGCCCACCACGATGCCGCTGGGCTGGGCCAGCGTCGCCTGGGCCAGCGGGCCGTTGTCGATGTTCTCGCCTCCCGTGCCGGCGTGGGGACACACGGTGCCGTCGGCCAACGAAAGCCGCCACAACTGGTGTATTCCAGCCATGGCGATGTACAGCGTGCCGTCGTGATGCGCCAGATCCCACGGGCTGCTCAGGGCCACCTGGCGGCCGGGGCCCTGGGCGCGCCGGTCGTGCCCCTGCTCGCCGGTGCCGGCGATGGTGTCCGCCGTGCGGTTGGCCAGGTCAACCCGTCGGATGGCGTGGTTCTCGGTGTCCGCGACGTACAGCGTATCGCCGAGGAGTTCCATGCCCTGGGGGTGATTGAAGGCGGCGGTGGCGTAGTCGCCGTCGGCGAAGTCCTCGGCGCCCGAACCGATAATCGCCCGCACCTGCCCGTCCAGGTCGGTGACGACGATGCGGTTGTGGTTGGTATCCGAGATGAAGAGGCGATTACCGGGGCCGTCGGCCAGCACCTTGCCGGGGAACGCCAAAGCGGATTGCTCCACAGCCTCCGGCACCAGTCCCAGATCGCGCCGGTCGATCATGCCCTTCTCGTCGAACTCGGCGATCATCCGCCCCAGCAAGTCGTCGAAAGCCTCGAAGGGCAGTTCGCCCTCATGCTTGCCGATGACCTTGCCCTCGGGATCAACGAACATCAGCGTCGGCCAGGCGCGGCAGGCGTACTGCCGCCAGACCTCGAACTCGGCGTCGTTGACGATGGGATGCTTCAGTTCGTACCGCTGCGCTGCCAGCAGTACGTTGTCGGCGTACTTCTCGTTGGGGAACTTGGCGGAGTGGACCCCGATGACCACCAGCTCGCCGGCATACTTATCTTCCATTTTCCGCAACTGCGGAAACACGTGCATGCAGTTCACTCAACAGTAGGTCCAGAAGTCGATCACCACAAGCTTGCCGCGCAGGTCCGCCATGCTCAGCGGCCGGTCGGTGTTGATCCATTCGACGTTGGCGGGGAAGTCCGGCGCGTTGACAGTGCCGGCGAAAGAGCGGGTGGCCATTGTGGAGCCTCCGAGTTGTTGTTGCGAGGATTACGTCGCTAACCGTCTTGCTGTTGGCGTACTTCACGGGCGCGGTCGATGATGCGCTGGGCATCGGCAACGGTGCATTCCCGGTAGTCAGGCTGGTCGGTGAGCAGGGGATGCTGAGGGGGCCGGTACACCTGGTCACCAGCGTATTGAGTGTAGATATCGGGCGGGATGCTGAATGCAAACTCCCGCAGTTCCGGGTCAACGTCCCGGACGCGCCCCAGCAGATCCCCGATGTTGTGAGTGCGTTGGTAGCGCGCGCTGTGGGCCTCCAGCAGAGCTTTCAAGGCGTGTTCCAGCGTGTTCTGTGCCTGCTGTCCGATCAGCAGGTGGCTGCGGTCCAAGTCAATCATATCTTGAAATCCAATCAGGTGCGCTTCGGCGTGGCGCATCCGTTCATCGTAGGGTGTCCAGTCGTACTCGTAGGCCACGTCCTCGTCATCCGCATTGCGGTTGTGGTACTCATCCGGGTTCTGCGTCATGATCACACCGTCGAACAGAGCCTGGGTAGCGATGTGGTTGATGTACCGCCGGCCTTCGCTGAACCCTTGCTCCGATATCCAGACCAGTTGAATCGGCACCCAACGACCGTAGGCGGCCCGGACGACGCCTTCGGCCCACGCTTCAACCGAGCCTTGGTACTCGCCATCCGGCTCTTCCGCCCGCACCAGCATGATGTCGATGTCGGAGCGGCGTTCTTCGTAGTCGCCCCGGGCCCGGGAACCGAACAGGATGGTGGCCAGCGGCCGCTCCCGTTCGTGTACGGCTTGCGCGACGCTCAACGCGCGCGGGTCGCAGGTGGCGGCGGTCACGACGTCACCCCTGGCGGCTATCGCGGCGGCTGCGACTCGAAGGCCAGCGTGGCGTAGCGCATGAAGATGGCGCCCACCGGCTCGCCCAGCGGCGCGTTGGCCACCAGCACCGCGATGACGTGCTCCTTGCCCGGCTCGCCCGGCTCTTCCAACAGCACCCGTTTGGGCGTGTTGTTGCCCGTCACCGCGCCGACGTTGCGGTCGATCTTGCCGTCGATGTACACCTCGCCGTAGTTGTCCACGTTGGTCTCGAACCAGACCCGGCACGTGCTCACGTCCTGGCCCTTGACCGTTTCCGGCATGGTGAACCGCAGGCGGTACCAAGCGAAAGTGAAGCCCACGGAGTAGCGCTTCTGGAAATCCGCGCCGCTCTCCCATCCGGAGTCATCGTAGTCGGGCAGGCGGGCGTTGCTGCCCAACATCTCCGCGACGAGCCCCTGGTTGGGTTCGCCCGGTTCCAGGCCCTGCGCAATCCGCCATCCGTCGGACTTGAGCACGGCCAGATCCTCTTTCTGTTCTAGGTCAAGAGCTACTCGCGGCATGGGGTGATCTCCTTGTTGATGATAGCCGGCATTATACGCTACCGCCGAAGGCCCATACCGTGCGCGCACAGAGCGGTGACTGGTAGTGATGTCCTACACTGTTGTGAATCTGTCTGCCGCCATTTGGGCTGCTACGCTGGACGGAACACCGAATCCGGTTGCACAGTACCCGATATGGTGGCACTCTGAACCTACGCCGGGGTATCCGTATCAGTGCCGAATGACCAGACGAAAGCGGGCGAATGATGCGCATATTGCAACGAGCAACGAAATGCACCAGAGGGGCATGGCGTGTGCAGATTTGAAGTCTCAACTAAACGCCGCACCGCAGGTAATCATCGCACGAGAGGATCTACATGAATTTCCTAGAATGGAGAAACAGCGAGACCTGGCAGAAATTCACGATTCCAAGGGGAGGAATAGGAACGGCTACGAGAATAGTATTGACAATGGTAGCAGCCGCAATCATCACCACTGCCTACATGACTGGTCTTGTAGGCGCTACCAATGTCCTTATACTAATACTAATCGTTCCAATCTGTCTGGGAACAGCCGCTGTTATTGTGCGGCTGACCAAACCTCGCAAATCCAGACATCGAGACTTCATCTGGAGAAACCCACTTTGCTACTGTCTGTCGGCGACCGTTGCCATGCTCGTCGCAATCTCAACACTAGCTACAATTGACACCCTAATCGTATTCCAACATACGATAAGGCCGCACGAAGCAAAACCATGGCAAGAAAACCTAGCAGTCAAAGCTTTGTGGAAAATCAAACCGTCCGCAGAAGCAGAGGAGGCAGTACAACAGACAGCGACGTTACTGGGGTTCCGATACGAACGAGTATGGTCGGAAAACGATGCTAACTTGAAAATCCTAGGCAACAGCTTCGCATTCCAATGCCGATGGCTAGCCCTAGCGGGTATAGCTCGATTGGAATCAGATCCAAGCCAATGCGGCAGTAAACAAGGTGAGGTTCACCTATGCAAATGGAGATCACTGCTTGCCAAGAAATCACCGCCAGAAAACGCGGTGCTAGCGCACGAGATGGCACACATATTGGCGGCTCAAGAGCACTTTGGCGACGGCCTAATGGGCGCAGGGGGAGGTACCTTGGGCAAAACGGAATTCTCTGAAGATGAAATCAGTACGATGCGCGAAAGGATCAAGGAATTCCACGAAGCCGTACCACCAGAATGTGCAAGAGACACCCCCAAACCCATTATCCTCTATCACACAGGCATTGGGCGGTTGGAGGTATTCCTACTAATCAAGGCCATCGAAATGTGGTAATGACTGTCGCCGTTTGCGGGTGGATGGCAGAACGTATTTTGCACCCTACCACCGGGATCACCGCAGTGTAGTCATCGTCCTGTTGCTTGCGCCAGAGGGTCAACGTCTCTCGCAACTGTTGGACTTTGGGAAGGTCTCGCGCCGGAGGTTCAGGAGGACTATCGTCCTCAATCTCAATCTTCAACCCTGCCAGTTCGTCCACTCCCTTGCAGAGTCAGGCGCACGCTAGCGGAGTGAACCGATGGTACAGTGCAACACAGGACCGGAGGATCCTAGCCTAGCGGTCTCGTCGAAGGGGTCTCCCGGATCCCACCTGTTGCATTTATCCTCCGCCATCATCACCGTGAAAAAGTCGGATCCGCCATAGTCAACCTCAATATACGTGATTGTTGCAGTTGTCCAATCAGGACTGGCCTCGCTCACAGTCACCACCGTTCCGGTCAAGCGATGGCACCACCCTGCCTTGGTCGGCTGATACGTGGGGTCGTCCGTGAACTCCTTGCACCACTTCGCTGTATGTTGGCTGGGGTAATGACTGGTAGACCCATCTTCATGGCCGCAAGCCACAGCCACAACGGCCGGCGCCAGGAGTGCCAATATTATAACGAACGCAATGCGTTTGCTCATTTGTTATTTCCCTCGTGTATTGACGCAATACGTCCGACCGACGCTTGCTTGACGCCCGTAACGTTTCGGCGAATTGCCGCCGTCCTTTATACTTTCAAGTGTTCGGCTAAAACTCGATCGTCCTCGGTAACGATGTCTCTCTCCGAATCTCGCCGGCAAGCGAAATCAGACACGCCGTCCGCAGGATTCACTCGGCTGACGCAACCAACAAGATTTGGAAATCATACTCCGTCGGACAGCTCCAATCCTGCCATCCCCGAAATCCTGATCGAGTTACGGAGAGCGGTTAACCGGTCAGGCTAATCACCCGGCGGCGGCTCGTCAAAGGGCCGGCCCCGGGCTTCGGCATCCATGCGGCGCCGGTTCCATTCCTGCCATTCGGCCTGTGCGGCGGCGCGGCCGATTTCCTCGCCTTCAGCGCGGCCGATTTTCACGCCTTCGGCCCGCCCCCGCGCTTCGTGCGCCTCGATGACCGGAGCGACAAATCGGTTCACCATTGCTTGATACAACGACACTAGTACTCAGTCAGAGTTGGAAAGGCAGGGGTAGAAGCGATGGAATTTGGTTC
>JAPPMU010000047.1:0-3220 GCA_028873965.1 Chloroflexota bacterium
GAATCAGCCGTCCTTTTGCCTGAGCGTTTCCAAGCGGTGGTTGCGCCTTCGGCGCCTCGCCGACCGCGCCCTTGAGGGCAATTGCCGCGCGAAGTCTCTCCGACCGATTCGTCCGATTGGTGCGGTCATTTTAACTTATTTCCAACCCGGATACCCGCCTTGTGGTCATCCAATTGGCCGGTATTGGAATACCGGAGTCCGGCCGTCGGGCACCAAATCATGCAACGCGTCGCGCCTTGATCGCTCTATCCAGATCGAACGTCGCCTGGAGATTCATCCACAACTTGGGGGATGTCCCCAATACCTCGGCAAGATCGAGCGCCGCTGCCGCTGTGACGCCCCGCTTGCCGTTGATCAGTTCATTCAGCCGGGTGGTCGTCCACCCGAGTTTGGCCGCCAGGGCAGCTTGCGTAACTCCCCCGGGCTCAAGAAACTCTTCGCGAATAATTTCGCCGGGATGAAATGGATTCCCTGGTTGTCTGGCCATGGCTCTGCTCCGTCAGTGGTAATCGACAATGCGGACGTCAAAGGCGTTTCCGCTCATCCATCGGAAGACCACCCTCCATTGATCGTTTACGCGAATCGAATGGTAGGCCTTCCAGTCCCCCTTCAACCGTTCCAGCCGGTTGCCTGGAGGCACTCGCAGATCGCTCAATACAGCCGCATCATGCAGATAGAGCAGCTTTCGCCGCGCGGCCCTCCGTAGCTCCGGTGGAAACGATCGGGTTGCTCTCGTTCGCCTATCGTCAAACAGATCGCTTGCCAGATCGTTTCCAAACGACTCTATCACGTTACGATATTACCATATTGTCAGAACCTGGTAATATCGCCCCTGTCGAAAAGTCACCTCCCGGCATCACCGCGGTTGTACCGAAGTCACGTGCATAATTGATCAGCCTTTGCGTCTTCGGCGCTTCGCTCACCGTGCCCGCCGGAGGCGTTCCCGAACGAAGTCTCTCCGACCGATTCGCTCGATTGGTAAAACTACCTTAACTTATCCGCCCCTGATACCTGCCTTGCAGCGATTCAATTGCGTCGGTAGCGGAACTCCGGAATTGGAGTGAGTGGCTGGGCGAGTCACGCAACGCGACGCGCCTTCATTGCCTTGTCCAGATCGAACGTCGCCTGGATATTCATCCACAACATTGGGGATGTTCCCAATACTTCGGCAAGATCGAGCGCCGCAGCCGCTGTAATTCCCTGGTTGCCCGGAGGCGCTCTCAGGTCGCTCAACACAGCCGCATCTTGCAGGTAGAGCAACTTCCGCCGCGCGACGATGGGTATCCCCAATATTGGGGGCGCGAGACAGCGCGCAAGTGTCATAGGCTTCGGTCTGGCATCGGCTTCGCTACAGCTTGGGTTTCTGCCGGCAACAACCGCAAATTGCATGCATTCCCGGGTTGGCCGCCCCGGAGTGACGGCACAGGCGCGCGGACAACGAAGGCTCATGGACGTACGACGGATGATTCATCGGCACTGCGGTGCCGTGGCGCTGCTGCTTGCGTCGCTGTGCGCTTCAATTGGTGTATCGGCCGACACCTACCCCCTGCCGCTGCTGCCCTCGGCCTCCGATCCTTTGCGCGAAGGCGTGGTTCGCATTGTCAACCATTCCGCGGACGCGGGCGAGGTGGCGATTACCGCCATCGACGATGCGGGGTACGTCTACGGGCCGATCACCGTCACCGTGGAAGGCCAGCATGCCGTTCATCTCAGTTCCACCGATCTTGAACTGGGCAACGCGATCAAGGGACTTTCCGAGGGGTTGGGCGCCGGCCAGGGCGACTGGCGGCTGGTGCTGGAGACCTCACTGGATATCGAGCCTTCGGCGTTCGTGGAGACGACGGCGGGTTTCGTGGACCGGGTGCACGATCTGCTGCCGCCGACGTGGTTCTATCATCGCGTGGCGCTTCCCGCAACGGATGAATCGGGGCAGCATGAAGGACAGCTCAGGCTGATCAATCCGGCCGAGACCGAGGCGCAGGTCATCATCTTCGGTCTGAACGAGGCGGGCGAGACGTTGCCGGGCCAGGTGTCACTGGTAATGCCCGCCGGCACGGCGCGCACGGTGACGGCCCGGGAGTTGGAAGGCGGCGCAACGGGCCTGGCCGGTCAGCTCGGTGAAGACGAAGGTGATTGGCAGCTGCTGGTGTTTGCCGATCCTTCGGTGGAGGTGATGACGCTGCTGGACAGTGTGTCCGGGCCGCTGGCGAACCTGTCCGCGGCGGTGACCGAGCCGGGCGACATGGTGTTCTTTCCCTCCAGTGCCCATGCGTCGCGCAACGGGCTCTTGCGCATCACCAACCGCGCCGGGGCCGGGGACATCCGGATCCACGCCGTGGACGACGCCGGTACGGACTTCGGTCCTGTCACACTGAAGCTGGCAGGGGACGGGACCACGGAACTGAGTTCGGAAGATCTGGAGAACGGCAATGCGGAGAAGGGGCTGACGGCAGGTCTGGGCAGCGGCGAGGGGGACTGGCGTCTCACCCTGGAGAGCGACCTGGAACTGAATGTGGTGGCGTACGCTCGCACGCAGGACGGCTTTGTCACCGCCATCGATGACGTGGTGGCGGAGGGCTATCTGCGCCATCACGTGCCGTGGTTCAACCCGGCGAGCGAGACGATGCAGTCGAGCCGGCTGCGGCTGATCAACCCGACCGACAGCGCTGCGGAGGTCCTCATCCGGGCATGGGACGACGAGGGGGAGCCGGCGCCCGACGGGGCGGTGAGTCTGGCTATCGCGGCCGGTGCGTCCAGGATAGTCAGTGCCGGGGACCTGGAAGACGGCGCCGAGGGGTTCACCGGAAACCTGGGAGACGGAGAGGGCTATTGGCGGCTGTCGGTGCAGGCGGACCGGGCCATTCGGGTAATGAGCCTGGTGGAGAGTTCCGAGGGGCACCTGACCAATATTTCGACCCCATCATCGCTGCCCCGGTTCCTGAATTCCTGCATCGGCGGTCCTGCGGACGCGGACGGGGACGGTGTAAGCGATCACTGCGACCGCGATTCGGCTGCGGCACTGCGTGAACTTGCCAGGTGCGCCGACGGGACCTACGTTGAGGATCCGGACGGCAGTTCCGGGCTGGTCCGTGACTGCCGCGTGCTCATCGGGTTTGCGAACCTCCAGGCGCAGAGCGGGAACCTGCCGGACGATCATGTGCTGCGCCGATGGGGACACGACGAACAAGCGCTGATGGGTACCTGGGAAGGGATCACCGTT
>JAPPMU010000047.1:3320-5550 GCA_028873965.1 Chloroflexota bacterium
CCGATGGGGACACGACGAACAAGCGCTGATGGGTACCTGGGAAGGGATCACCGTTGCGGACGGCCACGTCACCGAGATCCGTATGGCAGGCAAGGATGGCGAGCCCGCATTGACTGGCTTCATTCCCCCCGAGCTGGGGCAGTTGACCGAGCTGACGGTACTGGATCTCTCGCACAACGAGTTCACCGGCCCCATACCGGCGTCGCTGGGAGGACTGGAGAAACTGGCTGAACTCTCGCTCCATGGCAACCTGCTGACCGGCGCGATACCACCCGAACTGGGCGAACTGTCGAACCTGTCGACTCTGCGCCTCGATAACAATCGGATGAGCGGCGACATTCCTCCAGAGCTTGGAGAGCTGGTCAACCTGTTTTATCTGGACCTCTCCAACAATGCGCTGAGCGGTCCGATACCCGGGGAACTGGGGCAGTTGGCAGGTGCGACGGATGTGCGTCTTCACGACAACCGGTTGAGCGGGCGGATTCCTGCCGAACTCGGACAACTGGTCCAGCTGAGAATTCTGATGCTCTACGATAACGCATTGACCGGCCGGATTCCTCCAGAGCTTGGTCAGCTTGCAAACTTGAACTATCTGTCCCTTCAGAGAAACAGGCTGAGGGGTTCCATACCCGCGGAACTTGGAAACCTGGTTGTATTGATGGGGCTGCACGTTCATGAGAACCCGTTGACGGGCACCATTCCCTGGGCCCTGTGGGAACGCGTGACGCGAGGAGAGCTGTCGATCAGCATCGCAGGCACCCTGATCCACGGGTTCGGTGCGCCTCCCCTGCGAACCAGTCGCCCGGCGTTCTCCTCGAATCCTGACGAAAACGGCAACGCGTCCCATCACTCGGTGGCCTACTACCAGGGACCGCTGACGTGGTCGTGGAACTGGCAGGACGAGGCGGTCGAGCATCAGCAGCCCATCCTGGGACGCTGGGCGGTGCTGGCGGTGCAGATCGACCACGAGGTGGCCGAGCCGCCGCTGGTCATCACCCGCGTGCTCGATGGCGATGACGAAGTACTCATCGAGCGTCTCCCCGAGGCGGGGCTGCCGAGCACCCGATCCACCGGTTCCGGGCAATGGCGCACGGAGTATGTGTTCGAGTTGCCGGGTGAGCACTTTCAAGCCGGTAACCAGGTAGAACACGTGATCGATCCGGACAATGAGTTGGCCGAGACTGACGAGGACGACAACGTCGGAGCAACCATCCTGTTGTACGGTGCGGCGCCGCCGCGCTTGCGGGTCACTTTTGTCCCGTTCGTGCATGCGTCGGATTCCGGGATGCCATTCCTGGAGGCGGAGGCGCTCATGGCGGGCAGTCGGGCCTACTGGCCGATCGCCGATGATTTCGAGGCCGCGGTACGGTCACCGGTCAGCTCGGACGCATCTGGCAAGTTTGCATTGTTGAATGAGCTGAGGGCGATCTGGAACGCCGAAGCGGACGCGCAGGAGTTCTACCACGGTGTCTTCAGCGCTCCGTGGCCGGGCCACGGTGCACAAGGCTCCCTGGGCGGAGGCGTCGCGGATGCGCCAGGTCGCGTTGCCATGAGCGAGGTATCTTCGCACCGTGTCATTCCACATGAGTTGGGCCACAACCTCAGTTTGCTCCATCCGCCCGGATGCGAGGCCGGATACATCGATCACGATTACCCCTACGCAAATGGGGGGCTTGGCCCGGATCAGGGTTGGGACGTCAACTGGCGGCGCTTCATTTCAAACACCGATGAAGGGTACGGTGACGTGATGTCCTACTGCACCGGGCACGAATTTGTGTCCGACTACCACTACGGCAAGGCATCGGATTATTGGCTCTCCACGGACGCAGGGGCAGAAGTCTCGTCGGTTCTGCCGTTTACGCAGGCAGGTGGAGCGTCGGGACCGGGTCCTGCGTCGGCGAATCGGCCTTCCGCGAACGCGAACCGGGCAAACGTGGTTTCCGACAGCGCGGGCGGGCTCGCGCTTTCCGGCCGTATCGATGCGTCCGGCGTCTGGAGTCCCACACACGCCCAGAACACGGAGAAGGGTCCGCGCCCGCCGGCGCCGAATGGCGAGTTGACGCTGATCCTGTTCGACGAGAATGGCGTGGAGCTTTACCGTGAGCCGCTCTCAGCGATCGTCTTGAGCGAGGGCGGTGAAGCCGGTTGGGCTGCCCGTACTTCAAGACCGGCGCAACCTGCCCGGGAGGTGGTGATCCTTGACGCGCAGGGCGAGGAGGTGCTGCGGGAA
>JAPPMU010000038.1:0-41629 GCA_028873965.1 Chloroflexota bacterium
CCCCTTGCCCCACAGATTGGCCTATCTGCAGGGCCCTTTCAACATACAAATGACATAGGAGTTACGCACTTGAAATTACAAACCCGTCATTCCTGCGCAAGCAGGAATCCATAGGCTTCACAGTGAACGAATCTGGAACACTGTTAACGATTTCGGCCACTGGATTCCCGCTTTCGCGGGAATGACGGGTGTAAAGTCTCCCAACTGCGTAAGTCCTATGACAAATACCTGACCCTGAACAGTTAGGTAGTTCCTCCGGGACTTGCCCGCAGCCGCGCCAGGCCGTAAAGTGTGGGCGGCCGTCAACCCTATCCATTAAGACCGCTGCCCCATGCCCTCATGGTGGGGAGCGGCGGGTAGAACCCGTCTCCAAAGGAAGGTCAACATGCGACTCGACCCCATCAACCTCTACGACTACGAGGAACGTGCCCGGCTGGTTCTGCCCCACGACGATTGGGACACCATCGACGCCGGGGCCATGGACATGTTCACCACCCGGCGCAACCGCACCGCCTTCGAGGAACTGACCCTGCGCCCCAGGTTCCTCCGCGACATCGGGGAGCGGGACCTTTCGACCACCATGCTGGGCAACGAGATCAGCATGCCGGTGTTCGTTTGCCCCGCCGGTTCCCATCACCGGGCCCATCCCGAGGGAGAGGTGGCCACCGCCCGCGGCGCCAGCATGTCCAACACCCTGATGATGCTGAGCACCGGCTCCAACTGCAGCATGGAAGAGGTCGCTGAGGAAGCCACCAGCCCCCTCTTCTTCCAGCTTTACCACCGGGGTTACCACCTCACCGAAATGCTGGTCCGCCGCGCCGAAGAGGCCGGGTTCAAGGCCATCACCCTCACGGTGGACACCCCCACCCCCAGCCCCAAGGAACGCGACCTGCGCAACCGCTACAACCGGAACTTCGAGCAGGGCAACTTCAGGGGGGTCAACGAGCCGGAGAACGTGCTGCGCGGCACCGACGAGTCCGTGGGCTGGAACGTCAACCGCACCGTTCCCCTCACCTGGCACGAGCTTGACTGGCTCCGCAACCTCACCGGACTGCCCCTGGTGCTCAAGGGCATCCGCACCGCCGAGGACGCCCACATCGCCGCCGAGAGCGGTATTGACGGCGTCCTGGTATCCACCCACGGCGGACGCCAGCTGGATATGACCATGGGCGCGATCGAGATGGTGCCCGAGATCGTCGACGCGGTTAAGGGCAATTGCGAGGTTTACGTTGACTCCGGAGTACGCCGCGGCAGCGACGTCGTCAAGGCGCTGGCCCTGGGTGCCAAGGCCGTTGGCATCGGGCGTCCCCTCTTCTGGGGGCTGGCCGTCGACGGGGCCGAGGGGGTTCACGGCGTGCTGGAGCTGCTCCGCGAAGAGGTCGACCGGGCCATGGCCTATTGCGGCCAGACCTCCGTTGAGGATCTGGAGCCGAACCTGGTCAACATCCCCCAGGGCTGGGGAGCCACGCCGCAACCCGACTTCTAGGGAACTGTAAACCTGTCATTGCGAGGAGCGAAGGGACATGGCAATCCAGTTAGCGTAGCAACGGCCCTGGCCCCAACGGGATTGCCACCCCCGCATCAAGTGCGGGGTCGCAATGACATAGGAGTTACGCACTTGAAATTACAAACCCGTCATTCCTGCGCAAGCAGGAATCCATAGGCTTCACAGTGAACGAATCTGGAACACTGTTAACGATTTCGGCCACTGGATTCCCGCTTTCGCGGGAATGACGGGTGTAAAGTCTCCCAACTGCGTAAGTCCTATGACATTTTCCTTGCAACTCTAAACAGTCACCCTTTCTAAGCCAAGGCAGCCACGGCCTTGATCTCGACGAGGAACTCTTCTCGTACCAGGCCGTTGACCACCAGCAGGGTGTTGGGCGGGTAATCGCCGTTGGGGAAAATATCCGGGAAGACCTGGTTGCGTCCGTCGATGAAGCCTTGCACCGAGTCGCGCCCCACCACGTAGGTCGTGAATTCCACCACGTTGTCGAACCCGGCGCCGGCTGATTCCAGGACGCCGCCGATGTTCTGAAAAACCTGGCGCGTCTGGGCCGCGGCGTCGCCCTGCCCTACCAAGGCGCCCGACAGGTCCACGCCAACCTGCCCCGCTACGTATATCAACTTCCCGGCGTTGACCGACATTCCGACCGAATAGGTACCCAGGGGTTGGGGGGCCAGATCGCTGGTTATCGCTGTCCGCTGCAATTCCGCCATGACGTCCACCTCGCTTGCATCTGCCGGCATCATTATATGGCATGTGGCACGGCGCGCTTCAACGCCGATGGCATGGAGCGATGCCATCCATGCAATCAGGCTACATTCAACCAACCCGATCTTCCCTTCAGGCTCGCGCCGCAGAACTCATGCTCACCGATAAGCTGTGATGTTCCCAGCACGGGGTATGTAAGACTTCAGCCCGGCTTCGGTTCAGCTAGCCGGCGTCGGTCCAGACCTGTCCGCGCTGGCGGACCGGTTCCAGCAGCGATTCGTCGAACGGCAGCGGATCGTAATCCTCGCGGTTGGGCGGTCGGTACCCCAGGGCGCCGCATACCGTTTCGTTGGTGTAGTAGCCTCGATAGGTCTGCGTGACCAGCTCCTGGAAAAACTCCGGGTTCGACGTTTCGACGGACTGCAACGCTTCAACCTGAGCCGGTTCCGCAAGGGCGGCGAATGTCCCGCCGCGTTCACTGGCGGCAAGCTCAATACAGACCAGACCATCCATCAGCGTACGACGCTTCCCGGAGGATGCAGCCGCGACCGATTCCACGAAGTCGGCGATGCCCAGGTCTCCCGCAGCGGGCACATCCCCAGCAGCGGGGACGATGCGGTTCAGCACGGTGGACAGGAGAGAGCGTTGGGCATCGCTGAGGATCGAGTTGTTCGAAGTCATGATCACATTAATCCTAGTCCCGAAAATACGGCGATGATGATAGCACAGCGCTCAACTGCTCCAGAACCGGCTTCCTGGGGACGATTGTAAAGTCTTCTAATTTCCGCTCATGGTGAGCCTGTCAACCATGCTTCACTCCGGTCTAACCGTCCTTCGACAAGCTCAGGATGAGCGTATCGGGAGGACTTATCGACTTTGCAATCGTCCTGCCAGGTTGGGGCGGTCAGAAGATGATGCTGAGCGCCCCGTGGTCAGACAGCTCTTCGAGATCGAGGATGGCGCGCTTGCGGCAGATGCGGAGGCTGCCATCGACGCGGCGAAGGCGCAGGTCGTAACGTCCCACGTAGGGCGACGCCTCTCCCGCACGGTACCGCCACACGGCGACGGAGCAGGTAACGTCGAGTTCGTTGCCCTCTTGCGCCGTCACCATCACGTTGGAGATGAACCGGCGCGTGCGCGACCACGGGTATTCCCGGTGGGCGTGGCGACTTTGCAGGCGCACGATCCGGCCCTGCATCCGGCGGTAGTCGTCGTCGATGAACACCAGATCGGAGGCTGGGTCGCCCTCGGGCAGATCGGTCGTCGGCACAACGTACCGCGCGTCCGGGGTATAGAGCGTCAGCCACGCATCGAGATTCCAATCGTCCAGCAGCCGGGCTTCGAGGTACAGCAACTGTTCCACCTCGTGCTGGAGCAGCAGTGATTGGGGTGTCGCCGGCAGACCCGTCGCGTAGGACTCGGCTGGGATATTGGGGGCAACCATGATGGTCGGGCTCCTGCGCCTAATCGTCGGCCGCGACGGTGAGTTCCGGCGACGGCTGCGCGTCGGGAATTTCGCCCGGCGTCAGACCACGCTCGTACTGCTCAACGTGGGGGAGGTTGGCGACGAGGGACTGCCAGCGGCGCCAGAAGGAGCGAATCTGGAGTTCATCGTTGCCCCGCGGGTCCCGGTGGAAGCCGCGGGACAGATCCGACCATTCCACGCCGCCGGAACGGAAACCCTGCTGGCACGATTCCAGCGCCTCCGTATCGTCCGGAGTGGCGAATCCGCCGGGCCCGAGGAAGGTGAGGAAGGAGTCCAGGCGGCGGTTCAAACGGGACCCGGTCTCGCCGGCAGGCACCATCTGCCACGCCGTCACGTCCATGCTGTCCGGGCTCGTCGGCTGGAACACGCGGACGGTCACCGCCATGATGTCGTTGATGACCAGGTTGGGGAAGATCACCATGTTGCGGCTCTTCTCGCACATGCGGAGGGCTTTCGTGCGCCCGTGGCGGGCAATCAGCTCATCCTTGATGTCGTTGATCTCCTCGCGGGCCTCTTCCCCGAAATAGGGATGCCACATGGCGATCGGGCGGCCGTAGATCGCGTCGTTTTCCATGACTCCGTGGCCGTTACCAAGCGCCCTGCCGAAACCGTTGCGGCGATTGATGGCGGGTATGTCGCTGCCGGCCTCGCTGGCCATGTAGTCGAAATAAGTCTGGTGCGTGGGCAGCGCGTGATAGCCGTCGATGCTATTTTCGGCGAGCAGTTTCCAGTTGGCCTTGATGGTGTACCGGTTGGAGCCGGGAATGACCTTCATGCCCTCGGGAGCCTGGTCGGCCACCGGGTCGAGATAGTCTGCCGCGCCGGCCAGGTACTCGACCAGCGAACCAGCCTCGTGGTCGAAGCAGACGAATATGAAGCCTTTGTAGCTATCGAATCTGGGGGAGCGCAGGCTGAAATCGGCGCGGTCGAAATCGGGGCCGTAGCCTTCCATGTCAGGCATACCGATCAACTCGCCGGAGGTGTTGAAACTCCAAGCGTGGTAGAAGCACTGGAGCACCTGCGCGTTGCCATGGTCGGTACGGCAGATGAGTGCGCCGCGATGGGGGCAGGTGTTGTGGAACACTCGCAACTCGCCCTGGCGGTCACGGGCGAAGAACAGGGCCCGCTCGGCAACCACGCGACGGGCGTAGTCTCCCGGGTTCGGGACTTCGGACTCGTGGCCCAAGTACAGCCAGCAGCGGTCAAAGATGCGCTGTCGCTCCAGTTCGTAGATGTCGGGCGACATCATGCTGGAGCGGTGCACCTGGAACTTGCCCAGGTCCGGCCGGTCGTACACGAGGCTGCCGATTTCCATGTCAAACCTTCCTCACGTCAAGCGGGCATCAAAAATCAGTTCGCGCACCCGAAACTCGAACCCTGGCATCACGTCCTCGCCGGATAGAGTCTCCGAGTTTTCCAGAACTTCCGGTTCCTGGTCGGGCCGGTATATGGCAACGCGGCGATTGAACGGGTCAATCAGCCAGCCCAAGCGCGCGCCGTGGGCAATGTATTCTGTCATCTTGCGCTGTAGATAGATCAGCGAGTCGTTGCGTGAGCGAATCTCGACAATGAAATCGGGGCAGATTTGGCCGGTGCGATATTGCTCGGGGTCGAGCTGGGCCAACCGCTCCGGCGATACCCACGATGCGTCAGGGCCGCGTCCGCCCAGGCCGGGAATACGGAACACGACCTTGGATGACGGAGCAATGCCGCCATGTGCCAGCGTCCACATTGTCACAAACGCGAGGAGCTTGTTCTCCTCAAATGAGCCCGGCATCAACATGGGCGGCATTATAATCAGTTCGCCGGCGTCGTTGTACTCGATGGCGTAGAGGTCGTTGGCTTCGATGAACGCCCAGAGCAGTTCAAAGTCAATCTCGGCCAGGGTCTTGCCGCCCAGCAAAGGGCGCAAATCCAGGATGATGGGCAGGCCGGGAGGATCGGCGTCCAGGAAATCGCGGGCGTCAACTGTGTTTCCGACGGTTGCGTCGGCGGTTGGGCCTGGCCATCGTGCAGCCTGTGTTGCCATGGGTTGTGCCTCCGCAATGGAGCAGAACGTATCAGCGCGGGATAACGGGCAGCGTGATGTGCGACGGGTAGCGGGCGGAATGATGCACGGTCTGGCGAGCCGCTTCGAGCCGGGTGTCCACGCCGAGGGCCGCGCCGGTATTCGGGTTCCGATCGAAACGCGGGAAGTTGCTGCTGGAGATGTCCACCCGGACGCGATGACCAGGCTTGATCACGTGGCTGGTCGCCCAGAGGTCGATGGTGTAGCGGTACACCTCGCCGGGAGTGACGAACGACGGCTCGCGGACCGACGTGCGATAGCGGGCGCGAATGATGCCGTCCTGCAAATTATGGGCGAAACCGTCGGGCCGCACGTCCACCAGCTTGGCGGTGAAATCGGTGTCCACCGCCGTGGTCGCAGCATAGAGCGTCACCGAAATGGGTCCGGTCAGTTCCAGGTCCGATTCGACCGGCTCGGAGGTGAAGGAAAGAACGTCCGGGCGGTCCTCGGCGGGACCCTGGTCAAAGACGCCGTAGTCGATTATGAGGGTGTTGCCGCCCCGGGTGGGCGCCGGGTCGTTGGGGTCGTAGGTGAATTGGTCCCCGGGCTCGTCGGCTTCCGGCGGCACGGTGGACAGCGAACCGTCGCCGCTGCGCGTGTTGGCGTTGCCGCCGGAGTGGAAGTACAAGCGAGTGTACTGGGTGCGGGCCAGGGGCCATTCGTTTTCGTCGCGCCACTTGTTGTCGCCCATGACGAACAGGCGGACCGGCGGGTCGTCCATGATGCCGGTCTCCTCGCCCTTGAGCCAGTAGCCGTACCAGCGCAGCAGGTAGTCGTGCAGCTCGATGGCCGCCTCGGATCCGAAGTCGATGTTGCCGGCGCCGCCGGTGGTGGGCTCCGTGTACGGGCGCAGGTGGGCCCACGGGCCGATCAGCAGCTTCTGGTTCCGCCGGGCCATTTCGCTGCCGCCATGCTTGCCGATGGCCTGGTAGGCGTTGAGCGCGCCCTCCAGGAATATGTCGTACCACGAGCTGACATGGAACATGGGGATGGTCACGTTACGAGCCTGTCGCTGCAGGTTGATGCCCCACCAGTACGGGTCGTCCAATTCCTCATCGAAGTACTCGTGGAAATAGGGGGCCGCCTCCTTCAGGCGGTCAATCCAGTCGCGCAGGGGCAGGTGACGATACCAATGATCGGACAGGGGCTGGCCGAAGTTGCCGGGCTCGATGACGTACTCGTCCATCTTGGCCAAAAGCGCCTCGTGGCCGCCGCGCGCCAGGGTGTTCCTGCCCTTGAGGATGGCGTACGGAACCGTCCAGCCCCATTCCATCGCGCCGCCGGTGTGGTAAACCCAGGACTGGTGGAAGTCGGACGACGCGGAAACGACGGCCATGGTCTGCAGGTGGGGAGGCAGCGGGCGCTTGCCGGCCAGCGTGTACTGCGTCGCGCCGAGGTAGCTCTGCCCGGTGGTGGCCACGCGGCCGTTGGACCAGGGTTGCCGGGCCGCCCACTCGACGGTGTCGTAGCCGTCCAGGGCTTCCTGGAACAGCGGGTCGTAATCGCCTTCGGAGTTGAAGCGTCCGCGCACGTCCTGGCTCAGGAGCACGTACCCATGGCGCGGGAAGAACCAGATGGAATGGTCGGGGTTGTCGAGGTAGCTGTCCTTGCTGTACGGACCCCGGTTGATCAGCACCGGAAAACGGCCCGGCGCGTCGGGACGCACCACGTCGGTGGCCAGGCGAGTGCCGTCACGCATGGGCACCATGACGTCGGGCTCGCGTGTGACCTGGTATTGGGTTCGCTGGGCAGTCATGGGGGCACCTCCGAAGGCGGGCCGGCAATCGTTTCCGGCGTCGACTGACGGCAACCATAACCTCCGGCGTACACAGCGTCAACAATATGAGATTGCGCACAAAATACCCCTCCCTTGATCGGGAGGGGTAACGCTGAGACGCCGGTCGTTTGGAACAGAACTCAGGCAGCGGTGGTACCGCCGTCGATCACCACCTCGGAACCGGTGACAAAGGACGACTCATCGGACGCCAGGTAAATCGCGCCGTAGGCGATCTCGCTGGGCTTGCCGACACGGCCCAGGGGTAGCCGCTGCATGCGCAAGGCCATGTTTGCCGGGTCGTTGAGGGTGTCAGCGATCATGTCAGTCTCGATTGGACCCGGGTGGATGGAATTGCAGCGGATGCCTTCGCGGGCGTGCTGGATGGCGGTGGACTTGGTGAACAGCCGGACGGCGCCCTTGGTGGCGGTGTAGCTGGCAGAGCCGTTGGGGCTGCCCACCAGGCCGGCGGTGGAGGAGATGTTGATGATGGAGCCGCCACCGGCGTCGCGCATGGCCGGTATGGCGGCCTTGGTGCCAAGGAACACGCCCTTGGCGTTGACGGCGAAGATGCGGTCCCAATCGTCTTCGGTGGTTTCCTCGATGTTCTTGCGGATCAGTATGCCCGCGTTGTTCAGCAGGACGTCCAGCTTACCGTAGGTGTCCACGGCCGACTGCACCGCCGCCTCCCAGTCGGACTCGCTGGTGACGTCGAGGTGCACATAGGTGACGTTGTAGCCGAGTTCCTGCAGCTCGGCCTCGGTCTGGCGACCCTGGTCGTCCAGGATGTCTCCGATGACGACGCTGGCGCCCTCTTCCGCGAACATCCGCGCCTCCACTGCGCCCTGCCCCCGCGCTCCGCCGCTGATGAGCGCGACCTTGCCTTCCAACCTGGCCATGCTGATGCCTCCTGTTCGTGGGTTGTCGATGCTCGGGTTACTGAATTGCGGCCACTTTATATGGGTTGACAATCGGACGCAACCGAACGGTCAGTGGCGGGACGACGGGTCCCAAAGGCGGCGGAAACTCATCACACCATTGCCCTCGGCGTCCACCCGATACACATCCGGGTTGGACAGGTTTTCCCATCCAGCATAGCCGAAACCGGGATCAATGGAGTGCAACACCAGGGCCAGCAAGTTGCCGTGGGTGACGACTACCGGAAGGACAGCAGAGCCACGCAGCAACTCATCCAGGGCCGGCCTCGCCCGCGTCAGAACGTCGTTCGCCGATTCTCCGCCCGGCGCTTTCAGGTCGGGGTCCACAAAGGAATCGCGCACCACCTCCCGCCAATGGTCGATAGGATGTGGCGACAGAACCCTCTCGTTCAGGCGGGGATCGGTCTCAATGCCAAGATGCAGGAGTTCCGCCAGGGGTTCGGCGGTCTGCCGGACGCGGCGGTAAGCGCTGGTGATGATGGCACCGACTGGAAGGGTGGAAAGAAAGTCGGCCAACTGCTCTGCCTGGCGATGGCCGGCATTGGTGAGCGGCGCGTCCGGATCCTGTCCTTCCGCCTCGCAGTGCCGGACGCGGATGAGGCTGGACACGGCGCTGGCTAGGGACGCCAGCGCAGGCGCGCGCCGACATTGGTGAATCCCGCCCGCTGGTAGAACTGGATCTGCCTTTCGCCGTGGTACGGGGTTCCCAGTTCGACCAGGGCGCAGCCGCGCGCGACGGCATGATCGAGGGCAAACTGGAGAACCTCCATGCCTACGCCCGAACTGCGCGCGCTGGGATCGACGTACATCTCCTGGATGATGGCATAGCGGCCGACGCTGCGCAGAGCCTCCACGAAGGACACGGTGCAGACGGCGGTGAAGCGTCCTCCATCTTCCGCCAGCACGACGAAACCGGAGGGACCGTCGTCGGCAAACCGCTCGTACACCGGCGCCATCGCTTCCGCGGGCGCCGGGGTTCCGCCGAGTTCGGTGAGGAGGCGGCGCACCAGGTCAATGGCGGCATCGCGGTCCTGAGCGGTTGCTAATTTGATGTCGGGCATCGTTACTGCTGCTCCAGGAAATCAACGGGATGCGGCGCATCGCGCGTACCCGCTTTGGCGATGTGAGTGCGCATGAAGACTGGCACGCAAGACAGCGCCTACCGTTGCTGCGATCAATGCGGGGGTTCAGGAGAGGGTGTCGAACCCCTTCCAGCCCGGGATGGCGGACGCCTGCCGGATCCAACTTGCGACGAGTTCTTCGTCGATCACGCCGTCCTCGTAGATGTGGTAGTAGCGCGTATTCTGGTCCTTGGACTCGACGGGCGGAAGCGGATCCAACGATGATCCGTTGAGGAAGGTGACCTTCACGTAGCGTGTGAAAACGTGGTAACTCAGGAACCAACCCTGGCCCTCGACGCCGTAGAAGGGCGAGTTCCACCGTACTGCCTTGCGGATGCCCGGCACCGTGCGAACGATGAGGTCATCCAGCCGGCGACCGACGTCGCTTTTCCACTCGGGCATGGCCACGATGTAAGCCTGCACGGGAGCGTCGCCGTCGGCCTTGGCGATCTGGGGGTTGCCGCCGGAGAGGAGTTTGACCTCGCCGGTGGAATTATCGGAGGGTTTTGTCTGAGCCCTGCGGCGCCTCGCTGGGACTCTGTCGGCCATAGCGCTCACTCCGTATCCGGCGTCTAAACCTCAGACGCCGGCAGGAGACGCACGAGCGTGAGGCTATGGTGGGCCGTGTGGGGATCGAACCCACGACACCCGGATTAAAAGTCCGGTGCTCTGCCAGCTGAGCTAACGGCCCCGTCACGCGGCGGTCCGCGGGTTGAAACTCAGTATAGCATAGGGGTGGTTGAGCCTTGGATTCCCGGGAAAATTCCGATCGTCGTCGCTCTTGCCAAGTCACGAGATATGAGGCATAATTGCGCCGTTACTTTCTGGTGGTTCAAGCGGGGTGGCCCCACCCGTTTCCATCCCGAACACGGAAGTGAAACGCCCCAGCGCCGACGATACTGCTCTGGTGACGGAGTGGGAAAATAGGTCACCGCCGGAAAGTACCAAAACCCACAGGTTAGTCGGGGCGGGCGTGATGACGCAGCAAGGTAAAGCAGGCGATTGTAAGCCTCCCAAGGCAATAGGTTGATAAATCAACCGAGCGGCTTCCCCGTTACGATTCGGAGGCAAGGCCGCTTTTATTTTTGCCCGAATGCGGTACAATAACGCCGCCAGCATGCATCAGTTGGCCCGACCTCAACCCAGGAGAGTCCCATGGGCAGCAGATTCGAGAAGTTCTCAGAGCGGGCGCGGAGGGTTCTGTCCCTGGCCCAGGAAGAAGCGCAGCGGTTCAACCACAACTACATCGGGACCGAGCACATCCTGCTTGGCCTGGTACGGGAAACCGAGGGCGTAGCCGCTCGAGTGCTGTCGGGGCTGAGCGTGGACCTGACCAAGGTACGCTCGGCCGTCGAGTTCATCATCGGACGGGGCGAGCGCCCGGCGCAGGGCGAGATCGGCCTCACCCCCAGGGCCAAGAAGGTCGTGGAGCTGGCCGTCGACGAAGCCCGACGGATGAACCACACCTATATTGGAACGGAGCACTTGCTGATTGGCCTTCTGCGTGAAGGCGAAGGCGTGGCCGCCGGCGTCCTGGAGAGCCTGGGAGTGAACCTGGAAAAGGTCCGCGCCGAGACGCACCGGATCCTCAGCAACTCCGGGACCGGAAGCTCCAGCAGCCGGAGCTCGTCCACGCGCACCCCCACCCTGGACCAGTTGGGCGTTGACCTGACCAACGCGGCCCTGGGCGGCAAGCTGGACCCGGTGATCGGCCGCGACACCGAGATCGAGCGGGTTACCCAGATCCTCAGCCGCCGGACCAAGAACAACCCGGTCCTGGTGGGAGAGCCCGGCGTGGGCAAGACCGCCATCGTGGAAGCGATGGCCCAGCAGATCTCTTCGGGCGACGTGCCGGACACCCTGCAGGGCAAGCGCCTGGTCACGCTGGACATGGGCGCCCTGGTTGCCGGCACCAAGTACCGCGGCGAATTCGAGGAGCGGTTGAAGAAGGTCATCGAGGAGATCAAGACCTCCGGCAACTGCGTCCTGTTCATTGACGAAATCCATACGCTGGTCGGAGCCGGCGCCGCCGAAGGCGCCGTGGACGCTTCCAACATCCTGAAGCCGTCCCTGGCCCGCGGCGAGATCCAGTGCATCGGCGCGACCACGCTGGACGACTACCGCAAGTACGTGGAGCGCGACCCGGCCCTGGAGCGACGGCTACAGCCGGTGCGGGTGGAAGAGCCCGATTCCGAGATGACGGTGGACATCCTCCGCGGCGTGAAGGGCCAGTACGAGGACCACCACAACGTCGAGATCACTGAGGACGCAGTGCGGGCCGCGGCCACGCTGTCGACCCGGTACATTCCCGACCGCTTCCTGCCCGACAAGGCCATTGACCTGCTGGACGAGGCCGGCTCGCGGGTGCGTCTGCGCGGCAGCCACGCCCCGCAGGAAGTCAAGGATGCGATGGAAGTCTTGGAGCGCGTGCGCAAGGAAAAGGACGAGGCCATCGCCTCTCAGCAATACGAAGTCGCCGCCGAGCTGCGCGACCGTGAGCTTCACCTGTCCCAGAACGTGGGCGACATGGAACGCGAGTGGAAGGCGGACCGGAGCAAGGAACGCACGCAGGTCACCGAGGACGACATCGCCGAGGTGGTCAGCATGTGGACCGGCATCCCGGTGACGCGGTTGGCGCAGGAAGAAACCGAGCGGCTGCTCCGCATGGAAGAGGAACTGCACAAGCGCATCATCGGCCAGGACGAAGCCATCGTTGGCATCTCCAAGGCCGTGCGGCGCGCTCGGGCCGGCCTCAAGGATCCGCGGCACCCCATCGGCGTGTTCCTGTTCCTGGGCCCCACCGGCGTGGGCAAGACCGAGCTGGTACGCGCTATGGCGGAGTTCCTGTTCGGCCATGAGGACAACATGATCCGGCTGGATATGTCGGAATTCCAGGAACGTCACACCACGGCCCGTCTCATCGGCGCGCCTCCGGGCTACGTCGGCTATGACGAGGGCGGCCAACTCACCGAGGGCGTCCGCAAGAAGAACTACTGCGCCATCCTGCTGGACGAGATCGAAAAGGCGCACCCGGAGATCTTCAACATCCTGCTGCAGATCTTCGACGCCGGCCAGCTGACCGACGCCCGGGGCCGCCGCGTGGACTTCCGCAACTCGATCATCGTCATGACCAGCAACCTCGGTTCTGACCTGATCAAGCGCGATACCTCTCTGGGATTCGCCGTGAAGTCGGAACAGTCGCAGACGGATCGCCAGGCTTACGAGCGGATGAAGGACAAGGTAATGGACGAAGTCAAGCGCTTCTTCCGGCCCGAGTTCCTGAACCGGTTGGACGCCACCATCGTGTTCCATGCCCTGAGCCCAGAAGAGATCCACCAGATCGTGGACCTGATGATGAACATGGTGCGCGACGAGCTCAAGGAACGGGAGATCAGCGTCGAACTGACCGAGCCGGCCAAGGAGTACCTGGGCGCAAACGGCTTCGATCCGGTGCTGGGAGCGCGACCGCTGCGCCGCCTGATCCAGAACGAGGTCGAGGATCGGCTCTCCGACGAACTCCTCGGAGGGAAGTTCGAGCCGGGAGACACCGCGATCGTCGACATGGACGAGGACGGCAACATCTGCATCAAGGTGCGGAAGAGCGAGATGGCCGCCTTGCCTGTGGCCTGATCCCGCACAAAAACTCAATCGGAACAACCGGGGGCGCTCTGAAAAAGGCGCCCCCGAATGCTACAATTTACGGGTCAAACGGGATGGCATCGGGGTTCCCCTCCCCGGTCCAACCGGCCTTCGGGTTGACGGCAATTGCAGTCTCTTACTATATTTCGGCATTCTTCACGGCAAGCTTTGAGGTGACACTATGGCCAGGCGTTTGCTCAAAGAACTGGAACGGTCCTACGGGTTTGACGAAGTCGCAATCGTCCCGGGCGAAATCACGATCAACCCGGAAATGACATCCACGCAAATGAGCATCGGCCAATACTCCTTTGAAGCCCCGGTGATGGCCTCAGCGATGGACGGCTCGGTGTCGCCGCGGTTTGCCACGCTGATGCACGAAATGGGCGGACTCGGCGTGCTGAACGGCGAAGGGCTATACACTCGGTACGACGATCCGTACTCGGTGCTGGAAGAGATCATCTCCATGGACCAGGGCGAGGTCACGGAGTACCTGCAAGAGGTGTACAGCGAGCCGGTGCAGGAGCACCTGATCGGCGAGCGGGTCCAGGAGATCAAGCAGTCGGGCGCCGTTGCGGCCATTGCGTTCACGCCCCAGACCACCAAGCGGTTCAGCCCGCTGGCGGTGGAGGCCGGCGCCGACATCATCGTCGTGCAGTCCACCGTTACCACCGCACGGCACATGTCCCGCAGTTACCGGGGTCTCATCTTTTCCGAGTTGATCGAATCGCTCAGCGTACCCGTAGTGGTGGGCAACTGCGTCAGCTACGCGGTGGCCAGCGAACTGATGGAGACCGGCATCGACGCGGTACTGGTGGGGGTCGGTCCCGGCGCCGCCTGCACCACCCGCGAGGTGACCGGGGTTGGCGTGCCGCAGGTGACCGCGACCCTGGAGTGCGCGGCCGCCCGCGAGGACTATTTCCAGCGCACCGGCCGGTACGTCAGCGTCATCACCGACGGCGGCCTCCGGACGGGCGGCGACGTATGCAAGGCCATGGCCAGCGGAGCCGACGGGGTGATGCTGGGCACGCCCTTCGCCCAGGCCGCTGAGGCCCCCGGCCGCGGTTACAACTGGGGCATGGCCAATGCCCACCCGGAACTGCCCCGGGGGACGCGCATCAACGTCGGCACCAAGGGAAGCCTGAAGCAGCTGATGCACGGCCCATCCAGCGTCACCAATGGAACCCAGAACCTCGTCGGCGCGCTGCGGGTGGCGATGGGCATGTGCGGCGCCTACACGGTGCGCGACTTCCACAAGACCGAAATGGTCATCGCCCCGGCCATCAAGACCGAGGGCAAGCATTACCAGATGCTCGGATAGACACTGGATTCCCGCTTGCGCGGGAATGACGGTTGAAAGAACAGGGAATGACGGCTGAAAGCATGAACGGAGGAACCATGACGACCGCAACCATCCAGATTCTGGACCCGCGTCCGGAGCAGAAGACCGAGGAACGGGCGGCGACTGACCGCTTGCCCGCCCTGGCGGGCAAGACCATCGGTCTGCTGGAAAACCGCAAGTACCATTCCGACAACTTCCTGCAGGAACTCCAGGTAATCCTGGAGGAGGAATACGCCGTCGAGAAGGTGGTCTACCTGCGCAAGTTCAGTTTCAGCGCGCCGTGCTCGGACGAGACCATCGACGAGCTGATCGAGCAGTGCGACGCGGTGGTGCACGGAATCGCGGATTGAGGGAGCTGCACGGCGTGGGGTCTCCACGACACAGTAGTTACCGAAACCCGCGGGGTTCCGTCCGTGAGCGTCATCACCGAGAGCTTCACCCGGGCGGCGCACGCCCGCGCCTCTTCGCTGGGAATGCCCGGCGTCCAGATCCTGGCTCTGCCCAGCCCGCTGGCTCCGCGGTCGATACCGGAAGTGCGGCAGATGGCGCACGAATACGCCGGCCGGATCGCCGAGATGCTGACCAACGGGAAGTAGCCATCGGTCGCACCGATTAGCGAGCCGCTTTCGGCATGAAAGTGGTCAACTGGAATGTTCAATGGGCTACGCCCGGTTCGGCGCGTAGCCCAGAAATTTTGTGCCGGATCGCGGGTCACTCGCCTGACATCGTTTGCCTGACGGAGACGGATCGTCGGCTGCTCTCACGATTGGACGGACATTTGATTGTGGCCGGGCCCGCTCCGGGACAAGAGCCGACGAACAATCAACGCAAGGTTTTGCTCTGGTCCAAGCGACAATGGATAGAGGTCGATGATGTCGGGAGTGGCGGCCTGCCGCCGGGACGATTCGTCGCCGGCACCACCGATACTCCCGAGGGGCGGGTCAGGGTAATTGGCGTCTGCATCCCGTGGCACAACTCCAATGTGAACGTTGGGGCTAAAGACAAAACTCCCTGGCAAGACCACTCGTCATATCTGGACGCGCTGTCATCCACCCTGGCCATCCGGTCGCCAATGCCGCGCATTGTAATGGGCGACTTCAACCAGCAAATCGGACAGCGGAGACGCCCCTACCCTCCACTTTCCCACCCGGTGCGGGGCGAATTGCGGGAAACTATGCAGTCCGGACGGTCGCCGGGCTTGACCATTGCTACGGCCGGACTAGGATTGAGAGGCCGACGGGCCATCGACCACATCGCAATAAGCGGCGAGCTGTCCGCCGTGTCACTGACCACCATCGACAACATGGACGGGAATCGGCGCCTGTCTGACCATTTCGGCGTGGTCGCCGACCTGTCCACACGCGACACGCCACAAAATCCATTGTAGAAGAGTGAACCTTATGACAACCAACAGTCGCGCCCTGAACTCGCGCCGCATCGCCGTGCCTGACACCTACGACGCGATCCAGGACTACTACGAAGAGCAGGGATGGACCGACGGCATGCCCGTCGTCCCGGCCACCGAAGAGGCCGTGCAACGGATGCTGGGCCCGTGGGGAGAGGATCCGTCATTGTCCCTGGGCATCGCGCAGCCGTCCAACTCGGAGGTCAGCATCGAAAAGGTCGCCATCAACGCGGTGATGGCCGGCTGCCGACCCGAGTACTTTCCGGTGGTGGTGGCCTGCGTGAAAGCGGCCTTGCAAACTCCGTTCAACCTGGCCGGATGCCAGGCCACCACGGGCGGCGCAGCCCCGGTGGTGATCGTCAACGGCCCCATCGCGGAGCGGCTGGGAATCAACGGCGACTCCGGGGCGTTTGGTCCTGGCTACCGGGCCAACGCGACCATCGGCCGGGCGCTGCGGCTGTTCGTGCGCAACGTGGCCGGGCTCATCATTGGCGACATGGACAAGGCCACGCTGGCCATGCCGGGGCGGTACTCCTTCTGCTTCGCCGAGAACGAGGCGCGCAGCCCGTGGGAGCCTCGGCACGTGGAATTGGGGTTGGACCCGGACGACAGCATGGTGACCCTCCACGCCATCCGGGCTTTTTATCCCATTATGGAGACGACGGTCTCCACGGGAACCGAGGTGCTCCACACGCTGGTGCAGGCGACCCGGGCCACCGGGTTTTCCAACTTCTATCAGATCGGCACCGGAGCGCAGGTGACGCTGGTGATCAGCCCCGAACACGCCGCCGAAATTGCGGCTGACGGCTTCACCAAGCAGGACGTGCGCGAGTACGTATTCGCCAACGCGCGCATGTCCATCGCCGACCTGTACGGCCTGGGCCACTGGGGCAACCGCAACTACCCGGATTGGGTCAACGACGAGGACCCGAACACCATGGTTCCCATCGCACTTCAGCCTGACGACATCGTGGTGGTGGTAGCCGGCGGCGACGGTCGCCACTCGGCGTGGTTGGCCGGCTGGGGAGTGACCCGGGTCGTGACGGAGAAAATAGACGTTCCGGGGTAATCGCACGAGAGAACCCAGGCAGGTAGATATGGCGCTCTGAAATTCCAGCGGCTGGAACGCGGCACGGCGATGAGGGTCTTCTCTAAGAGAACACTGCGGGAGTTTTGGGAGCGCCATGCTGATGCGAAACGGCCCTTGCGCAGTTGGTATCAGGATGCTGACGATGCAGACTGGGATACGCCGGCGGCAGTGCGCGCCCAATTTGCCAACGCTAGTATCATGGCCGGCAACCGGGTGGTGTTCAACATCAAGGGCAACGACTATCGATTGGTTGTCAGTATCAATTACAGGCGGCGAGCAGTTTACATCCGCTTTATCGGCACCCACGCCGAGTACAATCGCATCAATGCCGCGGAGGTTTAAGGAATGTGTAATATCAAGCCAGTCCGCACCGAAGAGCAATACGAAGCGGCTTTGGCTCGCATTGAAATTCTGATGGATGCCGAACCCAATACCCCGGAGGATGAAGAGCTTGACCTCCTGGTTGACCTGGTTCTGCTCTACGAATATCGCAACATACCGATGCCCGTACCCGAAGGCAGGGCTCTCATCAGGTTCTGGGTTGAAGAAAGGGGCTGGACGGTTCAGAGCATAAATGAACTGCTCGAAGGCAACGGGGACATCGAAGAGTTGCTGGCCGGCGAACAGGAAATGACGCCGGCCATGGCGGAGACCCTGCACCTGCATCTCCGCATACCAGTGGCGGAGTTGCTCCGGGTTGCTAACACGCCTACCCCGCCCGGCGTCATTCCGCCCCTCTCCACCGTAGCCCGCGTCGCCGACCTCGCCAGGCAAATTCCGGGGTAGGGTCCGCCAAGGCCGTGTTCAGAAGCAGCCCGCCGCTAATCGCAACGGCGGGCCAGAAATTGACCCTGCGGCGCGAAGCCTCGGGGAATCTCAGTTATCGTTCCGGGCAATGGCGCGGAGAACGGTCCGCTGCTATGATTTCGTTGCCGCCATATTTCACATTCTTGACCAATAACAGGTTCGCTGATCGTGTTCACTCACCTGCATACTCACACCGAATACAGCATGCTCGATGGCATCAGCCGCATCCCGGACCTGGTGAACCGCACCCGCGAGCTGGGAATGGACGCCATGAGCATCACCGACCACGGGTCGCTTTACGGCGTGGTCGATTTCTACTCCGAGTGCAAGGACGCCGGCATAAAACCCATCATCGGATGCGAGTTCTACGTTGCCCACGCCAGCCGGCACGACCGCACTCCCAACGAGCGCACCGCCAACCACTTGGTGCTGATCGCCAAGGACAACACGGGCTATCGCAACCTGCTGCAACTGGTCACGCTGTCCCACCTGGAAGGTTTCCATTACCGGCCGCGCATCGACAAGGAGCTGATCGACCGCCACCGCCAAGGGTTGATCTGCCTTTCCGGGTGCCCCTCCGCCGAGGTGCCCACCCTGCTGGCCGACGGCAATTATCAGGACGCCAAGCAGATGGTCGGATGGTACCGCGAGCTGTTCGGCGAGAACTACTTCCTGGAGTTGCAGCGGCACGAGCATATCGAGCAGCTGCCCCGGATCAACGACGGCCTGGTGCGATTGAACCGGGAGACCGGCGTACCCCTGCTGGTCACCAATGACGCCCATTACGTCCGGCAGTCCGATTACCAGTACCAGGACGTGTACATCTGCATCCAGACGGGCACCAACGTGTTGGACGAGAAGCGGCTGCGGATGGAGGACTCGTCCTACTACATCCGGTCGGCCGACGAGATGGCGGCACTGTTCCACGATTTCCCCAAGGCCGTGGACATCACCGGCGAGGTGGCGCAGCAATGTGATGTCTCGCTGGGTTTTGGCCAGATGCACCTGCCCCGATATCCCACTCCGAATAACGAGGACGCTGACGCCTACCTGGAACGCATCTGCTGGGAGGGGTTCAACCAGCGGTACGGGATCAACAACGAGGCCGCCCGCGCCCGCATGGAGTACGAGCTGGAGGTGGTGCGACAGACCAGCTTCGCCAACTACTTCCTGGTGGTGTGGGACATCATCTCCTTCGTCCGCAAGCAGCAGATTCTTTTCGGAGTCCGGGGGAGCGCCGCCGCCAGCGTGGTGCTGTACTGCCTGGGCATCACCGATATCGACCCGATGCGGTACAACCTGGTGTTCGAGCGGTTCTTGAACTTCGAACGGAAGGAAATGCCCGACATCGACATGGACTTCCAGGACGACCGGCGTGATGAGGTGCTGCGCTACGTCATCGACCGCTATGGCAGCGACCGGGTGGCCCAGATCATCACCTTCGGAACCCTGGGGCCCAAGGCCGCGCTGCGTGACGTGGGCCGGGGGCTGGGCATGGGCTACGGCGACGTCGACCGCATCGCCCGCATGGTGCCGTTCAAGTCCCGCACGATCTCCGACGCCATGTCGGCAAACCAGGAAATGGCGGACACCTACGTCCGCGACGCCGCGATCCGGGAGCTGGTGGACAACGCCCAGGCCCTGGAGGGCATCGTCCACCACGTGAGCACCCACGCGGCGGGCGTGCTGATCGCCGACGAACCGCTGACCGAAACCGTCCCGCTGCAACGTCCCTCCCGAGGGGACGAGAACAGCCCGGTAATGATGACCCAGTACTCCATGGACCCGGTGGCCAAGCTGGGGCTGCTCAAGATGGACTTCCTGGGCCTGACCAACCTCACCATCCTGGACCGGACCATCAAGCTGCTGGACGAGGAACGGGGCATCCGTATCGACCTGAGCCGTTTGACGCTGGACGACGAGGCCACCTACGAGTTGCTGGGTACCGGCAACACCACCGACCTGTTCCAACTGGAAAGCGCGGGGATGCAGCGGTACATCAAGGAACTGAAGCCGTCGGATCTCGGCGACATCGCGGCAATGATCGCGCTGTATCGCCCTGGCCCCATGGAGCACATCGACCGGTTCATTCGCTCCAAGCACGGCCGGGAGCAGGTGAGCTACCCCCATCCCAGCATGAAGGAACTGCTGGATGAGACCTACGGCGTCATCGTGTACCAGGACCAGGTGCTGCACGTCCTGCAGAACTTCGCCGGCTATTCCCTGGGCGAAGCCGACACGGTGCGCAAGGCGATGGGGAAAAAGATACCGGAGTTGATGGCCGAGGAGCGCGAACGGTTCGTGTCCGGCGCAGTGCAGAAGGGCTACTCGGAACAGATGGGCACGGAGATATTCAACCTGATCGAGCCCTTCGCCGGATACGCCTTCAACAAGGCGCACAGTGTGAGCTACGGCCTGATCTCCTACTGGACCGCCTACTTCAAGACCCACTATCCCCTGGAGTACATGGCCTCGGTGCTCAACTGCCGCCTGGACCACGGTGACCGCTACGTCGCGTCGATCAACGAGTGCACGCGCATGGGCATTGGGATCGAGCTGCCCGACGTGAACTGCTCCGGCATCCACTACACCATCGACACGTCCGCCGACCGGGCGCAGAGCGGCAAGCTGCGCATCGGCCTGGCCGCGATCAAGACCGTGGGAGAGGCCGCCATAACGCCCATCGTCACCGAGCGCGTCGCCAAGGGCCCCTACGCGTCGATCACCGACTTCTGCCGGCGCGTGGACGTGTCGGGTCTGAACCGCCGCACTCTGGAGGGGCTCGCGAAAGCCGGGGCCTTCGATTCTCTGGCGCCGCGGGCCACCGTGATCGGCAACCTGGACCGCATCTGGGCACTGGCGCAGCAGGAAACTCGGAACCGCAACTCCGGCCAGTTCGGCATGTTCGGTGAGGAGATGGACAGCGGTGCCGGCGGCACTCTGCTGGAGCTCGACACGTCCTACGACGACTACACGGCGCAGGAAAAAGCCAACCTGGAAAAGGAGTACCTGGGGGTCGCGCTTTCGTACAACCCGTTGCTGGCGCTGGCCGCGATAAACCCGGGCGACGCCTACAACTCGATCGATCAGCTGGACGAGGAGATGATCAGCAGCACGGTGACGCTCCTGGGGCACGTCGCCGGCGTCACCGAGCGTTACACCCGCGACAATCGCAAGTTTCTGCGAATCGACCTGGCCATGGTCGGAGGGCAGGTTGAGGCGATGGTCTGGCCGGACTCGCTGGAAAAGACGGCGCACGTCTGGCAGGCTGGCCGGGTCGCGCGGGTTACAGGCCGGCTCCAGATCCGCGGCGATGATTTCTCCATCGCGTGTTACGACGCGCAGGAATTCGCGCTACCGGAAACCGCGGTGCCGGCTCCGGAAGGCCACACGGCGCCGGCGACCGCAATCAAGCCGGCGCCGGCGAACCCGAGTCCGCCGTCGAAGCCTTCCCGTTCCAACGGCAACAGGCAGGCTCCGGCCCCGCCAGCATCAGCATCCTCCAACGGCCACCGGGAGTCTGGCGTCCTGATCCGGATGGTAGAGACCGATCAGCCGGACGAGGACCGCTACCGGCTGCGGCAGGCCATCCGGGTCATGCTGGAATACACCGGAGAGGACAAGGTGTACCTGGAACTGAATCTCAAGGAAGGGCGCAAGGTCCTGATGGAGATCCCCACCGTTTCAACCGCGGTGTGCGACGAGCTGGAGCAGCGCGTCCAGGACCTACTGCTCCAGGATGAGAGCTGTACCGAGTACCCGGCGCAAGCCGCGTAAGTCCTGGCGTCCGCCGGGTTGCGCCGGCGCAGGATCAGTCCGACGCGGGGATCTGCAGACCCAGACCGGCGGCGATGAACCGCCGGCCGTTTTCCTGGTAGCGCGCGGTCGGGTTCTCCAACCGCTTCCGGTGAACCTCGGGCAGTTCCCGGATCCGGCCGGGCACGCCGACCACCAGCGACTCGTTGGGGATGGGCGTTCCGGTGACGATGGCTCCCGCGCCGATCAGGACATAGTCACCGACCTTGCAGTCCTCCAGGCAGACGGCGTTGACCCCGATCATCACGTTGTTGCCGACGATGCCGCCGTGGATTACCGCGCCGTGGGTCATCAGCACGTTGTCGCCCAGCTCCAGGTAGTCGTCGGTGTGCAGGACGCAGTTGTCCTGGATTGAGCAGTTCTTGCCGATGACGATCTGGCCGTAGTCGGCGCGTATCACCGCTCCGGGCCAGATGCTGGTCCCCTCGCCGATTATCACGTCGCCGACGATGTAGGCGGCCTCGCTTACGAACACGCTGGGGTGGATTTGCGGCGACTTGCCGTCGATGCTGCGAATCAAGGGTTCCTCCTGTTGGTTATCGGTTACGGCAATTATAGCCGGCCATCAGCGCGGTCGATTGGCCGCGGCAGATCCCCAAGTTTGGGTAACTGTTCAGAATCCAGGGGGTTGTCATTGCGAGGCGCTTGCGCCGTGGCAATCTCGCCACGGTATCAACATCGTCTGCCCTGATGGATTCGCTTGCCCCAACGAGATTGCCGCGCTGCGCTCGCAATGACGATCCCCCGCAACCCTAAACAGTTGCAAGTTTGGACTCTGATTGACAATACCAAGGCGTGCTGACTACAATGATTCAACGCGCGATGATCTCGCGTGTTTTGTGGCCCGGTGGTGTAGCGGTTAACATACTGCCCTGTCAAGGCAGAGATCGGCGGTTCGAATCCGCTCCGGGTCGCCACTGAAATTCTTGAAACGGCTCACGATGGTGAGCCGTTTTTCGTTGACCGGCTCACCGGCCTGGCCAGCCGGAGCCTGAGCGGGTTCGCATACGCCCGGCATGATCACTGATCCGGCAGCGCCTCGCGCATACCCAGTTTCGCCCGTGTTGTCATTGCGAGCGAAGCGCGGCAATCTCGTCAAGGCAACGAACGCCGCTACGGGAACGAGATCGCCACGTCGCTGCGCTCCTCGCGATGACAAACTGGGTATGCGTGAGCCGGCAACGCGGATTGTCGCGCCGGGCGGTTGTGCTAAAATTAAAGGTGCCCCCGTAGCTCAGTGGATAGAGTGCTGGCCTCCGGAGCCAGAGACCGGAGTTCGAGTCTCCGCGGGGGTACTTTGCCGGATCGCCCGGGCCGTCGGGAGAGAGACGTCGGGGTGTGGCCTAGCGGCAAGGCGCCTGCTTTGGGAGCAGGAGATCGGCAGTTCGAATCTGCCCACCCCGACCAGGCAACCGTCAGAATGGCCCCATAAGTTCGTCTCTCCGGCGAAAGCCGGAGTCCAGGAACATACTGCTGGATTCCGGCTTTCGCCGGAATGACGAATCTGAAAGATCAGACCGGCCAGTCCTCCAGCGTCCAGCCCATTTCCCAGAAAGCCTGCTCGTAGCGCGTGCACGTGATGTACGCCTCTTTCATGGCGGCGATCTCAGCGGGCCCGGCCGTGGCGGCGATGCGGTCGCAGATGGCGCGGCATTCCTCGGCCACCGACTGCTGCTCGGCGGCGGCGTACATCTGGATCCACTGCGCGTAGCCGGCGTGGTCCGGCAGGCCCTGGTCGGCCAGACGCTCGCCCACGCGCCAGTATCCCCAAATGCAGGGGAGCACCGCGGCGACCACTTCACCGAAGGTTCCCTGGTGGGCAACCCGGAGCAGGTAGCTGGTGTAGGAGTAGCAGGTCGGCGCGTGCCGGGTGGCGTCCAGCTCAGCCTCGGTGATGCCGAACTGCGCACAGTAGGAACGGTGCAGGTCCATCTCGGTGTTCAGGATGTAGTCCACGGCGTGGGCGAACCAGGACATGGCCGGCAGGTCCGGAGCCTTCGCCGACGCCAGGGCGAGCACGCGGGCGAAATCGATGAGATAGACGTAGTCCTGGGTGATGAAGTGCTTGAACCGGTCCAGCGGGAGCGTCCCGTCGCCGATGCCCTGCACGAAGGGATGGAACGCCATGGCATCGCGTTGCAGCTGGGACTCTTGCTCGATCTCGTCGCAGAAAGACATCGGGGTTCCTCCAGGATTGGCGCAGTGTGGATGTTCGCCCATTCTAACGCACCGGGTACGGGGTTGAGGGTTCGATTGGGCCGGGCCGTCATGCCATGATCTCCTTCGTGGAGAGTATTGCGACACGGAGTCGATGCCGACCTCAACTTGGATGGTCTATAATGACTGCCTAAACTCGATCCCAGCAGATAGCGAACGCCGGCACGTCAACCCAGTATTTCGCCGGCTGTCGCCAGTATAGAGAGGCACTCCCCATGATGATGCTGTTCCTGCACGATGTTCCCGACCAGGCGCGGGCCGGCGAGGTGAAACGCGTTTCGCGCGGCTACGCCCGGAACTACCTGCTGCCCAAGGGCCTGGCCGAAATCGCCACCGACGAGACGATGAAGCGCCTGGACAAGATCAAGGTCGAGGGCGACCAGCAGCGGGCGCGTGAGACGCAGGTCGTGGAGGAACTGGCCGAGGCGCTGGACAACCTCACCGTGACCATCCCGGGCCGCGTCACGCCCACCGGCCGCTACTACGGCGCCATCAGCGGCATCGGCATCGCCGACGCCATTGGCGAGATGCTGGAGCGCGAAATCGACCGACGCATCACCAACAACGTCGAACCGATCCGGGAGCCGGGCGAGTACGAGGTGGTGCTGAACCTCTCCAGCGAAATTCGGGCGACCATCAACGTCATCGCGGCAGTGGAAGAATAAACCGCCAGTAGACGCCATTCGGTCGCGGCGCAGGTCGCGGCGGCGATTTAACAGAGGACCGGTACGCCGTGGTTGCCGACCCGTACAGCGAACGGCAATTGCCCCACGACCTTGAGGCCGAGGCGGCGGTGCTGGGCGCGCTGCTCATTGACGGCGACGCGCTGCATCGTGTCACGCCGCTGATCAAGCCCGAGGACTTTCACCGGGCCCGGCACCAGTTCTGTTTCGCCGCGTGCGTCGCGGTTTTCCTGCGCCAGGAGGCCATCGACCAGATCACCGTCGCCCGGGAGTTGCAGACCCAGGGACGCCTGGAGCAGGTGGGCGGGCTGCCCTACCTGGGCCAGCTCATCGCCGGAACCCCCACGTCGGTCAACGTGGAGCACTACGCCGCCATCGTTGCCGAGACGGCGGCCAAGCGGCGGGTCATTGCGGCCGGCAACCGCATCGCCGAGCTGGGCTTCGACGAGAGCTCGGACGTGGACGAGACGATGCGGCAGTCGGTGGAGGTTCTCTTCGGCGTGCGCCCAACGGGCGATGAACGGGGCTTCGTACCGCTGAGCTCGGTGCTGGACGTCTACCTTCAGGGAGACATCGGCGACGTTTCGCTGACCGACGAGCCGCCCCTGCAGAGCGGCTACAACGACTTCGACAGCCTGCTGGGCGGGATGCAGCGGTCCGACCTGCTGATCGTGGGCGCGCGCCCCGGCCTGGGCAAGAGCAGCCTGGCCCTCAACATCTGCACCAACGCGGCCAAGTCGGGCCAGACCTGCGGCATCTTCAGCCTGGAAATGAGCCGCGAGCAGGTGGCCATGCGCATGCTCGTGGCCGAATCGGGGGTAGACTCCCACCGGCTCCGCCTCGGATTGCTGTCGGAAGCCGAGCAGAACGTGATCTCCGACGCCGTGGGCTTGCTGTCGGGTCTTCCCATCTTCATTGACGACACGCCGTTCCAGACCACCATGGACATGCGGAGCAAGGCGCAACGGCTGCAGCTGGAGCACGGGCTGGATTTCCTGGTGGTGGACTACCTCCAGTTGATCCAGGGCGGCGGCCGGCGGCAGGGCTATGGCGAGAACCGGGTCCAGGAAATCAGTGAGATCTCCCGGTCCCTCAAGGGCATGGCCCGGGATCTGAATACGCCAGTGTTCACCTGCTCGCAGCTCAGCCGCGTGGTGGAAAACCGGCCCGGCCATCGTCCGCAGCTCTCCGACCTGCGCGACAGCGGCAGCATCGAGCAGGACGCCGACGTGGTGACCTTCCTGTTCCGGGAGGACCGGGTCTTCACCGAGGAAGAATGGGAGCAGCACGCGCCGGGCCGTCCCTACCCGCGCAACCTGGTGGAACTCATCGTCGCCAAGCACCGCCACGGGCCCACTGGGAGTTTCCACCTCTACTTCCGGGACAACCTGATGCGGTTCGACGAGTTGGCACGCTACGAGGAATCCGTCGCCTAGATGAGTGACGTCGCTGGCAAAGCGACCATGCCGGCCAACGCACGCCGGATCCCGATACCGGCGGCGGCCCTGTCGCAGTGGCTGGCCGACATCGACGACATCGCCGAACTCAAGGTGACGCTGCGGGCGCTGGCCCTGCTGGCCGACGAACCCCGGCGACGGTTGGTTCCGCCTTCCATCGCCCTGGAGGACCTGCTGGATGACCCGGTCCTGGCCGAGGCGCAGCTGAGCGGAATCGAGGATCACGCGCTAGGTGGGCTGGCGGCGGCAGTAAGTCGAGGCACCCTGGCGGCGGTTCGCGACGCCGGGGCGGTGCGCGTACTGCTGAACGACGAGGATTGCCGGCGATACCTTCACACCAGCGGCGTTACAGAGTTGACCGCCGCCGACCTCACCGAACCGGCACGCCCCGATATACTGGAACCGCTGCCTCACCCGCCGCCAACCGGCGGGGGGCGTGCTAACATATTCGCGTTGTACGAGCAGCACATCGGCTCCTACGACCACAACGTCGCGGAGCAGTTGCGGGCGGCGGAAGAAGAGCAATTCCCGTTGGAGTGGGTCGAGGCGGCTCTCAAAATCGCTGCTGAAAACGACAAGAGACACTGGAACTATGTAGTCGCCATACTTCGGAGATGGAAGCAAGAGCGACAAACCCGATCTGGGGCAAGCATAACCAACCAAAGCAGAGATACCAGTCATGAGCATGGAGAGCCTGGGAGCGATTCTGCGCCGGATAGCCGCACGGGATACCTGGACAGCTATCGACGGCGATACGGGCGACTACCCTGGGAGCCCGGAGAGCCGGAACGGGGCTGAAGATTGCGAACGCTGCGGCGGCGCGGGCTGGGTGACACGCCGAGTCCACGTGACCAATCCCGATTTCGGCAAGGTGTTCCCCTGCCAGTGCCAGGAACTGGACACTGATCGGCGCGACCGGATCGAGGCGCTGGAGCGGTACAGCAATCTGGGGTCGCTGCGCCGGGAGACTTTCGATAACGCCAACCCGGACGGCTTGAGCGCGGAGACGGCGGCACGGCAGGCTTTCCGCAATGCCCTGGCCGCCGCCGTCGCCTACGCCGAAGAGCCCGAGGGCTGGCTTACCCTCGTTGGACCCAGTGGCAGCGGCAAAACCTACCTGGCCGCTGCTATCGCCAACCGCCGCATCGAGTTGGGCAATCCCGCCTTGTTCATCACCTCGGCGGACCTGATCGACTACCTGCGCAGCGGCTTCGACGACGAGGCCGACCAACCGTTTGTGGACTTGTTCGAGCAGGTCCGCAATGCACCGCTGCTGGTACTGGACGACCTGCCCACCCGGCCGTCGACCCCGTGGACGCAGGAGCGGCTATTCCAGCTGCTGGCTTCCCGGCACACGGCTCGCCTGCCCACCGTGGTCACCCTGCGCGGCGACCCGAACCGGCTGGACGAGTTCCTGCGCACCCGATTGGAATCGCCGGACGGGTTCGGGCGGGTCCACCGACTGGGCCGGGTCGGCGGCACCAGCGGCCGTTCCATCGGCACAATCCCGCCCAACATGCGCGCGCGGATGACGTTCGCCGCGTTCGACCCGGCCGGCAACGGGCGATTGACTGACAACCAGCAGCGCAGCCTGCTGGCGGCCAAGTCCTACGTGCAGCGCTGGGCCAACAGTCCGGACGGCTGGTTGAGCCTTCACGGTCCCTATGGCGTCGGGAAAACCCACCTGGCGGTGGCGGCGGCGGATGAGCGCGAAGATCTCGGTGATGAGGTCTTCTTTGCTACCGTGGCCGACCTGCTGGACTACCTGCGGGCCACCTTCGCGCCGGACAGCGACGTTAGCCACGACGACCTCCTGGACCGCATTCGCACCGCCGACGTGCTGGTGCTGGACGATATGGGGGCGGAACGCAGCACGCCCTTCGCGGAGGACAAGCTGTTCCAGATCGTCGGCTACCGCTACGAAGAGCGGCTGCCCACGATCATCACCACGTCGCAGCAGATCGAAGCCATCGCCGCCGCCCGCCCGCGCATCGCCTCCCGTTTGCAGGATCCCCTGGTGGTCACCGAGATGCCCATGGAGGCGCCGGACTTTCGGCGGGGCGGGATGCGCAATTGAGCGAGGCAGCGGGACATTCGCTCATACCGTCGAATGATGGCATAATCCCGTATCGCCCAAAACCAACGCCGCGAGTGATTACCACATGACCACCCTCAGCTTCACCGACTGGAACGACGCCCAGGAGTTCTACTTCGCCAACGGGCTCACTGACGGGCTGCCCATCGTCCCACCCACCCCGGACCGGGTGCAGGCCATGCTGGACTACGCCGGCGTGGACGCCGACCACGACCTGGGAACCGAGATCATCCGGCAGAAGCGGTTCACGGCCGGCAAGGCGGCGGTGAACGCGGTGATGGCCGGCTGCCTGCCGGAGCATTTCCCCGTGGTCATGGCGGCGCTGTCGGCGATCACGGACCGGAGCTTCAACCTCCACGCCAGCAGCACGTCCACCAACGGCGCCACCGTGCTCACGGTGGTCAGCGGGCCCTACGCCGAGGCCATCGGCATGAACGCCGGCGTGGAGATGATGGGCAACGGCAGTCGCGCCAACGCCGCCATCGGGCGGGCGGTGAACCTGTTCAAGTCCAACTTCTACGGCTCGGTTCCGGTGGTGATGGACAACAGCACCTTCGGCCACGCCGGCAAGATCACCTTCAGCTTCCCCGAGAACCTGGCTATCAGCCCGTGGCCGTCGCTGGCATCGGAACTGGGCTACGGAGACGACGCCACCATCGTGCAAGCCTTCGCCACCCTGGCGCCGTTGCAGGTCACTCTCCACGGCGGCCGGGATCCCGCCGACTTCCTCACCACCGTGGCCCACTCCATGCTCGCCTTTGGCCCCGGGATGCCGGAAGTCATCTGCGTCATCAGCCCGGAGGCCATGCAGTACGTGGCGGCGGCCGGATGGTCGCGTCAGCGGGTGGCCGAATTCCTGCACGAAAAGGCGCGGTTGCCGGTGTCGGAGTGGATGCGCTGGAAACGCATGGGCCACGAACTGGACCACGACCGGCTGGTCCCCGTGGTTCCTGAAGCCGACCGGATCACGGTACTGCCCGGCGGCGGCATGGCCGGAGCCTTCATCAGCCTGATCAGCACCTGGGGTTCCAGCCGCTCGGTCATCCGCCAGGTGGCGGTGCCGAGATAATTGTCAGAAGCAGGATTTACCCGATTCGAGGATTTTCTGGATACACGTTCATCTTGGACATCTTTATAATCCGGAAAATCCTGCTTCTGACGAAGAAAGGAGTTCGATTATGACAACGCAAGGCTCGGCCATCGTCACCCTGGACCCGCGCGACGACTCGCCGCCGGCGCCGTCGCGGCTGGCGCAGCGTCCGGCGACCCTGGACGGCAAGGTGATTGGCCTGTTCGCCAACAACAAGCCACACTCGGAGGATTTGCTGCGCCGCATCGCCGCCATCATCGGCGAACGTTACGACATCGCCGGCACGGTGGAGCACAACAAGGGCGGCTGGCAGTGGCCGGCCCGCATCGAGGATTTGCAGCGCACCGCCAAGAGCATTGACGTGGCAATACACGCCACGGCGGAATGAGGGTCCTGCACCGCGTGCAGTGTGCACGACGCAATGGAAACCGAACTGCTGGGCATCCCGTCCACGGTGTTGACCACCCGGCCCTTCGTGAGCCAGGCCCACGCCATGTCCCGGATGCGCGGCGACCCGGAGTACGGGCTCGCAATCATCGAGCACCCCATCATCACCCTGACCGACGCCGAGCTATCCGAGAGGGCGGCCACGGCGGCGTCCCAGGTGATTGCGTGCCTGGTGGATAGGTAGTCGCGAGACGGCAACCGGCAAATGCATAGGGGCGACGGATGCGTCGCCCCTACTGTCGTCAGGCCACTTACGGCTCTTGTTCAAGCATGGCGGGTAACACCACCTGCACGTTATTGAGGTCGGCCAGAGCACGCTGCGGAGGCTGAATGATGCCTCCGATGACCATCGCAATGACCTCATCGCCGGTGACCGTCGCCAGCGTATTGGCCCGGTCCCGAGCTCGCTCGATGTCGTTATTACCGATGGTGTACGAGATCTCACCAACGGCGTAGATGTACTTCCGGTCGCTGGTGCGCCGGGCGCGTATCACAACATCCGCGACTTCCAGGTTGTCGACTTCATCCTCGTTAACCGACCCTCGCGCTTCGGCCTCTGCGATGGCGGCGCGCAGTTGTGGGTCCATTTCGCCGGTGACGCCGGCCAGGATACGGCCACGGGTGAGGCCCATTTCGTCTTTGGCGACGTTGAGCAGGTTTCTGCGAACGCGTTCCTCCAGGTACCACCCGTTGAGAGTGCCCACGCGAGTCTTCACCTCCGTCATGTCCGACTCCAACCGCGCGAGCCGCTGGTCGGTACGCTCGATATAATCCCTCACTGTCTGCGTCAGGGCTTCTACTGCTGCCGTGAGCTGGTCAACCCGAGCCGTGAGCTGGTCAACCCGAGCCGTAAGCTGGTCAACCCGAGCCGTAAGCTGGTCAACCCGAGCCGTGAGCTGGTCAACCCGAGCCGGTAGGCTGAGCAATTCGTCGGCAAGAATCAGAGCCCGCACTGCTTCCAGCAGTTCCGGCTGTTCACGCAGAACGCGCACCAAGTCTTCCGCAGTGCGAATGGTGGTCATTCACTGGCCTCTGGATAATGCAGTAGTCGAATTCCATTATACTCTGATACTGCCCGGCGCAGTCGGGGAGCGATTCGCGAATCGCTCCCGGCATTTGACACCGAAGAATCAGAATAACGGCTTTCGCACGGGGTGACATAGACATCCGGCACGCGAACCCAGAACGCAGGTACAACATGCGCTTCGCAGCATTCACCACCGTGGCAGCATCCGCCGGCGAAGCCTCCGGCGCGGCGAGCTTTCTCGACAACCTGCGCCAGCAGGCTGTCTTGGCTGAAGAGCTCGGGTTCGAGGCCATCTGGCTGGGCGAGCATCATTTCACCCCGCTCGGCGTGGGCGACCTTCCCAACCCCATCCTGCTGGGCGCGGACCTCGCCGCCCGCACCTCCAGGATCCGCATCGGCCAGATGGCGAACATCGCCACGTGGTGGCATCCGATACGGCTGGCGGAAGACCTGGCCATGCTGGACAACATGAGCGGAGGCCGCCTGGAAGTGGGGTTCGGCCGCGGCATCTGGCCCTACGAGGGACCACAGTTCCACCCCAACGCTGACCCTCGCAAGGATGCCGAGAACCGGGAGCTGTTCCAGGAAACCGTTGAGATCGTTCGCAAGATCTGGACCGACGAATATTTCGACCACCACGGGGCAAACTACACTTTCCCCGCTCCCGACACCGTGTTCTCCCACCCTTCGGTCGCCGCTGATCCCGCGTGGCAGGATGGCCAGCGCGTTACCAGGCTGCGCGTGACCCCGCGCCCCTACCAGAAGCCGCACCCGCCGCTGTGGATGACGGTGTCCACCGACCGGTCGGTGACGACTGCTGCCCAGATGGGGCTGAAGGCGTGCTACTGGCAACCGCCTCCGCTCCGAATCCGGCAGCGGATGGAAATCTACGCCGCGGCGCGCTCCAACCGGGAGGGTCGCCAGTACCAAATGGGCGAGGAACAGGCGGTCATGCGCTCCACCTACGTCGCCTCGTCCATGGAAGAAGCCAGGAGAGATGCCGAAGCCGCCATCATGTCGGCCTTCATATTCAATGACCCGTTCCGCGGGCGGCAGGTGTTCACCAACCCCGGCGAGGAGCTCGACCCGGAGGTCAAGCTGGACTGGGACTTCCTGGAGCCCCGCACGCTGTTGGTGGGATCTCCGGACCACGTCGCCGAGAAGATCGCGGAGCTGCGGGAAGTGTGCAACCTGGACTACCTGCTCGTGGAGTTCGCCCACTCCGGACTATCGCAGCACAAGATCCTGCGCAACCTGGAGAACTTTGCCACCAAAGTCATGCCACGCTTTGCCGATTAGGGAGCCTATTTGGCGGGACGTCGTGGGTGCCTAAAGGCAGATCATCCCATGCTGCGGTGCGCCCCTGGCCTCCTTGTCCCGAACCAGCAGGGTGCCTACGGTGGCGATGATCGACAGGGCGAGCATCAGCAGGAAGGCCCGGTCGTAGCTGCCCCAGATGTCGAACGACAGGGCGCCGGCCAAGGCGCCCAGGCCGCCGCTGACCTGGTGCACGCCGGAGATGGTTCCGCTGACCCGGCCCAATCGGTTGGAGCCGAAAATGTTGCCGGAGAACATGACCGTCAGCGGGGCGGTCATCAGGAAGGTGAAGCCGTACAGCAGCGCGAAGATTATCACCGACGGTTGGTCCTGGTTCAGGATGACCAGTAAGAAAATCCCGATGCGCATGACGAAGCAGAGCAGCGTCGGCCGTCCGGGGCCCAGTCGGTCAGCGAGATAGCCGGAGGCGATGACGCCCAGAAGGCCCATCACGCCCATGAGGGCCAGCAGGTACCCCGCGACCACCGTGCCGATCCCGGTGTCCAGGGCAAACGCCACCACGTGAGTTTGCACGAAGAAGTCCTGGAAGCCGCAGATGGCATACACCACCAGGAGCAGCCAGAGCTGAACCGACGTGAGAAGCGGGCTGTCCCTTGCCGGCTCATCATCCTGCCCTGCTGACGCGCTCGTAACCGGCGTTCCCGGACTTGCGGGCGCCGGTTGGGCGGAACGAACCGCCGCCATCACAATCGGCGCCAGCATCACCAGGTTGGCCAGTCCCAACGCCGCGTAGGAAATACGCCAGCCGAACTGCACCAGCGACTGCGCCAGCAGTCCGACGATTACCAGTTGGCCGATGGCGTTGCCGGAGACCGCCACGCTGTTGGCAACGCCGCGCCGGTTTGGGAACCACCGGACGATCATCACGCTGACTATGGGATTGGACATGCCGGCGTTCCCCAGCGCGAAGACCACCCCGTACACCAGGAACAGCTGCCACGGCGAGGATATGACGCTCATCAGCGCGAGGCCGACGGCGCCCACCACGGCTCCGATACCCATGATCCAGCGGAGGTCGTAGCGATCAGCCAGGCGGCCTACAAAGGGCATGGCCGCTGCGGAAACCAGCATGTACGCCGTGACGCCAAGCGACAGCACCGAGCGAGACCACATGAGCTCCTCGACCATGGGCTTCAGCATGAGCCCCAGGGCGGAGCGCGATCCTCCGTTGAAAAAGAGGATCGCGAACCCCGCGCCGAGGATTATCCAGCGGTAGTCAATCCGGCGCATCTCGGCTCCGGCTAATCAGGATGGGCCACCGTAGCATCACGCTTTAACGGGAGTCAACGAACCGCTCCCGGGCCCATCGCCTCACCATTGACGGCACTTTGCGGCGCGCATAACATCCGCGCATTCCGGCGAAACCCGGAGTAATGGCCCCGTCATCCTCCGACTTCACCAACACCCCGCCGAAGCGTTGACGGAATGCTGCCCAAGAGCGACTGCGGATGTTTGACACGACGCTGAAAAAGAAGCGGGTCATCGGCATCGTGCTGTTGGCCGTGATTCTCTCGCTGTTCCTGGCATTCAACCGGATCCCCAAGCTGGACACGGTTGAGGCGGATCTGGCCGGCGTCAACGCGCCCCGGGCCGAGTGCTTCCAGGGGTTTTGCATCAACCGGGAACCGGAGACCGGTTTCTTTGAACGGTGGTGGGACTTCTCCACCAGCTACCTGAAGCTGGTAACGGTGGGGATGATTTTCGCCTTCCTCGCCGCGGGTATAACCGAGGTGTTCCTGTTTCCCAGCGTGGGAGGCTCCCGCTTCACCGGCGGCGGCATCAAGGGGGTGTTGCGCGGGTTCGCCGTGGGATCCTCCATGAACCTGTGCTCGGCCTGCATTGTTCCCATAGCGTCGGCTTTTCGGAACCGGGGAGCGCCGGTGGAAACTGCCATCGCCATGACCCAGGGTTCCTCCACCCTGAACCTGCCGGCGCTGGTGATGGCGGCCCTGGTCTTCACGCCCATGCTGGCCAGCACCCGCATTGCAGTCAGCATAGCCGGCGTCCTGCTGCTGGGTCCGCTGGTCGCGCTGCTCGTCCGGCGCCAGGTCCGTTTGGCGGACATCTTTCGCGGCGGCGAGGACGGCTCCGCCGAGGAGCAAACCACGTGGCGAGACATCGTCTCTACCGGATTTAAAGATTGGTTGAAATCCAGCCTGCGTTATCTGTGGCGACTGGGCCCCGCCATGATCCTGGCAGGAATCGCCGGGGGGCTGGTAATCCAATGGGTCACGCCCGACACCGTGGCGGCCTACCTGGGCGACAACGTGTCCGGCATCGCCGTCGCCGCCACCCTCGGTATCCTCATCAACGTGCCTTTGCTGTTCGAGATTCCGCTGGTGGTGGTGCTCATGCTGGTGGGTATGGGCACGGCGCCGGCGGCGGCGCTCCTGTTCGGCGCGGCGGCGGCCGGCCCCTTCACCCTCTGGGGACTGGCGCGGGTGATGCCTAAAAAGGCGGTGGCCGCTTTCGCCGCCGGCACGTGGAGCCTGAGCATGGTGGGAGGCGTGGGCCTGCTGTTGGTCGGCCCGTTCTTCATGGACACCTCGGATTCACGCATCGTTTTCAGCTCCGACCGGGACGGCGATTTTGAAATCTACTCGATGTTTCCCGACGGCTCCGACCGGAAACGGCTTACCAACAACTCCGGGTATGACGACATGCCGGCCTGGTCGCCCTACGGGAAGAAAATCGCGTTCGTTTCCGACCGCCACGGCAACCCCGAGATCTACGTGATGAACGCCGACGGCTCCCGCGTGCGTCGCCTTACCCAGGACAACGGCCCGGACAACGCGCTCCCGGCCTGGTCGCCCGACGGCGACCGCATCGCCTATTCCTCTGGGCGCGATGGCAACCGCGAGATCTACGTGATGGATAGCGACGGTTCCAACCTGGTCAACCTGACCAACGACCCGGGCTACGACTCGTCCCCCGCCTGGTCTCCCGACGGCCAGCGCATCCTGTTCAACACCCGCCGCGACGGGAATCTGGAAATCTACGTGATGGACGCCGATGGCTCCAATCAGGTCCGCCTGACCAGGAACGCAACCTCCGACGAATTTCCCACCTGGTCACCGGACGGCTCCAAGATTGCGTTTTCCTCCAACCGAACCGGCCCCCGTGCTGTTTACGTCATGGACGCTGACGGGTCGAACCCGGTGCAGCTCACCGGGGACAACTTCCGTGACTACTGGCCCTCCTGGTCCCCCGACGGCACCCGGATAACTTTCACCAGCGACCGGTACGGCGCCCCGGAAATCATGTCGATGAACGCCGACGGGTCCCACCAGGTCAACCTAAGCCACGGCCCCGGCGCCGACAGTGCCTCCGCGTGGGGGCCCGGTGATCTGCCTCCGGCCGACACGCAGGGGCCCCGGATTTCGTCCCTGTATCCTCCCGCCGCGGCTACCTCTGGAGGAAGCCTGGTGACCGTAACCGGGTCGGGCCTGGAGGCAGGCAGCCGCGTCATCATAGGCGGACAGGAAGCGCCGGTTCTGGAATTCCTGGACTCCCGCGCCATAACGATCGAGACACCTCCGCGCCCGGCCGGCGTCGTCGACGTGATGATAACCAATCCTGACGGGCGTTCTGGAACTTTACCCGGGGGCTTCACCTACCGCCAGCCGCTGTTCACCGAGGTGGCGGCAGAGGCCGGCGTCGCTTTTCAGCACTTCCGTGACCCGGTGGACCGGATTCCGTTGGGCGCCGGCGTGGTGGTTTTTGACTTCAACAACGATGGCCGGCAGGACATCTACGTCGCTTCCAAACCCTCTTGGGACGAATCGCCGGACCAGATCGACGGGGCCAACGCATTGTATCGAAACGACGGGAACGGAACGTTCACCGATGTCGCCGCGGAAGCCGGCGTCGACGAGCTGATGGGCCTCTCCAACGGCGGGTGCGCCGCCGATTACGACAACGACGGAGACCAAGACCTCTACGTCACCAACTGGGGCTCAAGCAAGCTGTTCCGGAACAACGGGTCGGGACGGTTCGTGGACGCGACGGATCACGCCGGGTTGGGCGACCCCGACCCCAGTTACCGGTCCATGGGTTGCGCCTGGGGTGACTATGACCGGGATGGCCATCTGGACTTTGTCATTGTCAGGCACATGGAAGAGTCCGACATGGAGGCTTTCGACCTCAGGCTGTTTTACCTTGCAGTCCGACCGTTGGGCCTGTTCCACAACAACGGCGACGGCACCTTCACCGAGGTTTCGCATCTGCTGGGAGACGGCTCAGCGCCGCAGAAAATTCCCGGAGAATACGGCAACCTGTGGGGAGCCGGGTTCCAGCCGGGCTGGGTCGACTTCGACAACGATGGCGACTCCGACCTCTACGTTGTGAACGACTTCGGCCACGATGTACAGCCCAACGTCTTGTGGCGCAACGACGGCCCCGGAGAGAGCGGGGCTTGGCAATTCGAGGATATTTCCCGCGATTCCCGCACCGACGTGCCCATGTTCGGGATGGGCCTGGCCGTGGGCGATTACGATCTCGACGGACACTTCGATCTCTACGTCACCAACATCGAGGACAACGTCCTGTTGAAAAACAACGGCGACGGGCTCACCTTCACCGAATCGGCCGCCGATGCCGGGGCCGGGATGGGCGCGTTTCAGCGGCGGCAACGCGTCAGCTGGGGCACTGTGTTTTTCGACTATGATAACGACGGTTGGGAGGACCTTTACGTAGCCAGCGGCCACCTGGACAGCGATCGTTTCACCAATCACCGGCATCAGCCCAACCTGCTCCTCCGCAACACCGGCCTGGGGACGTTTGAAGACATTTCGTCCATCAGCGGCGCCAACGACCGGGGCGTTGGCCGGGGCGTGGCCTACGCCGACTTCAACGACGACGGCTGCCTGGACCTGTACGTGGCGAACCTGGGCCTGGCCGGCGATGATGCCCAGAGCGCCCGCCTGTTCCAGAATAGCTGCGCTGGGGACGCCAACTGGCTCCGGGTCCACACCGTGGGCACGACGAGCAACCGGGACGGGATCGGCGCCCGGGTCACGGTGGTTGCCGACGGCCGCACGCAAATCCGGGAAATCACCGCCGGTTCCAGCAACAAGAGCCAGAGCATGCTGCCGGCGCACTTCGGGCTGGGCCGGGCTGACAAGGCCGACTCCGTGCAGATTCGTTGGCCCAGTGGGATCGTCCAGACCATTCATGATGTCCCGGCCAATCAACGGTTAACGGTCGTGGAGGCTCCGTAGTCCGGGCTCTCGCCGTAAGGCTTTCCATCACTCTACGATCCCGGTCAGACGGGAAGTTATCTGGCACGAGGCTCCCGGGCCGCCGATACCGCCGCTATTGACATGAGCAATGATGCTGATATACAGTCCGCCTACTTTACGAATGGTTACCAGTTCGTTACAACTTGTTACGTCACCCGACATGTGATACCGTTTACATAAACGGTTTTCGTAATGATGTTGACGATATCCAAAGCAACAAGAGGATTTGATACGCAATTCCTTATGTTGCGTGACGAGGAGCGGCGCCCATCTCAGGATGATTGGCTGAATTCGCAACCAGAGGAATGAGCTGGGTCGGTCGTCGACCATGGCTTCATGAAACCACGGATGACCATCGTCTTGACCCAGGTTATGGACGCGACAATCACAGTCTGGAGGTCTGTTAATGAACCGCTACGGAAGAATGATCCAATCGGCGTTGATGCTTCTGCCGGCGCTGTTGCTGCTGACGTTCGTCGCAGCGTGCGGAGGGGCCGAGGCCCCGGCAGAAACCGCTCAGCCGGCCGCAGCCCAGCCGGCATCCGGGGGCGCGCCGGCCGCCGCCACCCAGCCCACCGCGATGCCCGAGACCCAGGACCAGCCCAGCGGCAATGTCGTGGATGAGAGCCAGTTGCCGACGGACAAGGTCATCCTGGGACTCATCACGCCAATCGACGACACCGTCGTGCCGTGGCTGGGTGGCGTTGACTTCGTGTACCAGCACAGCCCGTTCATGGAATACCTGGTGCAACTGGATCCCTACACCAGCGAATGGATCCCCATGCTGGCAAAATCGTGGGAGATGAACGCCACCGGTGATGTCTGGACCTTCGAGCTGGAGGAGGGCATCCAGTTCCACCGGGACTTTGGCGAGTTCACGGCAGCCGACGTAGAGCACAGCTTCAAGCTCACCTGCCAGAAGGGAACCCGCGCCAGCTACAAGGGCGGCATCTGCAACGTTGACCACGTGGAGACTCTGGACCCCTACAACATCCGGGTCCACATGGTGAAGCCCTCCGCCGAGTATCTGTTCTACGCCGCTGAGTCAGCGGGCAACATGATTTACAGCAAGGCCCAGTGCGACCAGGCCGGCGGGTTCGACGACGCGGAGAACGTCGCCAGCGAGGGTTGCACCAACGCGTACTATGAGGCTTTGGCCGGTACCGGACCATATCAGTATGACGGCCGGGAAGAGGAAGTCCACGTGGACTACTCGCTGGCATTCCCGGACGGACACTGGCGTCATGACCCGGTCTACCCCGAAATGCGCAACACCTGGGTGCTGGAAGAGTCCACCCGCCTGGCTCAGTTCCGCGCCGAGGAGACCCACATGACCGAGGTCAACCGGGACCTGGGCGACAAGCTTGAGGCAGAGGAAGCCGGCAAGTTCAAGATCATACCCAGCAACGGCCCTGCCCAGCAGACGGCCTTCCGTTTCGGCGGCATGTTCTACGCCGATGCGGAGAATTATGACCCCGATTTCCCGGTGACTGCGCCGGGCGAAATCGGGATCAAGGTGCGCAAGGCCCTGAACAAGGCCGTGGACCGCGAGACCTTCAAGGAGGAACTCTACAAGGGTCGCGTTTGGGACTCCAAGGTGCACGCTTTCCATCCCACCCTGACCCCCTGGAACCCCAAGTGGGACGACGACTGGGAGGAGGAATACGGCTACGACCTGGAGGCGTCCAAGCAGCTCCTGGCTGAGGCCGGCTACCCCGAAGGGTTCAAGATCACGGTTCCGATGTATCCCTTCCCCGGCGCCCCGGAACTTCCCCAGATCGCCCAGTTCATGCAACTGGCATGGGCGGAGATCGGAGTGGAATTGGAACTCCGTGACGAAGACCGCGCCGCTGTGGTTGCCCGGCGCCGGAACAAGGCAAACCACGAAACGGCTCTGGCAACCACACCATCCTTCAAGGCCGTGGAAGCGCAGATCATGCTGTTCAACACCCCCAAGGAAGATGGCGGCGTGGTCTTCATGTACGAGACTGCCGACCTGCAGAACCTGTATCACCAGTTGCAGGTAACCGTGGACCCGGTTGAACGTGAAAAGGTGCTGTTCCAGATTGGCGACATCAAGTTCTACCATCATGAGTGGATACCGCTCTTCTGGGTGCCCATCGAGACGATCGTCAACACCAACTACATCTGCGAATGGCCCTTCCCGGGTTGGGAGGGCGGCGACCTCGGCAGCAACGAGTTGATCGAGGGTCCGCCTTGCTGATCCCCCAAACCGGTCTGACCAACAACCGGTTTGAAAGCGCCGCGACTGCCGGGAAACCGACGGTCGCGGTGCGCGAATCTGAAATAGCCACGGCTGAACCCTGGGGCAGGAGTTAGGGATGCAAAGATACATCATTATGCGGATCCTCCAGGCTATCCTGGTCCTGGTGGTGGTCAGCGTGATTGCTTTCGCCCTGGGCCATGCCGGCGGCAACCCCCTGGACGCCATTCTGCCCGACGACGCCGACGCCACCGTCCGGGCTGACCTGGAAGAGTTCTGGGGAATCAATAAGCCGTTGCACGAACAGTACTTCACCTACGTCTGGAACGCGGTTCGGGGAGACTTCGGCCACTCGTTCAAATATCCCAGGTTCACCGTGTCCGAACTCATCGCGGACCGCTTCATGGCAACCATCCAGCTTGCCGGAGCCGGCATCCTGGTGGCCGTGGTCATCGGGTTGCCCATTGGGGTCTTGACGGCAACTTACCGGGATACCATCTTCGACTGGACGGGCAAGGTGGTGGCCCTGCTGGGCCAATCTCTGCCCGTGTTCTGGCTGGGCATCGTCCTCATGTGGATCTTTGCCGTGCAGCTGGACTGGTTCCCAACCTCGGGCAAGGGCGGCATCAGGAACCTGGTCCTGCCGGCCGTCGCCATCGGATGGTTCCAGGTGGCCGCCATGCTCCGCCTGGTCCGGTCCTCCATGTTGGACGTGCTGGACAGCGAGTACGTGAAGCTGGCCCGCATCAAGGGCCTGCCCGAGCGCAAGATCATCTGGAAGCATTGCCTGCGGAACGCCGCCATTGCCCCGCTGACCTACTTCGCCATCACGTTGGGGTCGCTGATGGTGGGCTCCGTTTCCATCGAAACGGTGTTCCAGTGGCCCGGCTTGGGCTTCCTGCTGTTCAACGCGGCGCGGTCCAGCGATTACGCCCTGTTGCAGGGCATAATGCTCACCTTCACCACCATCTACATCGTGGCCAACCTCTTGGTGGACATAGCCTATGCCTACCTTGACCCGCGCATACGGTACAACTGACACCACGAGGTCTAAGCGAGGACAACAGCCATGGCCGTAGCACTGCCAGAACTCAGCAGCCCACGTCCGCCATCCCGAATAGGACATTACGCGAGGGAAGTTTTCCGCTACCCGGTTATCCCAGTGGCTGTCCTGGTGATAGTCCTGCTCATCCCGGCCCTGGGCGCCAATTGGATTGCTCCCTACGACCCACTGAAAGGCGACATGACGAATCGCTTCGCGGAACCGTCGGCGCAGCACTGGTTCGGCACGGACGACATTGGACGGGACGTACTCAGTCGGTCCATGCACGGAGCCCGCGTGTCGCTGTTGGTGGCCAGCGTGGCGATCCTGATATCAGGAATAATCGGCACCTCTTTCGGTATTGTGTCCGCTTTTTACGGCGGCTGGGCGGACAACCTCATGATGCGCCTGGTGGACATCTCGCTGTCCCTGCCCATCATCGTGGTGGCAATTGTGGTCGCCGCGATGGCGGGACCCAGCATGAAGATCCTGATCGCGGTGCTGGTGCTCAGCCAGTGGTCTCGTTACGCTCGGCTGGTTCGCGGTGAAGCGCTGACCATACGGGCGCAGGACTACATCTCCCGGGCCCGGGTGGCCGGAGCGTCCAACTTCCGGATCATGCTCCGCTACATCTTCCCGAACATTGTCAACACCATAGTGGTCCTGGCCACGCTGCAGGTGGGTTTCGTCATCGTGCTGGAAGCGACCCTCAGCTTCCTGGGAGCGGGCATCTCTCGGCCCACGCCGGCCTGGGGCGTGATGGTGGCCGACGGAAGGTCGTTCGTGACCGACGCCTGGTGGCTCTCCTTCTTCCCCGGCCTGGCGATCCTGCTCACCGTGCTGTCCATGAACCTGCTGGGGGACTGGCTGCGGGACAAGCTGGACCCGAAGCAGCGGAACCTGTAGCCATTCCGGCGCTGCCCTTAGTGAGCCCACAATCCATCGAAACGGTCAGACGATCGACCGGCGGGGGGGGGGGGGCAACCCCCCCCCCCCCCGGGTTGGGGGGGGCCGCCCCCCCCCCCCCCCCCCCCCCCCGGGGAGGATGGAAAATTTTAAAACAACAAAAAA
>JAPPMU010000038.1:41639-50418 GCA_028873965.1 Chloroflexota bacterium
ATCATGCTAACCTTTCCCAATCGCGGGCGGGCCTTTTTGTCCCCCAAAAACAATTCTAACGGCCCCCCCCTCCCCGGGGGGGGGGGCCAAAAACCCCCCCCGCGCCGTCGTTTGCCTGGCGCGCATCCGCGCCCACCGGACCGGACCAGGGCATCTCCAAAGTATTTAACCGCCATCAGATACCACTCATCCTGAGCTTGTCGAAGGATGCCTATTTGGGCGGTTTATGGTTCGACAGGCTCACCATGAGCGGGTGAAAATGGATTTTTGGAAAGGCCCTGGTACCGGACACGACATTGTTGCCGCAACGCCCGTTGACAGGCTAATCTATCCCCGATGAACGAAACCACCCAACCCGATGCCGGGTCAAACAGCGCCGCGGTTTGCGGCTGGTGCGGAGCCGAAGGCCAGGAGCCGGGGCAACCGTGCCGGGAATGCGACCGCACGGTCGCCAGCCTTCCCGAATGGGCGCAACATGACCCCCGTGCCCGGCGCTGGTTCACCAGGCGACGCCTGATCCGGACCGCCGTGATCGTCGTCGTGCTCCTGTTCCTGGCGTGGCTGTATTACCCCTTCTTCCCGAACCCGATCAAGCTGCTGTTCAACTCGCCCGGAACCATGCTCAGCTCAGCTTCCCTGCCGGGACAATGGTCCATGGTGGGCCGGGACCTCCAGCTCACTCGTCACGTCCCCAGTGTATCCACCCGGCCCGCAGGGGAGGTTGTCTGGTCGTATGACCTGGGCACGCCCACCCGCGCCGCTCCTATCGTGCACGATGGGGTGGTGTACGTCGGCGCGTTTTTCAAGATCAACGCACTGGATGCGTCAACGGGGCAACAACTCTGGGAAGTGAGCGTCCCCAGCCCACTGGACCATTCCGTGGCGCTTGCCGGTGATCTGCTCTTCGTGGGGCTCACCGACCACCGGATCGTGGCGGTTGATCTGGAAACGAGGCAGTTCCGATGGTCCCATAAGACCGGGGGGCCCATCGCCTCGTCGCCGGTAGTGTCGGACGGCATCGTCTACGTGGGATCGGGCGACAATGCGCTAAACGCCCTGGACGCGGCCACGGGCAAGCTGCTGTGGCGGGAGGATATCGTAGGCGAGGTCCGCGCCGCGCCGGCCGTGAGCGACGGGCACGTTTACGCCGCCGACAACCTAGGCAACCTCTACGTTTTCGAAGCCAGGACGGGACAGCGCAAGCTGCGCTTCCGGACGGAGGGCAACACCAAAGCATCGCCGGTGATAGCCAACGGATTGGCGTACTTCCCCTCCGGAGGCCAGATGTATGCGGTGGATGCCGACGCCCGGGAAATCGCCGGCGAATACCAGTTCAAACTGGTCTGGAAACAGTTCTGGGACTGGAAAGTTCCCGGCGTGCCGCGTCCGCCGGTGCAGAAGGGGAGGATGTGGATATTCGATCCCAACTTCGCGTTCGACCGCTCCACGGGGACCTGGTCCACGACCGGCCTGGTGGCGACGCCGGCGGTCACGCCGGACTCTCTGTACGCCGGGAGTTTTCGAGGCGGGTTCTATGCGGCCGACGCCAACTCGGGCACGGAGACCTGGCAGTTTGAATCCGACGGCGCGGTGTTCGCATCGCCGGTGGTGCTGGGCGACCGGGTCTACTTCGGCACCGACGCCGGGACTTTATACGCCCTGGACCGGTCCAATGGAGAACCCATCTGGCTGCTTCCATTGGGAGCCGCGGTGGACATCTCCCCGGTCTACGCGGACGGGCGCCTGTACGTGAGGACCAAGGACGGCCGGCTGCACGCCATCGAGTGACGGGCGCGCCGGCCACCCTGGCTACCCGGGGCTACTTCCCCTCTTTGATGAAGTCGACTGCCCGCTCCGCCATCATTATGATGGTGGCGTTGGTGTTGGCCCGGACTATGTCCGGCATGACTGAGGCGTCGACCACCCGCAGGTTCTGCAGGCCGTGCACGTTGCAATACTGGTCCACCACGGCCGTCGGATCCGCTGCCGGACCCATCTTGCAGGTGACCGAGGTGTGCCCGGCGATGCCGGCGTTCTGTTGCAGCCAGGCGTCCAGAGAAATGTCGTCGGCCAGGTCCGCGTCGGTAGGTGACAGGCGCTCAGACAAAAGGTCTTTGAAAGCCGGGTGCTCGAAAATCGCCACGGTGCGGCGCACCGCGTCGCGGAACCGTGCGCTGTCCCGGGGATCGGTGAGAAACCGAAAGTCCAGGTCCGGCTGCACCGACACGTCGGCGGATGCCAGCGTCAGCAGGCCCGCGCTGTAAGGGTATTCCAGCCGGCATCCGACGCGGATGTTGGGCGCTTCCCGGCTCTCCGGATACGACGTTGTGGGCTGGACCTGGATGTCGTTGCGGTCGGATGACCCCGCGGCCGTGAATCGCAACCCCACCTGGTTGCGGGGCGCGTCAGGAGCCAGGCGGTGGTCGGGCTGGGAACGGAACACGATGGACACCGACGGGTGATTTTTCATGCTGCGCCCCACGCCGGGCAGGTCGTGAATCGGCTCGATACCCAACGGGCGCAGCTGTCCGGAATCTCCAACCCCCGAGAGGAGCAGGAGTTGCGGCGAAGCGATGGCCCCGGCACTGAGAATGATCTCATCGCCCTCCACGACGAATACGTCACCGCCGCTTTCGACCTCCACCCCAACCGCTCGTGGTGAGCCTGTCGAACCATGTTCAAACACGATGCGACGAGCCGCAACGTTGGCCCGTATGGTCAGGTTCAGCCGGTGGCGGCAGGCGTCGAGATACGTGATGGCGGTGCTCATGCGCACCCCGCCCGGGTTGTTCAACGGCATTGCGCCGACGCCAGTGGCCTCGGGGTGGTTCATGTCCGGGTCGTCCGGGAAGCCGGCGTCCCGGCACGCCCGGTAGAACGCCGCCTGTAGCGGCAGCCAGGTTTCCCGGGGATGGCGCCAAACGGGAATCGGCCCGTCCGACCCGTGAAAGTCGTCCCTGACGTCGGCGTCGTTTTCCAGGATGCGGAAGTAGGGCAGCGTTTTCCGGTAGCTCCACTCGTCGTTGCCGGCCGCCGCCCAGCCGTCGAAGTCCTCCGGGGCGCCGCGCAGCAGGATCTGGTGGTTGATGGCGCTGCTCCCACCGGTGACCTTGCCCCGGGCCACATGCAATGGCCGCTCCTGCTGCGCGGTGGACCTGCCGACCAGCGACCAATTGTGCGCCGCCCCTTCTTCCGACGCGGCCTGGTTCATGTCGTATTTCAGCTCGTCGGGCAGTTGGTCCGGGCCGGGGTAGTCGGGGCCGGCCTCCAACAGCAGCACCGACCGCCGCGGATCCTCCGACAGCCGATTGGCGAGAACGCAGCCCGCCGACCCCGCTCCTACGATGATTACGTCGTACTGCATGCGCTCTCGCCCTCGCGTTACGTCTCGATGCGGTACACCCGGACCGCCGTGTCGTGGAGCAGGTTGGCCCGTTCGCTGGCGCTGTAGCTCCGGGAAAGCCGCTTGAAACCGTTGTACATCACGTTGTATGAGAAGGAAACCTTGTCCGGCGGGAAGTTGCTCTCGAACATGCAGCGATCCGGACCGAACTGTTCAATGCAGTGGGTCATCCACGGGGCCATGGCCTCGGCCAACTCCTCGGACCCGATGGGCTCGGCGCGCGCAGGCCAGTCGAAACCCCAGCGCGGCATACCCAAGCCGCCCAGCTTGCAGGTGACGTTGGGGCACTCTGCCACCGCGGCAATGCCGTCCCGCCAGGCCGGTATGACCTCGTCATCCTTGCCGGCGTAGATGCCGGTGCGGCTGACTCCGCCCACATGGTTGAGGATGATGGACACCTCGGGCACCGCCCGCGCGAACTCGGCGAGCTCGTTCAGCTGGGGGAAGGACAGCATCACGTCCAGCGACAGTCCCATGCGGGCCAGCGTTCGGGCGCCGGTCCGGAAAGTCTCGTTGGACATGATCCCCTGGGTTTCGCGGTTTTCTATCAGTGGGTCCGGGCTCCAGGTCACGTTGTGACGGATGCCCTTAAAGCGGTTGGGGCTCGCCGCCTGCAACGCTTCCAGCACCCTGGCCACGTCCTCCCCGAGCTTGAGGTCGGCGTGGCCCACGATGGCGGCAGCGGCCCGGGCCTCGCCGTAGGTGCCGCTGGCGCTGGCGGCGGCCAGCCCCTGCACGAATTCCACCTCACCCACCGGCTGCAACTCGACCGGCCCGTCGGCACGGTACATCGACCTCGCTTCCACGAAAACGGTGGAACGGACGTTGTGCCCCGAATCGAGGTCGGCTATCAGCTCGTGGAGCAGGTAACGCTGGTACGGGATGCTCTGCAAACGCCGGTCCCAGAAATGGTGGTGCGGGTCGCACAGCGGGATTTCGGGTTCTATCGGGTCTTCCTGGGTCAGGGCCAGCCAATCATTGTCTCCAAAAGGCACGTCACTTCCTCCATATCCGGGAGATTGGCCAATGATACCACTCGCGCGAGGCGGACCGGGTTGGTCTGACCCGGGCCAAAACCGTCATGCCGGTGGAAGTCGGTGTCCAGGAAATCTCTGCTCTGGTCACGTTTGTTCGCTGTGGGGTGTCCTGTTCAGGGTCTTCAGGCCACGATATGTTGTTGTCCAGCGATTCTGTCCCTATAAATGGAAAGCGAAAATGTCCGCATGGTTAGTTGGCGACGGTGGTGGATGTGCGTAGCGCCATCAGCTTGGCGCGTTCTTTGGCCTGAGCTTCCTGGTGGGCGGTTTCTCAGCGTAGGCGTACTTGCGCACGGTGACGCGAGATATGCCCTGCTCGCCCGAGATGACGAGATCGCCGTGATCGCACATACGACCCACATCAGCCAAGCGGACAACGTTCGCGAGCGGCTGACTGACGAAAACATCCTTGCTCACAATAATGAAATCATCGGAGACCGACCGGAGGATGCCACAGTGGTGTTGCTGCTGATGCCCAGGATGTCCGAACTCCTGGACGACCCCGAGTTTGCCGACATGTGGTTGGGGACCGAGCCGGTGTCGGATAACCAGAACCAATGAACAGGTCCAGTCAGCCATGAATATGTACATGACAGAATGGTCCCTCCCGCCGATCTGGCTAATAGCGCTCCTGCTTGCCAGCCCGGGCTTGGTCGGGATGACCGTGGCCAGCGTCTGCGGTTGACTGTTGCGATCCCGTCAGGCCGGGGAGGCAATGCTCGGTTGGGGTCTCCTCGTCAACGTGGCGATTTATGTGGCCTTCATCCCGTCCGTGAACCGGCTGGAGAAGATTGGCATCTTCGATAATATTGATCAGTTGGTCGTCTTCGCCGGGTACTTTTGTACCTGGTATCTGATCATCGTGGCTATCGCCGTCGTTTACCGGATACGCCGCGACATCGTCCCTAATTGGAATGTAAATCGGTGGGGTAACTAATGCCAATTGTCCCGGTCGTACATCGGGGTTTTTCACGCTCCGTCAAAGATCGAGAGAAATTCGTCGTTGACGTCGTAGAAGCCCCTATCGTGATCCGTTTTGCCGACTACGCCAGCCCTGAGACGATCACATGCGACGAGACCAATCTGTTTTGCGAGGATCAATCCCCCGAAGTTGTCCAGTAGGATGCCAATATGCCTGCCTACAACATCGCCACCTACCAACTTGCTCATCAGTTTGCGTCCCTCCAATATGGATTCCCACTCGGGGGCCGTAACTGCCGTGGGAGCGTTCCTTCGCCATACGGCTACCTTCCCCTACGTTCCAATAGGTGCTGTAGGCTGAAGCGAGACGGAACCGGGTTCCAGCCCCGGCAGGAAAACCAGGGTTACACCGAACCTCCTTCAGCCAGGTCGGCCAACTCTGCCTGGGACAGTCCCAACTCCCCGCACAGGACCTCTTCGTTGTGCTCCCCGAGGTGAGGCGCACGCCGGGATATCCTCCAGGGTGAGCCGTTGAAGATGGCCCCTGGGCCCGGGTGTCGAAATGTCTCGCCAAGCTCCGGGTATCCCACGTCCGTCCAGAAACCCCGGTCCTCCAGGTGAGGGTCCTCCATGACCTCGTCCGGGGAACGGATCGCCCCCGCGTTGGAGCCGCGCGTCTGCAAGCCGCGGTAGGCCTCGTCCCGGGGGATGTTGGCGAGGAAGTTTTCGAAAATCCCGCGAATGTGGGACTGGCTCTCGGCGACGACCGTTGGGTCCCGGTATTTTTCATCCAGCAGGTCGCCGGCCAACCCGTGCTCGGCCATCCACGGCGCAAGAGTCAGCACCCGCTGCGGCGTAACCTGACCGACGTTCACGTACTTGCCATCCTTGCAGAGGACCTGGGCGTTGGGCCCAAGGTTGGTGTTGCCGCCGCCCGTTCTGCGAGGAACCACGCTTCCGGTGTAAACGTACTGGTTCACGTGGCCCTCGGTGGTGAGCGCGCAGGCATCGTGCACCGAGGCATCTATGTACTGTCCCCGCGCCGTCACGGATCGTCTGACCAGCGCCGCCGTAATGGCGATGTAGGCGTAGTGACTTCCGATGTGCCAGGCCTGCCCTCCGCCGGGAGCGATGGGTGGCGCACCCGGCACCACGTCGTCGTCGTAGCCACACCTGGCCATCTGCCCGCCCGCCGCCAGATGCAGCAGGTCGCTGGTCTGGAAGTCCCGCCACGGCCCGGCCTGCCCAAAGGGGGTCAGTGAGCACATGACCAGCCCGGGGTTGCGGGTTGCCAGATCTTCGTATCCCAGCCCCAGAGAGGCCAGATAACCGGGCCGGAAGGTCTCCAGTATCACGTCCGCTTTCTCCGCCATTTGACGGAACAGCCGGCGTCCGTCCTCCGTCTCCAGGTTCAGGGTAACGCCGCGCTTGGAGGTGTTGTAATGCCAGAAGTACAGGCTCCGCTCCCGATCCGGCACGTCCTGATAGAAGGGCCCCACGGTGCGGGCTGCCTCGCCGCCGGGCGGTTCTATCTTGATGACGTCCGCTCCCATGTCGGCCATCTGCTTGCCGCACCACTGCCCCTTCTCGTCGGCAAGCTCCAGCACCCGCAGCCCGCCAAAGGCCCCGGCGGAGTTCGGGTCTGGAGTCCGCGTCGGCGCTGGGGCGGGATTCGCTATCGGCTCATTCCCGCTCCACTGTGCAGGCGAGGCATCCTCCATCATTTCCTTGAAGTAGGGATAGTCATCCATACTGAGGTCTTGGGGCCAGAACACGCCTTCGGCGAAGCCGCTCGCCAGCTCCTCGTGGCTGATGCCCAACAACCCCTGAAACACCTCCTTGTTGTGCCCGCCGATCAGGGGACCCGACCGGCTGTTGATTACCGGCGTCTCCGACATCTTGAAGGGAGCGTTCTGAAGGGGCCAGGTGCCCAGCGCGGGATGCTTCACGTCACGGTAGATCTCCCGATGCCGGAGCTGGGGATCGTTTTCCACCCGGTCCTGGCTGCTTTGCACGGGCATGGCGGGCACCCCCGCCGCCTGGCACCGCTCCATGATCTCGTACTTGCCCAGCGTCCTGGTCCACGCCTCGATCCCCCGGTCCATCTCTTCCTGGTGCTCCAGGCGACCCTCAAGGGTGGCAAACTTCTCGGCGGCGGCCCAACCGGGAGAGCCCATCACCTCCGCCAGCTTCCGCCACTCATCGTCGGTGAAGCAGGCCAAGACACACCAGTCGTTGTGTTCCCCCGGACTGGTCCGGTAAGCGTTGTGCGGCGCCCCGATCCGCCCCCGGTAGTTGTCCACCGGGGGAACGCCCGGCCAGTGAGCGCGGTTGCCCGGCGGGTAGCCCTCTCGCATGGTGGAACGCCCGTTGGCCTGGATGTCCAGAAAGGCCGAACCATTCAGGGGAACGCCGAGGATCCACTGGGAACTGTCCACGTGCTGTCCCTGGCCGGTCACGTTGCGATGGTAGATCGCGCTCAGAGCGTACATGGCCCCGTACAGGCCGCCGGTGTCGTCCAGGTAAGACCAGCCCCAACCGGCGGGCGGCTTGTCCGGCAGGCCCGAGGTGTAGGTCATACCGGACAGGGCTTGCGCAATGGCTCCCATGGTTTGATAGTCGCGGTCCCGCCCCGTGTGTCCGAAGCCGGACATGGAGAGGTAAATGATGTCGGGCCGGAGCTTCTTCATCTCCTCGTAGCCCAACCCCCACCGGTCCAATACACCGTAGGCGAAGTTCTCGATGACGATGTCGGACATGGCCACCAGGCGCCGGGTGAGGTCAATGCCCAGGGGTGTGCGAGTGTTCAGCGTGACGCTCAGCTTGTTGGCGTTGGTGTCGCTGAAATGGCCGTTGGTGTTGAGATTGACGGGCAGGCCCTCGGGGGTGCCCGCTCCCGTCAAAATGTTGTCGCCCCGAGTATTGGGACGCTGGGGCCATTCAACCTTGATAACCTCGGCTCCCAGCGCCCCCAGCCATCGGGTGCACCACGGACCCGCCCGGACCCAGGTGAAGTCCAACACTCGGATTCCTGACAAAGCTCCCGGTGTAGCTGGCGCTTCTGCTCCGCCCTGCACCATGGAATCACCTCCCGGCTATGGCTGTCTCAAGGTTAGTTCGCCACATTCTAACCCAATGTGGTCGATGAAGATTCCCGAAAAACCAGGAAGGCTCATTGCCGGGAGGCGCGCCTGGTCCACGGGTCGCCCGAACCGTGGCGACCCACCGCCGGACCCGCGAACGACCGGTGATCGAGGGCGTCCTGCGTGGATGAGACCTTTCCGACGGGCATCGGCATGAGTGAATCGCGAGCGCCGCAACTGCTGGCGGGTTGCCCCCTCATGCGTACCCAGTTTCGCCCGTGTTGTCATTTGTATGTTGAAAGGGCCCTGCAGATAGGCCAATCTGTGGGGCAAGG
>JAPPMU010000063.1:0-1988 GCA_028873965.1 Chloroflexota bacterium
TACCAGTCGGTGTATGCCAACAGCCTGGCGCTGGAAGCGGTCGGCGTGTCCCCGGACGAGGGCGCCTACCATCGAGGCCCGCCGCTGATTTCCGGTCAGCCTCCCTATGGCCTGCTCAACGAGCAGATGCCGTCGGTCTCGCAGGAACAACTGGAACGGAACCTGTTCGACTTTATCCATGAACTCAATCGCGCCGGCCTGACGAGCGTCTACGATGTAGGCCGGCCGCCGGAAGGGGATATCTCGTTGCTGGAACGCATGTCCACGGCGGACGAACCCTTGCCACTGAGGGTCTGGCACACGCTCAAGTACGAGGCCTACGATCCGCAGGGGGCCGATGCAGCGGTCACGCTGGTGCAGAACAGCGCCCCGGACAATGGCGATTACCTGGGGCTGCTCGGGTTGGGAGAGCATATCTATCTGCCCATGTTCGACAACCCCGGGACCACTGAGCGCTATTCCGACGCAATCATCGACGAGTTCATGAAGATCGCCACCGCTGCGGCCAAGGGCGGATTCCAGGTGCACGAGCACACCATGCAGGACATCACGGTGCAGAGCCTGCTGGACCGGTACGAGGTGTTGAACGAAACGATTCCGCTGGCGCCGCTGCGCTGGTCGTTCATTCACGTATTTTCGTTGTCACCGGAGAGCATCGAGCGGATCAGGGCGCTGGACATGACGATCGCCGTGCACAGCGTCGCCTCCCTTGCGGAAGCCCGGGTGCCGTTGCGCGATATCGAGGATGGCGGTGTCGTCTGGGGGCTCGGCACGGACGCGACCATCGTGGCGCATTATCAGCCGTTCATTACGTTGGGCTGGGCCGTAACCGGTAAGAACGTGTCCGGCAACACGGTTCTGGACCAGACCGTCAGTCGCGAGGAAGCGCTTATCGCGCACACCCGTGCCAACGCCTGGTTGTTGTTCAAGGAAGATGATCTGGGTACGCTGGAGGCGGGCAAGTTTGCGGATCTCGTGGTTTTGGACCGGGACTACCTGACCGTCCCGGAGGACGAGATTTTCGACATCGAGTCGGTACTGACCATGGTGGGCGGGCGAATTGCCTACGATGCCATGGGTGCATTGGATGCGGCGAGTGAGGAATAGGCTGGCAATGGACGAGATGCGAGGTTCTACGCCATGACGAAGAAAATGATATTGTCTTTGAGCGCGTTGCTGCTTGTTTCGACGGCCGGTTCGGCACAGGAAGCTTTTCCCGGCGCCAATCCACTTGACGGAATTGACGTTCACGTGAGCGAGGAAATGGTCCGGGCGGCGCAGGCTATTCTGGAGAGTACGCGCGACGGCGTAGCCCAGCAGGGCGATCGGGACGCGAGGACCAATCGGGTCGAACGCATGGTGGGGTACTCAAGGGAAGCGCTTCTCAGCCTGCCGGCGGAAGACGAGGCCAAGCGGGACTGGGTGTACTGGCCGCGGTTCCGGGTCGGGCTGACGCTGGAATACATGACCGCCGAGCAGCGGATGCTGGTTCACGATTTCCTGCAGACATCGCTGAGCGCCATCGGTTACCTGAAGACCGTCCACGTGATGCAGACCGAGGAGATTCTCAACCTCTGGGAGGATGTCGGCCTGCCGCGGGGCAATGAAAAGTACTGGCTCGTGTTCTTCGGAACGCCGTCCATGGATGCGCCCTGGGCGTGGCGGTTCGAGGGCCACCATGTGTCGCTGAACGTCTCCGTCGCTCCAGGGAGCATTCGAGTCACTCCGACGTTCTTCGGCGCAGACCCGGCCGAGGTGCCACAGGGGCCCATGGCCGGTTTCCGCCCCCATGCAGCGGTGGAGGATCTGGGCCGAACGCTGATATCGAGCATGAGCGGGTCGCAGCGAGAAGTCGCAATACTCTCCGACCAGCCGCCCCGCGAGATCTTCGCCACCAATCTCGGCCGACCCCGCGACGACTGGGATGCCTGGAAGCAGACCCTGCAACCCGAAGGCATTGCCGTCGCGGATCTTGGCCCGGAACAGCG
>JAPPMU010000063.1:2088-5155 GCA_028873965.1 Chloroflexota bacterium
GTGGTGGCCAAGGTGCTCCGGCAGGGTGGTATGTCCTGGCTGGACGATCAGTTCAACATCGTTCTGGACCCGTTCAACGACAAGCGCAGCGGGTACCGTTTCCAGGTCAATCCGAACGGGGTCTGGGAAGAGGGCCTGTTCAGGGGCGGTGACCAGATGCAGTGGGAGTGGAGCGGTATCTGGCAGGCTTCGGCATCCCGAAACGATGAGGGCTGGGTCGCCGAGACGCGCATCCCCTTCAAGACGGTTTCATTCCGTCCGGATAATGACACTTGGGGCATCAATTTCAACCGCAGAATCGCCCGCAACAACGAATCCGTGGGCTGGGTATCCCGGAACCGCACCCAGAATCCCGGAATTGCGGGTGAGATCACGGGACTGGTTGGCCTGGATCAAGGGGTTGGACTCGACGTCGTGCCGTCGGTGACCGCCAACAACCGGCGCCGGTTTTCCTCCGGCGACGAGAACTCCGAGTTCGAACCGTCGCTGGACCTGTTCTACAAGGTCACGCCCGCACTGAATGCGTCGCTCACCCTGAACACCGATTTCTCGGCCACCGAGGTGGACGACCGGCAGGTCAACCTGACCCGTTTCGGGCTGTTTTTCCCCGAGCGGCGCGATTTCTTCCTGCAGGACGCGGACATCTTCGAGTTCGGCCGCATCAGCCAGCGGGAGCAAGGTTCTCCCTTCAACAGGCCGCTGGAAGAAAACGCCCGGCCGTTCTTTTCCCGCACCATCGGGCTGAGCGCCCGGGGCCAGCCTGTGGACCTGCGGGCCGGCGGCAAGCTCAGCGGGCGGGCAGGGCGCTGGAACCTGGGTGCGCTGGCGATCCAGCAGGACGAGTTCGAGGGCGTCGAGGCCACGAACCTCTTCGTCGGCAGGATGGCGGCAAACGTCCTGGAGGAATCCGCCGTGGGTTTCATCGTCACCGACGGTGACCCGCAGTCGAATTCGGACAACAGCTTGGCAGGCGTCGATTTTCGCTATCAGAACACCCGTCTGCCCAACGGAAGAACGATCGAATCCGAAGTCTGGTACCAGCAAAGCGCGACTGACGGCCTTGAAGGCGACGACAGCGCCTGGGGCGCCCGCTTCTGGATGCCGAACAACACCGGGTTCCGAGGCGGATTGGGGATCAAGGAGATCGGGCGGAACTTCAATCCCGCGCTCGGGTATCTAAACCGGGGCGACATCCGCGACACGGCAGGTGAATTCGGCTACACCCACCGCCCGACCGGCCGCTACGTGCGGTCAGTCTTCGGGGGTGTGACAACCCAGCGGATCGAACGCCTGGCGGGCGGTCTGCAGAGCGAGGCGACGAGACTTCGGGCGAGTATCGAGAACCAGACCGGCGATTCCCTGGGTTTCATAGCTCAGCGCGACAAAGAGGGCCTGGTCCGGCCGTTCGAGGTTTCCCGCGGCATCGTCATCCCGGAAGGCGAGTACAGCTTCGATCTTTACGGAATTGGCCTGACCACGGGGCCCCACCGCCGGCTGGTGTCGGTGATCCGCGCGGGAGCGGGGACGTTTTATGACGGCGACCGCAAGACCGTCAATGCGCAACTGGAATGGACGCCCATCCCGCAGTTCAGGGCGCTGGTTGCCTACGACCATAACGACATCAACCTGCCCCAGGGGGACTTCGTTCGCCGGTTGGTTCGACTCGGGGTCGATTACATCTATTCCTCGAAGCTCTCCTGGGTGAATCTGCTGCAATACAGCAATGATTCGGAGGTTGCCGGCATCAACAGCCGGATACACTGGATTCCCGAGGCGGGGCGGGAACTGTTTGTCGTGCTTAATCACAATCTGGAAGATCCGGACCTCGATAACGAATTCCATTCGTCGATTGCGGATTTCTCCGTACAATACCGGCATACGTTCAGGTTTTGACGCAGGCAGATGTACAAGGCTCTGATGCACGCGGTATTTATCAAGTAGGTGCTGAATTATGATTCGTAGCTATATGATTTTATTTATATTCGTAATATGCGAATCCGCAGCGGCGCATCACGCGGCCACCGGGCGGTACGATCCGGACGGTTTCGGCGAAATCGAGGGCGAGATCACCGACATCTTCTGGCGCAATCCCCATGTACGGTTCCTGATCAACCGTACCGGCGATGGTGGCGAGGACGAGGAGTGGGAGGTCGAGTTCGGTTCTGTCAATACGCTGGAACGCATCGGAGTCAGCCGCGATTTGGTGTCGGTGGGGGACCGGGTGAGCGTATACGGACGTATGGGGCGTGACGGTCTGAAAGCGATGTTCGCTGGATCCATCGTGATGCCCAACGGCGAGGAGTTGCCGCTTCAGGCTGGTGTCGAACAGCGCTATGGTTTGACCGAGACCGCGTTTCGTGAAGCTCGCAACACGGATGCCGGGTTGCGCGCGGATATTTTCCGCGTCTGGCTGCCGCTGGAGCGACCCAATACCGGTGCAGGCAACACCGTGTATCCGCTGACCGAGTCGGGTCAGGCGGCTCAGGCTGCCTGGAATCCCGAGAACGACCCGGCCTTGCGATGCATTCCGCCGGGGCTGCCGACGGCTATGGACAATCCGTATCCCATAGAGTTCGTGGATCGGGGCAATATCATCGAGTTGCGGCTGGAGGAGTGGGACGGGCTGCGCACGATTTACGTGGAAGGCGATGGCGGCCCGTCACAGCCGCGCATGGGCCGTTCGGTGGGGCGCTGGGAGGGGCGTACGCTGATCGTGGAGACGGCGGATATGGACTGGCGCTACGTGGATGACCTCGGGACGCCGCAGAGCGAGGACGCCGCTATCGAGGAGCGCTTCACGATGAGCGAGGACGGTGTCCGCCTCGACTGGATGGCGAGGATCACCGATCCGGTCAATTTCACCGAACCGGTGGTGATGGAAGGCGCCTGGACCTGGGTGCCGGGGCACGAGATCAAGCCGTTCAACTGCGCCCTGCCGGGACAGTAACCGACGAGTCGAACGTCCGAACGCGCCATCGCCGGCGCGGCGTGCGGTTCAGGATGACGACGACTTGCCTGCGACCGAGTAGGTGATCTGCTCGTTTCGCGTCGCCAGCATTTCCTCGAT
>JAPPMU010000025.1 GCA_028873965.1 Chloroflexota bacterium
GTTCCACCATAGCGAAACATGATCCGTGCCCGCTTTCGCCGGCATCCGCCTGCCACGTCAGGGCTTTTCCAAAGTTAATCCGTCATTCCGGCGAAAGCCGGAATCCAGAACATACCCAACCAAGCGACCTACTGGATTCTCGTGGCAGCGGGAATGACGGCTCATGGTTCAAGGCAGCCATCCGGGACTTTGGAAAGGCCCTGCCCTGTCGTTGCGGCGGCTACCCCAGCCCCAGCGTCGCCTCCGGGAACAGCTCTTCCACGTCAACCGACTGCGGTATCACCTTCTGCTCCACGTTGAAGCCCACGAAGGTCTCCAGCGTCTTCCGCGAGCTCTCCACGCCGTAGGGCAGCGGGTCGTCGCCCACCACGTCCACCATCCGGTGCAGGAACCGGTCTTCCGGCGCGGCGGCGTCTCCCGAGCGCATTTTGCCGAGGTACAGCGCCCGGGCCGTGTTGAAGGTCTCGAACAGCTCCGCCGCCAGGTCGGGGTTAGCGTCCAGCGCGGCGTTCTTCACCACCAGCATGTGGCTGATGGGATACACGCCCGTCTTCCGGTGCCACGCCGCGTCGGCGGCGTCCGGCTCCTCGAACAGCGGCCGCACGTCCGGCGAGTCGATGGGACCCGCGCCGATTGCGGCGTCGATCTCTCCCGACAGCAGCATCTCGCCCAGGTTGCCGTTGGGCGACGACACCACGTTGGCCGGCGCCACGTACTCTGCCACGTGCTCGTCGCCCGACAGCACCCACGTCACCGCGTCCAGGTCGACGCCGTACTCGGTTTGCAGCAGCCCCCGCGTCCACACCCCCGGCGTCAGCGTGTAGCTGCGCACGCCGAACCGCTTGCCCTCCAAGTCCTGGGGCGATTCGATCCCGCTCTTCCGGTTGACCACGATGCCACCGTGATAGAAGGCCCGCGTCAGGAAGATGGGCACGCCGGTGAACTGCTTGCCATGCGCCCGGGCGCAAAGGTACGTGGACAGGGCCATCTCGGCCACGTCGAATTCCAGCTCCCGCACCATTCGCCGGAAGATGCTGGTCACCGGCGACACCTCGACGTGCTCCATGCTGAACGCCGGCGACGTGATGGTTCCGTCTTTGAGAGGGGTCGTGTGTCCATAGTTGCCCACGGCGGTGCGCAATACCAGGTCGCTCATTGTTCTGCCTCCCGTGCGTTTCCCATGTTGGATCCGGACGACGTGCCTCCGGCCCGACCATCATCCACCAAATTCAGGCCGTCCGCAATTCAGTATCCAAATCCAGCCGGCCGGTGTGCAAAGATGGCGGTCCGTTCGCACCGGCAATAGACGGTCAGCCCTCATGCGTACCCAATTTGTCATCGCGAGGGGCGCAGCGACGTGGCAATCTCGTTGCCGCAGCGACGACCGTTACCCCGACGAGATTGCAACGCTGCGCTCGCAATGACGGATTGGGCCAAGTGGGTACGCCTGAGACGGTTAGCCTCGTGATGATGCGGTCCGTGGGTCCAGCATGTCCCGCATACCATCGCCCAGCAGGTTGAACCCCAGCACCGCGACGAATATGGCCGCTCCCGGCAGCAACAGCAGCCGCGGAGCGGTTTGCAGGTGGAGGCGGGCGTCGTTGAGCATCGCGCCCCATTCCGGCGTGGGCGGCTGCGCGCCGAGCCCCAGAAAGCTCAGGCCGGCAATGCCCAGTATGATCCAGGCCACGTCCAGGGATGCGATCACGATGATCGGGCCCAGGATGTTGGGCGCGATGTGCCGGAGGATGATGCGCAGGTTGCCGGCTCCGGCGGCCCGCGCCGCCGTCACGTACTCCATCTGCCGGGCGCCCACCAGCGCCGCCAGGCGCGCAACGGCATCCACGCGCTGCCCCGTCGCCGGGCGGACAGGATGCCCACGGGCACGGCGACCAGCAGGGCCAGGGTCAGGGCTGCCGCGGTGAGCAGGGCCGTCGGGACGGTGCGGCGGGTCAGCTGGGCGGCCACGGGCTGTTCGGTCACGTAGGGCCGCCCGCCAACGCCCGGGACACCCAGCGGGCGTACTGTGCCGGCAGGGAAGCGTCCAGGCCCAGTTCGACGCGCATGGCCGCCACCTCCCCCGGACTGGGCAACTGTCCGGGATTGCGCTGGCGCAGCACAATCTCGGCCGGGTCTCCCGGCGCCAGGTTCAGCAACGCGAAGCTGACCGCCGAGATGCCCGGGAGCAGCAGCGGCAGCGTGGCCAGCCGTCGAGCGAGGTACGCTCCCATGCCGGCGGTCCGCTATTCGCGCTGATTATCCCACCGCCTCCCTCACTCGGCCAGGCTGATGCGGTGGTCGAAGATATACACCCGGTGCGGGTGCGGCTCGAACCCGGTGACCCGTTCGCTGACGCCGTACACCATGTAGGCGTGGGCCACGGGCAGGAACACGATCTCTTCGGTGACAACCGCCAGGGCCTCGCAGGCTATCCGCTTCCGCCCGTCCGGATCGGACACGGCCCCGGCCGGGGCGACTATGTTCACCAGTCCGGAATTGTCGTAGTGCCCGTAGTTGTTGGCGGCGCTGCTCTCGGCGTCGGCTTCGAGGCCGACGAACTTGCTGACGTTCAGCACGGGATCCCCGGCGTCGACGACGTTGTTGTACCAACCGAAGAGGTCCCAGGTCGGTTCCTTCACCGTGGACCACTCGGTGATCTGCACGTCGGCCCGGATGCCCACGTCGGCCAGCATGGCCTGGGCGGCCTCGGCCATGATGGGCAGCTGGAACCGCTGGGGGTAGCCGCCGATGACGATCTCCAGCGGTTGCCCGTCCTTTTCGACGAACCCGTCGCCATCGCTGTCGGAGTAGCCGGCCTGAGACAGCAATTCACGGGCGCGCATCGGGTCGAAACCCGGTCCGGTCACGCCCGGGCAGGTCACCAGGGCTTCCGGAAGCAGAGTGTCCGCATACGATCCGGTCCCCGCCGGCGCGACCAGGTCGGCGATGCTCTCCCGATCAATGGCGTGGGCCACCGCCTGACGAACCAGCGGGTCGGCCAGCGTTCCGCGCTCGAAGTTGACCCACCACATCACCACCGACGTGCCGATCCCCGCAGTCTGGGTGCGGAGGTCGGGCTGGGCGTTGATGATCTCCGCGCCCTCCGGAGAGACGTTGATGGCGAAGTCGATATCCCCGGCCTGCAGGGCCAGTTCCCGGCTGTTGGTGTCGGGGATTGCAATGTGGTTGATACCGGCCAGCGGCGGCTTTCCACCCCAGTAATCGTCGTGGGTCACGCTTTCCAGGCGCTCCTCGAGGATGTACTCGGTGGGAATGTACGGCCCGGTCAGGGCGCCTGCCTTCAGGAAGTTGCCCTCGCCGGCGGCGTCGGCTGCGGCCGCGTCGGTGATCGCGGTGGCGGGAGCCGTCAACAGGCCGGGCAGAGTGGGTCGCGGTTCGGCGGTGGTCAGGATGATCGTCTGCTCATCTTTGACGGAGATGCTGTCAATGGCCAGCGACTCCGCCGACGCTGGAGACAGACGGATGGTCCTTTCCAGGGAAGCCTTGACCGCCTCGGCGTCCATCACTGCGCCGTTGTGAAAGGTGACGCCGGATCGAATCCCAATCTCCCATGTGAGTGGATCGATCTGCGTTGCGCCGGTGGCCAACCAGGGCTCAGGGCCCAGATCACTGGCGGAAAGGCGGAACAGGTTCTCCGACATTCCCGACTGACTGGGAACCCATCCGCTCTCCACCGGGTCCAGAGGAGTGCTGAGCCAGATGACTCCGGCGTTCAGGGTGGGACGTTCCGTCTCGGCATCGGTGACCGTCGAAGTTTGCTCGGCCTTAGTGGTTGGCGCCGTCGGCTGTTCCGATGCTGCGGTTGCCTGCGAAGGTTTTTGCGGGAGGGCGGTGGCAGCCGATTGCGCCGACGGTGCGGTGGCGGCCGGCGGCGCAGCGTTCTCAGTGGTGGCGGCCGGAGCCCCGCAAGCCACCGCGACGACTAGCAAAACCCCCAGTGCGCCCGGCATGAATGATCTGGTACTTTGTCTCAATAATTTGCGCACAATAGACCTCCAACTGGATTTTGATGGGTAAATTTCCTGCTCCATCGGCTCTTGTTGCCTGCGGGGAGCATCGGTCGTCAACCGGAGGAGTCTTTCCGCACCGTCCCTGGATTCCATAATGGCCCGCGGGTGGCGCGACACACGCTGCGACATCACCGACGGATTGCCCAAAACACGAAATTCAGCAGGTGTTAGATTGATACCTCATATCATCAGGCGAGGCAATCTAGCAGGGCCTCCTGCGGCTGTCAACTACAAAGCGCGCTCACACGTACCCAGTTTGTCATCGCGAGCAGCGCAGCGACGTGGCGATCTCGTCACTACAGTGACGACTGCACCAGCAACGAGATTGCCACGCTTCGCTCGCAATGACAGTTTGGGCGAAACTGGGTACGCATGGGGGTCCAGGGCCTTTCCAAAGTTAATCCGTCATTCCGGCGAAAGCCGGCCCCATTCCCTCAACTCGAACCGTCATTCCGGCGAAAGCCGGAATCCAGAACATTCCGAACCCAGCGACCTGCTGGATTCCCGCTTCCGCGGGAATGACGGTTCGGGGTGAAAGGCCACCATCCGGGACTTTGAAAAGACCCTGCCCGCCGACAACCTCCCCTTGACATGATACGAACTTATGTTCCATAATGGTCAGCGTCAGGTGAGAACCTTTTGCCAGAGCCACGAGGTCGTTTACGGTCATCCCGTTAGCATCAAAATCGCATCACCGGCCATGGGACA
>JAPPMU010000058.1 GCA_028873965.1 Chloroflexota bacterium
CCGCTGCTGCGTTACGCGCAGGATGTGATCGTGAGCATCAAGAGGTTCCTGCTCAGAGGATAAGTGAGCCAACACGCGTGATTGCTTCAAACTGCGTGTCGAATGTGAGCACAACCGCTCCCGCGCGTACGGCCGTGGCTGCGATCCAGAGGTCGTTGGTTGGTAACGGACGGCCGCGCTTGCGCAATTCAGTGACTATCTCACCGTATATTCTTGCCACACTTGCGTCCGTAGGCAGGACTTCCACCACGGGGTGTGCGAGAAACTCGCCGAGTTGAGCCTCGTTCTCGTCGGCACGAGTTCCCGAAAGAAAACCTGCCCATAACTCACCCAGGACAACGCTGGGTACCCCGATCCACTGTGCCCGGTCGACATGAGCGACCACACTGGGTTCTCCGCGCCGGAAATGGCTGTATGCGGAAGTATCCAGGCAATACCGGTTCACCGCCAGAGCTCTGTGTCGACCTCGGCAAACGGCGCTACGGTATCCTCGAACTGCCTGAATTCCTCCTCGTTCCATGTCCCGGCGAGTCGATGCAGCCCGTTGCTGCGGATGTTGCCGTTTGTCCCCAGAGATTCCTCGATCAATGCGAGCACGGTGCGATTGAGAGAAAGTCCCCGGCGGCGCTTCTCCTCGTCTAGGGCGGCAGCCACTTCCGGCGACACATTACGGATGGTCATTGTGTTCATGCGAACTCCGTGATGCAGTCATTTCATGACATCATATGTTAGCACTCTAATGCGTGCATACGGTGTTCGATTCGGCGGGGCAGTGCTGTAATAGTCGAACCGGCCGCTACTTGCGTTGAAGAGTGTTTGACCATTGCGGTGGAGCAAATGCTCTGGAATCCGTCACATCACAGTCAGCCCAGAAACCGGACGATCCCCAATGTAATGGCGGCGTTCGCGCCAATGATGCCCAGGGCGACCCGGTAGAGATCCGCTCTGAGCCCGGCCAGGTCCGTCTTGGTGGCCAAATGCTCGGATTCGAGTTTTCCTACCGTGCGAGCGAGCGCTTCTGCTTGGTTCGGGTCGAATCCCGCGTCCTGCAATTCCTTCGCCGCAGCCAATGTGTCGATCGATGCCATGTGCCTACCTTATTCGCCAATGGGGCGTTCTGCAATTGAGGGTCCGGACCCTCCGCTGGGCGCGGGCCCGAGAGCGTTCACTATCGGGGCCGAGACACCGGGGAACAAGTCGCGAAACTCGGTGATTTGGAGAGATTCGGGCAAATGGTTCGACCGCTGGAGATTTTGGATTGAGCTGATTCTTCAGTCATTCCTGCCGGTCGGCAAGCTATACTCAATCTGCTTGAATTCATACCAGTAAGGACCTCATCGGCATGAAGCACGGTTGTCGATCCGTCGATGTGAAATTGTTGTGACACGCATACTCGCCTTGAGTCCCCTGGTAGTCGCTGCCGCTATTTGCGGCAGTTTGGCTGGCGCTCAGGAGCAGGAGCGTCCGAACATCCTGCTATTCATCGCCGACGACATGACCTGGAGCGACGCCGGCGCGCTGGGCAATCCGATAGTCCACACACCGAATCTGAACCGGCTGGCCCAGGAGGGAACCACCTACACGCACATGTTTACAGCGACCGCCATGTGCTCGCCGACGCGCCACATGATCTACACCGGGCAGTATCCGGTCCGGAGCGGCGCCTGGCCGAATCACGCGCACGCATACGAGGACACCAGGAGCGTCGTCCACTACCTGACGGACCTGGGCTATCGCGTGGGACTGGCGGGCAAGTTGCACGTGAATCCGGAGAGCGTTTATCCATTCGAGAGGATCGGCGGCTGGTCCCTCGAATTCGACCCGATCGGCGAATTCATCGGTCGCGACCCGGAGCAACCCTTCGCCCTGATCGTCGGTTCGAACGAGCCGCACCTGCCGTGGGACAAGGGCGATCCCTCGCGCTACGACGCCACGCAACTCGAGCTGCCGCCCTGGTTCGTCGACACCCCCGAAACCCGGGATGCGCTGACCCGGTACTATGCCGAGATCACCTACATGGACGGCGAGCTCGGCCGTATCCTCGACCTGCTCGAACAGCATGGCGCGCACGAAAACACGCTGACCATGTTCTACACCGAACAGGGCATCGGCGGCCCCTTCGCCAAGTGGTCGCTCTACGACGCGGGTGTCAGGGCATCCCTCGTAGTCCGCTGGAATGATCGGGTGCCTGCCGGCAGGACATCGTCCGCCTTGCTCCAGGCCAACGATCTGCTTCCGACCTGGATCGAGGCCGCCGGGGGTGTGCCGGCTCCCGAGATCGAAGGACAGAGCATGCTGGATCTGCTGCTTGAGGCCGGCCCGGAACACCGCGACGTCGTTTACGGCATCCAGACCACGACCGGCATCAGCGCGAACCTGGAGCCCTACCCGATCCGGTCGATCCGCGACGAGCAGTACAAGCTGATCTGGAACCTGGTTCCAGGCAATCGGTTCACGAACCTCATCACCGAGCAAGGCAACGGCGGCTTCTACTTCTCCTGGCGCGACCTGGGTGAAACCGACGCCCACGCGAGGGAACTGTTCGAGCGATACCAGCACCGGCCCGAGTTCGAGTTCTTCGACCTGGAAGCGGACCCTCACGAGATGACGAATCTGGCAGAAATGGCGGAACACCAGGAGCGGATCGCCGCCATGCTGGAGCAGCTACAAGCGTGGATGCGGGATCAGGGCGACCTGGGACTGCAGACCGAGATCGAGGCGCCGACACGTCAAGGGAGGCAGTAGGCGGTTCCTGCGCTATTCCGCCTGGTATCGATCCTGCGACAGGTGATGCTGCACCACGCCACCGTAGGGAAAGCCGGGCGTATCGGTGCGGGCGGATTCGAACAGCCGGTTCATCGTCTCCACGATTTCCGGATGATCGTCCGCCACGTCGTTCGACTCTGAGATGTCCTGATTCAGGTTATACAACTCCGTAGCCGAATCGACGCCGTAGCGCGCCGCCTTCCATTCACCCATTCTGGCGGATTGGCGAAAACCGCCATCCGGCAGCGTCTGGAACCAGCCGCTCAGTTGAATTTCCCAGTTCAATGACTCGTGTTCCCGCTGTTCTTCGCCGAGCAGAAGCGGCAGGAATGAAATGCCGTCGGATTGCTCAGGTGTTTCAATACCGGCTATGTCGGCAAAGGTAGGCATCAAGTCCTGAAAGGCAGAGATATGCCCGGTCGTCGCTCCGGCCTCGACTCGTCCTTGCCAATACGCGATCAGCGGAACCCGAACACCGCCTTCGTATAGATCCCTCTTCCCGCCCCTGAGCACTCCGTTGCTGTCGAAGAACTCAAGGTCGTGGCCCCCGGCCGCAAAGTGCGCGCCATTGTCGCTGGTGAACAGCACCAGCGTGTTGTCCAGCTCGCCCATCTCCTCGAGCTTGTTCAGCAGGCGCCCGACCTGCCTGTCGAGCAACGTGATCTTGGCCGCATGCACTCCTTCAATCTCCGGCCAGCCCCGGTCTGCGTAGAGTTCGGTATCCCTGAGCGGCCCTTCGAACGAGTGCGGCGCCCGGTAGGACATGAACAGGAAAAAGGGCCTGTCGCTGTCCATACTGTCGAGAAATTCGAATGCGAAATCCGTTCGAAAATGGTCCTTGCCGTCGTACTGGCGGTAATCGTAGGGGACGTATTCCTGGTCACCGTTAACCCACAACCGTTGTGGGGGAAACTCCCTGCCACCAAAACGAGCGGACCACTGTTCCTGTACGGCATAGTCGAAACCGTGGCCCCAGGCCCAGGTTTCCACGTCATCGGGGTTATCCAGGTGCCACTTGCCGACGAAGGCCGTCTGGTATCCCGCTCCCTTGAACATCTCGCCAAGGGTAAATTCGTCCCTGTCGAGTGCGACGCCTTCCCACCTGTCGTTTCCAAAGAAGCCTGCATTGCCGCGGATGGCCACGTTCGCCGCGCTCTTGCCGGTCAGAAGGACCGCTCGCGCCGGGGAGCACACGGCATTGCCGGCGTAGAAGTCGGTAAATCGCATCCCCTGCGCCGCCAGCCTGTCCAGTTCCGGTGTCTCGATGACTGTTTGCCCGTACGAGCCCAGTTCGTTGTAGCCCAGGTCATCGGCCAACAGAAAAACGATGTTCGCCCGCGTCTGCTGGGCCTGTACGCCGGCGGAAAGCGGCATGAGCACGAAGAGCAACATCCAACGCATTAGTTCGTTCCTCCGAGTTCGAGGAGTATGTCGTCCATGATCTTGGGCGCATTCGGTTCAGCGCCGCCGAAGGCCCACTCGGAGGGCTCCGGGGCGAGACTGGTGTAGGCGCTGTCCCAGGTCGTGACGTAGATGCGGGTGCCCGCCCAGTCATCCACCCCCAGCAATGCCCCCTCGTAGAAGAAGGTCACCGTGCGCGCTGCCTGGTCGGTGGCCACCTTCGGAGACACGGCCAGCATCTGCCCGAAGCGTTCGGGGCCCGCACCCTCGGTACCGTAGGTGATGCTGCCCCACCCCGTACCGATGTGGGCAAGTCCCCAGGTGAGTCCGTCCGGCATATCGGCGTTGACGCGGGGCAACACGGTCAGCCCCTCCCTTCCGGGCAGATGGAAGAAGACCGAAAATGAAACGTTGTCGAACCCGGCGGGCGGCAGCCA
>JAPPMU010000016.1 GCA_028873965.1 Chloroflexota bacterium
ACCAACTGGTGCACGGTCTCGGTGCCTTCATAGGTAATTACGGTTTCCAGGTTCAGCATGTGGCGCATGGGTGTGAACTCGACGCTGATGCCGCTGCCGCCGAGCATGTCGCGCCCGTCCCGCGCGATTTCAAGCGCCGCCCGGACGTTGTGCCACTTGGTGAGCGAAATCTGCGCCGGTCGCAGTTGGCCCGCATCCTTCAATTGCGCGATCCTGAACGCGAGCAACTGCGAGGTCGTGATCCGGCGCGCCATTTCTGCGAGGCGGATCTGGATCGACTGCGTGTGGGACAGCGGGCGGTCGAACAGGACCCTCGAGTCGGCGTATTCGAGCATTTCCTGTAAGCAAGCCTGGGCCGCACCGATCACGCCCCAACAAATCCCGAATCGCGCCTGGGTCAGGCAACTCAGCGGATACCGCAATCCCACCGCTTCAGGGAGGACGTTCTCGGCCGGTACCCGGACGTTGTCGAAGAACAGCGCCGAGGTGATCGACGCCCGCATCGAGAACTTTCGCTCGATATCGGTCGCCTCGAACCCGCGCATACCCCGCTCCACGAGGAAACCGCGAATGCCTTCATCGGTCATCGCCCACACCAGGGCGACGTCTGCGATCGTTCCGTTGGTGATCCACATCTTGGAACCGTTGAGAATCCAGTCGTCGCCATTACGCCTTGCGTGAGTTTTCATGTTGCCCGGATCGGAGCCTCCGTGGGCTTCGGTCAATCCGAAACATCCCAGCGCTTCCCCGCGTGCCATGGCTGGCAGCCAGCGGTCCTTCTGCCGGTCCGAGCCGTAGCGGTGGATTGGATACATGGTCAACGAGCTTTGTACGGAGATGAAGCTGCGCAGGCCGCTGTCGCCGCGCTCCAGTTCCTGGCAGATCAGGCCGTAGCAGATGCTGTTCAGGCCCGCGCAGCCGTATCCGTCCAGTGTCGAGCCGAACAACCCCAGGCTGGCCATCTCGGGTATCAACTCGGATGGGAAGCGGTGTTCTTCAAAGCACTCCCGGATAATGGGCAGGACCCTGTCGGACACGAATCGAGCCACCGTGTCCCTGACCAGAACTTCGTCGTCCGTCAAGAGCGAGGCGACGTCCAGCAGATCCATGGAATTCAAGCCAGTCACTGTGTTCTCCCTTGCGGCCCATTAGCCCACGCGGACGGTTCCATGGTTGCTTTGCGAATGGCGTGACACGCTGTCATCGCCACCGGGTATCCAAGTTCCGTGCGCGGTGGCTACTATAATCGAGCGGGCGTTGCCGAGGGGCCGACTATTGCAAATGATTCGCCAAAGGAATATATGAGTGTAGTCAGTTATAGCGTCAGAACGAGTTCGGTCAAGGGATAAGTGATGATCAAGAACAAACTGCGGGGGAGCACCTACATGACTCGCCGGGTTTTCTGCGAAACCGGTGCAGTTGCATTGACGGGTCTGCTGGCGGGAGGCGCGACGTTGCGCGCCGCTGCCCAGGAAACGCGTCTCGCCAGCATCGGCGGTACGGCGCAGACCGAAGCCGGCCCGGTTCGCGGCTTGCTGAGGAACGGTGTCCAGCAATTCTGGGGTGTTCCCTACGGCGCACCGACGGGGGGAGCCAACCGCTTCATGCCGCCACAAAAACCTGCGGCGTGGAATAACGTCCGGGACTGCTTCAGGCTTGGCGAGCGGGCCTTGATGCAGCCCGGCCGCTCGGAGCCCGCGTCGGTGGTGCGCGCGCTCAATCGCAACAGCCCGCAGGGCGAGGACTGCCTCAACTTGAACCTGTTCACTCCCGGACTCGACGGAGCAGCGCGGCCGGTGATGGTGTGGTTACACGGCGGCGGATTTTCCGCCGGTTCCGGAAACTACCTGCTCTACAACGGCACCAACCTGGCAAAGAAGGAAGACGTGGTGGTGGTCGTCGTCAACCACCGGCTTAATTTGCATGGATTTCTACACCTTGCCGATATCGGCGGCGACAGATGGGCGCGGTCGACGAACATCGGGATGCAGGACCAGGTGGCGACACTCGAATGGATTCGGGACAACATCGAGAACTTCGGCGGCGACCCGGATCGGGTCACGATCTTCGGCCAGTCGGGCGGCGGCGGCAAGGTCACGACGCTGATGGCCATGCCTTCGGCACAGGGCCTTTTCCATCGAGCCATCGCACAGAGCGGGTTCGCGCTCAGGGGCGCGCCTGCGGCTGACGCCAGCGAGGCTGCGGAGAGATTTATTGCCAAGCTTGGCATCGCTTCCAACCAGCTGCATCGCCTTCAGGAAATGCCTGTCCAGCAGATCCAGGATGCCATATACAGTGAACCCCGGATTGCCGGGCTCGGCAACGGCCCGGTGATCGACGGTACCGTCATTCCGGGCCACCAGTGGGACCCCCGGGCGCCTTCCTGGTCAGCCGATGTGCCACTGATGATCGGTACGACCGAAACGGAAAACGGCTGGATCGGCCCGCCGCCATTTGAACTGCCTGAAGATGAAATGCTCGGCCTGTTCGCCACGCGGCTGGCCAATGGCAATCCGGGCGAAGGACGGGAGTTGCTCGATCTCTACCGGCGGCTTCATCCGGAGAAACGCAACCGCATGCTCTGGCTGACCGCGGAGTCGGACAATGCCCGACGCTGGAACGCGCAGACCCTGGGCAAGCTGAAGCACGAGCAGGGCGCCGCGCCAAGCTACCTGTACTTTTTTGACTGGTACTCGCCGGTCCATGACAACCGCATGGGTTCGTACCATACGTTGGATATCCCCTTCATCTTCTACAACCTGGATATCGCCGCATCGATGACGGGCGCCGAACAGTCCAGGTACGAACTCGGCCATGCCATGAGCGCGGCGTGGGCCGCCTTTGCGCGGACCGGTGATCCGGACCATCCGGACATTCCGCACTGGCCCGCATTCAGCCCGGACGCTTACCCGACCATGATGTTCGGTGACGAGATCAGGGTGGCCGAAGACCCCAATCGGGAGGAGCGTCTGGCGCTGGCGAGTTTGAGAGGAACGTAGTGGCCGCACTGGCTCAGGGATTCGATCTGGATTCGTGATCCGGATTCGCCGCCGGAGGATCATTGAGGCGTTCGCCGGTGTCGGCGTGCGGCGCAGACCGGAGCAGACAAGCAAGGAGATATCCTGATGACTACTGCTGGGATGATTCCGACAGGTAGATCGGGCACTTGCCTTTTGCCGGGAGCGCTCGGCGCGTTTGCGACTTTGCTGTCAGTCCAGTCGGCACAAGGGCAGTGGATTGGGCCCAGCTTCACCCACGAGCAGGCCACCGGCGGCCGGACGGCGTACGAAACCGGCTGTGCGTCTTGTCATGCCGATACTCTGGATGGAGGAGAACTCGGCCCGCCCCTGCGAGGACGCCTCTTCCTCCAGAAATGGGGTGGCAAGTCGGTGGCGGGACTGTTCGCCGAGATCGTCGCGACCAAGCCCAGCACGGCGCCCGGGACGCTCGGCGATTCCGTATACGCTGACTTGATGGCCTACATTCTGCAGGAAAACGGTGTGCGTCCCAGCGCAGGTGCGTTGCCGACAGATCTGCAGGCACTCGATACCCTTCTGGTGCCCAGCTACGGACGCACCGCCAGCGGGGGTCTTCCCGGTGGAGTGTCGCTGCCGCCCCCGCCCGAGCCCGTTCCGAACCCTCTGGACGGCATCACACCGGTGACCGACGAGATGTTGACGGACCCTCCGCCTGGGGACTGGCTGACGTGGCGGCGCACGCAGGACGCCTTCGGCTACAGCCCTCTGGACGACATCAACAGGAACAATGTGGACGAACTTCGCGTGGCCTGGAGCTGGTCGTTGCCTCCCGGATCGGCCGAGGTGGCTCCCCTGGTTCACGATGGCGTCATGTTCGTGCACGGGCACGGCGACATCGTCCAGGCGCTGAATGCGGCGACGGGCGACATGCTGTGGCAGTACTCCCACTGGGCCCGTGGCGGCAGGTCGCCGAGCGTGAAGCGCAGCATCGCCCTGGGCGGCGAACTGCTGTATCTGCCCACTTCGGACGGAAGAATCGTGGCACTGGACGTCAGAGCGGGTGACGTCGTCTGGGATCAGCAGGTCACCGACGACGAGCGCTACGCCATGACGGCGGGTCCCCTGGTCGCCCAGGGCAAGGTGATGATCGGCACGACCGGGCGTGTGCCCGGCGGCAACTACATCGTTGGATTGGATGCGGCCACGGGTGAGGAGATGTGGCGCTGGTGGACCATCGCAAGGCCCGGGGAGCCTGGTGGCGAATCCTGGAACGGGCTGTTGCTGGAGGAGCGCAACGGCGGATCGATCTGGGTTCCCGGAACCTACGATGCCGAACTGGGACTTGCGTATTTCGGCGTGGCGCAGACCTACGATACCGGGCCGTTGCTGGAACCGCTGCGAGGCCCCGGAGTGACAAGCGATGCGCTGTATACCAACACCACCGTGGCGCT
>JAPPMU010000049.1:0-70046 GCA_028873965.1 Chloroflexota bacterium
GCCAGAGCCGGATGGTCGTTCGTTAGCCCCACGGCCGGGGGTGGTACGCAAAGTTTTTACTGCCATGGTTGACGGTTGCGGCATGATGCCGGCGCGTCCAGGAAGGCAGCTGCCCCTGTGGCCAATTGGACTACGCGCCTGAGATGTTGGGACGACGACAGTCCGGGTTGTCCCATGGCCGGTGATGCGATTTTGATGCTAACGGGATGGCCGTAAACGACCTGGTGGCCCTGGCAAAAGTTTTTCACCTGACGCTGACCATTATGGAACATAAGTTCGCGTCGTGTCAAGAGGAGGTTGTCGGCAGGGCAATCACGTCCACATGGGTGGCGTCGGATCTATGTCGCATGGCAGCAGCCGTCGATGAATTTTACCGGGATGAACAGGATGAACGGGATGGACAGGATATGATGCGATTGCCCTGGAGGTTGTCAGGCTTTTGGCGGGATGACCGGGTCACGATGATACAATTGGCCCATCCATACTTGAGGGGGAAATGCCTTGTCGATGTTCAAGGTGGACGTGGGAGTCGGCAATCTGGACGGCGGCGATCTCGCGCCGGTGCAGCCGGTGGTGGACACCGGAGCGGCGCATTCGATGCTGCCGGAGTCGCTGATGACGCAGTTGCGCATCGAGCCGCGTGAACACCTGCGGTTCATCCTCGCCGACGGAACCCGGGTGCGCTACGGATACGGATTCGCTCGGTTCAGCATCGATGGCGACGAGCGGCCCTGTCCGGTCATATTCGGGCCGGACGGGAACTACCTGCTGGGCGCGTCGACGCTGGAGGCGTTCAACCTAGTGGTGGATCCCGTGGGCGAGCGCTTGGCGCCGGCGGAGTGGCTGTCGCTGGGTTGGGGCGGATCGAGGTGAATCCACAATTGCCAGGCAGAGTTTGGGCAGGCACCCGGACACCAGCCTTTCCAGTATCATTGGGATTGTGTCGCGCCAAAACCGGAAAGACCGCCATGGAAATGCTTAGCGCAACGAAACCTGACATTCGAGCAGTCAGCATCGCCCAGCAAATCCACAAAGTGGCCGACGCGGAGCAAACGTTTCTGTTCGGCTCACGGGCCCGCGGGGACCACCGCCCGGACTCCGACATCGACGTCGTGGTCGTCAAGGAAGAACCCCAGACGGAATCCTGGCTGGAAGACCTGCAACGGCACGCTCGCGACATACAGAAAACTCAGATGCCGGAAGCATCCGGCATCGACGTCATCTGCATGACGAAATCCGAATTCAACAGAGGGCGCGTCCTCAGAAATCACATGGCGAACACCATCGCCAAGGAAGGATACCCGACCATGCCCGACGAAGGCGTTGGATATGGAACCGACTACGCAGACGAACGCATTGACTGGGACGACGTCGATAAGAAAATCATTGACGCGACCGGCGCCGCCACCTGGATCAACGCCATCCGGGACGCGGGAATCATCGACGTGGGCGATGACCTACAGCTCGGACGCGTGGCTCAAAATGCCCTCGAATTCGCGTACAAAGCCGTCTTGGGAGCCCACGGTTGCGCATACCCCGTCAGCGGACGCGACGGGCACAACCTACGGATCTTGACGGATCTGCTCAGGGAAAATCAAATCATAGGCGCGGACGAACTCGCTCCGGGTGAAAACCATCGGTACCTGACCGAGTTTGGCGGAGGAGCGGTCTATGCTCGTGAACACCCGCCACTGGACAGACGGCTCATCGCCCGTGAAATACCCCAAGCGGTGGCGCAACTGCGGACCATGGTGGACGACACCCGCCATAGCTGACCGGACATCGCACCAGAAATACGGGCACTGCCCTGAAAACGCCTTCCGTCACAGTGCCGAACTTATGCGTCCCGGTCAGACTTTTCCAGAGCAGCGAAATCGTCTCCGCTGAACCCACCGCCATTGACACCCCTAACCGTTGTTGGTAGCCTGAATCTGCGTTCCGGCGCACCATGGCCTGGCCCGCTAGCTCAACTGGCAGAGCAGCTGACTCTTAATCAGCAGGTTCTCGGTTCGACCCCGAGGCGGGTCACCATTTTCATTTAACCGTTGCGCGGGATCAGCGATCCGGCCGAGCCGACGGTCGCGGGGAAGTGTCGGAATTGGCAGACGAGCATGACTTAGGATCATGTGCCCTTGGGCGTGCGGGTTCGAGTCCCGCCTTCCCCACCACCCCGCTTTGGTACTTCAGCCCTCGTCCCCCTCGTAGGGGTCCAGCCAGCCGAAGCGGCGGAAGCTGACCCGGCCGGCATCGCTGAACTCCACCCCTTCCGCCTCCAGCAGCTCCCGTTGCAGCAGCGCGCCCAGACCCTCGCCGCGGGGGCTGATCTTGCCCTGGGCGTTGATCACCCGCTGCCACGGGACGTCGGGACGTTCCGCATCGGGGTATCTCCCCAAAGACGCCAGGCAGAAGCCCACCATGCGCGGGGTGCAGCCGCCGACGATCTGGGCGATCTGCCCGTAGGTTGCCACTTGACCATGCGGGATCTGGCGTACCACCTCGAGGACGCGCTCGTACACCGGCGGGAGGTCGGGAGCGTCTTCCACGAAAGGGCTACTCGGTGGCGTCAGGGCGAACCACGTTGGCCTTGTTGGCCACGGCTGCCCAGGTCAGCTCGGTAAGCATCCGCACCGGGTCGAGGATGGCCCACAGCACACCGACGTTGAGGAAGTAAGCGTTGGCGAACACCACTATGCCCAGCGCCGCCGGGACCACCGCGCCGACCTTGCCGGCCGCGCATCCGCAACGCCAGAGCGCCACCGCCGCCACGCTGCACGACGCGATGAACAGGGGGTTGAGCGTCCGCCACACTTCGCCCCAGTAGTCGCCAAACAGTTCGGTGTATCCGTTGATGAAAACCGCCAGCGCGAGCACCGCCAGCGCCAGGCTCCGCACCCAGGCGACTCGCCGAGTGCTCAGCCAGAACCACCAGACGCCCGCGAAGCCCATCACCAGCGGGCCGATCTGCCACAGCTTCCATCCCCAGCCGGCCACGCTCAGGTCGTTGGGGTCGGCTATGTCCGTGTTCACCGTCCAGGCGAAGATGGCAAAGATGATGATCGCCGCGGCGGCGAGGGCGGCTATCGCATCGAGGTCACGGGGAAAGAAGTGCTTGAACACGGTAGAACGCTTTACGATTCGCCGCGATGTTTTGCTGGGCAGTCGATTGTCAGAAGCAGGATTTTCAAGATTTGGGGATTGTCAGGATTGGAACCGTTATGTGATGGAGGTCTCCCAATCCTGTCCAATCATAAAATCCGCGAAATCCTGATTCTGACGGTTCCCTATTACCAGTTGACCAGGCCGGGCTTTTGCGCCTTCCAGCCGGCGTCTGAGGGGAACATGGTTTCCATTTCGACGCGGCCGAGGTCGCCCTCAAACATGTGCTCGACGGCCGAGCGCCAGGCGACGTAGTGGGGCTGCTCGCGGTGGGTGGCGTGGGCCTCGCGGTTGGCGTACACCTCGTAGAGGTAGAACTGGTTGGGGTTGTCGGGGCTGCGCAGGATGTCGAAGCGGAAGCAGTTTTCCTCGTCGCGCACGCTGCCCTGGCCGTCGCCGAGGCTGGCGGCGGCGAACTCGTCGGCATAACCGTCCTTGATGTTGATGGTCACGAAAATGGCGTACATGGTCGGGATTCCTCCTGTGAATTGAGGCGGCGAGATACCCTTCGGGTTGGCCGCCGGGCGAAATTATAGCAGGCGACCCCGTGCTAAAATGCCGCGAGGAGACTGCCCATGCCCACCCCCAACGACTGTTACATCGACCTGCGCGGATTGCCCTTCCATTACCGTGATTGGGGCGGAGATGGCCGACCGGTCCTGCTGCTGCACGGGTTGGCGTCCACCTGCCACATCTGGGATTTGGTGGCTCCGCTGCTGGCGGAAGAGTTCCGGGTCGTCGCGCTGGACCAGCGGGGTCATGGGCTGTCGGCGCAGGTGGAGGACGGGTACGATTTCGCCACCGTGTCCGGCGACGCGGAGGCGTTCGTAAAGTCCCTGGGATGGGAGCGGCCCGTGATCGTCGGACACTCCTGGGGCGCGGACGTTGCCTTGGAACTGGCTGCGGCATGTCCTGAAGCGGCGGCCGGCCTGATATTTGTCGACGGCGGAACCATCGAACCGTCGGCTCGACCCGGGTGGAGCCTGGAACAGGCGCGGCAGGATATGGCGCCGCCCATCTTCACCGGCTTCACGCCGGAGATGATGCGGGCGCGCGTGGTCGATGGCGCGCGCTTCGGGCCGAACCCTTCCGAAACGGTGATCGAGGCCGTGCTGGCCAACTTCCGCGTGCTGGAGGACGGCACCATCCAGTCCCACCTGCGTCGGGAGAACCACCTGCGGATCATCGACGCGCTGTGGGATCACAAGCCGTCGCAGCTGTATCCGACACTGCGGTGTCCGGTGCTGATGCTGCCAGCGCGGCAGTCCACGCCTGACGCCATGGACCGGCGGTTCCGGCGCGAAGAATCGATTGCGAAAGCGACGTCGCTGATGCCCGTAAGCAAGACGGTGTGGCTGGAAGACAGCATCCACGACGTGCCGTTGCAACGCCCCGAACTCGTCGCCAGCACCATCCGGGAACACATAATGGGTGGGTTTTTTGATCGCTAGCTTCGCCACGTCATTGACGGGCGCTGCTGGAAAGTCACCGAATACGCGAGGCTGGTTTACTTATGGGAGAAACTGGTATGACTCCGTTGCTGACGGCGCTAATCGCCGCTTACGCAGTTTTGGTCGCCGTCGTGGTGGCCGCGCTGACGGCCATCTGGTCCCGGCTCACCAACCTGGGCAAGGACCAGGGCGCATTGCATGGGGCGTTTGGCGGTGTCCAGGGTCAGTTGGCTTTGATGAACGAGAACATTGGCCGGATCACCGCGGAAATCGGCCGTCTCAATGGCGAAATCGGGCGTTTGGATGCCAAGATCGATAACAGGTGTGGGTCTCTGGACCAAAGAATTGACGCTTTGCGTGGACAGGTCGAACGGAGCAACGAAACGCTGCGAGAGGAAATGCGCCACAACCACGAAACGCTGCGGGAGGAAATGCGCCGCGACAACGAAGCGACGCGGGAGGAGATGCGCCGCAACCACGAAGCGACGCAGGAGGAGATGCGCCGCAACACTGAAAGAATTTTGTCGGCCCTCGCCAACCACTCGCATCAGGATGGCAGCCCGCCGGTATTCGCAGCTCCCCCTGACGCAGAGACGATAGCCGCCGACTGATTAAAGATAGACCCGCTCCGCGACCATTCCGTTGAAAGCCGTCAACCCGACACAGGAGGCAGATCATGACCACCGTAGGCTCCGGCAAGTACACCTACACTCTCGAAGAAAACTGGGCGCATCTCCCCGAGGGCATGACCATGGGCAACGCCTCGGCGGTGGCCACGGACTCGCAGGACCGGGTTTACGTGTTCCAGCGCAAGGACCCGCCGGTGCTGATCTTCGGACCCGGCGGCAACTACTTGGGCTCCTGGGGCGTGCGCGCCATCGACGAGGCGCACGGCATCTACATCCAGGACGATATCGTTTACATCACCGACCGCACCGACTCGGTGTGCGTCATCTTCACGCTGGACGGCAAGCCGTTGCAGGTCATCGGCGACCGCGGGGTTCACTCCGACACCGGCTGCGAGGTGCCCGGCGAGGTGTGCCCGCGTTCGGCCGGTCCGTTCAACTATCCCACCGAGATCGTGCCCGCCCCCAACGGCGATCTGTACGTTTCCGACGGGTACCGCAACGCCCGGGTGCATCGCTTCTCCAGGGACGGGCAGCTGAAGCAGTCCTGGGGCGAGCCGGGCAAGGGCGGGGCGGGCGAGTTCCACCTGCCGCACAGCATCGTGGCGCATCCCAACGGCAACCTCTACCTGTGCGACCGCGAGAACAACCGCATGCAGATCTATTCGCCCGACGGCGAGCACCTGGCCATGTGGGAGGACATGCGGCGGCCGCTGGACATCTCCATTGACAGCGAGAACAACCTGGTCATCAGCGAGGGCGGCGCGAACGGCCTGTCGCCGCGGGTCAGCATCATGGACCCCGACGGCAACGTGCTGGCGCGCTGGGACTCCGAGTCCGCCCACGGCAGTTGGGTGGATGCCCACGGCAACATCTACATGGCGCTGGGCGCCCAGGAGCGGGTGGACAAGTACGTGCGGCAGTAGGACGATATCACCCGGATTGTCGTCAGCGTTGTAAATCGGCGACGCGCCCCCAACGCAATATAGCTGCGGGGCGCGTCGTTCTGTTCCCGGGTCGTATAAAGAGTCGTTGCATCCCAGGAGACGGCCAGTATGGAAACGCCAACCCAATTTACGCAGGATACGAACAAGGTGATCGAAGCGGTCATCTACATGGCCGAACAATCCAAGGATGACTCTTACTTCGGCGAACGCAAGGTGTATAAGCTGCTGTACTACGCCGACTGTGAAGCGTATAGACAGCACGGTGCGCCCATCACCGGCACCATGTACGTCCACTATCCCCACGGCCCGTTTCCTGAGAACTGGCCGACGCTGAAAAAAAGGATGATAACGGCCGGCGACGTGCAGATATTTGGCAGTCACCCCCGGGAAGGTCGTAAGGATCATGGACTCAACCTGATATATCCTCAACGTTCGGTCAGAGAGGGCATCCTTACCCCGGAAGATTATGCGATTCTGTCAGCGCAGGTAAAGCGATTCGCCGGCTTCAACTTCGCGGGGATTGAAGAATACGTGCAGGAGGAAGCAGGATGGTTTACGACGGATGATGGCGACACGATTCCGTATGAGGCGTCCGGAATTTCAGCCCCGCCGTTGAGCGCGGACGGGGTCAGGAGGGGGAAAAGCATTGCTGAGAGACGCGCCCGGCAACGGACCCCGCTACGAAGTCCGGGAGACCGCCCAGTTTGATGCTGACTGGCGCAGGGAAATCCAGGTGGGAAATCTAAATCCGATGGTGGCGCCTTCTGATCTGCTGTTCATCAAAACGCTGTTGGCGCAGCAACCTTACTCGGGCAGGTGGCAGCCAGGCACGCCTTACGATTGTCGCACCATAGCACTGGCCAGGATCTTTGAGATTGGATATTACGTGGTCGAGGATGACCGGGCCGTTTACCTGGACAGCATCAGCTTTGTCGGTGGGAACTGAATCGGGGTTGCGGGTAGCGCTTGTGATGCAATGTGCGGCGCCACTTGCTGCTAAAGCAGCGGAGGTGTTGCTTTGTCGTCGATACAAAATTCACTGCAATGCCTGGATTTAATGGGTTGATGTCCACGGCAACATCTACATGGCGCTGGGCGCCCAGGAGCGGGTGGACAAGTACGTGCGGCAGTAGGCAGGGCACGCAACCGCAGGGGCCGGCCGTTCATCGTACCGGCCCCTGCGGTTTTTTACGTATGTTCAGTTTGCGGTACGATGCGTGTATCCAGTTACAGCCGGCGAGGAGGTCGCACATGGAAGGCAAAATCAGTTTTCCCTTGAAGTGGGACAAACTTACCGCTGCCGTCGCGTATCTTACGGAACGTTCGCGTCACGACGACCACTTTGGTTTCCCCAAGCTGGTCAAGCTGCTGTACTACGCCGACTGCGCCGCGTATATCCGCACCGGCCAGCCCATCACCGACGTGACTTACGTTCATATGCCCCACGGCCCGTACCCCGATGACTGGACAGCGATGCTGAAGCGACTGGAAGATGAGCAGGCGATAAAAACCCTGAAGGAATATGCTCCGAAAGGTTACTGGACACACCGCCCGGCCGCCAGTGACGCAGCAGCCGCGGCTGCGCTCACCGAAAAGGAACGGTCGTTCCTTGACGAGCAATTGCGGCAGTTTGCCGACTTCAGTGCAGCGGAGATTGAGGAGTATTCCCACGATGAACTGGCTTGGGGCGCTACCGCGCAAGGGGAAGTGATGCCCTATGAACTGTGCGGCATCAGGATGCCCGGCCCGGTGACAGACGACGTTAGGCAGCGGGCGCAGCGAATTGCGGAGGACATTCGCAGCAACGGTCGCCAAGTTTCCCGTATCCTCGTCGAGCGCCGGGATGCAGTATAGGGTTGTCACAACGCTTCAATTCGATCTCCTATGGCAATCTGCCATAGACGTCGGTGTACTTCACCCGGAAGTTGACGAATTAACCTGCAAAGACTGGTCGGATTCCTGTCGCTGGACCCGCGCTATTTCCTGTTTAATCCCGATGAAGGGCCGGCGAACTGGGGCCGCGCTTTTCTTGTCGACGGCCCAACCACCGTCGACGTCTTATACGAACTCGTTGCCGACGATGGCACGGTGTACCTGCAATCGCCAGGGCAATCGCGTCTTCAACATAATGATAATCAGGCGCGGACCACGTCTCTTGATTTGATACCACGCCGCTCTTCCCCCACACCGGAAACTCGTCCAACGGCCGAAAATTGATTGACCGGATCAACCGAACCGTATCCTGTCCATCCCGTTCATCCTGTTTATCCCGGTAAAGTTCACCGTAGGCTTTTGCCACGCGCCATAGATCCGACACCTTCAACATCCAGATTTAGACGCGATTGCCCTGCTGCAATCGCTCGAATTTGACTGATTGGCGGCAGAACTGTGCTATAATCTCGGTCTTGTTGGTTGAGTCGCCGCCGAGTGCGGCCAGTTTACTCTCTCGCGTCGCCTGCAATCCTGTGGCAGATACATTATGAAAGCATCTGAACTCGTTACCCCCGAAGCCAACGAAAATATCCCCGAATTCCAGCCGGGCGACACGGTCCGCGTCAATTTCCGTATCCGGGAAGGCGCCCGGGAGCGTGTGCAGGCATTCCAGGGAGTGTGCATCCGGCGCACCCACGGAACCGGGCCGGCCGCCAACTTCACGGTGCGGCGCATCACCGCCGGCATCGGCATTGAGCGCGTATTCCCGCTGCACTCGCCGTTGATCGAGTCGCTGGAGGTCACGCGGCAGGGCAAGGTGAGAAGGGCCAAGCTGTATTACCTGCGGGGTCGGCAGGGACGCGCCGCGCGCATCAAGGAACGGACGACTTACCGCACCAATCGGTAGGCTACAAACTCGAAAAGTCAGCCGCCGCCCGCTGCCTCTTCCGGCGCGGTTGCGGCGGTTTTGCATTGTCACATCCTGCGACGCACGCGGAACCCGACCGATGAGGTGGAAAACGAGGTCGCACCGTGAATTACGCCGACGTCGCCATCGACGCTGACTGGATCCCGCCGGGGAAGACTTTCTCCTATCGCGTACCGCGTCACCTGGCGGTGGAACCGGGACAGCTGGTCTGGGTCCAATTCGGCCGCAACATCGTGCAGGGGTTGGTCCTCAGCCTGGCGGACGCGTCGGCAGTGTCGGAAGAGGAAACGCGGGACATCCTGCACCCGGTGGAACCGTCTCCGCTGGTTGGTTCGCTGGGTCTGGAGCTGGCGGAGTGGCTGGGGCAAACGTACCGGTGCTCCCCATTCGAGGCCGTGGCGCCGATGCTGCCGCCGGGTTTTCGGGCACAGCAGCGGTCGAGATTGACTGCGATCTCTGGCCCTGATGATACGAGTGAGTTGGCGTCTTTCCGTGAATCCACGCGGGGCGCGTGGCGGGAACTGGCCGACTCCACCCGGGCCTGGGAGGAAATCGCGTTCCTGAAACGGATCGACCCAACCCATGCCAACATTGCCCGACGGGAATTGCAACGGCTGGTGTCCCGTGGCTTCGTCAGCAAGGAGGTCAGCCTGCCGCGATCGCGCACGCACCGGTATCGTCGGCTGCTGATTCCCGGCCACCACCCCGAGGCTGGTGATGATGGCGCAGATCCCCCGCCGATGCGGGGCGCGCGTCAGGTGGAGCTCCTTGCCGCCGTGCGCGAGTCGACAGCCGGCTACGACACCGCCGGCGCCGCCAGTCGCCTGGGACCGGCGGCGGACGCCCTTCTCGAACGCGGGCTGGTGGCAGAGGAATGGCATCGAGCGGAACACGAGATTCCGTCCGGCGTGGCTGCATCCAACCCGTCGCCTGACCGGCTGACCGCGGCTCAAAACCAGGCCGTGACCGGAATCACCGCCGCACTGGACAATCCCGGTCTGCTGCCGCGCAGTTTTCTGTTGCACGGCGTAACCGGCAGCGGCAAGACGGAGGTGTACCTGCGCGCCATCGCCCACGCGGTTGGTCAGGGCAAGCAGGCGATTTACCTGGTGCCGGAGATCGCGCTGACCCCGCAGACGGTCGGCATGGTGAACGACCGCTTCCCCGGCCGCGTGGCCGTCCTGCACCACCGGCTCACCGAGCGGCAACGGTTTGAGCAGTGGTGGAACATTCGCGACGGCCTGGCCGACGTTATCGTAGGACCCCGCAGCGCCCTGTTCGCTCCGACCGTCAATCTGGGCATAATCGTGGTGGACGAGGAGCACGAACCGGCGTACAAACAGGACGAGCATCCGCCCAATTATCACGCGCGCGACACCGCCCTGGCGCTGGCTCGCCGCTCCGGCGCGGTGGTGGTGATGGGCTCGGCGACCCCCGACGTGAGCACGTACTACGAGGCGACGCGGGGCCGGCATCACCTGTTGCGGCTGCCGGAGCGGGTACCTCGCGTTGACGGAGACCCGACTCCGTTGCCCGAAATCAGCGTGGTTGACATGCGGCGGGAGCTCCGGGAAGGCAACCGCAGCGTCTTCAGCCGCAGCCTCACCGAAGCCCTGGACGCGACGATAGCCCGCGGCCGGCAGGCGATCCTTTTCCTCAATCGCCGGGGCAGCGCGGCGTTCATGCAGTGCAGGGATTGCGGATGCGTGATCAATTGCAGCCGGTGCTCCGTGTCCTACGCCTTCCACCGGGAATCAGGGCGCCTGATTTGTCACTACTGCAACCGGCAACGGCGATTACCCCGGGCCTGTCCGCAGTGTCGCGGCGGCCGCATCCGGGAGATGGGCGCCGGCACCGAGACCATTACGTCCGAGCTGCAGGAGCGCTATCCCGGCGTGGTCGTGGAACGGTGGGACTCGGATTCGGTTCGAAACCCGCAGGAGCTGGAAGCGGCGATGGAACGGCTGGCCGGCGGGCAGGCGCAGATCCTGGTGGGGACACAGATGGTGGCTCGGGGGTTGGACCTGCCCAACGTCACGCTGTCCGCCGTCCTGCTGGCGGACCTGGGCCTGAACCTGCCGGATTTTCGCGCCGGCGAGCGAGCGTTTGCCCTGCTCTGCCAGGTGGCGGGCCGGTCCGGTCGCGGCCACGAGCCGGGACGGGCAATCATCCAGACCTACCAGCCGGACCACTACGCCATCGCCGCCGCCGCCGAGCAGGACTATGCCGCGTTTTACGGCATCGAAATCGCTGCCAGGCGACTCCAGGGCAACCCGCCGTTCAACCGGCTCGCCCAGGTGATTTGCGCCGATCTCAGCGTGCGGGCCGCACAGCAGACCTTGGGAGAGTTAGCCCAGTCCTGGGGGGAACAGGCCGCTCGCGAAGGACGAACGGACCTTGACATTATCGGGCCGACGCCCTGCCTGCCTGAACGCGTTCGCGGCCGGTACCGTTGGCGATTGCTGCTCCGTGGCCGCAGGATCTGGCAGTTCCTGGAAGGGCGCACCGTCCCGAGGAACTGCCGGATTGACGTCGACCCGGTGCGGCTGGACTAGATCTGCCACCGGAGGCCGGCCAATGGCGCGTAACTGTTCAGAGTTGGTGAGTCATTCGAGCATTCAGCACGTTATTCCGGCCCCCGTATCGAGTACGGGGCAAGCTTTGAGCCGTATCCAGAAAGTCCTACCCTGCTCACCATAACCTTTCAGCAGGCTTTTCTGGATACCGGCTTTCGCCGGTATGACGGTTTTGGTTCTGGGCCGCTCCGCAAATCTGAACAGTTACAATGGCGCGCGCGATATTGACAACGTGAACGATTTTGGTGTATCAATTTGCCACTGCTTGTGCGCCCCAATTTTAGGATTGGTAGCCTTGTCACGGAGGAGGAACCATGCCCGACATCTATTACGCCAGGCCCAGCAACTTCCTTTCCGACCCGCGAGACCGCACGGTGATCACGGGTGAGTCCGAGGAAGAAGTGCTCCAGAAAATGTACGCATACCTCAGCAGCCCCGAAGCTCAGGCACGCTACCCCGGCGTGGATGATCCGACCGAGCTCGAGAACAACATCCGGACGTGCATCTTCAAGAAGGGCACCAAGGCCATCCACAACCGCCCGCCGGATGCGGAACCGGTCAAGTAGCCCGAGGAAATACTCGCGGCCATTCGTGCCCCCGTTCATGCCGGACGGGGGCATCTTGGCGTTCGGGTTGCTGCGCCGGCCGCCCGTGGTTATACTGCGGCATCATGGCGATCAATCCTGACGACTTCCCGCCGGGAACCTACCACGAGCTGTCCCTGTTCCCGCTGAACAACGTGGTGCTTTTCCCCGGCATGCCGTTGCCGCTGCACATTTTCGAGGAGCGGTACAAGGCGATGATCGGCGACTGCATCGAGCGGGACGAACCGTTCGGAGTGCTGCTCATCAGGGAGGGCAACGAGGTGGGCGAACCGGCGGAACCGCATTCCATCGGCACCACGGCGCGGGTCTCGCAGGTCCAACGCCTGCAGGAAGGCCGTCTGAACATTCTGACCCGCGGCGAAACCCGTTTCGAGTTGCTGCAAACCGTGCAGACCGTACCGCATCTGGTCGGGTTGGTCCGGTTCATGGAAGAAGACGAGGGGGATGTTTCCGCGACCGCGGTAGCCAACGTGCGCGAACAGTTCATCCAGTTGCAGCGTCAGCTCACCGCCATGGCCGGCGGCTGGGATCGGGAGGTCACGGTTCCCGACGAGCCCATCGCGCTGGCCCGCATCGCTTCGGCCACCCTGGCCGTCAGCCTGCCGCTGCCCCCCGACGTGCGGCAATCCTTGTTGGAAACCCCCACCGCCGGTGGACAGCTGGAAAAGTTGCAGACCCTGATGCGGCAGGCGAACCGCATCGTCGCGGAACAAGCGGAACAGAACACCCCGTTCAAGGGGCCACGCCTGAACTGACCCGGCGGTGTTAACTACCGAGATTGAAGGCGGCGCAATTGTTCGCGCAGTTGGCGCGCTTCTTCCTCAGCCCTTTCGGCTCGTGCTTCGGCGGCGGCCAGCGCCTCCAACGCTTCTACGAGGTCCGGCAGATATTCCCGCGTCGCCGGGTCCCAGAACCGCAGCTGTCGGTCTTCCGCGCGCAACTCCAGACCCAGGCTGGGACTGTAGCCCCGCACCAGGCCACCGTCGTCGTAGTCGATTGGCCAGGGCCGGTACACTCCGTTTTCCAGCACCTCGCCGGCCAGAGGGGCGTCGTGCCACTGCCCGCCGCTGGGGTCAAACCGCCAGTATTCCCTGACCTCCAGGCGCGCGTAGATGTCGCGTTTCGCGGTGTAGTCGTACCGGCCGGTGCTCGGCGACGCCACTTCCAGCACGAAGTCCGGCGGCTGCCCGACTTCGCTGATGACGTATCCGTTGGCTTCTTCAATGAGTTGAGCGGGAAAGGGGAGATCAAAGGCGGCCACGCAGTCGGGGCGAGGGGAGCGGCGAGCATCGCGGGCCTCAAAGCAGAGATAGCCCTCTCCCGACACCAGGGTGTTGGGCTGGCGCCGGTAGTGGCTGCGCAGAACCTGATCGATACGGGCGATATGGGGGCGCTGTTTCATGCCGTCAGGAAGCGGGGGCGGATCCGGCAACTCCGTGAGATTGGGGTAGGCAGCGGCCGGCCGCGGTTTCGTGGTCATGGGGAACCCCCTTGTCCAGAGCCGTGGCCGGAGCCGTAAATGCGGCGCGCCCCCGCCTCCGGGATCATCCCGGCGAACAGCTCGGGATGGATCATCTCGGCAAGTATCTCCAGGCCGGTGACGAGCCGCGGGCCGGACCGGCTGGTGTAGTTGCTGGCGTCGATGACGTACACGCGGTCGTTCTGCACTGCCGGCAGTCCAGCCCAGCCTTCTTTCTCGGTGAGCAGGGGGATGTCCTCCATGGCACGGGGCACCTCAAACCCGCAGGGCATGACCACGATGACCTCCGGCTGGCTCTCGACCACCGCGTCCCATTCCAGCGGGAAGGAGCCCGTCTCCTTGTCGCCGAAGCAGTTGGTTCCCCCGGCCAGCTCCACCATTTCCGGAACCCAATGGCCGCCGCACATCAGCGGATCGGTCCATTCCAGGTGCAGCACCTTGGGGTGGGCGTCGGCCAGTTCAGCACGCCGGGTCACGGCGTCGATGCGGTCCTGCATCCGGGCCGTCACCTGCTCGGCAACGGACTCGGCGCCCGTGGCTTGGCCCACCCGGCGGACGTCTTCCAACACGTCGCCAAGATACTGCGGGTCCAGCGACAGGACGGTGGGCTCCTTATCCATGTTGGCGGTGGACTCGGCGACCTGCCGAGAAGACACCGCTCAAACCTCGCAGATAGCCTGGGTGAGCAGCAGGTCCGGGTTGGCCGCGTCGAGGATATCCTGGTCGATGTGGTAGATCCCGAGCCCCTCGGCGAGGCGCTCCGAAATCACGCGGCTGATCTCACCGCTGCTGGGTTGAGTGCCCTCGAAAACGCTGCGCACCACCCACGGCTTGTCTTTGGCCTGGGCTGGGTAGTCGCACTCGTGGGTTACGCCGTAGAGCTGGTCCTCCAGCCCCAATGCGTAAACGATCTCGGTGGCGGAGGGTAGAAAAGAACAGATTCGCATGGTGTCGCCTGCCTGATAATGACTGCGCGCATTGTAGCACCGCCTGAAAATCACACCGTCGTTCCTGCGAAAGCAGGAACCCAGAAAAGCCTCTGCGATAAGAACGTTGGTTGGAATTTACGCTCACTGGATTCCGGCTTTCGCCGGAATGACGTCATTTGGTAACAGACCCTAATCGGCCTCCCTTTGGGCGGCAGGTTCCGCGCCTTCACGCGGTCGCGCCGGCGCCGGACTGAACAGCTCGATGCGCTCTTCCAGGAAACGCCACAGATCCTCGGTAGAATCTTCGGCAGCCTGGGCAGCGGCGGCGGCGCGCGCCTGCTGGGCCGGTTGCGCGTCCGGGTCGGCCCAGTGGTTGAAGGAGGGGCTCTCCACGTCCATCGCTTCAAAGGCGCTGGGCGCTGGCGCCTCGGTGCGCCGGGGAGCCGTGGGAGCGATGAACGTGTTGCGGAACACCGGTTGCAGGACGCGATGGACATGGAAGCCGGCAAACACCAGAGCGCCTGCGGAAGCCAGCAGCAGGAACACTGACAACGGCACCGACAGGCTGCCCAGGGAGAATAGCCGGATTATCAGCGGGATCATCAACAGGACGCCGACGAGCAAAAGCGCCGTGGCCATGCCGTCGCGCAGCAGGGTGCGCAGGGTGTATCTCGCCGGCTGGCCCGCGGTGTCGCGCACCGAGGCCCGAACGGTCAGGCTGGCTACCACCCGCAATTCCCGCCAGATGGCTATGGCAGCGGGGATGTTGATCCCCACCGTGGCGCCGCCCAGGATCACGCCCAGCAGGGCGTGGGACACCGAATCCGGTTCGGCCAGCAGGTCGGGCAGGGTGTACACCGCAGCGGTGCCGATGGCCGTAAGCACCGCGATGATGCAGATGTCGATGATGATGCGACGCACCGCGTTTTTCAGCAGACGGCCCGTTTCGCCGGGCAGGGAGAACGCGGCCCAGAACGACTGAATGCCCAGAAAGATCACCAGGTTGACCGCCAGGACCGCCGGTGGCGAGCGCCGTTCCAGCCAGTCGTACATGGGCGTCGCGATCTTCGAGGTCAGCGGAGCCAGGATCGCGGTGATCGCGGTGGCGATTGCCAGCACCGGGGCCACCACCGGACCCACCGCCGCGTTGGTAGCGCTCAGGTGACCGATGGCCAGTGAAAACTCGCCCATCTGGGGCATGGTCATCCCGACCTGCACCGCGGTGCGCGAGCGTCGTCCCGCCAGTATCGCGCCGATGGTGTTGGCCATGATCTTGCCGCCCATGAACATTCCCACCACTATCAGGGCGGGCACGATGTAGTCGTCCAGGGTTCGGTAGTCGATGAGCATACCTATCGACAGGAAGAACAATGCGCCGAACATGTCGCGCACCGGGTTGACCAGCCTGGTGACCCGGCCGGCGGCGTCGGTGTCGCCGATGACCACGCCGATCAGGAAGGCGCCGGCGGCCGCGGACAATCCGAGGAACTCGGCCCCCAACGCCAGTCCGAAACAGCAGCCCAGTGAAGCCACCAGCAGGGTCTCGTCCGATTGCATTCGGGAGAGGAACCGCATGAGGCGGGGCGCCAGCAACGCGCCGAAAGCCAGGACCGCGATGCAAAAGATGCCCAGCTTCGCGGCCAGCCATCCCACGTCCGCCAGGTCGGTGGAACCGGTGGTGGCCACGCCGGCCAACAGGGTAAGCAGGATGACCGCGGCGAAGTCTTCCACCAGCAGGATGCCGACGATGGTCTGACCCCATCCGGCGCGCAGGTTGCCGCTGTCCCGCAAACCCTTCAGCAGTATCGCCGAGCTGCTGATGGCCATGGCGCCGCCAAGGTACAGGGCGTTCGCTCCGGATATGCCCATCACCTTGTCGGCGATCAGCACACCAAGGTAGGTCAGGGTGGAGATCTCGACCACCCCGATAACCAGCACGCGCAGGCCGATTTCCTGGATGCGTCGCCAGCCCAGTTCCAGGCCGATGCCGAAGAGCAGCAGGATCAGCCCCAGTTCGGCCAGCAACTCGATGGTGTCCAGGTTGCTGATAACCGGGTGCGGCAGGGTATAAGGTCCGATGACCACCCCGGCGATGAGATAACCCAGCACCGGCGGCTGCCATACCAGCCGGGCTAGCGCCAGCCCAACCGCCGCAATGGCCATGGCGATGGCGAAGTCTTTCAGCAGTCCGGCGGATGCGTCGGACAGCCCGGCGGCAAATATGGTTAGCGGGAACTCTATCTCAGATCCCCCTGCTGCTGTAGTGCCTGTGTGATTCCGGTACCGGCGCGGGACCCAGGCGCGCGACCAACGATGCCAGAAATGTAAGGGTTATATTGGCTCCGCCGGAGATCGGCGTCGCCGCTTATCGCCCCGGTCCGGCGACGTGTTCCCGCCGTCGGGACGGGGGCAGATGTTGCGCCGAAAAGCGGCGCGCAGTCCGGTGAGCCCTACGCGGCGCGTCCGGCGTGCTTGGGCCGGGACTCGGCAACGAATTCGGCGGTGACTGAAGTGCTGGGGGTCGCCACGGCGACCGAACCATAAAGCGGTCAACGCTTCTTCCACGTGTCCACCAAGTAGTTGCCCTGGTCGTCGTCCACGCCCCAGATCTTGAAGTGAATGCGCACGTCGGCGTAAAGGCTCACGTCGCCGGGGGTTGCTTCCGAGTCCCGGAAGGCTTCGGCGGACACTTCCATGAAGTCCACCGGGGCGTCGTCGGTGAGCGCGATTCGCTCCACCATGTTCACGGCGCACGCGGTGATGCCGGAAAGGAACAACTCACCGGCTCCCACCGCATCGCCACCGCCGTCGTCGGCGACCCAGTGATGCGTGCGAGCATTGCAGATCGCTCTGCCGTGGGTTCCCGAGCTGTACGTTTCCACGTGATAGGCCATTTCCAGTGCCATCATGCCCCCTTTGGAGTAACGCGCTCCGCAGATGTTCCCTTAAGGTGATATTGATCCCATACCGCCTAAATCATAAACTATGTGGGCCTCAACGCCAAGCGCGCAAATTTTTGGTAACTGTTCAGGGTTGATGGGATCCCCTGTCGGAAACCTGTCGTTCCTGCGGAAGCAGGAACCCAGGAAATCCGCGCACCAGCAGCCGTGAGCATAACCGGGATTTCCTGGATACCGGCTTTCGCCGGTATGACGGCTTTGGCGCTGGGCCGCCACCTCAAACGTGAACAGTTACAATTTTTGGGCGGACGATAGATTGAACAACGCCGGACGGGAGACATCGGATGGGCTGTTGGGCGTCGTAGTGGTGGCTGCCGGGCGCAGCACTCGCATGGGCGGCACCGACAAGACCTTCGTTGACGTGCTGGGAACGCCCCTGATTGGCCATACCCTCCGGCGCATCGCTGCGTCGGACGTGGTGGACCGGATCGTGCTGGTTGTCTCCGCCGATGCGGTTCACGACGGTGTAGCGATCGTGCAGGACTTGGGTATTCCCAAAGTCGCCGCGGTTTGCGCCGGCGGCGCCCGCCGCCAGGATTCGGTCTTAGCCGGGCTGGTCGCCATGGGTGACCGGCGATGGGTCGCGATTCACGATGGAGCCCGACCGTGTGTGACGCCCGATATTCTGGGCCGCGCGCTCCGTGAAGTCCGGGGATCGGGCGCTGCCATCGCCGCGGTGCCGGTCAAGGATACGATCAAGGTGGTTGGCGACGGGCAGGTGATTTCGGCTACTCCCGACCGCGCGACCTTGTGGGCGGCGCAAACTCCGCAGGCTTTCGATTATCAAACCCTGATGGATGCCCATCGCGCCGCGGATGCCGAATACACCGATGACGCGGCCATGGTCGAAGCCGCGGGCCACCGGGTCACGGTTTTCCGGGGCGATTATGACAATTTGAAGGTGACCACTCCGGAAGACCTGGACGTGGCGAGCTTGCTGTTAGCACGGGGATAAGTCGAAACTGCCGCAAATGGGAAACGAGACTGCTTGCCACAAACTGACCTCTATGCATACGATGCTTAATGACGTCTCTTGTCACACATCGGCGCGTGTACGTGAAGCAAGATTCGCGCCTTTGGACAAGGGATGTCAGCAAGCGGAGGATCAGAATGGTCGCCAGCACCGTCAACCGTCGCTCCCGTTACCGGGAGTATGCTCAATTCCTGCGGCTGAGCGCTGACCGGCTGGACATGGCAGTTGCTCCCGGCCGGCTGGAGCATCTGCGCTCGAAGGTGAATGCCGAGCGCAATACGTTCCTGGCGTGGGTCATCATATGGTCCATCCTGGCTTTGATCTGCATCGCCCCGCTGGTGATGCTCCTGGTTGCCAGATTGGACTTGCCGGCGCCGGCTTATATCGCGGCCCAAAGCGATGCCCTGTTCTCCCGGCTTTGGATTGGCGAGGCGCCGACCAACGCGGATTTCGTCGCTAACGGGTCGCTGCTGACGTTTCTGGCAGCGATTGTGATCGGTTACGCGCCGATCATCGCCTACGGCGGCCCACTGAACGACATCGAGCACGCGCACCAGACCCTCAAGGCCATCGAGCGAGGGTAGGCGCAGAACCCGGCTGGCGGCCCGCCCCATTGAGTCCCTCGGTGCAGTATCGAGTAGGCACTGGAGCCGACGCCCATGCCCTGGCCGCCGGGCGCGCGCTGGTGCTCGGCGGCGTGACGATTTCGCATCCTACCGGGCTGGCCGGCCACAGCGACGGCGACGTGCTCAGCCACGCGATGATCGACGCCCTGCTGGGCGCCGCCGGCGCCGGCGACATCGGAATGCACTTTCCTCCCGGAGATCCGTCGCTGGCCGGTATCAGCAGCCTGCTATTGCTGGAGCGCACGGTTGCCGTACTGGCGCAGGGCGGTTGGTACATCGCCAACGTTGATGCTACAATGCTGGCGCAACGTCCCAGGCTGTCGCCGCACGTGCCGTTGATGCGCCAGAACATCGCCACCGCGCTTTCGGTTGAACTGTCGCAGGTCAGCGTCAAAGCCACTACCACCGATTACCTGGGATTCACCGGGCGGGAAGAGGGCATCGCGGCTGTTGCCGTGGCGTTGCTGTGCCGGCCCTGACACCGCACGTGATCCAACAGGCCGCAAAGGCCGTCGTCAATCCGGTTTAGTATGAAGCTCTACAACACCCTGAGCGGACAGGTCGAGGAGTTCGTTCCCGCCGAAGGCAACCTGGTCAAGATGTACGTGTGCGGGGTGACCCCGTATTCCGCCACCCACGTCGGGCACGCGCTCAGCTACGTGGTCTTTGACACCCTGCGGCGATACCTGGAGCACAAAGGATACGAGGTTCGTCATATCCAGAACTTCACGGATATCGACGACAAGATAATCCAGAGGGCGCAGGAGTCCGGCGTCTCCGAGGACGCGCTGGTCGAAGAATTCATCGGGGACTACTTCCACACGATGGACGCCCTGAACATCCAGCGGGCTTCCGAATATCCCCGCGCCACCCGCGAAATTCCGCGGATCATCGACGCCATTGCCGGCCTGATCGACCGGGGGCACGCTTATCCCGCCGCCGGCGACGTCTATTTCCGCGTGACCAGCAAGGACGACTACGGCAAGCTGAGCCACCGGACCCTGGACAGCATGATCGCCGGCGCCCGCATCCAGGTGGACGAGAACAAAGAGCATCCCATGGACTTCGTCCTGTGGAAGGGCGCCAAGGCAGGCGAGCCTTCGTGGGAAAGCCCGTGGGGGCCGGGTCGGCCCGGCTGGCACATCGAGTGCACCGCCATGTCGCTGGAATACCTCGGGGAGCAGCTGGACATCCACGGCGGCGGCCAGGACCTGGTGTTTCCCCACCACGAAAACGAGATCGCCCAGAGCGAGTGCTACACCGGCGCCAAGCCCTTCTCCCGCTACTGGATGCACAACGGGCTCCTACAGCTGGGCTCCGACAAGATGAGCAAGTCCCTGGGCAACCTGGTTTCAGTCGTAGAGGCGCTGGAGCGCTACAGCCCCGACGCCATGCGTTTGTATTTCCTCAGCAGCCACTACCGCAGTCCGTTGGCCTACAGCGACGAAGGCGCCGCCGCGGTGGAGCGGAGCCTGGAGCGGGTGCGGCGAGCGCTCATCCCCGGCAACGGAGCCGGACCCGAGATGGAAGTGGACACCCACCGGGCGCGATTCACTGCGGCCATGGACGACGACCTCAACACTCCCCAGGCGGTGGCCACCCTGTTCGACCTGGCCCGCGACATCAACCGCGGCCGCGACGCCGGACAGAGCATCGGATCCGGACAGGACGCCCTGCGCGAGCTGGGCGGCGTACTGGGGCTGACTTTCGAAGATCGTCCGTCCCTGGAGGAAAACCTCGCCGCGGCACCGTTCATCGACCTGCTGGTGTCGGTGCGTACCGAGTTGCGGGCGGCCCGCCAGTTCGCCCTGGCCGACCAGATCCGGGACGGCCTCGCCGAGCAGGGCGTGACCCTGGAGGACGGCCCTCAGGGCACACAGTGGCAGCGGCAGGACCAATGAAGTCCGTTGAGGTAATTTACGTGGAAGCAGCAACTATAACCGCCATTGCAAGCATAGCCGGCCTCACCATAACCATATTTCTTCTGGGTGGTGGTGGGCTGCTGTGGATGTGGAGACTCAGCAGCCGGGTTGACCAGCTTTCCTACCGCGTTGATCGCCTAGAAGAGGGTTTGGCCGAGACGCGGCAAGAAGTGCGCGAAACGCGTGAGGAGCTGCGCGCCGAGATGCGGGAAATGCGTGAGGAAATGCACGCCGAGATGCGGGAGATGCGGGAGGAAATGCGCGCCGAGATGCGGGAGACGCGTGAGGAAATGCGGCGCAACCACGAGCAGCTACTGGTGGCGTTGGCTAACCACAACCATGACGAGACCGGCCAGGCCATGTTCCGCAGCCCGCTGTGACCTTCCCCCGCGTGCCTGACAGCCCGCAATCCTCCCATCCCATTGACTGGCGACAGGTTGCCGGCCGGCTCCGGGACATCACCGGCCCGGCGCACGTTCTCACCGACCCCGACGCCATTGACCGCTATTCGGCCGACGCGCTGACCCCGTACCGCGCCTACTATGCCGACGCGGCTTTCGACCGCCTGGCCGACGTTGTCGTGCGCCCGGCGGACACGGCGCAGGTGTCGCAAGTCGTCGCGCTGGCCCAGGGCGCCGGGGTTCCGCTGATCCCATACGGTGGCGGCACCGGGGTGATGGGCGGGATCCTGCCCGTGAGCGGTGGGATCATCCTTGACCTTGGCCGGCTCAACCGCGTGATCAGCATCGACCCGGTGTCGCAAACTGCCGAGGTCGAGGCCGGGTTGATCCTGCAAGACCTGTACGACGCGCTGGAGCCCCACGGGCTGATGCCGGGACATGACCCGTACAGCGTTCCCATCGCCAGTGTAGCCGGCACGATTTCCACCAACGGCGTGGGTTACCGCGCCGCCGCCTACGGCCCCATGGGCGATCAGGTAGTGGCTCTGGAAGTGGTTCTCCCCGACGGCCGCGTCATCAACACCCGTCCGGTGCCCAAGCCATCCTCCGGCCCCAATCTGAACCACCTGTTCATCGGCAGCGAAGGGGTCTTCGGCGTGATCACCCGGGCCACCCTGCGCGTGTTCCGCCAGCCCGAGGCGGCGGAGTACGCCACCATGGAATTCGCCGGTTTCGACGCTGGCTTCGCGGCCGTGGCGGAAATGTCCGCCCTCGGTATTCGGCCCACGCTGCTGGATCTGACCGAGGATAGCGAGGGCGTCTTGCTGCACCTGCTCTTTGAGGGTTACCGGGAAGGCGTGGATGCCGCGCTGCGCCGCACACTGTCCGTATGCGAAGCGGCCGGCGGGTGGAACGTGGGCCCGGAGCCAACCCTGTCCTATTGGAAACACCGGCACGACTCCGCTTTGAACTATCGCCAGACGGCCCTGGGACGCCCGCGTGAAGAACGCTGGCAGCGGCAATGGGGGCGCACCTTCGACTACCTGCACATGAGCCTGCCGGCCGACAGGGTACTGGACTACCGCCGGCGCGCCGACCGGATGCTGGAGGCCCGGAAGATCAAGGTGGTGGAATACTGCCTCTGGAGCCGACCCGAGTTCTTCTCCATGCTGGTGGTGCCCGACGGCGACCGGCGAGTGGTCGGTCGGGACGGCTACGATCCTGAGGTGCGGGCAAATCTGGCTGCCGGCGTGGACGAGGTGCTCACCCTGGCCCAGGACATGGGCGGGATCATGGAGTATTGCCACGGCGTCGGCATCAAGTTGCATCATTTGTTGGGTCGCGAGCTGGGGGTCAGCCGGGACGCGCTGCTGGATATCAAGCGGGCGCTGGATCCGGCGGGGGTCATGAATCCGGGGAAATTGACGTTGTAGCACAGCCGATAGCGGAATTGAGGTCATGACTGAGGGCGGGTCCACAACCCGCTTTTTTATTTACAAAATTGATATTGATTATCCTATAATATCCGTTGACGGAATGCAGTAATCTCGGTATCATAATTTCAAATGATCACAGGCTTGCAATATCAGCCTCGGAGGAACAAATGGTTACCGCACTGAAACCCGAAAACAAAGCCAACACCGCGGTTGCCGAAAACGCCGCCGCCCCTGCCGCTACCACTGCGCCGGCCGCTGCCGTTGACGTTTCTCGCATCCCGGAAACCCCCGCCGAACTGCTCAAGGAGTGGAATCCCTCCCGCAAACCACTGCTGCACACGGTCATTGCCGCTACCTTCGTCCGCCTGTGGAACGTCGTGGCCGGCCCGGGCATGACCGAGCGCGCCCGCCTGGAGCGCGAGATCGCCGAAACCCGCGGCTACCGCGACGGTTTCACCAAGCTGGTCTGATCAGCCAACGCTGATCGCCGGGCAGCGCGTCTTTCCCTGCGCCGCCTCATGGTTTTGCAAAGGGCTTCCGCCATAGCGGAGGCCCTTTCGCTTTGTTTCCCCGTTATTCGATCATCGGCTGCAACAATTCCAGCAACCGTCTCACCTTCGCCAGCTCGTCTTCCACATACTGCGACGACATCCAATTCTCGTAGAAGTTGACGTGCAGCGCGCTCGCGGCGCCGAACAACGGCTCGATCTCCTGTATTCCAGCTTCTCGCACCAGACGGCTAGCCGTGGCGAATAGGGCTCCATGGTTCGTATGGGTCCAGCCACGTTGCTGCGCGACGGCTTTGACCATCTGCGCCGCTGCGTCCCATCCTTTCTCCGAGGCCTGACGCGCGTCTCCGGCGGCCAGTTCGTCCACTCCCTGCGCCAGCAGTTCCCACGCCGCAGCCTGATACGTTTGCGTTGTCATACTCTGTCCCGGTTACAATATACTCACCATCATACCATCGAAGGGTGAAACGCCATGTCGACCCCTCGCGCTTTCGTTACTCGCACTCTGCTTCCCGAGGCTTTGGACATCATCCGGGAGGTTGCCGACGTGACCGTGTGGCCGGAGGAAACACCGCCACCCGTGGAGGAGTTGCGCCGGCAGGCCGGTTCCTCCGACGGCATTCTCACCACCATAATGGACCGCGTGGACGCCGACCTGCTGGACGCGGCGCCCAACCTGCGGGCGATCAGCCAGCTGGCGGTGGGCCTGGACAACGTGGACGTCGCCGAGGCGACGCGACGCGGCATCCCGGTGGGTTACACGCCCGGGGTGCTGGCCAAGTCCACGGCCGACCTGGCCATGGCCCTGCTGCTGGGCGCGGCCCGACGCACGTCCGAAAGCGAGCGCTGGCTGCGCGGCGGCGGCTGGCAGATCCAGTTTCACCCCACCCACTGGCTGGGGCAGGACGTTCACGATGCCTGCCTGGGGATCGTGGGATTGGGCCAGATCGGCCGGGAGATCGCCAAACGGGCCCGCGGGTTCGACATGGACATCGTTTACCACTCGCGGACCCGCTACACCGACATGGAAGCAGAGTACGGCGTGCGGTACGCCGAGTTCCCTGATCTCCTGGGCCAGGCCGATTTCGTCGTGCTCAGCGTGCCCCTGACTCCGCAGACCCATCACCTGATCAGCGGGCCGCAACTGGCGCTGATGAAACCCTCGGCCATCCTCATCAACGTGTCGCGCGGGCCGGTGGTCGATCCGGCGGCACTCTACGAGGCGCTGCGCGACGGGCAGATCGCCCGCGCCGCCCTGGACGTGACCTCTCCGGAACCCATCTCGATGGATGACCCGCTGCTGACCCTGGACAACCTGGTCATCACCCCGCATATCGGCAGCGCCGCGCTGCCCACACGCCTGAACACGATGAAGCTGGCCGCGCGCAACCTGGTGGCCGGCCTGCGGGGCGAACCCATGGAAGCCTGCGCCAATTCGGAGGCAACTCCATGATAAAGGTAGTTTGTTGGAACATCGGCAGAACTCACAAGCCGTTGGAAGATCTCCTAGAAATGGACGCAGACGTGGCGTTGCTGCAGGAAGTGTATCCTCGCGGGAGAGGCTGGTTAAGTACATGCAAGAATGGCGTCGCAGTCAGTTCGCAGGAGCCCTGGGAGCCATGGCCATACGATTCCTACGACCGCTGGCCACTAGTGGTGAAATTGTCCGACCGCGTGAAGGTGGAATGGTTCAAGCAGACGGTTCCCACCCGCTGGGTCCAAGACGACGAGATAGCGGTCAGTGGCATTGGTACTATCGCCGCTGCCAAAATCATCCCGGAGAGTGGCGCAGAGCCGATTATCGCCGTGTCGATGTACGCACGCTGGTTCGAGACAAAACCAACTAACGGGACTGGCTGGATTTACCCGGACGCCTCAGCGCATCGCATCGTCTCTGACCTGTCGGTGTTCATCGGCTCATACGACACCTCCACTCACCGCATTTTGGCTGCTGGCGACCTCAATGTCTCTTTTTTCAGCTCCGATGCGTTCGACGTCCGAGCTCAAACGATCGTTGACCGGATGAAGGCCCTGGGGTTGGAGTACATGGGGCCACAATATCCTAACGGCCGGCGCGCTGACCCCATACCGGCACATCTGACGGAAGATTCTCTGGACGTTCCAACCTACCACACGGTGCGGAACTCTCCGGCAACTGCCCACGTACAAGTTGACCACGTTTTCGCCTCCCGCGGCTTCCACGAGAGCATCAGAACCCGCGCCCTGAATGGGGTGGACGAATGGGGTTCCAGCGACCATTGCCGGATACTGATTGAAATTGAGGATTGAATGCGCGCAACAGTTGATGGAATTGCGCAGATTTCGGTTCATTCCTGTATGACGGCATCTTTTCCGGCACCTATCAGGTCGTAATAAACGTCAAGCTGGGAGCGTCCGTCCAACTTGGCGAGGAGCGTTACTGCCTCAGAGACGCGCACGGCATACGCGTCGGAGTGCTGCCGTAGCGGTACCAGGATCTCATGTGTCAGTTCATCCTGCTTGCGCGACCACACCATAATCCGGTTGCGCCAGGTTTGCTCATGAACCCACTGGTGTGCCTTGAGATAAGCACACAGCATGGGCGGTGTTACTCTCCGCAACGCTTCAGAGTCCCTGATTTGCACGTCCATCGTCGGCCTCCGTGAATCACAGCAGTTGGCGGAAAATATTCAGCAACCCGTTCTGGTCAACCCCGGCGCCATTCTGCATTATGCTATGATATGCGCTCCAATCGGGGTTGTCCCCGCCATACGTTCTCCAGGAGTTCCGATTACGATGACCACCCCGACGGTTTCCGTCCAACTTGAAACCCGCGACACCCTGGGCAAGAAGGTCAAAGCGCTGCGCCGGCAGGGCGTCGTTCCGGTCCATCTCTACGGCAAGGGCGTCGAATCCCGCTCGCTGCAATGCGAGGTTCGCACGCTGCTGCAGGCCATCAGCCGCGCCGGCGGGGAGTACGGCCAACCACTCCGGGTGACCATCGCCGGCGAATCGGGCGAGTACACCGCCGTTGCTTCGGAGATCCAGTGGCAACCCCGCACCGGCGACGTTCTTCACGTTGATTTTCGGACCGTCGCTCAATAGCCGGTCCAAGCTGCTGGCGTCGGCAAGCGCCGCCGTCGCCACCAACCCCAGCCAGGGCCGATAGAGCCCGCCGCGCCAGCCTGGGAGGCTACCATGTACCTGGTTTTCCTCAGTGAATCCGGCCAGACCGGCCTCAGCGCCGACGATCCCAGCCAGCCGCATCACGTCCACGCCGGGTTGCTGGTGCAGGAGAGCCAGTACATTTCCATGTCGGGCGAGTACGACGCGCTGGTTCGACGGCACTTCGGCGCCCCCGCCGGCACCGACGGCGTGCCCAACGAGCTGCGCCCCGGCGACCTCTACCAGGGCAAGGGGTACTTCCGCTCGTGGCGGCCGGAGCGCCGGGGAGAGCTCATCCAGGATTGCCTGAGCATCCTGATCCGCCGCGAAATCCCGCTGCTGGTGTCATATATCGACAAGGCGCGGTTCCTGAGCGCCAGCAACACGGAGGGCAACTCCATCTACGGCAATACCGATCCGTCACAGTTGGCGTTCAGCCGGTTCCTGCTGGCCCTGACGATGTTCCTCGACGAAAACGTCATGGCCCAGATGAACCCCGACGACATCATGCAATCGGTGTGGAACGTCAACGACTACGCGATGTTGATGGCAGGGTCGCAGTCGAACTCAATCGCGCTGGGCTTGAGCGAATTCCTGAGCGAAGAAAACGATTCGGTCACCCCGAATATGTATGACGACCTGATGATCGCCCCGGCCTCCACCAGCGTCGGCGGGCAGCTGGCCTCGCTGTGCGCCTATATCATCCGCCGCTGGCTCCAGCAGCCCCAGGCCGGCCACGGGTACTTCGACGCCCTGCGCGACGGACGGGTCCTGCAGGTGGTGTATCCCTACCAATTCGACTGACTCGAACTCGAATACGCCAGATAAAAGGGACGGGATGCAATCCCGCCCCTCTTTGTTTGGCCAGTGGTTCCCACAACTCGGGGCGAGATTCACACGGCCCACTCTCCCATGGATTCACGCTGTATCACCCCATTGTTGACTAGAGCGAATGCGACAACCCGGTCGGAGACTTGAAAGTGGGCGGCGGCGTCATCAATGTCATCATCGTTCGGCGGCGCTGGTCCTAGGAAATCCAGCAAATCGCTGATTGGACATAGCATCTCGCGCGCAAAGGCCCGTTGGAATTTCTGGCGACTGGTGCGAGCGGCGGTCGCGGGCAGCAGTCGCTCTTCTGGCGGGGCTGCCACCTGATCGCCAATCAGCCGTGCCAGCGTGAAACGTCGGCCGGTCAGATAATGCTGATGCAGTGAGATGCTCATGACGTCAGACCCGTCATCGCGCAATCCGACCGACAGCGGCAGTTCGGATTGAGGGCGTTCATCCAGACTGACGCCGAACAAGTCTGCCAGCGTGCTGGTCTGGATCGGGCCGGACGGCAACCCCCAGATGCCGCGGGCAATCCTGGCCGCCTGCTCGCCGCGCCGCCAGGGGGCATCTAAGGGCTTTATTTGATCCCGGTGCTGCTCTCTGATCGTATCGCAAGCGGGCAGCCGCGCCGAGACACCCCGGCCTCTCACTTCGTTTGCCATGGATTCCAAATGGTCGATGGCGTTGTCTTTGGAGGCGGCTGCAATCTCTTGGATAGCGCCCGCCCCGTATTTGCTGCGTTGTTTCAGCAAGGTCGCTATCAGAGTGTCTGGGGCTTCGCCGGGGTCGTACCCCAGTCCAGCTTCCAGTTTGCGCAGAGCGTAGAGCTCCGGCTCAGCTCGCTCACGAGCCACTTCGGCCCACAAGTCAACGAGTTCGGTGTTTTTCCTGGCTTCGGCGGGAAGGCAGTCGATGGTGGTGGCTATGAATTCGTCGACAACACGCTCAAAATCAACCGCCGGTATGATACCCGCATAATCCAGCAAATAACGAATGGGCTCTGCGCTGTTAGGGTCGCCGGCTTTGGTGACAGCCAGAACGGTTTCCCCGTCGCAGCTGAACGTGAGGTTGGGCCACAGGTAGCCACCGCCGGCGGCGGCCAGATTGTGGCTCATTTGCCAATCAGGGCTTGCCCGACGTTCTTCCGGCTCCCAGCGCAGTCGCCACCAATTGCCCGCGAACCAGCGGGCCATCCGCGTCATTGACACGCGCACCGACCGGCGGGTTTGGTAGATTTCACCGGCCCGGTCCTCCGCCTCGGTTACGCACACTCCGCTGAGCCAGATAGACACCGCCGCCCGGACCGCATCGTCTGCTCCATTCAGCATCTCGCTGTTGAGCAACTCGTGTTCGATTCTAAAGGGCGTGCTCATCGCTGCTCCAGAAAGCCAAGACCTGATCTCGGAAGGGATCATTCAAAGCCAATGGGTAACCGTGGTAGGCCCCCTGGGTTCGATTCTCCAATTGCGCTTCCAACGGGTACCCGTTTTCATCAACAGCCCACACGTTTTGCGGAAAAGCACCCCGCGTCTGCTCGCTGATCAAATCTCTTTCGATTCCGGCTTTCAGCAGGCGCATAGCAGTTGACCTGGAGAATATTCCGGCCGCGTCGCACAACGTCTTGTCATCCCGCGGGTCCGCAGGCGGAGTGAGGCCAAAATCTCCGGGGTTGCTTTTGTGAGCCGGATTGCCCGCGTACGATACCCTCTCCGCGAGGTCAGTCAGGTTTTCAAGTCTGCGGGATTGGCGTATGCGCCGCTTGTTATTAAACCGGCGGCGTGGGGAGTTGTTCATACAGCTCTCCGTCCTGGGTATGCCAGTATAATCGCGCTGGTATGGTGGGTCAATTAACAGACGGCGCGGCATATAGCGATGCGCCGCGGCGTGCAACCGTTTGCCTGTGCTCCGGTCGGCAATCCGACCGGGGCTTATCAACGTAACCGGGGCATCCTTGCTATACTGGCATGGCGTTCCTCCTTTTGTCGAAAAGAGGAACGGGTGAGGGGTTCCTATGGTTACATTGTTGAAAAAGATAGTGGGCGACACGCCGGAGCGGGCCGCCGAAAAATTGCGCGGCCAGTTGGTGCCGCGGGTCAACCGCCTGGAAGATTCGGTGCGGGATTTGAGCGACGAGGCCCTGGGCGCGAAGACCGGCGAGTTTCGCCGCCGTTTGGATGATGGCGCGTCGCTGGATGATCTTCTCCCTGAAGCGTTCGCCGTGGTCCGCGAGGCCGCGCGCCGCACCCTGGGTCAGCGACACTACGACGTCCAGCTCATCGGCGGCGCCGTTTTGCACCAGGGCAAGATCTCGGAAATGAAAACCGGCGAAGGCAAAACCCTGGTGGCAACCCTCCCGGCGTATCTCAACGCGATAACGGGCGACGGCGTACACATCGTTACCGTCAACGACTATCTGGCCCGGCGCGATCCGGTGTGGATGGGGCCCATCTATCACCTGCTGGGGCTTTCCGTAGGCTGCCTCCAGCACGACGCCGCGTACCTCTACGATCCCGAACTGACCGACGTGGGCCGCGGCGGTTTCCCCTACCTGACGCCGGCGTCCCGGGCAGAAGCCTATCGCGCCGACATCCTCTACGGCACCAACAACGAGTTTGGCTTCGACTACCTGCGCGACAACATGTCGGTGGACGCCGAGATGCAGGTTCAGACCCGCGCCGCCGACCGCCCGACGCATCACTTCGCCATTGTGGACGAGGTGGACAACATCCTGATCGACGAGGCCCGGACTCCCCTGATCATCAGTGGCCCGGCCCAGCAGCCGGTGGAGCACTATTCCAACTGCGCCCGGCTGGCGCCCCGCCTGCGGGAATACGAAGACTACACCATCGACGAACGCACGCAGGCCATCTCCCTCACCGAGGCGGGCATCGGGAAGGCGGAGCGCCACCTCCGCGTTGACAACCTGTACGAGCCCGAGAACTTCCACCTGGTTCAGTACGTCGAGAACGCGGTGGTGGCCCAGATCCAGAAGGTGAAGGACAAGGATTACGTGGTCAGCAACGGTGATGTCATCATCGTCGACGAGTTCACCGGTCGGCTGCAATACGGCCGACGCTGGTCCGACGGCTTGCACCAGGCCGTGGAAGCCAAGGAGGGCGTCAAGGTCCAGCGCGAAAGCGTCACCTATGCCACCATCACCCTGCAGAACTACTTCCGGATGTACCGCAAGCTGGCCGGAATGACCGGTACCGCCGTCACCGAGGCCGACGAGTTCTACAAGATCTACGGCCTGGAGGTGGTTGCCGTTCCCACCAACGTGCCCATGGTCCGGGACGATGCCAGCGATCTGATCTTCCCCACCGAGGAAGGCAAGTGGCGCGCCGTGATTGAGAACATCGTGCAACGGTCGGACTCGGGGCAGCCGGTACTGGTGGGCACGACCTCCATCGAGACCTCGGAGGCCCTCAGCGACCGCCTGCGCCGTCGCGGCGTGCAGCACCAGGTGCTCAACGCCCGCAATCACGAGCAGGAGGCGTCGATTGTCGCCCAGGCCGGCCGCGCCGGCGCGGTCACCGTGTCCACCAACATGGCCGGCCGCGGCACCGACATCGTGCTGGGCGGCGCCGACACTGACCGGGAGGACTGGCGGGAGGAACACAACCGCGTCATCGCCCTGGGTGGCCTGCACGTAATCGGAACGGAGCACCACGAGGCGAGGCGCGTGGACAACCAGCTCCGGGGTCGCGCCGGACGCCAAGGGGATCCCGGCAGCAGCCAGTTTTTCGTCGCCCTGGAGGACGAGTTGATGCAGCGCTTTGGCGGCGACCGCATCAAGACGGTGATGAACTGGTCCGGCCTCAACGACGACGAGCCCCTGGAAAACAAGATCATCACCAAGTCCATCTCCAGCGCGCAGGTCAAGGTCGAGGGCCATCACTTTGACATGCGCAAGCACCTGCTCAACTTCGACGACGTGCTCAACCAGCAACGCTCCGTCATCTACCAACAACGCTCACAGATCCTCGCCAGCGAGGGGCTACGGGAACGCATCCTCGACATGCTGGGCGCCGAGTTCGATCGGCTGGTTTCCAATCATCTTCAGGCCCGGCACGCGGATGACTGGGACGCGGAAGGTTTCGTGGCCGCGCTACGGCAAATCTGCCCGCCGCCGGCTGAGCTCGACACGCCCGACAAGGTGCTGGCCCTGCGCCGGGATCACATCGAGGACATCCTGGAAGATTACGCGGAGACGCTGTACGAGGCCAAGGAGCGCGCTCTGGGTCCGGACAACATGAAGACCCTGGTACGCTTGCTGCTGCTCAAATCCATCGATACCCACTGGGTCAATCACCTGACCCACATGGAAAACCTGCGAACGGGAGTGGGCCTCCAGGCCGTGGGCCAGCGAGATCCGCTAACCGTCTATCGTTCCGAGGGCCAACGCGAGTTCGCCGAGTTGACCCGGCAGATGCAGCGCGAGGTCACCCACACGCTGTTCCACGTCACCCTGGCTCCGGAAGCGCCCCGCGCCCAAGCCAACAGCGACAGCCGAGCGCCGGTGAGCCCGATGGCCGCGGTGTCGCCCGGGCGTTCCAATGCCGCGCCGCGGGCGGGCCGCAAAATCGGACGCAACTCCAGGTGCCCGTGCGGCAGCGGCAAGAAATACAAGCGCTGCTGCGGCGCCAGCGTCTGACGCGCCCCAAGGCCAGCGATTCGGTGCGGAGGGGCGGCCCAGACACCCGCTCTTCCCTCCAGCAGGCCGGCCTGGTAGCTTTCACCGTCGAACCGGAGCACAACCATGAACCAGCTGCTCAAAGAAGCCTTTGACCGAGCCGCCGGCCTTCCTCCCGAAGAACAAGACAGGTTGGCCAAGTTCTTACTGGCAGAACTCGACGCTGATCGAGAGTGGGACCAACTACTCGCTCTGCCTGAATCCGACCAATTACTGGACCGTCTTGCCGATCAGGCTCTGTCCGAGCATCGGGCAGGAAGGACCCTGCCCCTGCGTCCCACAGACTAGTAGGTATGCGCTCTTTTTCCTGGGGCGCGCTCAAATTGCCCACAAGCCCTACTGCCCGCGACGGAACAGCCGGCGCACGAAAGTAACCGGCTGCGGTTGCGGCTCCTCCATGGCGATGGGTTTGTTGCGGCCGGACGCCCAGCCTTCCGGGTCGCGCTCGAAGGCGATGCGGCACCCCGGGGCGCAGAAGTAGTAGGTCTGCCCCTCGTGTTCGCTGGTCCCGCCGTTGGGGTTGTCGGTATCCACCTGCATCAGGCAAATGGGGTCGGTTGCAGTTGCCATGTCGATTTCCTGCTGATCAGTTGTCGGCGGGCGCGGGTTCAGTCTCTGGCGGGAGCGTGAACACGGCCTGGCCGTTGGCATTGTGCGTGTGATTGACCAGAGCCAGCATCAATTGCTGATGGCTGTGGCGAATCCCCCTCAAAACTTCATCCTTGGAGTCGGTAATCTCTTTTCGCAGCCTTGCTTCGGTAGCGGCGATTTCTTGCCGCAGCCTTGCTTCGGTGGCGGCGATTTCTTGTCGCAGCTTGGCTTCGGTGGCGGCGATTTCTTGTCGCAGCTTGGCTTCGGTGGCGGCGATTTCTTGTCGCAGCTTGGCTTCGGTGTTGAGGATTTCCAGCTTTACATTCGCGACATCCTCTTTGAGTTCCACCTTGTTGGCGGCCACCTCACCGCGGAGGGCGTTGGACTCTTCACGCGATGGAAGCCGACCAACGCGGAATGCCATGAGAGCCAGAGCCGCTACGATGAGGCCCTGGCTGCCGATAATTGCGACTATTATCGGCATTAGACTGTTGGCGTCTGCCGTTTCCATGACGCATTCCTTCATCCTAGTAAGCGATTTTTCAAGCCGATTGTACCAGCATTGCAACACCCTGCGTGCCATTTAGATTGACGCCCGTCGCAGGCGCAGGGAGTTGCTCACCACGCTGACCGAGCTGAACGCCATGGCCAGCGCGGCCAGGATGGGGTTGAGGAAACCGGCCTCGCCGAAGAAAAACACCAAGCCCGAAGGCACGCCGCCCAGCGCGGTGAACACCGGGTACAGCGCTCCGGCGGCAACCGGAATCAGCAGCGTGTTGTAGAAGAATGCCCAGAAGAGGTTTTGCCGAATGGTGCGCATGGTCGCCTTGGACATCTTCAGCGCGGTGGCAACGCCCATGAGATCGTCCCGCATCAGCGTAACGTCCGCCGTCTCCCGGGCGATGTCGGTACCGCCGCCCATGGCTATTCCGACGTTGGCGCGGGCCAGCGCCGGCGCGTCGTTTATCCCATCGCCGGCCATCGCCACCGTGTGTCCTTCCGCCTGCATTCCGGCGACGGCATCCGCCTTGTCAGCCGGCAGCATACCGGCGCGGTACCGGTTGATGCCGCACTGGGAAGCTACTGCCGCGGCCACCTCCGGGCGGTCGCCGGAGAGCATCACCGTCCGCACCCCCAATTGATGCAGGGCCGCCACCGCGTCGGGCGCGCCGGGCTTCACCCGGTCGGCGACGGCGATTACGCCGATAGCCCGTCCGTCTCGGGCTACGAACATGGGCGTAGCTCCTCCTTCGGCGAGTTGTGTCGCCGCGGCGACAAGCTCGGCGTCGGTGGACGCGCCGACCTGTTCCATGAGCGAGGCGTTTCCGACCGCCACCCCTTGTTCGGCGACTACAGCGGTCACGCCCGCGCCGGCGTGGGCAACGAAATCCGTGGACGGAGCGACCGCCAAACCGTCGGCTTGAACCCGTCGCAGCACCGCCTGACCAAGGGGGTGTTCCGACAGGGTTTCGACCGACGCCGCGCAACGCAGCACGTCGGTTGTGCGAACACCCGGTGCGGGCACGACGTCGGTGACCTCCGGTTGCCCCGTGGTCAGGGTTCCGGTTTTGTCCAGGGCAACGACATCCACGCGATGGGCGGTTTCCAGCGCGGCGGCGCTCCGGATCAGGATGCCGCGCTCAGCGCTTCTGCCTACGCCCACGATGATGGCGGTGGGGGTTGCCAGACCCAGCGCGCACGGGCACGCGATGATAAACACGGCGACCAGGGTCAGCATTGCGTACCGCGCCGACGGGTCCGGCCCGAGGAACAACCACAGTACCGCCGCCGCCAGCGCGATCAAACCCACCGCCGGGACGAACCAGGCGGCGACGCGATCGGCCAGGCGCTGCACCGGGGCCGCCGAGCCCTGGGCCTCTTCCACCAGCCGGATCACCTGGGCCAGCGTGGTGTCCGTGCCGACGCGGGTTGCCCGCATGAGAATCGCGCCGGCTCCGTTCAGGGCGCCGGCGAACACGGAGTCGCCGGTCGATTTATCGGCCGGGATGCTCTCCCCGGTGAGGGCGGACTGGTCAACCGTGGTGGTCCCGCTGGCCACCTCGCCATCAACCGGGATCTGCTCGCCCGGGCGTACGGCCAGGGTGTCCCCGGTTGCAACGCTTTCTACGGGCACATCCGATATGGACCCGTCCGCAGCCATGAGGTGGGCCGTTTGGGGCCGCAGATCCAGCAGCCGTTCGATTGCGCCGGAGGTGCGCGACAGGGCGCGGGCCTCAAGCCAGCGTCCCAGCAGGATCAGCGCGACGATTATGGCCGCCATGTCGAAGTGCAGCTGGTGCGCTCCGGGCGTCGCCAATGCGCCGGGAGCGAGCAGCGTCATCAGAACGACCACCACGCTGTAGCCGTATGCCACCGACGTGCCCAGGGCGATCAGCGTGTGCATGTTGGGCTGCAACCGCCGGATTCCGGCCCAGCCGGCGGTGTAGAACGACCATCCGGCCCACAGTTGCACCGGTGTCGCCACCGCCCAAAGCAGCAGCGGATACCACCAGAGGGCCAACAGGCCGTGAGCCCAGGGCAGCGTCGGGAAACTTCCGAGCAGCAGCGCGCCTCCGCCCACCGCGGCCACGATCAGCCGGACCCTGACTCGCTTTTCCTCCCGCGCCCGCGGGCTAACGCCGCCGCCGGTGGTCGATGGCGGATTGGTATCCAGGCGGTATCCAGCATCTGCGACTGCCCGGGCCAACGTTTCCATATCGGGAGACGCGGAGCCTGCATCGTCGTCCAGGCTGATCGTCGCCCGCTCGGTCGCCAGGTTGACGCTGACCTCGGCCACGCCGTCCACGGAGCGCAGGGCTTCGCCCACGTGGTACACGCACGCCGCGCACGTCATCCCGGCGACGGGGAGAACCAGGGTGTTTGGTGACAATTGGGGCATGGTGTCGCGTCGTCGGTGCGGGCAAGGATTGTGCGGAGGTTGCCGTCTTCATTGTAGCAGCGGCGATGTTTCCTGGGCAGGAACATCTGCTCTCGCCCGGTGCGGCGGCGCGGGCTTGGCAGAGCTCCGATCGCCGTGGCCGGTTGCCTCCGGGAAGCGTCAGGATCCTCAAGATTTAGGGCGCGTCGTCAAATTATCTCGTCATTCCTGCGGAAGCAGGGATCCAGGCGTTTCCGTGTCAAAATCGTTCTGACACAGCAAGCGATTCTGGATTCCCGCTTTCGCGGGAATGACGGAAACGGAGCGGTTTGACACTTGGAAACTCAATTTGACGACACGCCCTAGCCTGTGCAGTCGGCGACGTATTGTTCTACCCCGCAACCGTCGCCGTTTCCCGCCGCTCCCCCTGGAAGTCGCGGGTTAGCTGGGCGAGGAGGAAGAAGATGTTTTCCACGGCGTTGGTGGCTTCTACGATGATACGGTGGCGGCCGTCGTCTTCCTCGGGGGCCATGGCCAGGTAGCGGGCGCGGACGTCCTGCATCAGGCTGCGGCGGTCGCCCATCACCTGCTCGACGAAGGCCCAGGAGTCGGGATCGTCCTCTTCCAGGGCGTCCAGGAAGATGAGCAGGGCGGCGTCGGTGCCCTCGACCACGCTGATCTGGAACATTTCCAGCGTGTCGTCCTCGGGCAGGTCGCGCAGCAGGTCGGGCAGGGTGGAGAATTGCTCCTCCAGCCAGGTGATAAGTTTCTGCCGGCTCAGCACGGTGTTGCGGCGTTCGCTGTCCTGCCCCGGGTTGCGCTGCCCCAGTTCGGTGAGGAACTCCTCGATGCGTCCATTGACCTCCAGAGTGGACTGGCGGACGGCGCCCAGGGGCTGCCCCATGCGGGCCTGCTCCAGGTACTCGGAGAACCGGCCCAGCACGCGCTTCTGCTCCAGATGGGCCAGGTCCAGGGCCGTGGCCACGTCGTCGATGGCCTGGTCGTGGATGAACTGGGGACGCGACCGCTCCTCCTCGGCGCTGGCCGGCCAGATCCGGGCGAAGAGCCGCATGGTCCAATCGGGCGCGGACAGCACCACGATGCGCGACGGCATACCGAAGACGATTACCGCCAGCGCCATCTGCGGGCCCAGTCCGATGTCCGGCCAAGTCACCAGGGCCTTCACCAACGGCACCTGCGCGTACACCTCTACATACAGGAGTATCACCAGGATAATTGCCGAGAAGAAGACCTGGAACGCCCAGAACATGCCCAGCTGCCGGGCGGTGCCGCTCAGGCCCGAGGAGACCACGATGACGCTGATGGCCAGCCCCACGTAGGAGCCGTAGATGTACATCAGCACCTGCTCCACTCCCACCAACTGGGCGGCGGCCAACCCGATGCCAAAGGCCACCACCGGCACCAGCGCCTGCACGATGAAGGTGAGCAGCGCCCCCAGGATGAAGGACAGCAGGATAGACTCCGCCGAGATCTCCAGGCCGGCCTGGAACCAGGCCTGGTCGGCCAGGGGTTGGGCTGATTCTTTGATCAGGACGAGACCGAAGAGCAGGGCCGCCACGCCGAAGAGCATGGCGCCGGCCTCCCGGTAGTTGCCCCGGTTCATACGGGTGATGATGACGCCACCCACGCCGATGCCGTACAGCGCGGCCACGCGGATGTCCACCGTCACGATGAAGAGGATGAGGCCGACACCCATCTGCGCGCCCAGGGCGATGGGATAGCCCTGCTTGGCCGAGATCAGGCCCGACCGCAGCATGCTGATGGTGATGAACGTGACCGCCGGCGAGGACTGGGTGATGGCGCCGGCCAGGGTGCCCCAGCCGAAGGCGGCGAAGCGGTTGTCGGCCAGGCGGCTGGCCAGCACCCGCAGGCGCGGCCCCACCACCGTCTTGAGGTTCTCGGAAAGGAGCCACATCCCAAAGAACAGCAGCCCAACGCCGCCGAGGATGCCACCCAGCACTGCAATCATCCGTCGCTCCTTCCTGCAACCGTCGTCGCTGCGCTTTTAGATTTGAGACCGGGAGAGTTACCCGCGGGTCAATCTCCGTTGCGGGGAACCGGTTTGCCGTTTCGGATCACAATGTCCGGTCTGCTGAACACTGCGGCGTTCCTGAACCTGGTCGCTGGTCTGATCACGCCAAACGTATGAGTGCGGCCTCCGCCGGCGGCGCCGGCCGCGCTCCCTTCGTACTTCCAATCAGACGCCTCAAGGAAAGCCAGGTGAACGCGCCAGATCAGCACGTGCTTGCCAGGCTCGATGGTACCTGTTGGATCAACCAGATAGCGGAAGACGCAGTACCAACCGGCGTGGTTGTAGTGAGCTTGCAGTGCCCAGGGGCGGAGGCTGGCTTTAATTTCGAGAGAGTCGCCAGGTGAGGGAGGGTCCGACGAGCCTCGAAGTTTCAGGTCGGGAAAACGCTGCTGCGCCACGTCAGCGTGTCGCGGTTTTTCGTAAACCGTCAGGAAGGAGAATGCCCGGGCCGCGAAAATACCCACCAACGCACTGAACACATTTGCCTGCTCGAAATATATTTCTACAAACTGTTCAGCTTCGTTTTCCACTGAGTCAATTACACGTCTCAATTGACCCACTGTCAAGCCGGAAGGCAGCGCAACATCCCGATCAAACCAACTGTCAGGGGGGCTAGGGCTAATCATCTTGCAGCTGTGTCAACAGAGGAACCGCCCGCCGCGCCATAGCGTGATATTCGGGCGATGCTTCGATGCCGATGGCGTGCAGGCCGGAGGCCCGGGCGGCGGCGACGGTAGAGCCCGAGCCCATGAACGGGTCAAGGATGGTTCCCGTGCCCAGAGGCAGCGCCGCTCGCGTCAGTTGCCGCATCAGTCTCTGGGGTTTCAGCGACGGATGCGGAGCAATCCGTCGCTCCGCTTTGGACGCTGGCGGGCATGTGATGACGTCCCAGAATGGCTGCTCATCGGAGATGCGGCGAAGACCTCCGACCCCCCATTGTCGCAGGTTGTCCTGCACGCGTCCTTCGATGGGTTTGCGGAACAGCCCCCAAGGCTCCCAACCCGAACGTGGCATCACCGACACGTCAGGAAACTCTTCGTGTGCGCCCTTGGGCCGGTCGCCGCCGCGCAGGGTCTTCACGATGCGCACGATTTCGCCGCGCTTTTCGAAACCGGCTTCCAGCATAGGCCCATACACATGATGCGACAGCAACGGGTTGGTGGCAATGAATACGTGCGCGCCCGGCACCAGAACGCGCATCAGCAGTGGCGCTAATCGACTGAAAAACTGTTGCAGGCCATCCTCTTCCGTCGGCGTGAGCACCGTGAAACGTGGCACCGGATTGCGCTGCGCGCCGTCAAAACTCGGCGGGATACGCCAGACGCCGCCGGACCCGTTCTTCCGCTTGTCCAGTTGCTCCGGCTGGTATTCAACCAGCCCGTAAGGCGGGTCGGTGACGACCGCATGGATCGACGCCGGTTCGGCTGTCGCCAACCACTCGAAGGCATCGGCGTGGATCAGGTCTGCGTCGCCGGGCTCAGTGGTGAAGTTTTGCAGTTCCGGCTGGACAACCATGGGAGCCCTCCGAGGTTGGCGTAGCATAGCGCAGGGCCGTAATGCTGTCTATTGACCGCCCGCCGGCCGGTCGCCCCAGGGCACCTCGGGCAGGTTCCGCTCCCGGCGCACCTCGTTGATGGTGAGGACGCCGCGATCCAGCAGCGCCGACTCCCGCTGCACCCGGTTGTTCTCGTCCTCCTGCAACGCCTCGATGGTTGACAGGTCGAACTCCACCGACAGCTGCGGGTAGCCGAGCCGGGGCAGCAGCATCCGGTTCAGCTGCTCCTCCAGGAACCGCACCTCCGGCACCACGGTGTTGCGCCAGAACATACGCTCCGACGCCTGGACGTTGGCGTAGGTGGCGCGCTCGAAGTCGCCCAGCAGCAGCTTGGGCACCCCGTAGGTCCGGCTGACCTCCTCCAGGCTCCAGCGGAGGCCCTGGATGAAGTCGATGTCGCGGTGGGACAGGCCCAGCGTCTTCACGTCGCGCACCGCCGACGCCACCGCCGGCCGGTTGGCGTTGGCCGAACCCTGGTGGCGCATTTCCCACCGCGTGTAGAACTCCTCCAATTCCGTCTCGCTCATCTCCTCGTTGGTCAGCAGCAGGAAATCAGGCCGCGCCGAGTTGCGCAGCAGGTGCCGGTTGAAGCGCAACCCCTCGTGGCCCATGTCGGCGGAGAGCCGCGCCGGCGCCAGCGGCGACAGGCCGGCCAGCTCCTCCAGCGGGTTGAAGTAGCGCAGCCACACGATCTCGTCGGGCGTGTAGGCCACCGGCTCCGTTGTCGAAGAGCTCGGCCCGCGGTACACGAAGCCGCGCACGTAGCGCTGCCGGTCCGGCAGCACGGCGACGCGGTCGGGACGCAGGGGCCACAGCTCCGGCTGGCCGTCCTCGTCGCGCTCGATGGCCCAGAAGGCCGCGCCCCACAGGCAGAGGTGGGTTTCCGTCGCCCGCCACAGGTCGGCGCGGGTGTGCCACGGGTTCACCCGGTCCAGCAGACGCGCCACCGGATGCGACGGCTCCACCGCCGTCCTGCGGCCGCCGGTTTCGCCGGTGCGGTACACGCGCAGCGGCGGCCGGGTCAGGGCGTCGGCGCGCAGCTTGATGGCAGCGTACACCGACGGCGACGTCGCCATGTACCGCCCGTACTCCGGCCGCGCCCAGCCGCCGCCGGCGTCGGTCGCCAGGCCGGCCAGCCGCTCGTCCGCGGGCAGCCGGTCCGCCAGCGCGGCGCGATTGGCTCGTTGCACTACCCTGGTGTCCGCAACGTTCCGCCGGCCGACCCGAACGGAGCGCAGCATCTTGCCCAGTTTTACCATGTTTGTTCTCTCCTTGGTATTGTCAGAAGCAGGATGCACCGGATTTGGGGGATGTACAGGATTTGGGGGCAGACGCTCACCACGGCATTTCATCCTGATAATCCTCGCAATCCCGAAAATCCTGCTTCTGACGCTCTCCCTTATTAAAGGAACAGGTCCCGCATCCAGCGGGGGTGTTCGATCATGGGGCCGGTGTCCAGGAAGGCCAGCATCAGGGCGTCGGCCTTGTCCGGCGAGGGGAGGCCGCGGCTTTTCATGCTGTCCTTGCTCTCCATCAGCACCTTGCCCCGGCTGTTGTACCGGTAGCGCAGCGACGCCAGCTCGCCGATCAGCTCCGCGTCCCGGGGGATGCGGATCCGGTGGTCGCGGAACCTCCGCGCCAGGGTCCAGTAGCCCTCCGCCCGCAGGTTGGCGCAGACCATCTCATCGGCCACCGGCGCAGCGGACCCGTTGAACCCGTACACGGCGAACTCCTGCTCCCGCAGGATGTCCACCACGCCGGCGCCGAGGCCGGTTTCGTCCACGTTCACCTGCTGCGGATGATGGTCCTGCGCCGACGCCACGATCAGTCCGGTGGTCGCCGTGGTGGGGAACCCGTGGCGCACCTTCACGTCCACCACCACGTCGCCCCGCCGCACCATGATGACGGTGCGGTCCACGCCGTAGCGGGCCACGTCCACGCCCAGGATCACCGGCTCGTACCCGCCCGTGGCCGGCGGAACCTCGCCCAGCGGATACGTGGCGTCGTCGATGTCGGAGATGGCGATCAGGTTGTCCTCGCCGCGGTCGGGGAACTCGCCCATGACCCGCGCCTTGAACATCTCGCTGTTCTCGCCCCACATCGCCCGCCGCTCTTCCACCCAGGCCGGCGTGGTCAGGCCGGGGATGGCGATCTTGCCCTTCACCACGTTGGGCGACTCCAGGGCCGACATGGTGATGGTCTCGTAGATGCCGCTCTCCCGGTGAAAGGCGCGGTGGAACCCGCCCGAGGTGGTCGTCGGGTTGCCGATGAGCAGCAGCGTGGGGTGGGCCGAGGTCATCACCGCCTCCACCGCCTCGTAGATGGGCTCGGCGACGCCCTCGGCCTCGTCCACCACCACGAACATGTTCTCGCAGTGGAAGCCCTGGAACTGGTCGGCGTCGTTGGCCGACAGGCCCAGGGCGTAGCGGTCGTCGGCCAGTTCCCAGCGGGTGTCCAGCATGGTGCCGCCCAACGTGTCGGCGGCGTTGCGGTAGAGCCGGTGGATCTGCCGCCACAGCACGTGACGCACCTGCCGAAAGGTGGGCGCGGTGCTGAGCACGATGGCTGGGTCGTGGGCGTGGACGTACCACAGCACGGCCACGGCGGCGGTGAAGTCCTTGCCCAGGCCGTTGCCCGACTTCACCGCCACCCGACGCGAGCGCTCCACCGCCCGCAGAACCTCCTCCTGCTTCTCCCACAGCGTCACGCCCAGGGTGTCCGAGGCGAACCGCACCGGACCGTTGTCTGAATCAGGATTTGCCGGATTTGAGGATTGCCAGGATTTTTGCCAATCCGGTAAATCCCGTAATCTCGAAAATCCTGCTTCAGACGACTTTGAGACGGTTGCTACGACGTCCGTCCCATCCCGCCCCACTAACGCGAAACGCCCGAGCCCGGCCGGCGGCGCACTGCGGCCACGGAGGCGAGCCGGCGCCGCGCCTCCTCGGGGTTGATTGGCGTCGCGGCCGGCTGCACGTTTTTGCCCCCGCCGTGTCCGTCCGGCGGGCTGAACAGGAAGCCGCAGTCCAGGCAGCGATACACCGTATGGTCTTCCCCGTCCAGTCGGGCCAGTTCCAGCAGTCGGTCGGAGTTGCAACGACGACAGATCAGCACGGTTAACCTCTCTCTTGTGGCCGGAAATTGCAGAATGGCCAGGCCACGAGCCAATAGGTTATAGAACGTGTGTTCCATATGTCAACCGGGCGGTGTCAGCAAAAAAAGTCGTCGTTCCGGCCTTAACCCGTCATTCCTGCGGAAGCAGGAATCCAGAGGCTTCACAATGAACGAATCTGGAACACCGTTAACGATTGCGGCCACTGGATTCCCGCTTTCGCGGGAATGACGAGTATAAAGTCCTCCAAATGAACGAATCTGGAACACCGTTAACGATTGCGGCCACTGGATTCCCGCTTTCGCGGGAATGACGAGTATAAAGTCCTCCAAATGAACGAATCTGGAACACCGCTAACGATTGCGGCCACTGGATTCCCGCTTTCGCGGGAATGACGAGTGGAAGTCCTCCAACTGCGTAAGTCCTGTGACAAGCTTGTGCAGACACCAAAAAGCCCCGCCGGGAAGCCGGCGGGGCGCAATCGCGGGCGTTGGGTTGGGCTGGCGGAGCCGGGCTAGCCCGGATTGTGCCGCTGCACGATCTCCACGATGCGAGAGTCCAGGCTACCCAACTGGTCATCCAGAACGCCGGCGTCGGCGTAGGCAACGGCCAGGTGGGCGTCGTGCTGGATGTCCTCCCAGTCGGTCTCCAACTCGAACTCGTCGCGCAGCTCCTCAAACAGCTGGTCCAGCGAAGCCTTGTCGAACATATCGGTTTTGTTACCTCCTCCAGTTGGTCGGCGACCCTGCGGTTGGACCGCCCCGAGCCACGCCGCCGGCACAGGCTACCCCGTGCTGACCCAGGCCGATCTCCGGCGCTCGTGGCAGCAGGGGGTATATTACTCCCAATCAACGCCGGGGGCAAGCGTTGGCCCGGCTGGCGCCGGGGCGGTTTCCCGACCCCGCCCTCGCGCCTAGTCCGCCGCCGGGTCGGGCACGGGCTCGGTGGGAGTCAGGATGACCGCGCCCGTCGGCTCGTCGTGGCGGTGACGCAGCACCAGGTCCACCCGCTCGTGCAGCGCCCGCAGCAGCCCGCGATTCTCCGCCACCTGCTCCCGCAGGTCGGCGATCTGCGTTCGCAGGTCGGCTATTTCCTGCCGCAGGCCGGCGATGGCCTCCCATATCCGGTTGTTCTCCCCGCGCAGGCCGTTGATGTCTCCCTGTATGCGGCCCACCACCAGGAGCAGGCGGAACAGTGCGCCCAGGATGGCAAGCTGCAGGAGGCCCATGAACCCCATGAAGGCGAAGAGAATAGTAGCGTTTACGTTGAAGTCGCCCATTCCGCAGTCTCCTTGCGGTTTGCCAATATGCTATCACCCTTCGTCAACGGTGACCGGCGTGCGTGTCACCCACAGTTCGCCGCTTCATTATACTGAACCGTCAGAAGCAGGATTTACGGGATTTTGGGATTGGACAGGATTGGGAGATCTCCGCCGCGCTGCGCTGGCAATGACGATGCGGGGAAACCCAAATGGCCGCATCTCAAAAAATCGCCCAAATCCGGCCTTTTTCGTAATACTCCCGTAATATTGACGCCGCTACAATTGCAGGGCAATTCTGGAAATCTATCCAGCCGTCACCCACGGCCGGCCGTATGCCGGCCCCAAAGACGGCCTCACTGCAAGGAGGTGTGAGCCAAACTACCTGTCGAAAGACGCCCCACGCCCGCCCGCGGGCAACTCTTCAAACAGGCCCCGCAAACCAACGGGCCGAGGGCGCACCGAAAACCAAGATTACCCAGAGGACAATCTCGAAAGGGAGATTTTGTCAAATGAGTAGAAAAACGAGAAAGCTGATATGGTCAGCGCCCCTGGTGGCGGTACTCGCCGTCGTCGGTGCCCTGGCCATCTTTGCGGCGCAGGCGCCCAATGTGGCCCTTGCCCATGACCCGCCCGGTGCGGTGACAGGCCTCACCCTTGAGGTGGTGAGCTCCATGGAGGTCAAGCTGACCTGGACGGCTCCCACCACGGGCGGCGCCGTTGATAGCTACCGGATCGACAAGTCCGACGACGGTTTGGTCTGGATGCTCCTCACCGACACAGTGTCCGGCGACAGCACCACTTACACTGACGATACCCTTGAGTTCACCGGGGTGCGGTTCTACCGGGTGTTTGGCGTCAATTCCTCCGGTACCGGAGCCGTGTCCGAAGCTGAAGGCGCTCAGACTGAAGCATCAACGCAGCCGGGCCGGGTCACCGGACTACACGCCGCTGCTGCTCCCGGCAACGCCGGACGGAAGGAAATAGTTCTCACCTGGAGAGCACCAGCAACTACCGGCGGTTCTCCAATCGAGAAGTACCACGTCTACTACACCACCCCGGATGCTCTTGCTTTCGAGGACCGCGGTACTGACGCCACCGGGCCAACAATCACGGGAACTACCCGCATCATCGTGACCGAAGACGCCAGTCTCACGTACACGCACAAGATGCTGACGCATACCGATCCGGCTACGGATCTTTCTCCCAACACTTCCTACCGCTACCGGGTGTATGCCGTGAACAAGGCGGAACAGGTGTCAGCAATGGCTTCCGACACCCGCGGCGCCACTACCAAAAAGGTTGGTCCGCCGGACGCGCCCACCGGCCTGACCGCAGTGGCGACCGGCACCTCTGGCCAGATTCAACTCTACTGGTACCATCCGGCCGACGACGGCGGGCAAGACATCACCAACTTCCGGATCCACCAGAGGTCGGGCACTCAAACTTGGCCGGACCCCGACACCGATGCTACCGACGACCAGGTCGACAACGTAGAGGCGAAGACATCTCCGGGTGTTGTTGAGGCGACCATGAGTCTCACTGACGGCACGTCTTACCAGTTCCGGGTGTACTCGGTGACCGGTACTGATCCCAATTTCGTCTTCAGCAACGCGTATGCTGGCACGGTGAGTGCAACCCCGGTCGGTACGCAAGCGGTGCCTGACGCCCCCACGTTCACCGGCACGCGGGATGCCAAAGGCGTGGTCACGCTCAATTGGACCCGGGCCACCGATGTGTTGAGCTACCGGATTGACGTGTCAGACGACGGTGAGGAGTGGAACAAGCTCATTGAGTCCACCGGCTTCACCGACGCGCAGTACACCTACAAGGATCCCAAGCGCGGTGACGGCGTTGAGCGGCACTACCGGATGTTTGCCCGCAACCGTCATGGCTATAGCTCATCCTCGGCTGCTGTAACAGTCGGTGTAGAAGCTGCCACCCCCCCTGGGATGGTGCGAGGCCTGACCGCTACTCCGGACCCCAACGACCCCACGAAAATCAATCTCAATTGGATGGCGCCGTCCGACGACGGTGGCGCTACCGTGGCAGGGTACTGCATTGACTACGCGGTTGTCACTCGGCCATCTGTTGGCGCCACCTTTGACGGTCAACCTCTGCTTGACACTCAACCTGCCGATGCCAGCCCTTGTGCTGACATCGCTTCCACCGATGGAGACGGTGCTGACGACGCCACGGGCACCCGGGTGAAAATTGAGGTCAAGATTCCGGACGCTGGTGACCTCCCCACTCCTCCGACCACCTACACCGTGGAGGATCTGAAGGCGCAAGACACCGTGCAGATCCGGGTCATCTCGCAGAACTTGAGCATTGCGAACGTCAGGAATTACAGCCCCATCGCTACTGCTGATGTCGTGAGCGTTACGACCATCAAGGCGGTCCAACCCAACATGCCGCAAGACCTGACGGCAGAAGCTGCTCGGGACTCCAATCTGGGAGGCACCGCCAACCTGGGTGTCAACCTGCTATGGAACGCCCCTGAAGCAGTGCACGGCGGGAACATTGCCGGCTACCGCATCCAGGTGCACTACGACGCAATCCGCTGGTGGGACAGCCTGAACTGCGCGGAAATGAACCAGCAGGCCGGCTCCAATGACACCGTGGGCGAAGGCTACTGTCAGATGTACGCAATGCTGACGGACGCCCAGAAAGCCGTCGTGATGGGGGCCTACAACAAGGCCGTCAGCGACGATAAAGTCTGGATGGACGTAGATGCCAACACCGGGACGACCCAAACTTTCTACACTCACCGGTCGGAACCCGGGAGCAACGAAGTGCGCATATACCGGGTAGCGGCCATCGACAACGCGGCTGTTACCAAGCAAAGCCCCTGGTCCGACGAGGTTACGTACCCCGTCCAGATGCACACGCACAACGCGGCTCCCGAACGCGTCGGCATGATCGCCGACATGATGGCGACGGTGGGTGATGATCCTTCCACCAGGGACGTGATGGGCTACTTCATGGACGCCGATGGCGACACGCTGACCTACGCGGCGTCGTCCGGCGACTACACGGTGGCCACCGCCATGATTGCGGCAGGCACCAGCATGCTGACCGTGACCCCCATGGGCGCCGGCACGGCCACCATCACGGTCACCGCCAGCGACGCCGACGGCTCCGGCATGAGCGCCACGCAGACGTTTATGGTCGAGGTGGCAGCGGCCCCGCCGGAACTGATGGAGCCGACCAACATCCAGGCTAACCCGCAGGGCAGCGGTCTGGTTTCCGTGTCATGGAATACGGTGGACGGGGCTTCGGGCTACACCATCATTGCCATCAACGTCGAAGACGTGGATGACTATGAGACGAAGGTCATCGACGACGAGACCGAGACGTCTACCCAGATTGAGCTGACGCCAGGCAAGACCTACAACATCTACGTCGGGTCCTTCGCCGGTCAGGAGTTCAATCTCAACACAGAGGAGCGCAAGAGGGTTGTTGTCGAGTAACCGCTTCCATCCGCGAGGGTGAAAGCGCCGTTCCGGGCCGGCTTGCGGAACCAGCCGGTCGGCCGGAACCAAACAAGGAAACAATCTCAAAGGAGATTACCGCAAATGACTTACAAAACCAGAAAGCGCATCTGGCCGGTGGCTGTGGTGTCGCTGGCGGTGTTTGGGTTGCTGGCCGCGGCGGTGGCGCTGTACGCGCTGCCGACGGGGACGGCCCAGGCGCACGATTGTGACGATGAGCCAACGGCGTTGGCGCAGGCACAGTGCGACACGCTGCACGAGGTGGAGGGCGAGAACCACGACCAAGTGCCGCCCAACCAGGCGCCGACCGTCGATGCCCCGGACATGGATGAACCCATCGAAATTGAAGGGCTCATGGTCGAAGTTGACGGCGCAACGGTGCCAAACACGCATCCAGTGCCCGGAGTGGGGGATTATTTCAGCGACCCCGACGGCGACGATTTGGAGTTCGCCGTGGGTTCATCGGATACCTCCGTGGCCACCGGGATGCTTAACGACGATGGCGACCTCGTGATCACCGCCCACGACGCCGGAGAGGCCACCATCACGGTGACCGCAACCGACCCCGATGGGGCGCAGGTCATGTTGGACATCATGGTATCGGTGCGGTTGTCGCCGGCGGAGCGCTACACCATAACTCCCCGGAGCTACATGTTTGATGCACCGGAAACGCAGCAGGTTACCTTTACGGTATCCGCCGTGGATGCCGACAACACTCCGCTGGACGAGGACGCGACGGTCAACTTTGTGATGCAGCAGTTCCCTGCGGATGGTACCGAAATGCCGCTGGTGACGCGCGTGATCGGCTGGGACTCCAGCACCGACAACAACATTGAGGACGATGACATTCTCCAGGGTTTGCTGACGGTTCGCGCCACTGACCCTGACGGAGAGCGCGGCTTCACCGTCTACTTCCAGTGCTTCGAGCCCGGCGAGAAAGTCGAGATCGATATGCTCGACGAAGTCCCGCAGTTGGTCGGCGAGGCTACCATCAGCTGTAAGGCGCCGCCGGTTCCGCCGCCGCCGCCGGATGACGAATTCCGTTCCGACATGATGACCGTGGTCAGCTACAACGACTGGGACCACTGGGAAATGCACGAAACGGTTTCCGACGGCTTCATCATCGATGCCGACGACGACAACGTCAGGCACATTGTCAACGAAGGCGACGGCAAAGTTTACGATCAGATGGGCGTGCTCGTGCGCGATGAGCCCGTGGTGGACGACTACCAGTTGGCCATCAGCGAGGAGGAGCACCTGGAGCTTATGTCGGGAAGCTTGCCCCGCCGCACCAAGATGCAAGCGGAAGAGGGACAGCACACCGTGGAAGTAGGGGTGGGTGCGGACTATGTCCAGCTCACTGTCACTTCCGTACTGGAAGGCCCGGCCTACATCCGGTTCCTGGACTCCGACATGGAGCCCTTCGGTACCGATGTGGACGAAGAGCCCATGTGGCGCGGCGCCGACGTGGTGGGCCTGGACAGCCAGGGCCGCCTGGCGCTGAACATGATGCCGGCGCTGAGCGACGCGCAAGCCCTGGCCTACGACCAGTACCGAGTGGTGATCCCCGGCCCCGTCACAGGCAATGCGTACCTGGACGGAGTTGGCGGTGATTACTACCAGGGCACCTTCCGGTTCTTCAACCCCTGCCCCAGCGACGACCACCACTTCTACGTGGAGGTGTACGAGCGGGAGGGCAAGTACCTCAAGACCACCGAAAAGATCGACTGCGTGATTTCGCCGCGCCCTGGTCCGACGGGGTTGAGTTTCCGAATCTACAGCGAGCAGCCCGGGATAGGCGACCTGACCTTCAGGCGGGCCCGGAACGCCGGCCGTCACGACGTTCTGTTGATTGACGCCGAGAACCGGAATATCGTCCAGACCGTCGAGGACGCCACTTCGCCGGTCCGGTTCGACAACCTGAACAACGGCTGGACGTACCACCTGGTGGTGGTCGCTGAAGGCGTTGACAACCAGTATACGGCGCACGGCGTCAAGTACTTCCACGTCGAGTGGTTTGGTGAGGACGACATCCCGTTGAGCACCGCTCCGTCTGACGCACCGGACCACACGCATCCGCTGTGCCAGGCCGACGCGACCGACTACGCCGAGGCGCGGTCGCTGCTGGCCAAGTGCGACACCGAGCCGGTGACGCCGCCCGAACTGGGCGAGCCGGAAATCGTCAGCGCTATGGTTGACGACAGCGATCCGGGTGCCGCCGCCGTGGTCATCACGTGGACGAACGGCGCCAACGCCGACGGCCACGAGGTGGGACTGGTTGACCTCTCCGACTACAGCGTACGCGACCACCGCGTCACTGACGGAAGGACGTCGCACACGTTCGGCAACGTGGAGTCCGGTCGCTACATGGCCATTGTGGTGTCCACGATGGACGCGGAGTTCGAGTACGACGTGGAGATCGTGACCGTACCGTAATTGACTTGAGAGGGCTCCGGGCTCGCTCCGGCGCAGTTCCGGAACCCTCCCAGTTGCGGCAGGCAACGACAATCTCAAAGGAGATTCAGTCAAATGACTAGTAAAACGAGAAAGCGCCTCTGGCCGGTGTCGCTGGTGATGGCAATGGCTGTCGTCGGCGTGGTGGCCGCATTTCTGATGATGGCGTCTTCCCCGGCGAACACGCAGGCGCATGACGGTGTGTCCGGCAGCACGCACTGCGACGATCTGGGCTTCATCGGCAAGATCGCCCACGACGAAGATCCGAACAACGACCACGACTGCGAGACCGGGCCTGCGGCTACGGCAACGCCGCCGCCGACCATCGACCCCACGCCGGAGCCCATGCCGGCAATGGTCACGTCCAGCTCCACCACTGGCAGCGCGACCGTGGAGCTGAAGCTCACCGTCACAGTGGATGATGACGTTCCCGTGGGCGGCGCCTTCGTGCTGTACCTGGAGGACGACTACCAGGAGCCCGACTCCATATCCGCCAGCGACGTGTACTTCGTGGTCACGCCCGCCGACTCCGCCCGCGCTGACGTGACGGGCAACGGGGCCCGGGTGTACGCCACGCAGAACCCGGAGATCGACACCGACGATCACTTCACCAAGGACAAGAAGGACATCGACATCCGCGTGTCGTTGCCCGACCTGTGCTCCATCGACACGCCGGACTGCCAGGGGCAGAATGGCCTGATGGACGGTGACATGGTCACCATGGTGATCCAGAAGAGCGCCGGCATCAAGAACCCGCCGGAAGAGGGCAGCCACAGCACCGGCTACCTGATCATCGGCCCCGCCGATGCCGTCCCCGGTTCGGCCGCGCCGGACAATCAGCCCTTCAACGTCACCGACGTGCTGCGGACCTGGGCCAAGGTCGGCATCTCCGACGTGGACAACAGCCGCGGCTACGAGATGACCGTGACCGGCACCGGCTTCAACAACGGCACCAGCGCCGCGGCCTACGTCCTGGCCACCAGCAACATCGGCTACGATACCGCCCGTTGGTGGGAGACCCTGGACTGCGCCGGCATGAAGACCGCCGCCAAGGCGTTCGGGTTGTCCGGTGACAACACCTACTGCTTCCACTTCGACCTCGGCACAGACATGAGCTACACGCTGAACACCAGCAGTGGCGCCCGGGGCGGCCATGCCGATTTCATGGCGTTGACCGCTGAGGAGAAGCAGGAACGGGCCGACAACATCATCAAGTACGGTCAGTGCGCCACCATCGTCGAGTTCGGCACCAAAGTCGGCGACGCGCTGGTGGGCAGCGACGACAAGGTTACGGTGACCTTCGAGGTCACGGCGCCCACATTCAAGCCGGGCAACGTCAACTACATCTGCATGGTTGACGGCGAAGGCCGCGCCTCCAACCGCGACGTTGAGGACTTCAAGCTGGAGCCCTCCATCAAGGTGGTGCCCAGCAGCGTATCCTCCGGCGACACCGTAAACGTGTTCGCGCAGGACTTCCCCGCCGGCACCGGCGGTTTCGCCGAGCTGAAGATCGGCGGCATGGTTCTATGGGCAACCGGGGCCGACAACAACAAGGTCAGCGTTAACGCCGGTGCCATCCGTCCGGACGGTTCCGACACCGCGACCTTCAAGGTTCCCGGCGGGCTCGAGGGCGTGCTGCGCATCGACGCCAAGTGGGGCAGTGTCAACGAGGACAGCAAGATCACCATCACCGGCGGCGAGCTGAACCCCAGCAAGACCGACGTGATGCCCAACGAAACCATCACTGTCTCCGGCAACGGTTTCGGCACTCAGACCTGCATCCCCTTCAGCAACATCACTCTGGACAACACGCCGGTGATGGTGCACCCGGATTCCAACTCTGAAGATTGCGCCGGCAATGCCGTCAAGGTCTCCAACTCCGGGCAGTTCGTGGCCACGGTCATCATCTGGCCGGCCGCCTCGGGCGGCACCAACCCGACGCTGATCCCCGGCACCCACGAGCTGGAGTTCGAGGACACCAGCGGTTTCTCCTCCAGCGTGTCCCTGACCATCGAGGAGCCGGTCATCACGGTGGCGCCGGACATCGCCGGTCCCCGGGACTACATCACCATCATGGGTGAGAACTGGCCCGTGGACAACTTGGACAACACCCTGAACAATCCGGTTACCGTCTGCGTGGAAGACTTCGGCAGCGGTGAACGGTGCAACGGCCGCTCGTATCCGGTGTACGCCGACGCAGTGGGTCGCTTCACCGTGGAGCACCGGGTCCACCGCCGGGTAGCCATCCCCGACACCGTGCAGGTCAAGGCGACCTACGCGGACGTGGCCAAGGTTGGCTCCTTCGCGGTGCCGGCCTCCACCGTCGACGTGACCCCTGGCGAGGGCCAGCCCGGAGACATGGTCACCCTGTCCGCCGGCAACATGCCGGTGTACACCGAGGTTGACTACATCGAGATCGGCGGCACCCGCTACGACGACCCCGGCGTCAACACCGACCGCGACGGCAACGTGACCGTCGAGGACGTGCTGATCCCCGGTCTGGATCCTGGCACCTACAGCGTGGTCGTCAACGTTGACGGCACCATCGCCATCGGCGAGGTCAGCGTCCTGGCCGAGTCCTCGGCCCGTGGCGCCCCCGCCGAGCTCCCCGGAGCGGTGGAGGCCCTGGGTGACAGCCTGGTTGCCATCTTCCACTTCGACGACGTGGGCAAGACCTGGTCCTTCTACGACCCGCGCCCCGAGTTCAGCGACCTCAACACCCTGACCGAAATGGTCAACGGCGAGGCCTACTGGATCCTGGTCAGCGATACCATGGAAGACGTGGTCCTGAACAACAAGGTCCGCAGTCTGACCTGCCGTGGCGACGACTGCTGGAACCTGGAGGTCTGGTAGGCGGTCGTCCCCACAGGGGAGCGACAGTCAACCGACTGAATGAGTGTCCAGTAAAGCGCCCCCGCTTCCGTGGCCCAGGCTGCGGGGGCGGGGGGACCACCCCAAGCAGGAGCAGATGAGATGAAGAGAATTGGAGCGATGGCGGCGGTGGCGTTGATTGCCCTGCTGATCGCATTGCCCCTGGGGCTGGTTGCAGCCCAGGGAGATGCGCCGCGGGCCAACGTGCCCCCCGCCTTCATATTCGGCTACGCCATGGCCGACGGTCTCCCGGTTCCGGAGGGGACGATGGTCGTGGCCATGGCCGGCGACGAGAAGATCGGTTCCACCACGACCATGATGGGGGGCCACTACGAGTTGCAGCTGATGCAGCCCATGGACTCCGGCGCCATGGTGACGTTCATGATCGGTGAGCGCATGGTGGACTACGAGTACACCTGGATGAGCGGCGACCGGATGATCATGGACCTGTCCGCCGACCTGGCGGCGCAGGGCGAGGGCTCCATGGGTCCGGCCGGCCCCGCCGGCGCGGCGGGCCCTCCGGGCGTCCCCGGACCTGCCGGCGCTGACGGCGCCGACGGCCGCGACGGGGCTCCCGGCCCTGCCGGCGCCGCCGGTTCCGCCGGGCCTCCGGGTCCGCAGGGCGAGCAGGGCATCGCCGGGCCTCCGGGCCCTCCGGGTCCCGCAGGTCCAGCCGGCACCATCGGCCCGTCCGGTGACGCCGGATCCATGGGCATCATCGCGCTGATCGTGGCCATCGTGGCCGTGATAATCGCGATCGTGGCCATCATCATGGGACGGCGCACCACCGCGTAACCATCGGGTGCGCGAACCCCCCGGATCAGGGTCGCCCGCCAGGACGAGCCACGATCCGAAAAGCGGCCCCCGTCGGCAACGGCGGGGGCTTTTGCGTTTCTAAATTGGCGGCGGCTTGACGGCCGGTTTTTTGTGGCTACAATAAGATCATAAACTAATTATAGGGTACTGATCATGACCAACTACGATAATCTGTCGATATGATACGAATGGGACGAGCACAAACGAACTGAAACCTTGAGAGAGCGTGAAATAGACTTCGCTTCCATGTACGACTTTGATTGGGAAACGGCAATACACCAGCGGAGCGATCGTGACGAGGAAACCCGATGGGCCAGTTTCGGGCTGATTGGGAATCGGCTGCACCACGTAGTTTGGACAGAACGCGGCGACCGCATTCGCATCATCAGCCTGCGCAAGGCCAACTCCGGGGAGGTTAGAAAATATGTCGAGGCGCTTGTCTGAGATCATCACCCCAACACCGGAAGAGGACGCGGTCATCAATGCTGGCATCGCCGCAGACCCGGATGCCAGCGAGGCCAGCGAGGCCAGCGACAATTGGTTCGCCACGGCGATGACGTCCGAGGAGGCGGTACCGCACATCTTGGCGCGTTACCGACGGACCCGGGGCCGACAGAAAGCCCCGACCAAACTGCAAGTCCACATCCGGCTGGATGCCGACATTGTTGAGCACTTTCGCAGTTCCGGCTCCGGCTGGCAAACCCGTCTAAACGACACACTGCGCCGCGCCGTTTTCAGTGCGGATGCCCAATCGTAACGGCGAGCCACGATCCGAAAACCGGCCCCCGTCGGCAACGGCGGGGGCCTTTGCGTTATCCAAAAATTGTTAAAAAACGCGCACCCGCGCCGATGCCGTCTCCCCGCCGGGCCGGCTAGCATTAGGCCGGCCTCATACAAGAGCGGCAACGCATCAACACGCGACCGATAACTGATGCTGACCAACGGGAGCACGGACATGAAACGCAACTACCCACTCCGACGCCGGTTCGCGCGGCGGACTATACTGACCCTGACCATGGCGTCGCTGCTGGTGGTGTCCATGCTGGCCGCCCTGGGGGCGGGACCCGACGACACGGCCGGCGCAACAGCGTCCAACACAGGCGGCCGGTGGCAGGCGTTCGAGGGACACGCCTTCGCCGACAGCCGGATCGTGCCCGAGGGGGTGCATCTGATGGCCTGCCTCGGCGGCTGCGACGAGGGCTACGTCAGCGAGCCGGTGGCCATCGGGCAGGACGGGCGCTACAGCGGCCTGAAGGTCGATCCCGGCGCCGCCAACCGCAGCGCCCTGCCCGACGCCGACGTGATTACCTTCTGGCTGGTGGGCCACGACGACCGCGTATCCGCCGTCCAGTCGTGGCTATTCACCGGAGACGGCCAGACCCGCGAGCTGCACCTCAGCTTCCACAAACTGCCGGTGCCGTCGCGCGGCCTTTCGGCATCGGGCGGAAGCGCGGGCACGGTGACCACCGACCTGACGGTACCCGACGCCGGGGAGCTGGGCCTGGCTCCGGCGCGCACCCCGCGCAGCTACATCAACTCCTGGTCCTACGGCGGTGTGCCGGTGCTGCCCGGCCTCACGGCGCTGGTGGGCGTGGTGATCGCGATCATCGGAGTGGCGCTGCTGATGCACCGGCGCCGCCTCACCTGGTGACCGCCCCATCATTGCGAGAACGCACTCAGGCGTACCCAGTTTGTCATTGCGAGTGCAGCGCGGCAATCCCGCCCCCGTAGTAAATCCGGCGAGATTGCCGCGTCGCTATGCTCCTCGCAATGACAGAGCCGTGGCCGGGGCTTACTCGTCGTCCAGCCCGGGCACCGGGAACCGGCGGCTGAGGTGTCGCACCTCGTCGCCGATGGCCGACATCGCCGCATGATCCACCGTGGAGCCCGGCCCAATGCTGCCCAGCGTCCGCACGATGAGGCGGGCCACTTGGCGCGTGTCCTCCTCGCCCATGCCTCGGCTGGTGATGGCGGGAGTGCCCAGGCGCAGACCCGACGCGGTGCGTGGCGGCAACTGGTCGTAGGGGATGGCGTTCTTGTTGGCCACGATGTTCACCGATTCCAGCGCGCGCTCCGCCTGCCGGCCGGTGATGCCCAACGGCGTCAGGTCCACCAGCATCAGGTGATTGTCGGTTCCGCCGGCCACCAGGCGGACGCCGGCCTCGGATAGCTCCTGCGCCAGCACCTGCGCGTTGGCCACCACCTGGTGAGCGTAGCGAGAGAAGTCGGGCTGCAGGGCCTCGCCGAAGCAGACGGCCTTGGCGGCGATAACGTGCATGAAGGGGCCGCCCTGCATAAAGGGGAACACCGCGAAGTCGATCTTGCGGCCCAAATCGGCCTCGGTCAGGATCATGCCGCCGCGCGGGCCGCGCAGGGTCTTCTGGGTGGTTGACGTGACGATCTGCGCGTGCGGGAACGGCGACGGATGCGCGCCGCCGGCGATGAGGCCGGAAATGTGCGCCATGTCCACCATCAGCATTGCCCCCACGGAATCGGCAATCGCGCGGAACCGGGGGAAGTCCAGCACGCGGGAATAGCTGCTGCACCCGGCCACGATCAGCCTGGGGTTGTGCTCCGTGGCCAGCCGTTCCACCTGGTCGTAGTCGATGGTCTCGGTCTCCCGGTCCACGCCGTAGGGTATGAAGTTGTACAGCTTGCCGGAAAAGTTGACGCCGGCCCCGTGGGTCAGGTGTCCGCCCATGTCCAGCTGCATCCCCAGCACGGTATCCCCGGGCTCCAGGACGGCGAAGTAGGCGGCCATGTTGGCCTGGGCGCCGCTGTGGGCCTGCACGTTGGCGTGTTCCGCGCCGAACAGCTCTTTGGCCCGGTCGATGGCCAGGGTTTCCACCACGTCCACGAACTCGCAGCCGCCGTAGTATCGCCGGCCGGGGTAACCCTCGGCGTACTTGTTGTTCATCAGCTGGGCCTGCGCGTCCAGCACCGCCTTGCTGGCGTAATTCTCTGATGCGATCAGCACGATGGAATCGCGCTGGCGGTGGTTTTCGCTCTCAATGGCGGCGGCGACGGCGGGGTCCAACCGGTCAAGCAGAGTGGTCATATGCAAGGTTCTCCCGTTATGGATTGGTTATGCGAATTTAGATAGCATATTAACATCATAACAAATCGTCTCAGCTCGGCCCGGGTAACTGTTCAGGGTACGCGGAGAAACACGTCGTTCCTGCTTTCGCAGGAACCCAGGAAACCCAGGCATCGGCTATCGTGAGCACGGCAAGGATTTTCCGGATACCGTCTTTCGCCGGTATGACGGTTTTGGCTCGGGACGATCACTTCGAGTCTGAACAGTTACCGGCCCGGCTCTTACCCTGGCGGGCGCAGCGTGGGCGTCGTGAGGACGGAAAAGTTTCTGGTGTAGTTGTCCGGGTCGTTTGAGCTATCCGGGTGCATGATGAAAGTCGGTATGACTTCATTCTCGCGGTAGTTGTCGCATGGTGTCTGCTCCGGGTGTGTGGAATCCGGGTCCAGGCAGACGTATTCCCCACGGCTGTCCGTTTGCTTGACCACCGTGGCCTCGTAGCAGGTTCCCGGCTCCAGCGGAAGGAACGCGCCGGTGTTGGTGATGATCTTGACGAACTTCAGATCCCCGCCGTAAATGGTTGGCTCCCAAACGTCCCACGAAGCCAGGCGGAACTTGCGGGCCGACGTTTTGGCCCCCAGGTAGCAGCCTTGCACCAGCACGTGGGTTCCCGCTGACGCTCCGGTGATCTTAGGGTCTGCCGGGTGCTGGACGAGCCACTGCGTGGGCGTTCGCGTAGCGAGCGGCGCCGGTGTGGGAGTCGAGGGTGGAACGGCCGTGGGCGTAGCCGTAGGCGATGGCGTGTCGGTGGGCGCCGGCGTGGGAGTAGGCTCGGGCGTGGGTGTGGGCATCGGCGTATCGGTGGGAACAGCGGCGGCTACTGCGGCGGGATAGGTGAACAGAACGTGATCCGATGGCTCCGAGTACACCGAATCGCACAGCGCATAGACCCGGTTCTGGAAAGTGCGCCCGTCGATGTCGCTGGAAAAGGGGCCGACAGCCTGATAGATTTCGCCAGCGCTCAGCGCGTCCCGAAGGCGCCAATCCGTGTGGGTCCCGTCGGCGAGCACTTCGCGTGATTCGGTCCGGTATCCGGTGACAGTCAAATCGCTGCTGGCCGGCGCGTCCCAGCTGTAGATGAGGTACCGGTCATTGGCGTTGAAGGCGCCGGCGCGGAAGTTGGCGGGCTGGCCGCATACCGGCTCGGCCGGCGGCGCTGCTGCCAATATCGGGGTCAGCGCGGGCGTATCGGTGGGGACGACAACCGGAGCAATCCCACCGCCGGAGCCGGCATTGACCGTGTTGCCAGCCGCTGACGCAATCGCGCCGCCGTCGGCGCTGACGGCATTGGCCGCCTGCAAGCTCCTTCTAAAGCGCCAATCCTCCCATTCCCGGAAGACCGCTGAGCCCATGCCGACCAGGATGAAGAGGGCCAGCAGAGACACCCCGCCAATGGCCATCCAGCGTTGCCTGGCATTGGGGCCGCGCAGCGACCCGAGCAGCCGTCCTCTGGCCGGAACCAGGAGGATGAACGCCGCGCCCAAGCCCAATCCCAGCCACAACCACCACGGCCAGACCGATATGGCCGCACCGATCAATCCCAGCAGGAACCAGATGCCGACCAGCGACGCGACGCCAATCAGGATCCAGCGTGTTGTGGTGATGGGAGGCTGAAGCAGCCTGCGAACCGGAAGGTAGAAGAGCGCCCCCGCCAGCAGGATCAGCGCCAGCCACCAGAAAGGCCGGAACTGGTTGAAGAGCAGGAGGGGCAGCAATGCCCCGTAGCCGGCCACAGCCGGCACAAAATAGAGCCAGTCGTCGCCCCCTAAACCGGGAGATCTGTAATAGCGCCGCGGCGCTGGCGCCGGTTGCCCCGGTGTTGGCGTTGGCGCCGAGCCGGGCGCTGGTATTGGCGTTGGCGCCGGGCTGGGCGTTGGCGCCGGTGACCGCGATGGTGTTGGCGTTGGGTTGGGCGATGGTGAGGGAGCCGGCGCGGGGACGGTCGGCATTTCCAGCAGGGCTTCCACCCACTCTTCAGGCGTGGGCCGGGGATCGCCTTGGTGCGCCCTGTCAAAGCAGCGCAGGAACAGTTCCTTCTGCTTGTCGGTCAGGCCGTCCCAGGCTTCGTTGTACGGGTCGGGAGCGGTGACGCCCGAGGCGGCCGGCGGGAATAACCAGTTGCTGATCCGCTCGCGGGGCAGCGCGTAGTTGGGTTGGTTGGTGACGGTGTAGGGATGGTAGCCGGTCAGCAGGTGGAAGATGACCACCGCCAGGCCGAAGCGGTCGTGGTTCTGGGTGCGGTCGGCGTAGTCTCCCTGGGCCTCCGGCGCCTGGAACTCGGGGCGGCCCATGTCATTGGAAAAGGTCCGGCCGGTGGCGCTATCGGTGAAACCGTAGGAGTCGCAGTCCACCATGGCGATGTCGTTCTGCCGGTTGACCTCGACGTTCTTCTCGTTGACGTCGCCGATGACGTAGCCGGCGTCATGGACGGCGCGGAAGCCCAGGGCCAGGTTCCGCGCCATGCGCACCCGGTCGTCGATCTGTATCTCGCGGGCCTGGGCTGCTCCGGTGCCCTGCGCGGCCCGGCGGTTGTAGTATTCAACTATCGGCTCCCAGGATTCGCCGGGGTTGAGAGTGGGCATCGTATAGCCAACGATGACGCCGCTCTCCCGGACTTCGTGCTGGGGCCAGGTGATGTGCCAGGTAACGCCCAGCTCAGGGGTAACCGGGTTGCGCACCAAGTACCGGATTTTGGCCTCAGCGTCCTGGGGCGTTTTGCCCGGATGCCAGATTTTCACCACTGCGGCGGGATCGCCGTCCACCAGGTGCACGGCGCCTTCGCCGCCCTCGCCCAGCTTGCGGCCCGGCACGACGGGGTTGCCGTTTTCATCCGCGAACCTGCGGCCGGCCAGGGGATTTGTTGAGGTAGTCATGGGATGCGATGTTCGGCGGGCTTACGCCGCCGGCAGCCTACCGGCCCTCGCGCAGCCGGCGGAGTTCGGCTTCGAGTTCCGATACCCGGGCCTCGGCGGTTTCAGCCCGGGCCGTTTGCGATTCGAAGGTTGGTATGTGCTCCCCCGTGGCCGGGTCGTGCAAGCCCAGAACGCCGGCCTCAGCCCGCAGGTTCAAACCCAGCGCCGGACTGTGCCCCTGAAATGCCCCCGGGCTGATTTCGTCCACTGGTATGGGTTCGTGGCGATCCTCCGCCAACCGATAGCCCCGCAGCGTGAACCCGTAAAACTCCCCTTGGCTGTCGAACAGCCAGTACTCGCCTACCCGCAGGCCCTCGCAGTAATCCTTCTTCTCGTTCAAGTCCGTCCGCGCCGTGTACCTCGAACCCACTTCCAGGATGAAGTCCGGCGGCTTGCCCATTTCGTCAATGACGTACCCATTGCGCTCCTCGTAGGCCGCCGGGTCCACGTGGAAGGCCACCAGCAGGTCGGGGTAGTGGCTGCCGGCCAGGCTGCGGGTGGGGCGGACGACCACGTAGCGCTCTCCGGTCACCAGGGTGGTGTCGGGATGGCCCAGGTATTGGGCCAGGTGATGGACGATGCCGGTGGCGGACAGGTGCTTGAAGCTGGTCATGTCGTCGGGATGGCGCTCCGGGATGTCGGGGAGACGGAAAGGCGCCGCCGGGCCGGCGGATTCCGTCGGCGGGTTGACGGGTCGCGCAGTGGTCATGGTGAACCTCCACGGGCAGGGCGGGCGTGGCCAGGCGCAGCGTGGCAGTGGCGCCGGTGAAGCGATCATATCACTGCAGCCGGCAAGGGTATTGGATCCGACAGTCATCAGAACCACGGCCTCCGGTTGACTACATATTCATTCTGAAACGCGCTGTCGCTCTTTCTGAAGTAGAGGATGCCTTCAGTCACGCCAATCGCGATGGAGGCCACGAACGCAATGATACCGATGAAGGTGAATACCACGTAATACAGAAAGATGATGAGCGCCACAACAGCCAGGGTCAGGAGTATGCCCAGTACCAATACGATGCACCCCGGTGAAAAACAGCCGCCATTGTCATCGTCATCATTGTCGTCCCTCCTGCCGCGTCGTCCCCGCCCGCCGCACCTCCGCCAGCGCTGGTAGCGACGCCAATCCCGCTCCTCTTCCTCCCTCTCCATCATATTCGCCCCAAACCCGACCACGCGAAACGTGTGCCGGATCAGCCGCCAGGGCCAGAGCAGCAACCGGCCCGGGTTGAGGATCTCGGCCGTGGTGTGGCCAAAATGAACCCGGCGGACGTAGAAGTAGCCGATCAGGATGGCCGTCCAGGCCACGATGTTGATGGCGACAAGATTGCTGGCGCTCGCGAAGAATGGGGCCAGCAGCGCCAGCAGCCCCACGCCGGTCAGCGCGGCGTGAATGGCTCCCACATTCCGGTGGCCGAGATAGAATTTGTGGATCCCGGCCCAGCCCAGAAAAATAGCCAGCAATGCGGTGGTGGTTCTGCTTTTGGGTCCTGATGAGAACATGATCAGCGGACTTTCCGCCCTGGGGCAGGATGCTTTCGCTTGGCGCGGGCACCTTGCCGGTTTCCTAGAAATCCAGGTAGTCGGGCTCCGGCAAGCGGAGGCTGTCGCCGGGCTGCGACTGGGACACGGCGGCCACGGAGCGGGAAAGCCACTGGATGGAGCCGTCCAGCTGCTCCATGTTGGTCAGCTCCACCGGCTGCCGGGGGGCCAGCTTGGCCAGTTCCGACATATCGGCCGGCAGGTCCGGCGTGCCGATGCCGAAACAGAAGAACGCGACGCTGCGGTTCTGCTCCATCTCGGACACCCGGGCCGCAGCTCGGGACAAAGCGCCGGCATCATCGTGTTCCGGGTAGCCGTCGGTGAGAAAGTAGGCCAGGCTGCGGTAGTAGGCGATGCCGCCGTCCCGGTAGCTCTGCTTGCGGGCCTCGGTGATGTCCAGCGCCAGGTTGACGGCCTTGGAGTAGTTGGTGCCGCCCTTGACCGCGAGAACCGGCGGCTCGAAATCCGTGCCGTTGGTGAAGTCCACGACCACCCGGGCCTCGTGGTCGAACTCAATCACCGCCACGTCGGCCCGCAGGGCGGTTACGGAGTCTTCCTGGATGATGTCGCGGAACTTGGTCAGGGCCTGGTTCACAGTCTGAATTTTCAGGCCGCCCATGGAGCCGGAAACGTCCAGGATCAGCACGATGGAACACCGCGCTTCCGGGTTATCGGCAAATTCCGCCTGGTCGTACACGCCTACCGAGTCTTGCATCGTCATCGCTACTCCTCCTTAGAAATTCAGGTAATCGGGCTGGGGCAGGCGGATGCTGTCTCCCGGCTGGGATTGGGACACGGCGGCCACCGAACGGGACAGCCACTGGATGGAGCCGTCCAGCTGTGCCATGTTGGTCAGTTCCAGCGGCGGACGGGGCGCCAGCCTGGAAAGCTCCCCAACCCCGGTTCGCATGACCCCGGCATTGACGCACCGTTCCACCAGCTCCGGCACGTTAGTGCCAGCCAGTTCGGCAACCCGGGCCAGATTGAGACCGGTCCCGCCTTCGCTGCCGTCGCCAAGGGCGCCCGCCGCAGTGAGCTCTTCATAGCTGACGCCGATCAGTTTGAAGAACGCTTCAACTTTATCGCCATCTACCTGCCATTCGGGGATGCCGCTATCGTCGCTGATTATGAAGGAGAAGAATGCGACCCCGCGGTTTTCCTCCACCTGCGCCAAGCGTCGGGCCGTTCCTTCCAGGTCTGCGGGCGAGTCGGCGGGTATGCCGTCGGTGAGGAAATAGGCCAGACTGCGGTAGTACGCAATGCCGCCCTCCCGGTAGCTCTGCTTGCGGGCCTCGATGAGGTCCAGCGCCAGGTTGACCGCATTGGAGTAGTTGGTGCCGCCGGAAACCTCGAGCGCCGGAGCCTCAAAGTCGGTGCCGTTGGTGAAATCCCGAACAACCCGGGCTTCATGGTCGAACGCAATGACAGCCACGTCGGCCCGCAGCGCGGTAACCGAATCTTCCCGGATGATGTCGCGGAACTTGACCAGGGCCCGGTTCACGGTGTCAATCTTGGCGCCAGCCATGGAGCCGGAGACGTCCAGGATCAGCACGATGGAACACCGCGCTTCCGGGTTGTCGGCGAACTCCATCTGGTCGTACACGCCTATCGTGTCCCGGATGCTCATTGCCGGCCCTCCTCTGCCTTTTGGGGGTTTCGGGCGGCGATGGCGATGGTGACGTCGTCGCCGGTGCGGGACTGCACGCGCTCGCCGCTGATGAAGGCGTGCAGCCTTGCGGGCACGGCTTCCGGCTCGTCGGTATGGGCCAGGTCATGGAGGATGGGATTCCAGAAACCTGGGAACGCCTCGCGCTCCGGCATCTTCAGGGCCAGGTTTTGCAGGCCGTCGGTAATCAGGGCCAGGGCGTCGTAATCGTGGCCGGAGGCGTGGCCCACGGAGGCTATCTCATGGGGCCGGCTGCGCGACGTGATGAAGGTCGTTTCGTTGGCATACTCGCCGGTGTGAGCCTGGCACAAAGTCATTGCGTCGCCGCCACCGATGTTGAAGGCGATCACCGCCCCGTCGCCGACCTGCGCCGCCGTCATCAGAGAGTCGCTGGCGAAGGCGACGATGAGGGTGGACGCCAGTTCGCGGGCCGGAGCGTTATGCCGCCGGCCGTAGCGCTCCACCTCGATTTTGGCGCGCTCGATTGCGTAGCGGACCAACGACGCGGCCATGACCTCGCTGAAAGCCGCCGCCGGCCGCCTGTTGATCCCTTCCGCGACCGACGCAACCGCGGCATCGACTGCGACTCTGGAACCCTCGTCGGAGCGCGGGGCCGATCCGGCCCCGTCCGCGACGGCAATTACGGCGGCCGCCCCGTGGCCGATCTCGACCACCCGGTGGGCCACCGCGTCCTGGTTGGGGGTATCGTCTCTGAGGTGGGAAGCTCCTGCGGCGGTGGCCGCTGCGACGCGCCAGTGTTGTTTGCCGGACATCTTACCTCCCGGCTGAGAATAGTTTTGCGCGTTTACGTGCTCCCACTCACAGTATATGCCCGGTGTCCATAGACTATAGGATGTGTAATACCGGCAGAGGATCGCGTCAGCCGGAAACCGGCGCCGCCCGATCTCGTGGCGTGAGTGCTTGCCGGACGCTCTCCAGGCTCACCTCTGGCGCGATGGCGATGGTCTCCTCCACGCCGCCGGTGGTGGTGATGGTAACCGAGCGGCCTCCGTCCTCAGTATCGCTGAACTCAACGCCGGCAATCTCCGCCACTCCCTTGGAGCGGGCGATGCAGTCCAGCAGAGCGCCGAATACCTTTGGGTCGTAATCTTCCAAGGATATTTTGAAGAAGAGGGCAGCGTCTTCGCCGGTTTCTATCACTTCCGCGGGGTCCCACGGGCGGAATTTGGCCTTCGCCATCTTTGCCTCCTCGAATTATATTTCGCGCGCTAGGCGTCGGGCTGCGGCAATGTCTTGGGATTGAGTGTCTTTGTCGCCCCCGGCCAACAGGATGATCAACCGCTGACCGCGCTGCACATAGTACACTCGATAGCCCGGCCCGCAGTTGATACGCAGTTCCGATATGCCTCCGCCAACCGGCGCGACGTCGCCCGGATTGCCTCCTGCCAGCCGCAAAATCCGGTTGGAGATCGAGACTGCGCTTCTCGGTCACGCAACCGGCTGAGCCATCGCGTGTATGTATCGGAAGCGATGATTTCCATTGCAGCAGTTGATTGGCCCCATCACAGCACGTGGTACAGCAGCAGGTGGTCCCGCAGCACGTCGGCGGCGAAGTCGTTGTTCACGTCCCGCAGCACCGAGTGGATGTGGTTGGCGCCGTCCTGCCGGTTGTCGTACTCCACCACGAAATCGCCGCCGTGCAGGCGGTAGTAGTGGGGCTGCCCACGATCCACGGGGCCGCCCCAAGCCAGGTGGATCTTCTCCAGTCCGCCCTGGCGCAGCGCATCCAGCCGCTCCTCGGCCAGGTCGGCGCGGACCCGGCTCACGTATTCGCTGGCCAGGGCCATCAGCATCTCCCGTTGCGTACCCGACATGGCGGTGGCCGGCAGGCCCTCCTCCTTGGGCAGCGACGCTTTGGAGGAGTTGAAGGTGATGATGTCGGCCGGAGCCTCGTCGTAGATAATGGCGCGGCTCTTCTGGCCGGCGTCCAGGCTTTCCATCAGCTCCAGGGCGATGTCCTGGCTGGCGCCCAGGATGCGCAGGCCCTCCTTGGGTCCCTTGCGCACCTCGGCGGGATTGGCGCCGAAGAAGAACGGCGTAACCGACAGGACGCGATCTCCCCAGACGCTGTAATGCAGCGACACGTGGTGTCCTTCCACCCGCCAGCCCCACGGCTCGGCGTCGCTGGCGGGATCGCCGAAGATGGTCCAGGCGTACCACAGCGTGTCCCGCAGGAACGTCACGTGCCCCTGTTCCTGTTCCAGCGGGCCGAGCACGTCCTCGTGCTCGATGATCAGCCGGGCTTTCCGGTTGGAGTCCTCGGTGAGGCCGGTGGCCATGAGCGCGTAGGCCAGCCCGCGCTGCTCCTCGGTCATGTCCCGCAGCATCAGGCCGTGACGGTTCAGCGGCGGGTAGTACCAGAAGATCCGCTCGCCGTCGTGGTAGCTATAGCTGATGGCCGCCTTCTGCGCAGCGTCCAGGCTGTTCAGCAGGGCCAACGCGGCCCCGCGCATCTCCGATGCCGCCGGCGGGTGCGTGTGGGGATGGTCATGGTCATGGGTGTGGGCGGTGGTCATACGACTGTGTCCTCCGTGCAGCGTGGCGGCCGGATATGCCCCGGCCTAATGGCCGGAGTGTATGCGCCCCCGATTTGGGGTGTCAAACCACGTGAGGCGGTGACAGCGTCGCGTTGACGATGCGTGTGCGCCGTGTCTATATTGCGCGCACTATAGAAATTGCGAGGTCCGAGATGGCAGGAGCCAAATTCGATTGGGGACACAAGCGTGAGCAGCCCGAGGGGGTTAAAATCCAGCTCAGCTATGTTGGGCCGGGAATGATGCCAGAGGAGAAGTACGTCAAGTTCGAAATTGGCGACAAAGCTTACGGCGGGTGGATGCCTGAATACGCAGTCAACGAACAGGAGAAATGGCTAAAAGCCTTCGTCATCGCCGATTTCGACGATGGCAGATGGCTGGTTCAACTCCCGGACGAGACTCGCGTGTCCGGTCGCAACATTTTCGTGCCTGAAGCATACCAGAAGGTCATCCTCAAAGGCTGGTGGTGATGATCTACAGCGATCAGGACATCAGGCGGGCACTGGAAGAAGGGGAATTGGTCATCGAGCCACGGCCCATCCTCGCCGCGTATGCTACCTCTTCCGTGGACTTGCTCCTGGGGGACGCTTTCACCGTCTTTGACCCTCCGACACCGGGAGTCGAAATCGCGGTAATGGTGGCCCAGGCTGATCCAGAAGAAGCGGTCCAACAGTTTGGTAGAGTGGTCAGCGTTCCGTCAGACTCATACATCGAGCTGAAACCGAATGCCTTCGCACTGGCCTATACCGTGGAACGTGTAGAACTGCCGCTGAACTTGGCGGCCAGGGTGGAGGGCAAAAGTTCTGTCGCTCGCTGGGGTTTGTCAGTCCACCAGACCGCGCCGACCATACACGCCGGATTTCACGGCAACATCCGCCTGGAAATTGCCAACGTTGGCCCTTCCGTATGTCGTTTGACGCCGGGGATGCAGATTTGCCAACTGGTGATTGAAGAGTTGAAATCGCTGCCGGAAAACGAACTCCAATCCCGTTTCCAGAACCAAAGCCCCAACTGAGACCATCGGGTGCCATTCGCTTATACTCCCTATCTTCCTCACTCCCGCAGTGGGCGGTACAGTATACGTAACGAGATTGAGATGCAGGACCACGAGGAAAATAATCATGGAGCATAGGCAGCCAACGGCTGAGTCGATTGTCAGGGCGGCTAACCAGGGTGAATACGCCGTACCGGAATTCCAGCGGGGGTTCGTGCGGACAGTCGCGCAGGTTCGGGATCTTGCCGATTCCCTTACGCGGAGTTATCCCGTGGGCAGCATTTTGACGTGGAAATCAGACACGGCGATACAACGCGGTGACAGTGGCCAACCACGACAAAAATCATGGATCATTGACGGCCAGCAACGGACTACCGCTCTATGTACTCTTTTCGACCGGCGTCCTGAGTGGTGGGACAACAACCGGAGCGGCACCTGGGCCGATCACATGAGCGCCTATGACATAAGGCTCGACATCGGGGTAGCAGAACTAACCTTCGCAACGCGCAAGTCTCCATCTCAACGTTACGTTCCGGTCAGGGAAATTCTGGCGTCCGAAGATTTGTACGCCTTCGCTGAGAATCTTGTCGAAGGAGGACACGCCTTTACCGACAGCGTGGGAACATTGGCAAGGCATCTGCAAGAAGTGACCAGGATCAAGCAGGCGATTCTACCTACGGTGGAGATTGACGACACCATTGAACTGACCGAGGTAGCCGAGATATTCAAAAGGTTGAACTCAACCGGCACGCGGGTACAGCAGGCGGACATTTATCTTGGCGTGGTGGCGTCTCGAAACCCCGGCTGGGTGAATCAAAATTTCATCAAGTTTATTGATGACCTTGATGATCAGGGCTTCGAAATTGAACCCGCCTTCCTGTTTCGGTCGTTCACCGGAATCGGCGTCGGTAAAAGTCGGTTCCGCGACATTGAGCAAAGCTTTTGGGAGAACCTTGGCGATAACTCAGCATGGAATACAACCCAGAAGGCCTTGCAGTCCGTGTGCCAGGGACTCCGGCAGTACGGTATCATCAACTCCGATCTGGCACTGAGCTCCAACGCAATTGTCGCGGCGGCGGTGTATCGCGCACAATTCCCGCAAGGCCCCTTCAGCCCCTTTTTGTCATGGATGCTTAACGCGGTCAAAGAAGGGTTTTTTGGCGGGCCAACGGAAACGAAGTTGGATCGAATCATCGCAGCAGTACAGAACGCCAATTCCAAAGACGAAGCCCTACACAGTCTGGATACCTTGCTGAACAACCCTCCGAAGTTCACCCCGGAAGAATTCATCGAGACCGGAAGCGGGCGAAACTCCGTGCAGAGACTGATGATCTATCTACTCGCGTTCAAGAATGACGCTCAAGACTGGAATACCGACGGATACAGAATTAGAGCAGAGGCAGTAGGCAGCTACGAACCGGAGTGGCATCACATCTTCCCGCGCAAATGGCTCAGGGACAACGTATCGGGAATCGATAGAAAGCTCATCGATTCCGTGGCCAATATGGCCGTGATCAGCGGAGCGGCGAACCGCAAAATTGCGGCGAAAGCCCCCAAATGCTACATCGCTGAACTCAATCTTGCGGCGCGGGGCCTGCTGGACCAGCAAGCGATTCCGGACCCTACCTTTGTGGAGCCGGAGCAGTACCAGGAATGGCTACGCGCCCGAGCGGAACGATTGGCTGAGGCGTCCAACGAGTATTTGGACTCACTGCGCCGCGAAGCATGACAAGCGGTAACAAAGCATTCGGAATGACGGCCGGTTTCAGCATACAATGCGATTGGCTGGCAATGAGCCGTCGCCTTGACATCCCTGTACCCCTGTAACAGAATGTCGCCAACCTCACCAACGCGCAGGAAGAGAGTATGACAACAGTTCAGAGCGGTTCCCGCACTACCGTAAATGTCAACGGCACTGCCGTGGAAATGTACTCCGGCGGCAGCGGCCCACCGCTGGTGTTCTTCCACGGCGCCGGCGGCTCCAACGGCTGGCAACCCTGGCACGAGGACCTGGCCGCCGAGTACACCGTTTACGTCCCCAGCCAGCCGGGTTTCAATGGCACCGAGGCCCCCGCCTGGATCAAGACCATCAACGACGTGGCCCATTTCAATCTCATGTTCATCGACGCCCTGGGCCTCCAGGACATCGTGCTGATGGGCTCCTCCATGGGCGGCTGGGTCTCCGCCGAGATGGCGTCCATGGACGACCACAACATCGACGCCCTGGTCCTGGTGGATCCGGCCGGCATCAAGCCGCAGGAGGGGGAGATCGCCGAGATCTTCATGGTGTCTGCCGACACCCGCCTCAAGCAGCGCTTCCACGACCCCAGCCAGGTGGAAAACTACGAGCACTACGCCCGCGAGTTGACCCCCGAGGAGCAGTTGGTGGTCCACTCCAACGCCATCACGGCGTCCCAGCTCTGCTGGAGGCCGTATCTGCACAATCCCAGCCTGCCGCACTTCCTGTCGCGAGTGAGCACTCCCACCCTGATCGTCTGGGGCCGGGAGGACGCGATCATCCCCGTCGAGTGTGGCCACCTGTTCCAGCAGGCCATCCAGGGCAGCCAGTTGCGCATCATCGACAACTGCGGACACTCGCCGGCCGTGGAAAAGCGCGGCGAGTTCGTCGGCGCCGTCACCGGATTCCTGAACAGCCTGTAGAGGTTGCTGCTGAGAAACCGAACCCCTCCATTTTCCGTCATTCCCGCGAAAGCGGGAATCCAGACGAGTCTTTGCCCGATGGAACGCTAGATTCCGGCTTTCGCCGGAATGACGAAACCGCCACAGAAGGAGCAAACATCATGGCGCACGAACTCGAAGTATTCTGGTTCTCCGAACAGCCCTACGGCCACGTCACCGAGGATGACCTCGAGGGGTGGGAATCGGGGCGGATGCACTTCCCCAACACCTATTTCGACCCCGAAAAGGCCCACGTCCTCTACTCCAACTACCACGACCAGTACCAGCTGGCCGATGAGGTCAATTTCGACGGCATCATGTCCAACGAGCACCACAGCTCCTACTGGTGCATGAAGCCCTCGGTCAACGTGGACGCCGCCGTCATCACCCAGCGCACCAGGAAGGCGAAGATCGCCATGCTGGGCAACGTCATCGCCGTCAACGATCCGGTGAAGATGGCCGAAGAGATCGCCATGCTCGACTGCATCAGCGGTGGTCGCATCATCTCCGGCTTCGTGCGCGGCACCGCCGTGGAGACCCTGCACGCCGGCTACCCGCCCACCGAGAACCGCCCGCGCTTCGAGGAGGCCCACGACCTCATCGTCAAGTGCTGGACCGAGCCCGGCCCCTTCCGCTGGGAGGGCGAGTACTGGCCCCACCGCATGGTCAACCCCTGGGTGGTGCCCATCCAGAAGCCGCATCCGCCGGTCTGGTTCCCCGGCACCGGCAGCCCCGAGTCGGTGATCTGGGCCGCCAAGCACCGCTATCCGTACATGAACCTGGGCTCCCTGCTGGACCTGACCAAGCAGCTCAAGGGCATCTACCACGAGACTGCCGCCGAGGAGGGCTACGAGGCTGGGCCTGAGCACTTCGGCTACCTGATCCGCTGCCTCGTCGCCGACACCGACGAGAAGGCCCAGGAAATCGGCCGCACCTTCCTGTGGACCGAGAACCACCGCAACCGCGGGCCCATGGAATTCAACGACCCGCCGGGCTACCAGTCCCGTGAGGCCCTGCGCATCAAGATGTCGCGCCCTCTCATCGGCACGGGCACCATGGGCCGCCGCATGACCTACGAGGACCTGCAGGACGCCTACAACATCATCGTCGGCAGCCCCGAGACCGTGACCGAGAAGCTGCGCCACATCCGCAGGGACCTGGATCCCGGCTACATCCTCATCTACGGCAACGAGGGACACATGGCCCACGAGGACGTGATGCGCTCCGTAGAGCTCCTCGGCACCAAGGTGATACCGGCGCTGAAGGAAGGCTAGTCGACCGTACACACAGGCTTGGCGGGGGGCCCGGGGGGGGTTTTGTAAAGGGGCCGCCGTTTTTTTGTTGGTGTTTTTTATTTATTAATAGAGATTTTAAAAATAAAAGCGGGCGGTTTGTGT